>CAZUDL010000007.1:0-105460 GCA_964618935.1 uncultured Actinomycetes bacterium
GCTGCAGGAACGAGGAGTAGATGCAGACCACGGGCCGGAGCCCCTTCATGGCCAGCCCGCAGGCGAAGGTGACGGCATGCTGCTCCGCGATGCCGACGTCGAAGAAGCGGTCGGGGAAGCGCTCGGCGAACCCCAGCAGCCCGGTGGAGGAGGCCATGGCGGCGGTGATGGCGACGATCCGGCTGTCCGCCTCGGCCGCCTCCAGAAGCGCCTCACCGAAGTGGTCGGTCCAGGAGGTGCCCTTGACCGCGAAGCTGCCGTCCTCCGGGTTGAAGGTGGAGACCCCGTGGTATTTGTCGATTTCGTCCTGAACTGCGGGGGCGTAGCCGTTGCCCTTGTTGGTGACGACGTGGATCACCACCGGGCCGTGGTACGCGGCCGCGTCGCGCAGCGCCCGCTCCAGGGCGGCGATGTCGTGGCCGTCGATGGGGCCGCCGTACTTGAGGCCGAGGGTCTCGAAGAGGGAGGTCGTGGCCACCAGCTGCTTGAGCGATTCCTTGACCCGCTTGGCGGCCTGGTATGCGGAGCCGCCGACCAGGGGCAGGTGGCGGAGGGTCCGGCTGGTGGCGTCCTTGGCCGCCTCGTAGCGGGGCGAGAGGCGGAGCTGGCCAAGGTTCTCGGCGAGCCCCCCGATGGTGGGGGCGTAGGAGCGGCCGTTGTCGTTGAGGATGATCACCATCTCCGGTTGGAGGTGGCCGATGTTGTTGAGCGCCTCGTAGGCCATGCCGCCGGTGAGCGCGCCGTCGCCGACGACGCAGACGACCTTGCCGGGCTCGCCGGTGAGCTGGCGGGCGGTGGCCAGGGCGAGGGCGTAGCTGAGGCCGGTGGAGGCGTGGGAGTTCTCGACGATGTCGTGCTCCGACTCCGCCCGGCACGGGTATCCCGAGAGGCCGCCCCGCTGGCGCAGGTGGTCGAAGTCCTTGAGGCGCCCGGTCAGCATCTTGTGGACGTAGGCCTGGTGCCCGGTGTCGAACACCAGTGCGTCCTGCGGGGAGACGAAGACACGGTGGAGGGCGACGGTCAGCTCGACCACCCCCAGGTTGGGCCCGAGGTGGCCTCCGGTCCGCGACACCGCCGCCACCAGGAAGTCGCGGATCTCGGCGCAGAGACGGTTGAGGTCGTGGGCGCCCAGCCCCCGCAGGTCCTCGGGGCAGGTGATCTCTTCGAGGAGCATGGTCTCCCAGTCTAGCTGCCGGTCCGCTCGCCGGTCAGCCGCAACGGGCCCGCCGACCCCGCGGTGCCGGGTGCCTCCCCGCCCACCTCGTACCATAGGAGGGTGACGGAGGCGAGCAACCCCCCGGTCGTCGACTTCGACCTGGAAGTGAGCGGCGGCGGGCGCCTGCGCCGGGACGACATCCTCGGCCGCCGCACCGTCCTCTACTTCTACCCCAAGGACAGCACCAGCGGCTGCACCGTCGAGGCGAAGGAGTTCACCGCCGTCCGCTCCGAGCTGGAACGCCACGGGGTGAGCGTCTACGGCGTCTCCCCGGACTCGCCGGAGAGCCACGACCGCTTCGTGGCCGAATGCGATCTCGGCATCCCGCTCATCAGCGATCCCGAGCACCGGCTCATCGACTGGTTCAAGGTGTGGACCAGCAAGTCGCTGTACGGCCGCACCTACATGGGCGTCGAACGCTCCAGCTTCCTGATCGGGCCCGACGGCCGGGTCGAGAGGGAGTGGCGGGCCGTCCGTCCGGCCGGGCATGCCGCCGAGGTGCTCGCCGCCGTCGAATCCGGCGCCGCCGGCGCCTGAGGCGCCCTGGCCTCCCCGGCGCGCGCCGGTGGGCGCGCCCCCCTCGACGAGCTGCTGAAGCGCCGCGTCCTTTTCATCACCGGCAAGGGAGGCAGCGGCAAGACCACCGTCAGTGCCGCCCTCGCCCTCAGCGCCGCCCGGCGGGGGCGGCGCGTCCTCGCCGTCGAGGTGGACGCCAAGGGTGACCTGTCCGAGGCGCTGGGACACCCGCCGGCGGGATTCCAGCCGGAGATGGTGCAGACCGGTCTCTCGGTGATGGGCCTGCACGCGGAGGAGGCCTTCCACGAATACCTGAGGATCTTCTTCAAGGTCCCCCGCCTGGCGCAGATGACCTCGCTGGCCCGGGTCTTCGACTTCGTGGCCACCGGGGTGCCCGGCCCCCGGGACATGCTGATGGTGGGCAAGATCGCCTACGAGGAACGCCGCCGGGAGAGCGGCGGGCGCCCCGTGTGGGACCTCATCGTGGTGGACTGCACCTCCACCGGCCAGATCCTCCCCCAGCTGACGGCGGCCCGATCGATGAAGGCCCTGGTCCATGGCGGGATGATCCGCTCGCAGGTGGACTTCGTCGACGCCGTGGTCTCCGATCGGCGCCGCACCGCCCTCTGCATCACCGCGCTTCCCGAGGAGATGCCGGTGGCCGAGGCGCTCGACCTCCACGACCGGGTCGTGGAGGGGACCGGCATCGCCCTGGGGGCTTGCTTCCTGAACCGCACCCTCGAGGCCGCGCTGTCGCCGCGGCAGAGGGGCCTCCTCGACCGCCTCTCCGCGCCGTCGAACCGGGAGGCGGTGGCGACGGTCCTCGGCGGCGGGGTGGGGGCCCTGGTCGCCGGGGTCGAGCTCGCCGACGCCCTCAGCCGGCAGGCCCAGCCCTTCGCGCGCCGCCTCGCCCTGGGCATGAGCGTCCCCGTCCTCGGCATCCCCCTGGTGGCGACCCGGCCCGGCCTCGCCACCACGCGCGCGGTGGCCGCCGCCCTGGAGGGGGCGCCGTGAGCGCGACCCGCGACCGCCTCGCACAGCAGGGGTCGGCCGCCGGTGCGGCGGCCGTCCCGGCACCGCTGTCCACCTCGCTGGGCGGGCTCGAGGTGGTCATCTGCTGCGGCAGCGGCGGGGTGGGCAAGACCACGGTCAGCGCGGCGCTGGCGGCGGCGATGGCCCGGACCGCCGGACGGCGGGTCATGGTGCTCACCGTCGACCCGGCCCGGCGCCTGTACGCCGCCCTCGGCATCCGGTCGGCGGGGCCCGACGCGGTCGTCGTTCCGGCGGCCAGGCTGCGGCGGGCGGGGATCCCCGTGCGCGGGCAGCTCTCGGCGGCGATGCTCGACCAGAAGTCCGCCTGGGACAGGATGGTCGAGCGCTACGCCCCCGACCGCCGCACGGCGCGGCGCATCCTGGCCAGCCGCTTCTACCAGGGCATCAGCGACGCCTTCGTGGGCAGCCACGAGTACATCGCCATGGAGTCACTGTACGAGCTCCACGAGGCCGGCGAGTACGACTGCGTCGTCGTCGACACGCCGCCCTCGCGCTCCACGCTCGACCTGCTCGAGGCACCGGAGCGTTTCTCCGACTTCGTGGGCGCGCGCCTGATCTCCTGGCTCGCCCGGCCGTCCGGATTCGGCTTCCGGGCCATGAACCTGGCCGCCGCCCCGCTGATGCACGTCGCCGACCGCCTGCTCGGCGGCGACGTCGTCGGCGAGCTGGCCGACTTCGTCAACGACCTCCAATCGCTGCACGCCGGGGTGCAGCAGAGGGCTCGCGCCGTAGGCCGGCTGCTGCGCAGCTCGCGGGTCGGCTTCGTCGTGGTGACCACCCCGGAGCAGGCCGCCTGCGCCGAGGCGGAGCACTTCGTCTCCCAGCTCCACGAGCTCTCCATGCCCCTTCGCGCCGTGGTGGTCAACCGCGTCTGGCCCGACTGCCTGACCGACGATGGGGCGGTCAGGGCCGCCGAGGCGATGGTGGACGATGGCCGCATCGCCGCCGGCCTGGGCGCGGCCTTGGGGTCGCCGGTGGACGCCGCCGCCCTCTCCGCCGCCGGTCGCTCGTACAGCCTGCTCGCCGGGCTCGCCCAGCGCGACGCGCGCCGGCTGGCGGGCCTCCGCCGCCTCGCCGGCGTCGCCGTCACGCAGGTGCCGCTCATCCCCCAGTCCGTGAACGACCTGGAGGGGCTGTCGCGGGTGGCCGCGGAACTCTAGGTCAGACCTCGAGTTCCGGGGCAAGCACGGCGACGCTGTCGGTGTCGGCGTCCACGTCGATGACGGAGGAGGTGGCGGGATCGCAGACGGCCAGCAGCGTCGCGGCCACCCCCCGGTCACTCACCGTCAGCACCACCTGGTTTGTTGTTGACAGCTGTGCCAGGAACTTGAGGAGGCTCTGCCGCCGCTCCGGGTCGGCGGAGCCCAGGGGATCATCGAGGAGAAGGGGCATGGACTCGCCGCCATCGCCGAGCACCTCGCAGAGGGCGAGCCGGAGGAGCAGGGCGACCTGGTCACGCGTGCCATGCGAGACCAGGTCGAGGGGCACCAGGCCCTCGCGCTCGGCGGAGGCCAGGGAGACGGCGAAGTGCTCGATGTCGACGTTCGCCTCGCCGTAACGGTCGCCGGTGAGGAAGGCCAGGCGCTCCGACACGGAGGCCGCAAGCCGGGGCGCCACCCGCCCGTGGACGCCGCGGCCGGCGGCCTCGATCATCTCCGTGGCCTGGCGCAGCGCCTCCTGCTGGTGCAGCGCGCGGTCCCGCGCGGCGCTGACCGCCAGCCGCTCGTCCTCGAGATCGGCCAATGACGGCAGTCCCGCCGTCAGCCCCTCGAGCCGGGCTCCGAGGGTCTGGCTCTCCGACCGGGCGATGGCGGCCCGCTGCTGGGCGGAGACGGCGGCGCGCTCCAGCTCGACCAGTTCGGCGGCCTCCGGTGGGAGCGGCACGGAGGCGGCCTCGAGAGCGGTGCCGCGACGCCGCAGCTCCGCCTCCAGCTCGGCCCGTCGCCGGTCGATGACCCCGGCGTCCCCGCCGATGCGGCGGCGCCGGTGCGCCTCGGCGAGGCTGGCGGCGAGGCGGTCGTGTTCGTGGCGGTGACTGCACGCCTCGCGGAAGGCCGCCACGGCGGCGAGGGGGGGGAGGCCCGCGTCGATCCCCGCGGCGGCGGCGACCTGGCGGATGCCCGCCTCGACGGACGCGACCTCCTCGCGCCGCCGGTGAGCCTCCTCGCCGAGTTCGGCGAGCTCGGCTTCGCGGGTGGCGAGCCGGGTGTCCTCGGCGTCGAGCTCGCGGCGGCGGCGTGCCTGCCGGGCCGCCTCGTCGACCGCGTCCAGGGCTGCCCCGGCGGACTCCAGCAGCACCTCGGGCCGGCTTCCCCGTGGAGGGCGGGTCGGGACGGCGGCTCCCGCCTCGAGGGCGAGGGCGTGGCAGCGGTCGACAGCCTCCTCCAGACCCTGGCGGGCGCGCTCCAGCTCGGCCCGATGGCCGGCGAAGATCGTCTCGAGGTCGAGACGCTCCTGGTGGAGACGGCGGACCCGGGGGAGGCCGGCGGCCAGCCGATCCAGGCCGTCGGCGCCGAGATCGAGGCCCGCGAGGCGGCGCGCCAGGCCGTCCCTCGCCCTGGCCGCGCGCCCGTGAGCGACCGCCGCGGATGCCACAAGAGCGATGACCAGGGCGGCCACCGCGATGGCCAGCGCCAGCGCCGGCCCGCCGCGACCTGCCGTCGCGAGTGCCGCCGACGCGGACCCCCCGAGAACCAGGGCCACGGCCCCGGTCTCGGCCAGCGCGTGCCATCGCCGTGCCCCGGTACGCGCCGTCTGGATGTCCCGCGCCACCTCGTCGAGGGAGGTTGGCTCGATGGCGCCCAGGCCGGTGGCGGCGATCTCACGGCGGAGGGCGTCGTCCCGGGCGGTTGCGGCGGTCAGGTCGTCTCCCCGCCGGTCGATGGCGGCGGCGACGGCGAGGCGCTGGCGGAGCTCGCCGGCGGCTTCCCCGGCGGCCTCGGCGCCGGGCGCGGGCCGGGGCATGGCCCGAAGGCCGGCGGCGATCTCAACCCGGCGCCGTCGCACGTCATCCAGTGGCCCGTCGGCAGCCCTGCGCCGGGCCTCCGCCTCCTCGGCGGTGCGCTCCGCCTGGTGGAGCTCGGCGCCGAGGGTGATGACGCGCTCCTCGTCATCGGTGCGGAAGGCGGCGTACGGGGCCTCGGCGTGGAGCGCGGCGGTGAGGGCGGCGACGTCGCTGTCCGCCTCCGTCACGTCGTGGGCCTGGGCGCCGAGCTGGGCGATCCGGCCGATCAGCCATGACCGCTCCGCGGTCCGCGCCGCCTCCTCGCTCTCGGCGGCGACGGCCTCCAGATGGCGCAGCCTCTCCTCCTCGGCGGCGAAGGCGTCCAGCCGCCGCCGGGCCTGGTCGATGTCGCTTTCGAGGCGCCGCAGCTGGGCCGTGGCCACGCCCAGCGGGCTGGTGCCGCGGCGCTCCGAGCCGACCCGGTCGAGCGCGGTGGTGAGGCGGCCGACGGCTTCGGCGGCGGTGACCCCGTCGGGGCCGCTGTCGACGAGGCGCTCCAGCGCCTCGCGGAGGTGACCGGCCTGCTGCGGTGCGGCGTCAGGCGCGCCGAGACGGAGGCCCTCCTCGCTCACCCAGGCGGCGGCGCAGAAGACGCTCTCCTCGACCCCGAGGTGGAACCGCCCCGGGGAGACGAGGCGTCCGACCCGGAACTGGTTGGTGATGTCGCCGCCGCCGACCTCCTGGACCTGGGCCCGGATCTTCCCCCGGTCGAAGCTCTGCGCCACGCGGAACCGCTGGCCGCTGTCGAGGCGGTAGGTGAGCACCACTCCGTACCGGCCCGCCGCCCAGGGCAGCCAGCGTGCCCACTCGCTGCGCTCCCGGGGGTGTCCAGGCCCTCCCGCCTCCAGCCCGTACAGCGCGGCGCGGACGGCCCGGTGCATCGTCGTCTTTCCCGATTCGTTGGCACCCAGGATCACCGTGACCCTCTCGCCGAAGTCGAAGCGCCGCTGCTGAAGCCGGCCGAAGCCGGTGATCTCGAGCCGCTCCAGCTTCACCGGAGACCCACCTCGCTGCCGGCGAAGGCCTCGAGGCCGTAGCGCAGCGCGTCCTGCAGCACCGCCCGCTCCTCCTGCGACCCGGCGGCGGCCAGCGCCTCGGTCGCCGCGCGCACGAAGCTGCCACGGGTGCTGCTCTCCTCCGCGAGGGCCTCCAGGTCCGCCGCCGGCTGGGTCAGGTCGCGGACCCGCAGCGCCGTCACCCCGGTGGTCTCCCGCACCGCGCTCTCGATGTCGAAGAGGTCGATGGCGAGGCCGGGGGCCACCGATCCCACCAGGTCGACCCGGAGCGTCGCCCGCTCCAGCGGCCAGCCGGCGGTGGCGGTCAGCACTTCGGCGCTGACCCGATCGACCGCCGCCGTCACCGTGGACGCCCCTCCGAGGTCGCAGCTGACCGACCCCGCATGCCACTGGTTGGTGTCCAGGGCGGTGCAGCGGACCTCCCCGTCCGTCTCCACCTCCACCAGCACCGGGCCGCGCGGGCCGGTCTCGTCGAAGGCGAGCGGCTCCGGACTGCCCGGGTAGACCAGGCCGGTGTCGAGGTCGACGCGGCGGCCGTGGTAGTGGCCGCAGAGAGCAAGGGCGTAGCCCTTCTCATGGATCTCGCCTGCCCGGAAGGGGCCGTGGACGGCCTTGCCGTCGGGTCGGGAGCTGATCTCGGCTCCGTGGAAGAGGGCGATGTGCACCCCCGCCCCCGCCCCCGCCGGGTGGGAGGCGCTCCGCTCCAGCGGGTTGCCCATCCAGGCCGGCTCCTCGTGGCCCAGACCCCAGACGGTCAGGCCGGCGCCGAGGGCGAACGGCTCCAGCCGGGAGCTGCGGAAGAGGTGCACGTTCTCCGGCCACCGGGTGCGCAGGTAGATGCTGCCGGGCACCAGCGGATCGTGGTTGCCGGGAGCCAGCAGGACCCGCATCGGCTGCCAGGAGGCGAAGGTCTCGACGAGGAACTGGGCGGTCGCGACGCCGGCGCGCTCGTGCTCGTAGAGGTCGCCGCCGATGGTCACGGCCACGCAACCGCGCTCGCGGGCGATCTCGCCGGCCAGCCTCAGCGCGTCCCGCAGCCCCTGGCGGCGGCGCCGGGCCAGGTCGCCGGTGCAGCCCATCTGGGCAAACGGGCGATCGAGATGCAGGTCGGCGAGGTGGAGGAGGCGAAGCGGCATCGTGGTCTGGGTGCGCCCGGAGGTCTGGCCGAACGTCAGTTCGAATTCACACCCTACCAGGCGGCGCCCTCACCGGTCAACCGAGGACGGCTCTGGGGAGTCGGTCAGTTTGAGGAGATCGTCGCTCTTCCCGGCTAGAGTTCCAGGGATGCTGTCGCGCCTGATCGGGAAGTGGTATGGAGTGGAGGCGGGGAACCCAGTCGAGATGGAGTTCGGCGCCAACGGCCACGTCACCTATGACGTGCTGGTTGGCGAGCGTCACCACATCATGCTGTTGACGTGGCGGGTGGAGGGCGACGTGTTGATCAGCGATCAGCCTTCACACCCCCAGGAGGTCAGGACGCAATTCCGGTTTGAGGCCGACGGTGCTCTGATCCTCGCCAACGAAGGTGTCGAGACACGCTACTTCCAGGAGGGAACTCCCCCCGGCTCAAACTGACCCACCGCCCGGCTCAGACGGTCGTGAAAGGGCGCTCGTCCACCACCAGGGCCATCGCCTGCGCCAGTGTCGCCACCACCGGCACCCCGGCCGTCGCCAGCTCGCCGCTGGTGTGCAGGCCGGCGCCGCCGTCGAGGAGGATGCAGTCGACCCCGGCGTCCCGTGCGGCGACGGCGTCGTCGACCGTGTCGCCGATGAGCACGGCGCGGGACGGCCGCGGCGCCAGCCGGTCGAGGTGCCCGGCGAGATGCCGCGTCTTGGTGCCGCCGCGCTCCCCGCCTCGGAGCCCGTCCACCCGCAGGAAGTAGCCGCCGATCCCATGCCGCTCCACCTCGGGGACGAGATACTGCTCGGGCAGCATCGAGCAGAGAGACTGGGTCCACCCGCGCTCCCGAACCAGCTCCAGGGACTCGAGAGCGCCGGCCGTGAGGCTGCACGCGTCGCAGAGCACGTGGTAGCGGTCGTGGAACGCGTGGTCGAGCCGGACCCATTCGTCGGGGTCCACGCTGCGGCCGATGAGGCGCTCATAGAAGAGCCGGATGGGGCGCGTGAAGTGGCGGCGGTAGCTCTCCTCGGTGACCTCGGGCAGGCCCGCTTCGGCGAAGGCCGCGATGGTCGCGGCGATGACGGCGGCGGCGTCGTCGAGGAGTGTGCCGTTCCAATCCCAGACGACGTGGAGCGCAGCGCCGTCCACCGTCTCCTCCCGGTCCATCGGGGAGGGATTGTCCCCGTCCGGCCCCGCCTCCCGCCCTGAGCTCAGAGGCGCACCATCCGCCGCTCGGCCGGCGCGCCGGGTGGGGACGGCGCCGGCCCGGCGTCGACGAAACCGTGGCGGCGATACAGCGCCGCGGCGTGGTGGTTCGCCTCCATGACGCAGAGCACGGTCCTGGCGGCGCCGGCCGCGTCCGCCCACCCGAGCACCGCGTCGACGAGGGCGTCGCCGACGCCGCGACCCCGGGCGAACGGCTCCACCCACATCGAGATCAGCTCCGCGTCCTCGCCCTCGCGAACTCCGCTGGCCATGCCCGCCGCCACCCCCTCCAGCTCCGCGATGAGGTTGAGGGGCCGGCTGCTCAGCCGGTCTCGCCAGCGCTGCTCGGCATCCCCCTCGCCCTGCCAGTCCGCCAGCTTCGAGTGGTAGGCGTCGGGGGCCTGGGCGAGGGCGTCCAGCCGCAGGGCCCGCCAATCCCGCCACCGCTCCGCGCCGACCTGCCGGATCGCGATCACCGGACCGGCCTCCCGGTGACCGGTGGGGGGCCCGCTCAGTCTCCCGCCTTGCGGTAGCGCTCGGCGCGCCGCCGCAGCAACTCGTCGATGGGGATCGCCCGCAGCGCGGCGAGGTGGCGCACGAAGGCGCCGCGGAGCGCCGCCTCCATGACCTGGGGGTGGGCGTGCGCTCCCGGCGGAGGTTCGGGGATGAGCTCGTCGACCAGGCCCAGCCGGTGGGCCGTGGCCACGCCGGGGTGCTGGGCGGCCGCGGCCCGGCCCTTCTGGGCGGCGTCGCGGTAGAGGATGGCGGCGACCGTCTCCGGGGGTGCGACGCAGTAGACGGCGTTCTCCAACGCCAGGACGACATCGGCGATGCCCAGGGCCAGGGCGCCTCCGGAGCCGCCCTCGGAGAGGATGCAGGAGATGGTCGGGGTGCGCAGCCGCAGCAGTGTCATGAGCGACTCGGCGATGGCCCACGCCTGGCCTCGCTCCTCGGCGCCGACACCGGGGTGCGCCGCCGGGGTGTCGACGAGGCAGATGACCGGCAGCGAGAACTTCTCGGCCAGGCGCATCAGGCGCGTCGCCTTGCGGTATCCCTCGGGGTGCGGCATGCCGAAGTTGTGCAGCGCCCGGGTGGTGGCGTCGGTCCCCTTCTCCTGGCCGATCACCATGACCCAGACGTCCTCCTCCGGGGTGGGACCCGACCCGTGCAGCCTCGCCGGGCCGCCGATGACGGCGCGGTCGTCTCCGAAGAGCCGGTCGCCACGCATCTCCGTGAAGTCGTGGAAGAGGCTGCCGATCATCTGGACCGTCCGCGGCCGGCCGGGGTTCCGCGCCAGTTCGACGGCGGCGAAGGCCTCGCGCTCGCGGGTGGCGGTGGCGACGGGGTCCTCGGTGGTCATCGCACCGCCTCGACCGCCTCGACGGCGTCGAATGGCACCGGCGCCGCCGTCCCGCCGCGCGCCCCGCTCATCGCCTGCAGCAGCCGGCCGACCAGCGATCTCAGCTCCCGTCGGTCCACCACCTGGTCGACCATGCCGTGGCTGAGGAGGAACTCCGCGGTCTGGAAACCGTCGGGGAGGGCCTCGTGCGCCGCCTGCTCGATGACCCGGCCGCCGGCGAAGCCGATCCGGGCCCCCGGCTCGGCGACGATGATGTCGGCCTGGACGGCGAAGGAGGCGGTGACGCCCCCGAAGCAGGGGTCGGTGAGGATGGAGATGTAGGGGAGGCCGGCGTCGGCGACGGCGCTCACCCCGGCGGTGCAGCGGGCCATCTGGGCGAGGGAGGCGATCCCCTCCTGCATCCTGGCCCCGCCGCTGCTGGCGACGGCCACCAGGGCGCGCCCCTCCGCGGCGGCGAGCTCGCAGCCGCGGGTGAACAGCTCGCCGGCGGCGGAGCCCAGCGAGCCGCCCAGGAAGCCGAAGTCCATGCAGGCGAGGACCACCGGGGTGCCCTCGATCTCCGCCCGGGCGATGAGGAACGCCTCCGGCAGGCCGGTGCGCTGCCGGGCCTCCGACACCCGCGACGGGTAGGGCCGGCCGTCGTCGAAGCCGAGCGGGTCGCGATCGCCGACCTCCATCTCGACCGGCACCAGGGTGCCCGCGTCGGCCAGCTGGGCGGCCCGGGCCGGTGCCGGCACCTGGCCGTGGTGGCCGCACCACGGGCAGACGCGGAGGGCGCGCTCGTAGCGTTCGAGGACGAAGCGGCGGGAGCAGCCCTTGCAGGCCACGCTCCCCGTCGGCGCCGCCGGGCGGAGACGGGGCCCCGGAGCCGGCAGCGGCCGTTCCCGCGCCTGGCGCGCCGCCTCGGAACGGCTGAGCATCAGCCGCCCCCCCACTCCCAGGCCAGGCCACCCCAGGTCACGCCGGCTCCGAACGCCGCCGCCACCATCCGGTCGCCGGGCTTGAGGCGCCCCTTGGCGTCGGCGTCGGCGAGGGCGAGGGGGATGGAGGCGCCGCTGGTGTTGCCGGTCTCCTCCACGTTGAGGACGACCCGCTCCATGGGCAGGCCCAGGCGCTTCGCGGCCGCCTCGATGATGCGGAGGTTCGCCTGGTGGGGGACGAAGTGATCGATGTCGGAGACCTTCCATCCCGCGTCGGAACAGACCTGGGCGGTGATATCGCAGAAGCGCTCCACCGCCAGGCGGAAGGTGCCCTTGCCGGCCATGCGGAGACGGTCGCGCCCTTCGGGTTCGTCCACCTTGGGCCCATAGTAGATGAGGTGGCCATGGCTTCCGTCGGCGCCGAGCCGGCGGGCGGCGATGCCACCTTCGGCGACGGACCCCAGTACCGCCGCGCCGGCGCCATCGCCGAAGAGGACGCAGGTGGCGCGGTCCTCCCAGTCCACCAGGCTGGTCATGGAATCGGCGGCGACGAGCAGGGCCCGCTCGGCCACCCCGGCCCGGATCAGGGCCTCGCACACGGTCACGCCGTAGAGGAACCCGCTGCAGGCCGCGTTGACGTCGAAGGCGGGGATGCCGTCGAGGCCCAGGCGACGCTGGATGAGGCAGGCCGTCGAGGGGAACAGGGTGTCCGGGGTGACCGTGGCCACGACCAGGACGTCCACCCGCGGGTTCCCCGCCCGCTCCAGGGCACGGCGTGCGGCCGTCACCCCCATCTCCGAGGTGGTCTCGCCTGCCGTCGCCCGGTGGCGGAGCCGGATCCCGGTCCGCTCCATGATCCAGGTGTCGGAGGTGTCCACCATCGCCTCGAGGTCGGCGTTGGTCAGGGTGCCCTGGGGAAGGCACGAGCCGACGGCCAGAATGCCGGCCCGGCGTTCCCCGCCGGCTGTCTGGGCAGCCGTCAGGGCGGCGGGGAGGGTCGCCATGTGCATGCCCAGAAGCGCCGTCCCCTGGCGATGGTTACGGGCTCCGGCGGGAGTCCGCCGAAGTCCTGAAACACATCGGACCATGGGCCCGGCGTCCTGCTAGCCTTCGACCCGATGAGCAGCTTGGCGGCAGAACCGCGGAGGCCCGGCGGTGAGACGAGCGGCTGGGCCCGGGTCGAGGTGTACGCCACCTTCATGAAGCTCACCGGGGACCTCGAGGTGGTGCGACCCGACCGGCTCAGCGACAGCGTCAACGGCTCCCGCCGCTACCTCCAGCTGCGCGACGCCACCGCCGAGCCGCTGTCCGTGAACTATCCGGTGCTGAGCCGGGTGGAACCCAGCACCATCATCGCCAAGTCGGCGGTGCTCCTCCTCTGTCCCCTCGACGAGCCGGAGAGCAAGGCCGTCTCCGAGCTGCGCCGTGCCAAGGTGTCCCATCAGGTGGCGATCAACACCATCGCCTTCTCCCTGGTGGCCGACATCCATCTCGAGGCGGGCCAGACCCTGCTGGATCACCTGGAACGCCACCCCGGGGCCTTCCTCCCCCTCACCAACGTCTCCGCCCTCTGGGTGACGGCGCTCTCCCGCGAGACCAACGCCGTCCAGCGCCCCTTCGCCCTCCTCAACCCGAGCGGGATCCTCAGCTTCTCGGATCGCTGAACCGCGCCCGGCGACGGCGAGGGCGGACCCCGGCGGGTGGAGCCCCGATCCCCGGCTCAGCCACCGGCCGGAACGCGCCCGCCGGCCGCGATGCCCGCCAGGACGAGGTCCACGACGGCCTCGTGGAAGGCGTCGTCGACGGGCTCTCGGGTCAGCATCAGCCTCACGTGCAGGGGTCCGATCAGCGCCTCCAGGGCGAGGCGGCGGTCGACCCTCCGGCGCAGCTCGCCCCGCGCCTCCGCCCGGTCGAGGACCTTCCCCACCAGGTCGAAGCGTTCCGCCCAGTAGCCCGCGCGCGTCGTCGCGAACTCCGGGGGGTCCTGCAGCGGCGCGAGCCGCAGCAGGGTCGACCCGAGTGGCGTGCTCTCGAAGGCGGCGAAGCCGCGAAGCAGGGCCAGCAGGTCGCCTCGGAGGGACCCGGTGTCCGGCGCCGGGATCGCCTCCTGGGTGCGGCTGACGACCGCGTCGAGGGCCAGGTTCGCCTTCGTCCCCCAGCGCCGATAGATCGACGTCTCGTGCACACCGGCCCGCCGGGCGACCTCCGCGATGGACAGGTCATGGCCGGCGCCGGCCATCAGGCTGTCGATGGTGGCGTCGATCACCGCCTCGCGGACCCGGGCACTCCTGCCCCCGGTGCGGCGGGCGCGCGGCCGGCCGTTCTCCTCCTGCACGCGGTGATCTTAGCGTTCCCTTGGTTACTTTATCGCCACTCCACTTGCGTTACGGCACGAGCCGTGCTAGGTTAACGCAAGCCGCAATGCGTTAAGGAGTCCCGGGGCCCATGCTCGTCCTCCCCCTCGGGCCACCCCGCCGGTCCCCGACCCGGCGCTGGCTGGCCCTTGCCGTCCTCTGTCTGTCGCTGCTCATCGTCACCCTCGACAACACCGTCCTCAACGTCGCACTGCCGACCCTGGTGCGGGATCTGGGGGCGACCTCGAGCCAGCTGCAGTGGATCGTCGACGCCTACGTCATCGTCTTCGCTGGGCTCATCCTCGTCTCGGGGAGTCTCGCCGACCGCTTCGGCCGGCAGCGGATGTTCATGCTCGGGCTGCTGCTCTTCGCCGCGGGCTCGAGCTGGGCCGCCTACTCCGGTTCGGTGGGCATGCTCATCGCAGCGCGCGCCAGCATGGGCGTCGGCGGGTCGCTGATCATGCCGTCGACCCTCGCCATCATCACCGACGTCTTCACCAACCCGGGAGAGCGTCAGCGCGCCTTCGGTTTCTGGGCGGCCACCAGCGGCGCGGGTGTCGCCCTGGGGCCCATCGTCGGCGGCCTGCTGCTCGCCCACTTCTGGTGGGGCTCCGTCTTCCTCATCAACGTGCCCATCGCCGTCATCGCCATCGGCTGCGCCCTCTGGCTGGTGCCGGACTCCAAGGATCCCGCCGCCCTCGGCCCCGATCTGGTCGGCTCCCTGCTCTCCATCGCCGGGCTCGGGCTCCTCCTGTGGGCCATCATCGACGCCCCCGTCGAGGGCTGGACGTCGGCGGTGGTGATCGGCGCCGGCATCGGCGGGCTGGTCGTCCTCACCCTCTTCGTCATCTGGGAGCGGTTGACCTCGCACCCGATGCTGCGCCTGGACTTCTTCCGCAACCGGAGCTTCTCGACCGCGATCTTCTCCCTGAGCCTCGTCATGTTCGGGCTGTTCGGCGCCCTCTTCATCCTCACTCAGTACCTCCAGTTCTACCTGCACTTCAGCGCCCTGGCCACGGGCGTGCGCATCATTCCGGCGGCCGGGGCCATCGCCATCATCGCCCCGCTCTCCACGCCGCTCGACCGGCGCCTCGGCACCCGGGTGATCGTCGCCGTCGGCCTGCTCGTCGTCGCCGCCGGCCTCTGGCAGATCTCCACCGCCACCGTCACCACCACGTACTGGGGGACGCTGTGGGGGATGGTCATGCTCGGCGTCGGCGCCGGCCTGGCCATCCCGGCGGTCACCGGGGCCGTGATGGGATCCCTGCCCCGCCGTCACACCGGCATCGGCTCCGCCACCAACGGGGCCTTCCTGCAGATCGGCGGAGCGGTCGGCGTCGCCGTCATCGGCAGCATCCTGTCGACCCACTACCAGAACCAGATGACGCCGTTCCTCGTGCCGCTGCACCTCCCGGCGGCGATGCAGAGCACCATCCTCGGGTCGATCGGCGGCGCCCTCGACGTGGCCCACCGGGCCGGCGGCATGCTCGGTCAGGTGCTGGCAGGCCAGGCGGGCTCCGCCTTCATCGGAGGCATGGATGTCGCCCTGCGTGCCGGCGCGCTGGTCGCCCTGGTCGGCGGCCTGCTGGCGCTGATCGCCCTCCCCACCCGCCAGCAGGGCGCCGACGAGAGCGATGGGGCCGGCGAGATCGAGGAGCACCGGGCCATCGTCTGACCGACGCTCGCCGCGCGAGCGGCGTCACGCCGCGGCTCACCGCCCCCGGGGCGGCGTCCCGGTCACTCGCCGGTGAGGTGCACCTCGCCCGCCACCAGCCGCACCGTGCCGCCGCCGCTGGCGACCAGCAGCGCGCCGTCGCCGTCGATGCCCAGCGCCGTCCCCACCACGGTGCGGGAGCCGATCACGGCGCGAACCGGTTCCCCCAGCCCGGCAGCCACCCGCGTCCAGTCGTCGCGGATGGCCGCGAGGCCCCCGGCCTCCACCTGGTCGAGGCGCCCGGCGAGATGTCGCAGGAACGCCGCCAGCAGCGCCTCGCGCGCCACCGGGCCGGCGCAGAGCGTGTGCAGGCTGACCCCCGCGACGCCCGCCGGGAAGCCTGGCACGGTGAGGTTGATGCCGACGCCGAGCACGACGGCGTCCCCGGACTCCGCCTCGGCGAGGATCCCCGCCAGCTTGCCTCCCCCGGCGAGCACGTCGTTCGGCCACTTCAGCAGGCACCGCACGCCGGCGACCTCCTCGACGGCACCGGTCACGGCGAGCCCGGCGGCCAGTGGCACGGCCTGGGCGACCCGGGGCGGGCGCCGCAGCAGCAGGCTCATCAGCAGGGAGGTGCCGGCGGGTGCGATCCATTGGCGGCCCAGCCGTCCGCGACCGGCGGTCTGCTCGGCCGCGACGCAGCAGTACCCCTCCGCCGCGCCCGCCCGGGCCCCCGCCCTGACCAGGTCCTGCGTGCTCCTGGTCCGTGCCACGGAGTGGAGCCGGAAGCCGGGGAAGGCCGCGATCCCGGCCCTCCGGAGGTCAGCCGCCGGCATTGCCGCCGGTCGCCCTTCGCCGCACCAGCCAGATCCCGCCGCCGGCCAGCACCGCCGCCGCGACCACAAGCAGGAGGACGATCAATCCGATCGGGGTCCCGCCGCCGCTGTGGCCCCCTGCCGCCCCTCTGGGCGTGGGCGACGAGGTGGCCACGGCGGAGGATGACGGGCTTGCCGTGGCGCCGGCGGAGGCCGTGGTCGTCGCCGCTGCGGTTGGCGACGGCGTTGCGGTCGGAGTGGGAGTTGCCCCCGTCGGGGTGATCGTCACCAGCACACCGTCCGTCGCACCACCGCCGGGCGGCGTCGCGGAGCCCACGGCATCGCAGGTGGCCTCGGCGGGGCAGGCGATGCCGCGCAAGTCGACGCTCCCCGAAACCGCCTGCGGGCTGGCCGCGATGCCGTTGGTGATGGGCAGCACGACGCCCCCCGAGATGCTTTCACCCACCGCCTCGCAGGTGCCGGCGCTGGGGCAGGCGATCCCGTACAGGGCCTCCACGCCGGGGATCGCCTGCGCGGTCCCGGGGGCGCCATCGCTGATGGGGACGACGACCGCCTCGTTGCTGGCAGTGTCGAGGCCGACCGCGACACAGGTGTCCGCGGTGGGACAGGCCACGGCTGTGAGCGATTCCGTCCCGGGGACCCAGTGGGGAACGCCCGCGGTGCCGGAGCCGATGGTGACCACGACCCCGCCCGCCGAGTTGTCGCCCGCGGCCTCGCATGTGCCGGCGCCGGAGCAGGCCACGCCGAAGAGCTGACCGACCCCGTCCACCTCGACCGGGGTCCCCGGCGCGCCACCGCTGATGGGCAGGATGTCGCCGTACCCGCTCGTGTCCCATCCGACCGCCTCGCACGTGCCGCTGCCGGGGCAGGCCACACCGGTCAGGGTCACGTTCCCCGACACCGCCCGTGGATCTCCGGGGTTGCCGCCGGTCACCGCGACCACCATTCCCTGGTCCGTGGTGTTGACCCCGACCGCGACGCAGGGGCTGGCGTCGGGACATGCGACACCCCACAGCTGGAATGTCCCCGAGACCTCCTGGGCCACGTCCGGGGTGCCGTCGGTGACCGACACCGTCTCGCCGTCGACGTTCTGCCCCACGGCGGTGCAGCTCGTGGCGGTGGGGCAGGCCACGCCGTACAGGTCCTGGGCCCCCGACACCGGCTGGGGGCTCGCCGCGGCTCCGGTGGCGGTCCCCGCGATGACGAGCACGCCGGCGACCGCAAGCGCCCCGAGGACACCGGCCGGCCGGCGGCAATGCCCGCGAGGGCTCAGCCCGGTCATCTCTTCCACTCCAGCATGCGCCCGAACTCGGGGGCCTCGAGCAGGAGAACGCAATGCCAGGGCGTCGCGTTACTGACCGTCCGCCGCGCCGTCGGCCCCGGCCTGACAGCATGAGCCATGCGGGGTAGACTGCCCGAAGGCGCCGTCGGCGCGGCCGTTCTGGTCGCGCGGAGAATCCGGCGACCGGAGGCGTTTCCATGCGACTGCGCCGCTCCCTCTGCGTTGTCCCGTTCGCCACCGCCGCGATCGTTCTCGCCGGCGGAGGGGCGACCGCCCAGGCCGACGGGGCCGGCACCGCCGTCTTCGGCGCCACCGGCTCGCCGCAGGCGTTCGTGGTGCCCGCGGGGGTCGCCGGGGTGGTCGTCGACCTGTCCGGCGGCGGAGGGGGCGCCGGGTACGACTCCGTCGAAGATGACACCGCGGCCGGGGCCGCCGGCGCCCGCGCCGTCGCCTCGCTCGCCACCACGCCGGGCTCGACCCTCGAGGTCAGCGTCGGTGGCGCGGGCGGCCCCGGCAGCGGCCAGCCCCTGGACATCGGGCCGGACCAGAGTGTGGCGAACATCCCCGCCGACTGGGCCGGGACCGCCGGTGCCAACGGAGGCGGCGCCGGTTCCTCCGACACCGAGGACGAGGTCAGCTTCGGGGGCGGCGGGGGCGGCGGTGCCACCGACATCCGGTCCGGCGCCTGCGCCGGGACGCTCGGCTGTGACACCACCTACCGGGTCATCGTCGCCGGCGGCGGCGGCGGCACCGCCGGCGGACTCGGCGATGCGGCTCCGGGCGGTGCGGGCGGCTCCGTCGGTGACCCCGGCGGCGGGCTCAGTGACGGGACGAGCGGCGGCGGCGGGGCCACCCAGAGCGCCGCCGGCGCCGGCGGGACGGGGACCTTTGCCATGGCCAGCGGTGTCGCGGGCTCCGGTGCCGGCGGTGGCGCCGGTGCCGGGAGCGGCGGCGGCGGTGGCGGCGGCTACTACGGCGGTGGCGGCGGCGGCGAGTCCTCCGACGCCAATGGCAGCGGGGGCGGTGGCGGCAGCAGCTACGGTCCGAGCGGCACCGTCTTCGTCAGCGCCGACAACGGCGGCAGCGACGGCAGCGCCACCATCTACTGGACGACCGCGTCGACCCTGAGCTTCACCGCGGGAGGGTCGGTGACGCTGACCTCCCACATGCCCGCCGACCTCGGCGCGGCCACGGAGACGTTCTCTTTGGGCAGCACCGTCCTCTGCGCTGACGTCGCCGTCGGAGAAGACGGGACCGCCAGCTGCACCACCACGGCGCTGCCGGTCGGGACCGACGACGTCACCGCCACCTTCAACTTCGTCCCCGACCCTCCCGAGCCGTTCGAGGGGAGCATCGAGGTCCTGGCCGTCACCGTGAACGCGGCCGCGACCGTCCCGGTGCCGGGAACCGGGGCGGGGACCACCGGGCTCGCGCTGCCCGCGGCCCTCGCGCTCGTGCTCGGCGGCGTCGTCGCCATCGCGGCGTCGAGGCGCCTGGGCCGGGAGGGCTGAGCCGCAGCCGAAGCGAGCACCAACGGCCGCGCCGCACCCGATCCCGGCTGTTCGCGGCCGGGACCGGGCGGCGGCGCCCTGACTCGCTCCGGGTGGGCTGTTTGACCCGTCTTGACGATTCCCCTGTCCCGGCTTAGGATTTGGCGGTCGTTCCGGGGGGATTTCCCAGCCTCTCATCACTCAGGGGGCCACGGATGGTCATCCGCGAAACCTGTCTTGAGATCTCAGATCTCAAGCAGCGGGCCCATGCCCAGTACCGCACGCGATACGCGCGCCGGAACATGATCCGGCTCATCGATCAGCTGATCAATGAGTTCGAGATGCTCAACCTCGCCGAGGAGGTTGCCGTGCCGAGCCACCTGCGGCACCGGGCGGTCCGGGTCATCGCCGACACCGCGCATCCGCTGGCGCAGCGAGCGCCCGAGGAGATCCCCATCGCGGACTGGATGGAGGCCCTCTACGACCTCCAGGACACCCTGATGCTTCCCGGCGAGGACGACATCGACTGACGGGGCCTCCCGGACAGGGGGAGGCGTTGCCGGGGCCCGCCGGGCCGGCGCCCTATACTCGGTCGCGCGCGCCCGTAGCTCAGTTGGATAGAGCGCCGGCCTCCGGAGCCGGATGCGGGGGTTCGAGTCCCTCCGGGCGTACCAGCCGCTACCACCATTCGAAGGGGCGGCCACCCCAGCCGTCGAGGCGGGGGTACCACGGGTCGTCGGCCAGTTCCTCCAGCCGTCCGTCGAAGGCGGCGACCTCCTCCGCGGTCAGCAGCCGGCCGAGGGCGGCACGGAGGGCGGGGAGGGACGTCCCCGTGCGCAGGCGCCGCACCAGGGCCGCGTCGCCGTCGGCCAGGTCGCTGCCCCCCAGTTCCAGCAGCGCCGTCCGCTGCCGGGGGTAGGGAAGGAACGTCAGGGCGTTGTCGATGCCCCAGAGATGGCCGTCCCCGTCGACGAGGAGGTGGGTCGCCTTGCGGTCGGCGTTGTTGGCCAGCACGTCGAAGGCGGCCAGGCGGCGCAGCTGGGCCTCGATGCCCGCGGCGGCGTCCCCGTCCAGGGGCACGGTTCGGGGATGGATGTAGAGCTGGACGCTGCCCGGGCCCACCGGGCCGTCGCGGAGCACGGTGGGCGGGACCACCTCCATGCCCAGGGCCGCGCTCAGCAGGTAGGCGGCGCGCTCGCGGAGGTGCAGGGTGCGCCGGGGGAAGTCCCAGAGCGGGCGCTCCCCCCGAGCCGGCTTGTAGATGGCGCGCATGGGCTGGTCCGGGACGTGGGGGTCCGCCGCCTCCAGCTCGAGGAGGAAGACGGCGTTGCTCGCCCGGGCCACCTGGCCGGCCGCGGCGATCCCGGCGGTGGCCAGGTTCTCCAGCACCGGCGCGTCGGCGGGGGGAGCCACCGCCGCGAGGTCGCCGGCAGCCTTCCGGAACCGCTCCGCCGCCGTGCGGGCATCCTGGGTGGCGGCACGAGCCAGCAGGTCCTCGACGGAGGCCCCGTCCGGGTCCAGGTGGGCCCGGTGCCGGCGTCCGGCCGGCTCCTCCACGGTCAGGCGGCTAACGGCCGCCACGCCAGAGGATCCGCACCACCGCCGCGAGCAGGCGCGGCCAGGCGCGGCCCGAGATGCTCTGCGACGCGGGGCGGCGGGAGGTCAGCGTTGCGTCCGGCTCCTCGCCGGGACTCCGTCCGTCCGGCGTTCCCGCACCGGAGGCGCCACCCCGCGGAAGGTCGTCGCGGGCCAGCGACGGCCACCACTCCGGGGCGTCCGTCGATCGCTGATCCGGGGAGGGCCCGTGGGTCGGACGGGAGTTGTCGTCAGGCATCTGTTCCACTGCGCACCGCGCCCGCGCCGCCGGCAGGGACGCGAGCATCGCCGGCGGCTCTGTTTCGATGATACGCGCCGCCTCCGTTCGCACAAGCCCGCCCCCTCGCCGGCGCCGACCGGGCTGCGTCGCTCCCGTAGAGTCCCAGAGGTGGTGACCGCGGGCGGCGGCGAAGCGCCGGAGACGGCACTGGCGGCGGTGCAGAGGGCGCATCGCGTCTGCACGCGGTGTGTCGACGCCGGTCTGCTGGACGTTGCGAACCCCGTCTTCAGCGGGCACGCCGGGCAGCGCATCCTGCTCGTCGGCCAGGCCCCGGGACCGGTCGAGCACGACCTCACCCGACCCTTCGCCGGCCGCGCCGGGCGCCAGCTCATGCGGTGGTTCGTGCGGGCCGGCGTCGCCCCAGAGGAGGAGGTGCGGCGCCGCGTCTACATGACGGCGATGACGACGTGCTTCCCCGGGCGCACTGCCGACGGGCGCGGCGACCGGCGGCCCAGCGCCCGCGAGGTGGCGCTGTGCTCATCCTGGCTCGACGCCGTGATCGGACTGCTGCGCCCGCGCCTCATCCTCCCCGTCGGCACGCTCGCCATCGGTCGCTTCGTCGCCGGGCGCGGCCTGGACGAGTGCGTCGGGCGTCTCTTCGACGCCTCCGGTGGCGAGGTCGAGGCGGCCGGCGATCCCCCCGCCGTCTTCCCCCTGCCCCATCCGTCGGGGCAGAGCCGCTGGCTCAACGATGCCGCCCACGCCGCGCGCCTGGATGCGGCGCTCGCCCGGCTCGGCGGCCTGATGGCCTGGGCGGAGACGCCCTGAGCGCGCCGCCGGCGGCCCGCCGGGATCCTGGCGCGACCCGATGGTATGATCCGTCGACCGTTTGTGTCTTTGCATAGCGAGGATCAGGGCGCCACCGTGCCCGAGCCCACTGAACAGTCCCCCACCACCGGTGAAGCCGTCCATGACCCCGAGGACATCCTGGAACGGATCTTCACCCCCCGGCCCCAGGCCACGCCGGCGGAGCAGGCGGAGCGGGCCCTGCGGCGGCCGAAGCGCCTCGTCTACTGCGCACTGAGCAACCGCAACTTCTACTGGCGGCAGCACATCAGCAAGTTCGTCCTCGACGAGGGCGCCGTTCCCATCGTCCCCTTCATGCTCTTCGACTACTACCTCCTCCACACCGTCCCCGAGGAGACCGTCCGCGAGGCCTTCAACAACCTCATCGTGAAGAGCGACGAGATGTGGGTGTTCGGCGCCATGTCGCTGGGCGTGAAGGTCCAGGTGGGCATCGCCAAGCGGCTGCGCAAGCCGATCCGCTACTACGACATCTCCGACCTCCCCTACCGGGCCGTCGCCATCCCGGAGGCCCTGGTCCGCGAGGAGTGAGGCCGGCCGTGGGACCGCCTCGCCTGGTCGTGGTCGAGCACGTGGAGAACGAGGGACCGGGGCTGATCGCGCAGGTTGCCGACGAATGTGGCATGAACATCCGGCGCGTCGGCGCGTCCGACCCGCTGCCCGACCTCGATCCGGCCACCGCCCTGGTGGTGATGGGCGGGCCCATGTCGGTCTGCGACGGCGAGCCGAGGCTGGGTGCCGAGGTGGCGCTGCTCCATGACGCCCTCACCCGGGGCCTGCCCGTCCTCGGCGTGTGCCTGGGAGCCCAGCTGCTGGCCTCCGCCTGCGGCGCCCGCGTGTATCACGGGGAGCGGGGCCAGGAGGTGGGGCTGGGGAGCGTCACCCTGACGGTCCCGGCGCGTGACGACCCGCTCTTCGCCGGCTGCGGCGAGAGCCTCGACGTCCTGCACTGGCACGGCGACACCTTCGACCTGCCGCGGGGGGCCTGCCACCTGGCCAGCAGCGAGCTCTACCCCAACCAGGGGTTCCGGATGGGGTGCGCCTACGCTCTCCAGTTCCACCTCGAGGTCGATGCCGCCCTGCTCCTCGACTGGTCGCCGCAGATCGGGTCGCCCCCCGATCCCGCGGCGTGGCTGCGCCGGACCGAGGGCGAACGCGCCGGCATCCTCCGCCGCTGGGCGGAGCAGGCCGTCCGCATCCTGGCCGGGTGAGGCCGGGCGGCACCGCACCCCCCTACGGATCGGAGGAGAAGGGCTCCCGCACCCCCACCCGCCGCATGGCGACGCGCCAGCCGGGGTGGTACCGCTCGATGACGCCGAGGTCGAATCGGGGCAGGATGGCCGTGACCGGCTCCCTGGCCAGCAGGTAGTCGAACGACGCCCGCACCAGGGTCTCCGCGTCGCGCGCGCCCATCTCCTCCACCAGTGTCTCGGTGGCGGTCACGCTGAAGCTGTGGCCGTCCGCCCGGACGGTGAACTGGGAACCGCCGGCGGAGGTCACCTCGATCCTGGCCATGGCGTGCCCATGGTACGGCCCGGTCAGATGCGGCGGATCATGTCGCGCTCGATCGCCTCGCGGGCGTGGCGGACCAGGGGGTGGAGGCGGTGGTCGCGGAGCGCCTGCTCCATCTGGCGGAGCAGCGAGTAGAGGTTGGTGATCGCCTTGACGAGGTCGCCGACGTCGGTCCCCGCCGGCACCTCGATCTCGGCCAGCGGCACCCCCGACGCCCAGGCGTACGCGGCGGGCACGAAGTCCAGTGCCAGCGGCCGGAGGCTGTCGACGCCATGCCCCTTCTCGAGATCGGAGAGCCGCTGCAGATCGGTGCGCAGCGCCCTGTACCCGTGCTCCACGCCGCGGCTGGGCCACCGCCGGCGGGCGGGGTGGGGCCGCTCCCTGCCCCGGTCCTCGGCGACGATCATGGTGAGCACGGCGACCAGCTCCGCGGGGGTCAGGGCCTCCAACCAGCCGGCCCCGATGGCGTCGGCGATGAGCAGCGCGCTCTCCCCGAAGAGGCGGCCGGCCAGCAGCCCCGAGTCGGTGGGATGGTCGTCCTCGAGGAAGCCCGCCTCTCGCAGAACGGCGCGGAGGGCCCGCAGCTCGCGCCGGTAGCGGCCGCGGGCGCTGCGCAGCTCCTCCTCGCCCTGGCGGAGCGTCTCCTCGGTCTCCAGGGTGTCCCGGCGGTGGGCGCGATGCTCGCTCAGGTGGGGGCAGCCCGCGCACGGGCTCTGCTCCAGCCGGCCGCGCGCCGCCTTCAGCGACCGGCGCATCTGCTCGAACTTGCCGCCGGGGTCGGCGGCCCGCCCCCCGTAGCGGCCGGCGTGGCTGTCGCGCCAGTGCTGCCGCCTGGCGCGGCGCACCTGCGTGTCGAGGGCCTCGACCTCGCTGGCGGCATGGAGGTGGCGGGTCAGCGTCGCCTCGGTGCAGGCGAGCCGCGGATGGCGGAAGACGCGCCGCCCCAGGTCACCGAGGAGCTCCTCGAGGTTCGCCCGCCGGTGCACCCAGTGCTCGCTGCGGCGCAGTGCCTGGTACTGGCCGAAGGAGCGGTCGAGCAGCTCCTCGGCGCGCTCCAGGCTGCGTGTCCGCAGCAGCGTCAGCACCATGGTGTAGGTGGGCGCGAACTTGGAGAGGACGCTCATCTCGCCGCCGATGGCGGCGTCGTAGATGTCGCGGACGTCGACATCCGACTCCTTGAGGATGATGCCGTGGCCCACCGTGTCGATGCCCCGCCGCCCCGCCCGCCCCATCAGCTGGGTGAGCTCCGACGCCGTCAGGGCGTTGAAGCCGGTGCCGTCGAACTTGCTGAAGGTCGAGACGACGCAGGCGCGTGCCGGCATGTTGAGGCCGAGGGAGAGGGTTTCGGTGGCGAACACCACCTTGACCAGCCCACGCTGGAAGAGGTGCTCCACCGTCTCCTTGGCGTAGGGGAGCATGCCGGCGTGGTGCATGGCGACGCCGCGGCGCAGCAGCACCGGGTCGATGGCGTCGAGGAAGACGCGGCGCTCGTCGGCGTCGGCGATGGCCTCGACGCGGCCCGCCAGCACCTCGTCGATGACGGGCTTCTCAGCGTCGTCGGTGAGGTCGAGGCCGTGCACGGCGGCGCGGGAGAGCGCCTCCCTGCATCCCCGCCGCGAGAAGATGAAGTAGATCGCCGGGAGCATCCGGTTGCGGCGCAGCTGCTCGACGACCTGGAGCAGGTCGTTCTCCGGCGCGCGCGGCGAGTAGCGCATGCGGAGGTCGCCGGCGCTCAGGTTCTGGGCGCGTTCCAGGGTGCCCCGGGCGACGTGACCCTGCTCATCGAAGAGGGGCCAGAGCTGATTGTCCAGGCAGAGCCACATCTCCAGGGCGACCGGGCGCTCCGTGCGGGTGACCACGCTGACCTCGCCGCGCAGCCCGCTCATCCAGCCCGCCACCTCGTCGACGTTGCTGATCGTCGCCGAGAGGCCGGTGATGCGGACGTGGGCGGGCATCTCGATGATGACCTCCTCCCACACCGTCCCCCGCGGGAAGTCGTCGATGTAGTGGATCTCGTCGAGGATGACGTCGCCGACCGAATCGACCCGCTGCGGTTCGTCGTACAGCATGTTGCGGAGGATCTCCGTCGTCATCACCACCACGGGTGCCATGTCGTTGATGGTGTGCTCGCCGGTGACGAGGCCGACGCTGCTCTCGCCGTAGGCGCGGCTCAGGTCATGGAACTTCTGATTTGAGAGGGCCTTGAGGGGTGTGGTGTAGATGACCCGGTGCGGCTCGTCGTGGCGGCGCCGGAGGTCCTGAGGGGCGGCGAGGCAGCGCCAGATGGCGTACTCGGCGATGAGCGTCTTGCCGCTCGAGGTGGGGGCGCTGACCAGGACTCCCCGGCTCCTCTCCAGCTTCTCGATCGCCTCGACCTGGAAGGAGTCGAGGGTGAGCCCAGCGTGGGCGCTGAAGGCGGCGACGAGGCGGTCGATGAGGGGTGGCGTCGGCGCGCTCACATGACGGTGGCGGCGACGCTCGGGGCCTCCCTGCTCCGGCGGTGGCGGAGGCCGAAGAAGGAGACGGCGGCGCCGGCCAGGCAGAGGACGGCGGCGACCAGCATGGTCCGGTGGAAGCCCTCGGCGAGCACCGTCCCGCCGGCGCCGCCCGTGGCCAGCCCGGTGAAGAGGGGCACGAGGGCCACGCCGAGGAGGCCCGCCACCCGGGCGACGGCGTTGTTGACGCCGGAGGCGACCGCGGCTCGAGCGGCCGGGACACTGCGCAGCACCGTGCTGGTGAGCGGGGCGACGGTGAGGGCGAGGCCGAGGCCGAAGACGATCCCCGCGGGCAGGACCACGGTGAGGTAGGAGTGGTTCTTGGACAGCCGGGTGAAGAGCAGCAGCCCCGCCGCGGACACCAGCGGGCCCAGCGTCATCAGCCGCCGCGGCCCCATCCGGCCCACCACTCCGGCCATCCTCGGGGGCAGGACGGCGAGCAGCAGGGTGATGGGGAAGATGGCGGCGCCGGCGCCGATCGGCCCGTAGCCGGACGCGCGCTCGAGCTGCAGCACGAGGAGGAAGAGGGAGACGGTGAGAGCGGCGTAGACGAGCAGGGTGGTCAGGTTGGCCACCGCGAAGTCGCGGATGGCGAAGAGGGCCAGCGGCAGCATCGGCCGCTCCCGCCGCCCCTCGACGACGAGGAAGGCCACGATGGCGGCGAGGCCGAGGATCAGGGCGACCGCCGTCAGGCCTCCGGCGCCCCCCTGGCGCCCCTCGATGAGGGCGTCGGCGAGAAGGCCGAGCCCGGTCGCGCACAGGGCGGCCCCGCCCAGGTCGAGGCGCTCCCGCGCCGAGCGCAAGCCGGCGTCGGGCGGCGGGACGTGGCGCAGGGCGATGACCAGCGCGCCCGCGGCGATGGGGACGTTGATGAGGAAGACCCACCGCCAGCCGGCCGCGTCGACGAGGACCCCGCCGAGCAGGGGGCCGGCCACGGTGGCGAACCCGGAGAACCCGGACCAGATGCCGATGGCCCGGGTGCGCTCCTCGCCGGCGAAGGCGGTGACCATCAGGCCGAGGGAGCCCGGGATGAGGAGGCCGGCGGCGGCCCCCTGGAGAAGGCGGAAGACGACCAGGGCGAGACCGCTGGGGGCCAGGCCGCAGAGTGCCGATGCCAGGCCGAAGGCGGCCACTCCCGCCATGAAGAACCGGCCGCTTCCCAGCATGTCGCCGAGGGCGCCGCCCAGCAGCACCACCGACGCGAGGGTGACGAGATAGGCGGCGAGGACCCACTGCAGCAGGGTGAAGCCGCCTCCCAGCGCCGTGCCCGCGGAGGGCAGGGCGATGTTGACCATCGTGGTGTCGAGGAAGGCCATTCCCGAGCCGAGGACGGCGGCGCAGAGCACCCACCGGCCGGCGGGCGCGGCCAGGGTCAGGCGCCGGGGGGGGCTGGGGGCCGCGCTCACAGGTGGACCAGCTCGAACGAGGACCCGGTGAGCAGGGCGTCGGCCTCGTCGCCGACGAACCCGAGAACCTTCTGGCACATCTCGTCGGCGTGGCGGGCATCGGTGGAGACGCAGGCGACCCCCAGCTGGGCCGACTGCCAGAGGTCGAGGTCGCCGACCTCCGCCACCGCCACGTTGAAGGTGTGGCGGAGGCGGGCGACCAGGGAGCGGACCACCTGGCGCTTGTCCTTGAGGGATTCGCTGCCGGGGACCTGGAGGCGGAGGACGAGCGTGCCGATCACCATCGGCGGCACGCTAGCAGAAGCGGGCGGCACATCTCCCCACCAGGCATCAATTGGCGCGATCGTCCCTTGCCCCACGCGGGTCCAGGCTCCGCCGCGGGCGGCCGTCACCGCCCCGGACCGCCCGGTCTCAGAGATGCGCGAGCAGCTTCTGGCGCAGCTCCTCGAGGCTCTCGAAGTCACCGATCGAAGGCCTGGCCGGGGGCTTGCCGGGGAACTTGAGGTGCTGCACGGCATCCACCAGCGTGGCGATCTCGTCCTCGGTCAGCCGGACCGAGCGGAGGTTATGAGCGGGGGCGGCGGGGACGGGATGGGCCGGGACCTCCACCGGGATGGGCTCCGCCACGGCCGGGGCGTCGGTGGTGCGAAAGAGCTCGTCCGAGCCGCGCAGCTGAGCGCGGCGGAACCCGGGCATCACGATGTCCCGGCTCTCGCCGGCACCGCCGTGACGGCGGCCGCGGCCTTCTCCTGGCCCTGGGCCATCACCGTGCGCGCCAGGCTGCGGTAGGCCTTGGCCCCCGGCGACTCGGGGGCGTACTGGAGGATGGAGAGCCCGGCGAGAGGCGTCTCCGCGAAGCGGATCGAGGCGTCGACCCGGATGTCGAAGACCTCGTCGCCGTACCTCTCGCGCACCAGCTCGAGGACCTCCTGGCTGTGCAGGGTGCGCGGTTTGTAGATGGTGGGGAGGATCCCGGAGATGTGCAGGCTGGGATTGAGCTTCGCCCGGACCCTGTCTATGGTGCGCTGCAACTGCTGCATCCCCTTCATGCCGAAGTACTCGCACTGCAGAGGGATGATCACCTCCGTCGCGGCCACCAGGGCGTTGACGCAGAGCAGGCCGAGACTGGGAGGGCAGTCGATGACAGCGAAGTCGTACTCCGGGAGGAGCGGCATGAGCTTGTCCTGGAGCACCGATTCGCGGCCGAACTCGGTGACCAGCTGCAGCTCTGCCCCCGACAGGTCGATGTTGGCGGGCAGGAAGTCCAGGCCGATCGGCTCCGACCGCAGTCGCGCCTCGCTGGCGGCGGTGGACGGTTCGGTGAGGATGTTGTAGACGGTGACCTCCAGCTCGTCGGGCCGGCGCACCCCCATGTTGATGGTCAGATGGCCCTGCGGATCGAGATCCACGGCCAGGGTCCGGGCACCCGCCTCGGCGAGCCCGGCCGCGAGGTTGACGGCGGTGGTGGTCTTGCCCACGCCACCCTTCTGGTTGGCGATGGCGATGACCCTGGTCACCGGGGACAGCCTGCCGAACAGATGCGCCGCACTGAGCAGCTATCATAGCGGACCCTGCCCGCTGCCAAAGCCGGCTGGCGCAGCAGGTGTCGTGGACCGCTGACCGGCCCGGCGAAATCGGGAGTTGTCTGTTGGCTGAAGTGGATCGTGTCAAGCCGCGGAGCATGTATGTCGAGGAGGCGATCCAGGCGGCACTGGAGAGTCGCTGGCAGGACGCCCTGGCCATCAACCGCGCCCTGGTGGAACGCCATGGCGTCGACGACGAGACGTGCAACCGCCTCGGCAAGGCACTGACCGAGCTGGGTGAGCCGGAGCAGGCCCTGGAGCAGTACTCCGAGGCCCTGCAGCTCAACCCGATGAACGTCATCGCCCAGAAGAACGTCCGCAAGCTCCAGGTCCTCATGGACAGCCGGGAGCGGATGGCGGGGCAGAAGGGGGCCATCGACATGGACCTCTTCGCCGAGGAGCCGGGGAAGAGCGTCCTCACCGTCCTCAATCCGCCGAAGGCGGGGCTGACGGTGACCGTGGCCCCGGGCGAGGTGGTCGAGCTTCACATCCACGAGGGCGGCCTCCAGGCGCAGACGGCCAGGGGCCTGGTCCTCGGCGATGTGGACAGCAAGATCGCCCGCCGGCTCATCCCCCTCATCGTGACGGGGAACCGCTACACCGCGGCGGTGGCGCGGATCGCCGAGAGTCAGATCGAGATCATCGTCCGCGAGGCCTTCCAGGCCGCCGAGAACCTCCGCAAGTCGTCGTTCCCGGTCAGCCGCCAGCGGCGCGAGGAGTTCCGCCCCTACGCCAAGGACTCGCTGCTCGCCCAGCGCGACGACGAGGAGGCCACCGACTTCGACGAGGACGACGAGGGCGTCGGGGGCGTTCCCGATGCCGGTGAGGAGCTGGAGCCGCTGGCCGTCGCCGAGGAGGTGGACGCCGAGGAGACGGCCCCTCTCGAGGAGGCCGACGGCGACGCGCCCGACGATGGCGACGACGACGTTCGTCCCGAGGATCAGTACTGAGCCGCGTCCCCCGACGCCGCCGGGGCGCGCGCCGCGGCGGTGGGGCCGCGTTCCGGGCCACTAGACTTCGCCGCAGATGAGCGAGGTGCAGAGCCCCACCCCGGGCAGGGCTCCGGGTTTCAGCGACTGGGTCGGCCCCGCGGCGGAGCGGCGGCGTGCCGTCACCGACGCATTCGTCGACACCTTCACCGCCTGGGGCTACGCCTACCTCGCCACCCCACTGGTCGAGCCGCTCACGACCGTTGCCGCCGGTGTGGCTGGCGGCAGCCAGACCCAGCTCTTCCGCTTCATGGACGCCGATGGCGACCTGCTCGCCCTGGTGGGGGAGCGGACCGTCAGCGTCGCGCGGGTGGTCGCCACCCAGCTCCAGGGCGGCCCCTTCCCGCTGCGCCTGTGCTACTCCGGGCCCGTCCTCTTCAACCGGCCCCCTCTCGGCGGGCGGCGCCGCGAGGCGATGCAGGCGGGTTGCGAGCTGATCGGCCACGCCGGGCTGGCGGCCGACGCCGAGTGCATCGCCGTCGCCGCCGCCGCGCTGGAGCGTGCCGGGATGGGCGGCGTGCAGATCGACGTCGGCCACGCCGACTTCATCCCCTCGCTCCTCGATCAGGCGCACCTCGGCCCGGAGCAGCGGGCGATCGTCGCCGGCGCGGTGCGGCGCCGCGACCTGGTCGCCGTCGAGGCGGCCCTGGAGGGGACGGAGGTCGCCGAGGCGGATCGGGCGCTGCTGCTCGCCTTCCCCACCCTTCGGGGCGGCCGCGAGATCCTGGAGATGGCCGGGGCGCGGCTGACCGCCGTCCGGCCCCGCGCCGTCATCGAGGAGCTCGCCCGCCTGTGGGATCTCCTCGACGGTCACGGCATCACCGACCGCGCTCACCTGGACCTCGGCGCGGTGCGCGATTGGGATTACTACACCGGGCCCACCTTCGAGCTGTTCAGCAGCGACCTCGGCTTCCCGCTGGGCAGCGGCGGCCGCTACGACCGGCTGCTCGGTGCCTTCGGCCTGGAGGCCCCGGCGACCGGCTTCGTCCTCCACGTCGACCGCTGCTGCGACGCCCTGCTGCGCGGTTCGGGCGACGAGACCCCCCGCCTCCCCCTCCGCCTCGGCCATTCCGTCCGCGGCGCCGCCGGCGCCGTCGAGATCGCCGCCCGGCTCCGCCGTGCCGGCCACCCGGTGGCCCTCGACCTCGAATCCACCGAGCCGCCGGCCGGCGACGTCGTGGGGTGGGCCCACGCCGACGGCCCCGGCGGGCTGCGCTGGCGGCTGCCTGGGAAGCAGGGCACGGGGGTCGACGCCCTCCTCGCGGAGCTGGATGCCGGGAGGGCGCGGCAGTGAGCCCGCTGCGCCTGGCTCTTCCCGGGGGGGCCCTCTTCGAGGACGCCTGCCGCCTGCTCACCGACGCCGGCGTGGCCGACGCCGACCCGCACGCCTTCGACCGCAAGCTTCGCGTCGTCGACGGCGCCAAGTCGCTGGTGAAGGTGCGTCCCACCGACGTCCCCGTCTACGTCGAGATGGGGGCCTGCGACGCCGGCATCGTCGGCAAGGACGTCCTCTGGGAGTCGCCGCGCGACTGCTACGAGCTGGTCGACCTCCGCTTCGGCGGCTGCCGCCTGGTCCTCGCCGCGCTGGAGGGGTCCCCCCTCGCCGCCGGCACCTGGCCCCGGTCGCTGCGTGCCGCCACCAAGTACCCGGTGGCGGCGCGGCGCTTCTTCGACTCGCTGGGCGTCGCCGCCGAGCTCATCAAGCTCCACGGTTCGGTGGAGCTGGCACCGATCATGGGTCTGGCGGACTGCGTCGTCGACATCACCGCCACCGGCCGGACACTCGCCGCCAACCACCTCGTCGAGGTGGCGGAGGCGGGACGCTCCACCGCGCGGCTGATCGTCAACCAGGCGTCGCTGAAGACGCGCAGCGACGCCGTCGACAGGCTGGCCACGGCGCTGCGCCGTGCCGTCGCCCCCGCCGAGCCCGACGTCCCCGCGGCACCCCCCGTCCGGAGGGCGCCGGCGTGACCGGCGGGCTGCCCAGGCCGACTCCGGAGGAGTGGCGGGAGCAGGTGCGGGCGGAGCGTCGCGTCCCGGCGCCGATGCTGGACGGGGAGATGGCCGGGCCGCTGGGGGAGTGGTTCGATCTCCCGGTCCGTGCCGACCACGTCGTGCGGACCATCCTCGAGGACGTCGCCCGGGACGGCGATGCCGCCGTGCGCCGGTGGACCCGGCGGCTCGACGGCGTCGAAGTGGTGGACACCCGCGTCCCCGCGACCGCGATGCGGCTGGCGTGGGAGGCGACGGAGCCGGGTGTTCGCAACGCCATCATCGCCGCGGCCGAACGCATCCGGGTCATCCACGAGCACCAGCGGGACGGCGCCATCCGCGGCACCGAGTCGGCCCACCTGCGGCCGCTGCCGCTGCGCCGGGCCGGCTGCTACATCCCCGGAGGGCGCGCCGCCTACCCCAGCACCGTGCTGATGAACGTCATCCCCGCCCAGGTGGCCGGGGTGGCTGAGATCGCGATCACCTCCCCCCCCGGGCCCGGCGGCTCGGTCCACCCCCTGGTTCTCGCCTGCGCCCATCATCTCGGGGTCACCGAGGTGCACGGTGTCGGCGGGGCGCAGGCCATCGGCGCCCTCGCCTACGGCACGGAGAGCATCGCCAGGGTCGACAAGATCACCGGCCCCGGCAACCTCTTCGTCACGCTGGCCAAGCGGGCGGTCTTCGGCGAGGTCGGCATCGACGGCGTCGCCGGCCCGACCGAGATCCTCGTCATCGCCTCGGCCGGCGCGGATCCCCGCTGCATCGCCGCGGACCTCGTCTCCCAGCTGGAGCACGACCCGCTCGCCTGGGCGGTCTGCCTCACCGACTCGCCGCCCCTGGCCGACCAGGTGGCCGCCGCCTTCGTCGAGGAGGCGTCGGCGGCCACCCGCAGCGGCATCATCGCCAGCGCCGCCGGGCGCCACGGTGCCGTCATCGTCACCGAGTCCCTCGCCGCCGCCTGTGTCCTCGCCGACGAGTTCGCCGCCGAGCATCTCTCGCTCCAGGGCGAGGCCGCCGAGGCGCTGCGCGGCCGTCCCCACACCGCCGGGGCCATCTTCGTGGGCCGGCGTTCGCCGGTCTCCATGGGTGACTACGTCGCCGGCCCCAACCACACCCTGCCCACGGGCGGTGCCGGCCGCTACCGCGGCCCGCTCTCCGTCGCGGACTTCCAGCGCTGGCCGTCGGTGGTGGATCTCTCGGCCGAGGAGTTCGACGCCCTCGCCCCCGTCGCCTGCATCCTCGCCCGGAGCGAGGGCCTGTTCGGACACGAGCGCGCCATCCGGCTGCGCATGGAGGCGCCCCTGCCATGACCCCTCAGCCCCCTCTCGGCGCTCGCACGGCCACCGAGGAACGCGTCACCCGGGAGACACGCATCCGCGTGCAGGTGGATCTGGACGGCAGCGGCGCCGCCGACGTCGACGTGCCCCTGCCCTTCTTCCGCCACATGCTCGAATCCCTCATCCGCTACAGCGGCATGGACGTGACGCTGCACGGCCAGGGGGATGTCGAGGTCGACGCCCATCACCTGGTCGAGGACTGCGGGCTGGCCCTGGGGGCGGCCATCGGACGGGCGCTCGGCGACCGGGCCGGCATCCGCCGCTTCGGCGAGGCCCACGCGCCCCTCGACGAGTCCCTCGTCCGCTGCGTCCTCGACCTCTCCAACCGCCCCCACCTGGAGTGGGAGATGACGCCGCTGCACGGGCGCATCAACGACTTCGACGTCGAGGTGCTCCACGAGTTCGTGCAGGCTCTGACCCAAACGGCGGGAATCAGCCTGCATCTGGACTGCCTGCGCGGCGCCAACCTGCACCACGTCGCCGAGGCCGCCTTCAAGGCGCTGGGCCTGGCCCTCCGCCAGGCGCTGAGCATCGTGGGAGGCGATGTCCCCTCGACCAAGGGGGTTCTCTGATGCCGCTCGTCGCGGTCGTCGACTACGGGGTCGGCAACCTGCGCAGCGTGGAGCGGGCGCTGACCCGCTCCGGCGCCGAGGTGGTGATCACCCCGGACCCGGCGGTCGTCGCCGCGGCGGACGGGGTGGTGCTCCCCGGCGTGGGGGCGTTCGCCCCCGCGGCGGCGCTGCTCATCGGTTCAGGCCTGGGTGAGGCCGTGCTGGAGGCGGCGAGGCGCGGCCGTCCCGTCCTCGGCGTGTGTCTCGGCTTCCAGCTCCTCTTCGAGGTCAGCGAGGAGGGCCGGGGAGGCCGCGGCCTGGGCCTGCTCCCCGGGCGCATCCGCCGCATCGATGCGCCGGGGCTCAAGGTGCCGCACATGGGGTGGAACCGGCTCCGCCTGCGCCGTCCGGCGGTCCTGGTCGCCGGGGTGGAGGAGGGCGCCTGGTGCTACTTCGTCCATTCCTACGCCGCCGAGGCCGCCGCCGATGACATCGTCGCCACCGTCGACTACGGCGGCGAGATCGTGGCCATCTGCGAGCGCGGGACGGTCACCGGCACCCAGTTCCATCCCGAGAAGAGCGGAGCCGTCGGGCTGCGCATCTACGCCAACCTGGTGGCCGCCTCGTCCACCGTCGCCGCTTCCGGCGCAGGATAGGCACCGTGATCGTCGTGCCCTCCATCGACATCCTGGGGGGCCGCTGCGTCCGCCTGACCCAGGGTGACTACTCTCGCGAGCGCGTCTACGAGAACGATGCCACCGCGGTGGTCCACCGCATCCTGGAGAGCGGGGCGCGCCGGGTCCACCTGGTGGACCTGGACGCCGCCCGGGGCAAGCCCGATCCGCTCTCGACCCGGGCCGTCGAGGCCGTCCTCGCCTCGCTGGCCGGCACCCCCGTGGTCGCCGATGTGGGCGGCGGCGTCCGCGACCTCGAGACGGCGCGGCGGTGGCTGGGCTCGGGTGCCGGGCTGGTCGTCCTCGGCAGCGTCGCCGTCAGCGAGCCCGACATCGCGCAGGCCATCTGCGAAGCCCTGCCCGGGAAGTGCTTCGTCGCCCTCGACGTGCGGGGGGACATCGTCCAGTCGCAGGGCTGGACGGAGGACGCGGGGAGCGCCGCCAGTCATCTGGTGCGATGGGTCTCCTGGCCCCTCGCCGGCCTGATCCGCACCACCGTGGCCGCCGACGGCATGATGGGCGGCCCCGACCTGGCCGGCCTGGAGGAGACCGTCCGCGCCTTCCCCGGGCCCGTGCTGGCCAGCGGCGGCATCGCCAGCATCGACGACATGGCGCGCTGCGCCGAGGTGGGCGCGGCCGGCGCCATCGTGGGCCGGGCCATCTACGAGGGCAGCTTCGACCTGCGCGCCGCCATCCAGCGCTTCCCCCAATGAGCCTGGCCAAGCGGATCATCCCCTGCCTGGACGTGGACCGCGGCCGGGTGGTCAAGGGGGTCCGGTTCCTCAACCTGCGCGACAGCGGGGACCCCGCCGAGCTGGCCGCCCTCTACGACCGCGACTCGGCCGACGAGCTGGTCTTCCTCGACATCACGGCGAGCAGTGACGGCCGCGACATCCTGCTCGACGCCGTCCGCCGCACCGCCGACTCCGTCTTCATCCCACTCACCGTCGGTGGCGGGCTGCGCACGCTCGCGGACATCGACCGCATGCTGCGCAGCGGCGCCGACAAGATCTCGCTGAACACCGCGGCGCTGGATCGGCCCGGGCTGATCGGGGAATCGGCGGAGCGCTTCGGGGTGCAGTGCATCGTCGTCGCCGTCGACGCGCGGCGCGCCAATGGCTCGTGGCACGTCCACTCCCACGGGGGACGCCGGGACACGGGTCGGGACGTCCTGGAGTGGACGCGCGAGGCCGCGGAGCGCGGCGCCGGCGAGATCCTCCTCACCAGCATGGACCGTGACGGCACCGGGGACGGCTACGACCTCGAGCTCACCCGGGCGGTCAGCACGGGGCTGCCCATCCCGGTCATCGCCAGCGGCGGTGCCGGCGAGCCGGAGCATCTCCGCGCCGTTCTCACCGAGGGCTGTGCCGACGCGGCGCTGGCCGCCTCCATCTTCCACGACGCCATCCACCCCATCCCCGGCACCAAGGCGTACCTGCGGGCCCATGGCGTCGAGGTCCGGCTGTGAGGCGCCGCGCGGCGGGGCGGTGGCGGTGACCGGAGACGGGCCGGAGCCCGGGGCCCCGCTGTCCGCCGAGCCCCGTGACCGCGCCCCGGACTTCGGCCGCGGCCTGCTCACCGCCGTGGTGCAGGACGCGGCCACCGGCCAGGTGCTCATGGTCGCCCACATGAACGAGGAGGCCTACGCGGCGACGCTCCGGAGCGGCCGGGCGACCTTCTACAGCCGCAGCCGGGGACGCCTCTGGGAGAAGGGCGAGACGAGCGGCAACACCATGCGGGTGATGGAGGTGCGTCTCGACTGCGACGGCGACGCCGTGCTCCTCCGGGTGGACCCCCGCGGTCCCGCCTGCCACACGGGGAACCGCTCGTGCTTCGACGCCGACGGGTCCGCGCGCCCGGCCGGCGGGCCACCCGACACCCGGTGAGCGCGGGCATGGACCGCACCGGCGGCCACCTGCCCATCGGCGCCTACGCCCTCATCGGCGACTGCCGCAGCGCCGCCCTGGTGGGCGCCGACGGCAGCATCGACTGGTGCTGCCTGCCGCGCTTCGACTCGCCGTCCGTTTTCGGCCGCATCCTCGACCCTCGTGGCGGAGGGCACTGGCAGGTCCGGCCCGCCGGGACGTCCCGCTCCGAGCAGCGCTACGACGACCGCAGCAACATCCTCCGCACCCTCTTCTCCACGGGAACGGGGCTGGTCCAGGTCAGCGACTTCATGCCGGTCGACGAGCGGTCGATCGAGCAGCACGCGCGGCCGCACCGCCACCCCCGCATCGTCCGCATCGTGGACTGCCTGGCGGGGACGGTGACGATGCGCCACGACATCATCCCCCGCCCCGACTACGGCCGCGCCGGCGCCGTCTTCTCACCCGCGGGACATCTCTTCCACGGGGATGCCGACGGCCTCCACTTCTGCATCGCCTCCACCGCGGAGATCCGCGGCGCCCGCAGCACCTTCACGCTCCACGCCGGCGGCGCCGTCGCCCTGTCGCTGCACTGCCAGCACGCGGCGGGCGGCTGCGGCACGTCGCCGGGCGGCTGGACCGTGGAGCGCGCCCGGCGCCTGCTGCGCGAGACCCAGTCCTTCTGGTGGCACTGGATCGACGGCGTCCGCTACACCGGCGCCTACCCCGAGGCGGTGTGGCGCTCCGCGCTGGCGCTGAAGCTGATGACCTACGCGCCCACCGGCGCCATCGTCGCCGCCCCGACCACCTCGCTTCCCGAGGCGGTGGGCGGGCGGCGCAACTGGGACTACCGCTACACCTGGCTGCGGGACGCGTCGTTCACCCTGTTCGGGCTCTTCCAGCTCGGCCTGCACGCGGAGGCCCACGGCTTCTTCGACTGGCTGCGCAGGACCGGCATCGGCGCCGGCCGAGGCGTCCACAACCTGTACCGGGTCGACGGCCGGTCGGACCTCACCGAGCAGGTGCTGGGGCACTGGCGCGGCTATCGCGGCTCCCGCCCGGTGCGCATCGGCAACGGCGCCGTCGACCAGCTGCAGCTCGACGTCTACGGCGAGTTGCTCGACAGCGCCTACCTCTACGCGCGCTTCGGCGGCGAGATCGGCAAGACGCTGTGGAGCGAGCTGCACGCCGTCGTGGACCTCGCCATCGACGGCTGGCAGCGACCCGACGCCTCCATCTGGGAGAGCCGCGGGCAGGAGCAGCACTACGCGTACAGCACCCTGATGTGCTGGGTCGCCGTCGACCGCGGCCTCCGCCTGGCGGAGCGATTCGGCCTGCCCCACGAGCGGGAACGGTGGGAGGGGGCGCGCCGGGCGATGCACCGACGGGTCACCGGCGAGGGGTACAACGGTCGCCTCCGCTCCTTCACCCAGACGCTCGGCGGCCGGACCGTCGACGCCGCCATGCTCCGGGTCGCGCAGGTCCGCTTCCTCGAGGAGAGCGACCCGCGCATCGCCTCGACGGTGCGCGCCATCGCACGGCACCTCGGCCGGGGCGTGCTGGTCAGCCGGTACCTCCCCCAGGAGCTGGACGACGGTCTCGACCACGGCGAGGAGGGCGCCTTCCTCATGTGCTCCTTTTGGCTCGTCGACGCCCTGGCCCACATCGGCGAGGTGGAGGAGGCCCAGCGGCGGTTCGAGAGGCTGCTCGCCTTCGCCTCACCGGTGGGGCTGATGGCGGAGGAGGTGGACACGACGACGGGGGAGCTGCTGGGCAACTACCCGCAGGCCTTCACCCATCTCTCCCTCATCGGCGCCGCCGTCAACATCGAGCGGGCGCGCCACCGCCACACGGGCGCCCGCCGCCCCGCCTCGCCGGTGCCGGCGGGACCGGCGGGGTGACCCCCCTCGAGGACGCCGCCGCCGAGGTGCTGGAGAGCGCCCTCGGACCGGGGACCGCCCCGGCGCCGGGGTGCGCCCCGGGCCGGGTCACCCTGGCCGGCGAGCACGTCGACTACGTGGGGGGGCGGGTCCTGTGCATGGCCGTCGATCTCTCCGTGGCGGTCGCCGTTCGCCCGTCGCGGGACGGGCGCTGGCGGCTGGTGAGCCGGGGGCGGCGCGTCGAGCGGGCGGAGCCGGCCATGGCGGGGGACGCCGGCGACCGCCTCTTCGCCGCCGCCGTGGCACTGGGCCGGCGGGGCATCGCCAGCCCCGCCCTGGAGTTCGGGGTCGCCGCTGACCTTCCCGAGTCGGCCGGGCTCGGCTCCTCGGCGGCGGTGACCCTCGCCTCCCTGCTGGCCATGCTGCGCCTCGCCGGCCGTCGCGCCGGCGCCGGCGACCTGGTCGACCTGGCCCTGGTCGCCGAGCGCGACATCGCCGGCGTCCCCTGCGGGGAGCTCGACCAGCGCGCCGCCGTGCACGCCCGGGCGGGCTCCGCCCTGCTCCTCGACTGCGCCACCGGGCTGCGGCAGGACGTCGCCTGGCCGTGGCCGGAGGTGTGCCTGGTGGTCGCCGGCAGCGGCGAGGGCCACGACGTCGGTGGCCGGGAGTACCGCCTGCGCCGCGAGGCGGCGGAGCGCGCGTGCGCCCTGCTCGGCGTCGCCGGCTGCCAGGAGATCGGCGGGCGCTGGCGCGAGCTGCCTGCGGATCTGCTGCGACGGGGCCGCCACATCGCCACCGAGACGGAGCGGAGCGGCGCCGCCGCGGCGGCGCTGCGTGCGGGCGACGTCGTGGCGCTGGGGCGGCTCATCGACGCCAGCCATGCGTCGCTGCGGGACGACTGCGAGGTCAGCACCGGCCGCCTCGACGCCATGGTGGCGGCGGCGCGGCGGGTCCCCGGCTGCCACGGCGCCCGTCTCGTCGGGGCCGGCTTCGGCGGCAGTGCCATCGCCCTCGTCGACCGAGAGGCGGCGGAGGGCTGCGCCGCCGCCATGAGCGCGGCGAGCGGGGTGACGGATGGGACATGGGTGGTGCGCCCGTCGGCCGGTCTGGAGGTGACCGCCGCCGACGTGGTCGCCGGTCCCTGAGATGGCGCCTCGCCCGGGAGGGGCGGTCGCCGTAAGAAAAGAGGGCACGCGCGTCATCTCTTGTCCGTGGCAGGTCCCATCGACGTTGTGAGTCCCGCCTCCGACGCCGAGGACCGCAGCGCCGCCTTCGAGCGATCCGTGCTCCCCCTTGCCGAGCGCCTGTTCAGGATCGCCCTCGCCATCGTCGACGACCCCGGTGAGGCCGAGGACGCGGTCCAGGAGACGATGCTCTCCGCCTGGCGTCACTGGGCGTCGTTGCGGGACCCGGACAGCCTGCCTGCCTGGCTGACGCGGATCTGCGTCAACCACTGCATCCGGCGCCGCCGCCTTCGCGGCCGGTTGATCTTCTGGGCCCCGGAACGGTGGTCCGCGACGGCGGGAGCCGAGCCGCCGGGTCTCGACGGACGGCTGCTCGCCACGCACCGCGCCTTCCAGTCGCTGTCCCCATCGCAGCGGGCGATGGTCAGCCTTCACATCTGCGACGGCGTCAGCGTGAACGAGTGTGCCGCCTTCCTCGGCTGCCGGCCGGGGACGGCGCGCAGTCACCTCGGTCGTGCCCTGGCCAAGCTCAAGGGGGGACTCTCCCATGCCTGATCAGCCCATCTCCGACGAGGAGGTCGTCCGCCTCACCCGTGCCTACGTGGAACGCCGGCGCGGCCGGCCAGTGCCCCCCGACCTCGACCAGGCCGTCATGCTGCGCGTCGTCACGACCCGCCGGAGGGCACCCATCGCCCGCGTCGCCGCCACCGGGCTGATGGTGGCGGTGGTCGCCGCTGTCGCCGTGGTCGCCCTCGTGGTGCACTTCGGCAATTCGGCGTCCGCCACGAAGGCTGCGGGCGGGTGGAGTGTCGTCTCCGCTCCCACTCCCACCTCCATCACCGTCCAGCTGAACGGCGTCAGCTGTGTGAACGACGCCGACTGCTGGGCCGTCGGATACGACTACCTGCCTGCGACCGGCGTGACGCAGGCGCTGATCGAGCAGTGGAACGGAAAGAGTTGGAAGATCGTCCCCGGACCGACCCTCCCCAACAGCGGCAGCAGCGTGCTGAACGGGGTGGCCTGCATCAGCGCCGACGACTGCTGGGCGGTCGGCGACTCCATCGCCGCCGGCGGCAACCCGGAGACGCTGATCGAGCAGGACACGGGCGGCGGCTGGAGTGTCGTCTCGTACAGCGCCAGCGCGCCCGGCCCCGTAACGAACGCCAGCCTCTCCGCCGTGACCTGCGCAGGCTCGGGCGATTGCTGGGCGGTCGGCAGCGTCAACGACGGCACCGCCACAGGCATGCCGTGGACGCTCGTGGAGGAGAACGCGGGCAACGGCTGGAGCACGGTCCCAAGCTTGACGCCGCCGGATGGCGCCTACCTCGACGGGGTGACGTGCATCGCCGGCGGGGACTGCTGGGCCGTGGGCGCGCCGCCGAAGAACGAACTTCCCCAGGGAGGCGGCGCATCCGTCGGCGCTCCGATCGAGGAGGGGACGGGGAGCGTCTGGCGCATCGCCTCCAGCCCCGCCATCCCCTCCCAGGTCAGTCAGCTGTCCGCGGTGAGCTGCGTCAGCGCCGACCTCTGCTGGGCCGTCGGCTCCTCCCGGGGTGCTGGCGGCGACACCGACGTCCTGATCGAGGAGAACACGGGCAGCGGCTGGAGCATCGTTCCCAGCGCCACCCCACGTGGCGAGAGTGACAGCGTCCTGGCCGGCGTCACCTGCCTCAGCACCGGCGACTGTTGGGCCGTCGGGAGCTTCGAGGGAAGCTCTGGTGCACGAACCTTGATCGAGGAGAACACCGGCAGCGGCTGGAGCATCGTCGCAAGCCCGAACGCGCCGGGCGGCACCGGCAGCCTCCTCTCGGCTGTCACCTGCCTGGGGCCCGGCGACTGCTGGGCCGTCGGCTCCTCCACGCTGCCTCCGGTCTCCAAGGGCAACGTGGGGACGATCAACTCGCGGGTGCTGATCGAACGGCTGCGTCGCCCGTGAGGCCCTCGACCTTCCCCGGCCCGGCAACCGACTGAAGGCGCGGAGCCGTCGGCATGAACCCGCCACGCCCACCCACCGGGGCACCGGCGCCGCTCGGGAGGCTCGCGTATAGTTCCGGCCGGACTTCCTGCGACGGAAGCCCTGCGATGGGAGGTGTCACCGTGATCGATCCTCAAGCCGCCAAGTGGGTCCCCGAGAGCAGCGCGGGGCGTCTCGGCGAGACGGCTTCCGGCAAGTGCTTCACCTCGGACCTGAGCGTCGACGAGTTCGTTCTGGTGCGCGAGAGCGGCTTCACGCCGCTGGGCCTGGTGATGGGAAGCTCGATGTTCCACATCGGCCTGCAGTTCGCCGGCTGGAAGACGTCCATGGAGCTCACGGTTCTCAGCCAGGCGATGTACACGGCGCGCGAGTTGGCCGTCCAGCGCATGGTGGCCGAGGCGACACAGCTCAGCGCGGACGGCATCGTCGGCGTCGATCTGACCATCGTCCCCTACGCGGGCGGCGGCGACGTCCTGGAGTTCGTCGCGGTGGGCACGGCGGTGCGCTGCGACAAGGCCCCCGGCTCATTCCGGGCCCCCAGCGGGCAGCCCTTCAGCTCCGGGCTCTCCGGCGGCGACTTCTTCAAGCTGCTGCATTACGGGTGGGCGCCGACCGGGCTGGTGATGGGCACCTGCGTCTACCACGTCGCTCACCAGTCGATCAGGGCGGCGATGCGCCAGTTCGGCCAGAACGTGGAGATCCCGCTGTACACCCAGGCCGTCTACACCGCCCGTGAGCTGGCCATGTCGCGGATGCAGGAGGAGGGCGAGCGCAACGGCGCTGCCGGCATCGTCGGGGTGAGCGTCAAGCAGTACACCCACGTCTGGGGGGAGTACGGCGTGGAGTTCTTCGCCCTCGGGACCGGGGTCCGCAAGGTCGCCGCGGAGACCTCCAGCACGCTGTCCTTCATGGTGCCCGTCTAGGCGCGGCACCGCATGCGGCGCGGGCCCCGGGGCGTGGACCTCCGGGGCCCGTTGCATAAACATGCATCGGCCACGTATAATCCCGCGACCATGACCGAGAGGAGAATCCGGGCCGCCGTCTGCGGGGCGACCGGCTACATCGGCGTCCAGTGCGTCGAGATCCTCGACCGCCACCCCGTCTTCGAGCTGACCGGGCTGTACGGCCGGAGCAGCGCCGGGCGCCCCTATGCGGCGTCGGTGCCGGGCAGCCGGCTGACCATGGAGGTGCGGGACGGCCTGGACGTGGGCGACGCCGAGGTGGTCTTCGCCGCCCTGCCCCACACGGTGGCCGCCGCCCACGCGCGGGAGTGGCTGGGCGCGGGCAGGGTGGTCGTCGACATGAGCGCCGACTTCCGGCTGCGGGACGCTCAGGCGTACACCCGCTGGTACGGCATCGAGCATCCCGCCAGTGACCTGTGCGAGCGGGCGGTGTACTGCATGGTGGAGCTGGCCAGGGAGCGAATCCGCTCCGCCGACCTGCTGGCCATCCCCGGCTGCTACCCGACGGCGGCGCTGCTGGCCACCGTGCCGGCGCTGCGCGCCGGCCTCGTCGAGGCCGACGTCATCGTCGACGCCAAGAGCGGGGTGAGCGGACGCGGGCGGTCGCCGTCCCTCGGCTCCAACTTCGCCGAGGTGAACGAATCGGTGAGCGCGTACGGGGTCGAGGGGCACCGGCACAAGTCGGAGATGCAGCAGGAGCTCGACGACGCCGCCGGGGGCACGGTCCGGCTCACCTTCGTCCCCCACCTCATCCCCATGACGCGGGGCATCCTCGCCACGGCATACCTCCACCCCCGGGCCGGGCACAGCGTCGCCGATGTCGCCCTCCTGATGCGGGACCTCTGCACCGCCAACCCCTTCCTCCGCTACGACGAGACGCCGCCGCAGACCAAGTCGGTGACCTTCAGCAATATCGCCGCCATCAACGTCACCGGCCAGGACGGCGTGGCCGTGGTCACCGTCGCCGAGGACAACCTGGTCAAGGGTGGTGCGGGGCAGGCGGTCCAGGCGGCCAACGTCCGCTTCGGCCTGGAGGAGACCGCCGGCCTGCTGCGGACGTCGCCGTGGCCGTGAGCGGAGCCGAGACCGGAGCCGAGGCCGCGGCGGGCACATCGGCGGCGGCCGGGGTCGGCGTCTGCGCCCCCCTCGGGTTCAGCGCCGGCACCGCGGCCGCCGACATCCGCGGCGACGGCGATGTCACGCGCGACGATCTCGCCGTCGTCGCCAGCGACCGGCCCTGCGCCGCGGCCGGGGTCTTCACCCGCAACCTCGTCAAGGCGGCGCCGGTGGTCATCTCGCAGCTGACGCTGCGGCGCGGCACCCCCATCCATGCGGTGATCGCCAACGCCGGCAACGCCAACGCCTGCACCGGCGCGCAGGGGCTGCGCGACACGCTGCGGGTGTGCAGCCTGACCGCCGACGCGCTCGGCCGCGACCCGGTCGAGATCCTCTCCTGCAGCACCGGGGTGATCGGCCGCCAGATGCCGATGGATCGGATCGGCCCCGGCATCCGGGCCGCGGTGGGGGCGCTCCGCCGCGACGCGGGACTGGCCGCGGCTCGGGCCATCATGACCACGGACACCGTGCCCAAGACGGCGAGCGCCGCCTTCACCGCCGGCTCGGTCGAGCACCATGTCGGCGGCATGGCCAAGGGGTCGGGGATGCTCCACCCCGACATGGCGACGCTGCTCGCCTTCGTCACCACCGACGCCGACGTCGCCGCCACGGACCTGCAGTCCCTGCTCGGCGAGGTCACCGATTCCAGTTTCAACTGCGTCACCGTCGACGGTGACACCTCCACCAACGACAGCCTCATCGCCCTCGCCAACGGCGCCGCCGGCGGCCCCGCCCTGGTCCCCGGGACGGACGGCTTCACCGCCCTGCGCACGGCCTTCCTGGACGTCTGCGAGTCGCTCGCGGAGCAGATCGTCGCCGATGCCGAGGGGGCGACCAAGCACTTCCGGGTGACGGTGACCGGCGCCGTCGACGTCGCCCAGGCGCGGCTCGCCGCCCGCACCGTGGCCGTCTCCCCGCTGGTCAAGACGGCGGTGCACGGTGCCGACCCCAACTGGGGCCGGATCGTCATGGCCCTGGGCCGGAGCGGGGCACGCTTCAGCCTGGACCGCTGCCGCGTCGACATCGCCGGCATCACCGTGTTCGAGCGGGGTGGGCCGGTGGAGACCGACCTGGGCGCCGTCAGCGACGCGCTGCGGCAGCCGCGCATCGACATCGCCGTCGACCTGGGCGCCGGCGACGGCAGCGGTCACGCATGGGGCTGCGACCTCACCGCCGGCTACGTCCGCATCAACGCCGAGTACACGACATGAGCACCCCGTCCGGCGCCACCGCGCCACGCGCCCGGAATGGCCGCGCCTTCGCCATCGATTTGAGGGACTGACGATGCAGACCGAGACCATGGAGGAACGGATCCGGCGAGCCGAGGTGCTGGTCGAGGCGCTCCCCTACATCAAGCGATTCTTCGGTCACACCCTGGTCATCAAGCTGGGCGGCGCCGCCATGGGTGAGGACGTCGACGCCTTCCTCGAGGACGTCGTGCTGCTCCGCTTCGTCGGCATGCGCCCCGTCGTCGTCCACGGCGGCGGGCCGGAGATCTCCGCCTGGCAGAAGCGGCTGGGCATCGAGCCCCGATTCGTCAACGGTCTGCGCGTCACCGACGCCGCCACCATGGAGGTGGTGAAGATGGTGCTCACCGGCAAGATCGGCCCCGACCTGGTGAGCCGGATCCACCGTCTCGGCGGGCAGGCGGTGGGCATGAGCGGGGAGGACGGGCCCACCCTGCTGGTCCGTCCCCGCGGCCATGAGGACGGGCAGGACCTCGGCTTCGTCGGCGAGGTCGACCAAGTCAACGCCGAACCCGTCGAGAGCGTGCTCGACCAGGGCCGCATCCCCGTCATCGCCTCCATCGGCCTGGGCGTCGACGGCGACGCCTACAACGTCAACGCCGACACCGTCGCCGCGGAGCTGGCCGTCGCCCTGCACGCCACCAAGCTCATCCTGCTCACCGACGTCGAGGGCGTCCGCGACGGGGACGGGAAGCTGATCAGCGCCCTCGACGCGTCCGGCGCCGAGTCGCTCATCGCCGCCGGGGTGGTGACGGGCGGCATGATCCCCAAGGTGAGGGCGGCGCTCCGCGCCCTCGACGGTGTCGTCGCCTCCCACATCATCGACGGCCGCGTCCCCCATTCGCTGCTGCTGGAGCTGCTCACGGAGAGCGGTGTCGGCACCATGGTCACTCGAGGGGAGAGCGGATGACACCCGCAGCGTCCCGGACCGGCGGCTCACCGCCGCGCGGCCTCGGCGGAGGCGGGCGGTGACGGAGGCCGTCCCGCCGGTGAGCGCCCGGCTGTCCGCCATCGAGGAGCGGGAGCGCACCGTGCTCATGCCGACCTACGGCCGCCAGCCGGTGGCGCTGCGGGAGGGGAGGGGCTGCCGCGTCACCGACGTCGACGGCCGCGAGTACCTCGACATGATCGGCGGCATCGCCGTCAGCGTCCTCGGTCACGCGCATCCGGCCGTGCTCGCCGCCATCCAGGAGCAGGCGTCCCGGCTCGTGCACGTGAGCAACCTCTACCACTCCGAGCCGCAGCTCGATGCCGCCGAGAGGCTGGTGGCCACGGCGTTCCCCGGTCGCGTCTTCTTCTGCAACAGCGGTGCCGAGGCGGTGGAGGGCGCCATCAAGCTGGCCCGCAAGTGGGGTGCCATGCACGGCCGTGCCGCAGGCACCATCATCTGCGCCCGGGGAGCCTTCCACGGACGCACCATGGGGGCGCTCGCCGCCACCTCGAACCGCCGCTACCGCACCCCCTTCGAGCCGCTGCCGCGCGGCTTCGTCCACGTCGCCTTCGACGACCTCGCCGCCGTCGTCGGCGCGGTCGACGGCAGCACGGTGGCGGTGCTGATGGAGCCCATCGAGGGGGAGTCGGGGATCGTCCCCATGGGCGACGACACGCTCCGCGGTCTGCGGCGGCTGTGCGACGAGCGCGACCTGCTGCTCATCCTCGACGAGGTGCAGACGGGCATGGGGCGGACCGGCCGCTGGTGGGCCCACCAGCACGCCGGCATCGTTCCCGACGTCATGACCGTCGCCAAGGGGCTGGCCGGGGGCCTCCCGATCGGCGCGGTCGTCGCCGGGCCGCGGGCGGACGTCCTGCAGGCCGGTGACCACGGCTCCACGTTCGGCGGCGGCCCGCTGACGACCGCCGTGGCGGCGGCCGTCCTCGACGTGATCGACCGTGCCCGGCTGGTCGAGAACTCGGCGCGTCTCGGCGAGCGACTGCGCGCCGGTCTCCTGCGACTGCGCGACCAGGGTGCCCCCATCGACTCGGTGCGCGGCCGCGGACTGATGCTGGGCGTCGTCCTCTCCCAGCCGATCGCCCCCCTCCTCAGCCAGGCCGCCCTCGAGGGCGGTCTCCTCGTCAACGCCATCGGCGGGTCGGTCATCCGCCTGCTCCCGGCGCTGACGCTGACCGAGGCGGAGGCCGACGAGGCGGTGGTCCGGCTGGGCGCCGCCTTCGCGGCGGTCGCCGCGGACGAGGTGCCCGAGGCGGGCCCGGAGGAGGAGGGATGAGGGCGAGGCCCGCACCCGGCGCCCCGGCGCTGCGCCCCGCCGGGCGGGCGGAGCGCCAGAAGGCCATCCTCGACCTGGTCGAGGGGCGCGTCGTGCGCACCCAGGAGGAGATCGTCGACGCGCTGCGGGCGAGGGGCTGGGAGGTCACCCAGGCCACCGTCTCGCGGGACATCCGCGAGCTGGGGCTGGCCCGGGTCCACGAGACCGGCGGCCTGCGCTACGTGGCCGACGGGGGCGCGCCGGAGCCCGCGCCGGTGACCGTCCGGCTCCGTGCCGCCCTGCGCGAACATGTCCGCTCCATGGAGTTCGTGGAGCAGATCGGGGTCGTCCGCACCCGGCCGGGAAGCGCCCCCCTGGTGGCGGCGGTGCTCGACGCCGCCCACTTCGAGGAGGTGGCCGGCACCGTCGCCGGTGACGACACCGTCATGGTCGTGGTCCGTTCCCGACAGGCGGCCAACCACCTCGCCGCCCGACTGCGCGAGGCCGTGGAGGGGGTGGCCCACCCCGGCCCGAAGCCGTTCCAGGAGGTGCCCCGGTGACCCAACCCAAGCGGTGCGTCCTCGCCTACTCCGGTGGCCTCGACACCTCGGTGTCGATCCGCTGGCTCCAGGAGCACCTCGGCTACGAGGTGGTCACCTGCACCGCCGACATCGGTGAGGCCAAGGACATCGAGGCGGTCACCGACCGGGCGCTGCGCACCGGCGCCGTGGCCGCCTATGCCGTGGACGCCCGCCAGCTCCTCATCGAGGAGTTCTGCTTCCCGACGCTGGCCGCCGGAGCGCTGTACGAGGGGGCCTACCCGCTGGCCACCGCCCTGGCGCGTCCGCTCATCGCCAAGATCCTCGTCGACGTCGCCCGCGACGAGGGTGCCGAGGCCGTCGCCCACGGCTGCACCGGCAAGGGCAACGACCAGGTCCGCTTCGACGTCGCCACCGCCGCCCTGGCTCCCGACCTGAAGGTCGTCGCTCCGGTGCGCGACTGGGACATGGGCCGCCCCCAGGAGATCGACTACGCGCGCCGCCACGGCATCGAGGTTCCCGTCACCCAGGCCTCGCCGTACTCGGTGGATGCCAACATCTGGGGCCGGAGCGTCGAGGCCGGCGTCCTGGAGGACCCGTGGCGGGAGCCCCCGGCCGACGTCTTCGCGTGGACCGCCGACCCCCGCGAGGCACCGGAGGAGGGGGTGGCGGTGACCGTCGCCTTCGAGCACGGCATCCCCGTCTCCCTCGACGGGGAGAGGCTGCGCGGCGACGAGCTGGTGACCCGCCTCAACGCCATCGCCGGCGCCCAAGGTGTCGGCCGCGTCGACCACGTCGAGAACCGGCTGGTGGGCATCAAGTCGCGCGAGATCTACGAGGCGCCGGCGGCGGTCACCCTGCACGTGGCGCACGCGGCGCTGGAGACGCTGACCCTGGGCCGGGACGTCTCCCACCTCAAGCGCAAGCTCGGCGACGAGTGGGCGCGTCTGGTCTATGACGGACTCTGGTATGGCCACCTCCGCAGCGCCCTCGCCGCCTTCGTCGCCGTCACCCAGGAACCGGTGAGCGGCGAGGTCCGCCTGCGGCTCCGGCGCGGCGTCGCCTCCGTCACCGGACGGCGCGCCCCGGGCTCCCTCTACCGCGAGGAGCTGGCCACCTACGACCGCCGGCAGGACGTCTTCGACCACTCCGCGGCCAGGGGTTTCATCGAGCTGTTCGGTCTCCCTCTGCGAACCCAGGCCCGCATCCAGGGTGCCCTCGAGGACAGCGGTCCGCTCAAGCTCGAGCGCACGGTGAAACGGCGGTGACGGCGGCCGGAGGGCACAGTCCCAAGGTGTGGGCGGGTCGGCTCCCGGCGCGCACCGCGCGCCGCGTCGAGGAGTACACCGGTAGCCTCCCCTGGGATCGCCGCCTCTACGCCGACGACATCGAGGCATCGCTCGCCCACGCCAGGATGCTGCGCACCTCCGGCCTGATCAGCGCCGCCGACCTTCGCGCCATCAGCGGCGGGCTGCGCGACATCCTCCGAGAGTTCGAGCGTGGCGAGTTCATCGACGATCCGGGTGACGAGGACATCCACACCGCGGTGGAACGCCGCCTCTACGAGCGCATCGGGGCCGCCGCGGGCAGGCTGCACACGGCGCGCAGCCGAAACGACCAGGTCGCCACCGACCTGCGCCTCTACTGCCGGCGGGCCGCGGCGGAGCTGATGCTCGCCTGCGCCGGCCTCCAGGAGGTGCTCATCGGGCGCGCCGCCGAGCACCGGTCGACGCTGATGCCCGGCTACACCCACGGACAGCGCGCCCAGCTCATCTCCCTGGCCCACCACCTGCTCGCCTACGTCGAGATGCTCCAGCGCGACGTCGAGCGCCTCGAGGACGCCCGCCGCCGCTGCAACGTCCTGCCGCTGGGGAGCGGCGCCCTGGCGGGGACGACGCTGCCCATCGACCGCGACGCGGTCCGCGACGAGCTCGGCTTCGACTCGCTGAGCGCCAACAGCCTGGACGCCGTCTCCGACCGCGACTTCGCCGTCGAGCTGATCGCCGCCTGCGCCCTGCTCATGGTCCACCTCTCGCGCCTCGCCGGGGAGATCGTGCTCTGGACGACGTCGGAGTTCGGCTTCGCCGAGCTGCCCGATGCCTACGCGACGGGCTCGTCGATCATGCCCCAGAAGAAGAACCCCGACGTCCTCGAGCTGGCCCGCGGACGGACCGGCCGGGTCACCGGCGACCTGGTCAACCTCCTCACCGTCCTCAAGGGTCTGCCGCTCGCCTACAACCGCGACCTCCAGGAGGACAAGCAGCCGCTCTTCGATGCCCTCGACACCAGCCTGCGGACGCTGGAGGTGCTCACCGACACGGTCGGCGTGCTCCGCTTCGACGTGGATGCCATGCGGCGGGCCGCCGAGGACCCGATGCTCCTCGCCACCGACGTCGCCGAGTACCTGGTCGTCAAGGGCCTCCCCTTCCGCGAGGCGCACGCGGCCGTGGGCGCCGCCGTCCGCCGCTGTCTCGAGCAGGGTCGCAGCCTCGCCGACCTCGATCTCGCCGAGTGGCGAGACCTCTCCGAGCTCTGCGACGCCGGCGTGCTCCGGCTCTTCGACCCGGAGCGGGCGCTGCGACGCCGCGAGCTGCCCGGAGGCCCGGGGCCGCGCGCCGTCGGCCGGGCCCTGACCCGGGCCGCGGCGCGGACGGCCCGGACCCGGCGGTCGGTGGCGGCCTGGGGGGCGGGCGCCGGCGCCCGCCCCGGCCGCTGAGCGGCGGGCCATCGGTGCCGAAGGACGCCCGGGGGGAGAAGCTTCCCGCCGGCCAGGTGCGCCTGCGCCTCGACGCGGAGGAGCTCGCCGCCCTCCGCGAGGCCGCCCGGGCGCGGGGGACCGGCGTCGACGAGCTGCTGACCCGGCTGGCGCGCAGCTACCTGGTGCCGGCGACGACGCTGGAGGCGGAGGCCGACCTCCTCGGCCCCCATCTCCCCACGCCTCCCCTGGAACGCCTGGCGCCGCCGCTCCGCCTGGGCGTGCGCGCGGTCGGGGAGACGGTCCGCTGGGGGTGGACGCTTGCCGGCCGGCGCCGCTACCGCATCGGGCGGGGACTGATCACCAACGGCCGCCTGCGCCTCGGCGGCCCGGGGCGGATCGACCTGGGCCGCGACGTCAACGCCTGGGCCCGGTCGGGGATGAACCTGCTCATGACCCACCGCCCCGAGGCGCGCATCGTCGTCGGCGACCGCGTCCGCCTCAACGGCGCCGCCATCCAGGCGGCCACGCTCATCGAGATCGGGGACGATGCCATCCTCGCCTCCTGCTTCATCCTCGACACCGACCACCACGCCGCCGACCCCTCGCTGCGCGAGGTGGCCGTTCCCACCCGCCGCGTGCGGATCGGCCGCGGCGCGTGGATCGCCGGCGCCGTCGTCCTCAAGGGGGTGAGCGTCGGCGACGGGTCGGTGGTCGGCAGCGGGTCGGTGGTCACCGCCGACGTCCCCGACCATGTGGTCGTCGCCGGCAACCCGGCCCGGGTCGTCCGCCGCCTCGACGGCTGAGCCGCGGCTCAGCCCTTCCGGGCCGCCTCGAGGGTCTTCGCCGCCGTCCCGAAGAAGCGCGTCGTGACGTCGCCGCCCACCGTCCTCTCCAGGAAGGCCGAGAAGGCGGGCGGCCTCCCGTCCACGATGCGCCAGGTCATGAAGGCGTCCCGCTCCGTCACCCGGAGGATCTCCATGTCCCCCTTGGGGGAGCGCAGCGGCACGGGCAGCCCGGTGGGCATCGCCTCCGCCGCGAAGACGACGCACAGCCGCACGTCGGGCGTCACCTCGACGCCGCGGAAGGCGTCCGACGCCACCGCCTCCTCGAGCTCGGCGACGGTGCGCAGGCAGGTGGGCACGGTGTAGCCGAGGGCCGCCTCGAGGTGGCCCTCGATGCGGCGCCGCAGCCCCGTCCGGTCCGGGTCGTCGGTGTCGAAGAAGAGGTTGCCGCTCTGGATGTAGGAGGCGATACCGGTGAGGCCCAGCTCGCCGAACAGCCGGCGCAGCTGCTCCATCTTGACGACGTGCCCGCCCACGTTGATGCCGCGCAGCAGGGCCACGTACCGCATGGTCGAACCCTACTCGGCGTCGAGCCCGGTGCCGTGGAGGCGGGGCATGCCCTCCTCGAGGGCGAAGCGGCGCTCGCAGGCGGGGCACTCCACGTACGGGGACAGCTCGCCGTCCGCCGGCGGCAGCATGGGCTCGCCGCAGTGCGGACAGACCAGAACCAGTGGCAGGGCCTCCTCCTCGAACCGCATCGCCGCGGCGACCTCGGCGAGGTCCACCGCGACCGACTGGCACCGGGCGCACAGGAAGGTGGCGCGGCTGTCGTCGTGGTCGAGGTAGCGGCGCCGCCCGTCCACGAACACGGGGGCGTTGAGCGCCTCGAAGCGCCCGCCGTCGCACCCGTTGGGGCAGCGGAGGTCGCCGTGGAGCATCAGCGCCGTCCGGCCAGCCCGGCCAGGCGGGCCAGCGGAGGCGCCTGCCCGGCGGTGACGTAGGCGGTCACGACGACGGAGAGGAGCAGCACCCGCAGCGCGCGGAAGCGCGCCTCGGGATCGGACGACTCGAGGAGCGCCGCCAGCGAGATGCCCTGGACGCCGGCGGCGACGGCGGCGGCGAGGTCGTGCGGGGGCGCGATGGTGTAGGCGGGCAGCCGTCCCAGCACCTGGCGGATCTCGGCCTCGATGGCGCGCGTGAAGCGGGCCCAGAGCTCCTGGCAGCGGCGGTTGAGGATCGGGCTGGCCAGGCTGAGGGTGAAGAGGTCGAGGAGCAGCCGCCAGAACTCGGGGTCGCGGCCGCCCAGGCTCTCCACCGCGGCGAGGCCCGCGACCAGCCTGTCGAGGGGGTCCTCGAGGCCGTGCAGGGCCTCCTCCCAGGCCCGCGTCAGCTCGCCGTCGAGCTGATCGACGACGGCGAGGAGGAGGTCCTCCTTGGAGGAGAAGTGGTAGTGGAGGAGCCCGGGCGCCACCCCCGCCTCGCGGGCGATCTCCTTCATCGAGGTGTCGCCGTACCCGCGGCGCCCGATCACGCTGACGGCGGCCTCGACGATCGCCTCCCTCCGCCTGCCGCTCCGGGGGCGGCGGGTCCGGCCCACCAGGGTGATCTCCGGATCGGCGACCTCGGTCTCCATCTCACCCGCAATGATGAGCCACGCCCGAGGCCGCCGTCCCGCTGCCCGGGCTGGGTCAGCCCTCGAGGACCGAGGTGGGGTGGAAGGCCAGCCCGAACGCGCCCGGCCCGGCGTGGCAGCCGAGCACGGCGCCCACCTCGACGATGGTGGGCATCTCCCCGGTGACGCCAGCGATCTGGGCGGCGACGGCGTCGGCGTGGGCGCGGCTGTCGGCGTGGGCCACCGCCGCCTTGGTCGGCCCCCACAGCGGGGCCGCTGCCGCCAGCTCCTGGACCAGGCGGTTCAGCGCCCGCGGGTAGGTCCGCACCTTGTCGACCGCGTCGATCCGGCCGTCGATGATGCCGAGCACCGGCTTGATGTCGAGGACGGTGCCGAGCAGGGCCCGCGCCCCGCCGATGCGTCCGCCGCGATGGAGGTACTCCAGGGTCTCCACGGTGAAGACCAGCTTCTGCGTCGCCACCAGCCGGTCCAGCGCGGCGACGATGTCCTCGGCCTCGCCGCCCCGGTCGCGGACGGCCACCGCCAGTGCCACGGCGTTGGCGTGGCCCGGCCCCACCGATCGTGTGTCCACCACCCGGATGTCCAGGTCGGGGAGGGCCCGGCGCGCCTGCAGCGCCGACCCGATGGTGCCGCTGAGGTCGCCGGAGATGGTGGTGCAGATGATGGTCCCGCCGTGCCGCCCGAGCCGTGAGAAGACCTCGGCGAAGTCGCCGGGCGGCGGCTGGGAGGTTCGCGGGTTCGGGCCGCCGGCGCGCATCCGCGAGTAGAACTCGGCGGTGGACATCTCGACCTGGTCGCGGAACTCGTCCTCCCCGAAGAAGACGCGGAGGGGGACCACCTCCACCCCGTTGGCGGCCGCGTAGGAGGCGTCGAGATCGGCGGTGCTGTCGCACACGAGGTGCACCAGGTTCATTGAGGTCCCGATCCTAACCGCCTTCCCCCCACTCCATGTGGAGAGGGAGCGCCGCCGGCACCCGGCGTCACGCCGGCGTCACGCCTGCACCGCCGACGCCGGGTGGTAGAAGAGGCCGAAGGCCCCCGGCCCCACGTGGCAGCCGAGCACGGCGCCCACCTCGACGATCTCGGGCGCCTCCCCGGTGACCGCCGCCACCTTGAGGGCGAGGGCCTCGGCGCCGTCGCGGTTGTCGGCGTGGGCCAGCGTGGCCACCGTCCGCCCCCAGACGCGGACGGCGGACGCCACCTCCTGGACGAGGCGGTCCAGGGCCCTGGTGTAGGTCCTGACCTGGTCCAGGGCCTGGACCTTGCCGTCGACGAAGGCGAGGATCGGCTTGATGCTGAGGACGGTGCCGAGCAGGGCCCGGGCGGCTCCGATGCGCCCGCCGCGCCGGAGGTACTCGAGGTTCTCGACGGTGAAGACGAGGCGCTGCGACGCCTTCAGCCGCTCGATGGCGCTCACGATGGCGTCGGCGTCGCCGCCCCGGTCGCGGATGGCCACGGCCATGGCCAGCGCGGCGCCGTGGGCCGGGCCGCAGGACTTGGTCTCGACCACCCGGATGTCCAGGTCGGGGAGGGACTGGCGCGCCTGCGTCGCCGACCCGGAGGTGCCGCTGAGGTCGGAGGAGATGGTGGTGCAGACGACCGTCCCGCCCCCGCCCGCGAGCCGTTGGAAGACCTCGGCGAACTCGCCCGGCGACGGCTGGGAGGTCCGCGGGTGGGGCCCGCCGGCGCGCATGCGCCGGTAGAACTCGCGGGTGGACATCTCCTCCTGGTCGCGGAACTCCTCGTTCCCGAAGAAGATGCGCAGCGGCACCACCTCCACGCCGTGGGCCGGGTAGTAGGCGGAGCCGAGGTCAGCGGTGCTGTCGCACACCAGGTGCACCGGTTTCATCGCGGCACCGATCCTACCCGTCTTCCTTCCCCGTGTCGCAGGTCGCGCAATCGCGGCGCTCGGCGTCACAATCGGCCTCCATGCTCCTCGCCGTCGACGTCGGCAACACGGACACCGTCCTCGGGGTCTTCGACGGCGCCGACCTGGTCGCCGACTTCCGCCTCCACACCGAGGCCCGGGCGACCGGGGCGGAGCTGGGCCTGCTGGTGGCCTCCCTTCTGCGCGGGGCGGGGATCGAGCCCGGCGCCATCTCCGCGGTCGTCATCGGCAGCGTCGTCCCGGCGCTCACCCGCTCCCTCGAGGAGCTGTCCCGCGGGCAGTTCGGCCAGTCGCCGCTCATCGTCGGTCCGGGGGTGCGCACCGGCATCCGCATCCATTACGACGACGTCTCCCAGGTGGGGGCCGACCGGATCGCCAACGCGGTCGCCGCCCACCACCTCTACGGCGGGCCGGCGATCATCTGCGACTTCGGCACCGCGACCACGGTCGACGCCATCGACGCCGCCGGCGACTACCTCGGCGGCGCGGTGGCGCCGGGGATCCTGGTCAGCCACGACGCCCTGGTCGAGCACGCCGCCCGGCTCTCGCGGGTGGAGTTCGCCGCCCCGGCCGCGGTGCTGGGGCGCAACAGCCGTGCCTCCCTCCAGGCGGGCCTCGTCTTCGGCTATGCGGGCCTGGTCGAGGGGCTGGTGGCGCGCATGCGGCGGGAGATGGACGGCGATCCCAAGCTGATCCTGACCGGCGGTCTGGCCCCCCTCATGGCCGGCCTCATCAGCGACGTTCACGCCACCGACGAGCGGCTGACGCTGGTCGGGCTCCGGCTCATCCACGAGCTGAACGCCGCCTGAGATGCCCCCCGCCACCGGCCTCCGGGCCCCGCTGCAGGTCGGCGGCCTGGATCTGGACTCGCCCGTGCTCATCGCCCCCATGGTGGGGATCACGGACGCCCCTTTCCGGGCGCTCGCGCGCGGGTTCGGCGCCGGCCTCGTCTCGACCGAGATGGTCGCCGCCGAGGCGGTGGTGCGCCTCGTGCCGCGGACCCTGGAGCTGCTCACCTTCGATCCCGCCGTGCGCCCGGTGGCGGCCCAGCTGGTTGGCTCCGACCCGGAGGTGATGGCGGAGGCGGCGGCGATCTGCGCCGCGCGGGGAGCCTCCATCGTCGACGTGAACCTGGGCTGCCCGGTGCCCCGGGTCACCGGCAGGGGCGGCGGCGCCGCCCTGGCGCGCGACATCGCGGCCACGGCGCGGGTCGTCGGCGCCATGGTCGACCGGGCGGGGGTGCCCGTCACGGCCAAGATGCGGCTGGGCTGGGACCGCGACTCGATCAACGCCCCGGAACTGGCCCGCGCGCTCGAGGGCGCCGGTGCCGCCATGGTCACCGTCCATGGCCGGACGCGGGCCCAGAAGTACACCGGCAGCTCCGACTGGGCGGAGATCGCCCGGGTCAAGCAAGCGGTCGGCATCCCCGTCGCCGGCAGCGGGGACGTGCGAGACGCGCTGGAGATCCGCCGCCGCCTGCTCACCGGTGTGGTGGACGGCGTCGTCGTGGCCCGGGCGGCCCTGGGCAACCTCTGGTTCATCCGCCAGGCGTGTCACCTGGTGGGGACCGGGGAGACGCTCCCCGACCTGGGCTTCGCCGAGCGCATCGAGCTGACCCGGCACCACCTGGAGCTGCTCATCGACCACTACGGCGAGGGGCGCGCCCTCGTCGTGGGGCGGAAGTACGTCGCCTGGACCATCCGGGGCTGCAACGGAGCCGCCCGCCTGCGGGCCATGGTGCAGACCCTGACCACCCGGGCCGACCTCGACGCCATCCTCGACCGCGCCCTCGCCGCCGGGCTCGGCCCGGCGGGCTGGTTTCAGCCCGTCTTCGTCAGCGGCGAGGGCTGAGTCCCCGGCCCTTGCCGCGGGCATAAAAAGAGGGCGCCCCTGGAAAACCAGAGACGCCCCGAGAGGGGGGGCAAGATCAGGAGCGGTCCCCGACCGCTGCTACGATGCTAGAAGGTTACCAGGTTCGATCAGAGATGGGGGTCACTTTGTTACGGGCCCGACCGCCCCACCGTCGCGGCCGGAGCACGTATACTCCCCTGCTCCCCTCTCTGTCGAGCCGGCCGCCGCGGCCGGACCGCCCCGTGTCACCGAAGGTCAGGGATCACCCATGGACAAGCCGGTCCTGCTCACCAAGGAAGGCTTCGACAAGCTCCAGGCAGAGCTCGACGAGCTGCGCACCGTTCGGCGCCCCGAGACCGCCGAGCGCATCAAGTACGCCAAGGATTTCGGGGACATCAGCGAGAACGCCGAATACGAGGCCGCCAAGAACGAGCAGGGGATGCTGGAGGGCCGCATCCTGACCCTGGAGAACATGATCCGGAACGCCGTGATCATCGAGCAGGGACACCACGCCGGGGTGGTCCAGGTCGGCTCCACCGTCGAGGTCAAGGACGAGTTCGGCGTCCAGGCCTTCACCATCGTGGGCCCCGCCGAGGTCGATGTGAGCTCGGGGCGCATCTCCATGGAGTCCCCGGTGGGCAAGGCGCTCCTGGGCCGCGGCATCGGCGACAAGGTGGATGTCCAGAGCCCGGGCGGAGTGCGCCAGCTCAAGGTGGTCGCCGTCCACTGAGAGCTGGGCAGGAGGGGCACCGGCTCTGGCATGGTCAGCCGAGATGACCTCGCGCCAGCGGCGGCTCCGCCGCTTCGCCGCCTTCTCCCCGACCCTCGCCGTGCTGGGGACCTGCGTGTTCCTCCTCGTCCCCGTCAACGTCCGGGGGGTGGGGTGCGCCGTCGCCGGCCCCTGCGCCTCGACGCAGTACTTCACCCCGGTCCTGACCCAGCTCCACTGGCAGACCGGGGTCGCCCTGGCCGTCGCCTTCGCCGCCACCGTCGTGGTGGCGGTGGCGGGGCTGCGCCAGGCGGCCGGTGCCGGGCCGGGTGTCCGCGCCACGCTGATCGGCGCCACCTTCGCGATCTGGGTGATCGCGGCCATCACCGTGCTGTCCTCGGGTGCCTTCCTGGCCCCCGCCGCCATCAGCGCCACCTGCGCCTGCGTCCTCTCGGGCGGCTCCGCCGGCCGCCTTCCCCCGCATCCCTGACCGCCGCGCCGCCGATGCACCGGGGCGAGACGCACACAAAGGGTGCTGGCTTCGCCACCATGTAGCGCCACATGGCTGACGACAACCTCACCGCCCTGCGCCGGCGGAAGCTCGACGCCCTCGCCGCGCTCGGCCTGCCCGTCTACAACGTCGACTTCCGGCCCGACCACACCATGGAGCAGGCCCTGCGCGAGCTCGAGGCCTGGGAGGCGCGCCCCGGCGCCGCGTCCGCCGCCGGGGGGGACGCCGGCTCCGGCGACGCCGCCGAGGGGCGCGAGGTCGCCGTCGCCGGCCGGCTCATGCTTGAGCGCCTCCAGGGCAGGAGCTGCTTCTGCCACCTGGAGGACGAGAGCGGCCGCCTGCAGGTCTGGTTCCGCCTCGACCGGATCGGCGAGACCCAGTTCGAGGCGGTCAAGCTGCTCGACCTGGGGGACATCCTCGGTGTCCAGGGCACCCTGATGCGGACCAGGCGGGGCGAGCCCACGGTGCTGGCCCGAAGCCTCGTGCCCCTGGTGAAGGCCCTGCGCCAGCCTCCGGAGAAGTTCCACGGCCTCCAGGACCAGGAGACCCGCTACCGGCGCCGCTACTACGACCTCATGTCCAGCGTAGCGCAGCGGCGCCACTTCGCGGCCCGGACCGAGGTGATCCGGTCGGTGCGCCGGACCCTGGAGGAGCGCGGCTTCCTGGAGGTCGAGACCCCCATCCTTCAGCCCGTCCCCGGGGGTGGGCACGCCGTGCCCTTCCGGACCCATTGGAACGCGCTGCACACCGATGTCTTCCTGCGGATCGCCATCGAGCTGCACCTCAAGCGGCTCCTGGTCGGCGGGTACAACCGCGTCTACGAGATCGGCAGGGTGTTCCGCAACGAGGGGCTGTCGCCGCGCCACAACCCCGAGTTCACCATGCTCGAGGCCTACCAGGCGTACGCCGACTACACCGACATGCGCCATCTCACCGAGGCCGTCGTGGTCGACGCCGCCACCCGCGTCGTGCCCCCCGCCGGCGGGGGAGGGGAGGGCGGGGACCCCCTGCGCCGGACCTACGGCGGCCGGGACCTCAACCTCACCCCGCCCTTCCCGGCGCGCCGCATGGTGGACCTGATCGCCGAGCACTGCGGCTTCGACCCCGTCCACGCCTGGGACGATGGGACCCTCACCGAGCGGGCCGTGGCCCTCGGCGTGGAGCTGCAGCCCGGCATGCCCGCGGGCACGGTGCTCAACGAGGTCTACGAGCAGAAGGTCGAACGTCACCTCTTCGACCCGACCTTCGTCCTCGACTACCCCGCCGACGTCAGCCCGCTGGCGCGGCGGCGGAAGGACGACGCCCGCTTCGTGGAGCGCTTCGAGCTGGTCATCGCCGGCCGGGAGCTGGCCAACGCCTTCAGCGAGCTGAACGACCCCATCGACCAGCGCGCCCGCTTCGAGGAGCAGGCGGGGCGGCGCGCCGCCGGCGAGGCGGAGGCACATCCCCTCGACGAGGACTTCCTGGAGGCCATCGAGGCGGGGATGCCGCCCGCCGGGGGCCTGGGGGTGGGCATCGACCGGCTGGTCATGCTGCTCACCGACAGCGCCACCATCCGCGACGTGCTCCTCTTCCCCACCATGCGGCCGGTCGCCGACTCGGAGGCTGACACGTGATCCCTCTGCAGGATCTTCGGGAGGACCCCGACCGATTCCGCCTGGGTGCGAGGAACAAGAAGCAGTCCGCCCCCGTCGACGAGATCCTTGAGCTCGACGCCAGCGCCAGGCGGCTGCGCACCCGGGTCGAGCAGGAACAGGCGGAGCGCCGCCGGGCGTCGTCCGCCGTTCGCGGCAAGCCCACCGACGAGCAGATGGGAAGGCTGTCGGCGCTGAAGGAGTCGATCCAGGCCGGCGAGGCGGAGCTGGGCGACATGGAGACCCGTCTCCAATCCCTGCTTCTGTACGTCCCCAACCCGCCCGACCCCTCGGTCCCCCTGGGCGCGGACGAGACGGAGAGTCTCCCCGTCCGCCACTGGGGCGAGCCGCCCGCCTTCGACTTCGAGCCCCTGCCCCACCACGAACTGGGCGAGCGGCTCGGCATCTTCGACTTCGAGCGCGCCGCCAAGATCAGCGGCGCGCGCTTCGCCATCCTGCGCGGCCAGGGGGCCCGCCTGCAACGCGCCCTGATCACCTGGCTGCTCGACGTCGCCACCCTGGAGCACGGCTACAGCGAGGTGACGCCCCCCTCGCTGGTGCGCCGCGAGTGCATGGTCGGCACCGCCCAGCTGCCCAAGTTCGAGGACGAGGCCTACCGCACCGACGACGACCTCTTCCTCATCCCCACCGCCGAGGTGCCGGTCACCAACCTGTACCGCGACGAGATCCTCGACGGCGCCGACCTTCCCATCTGCCATGTCGCCCACACCTCCTGCTGGCGTCGCGAGGCGGGGGCGGCGGGCAAGGACACGCGCGGCTACATCCGCCTGCATCAGTTCGACAAGGTGGAGATGGTCCGCTTCGTCACCCCCGAGAGCTCGGCGGACGAGCTGGAGTTGCTGACACATCATGCAGAAACCCTGCTGAGGCGGCTCGGCATCCATCACCGCGTGCTGCTGCTCTGCACCGGCGACACGGGCTTCGCCCAGGCGAAAACCTACGACCTGGAGGCCTGGGCCCCGGGGATGCGGCGGTGGCTGGAGGTTTCCTCCTGCAGCGTCTACGGGGACTTCCAGGCGCGGCGGGCGGGCATCCGCTACCGTCCGGCGGCGGGCGAGCGGCCCCGCTTCGTCCACACGCTGAACGGCAGCGGTCTGGGCATCCCCCGGGTGTTCGACGCCATCCTGGAGACCTACCAGGGGGCGGACGGCGGCGTCGACGTGCCCGAGGTGCTCCGGCCGTACATGGGGGGCGTGACCCGGCTCGTCCCGCCGGGGTGAGGCGGTGAGCCGGTCCCCGGTTGACGCCGCCGGTTCGCGGGGATAATCGGGGCGTGGAGCTGAACCTGGAGAGGGAGATCAAGCTCAGCGCCGGGAAGGGCTTCGTGCTCCCCGATCTCGGCGCCCTGGACGGCGTGACGGCCGACGACTCCGGGGTGGAGCTGATCGAGACCACCTACTGGGACACCGAGGCTCTGGAGCTGGTGGGGGGAGGCTTCGGGCTGCGCCATCGCTGCCGGCGCGACCTCCCCGCCGAGCCCGGCGTCTGGACGGTGAAGACAGACGGCCACAAAGACGGCGACCGGCTGGTGCGGACCGAGCACGTCGTCCCCGGCGGTCCCGCCTCGCCCCCGGTTGACCTGCTGGACCTGCTTCCCGCGGAGATCGACACCGGGGCGCTCCACCCGGTCGCCCTGCTCCGCGCCGCCCGCCATGTGGTCACCGTGCGCGAGGTGGGCGCCGGCCCCTCCCCGGGGGGTGCCGAGGTGGTGGACGACGACGTCGAGATCTGCAGTCCCGACGGCGTCGCCGTGGAGCGCTTCCGCGAGCTGGAGGTCGAGGTGAAGGGCGACGCCGAGGCCCTCACCGACCGCGTGGCTGCCCGCCTCCGCGAGTCCGGCGCCGGCCCGCCCGAGAGCAGCTCCAAGTACCGCCGGGCGCTGCGCGCCCTGGGCTACACGGTGCCCACCCCGGAGCGCTGAGCCGGAGGCCTCAGAAGGAGTGCGTCGCGTGCGGCGCCCGGAGCGACGCCTCCCAGCGCCGCATCCAGCGCGCCTCCGCCTCCGCCGCGGGGCGGAAGTAGAGGGCGATCAGCCCGTCGTAGAAGGCTTCCCGATCGGCCGGGTCGTCCTCTCCGGTGAGCGGCAGCCCCGCCTTGCGGCGCGAGATCCAGGGGGGGACGACCCGGGCGATGACCCGGCTGTTCACCCGCAGCGCCAGCTCCGTGTCCTGGTTCTCCTCCACGTCGATTCCGATGCGGAGGGTCATGCCGGTGTTGTCGTACAGGGTCCAGCTCAGGTTCCAGCGCCGGATCGCCGGCGGGAGGGTGACCAGCATCAGCGGCTCGGTGCTGATGGTCTCGCCGCGCTCGGGCCGGCGCATCTCCTCGAGGAGCGTCCGGATGCGGGTGTCGAGGTGGTCGGCCACGTAGACGACCAGCGCCGGGGTCCGGTTCTCCACGTCCGGTGGGGCGATCTCCCCGCGCAGCTCCTCGGGGCGCAGGGCCCGCACCAGGCCGGCGTGGCGGCGGCAGAGGTGCTGCCCATCCACCACCGTCTCGTGGGCGCGGCACCAGGAGGTCGGGCAGGCGGCCCCGCGGCGGTCGCGGTAGTCGCAGGTGACGCGGTCGGCGCCGTCGCAGCCGGTCACGAAGCACGGGGCGGAGCTGGGATTGCCCGGCCAGTAGGCCGTGCCGACCAGGTCACCCGGCTTGGAATGCGGCTGCCGCTTCAACCACGACAATGCTGCGGACCCCCTTCACTCATGGGCGCCTGACGTGTCGTCTCCGCCCCGGATAGGCCGACGCTACCAGATTGTTACGTTCACGTCAAGTGGAGCAATGGCCGCGCGAGGTCAGGCCGGAGGCAGGAGGAGCCGGCGGAACGCACCGCTGAGGCGGTGGGAGAGACGCAGAGCCGGCCGGGTGGCGAGGACGACCGGCGCCAGGTCGGTCACCCAGGCCGCCGTCGGGCGGCCGGTCCCCGTCAGCGCCGCGATGCCGGCGACGAACCCGAGGCTGAGCAAGGTGGAGATGACCGGGGAAGACGCCAGCCCGGCGAGGACGGCGATCCGGGTGCGGCGCCTCACGGTGGCAGTCCTCGGTGCGCCCCCGCCGCTGCCTTGCATTCCCATGCTCGGCCGGGTACCATGCGCGGCATGGTACCGAACCCGCAGGCCCGCGACCCCCTGATCGCGCAGATGCGCCGGGGGGCCCTGGAGTACTGCGTCCTGGCGCTGCTTGGCGAGCGGGAGCGGTATGGCTTCGACCTGGTCCGGACGCTCGGCGGCATGGACGGCCTGGTGACCAGCGAGGGGACGATCTACCCCCTGCTCGGGCGACTGCGCCGTGAGGGGCTGGTGGACACGGTCTGGCGCGAGTCGGAGAGCGGCCCCCCGCGCCGGTACTACTCGCTCGGTCCGCGGGGGAGGGCGGCACTCGACGTCTTCAACGAGGAATGGCAGCGGTTTCGCGATGCGGTGGACCGCATCCTGACGGGAGAGGCCACATGACCACGACGGCTGCTGGCGACGCGCTGGTCAGCGACTACCTGGGCCGGCTGGACTGCGAGCTGCGTGACCTGCCGGGGTCGCGCCGCCGCGAGCTGGTCGGCGAGATGCGCGAGCACATCGACAGTGCTCGCGCCCAGCTGGGCTCGGAGGGTGACCGCGACGTGCGCGCCATCCTCGACCGTCTCGGCGACCCGGCCGAGATCGCCACCGCCGAGATGGGCCCTGCGGTGCCACGGCGCGTGGGAGCGGTGGAGGTCGCCGCCCTCGTCCTGCTGCCGATCGGCGGCCTGATCCTGCCGTTCGTGGGTTGGGCGATCGGCGTCGTGCTGCTCTGGATCTCCTCGGCCTGGAACACCCGGGACAAGCTGGTCGGCACGCTCCTGCCGCCGGGAGGGCTGGGGCTCTTCGCCGTCGCCCTCGTCGCGGGCGCCGTCACCCAGGGGTCGACGGCCTCATGCCACGCCACCCCGATCATCCAGCCGGCCGGGGCCGTGGTGAGCCCTCCCGAATTCCAGTTGACCTGCGTCATGACGGGCGGGTTGCCGTGGCCGGTGACGGTGCTCCTCTGGGCCGGTCTGCTCGTCCTGCTGGTGCTCCCCTTCCTGACCATGGGCTACCTGCTCCGGCGGCTGCGCTCGGCACGGCGCGTGCCGCTCGGCGAGCCGGCCGCCTGACCGGACCGCGCCCCACGCAATCGGCGAGCCGGCCGGCGGGGGGACGGCGTCCCGCCCCTAGGAGCGGCTGCGGTAGTTGTGGTGGAAGCGCACCAGCTCCATCACCACCCAGACGATGGCGAGGATGACCAGCAGGTCGAAGATGAGCCGGAAGACGAAGAGGAGTGCCGGCAGGACGAGGAAGACGACGAAGAGGACGACGAGCACGAGGAGGACGGCGGAGAGGGGGTGACGGGCGAGGTGCATGTCCTCACCTTACGCCGCTTCTCCGCTGGATGTCATCTCGCCTCGGATGGGGTGGGGATGTGGCGGATCGGGCTCAGAGGGGCAGGCCGGCCTCGAGGTAGCCGAGGGCCTCGTCGAGGGTGGGAAGGATGTCCATCCAGTCGGCGCTCGGGTCCCTGGCCAGCGGCTCGAAGGCGACCACCATGACGCCGAGCAGCGCCCCGACGAAGGTGCGGACGCGGAGGTCGTCCGGGGTCAGGCCGGCGCGGGAGGCCACTCCTTCCGCGAACTTGCCGAAGGCTCGGGCGAACTCCTCCATCCAGCGGGCGCGCACGTCGGGAACGGAGAAGGTCAGGGCGATGCGGATCTGCTCCAGCTCCAGCTCGTCGCGGGAGAGATTGGCGAAGATCTCCGCCATGGTGTGGATGGCCGACCGCGCGGCCCTCAGCGGCGTGAGGCCGGACGGCTGGGCGAGGAACACCTCCATCATCAGCGTGTCGTAGTCGTCGCGGAGGACCACGTCCTCCTTGGTGGGGAAGTAGCGGAAGAAGGTGCTGGGCGAGACCTCGGCCGCCGCGGCGATCTCCTCCACCGTGGTCTCGTCATAGCCCTGGTCACGGAACAGGCGCATGGCCTCGCGCTGAAGCGTGTCGCGCGTCCTCGCCTTCTTGCGCTCGCGCAGCCCGAGGGTGGGAGCTTCGACCGGGTCTGATGACGTCATCTCAGCTGGTTCCTCACTGCGCCCGTTCCGACGCTGCCGCGCCGATCGTAGCCGTCATCGGGGAGGTGGTGGGGCTGGTCCTCGGCAGGCGGGAGGGCATGAGGACGACGGTCAGCACGATGCCCAGGGCGGCGAACCCGATCGAGGCGAGCAGCGCGGCGTCCATGCCGTGGACGAAGGCGATCCGCACGCCCTGCGCCAGCGGTGCCGAGCCGAGCCCGCGTGCCACCGCCAGACCGCCGACGAGGCTGGACCTCATGGCCGCCGCGAGGGTCGCGGGCAGCCCGGCCAGGGGGACCTGCGCCACGTAAACGGTGCTGAGGACGCTGCCGAAGACGGCCGCTCCGAGGGGGCCGCCAAGCTTGTTCAGGGCCTGCAGGGCGCCGCTTCCGACCCCACTGCGCTCGGCGCTGATCTGGCTGAGAGCCGTCGTCGCCGTGGGGGCGAACACGAGGCCGATGCCCAGGCCGAAGATCGCCACCCACACGGCGGTGAAGCCGCTGCCGGTGCCGAGGCTCGTCGTCGAGCCGAGGAGGAGGGCCGCGCCGATGACGGCGAAGCCGCCGGAGATCGTCACCCTGGGGCCGAACCGCGCCGTGATCCGGTCCGAGGGCAGGGCGCCGAGGATGAGCCCGCCGATCATGGGCAGGAGGCGGATGCCGCTCCCCATCGGGTCGGTGCCGACGATTCCCTGGAAGTACTGCGGCAGGGTGAAGAGCGCCCCCACCATGGCCACGCTGGCGACGGCGAGGATGACGACGCCCCCGCTGAAGGCGCGGCTGCGGAGAAGCTCGAGATCGACGAGCGTCTGGCGACCGCGTCGCTCAAGGGACCGCTCCCAGGGGAAGAAGGCGGCGAGCAGGGCGATGCCCAGCACCATGGGGGCGATGGCGTTGACGGTCCCCCAGCCGTACTCGCCCGCCTGGATCAGCCCGTATGTCAGGCCGACCAGACCCGCGGCGGAGACACCGATCCCGACCGGATCCAACCCCGGCGTCTCCTCCGACCGCGACTCGGGGACGAGGAACACCACGGCGAGGAGCCCCAGCAGGGCCACGGGCACGTTCATGAGGAAGACCCATCCCCACCAGGCGTGGGTGAGGAGGAAGCCGCCGAGGATGGGGCCGATGGGCAGCGCCAGGAAGTTGACCGCGGCCCAGACCCCCACCGCCCGGGGGCGTTCCTTCTCGGTGAAGAGCACGGTCAGGGCGGAGATGGCCATGACGATGAGCGGCGCGCCGGCGCAGCCGAGCGCCACCCGGGCGGCGATGAACTCGCCCGGCGTCCGCGACACGGCGCACCCCGCCGAGGCCAGGGCGAAGAGGAGGAGGGAGCCGACCATCACGCGCTTGCGCCCGATCCGGTCGCCGAGGAGCCCCGCGGGCAGCATCGCCGCGGCGAGAACGAGGAGGTAGCCGGAGGAGAACCACTGGAGGTCCGTCTCGGAGGCGTGGAGGGCCGAGGCCAGGGTGGGGAGGGCGACGCTGAGGACCGTCGCGTCGAGGCCGACGGCGAGGACGGAGAGCATGACCGCCCCCAGGGCCCACCACCTCGCGGCCCCCGGGCGCCCCGTGGCTGCTGCCAGGTTCATGGCTCTCACCTCCTTTTGATGGTTACTAGGATCTGATGGTAACTATCAACCGAAGGAAGTGTCAATAGGCAGCGGCTATCAGTTTTCTGCCGGCTCCAGGTCCAGGTCGACGACCAGCGGGGCGTGGTCCGACGGCAGGGTGCCCTTGCGGGCCTCGCGGTCGATGTGGGCGTCGGTCACCTTCGAGGCCAGTCCTGGGCTCAGCAGCGCCAGGTCGATGCGCATGCCCAGGCCCTTGTGGAAGTTGCCGCCGCGGTAGTCCCAGAAGGTGAAGGGCCGGCCCTTGAGGGCGCGGGGCGGCACGTCGGTGAAGCCCAGCTCCAGCAGCGCGGCCAGCGCCTGGCGCTCGGGGAGGCTCACATGGGTGGAGCCCTGGAAGTCGGCCGGGTCCCAGACGTCGTCGTCGGTCGGGGCGATGTTGTAGTCGCCGCACACGGCGAGGCCGCCGGGTTGCGCGGCGATCTCGTCGCGCAGCGCCGCCCGCAGTGCCTCCAGCCAGCGCAGCTTGTGGGCATAGTGCGGGCTGTCGAGGGTGCGTCCGTTGGGCACGTAGACCGACCACACGCGGACCCCGCCGCAGGTCGCCGCGACCGCCCGGGCCTCCACCTCGGTGATGCTCGGCTCGCCGGCGAAGCCCTGCACCGGGTCCCGCAGTCCCACCCGGGAGAGGAGGGCGACCCCGCTCCAGCGGCCGCTGCCTCCATGGGTGGCGACCTCGTAGCCGGCCTGCTCGATCACGGCGGTGGGGAAGGATGCGTCGGCGACCTTGGTCTCCTGGAGGCAGAGGACGTCGGGGTGCGCGGTGGCCAGCCAGTCGAGGAGGCGTGGCAGCCGCGCCACCACGGAGTTCACGTTCCACGTGGCGATGCGCACCGTCTCAGGATGGACAACCAGTACCGCTCGCGTCAAGGCTGCGCCTCGATCCCCCCGGCCCCGGGCGGCGTTCGGGCTCGCCGACCAATTCGCAGGGGGCGCCGATTGTGCGCCCAGCCCATTGGGCGCAGGGTCCAACCCGCCTTAGCATCGTTGCAACTTTCAGCCCAGTCGCACGAAGGGAGGATGAGCGACATGCTGGTGCCGGATCCAAGCTGGTTGAACGCTGGAGACAACGGGTGGCAGCTCACCGCGGCCACGCTGGTCGGGATCATGAGCATCCCCGGTCTCGCCATCCTCTACGCGGGGCTGATGAAGCGGAAGTGGGCCGTCAACTCCTCGCTGATGGTCCTGTACGCGTTCGCCATGACGCTCATCGTCTGGACGCTGTTCGCCTACAACATGAGCTTCGGCTCGCCGGCCCACCTGGGGCCGCTCACCAGCGTGGTGGGCATCCCCAAGCCGACCATGACCGCGCAGGCGCTGGAGCAGCAGGCGAGCATCCCGCTGCTGTCGGGGCTGATCCCGGGGATCCGTTTCCCGATGAGCACGCTGGTCTACTTCCAGTTCGTCTTCGCCGCCATCACCGTCATCATCCTGGGCGGCTCCCTGCTCGGCCGCATCAGCTTCAAGGCGTGGGCCATCTTCGTCCCGCTGTGGATCAGCCTGGTGTACTCGGTGGGAGCGTTCAGCCTCTGGGGCGGCGGCTGGCTCTCCGGGATGGGCGCTGTTGACTTCTCGGGTGGCTATGTCATCCACGTGGCGGCCGCCGTCTCCGGCTTCGTCGCCGCCGCCGTCGTCGGTCCCCGCCTGCTGAAGGACCGGCAGCATTCGACACCCAGCAACCTCATGCTGGCCGTCGCAGGAGGTGGCCTGCTCTGGCTGGGCTGGAGCGGCTTCAACGGCGGTGACACGTACTTCGCCAACGCGGACGCCGCCGCCGCCGTCCTCAACACCCACCTCTGCACGGCGACCGCCCTCTGCACCTGGATGTTCTGGGACGCCGTCCGATTCAAGCGGCCGAGCGTCGCCGGGGCGATCAACGGCATGATCGCCGGCCTCGTCGCCATCACCCCCGCCGCCGGTTACATCGACGGCTTCGCCGCCCTCCTCCTCGGGGTGCTGGCGGGAACCATCCCCTGGCTGAGCATCAACTACGCGATGCGGCTCAGCATCTTCCGCAGGGTGGACGACACCCTCGGCGTCTTCCACACCCACGGTGTCGCCGGGGCGTTGGGCGGGCTCTTCACCGGCATCATGGCCAACCCCGCCATGATCGTCTACCCCGCCACCGCGGGAGCCACCGCGGTGACCGTCACCGGCCTCGCCTACGGCAACGCGCGCCAGCTCGGCGTCCAGGCGCTTGCCTTGGGCTTCATCATCGCCTACGACGCCGTCGCCACCTTCATCGTCATCAAGGTGATCAGCCTCTTCGTGCCGCTGCGCGCGCCGGAGAGCCACCTCGAGATCGGTGACAAGGAGATCCACGGCGAGGTGGCACAGGACCTGGATCCGTATCCGGGTGCACCCCACCTGCCCGGTCACGAGCCGGCACTCGAAGGCGTCTGACCATCTGAAGCAACGCGGTGTGCGCGGGCGGGACAGTCCCGTCCGCGCACACTCGCATCCATCCTCGGTTGACGGGACGCCGCCCATGCGGTGGCGGTAGGATCACCGGCCGATGGATGTCGATCAGCTCGTCGCCGACGTTGATGCGGAGCTCCGCCGCCAGGGCTCGGCGGAGCGCGCCGCAAACGAGAAGGCCTACCTCAAGAGCCGGCTCGACCACCACGGAGTGGGCGTGCCGGCGGTGCGCCTGCTGGCCAGGGGGATCGCCAGGCGGCGGCCGGCCCTGACGCGCGAGGAGCTGATCCCGCTGGTGGAGGCGCTGTGGTCAGGGACCTTCTACGAACGGCGCAGGGTCGCCGTCGAGCTTCTTGAGATGTGCGCCGACCGGCTCCGGGCGGAGGACGTCGCGCTGGTCGAGCGTCTGCTCCGCGAGGCGGAGACCTGGGCCCTGGTCGACGAGCTGGCCGCCATCGTCGCCGGCGGGCTGGTGGAGCGCCACGCCGAGCTCGGCGCGGTGCTCGACCGCTGGGCAGCCGACCAGGACTTCTGGATCCGCCGCTCGGCGCTGCTCGCGCTGCTCGGGCCGCTGCGGCGCGGCGGCGGCGACTTCGCCCGCTTCTCCCGGTACGCCGACGCCATGCTGGAGGAGCAGGAGTTCTTCATCCGCAAGGCGATCGGCTGGGTGCTGCGCGAGACGGCGAGGAAGCGTCCCGACCTCGTCTACGGCTGGCTCCTGCCGCGAGCGGCGCGCGCCTCGGGGGTGACGGTTCGCGAGGCGGTCAAGCCGCTGACCGCGCCGCAGCGGGCGGCTGTGCTGGCGGCGCGATAGGGAGCGCTCAGGCGGAGGGGCCCGGCCGCTCAGTCCCGTACAGCTCGGCGGCCGAGCGGTTCTTGGACATGAAGCGCCCCGCGGTGTCGCCGATCCGCTCGAAACCGTACCTCTCGTACAGCCCGTGGGCGTCGACGGTGGCGAGCAGGAAGCGGCGCAGTCCCTGCAGTCGCGGGTCGGCCATGATCGCCGATATCAGCGCGGCGGCCACGCCGCGGCCTCGGGAGTGTTCGGCGACATAGACGTCGGCCAGCCAGGCGAAGGTCGCCTGGTCGGTGACGACGCGGGCGATGCCCACCTGCTCGCCGGCGTCGAAGGCCGCGAACACGAGGCTGTGGGCACAGGCGCGTTCGAACGTCTCCCACGGGATGTTGGTCGCCCAGTAGGTCGAGGCGAGCCATCGGTGGGCGAGGTGCAGATCGATGCCGGCCGGGTCGCCGGTGACGCGGATCATGCGACGCACGCCACCGCGAAGACGGCGCACCACCCCAGGGCGACCAGGTAGAAGGCGCGTTCCGCGGCGCCGAACCACTGGCGGGACCGCTGCGTGTCCCTGGCCATGAGCATGGCCAGCAGGCAGGCGAGCATGGCCCATCCCAATCCCGACGACAGCGGCCCCAGGCTCTGCCAGTGATTCCATCCCTGGAGCCGGGTGGAGAGGAGGAAGGCGGCCGCCGTGACGGCGGCGAAAGCGACGAAGGCGAGGACCCTGTGCAGCTCGCCGGTCCCGGTGGCGGGCGCGCCGGGTGCGTCCATCGGGAACCAGCTGATCAGCGCCCTGGCGGCGGCGAAGATGAGGAGGAGCGCCACCAGCGCGCCCGGGTTGCGGTCACGCAGCGCGACGCCCAGCGCGACGGCCATGGCGGCACCCGCGATGGCGAAGGCGATGGTGGCGCCGCGGTAGCCTCCGCGGTGCGCGCTGATCCCGTACTGGCTGACGGCGTTGCGGAGAGGGGAGAGGCCGGTCGGCACGGTGTGCAGGTAGACGAGGAAGCCAACCGTGGCGGCCAGGGCGGTGAGGCCGGCCGCTCCGGCGAGGGTCACCACCAGGGTGGTCACCGCGCCCCGCCCTCCACCGGGCGTTCCGCAGAGGCCCCGGGCAGCGTCACGTTCATGGGCGGGAAGCGTAGTCGATGGCGGCCGCGGCCCCTGCTACCCCTTCTCGGTGGGATACCCCTCACGCTTCCAGTATTCGAGGCCGCCGATCATCTCCTTGACCTGGAAGCCGAGCTCGGCCAGCCGCGCCGCCCCCTTGGCACCGGCGTTGCAGCCGGGGCTCGCGCAGTACACGACATAGACGGCGTCGCGCCGGAGGTGGGCGACGGTCTGCTCGGTGAGCTGGCGGTATGGCAGGTTGATGGCGCCCGGGATGTGCTCCTCGGCAAAGGCCTCGGCGTCGCGCATCTCTGCGACGACGATTCCCGCGCCGCCCGTCTCCAGATCGTGGTGGACGTCCGACGCGTCGGTCTCCACGCTCAAGCGCGCGGCGAAGTGGCGCCGGGCGGCGTCCGGCAGGGCGGGCTCGACCTCGAGCACCAGCGACGGCGGCGGCGTGGGAGAGAACAGTCGGGAGTCGGTCTCGGGCACCTATCACCTCCTCGGGGGCGCTGACGCCCCCTCTGCTTCTGGGCAGCCAATCGTAATCGGGGCCGCCGGGACGGCGGTCGGTGTCCGGGCTGACGGCGAGCGATCGGCGTGCCACCCCGGCTTGACACCCCTCGTATGTGCGCCTATGCTTACCGTAAGTGGCTACTAACGGAGACCGCATGACGGCCCTGGGAGATCCGACCCGCCGTGCCATCTTCGAGCGGCTCGCCGGCGGTCCGATGTCGGTCGGGACGATCGCCCGCGGGCTGCCGGTCAGCCGGCCGGCGGTGTCGCAGCACCTCCGGGTGCTGCGGCGGGCGGGCCTGGTCACCGACCGGCCGGTGGCGAACCGGCGCCTGTACAGCGTCGACCCCGGCGGCGTCGACGCCCTGCGGGACTACTTCGAGGGGTTCTGGACCAACGCCTTGCGCGCCTTCAAGGAGGCCGCCGAACACTGGGAGGAGGAACTATGACAGCACGGGCAGCGAGCACCTCGGTGCGCGCCTCGATCACCGTCGAGGTGCCGATCGCGCGCGCCTTCTCCGTGTTCACCGAGGGCATCGGGACCTGGTGGCCCGACGATCACCAGATGCGGGAGGGGGTCGTGGCGATGGGCTTCGAGCCGCGTGTGGGCGGCCGTGTCTACGACCGGGTAGCGGACGGCTCGGAGAGTCGCTGGGGACGGGTCCTCGTCTACGAGCCGCCGAGCCGGGTCGTCTTCAGCTGGGACCTCACCAGCCGGTGGCAGATCGAGACCGACCTCGACAGGACGAGCGAGGTCGAGGTGACCTTCACCGCCGAGGGCCCGTCACGGACCCATGTTGTCCTCGAGCACAGCAAGCTCGACCGCCACGGGGACGGATGGGAGGAGTACCGCGACTCGGTCGGGTCCCGCGACGGCTGGCAGGGGCTCATGGACGCGTTCGCCAGGGTGGCTGCCGCCTGAGGATGGCCATGGTGCGGCCGCGGCGGAGTTCGTCGCGGCCGCACCGGTCCCGGGCCCGGAAGGACGGCCCGGTCCGCGCCCCGGCCGCCGGGGGGAGCCGCACCGGAGGGAGGCTGTCCGAACCCCCTGCTAAGATGCGGCGATGGGCACGGTCGTTGCCATCGTCGTCGGCTATGCCCTGACCGCCCTGGGCCTGGGCGCGACGATCTACTACGCGCGCAGGGCCGAGCGCCTGAACCTCCTGCGCAAGCGGCTGGAATGGGCTGACGTGCAGGCGGCCGCGACCGATGTCGCCAGGCGGATCACGCGCGACTGCACACCGGTCGCGTTGATCACACCCGGCCTCACCGGCGCCACATTCGCGAATCTCCTGGTCGAGGGACTCCCCGGTCAGCCGCCGGTGTTCGTCGGGACGAGCACGTGGAAGGACGCCACTCACGGAACCGTGGTGGCAGGCGACTCCTTCGAATTCGAGACGAACAAGTGGCTGGTCACCGTCCCTCGCGCGCCGCTTCTGTACGCTGGGGGCACCCTGCTCATCGTTGATGCCTTCGTCATGTCCGGCGACTTCCTGGAGAAACTGCGCACCAGGCTTGTCGAGGAGGGTGTCGACCCGGCTCGCATCAAGTCAGCGTCGATCGCGGTCACCAAGGTGGCGATCAAGAACAAGAAGGCTCCCGACTACTACTGGTGGGAGGCAGCCGACGACGACTTCTACTTCCCCTGGGGGAAAGCGCGATGACCACGTCCCTGCGCGATCTGGCCCGCAGGTCGCCGGCCGTCCGAGCCGTCTATCACCGCGGCCGCGCCGCCCAGAACGCGGTGCTCGGCTGGGCCCTCCGGCCCCTCACCTTCGAGTCGATGCCGCCGTCCACGGCCGTGCGGCTCGCATACCAGGTGCTGCTGCGCCGCAAGGTCGATGCGGTCGGCCTCGCGGACAACGTGGCGCGGCTCAACAACTTCACCTTCACCAGGGCTGAGCTGGCACAGGCGATCCGTGGCTCGGAGGAGTTCCAGACCATCGGCTTCACGGGGAGGATGCTCGGCTACTCCATCCATGCCGGGCGCTGCCTCTTCATCAGGAGCCTGCCGCCGGCGCGCCGCATCCTGGATCTCGGCGGCACGCACCTGTGGAACGAGCAGGGGGCGATGGTGGCGCTCGGCTATCCGTATCCGTTCGACGAGCTGACGATCATCGACCTCCCATCGCCGGAGCGGCACGCCATCTACCGCTCCACCGATGGCCGCACCGCTGTCGAGACGCCATTGGGGAAGGTGACGTACCACTACCACTCCATGACGGATCTGTCGGAGTACGCGGACAGGTCGGTCGACCTCGTGTACTCGGGGCAGTCCATCGAGCATGTCACTCCGGCGGATGGCGCCCACGTGCTCGCCCAGGTCTTCCGGGTGCTGAAACCCGGCGGCCACATCGCCATCGACACCCCCAACGCTCGGGTCACCAGGTTGCAGCAGGAGGCGCTCATCGACCCCGATCACAAGGTCGAGTACACACTTCCGGAGCTGCGTGGGCTCATCGCCGGTGCCGGCCTGGAACTGGTCTCGGCGCAGGGGCTCAACTACGCCGGTCGTTCCCTCGCGAAGAATCGATTCGACGTCGACGAGGTGGCCCGCAACTGGGGCCTCTATAGCCGGGCCGAGGACTGCTACATCCTGGCGGTGGTGGCGAGGAAACCGCTGGAAGCGGCGGGCACCGGCTAGCCGCGACTGGCCGGCCGTGGCCTCGCACCGGAGCGGCGCCGGCCCCAGATGATGAGGACGGTGCCGGCGACGATCAGCAGTGCCGCCGGTGGCCACCAGGGGGAGGACGGTTGCGACCCGGTCGGGGGGACGCTGGCCGCGGGCGCCGCCGTCACCTGGATCGACGCCACGGCGCCCGCCGCGATGGCCAGGTCAGCCGCGTCTGCCAGGCCCGCCGTCACCGACACGCTGCCCGATGCCGTCTCGGCGATGTCGATCGCCCCGGAGATGCTGCCCAGCGACGTGCCGGCGGGGATGGGTGTGGTGGCGGTGGAGTCGCAGCTGAGCGCGGTGCCTCCCACCACCGGCGCGCAGTTCCACCCGGATCCGCTGGGGATGACGGCGAACGTCTCACCCGCCGACAGGGTCAGAGTCAGAGTTGGGGCCGTGTACGCCGGTCCCCCGCTGGCGACCAGTGAGCCACCGAGGCTGAGGCTGTACGTGCTCCCGGCGGTGGCGGAGTCGGGGATGCTGGAGAGTGACAGCCCGAGGACGGGGTCGGGGGTCACGGCGAAGTCGGCCCGGGCCGTGGAACCGTCGAAGGTGGAGTCCCCCGAGTAGGTGGCGATCACCGGGTAGCTCCCAGCAGCCAGCGCTCCGGTGGAGCACGACGCGGCTCCCGACGAGACGGAAGAGGAACAGAGGGGGCTGCCGGCCGAGGCGAAGCCCACCGTCCCGGTGGCATCGGCGGGGAGGCCGGAGGCCGAGAGCGCGACGCCGTTCCCCGACGAGACCGCCGGCGGGGAGGCTGCGGCGCTGAAGGACGTCCGGTCGAGGGCGACGGTGACGGTGTCCTCGCCGGAGGCCGGGCTGGCGTCGTCCGACGACGCCGTGGCGGAGTCGGTGAGCACGCTCCCCACCGGTGCCGTCACCTGCACGGGGATGGTGAGGGCCGGGAGACTGCCCCCGGCGGCGACCGGCCCCGGGTTGGTGCACTGGACGGTGGGAGGCGAGATCGAGCAGGTCCATCCGGTGCCGCCGAGGCCGGCGCTCTGCGGCGTCTCCCCGCTGGGGAGGGTGTCGGTCAGGGTGACGCCGTCGGCCTCGTCGCCGGCTCCCGCGCTGTTCGAGACGGCCACGTCGTAGTCCATGTCCGCTCCGTAGCGGGGAGCGCCGGCGGCGCTGTCGGTGATCGATGCGGTGAGCTGCGGCGGCTCTCCGCTCAGGGTGGTGCTGGTCACGTTGCCGATCTCGTGGTCGTCGGAGAGACTTCCCGACGAGCCCACCCAGCCGAAGGTGATCTGGTATGGCATGCCGGTGGAGGGGTCGATCCACGACGCGGGGATGGTGCCGTCGGGGATCAGGCCGTTCCCCGTGGTGGGGAGAACGCCGGTCAGCGTCTGCCTGCCCGCGCCGATGGGGGTGAAGGCCACCTCGTAGTCGCCGTTCGGGACGTCGAGCCCGGATGCGGTGGTGACCGCCGAACCGGTGGGGTTGACGACGACCTCGACGGGAACCCGTGAGCCGGTCCGGGTACCGGCGCTCCCGCCGTCCAGGCTGCCGGTGATCCCCCCGCCGGGCGCGGTGCTCGCCAGCATGCAGTAGCCGACCGTGCCGTTGCCCGGCCCCCGGACGCTGACGTTGTCGGGGTAGTACCCGGCCCAGCCCGGATCGCTGCAACCGCTGCCCTCGAAGGCGGGGACGGTGTAGTTGCCGTAGACGTCGAGCCCGATGCCGAGGTAGCCGTCACTCAGCCCGTTCGCCGGAGTGACGGTGGCCGAGTAGCCGAGATCGCCGCCGGGGATCCCCAGGGTCGCGGGCGGCTGGGGATCGGAGGGGTCCGCCGCGGCGAGGAAGAAGGCGATGCCGTCGGCTCCGGACCCGCCGTACTGATAGCTGTCGAAGGAGACGTCGATCCCGTAGACGGCCGGCTGGCTGAGCGAGTAGGCGACGCCGCCCGCGTGCGTCGGCGCGTTGCCGGTCAGCTGGAGGACGCCGTCACCGGGGGCATCCGGCGTGGGCAGCGCGCACCCCGGGATCGGCGTCGCCGCCGGGTTGGTGCCCGCCGTCAGGCAGACGCTGTTGCCGAAGACGGGGAGCGCCGGCGTCGCCCAGTCGGGCGACGCCGTGGTCGAGCCGCTGAAGGACTCTGCGACCAGCGTGACCGGTGTACCGGCCTGCGCCACCGGCGGAGTGGCACCCACCAGCAGGAGGGCGCAACCCGCCACCGCGACGCCGGCCAGCGACGTCCCGCCTCGCCTGACCCTGGCGCGAGACGGATCTGGCCGCATGACCCGGTGGTTGTATCACCTGGTCGCGGCCATTGCCCAGAGCCGTCAGGCCTCGGCCTCCCGTATCCCTCGCCGTTTGCCCACGAGCTCGCCGGCCGGGCCGCGCTGCGCAGGGCACGCCGGCACGGCGGCGCACGCGCCTGTTTGATGTGTTCCACACGTGTCGCCGGCTTCGCCCGCGCCACGCGCCCCTGGGCCAGATGCTGGGGTCGCGCCGCGCCACCGTCACCCTGTCGGCGGGGGTTCTCCAGGCAGCCGGGCTGATCCGCTACCACCGGGGCCACGTCACCATCCTCGACAGAGAGGGGCTCGAGGCCGTCTTCTGCGAGTGCTACGGCGTCATCAAGAGGGAGCTCGACCAGGTCTTCGCTGTGGCCGTGCGCGCCTGACCAATCCCCCCTTCGTCTGGCGGAGGGAGAGGGATTCGAACCCCCGAGCCCTTGGCGGGGCTTGCGGTTTTCAAGACCGCAAGGAACAGGGGTGATTGAACTCGGTAGCCCTGTGAACCCGAGATTAGAACGCCTAGAGTGTGCGCCGACTTCCGCCTGGGGGTAGTGGGGTGGTTACTGGGATGGCGTCCACCGCGGGGAAGGACACGAGCGATTCGACTGACCGCCCGGTCACCCGCCGGGGACGGGGATCGGCAGCCTGCGGCCACGGGGCCCTGGGTGTCGGCGGTCAAGTGATGAGGCCACTCACGGTCAGGCGATGAGGCCACTTGCGGTCACCTAATGAGGCCACCCTCCTGACCTCATCGGACCGCCCGGTGCCACAGCGACGATGGCCGGACCGAAAGCTCGAGGAGTGAGCGATGGCCGGCAGGAGATTCGAGGAGGCAGACGTGGCAGCAGTGCTCCAGCACTGGCAGGCCGGACGCAGCCGGCGGCAGCTGGCCCGCAGCTTCGGCATGGGGAGGAACCGGATCGACCGGATCGTGGGGGTTGCCGAGGCGGCGGGGCTGGCCCCAGGTGGGCCGCCGCTCAGCCGGCCGGAGTGGGAGCGGCGAGTACCCGAGCTGTTCGCGGAGCGGGTGATCCCGGCCGCGGCGCCGCCGACCCAGGAGCTGGTCCGGTTCCATGTGGCGATCGTCGAGGGTCTGGCGGCGAGCACGGTGACGACGGTGTGGCAGCGGTTGTGCGACGAGCAGGGGCTGACCGTGAGCGTGTCGACCTTCCGCCGCTACGTACGCCGCCACATCCGGGGAGTGGGCCCGGAGGCCGTGACGGTGCCCAAGGAGGTGACCCCGCCGGGGGAGGTGGCCGAGGTCGATTACGGCCTGCTGGGGCGGTGGGAGGACCGGCTGAACGAGAGGACGCGCAAGGTGTGGGGCTTCGTCATGGTCCTGCCCTTCAGCCGGATGACCTTCGTGTGGCCGGTGCTGATCTGCGACCAGAGTGCGTGGGTGGCGGCGCACGTCGCCGCGTTCAGCTTCTTGGGGGCGGCGCCGCGGCAGATCCGGGTCGACAACCTGAAGACGGGGGTGCTCCGGCCTTGCGTAGCGTTCGACAGTCAATCTGCAGCCATGACCCCAGGCGCCTCCAGGACGACCCCAGCGACCGGATGCGACCTTCCGCGGAGTGACGGTCACGACTCCGGATCCTGGTTCTGAGGCCCTGGCCGGCGATACGGGAAACCGCCCTCCAGGGACAGTCTCCCGCATTGCTCGACTCATAGAAACTAGGGGGAAGCCGATTCGAGCCCTGTCTTGCTCGACGTCGGGCCGAGCAGAGTGCCAGGCGATCCGCCCGTCGTGAATCCAGGTGGAAGAACCAGGCCTTGCGAGACCGCTGACACGATCACCGGCTGCGAGGAGCACCAGGTATCGGTGGTCAGACCAAGGACGGAGATGCGCGTCGACATCCCGGGAAGACTCAGCTCAAGGGAGTACGGCTCTGGGCTCGGGGCGGCCGCCTCGGTCGGGCTTACGGAGCAAACGGGGAACTCGATGTAGAAGGACGCCGTCGTAGTTGACGAACCAACGGCGGTTGATGCTCCCGCACTCGCCGGACCAACGGCCACCCCAGCCGGCGTCACACCGGCTTCACTCGACACGTGCACTGTCGATACCGACGCCCCAGCCCCGTCGACAGCCGCTGCGCTTGGAAAGCCCTTCAGCGAACAGGCTGATGCAGCACCAGTGACCGTCCACACCTGATAGTAACCTGTCATGTCGGACATAGCGCCGTATTCCGCAACTGTCAGCCCCGAAGCGTCGGTGCAAGCAGGGCCGAGCGCCACGGGACTCTGAACCGCCGGTCGCGAGGGAGTGGCTGTCGACGACGAGCTCGCTGCCAAGCCCACGGGCGTTCCTGCGGGCTTTGCGTGCAGCACTAAGGCGGCAGTTAGAACTCCGGATGCGAGCAGCAGTGTCCCCACAGCGACGGCGAGAGTGCCGGCCCGGCGCCTGGCTCTCCCAGTTCGTGAAGCAAACGCCTCGCGTCCCACGGCCGGCGGAGTGATCTTCACGAAGCGGTTCAGTGCACGCCGGAGCCGCTCCTCATCAACATCAGGCGTCGTCATCGTGCAGGCTCCTCCGAAGATTTGCAAGTGCCCGGGACAAATGACCTCGCACCGAGCCGCCGCGGCACTCGAGGATCGCGGCGATCTCATCCAGGGTATAGCCGTGGCCATAGTGAAGCACGATCACGGTGCGCTGCCGCTCGCTGAGCCGCGATAGCGCCGCGCCGAGCGTCGGGTCCCAATGAATAGCGAGAGACAAAGCTGGCGCGTCGTCCAACAGCGTGTGTCTACGGAACCACAGTCCACGGTGCTGTCGGGTGCGTTTGGCCGATCGGGCTACTATGGACGCCAGCCACTGACGCCGCTTTGACTTCTCTCTCAACTGGTTCCAATGGCCGAGGGCGTCTAGCCAGGCTATCTGATAGGCGTCCTCAGCATCTGGGATGTTGCCCGTGATGGCAACGGCAAGTGCGTACATCTGGGAACCGAACGCACGTACGGCATCCTCAGGGTCGTCGAAGGAAGTGTCCTGCGAGGCAATGCGGGCGGGCATCAGGAGTTCCATTCTGAGAACTACGAGTCTTCAAGAGCTGATTTGGTTTACACGGAGGACGAATCTTGACCGCGGCACGCCTAGCACCAAGCGGACTGGGGCGAGGCGCCTGTCGGTGCGCTGATACGGAACCCGGATACCCCGACAACCCTGGCCCACGTTGGTCCCGCCGCCAGGCTTTGCGCGTAACGTGACTCTCGTTGGCGCGCCGTTCACACGAAGTTCCACCTTCACAGCTGGCTCAAGGACCTACTCGCAAGGAACACAGTGTTCGTCGTAGTAGAAAGTGTACGTGTCGATCGCGTCGAAGTCGCCATAGGAGTCTCCGGCTGAGGGGGTCGTGTATTGCCACGCAAAGGCAAGATCGCTGGACTGACCTCCAAACCACTGAGCACAGACCGACCCCGTGCACCACGGGGATGGGCCGGACGGGGACGCGGTCTCGCTCTGGTTGGTCCACTCAAGCGTGTTGTCGGGCAGGGCCCACGCTCCATCGAAGGTGTAGTTCCAGATCGACGGGGACGTGTAGACGCCCATCCAGAACGGTGTGTCGAACGCAATATAGTTCCAGAAGCCGTCGAAGGTCTCCTCGTCGAGTGGCACAGCGACACCGTACGACTTTACAGCACCGTCATCGCAGCGATAGTCGACATCATTCCAACCCGAGCCGAAGATCGTGTCCATGTCCAACACCATGACCTCTGTCGCGACATTTGGGCCCTGTGAGTAGAACTCATTCACGGCATTTTCGGCTTGTGCGACACCCCAGTTGTAGGCCTCACTCGTGGTGCCGTTGTAGTTCGGGTCGGCGCCAGGACCGCCTGTGAAGTAGTACAAGGCTGTCCCCATCACGCCCTCTGATTGGCTCCCGCTGCCTGAGTCGATCCAGTTCTCGTTGGCCGAGGCGACGTCCGTGGTGTTGTCTGCTCGGCCGGATTGGTTGCAGGGCGAGACCATCCAGTAGCCGCCAACCTCGGCGAAGTACCCCCCGTACCAGTTGCTCCCGTTCTGGGGCTCGAGGACAGGATAAGAGCCTGAGGCTGTTGGGTAGTTCGAGTCTGAGCCCCACCACCAGCCGTTGCCGGTGGACGCTGCGCTGGCGAAAGTCGCCACGACCAGGTTGACGCCAACGGCGAGCGTCATCGCGGCTGCTAGTCTTCCGAATCGGTAATGGGTGGCGCGCCGGTTGCGCTTCGTCTCCCTCCCGTCGCACGTCGTTCTCGGCTGGTTCAAGGCTGCTCATCCCTCCGAACGCAGGCGTGTCGCGGTTGGGTGCCACAGACGTGCTGCAGCATCGGTAGGTCGATCGGAACGATCACCCAGGGTGAGTCTCGTTCGCCGTGTCATCGCCTGTCAATACGCCGATCTACGAAGGTGCCGCCGCTGCTCGGGGCGTCGCATGGGGATCTTCCAAGTCCTCGGCCGCGCTTGAGACCCGGGGGGCACCATCCTGACTAGGCTGAGACCTGTGGCCGATCAAGCTGGCAACGGCTGCGCACGCCGCGACCTGCGTGTGCACTCCGAGCTTGGAATAGACATGTTCAAGGTGTTTGTGAACCGTCGCGGTGCGAATGCCCAACTGGTCAGCCACCTGCCTCGGTACAGCGCCACCTGCCAGGGCCAGAGCGACCTCCCGCTCTCGTGCGGTCAATCCCCCGGCCGTCAGAGCCCCAACCGCGGCTTCCCGACCCAGCTGACTTGGCGCCAGCCGTCGGTCGCGGACCGAGAAGCCGGCTCCAGGGCCGGAGGGTGGATCGTGCTTTGAGCGCCGCTCTGGTTCGGTCTGTCGGGCCGCCAAGGTGAGGGCCTCCAGGTCGCGTCTCGCCTGAAACAGCTCGTCCTGGAGCCAGGCTATGGCAGCGCACTCCTTCTGGTAGCGGCATAAGGTTCGGCCGGTGTCGGTCGACATCGGAGGAGACGGATGCTTCCTGGCACTTGGGCTTGGCGCGCCCCGTGGCTCTGCAGAACCCGAATCCCCTCTCCCGACCGCCGCGCAGCGGCTTGGCGTGTCCTCAGATCGCTGCGGATCGTCCGAGTCCGCCGCGAGCGGCGGGTCTTCGACCATGACGAGAGGACGCTGAAGCGTTGGCCTTGCGACCTGCAACTCCCGGATGTCCCTCTCATTAGGGACGGATGCGTCTATCCAAACCGGGCCTCGATGTGCTAGGCGTTCTTGATAGTCAGCCCATCATGCATAGGCACACGGTCTCGCTCAGTATGTCGGGCTTCGCCCCTCCTCAGATAGGCGGTATCCGCGTTGCCTCGGTCACCAAGAGGGCAGTTCCGTCAGGGCCATCTCAGCGCCTGGAGGTCAAGTCCCCTCTCGTGGTGTGAATTGCGTGGAGCTCTGGCGAGGTCGATGAGCTAAGCGGCGAAGCCCTCCGTGAGCGGGTTGGTGAGCAGCGGGGGGCCGTCGGGGTGGAGCAGCCGGGCCATGCTGTGCTGGCTGAAGAGGCGGCGGTCGTCCTGCCATTCATCGTGCTGGTCCTGGACGACGGCGGTGGCGAGACGGAGCAGGCTGGCGGTGTTGGGGAAGATGCCCACCACCTTGGCCCGACGGTCAATCTCGGCGTTCAGGCGCTCAATCGCGTTGGTGCTGGAGATGGAGCGCCAGTGGTCGGCCGGGAAGGCCATGTAGGCGAGCACGTCGGCCTCGGCCTTGCGGAGCAGCTCCGCCGCCTTGGAGAAGCGGGGCTCCAGCAGCTGGAGGGCGTGGCTCACCGCCTCGTGGGCGGTCTCAGCGGTGGGCTGGCTGAAGATGGTCCGGGTCAGCGCCAGCACCGCCGGGGCGTGGGTCGCGGGCACCGCTGCGCCGATGTTGCGCAGGAAGTGAACCCGGCAGCGCTGCCAGGTGGCACCGGTGAAGCACTGGGCCAGGGCGCTGCGCAGGCCCTCGTGGGCGTCGGAGATGACCAGCTGGATCCCGCCCAGGCCGCGGCGGATCAGGCTGCGGCAGAACTCCAGCCAGAAGGCCTCGGTCTCGGCCGCCCCGGACATCAGCCCCAGCACGCTCTTCTCCCCCGTATCCCGGACGCCGACGGCGATCACCGTGGCCTGGCTGACGATCCGGCCGGCCTGGCGGACCTTGTGGTGGGTGGCGTCGAACCAGATGTACGGATACGCCGCGTCGTCGAGAGGTCGCTCCCGCAAGGCGGCCAGCTCCTCGTCGAGTTGGGCGCAGATCCGGCCGACCTCGCTCTTGCTGACGTGGCAGCGTTAGTGGGATGGCCAGAACCAACCGCACTGATCAGGGTGAACGCTGTGAGCCAGTCACAATGTCCATTGCCTTGTTCTTGGCGGAGGGAGAGGGATTCGAACCCCCGAGGGCTTGGCGGCCCTTGCGGTTTTCAAGACCGCTCCGATCAACCGCTCCGGCATCCCTCCGCGGCGCATTCTCATCTTATGGGCTGGGGCCCGAGGTGGAGAGGCGTGCCCCGGCCGAGACCCCGGAGCGGGGGCGCGAATCTCCGGTGACACCCCGCCCGTCAGCGACGCCGGCGGCGGCTCCCGGTCAGCGCCTGGCCGATCGCCAGGAGGATGACGGCGCCGACGAAGGCGACGACGATGTCGGTGATGATCGGCTGGCCCGCGATGCTGAAGCTGACGCCGACGAGGTTGGCGAGGAACCCCGCGGCGAGCGCGCCGACCAGACCCACCACCACGTCTGCCACCACGCCCATGCCGTGGCCGGTGACGACCCGGCTCGCCAGGTACCCCGCCACCAGGCCGATGACGGCCCAGATCAGGATCGAACCGGGGTCGATGGTGATGGTCACAGCACCCACGGTCATAGTTCCCGTCCTCCCGGTGTGCGGCCCGGCGGACGGTCCCGCCACGGCCGCAGGAGAGAGTAGCAACCCGCGGGCGCCGGACCTCCCATGCGCTACGTCGCGCGCAGGCTCTCCAGCTGGCTGGCGTGCTCCTCCAGGTGGCTGACCAGGCACTCCTCGACGATCTCGGTGACGGTCATCGGCCCCAGGGCCGGGTGGAGCCCCTTGAGCTGCCACCCGCTGGCGGGGATCTCGTCGAGGAAGGCGCGCAGGTCGCAGAGGTCCTCGCGCACGTCGTGCCAGAGGGCCAGCTGGCCCCGGTGCCGGTGCCGCTCGATGGCCTCGAAGCGCTCGGGGCTCCCAGGGGTCCGGCCGAACGGCACTGGCTCGAAGGTCCGGGCGGCGAGCACCCGCTCCGCCTGGGCGATCCAGTAGGGGATCACCTCGGCGAGATGCGCCCAGAGCGCGGGGGCGTCCCATCGCTCGCCGTGGCTGTCCGCTTCGGTGCGTCCCTCGAGCCGGCAGACCGAGAGTGCCTCGAGCCGTCCCTCCACCGCGGTGAGGCGGCGCCGGAAGTCCTCGCTCTGGTTGGTGGGCACGGTCGTCATGGCGGTCATTGCTGCGAGTGGGAATTCTGCAACTTCCAGTCGTGATCTCGCCACGGGCTCCAGGATAGGCCGCCGGCGAGTTGCCGGGAAAGGCCCGGCGGGCGTGAGCCACCGGCGCCTCACCCTATACTGGCCTGCACCCGGGGAGGTGGCTGAGCGGCTGAAAGCGCCCGCCTGCTAAGCGGGTGAGGGGCGTTAAGCTCCTCCGGGGGTTCGAATCCCCCCCTTCCCGCCAGAGTGCGTGCCGGCCACCGCCTTGAGCGCCGCCGCCCCGATCTCCAGCGCCGTCCACTCCTGGCTGAAGCAGATCCGGAAGTGGTCGGGCACCCCGAAGGCGACGCCGGGCACGACCACGGTGCAGTGCTCCTCCAGGGCGCGGGCGAAGGCCTGGGTGTCCTCCCAGGGGCTGCGCACCCAGAGGTAGAGGCCGCCCTGGCATTCCGCCGCCTCGAGCCCGGCGTCCGCCGCCGCCCGGGCGATGCGGTCGCGGCGCTGGACGTAGGGGGTGACGTCGACCTCCCAGCTGGGCAGGGCGAGCAGGGCCAGCTGAGCCGTGGCGGGGGCGTTGACGTAGCCCAGGGCGCGCTGGCACAGCTCCATGCCGCGCTGCGACTCCACACCCGTCATCGAGGGGTGGAGGGCGAGGTATCCGATGCGCTCGCCGGCGAGGCCGAGATCCTTGGAGAACGAGCGGCAGAGCACCGTGTGGTCGTAGAAGTCGAAGGGCTCCACCCGGCCGTGTGGCGGGTAGGTGAGACGCCGGTACACCTCGTCCACGACGAGGAGCACGGGGCGGTGGTGGCGGCGGTGCGCCTCCAGCAGGCCGGCGAGGCCCCGCATCTCCTCCGCCGTCGTCACGTGCCCGCTGGGGTTGCCCGGGGTGTTGAGGATGATCGCCCCGGTCCGTTCACCGAGGGCCGCCTCGATGGAGGCGAGGTCGAGGGAGCCGTCCCCCAGGGTCGGTGCCACGCGCACCCGGTGCCCCGCCACGGCGCTGTAGAGGCGGAACTCGGAGAAGTAGGGGGCGTTGACGATGACCTCGCTGCCGCCCTCGACGAAGGTGCGCAGCGCCATCGACATCGCGCCGGCGGCCCCGACGGTGAGGCCCACCGACTGGGCGGTCACCCCAGGGTGGGTGACGTCCTCGGCGATGCGCTCGCGCAGCTCGGGATAGCCGAGGTTGGGCATGTAGCCGAAGCGCATCGGCCGGCTCGACGCCGCCGCCTCCCGGAAGGCGCGGCGCACCGGCTCCAGGGCCTCCAGCGGCTGGCCGTGGGAGAGGTCGGCCACCGCTGTCGCGCCATGGGCCTCACGCAGGCGCTGCGCCGCCGCGGCACCCGCCCGCACCCAGCCCGCCGCCTCGACCTCGCTGGCGATCCAGCTGCTGACCTCGCTCATCGCGACGGCTTCGCGCCCCTGCTCTCCCAGCCCCGCCAGGAGAAGGGGTAGCCGGCGTCCACGATCTGCCGGGCCACCTGGGTGCGGTGCAGCGGTCGCGACGCGTCGATGCGGACGGCGACCTCGTCGGTCTCGGGGGGCAGCTTCGCCGGGTCCTCCGCGGCTCCCGGCCGGGGACCGTGCGGCAGCCCGCCGACATGATGGGTGAGCGACCCGGGCTGCAGCCCGGGATGGGCAGTGAAGGTTCCGTCCACGTGGTAGACGACCTCGTCGGCGTCGACGTTGGAGTGGTGGAACGGCAGGCGGCTCGCCTCCGGGTCCCAGTCGAGGCGCCGGGGCACCAGGGAGGAGATCACCACCCCCGGTGCCCCGAAGGTCTCGTGGGCCGGTGGCGCCATGCGGAAGCGGCCGGATCTGGGCTCGAAGTCGTGGATGTTGAAGGCGACGGGGTAGACGGTGCCGTCCCACCCCACCACGTCGAACGGGTGGTGGTCGAGGTAGTAGGCGGTGACGCGGCCACCCCGTTTGAGCCAGAGCTGCGCCGGGCCCTCCTCCCGCTCCAGCGACTGCGGCGCGCGGAAGTCGCGCTCGCTGTACGGGGCGTTCTCGGTGAGCTGGCCGGTGTGCGAGCGGTAGCGGTCCGGGCAGTCGACGAGGCCGCCGATCTCCATGCAGAGGACGCGGGTGTCCTCCAGATGGTCCAATTCGACCCTGTACACCGTGCCCCTGGGGATCACCAGGTAGTCGTGCCGGTCGAAGGGGAGGAGACCGAACTGCGAGTGCAGGCGGCCTGACCCCTGCTGGACGAAGAGGACCTCGTCGGCGGAGCCGTTGACGAAGAGGGCCTTCTGCTCCTGCGCCGGCACCGCGAGGCCGATGCGCACGTCGTCGTTGACCAGCAGCCACTGCCGGCCGGTGACCATGTCGCCGTGCGCCTGGAGGCGGAAGCCCTCGAGATGGGCGTGCTCGTGCACCTGCTCCGACTCCATGGCGATCTCGTCGCCCGGCCCCTCGCTGACGTCGGCGGCGGACTCGGGCAGGTGGCGGTGGTAGAGGAGGGAGGAGGGGCCGCTGAAGCCCTCGCGGCTGACCAGCTCCTCGTGGAGGGGGGCGCCATCCACGCTGAAGAGCATGTGGCGCTTCCTTGGCACATCGCCCAGCCGCCGGTAGGGACGCACCGGGCAAGGCTACCAGGCGGGCGGCGGGGCCGACTCAGGCGCGGACGTCGCCGGTGAGGTAGCGCTGCAGCGTCGGGGCGATGGCCGCCACGAGATCGTCGCCGCCGACGGAGGCGAGCGGTTCGAGGCCGAGGACGAACCGGGCCACACCGATGCCGACGATCTGGCTGGCCACCAGGGAGGCCCTGTAGGCTGCGTCGGGGACGCCGAGAGCATCTGCCAGGCGGCCGAGGATGGCGGTGGTCACGAACTCGCGGAGCATCTTCGTCGCCGTGTCGCTCGACGTCGCCGAGCGCAGCAGGGCGAGCATCGTCGCGCTCACCTGGGGGTTCTCCCACAGGCCCACCACGATGCGGGCGATCATCTCCCCCCAGCGGTCGGGACCGGCCGCGACGACCTCTGCCAGGATCTCGCTGGGCACGGCCGGGAAGGGCATGACCGCCACGAAGAGCCTCTCCTTGGTGCCGAAGTAGTGGTGGACGAGGGCCGGGTCCACCCCGGCGTCCCGGGCGATCGCCCGGATGGTGGCGGCGTCGTAGCCGCTGCGGGCGAACTCCTCCCGGGCCGCCGCGGCGATCGCCGTCCGGGTGTCGGCGCCGCCGGCACGGCGCCCCGTCCTCGGGCTCACCCGCCGCCCTCGGACCCGCCCGCCTCCCGGCCGCCGCCGGCGGTGAGCTGGAGGAAGCGCTCCTCCAGCGTGGCGGGCGCGTCGCTCAGCCGGGTGCCGATGCCGTCCAGCACCGCGCCCACCCGCGCCACGGAGAGGTCGGGGACGCGGAGCGTCCGGCCCACCAGGGCGGCCGGCACCCCGGCCCGTTCCAGCGCCTCGAAGGCCCGCGTCCACTCCGCCGTCTCGACGACGACGACGCGGGTGCCGCCGACGATGTCGGCGACGCCTCCCGCCGCCACCACCCGGCCGCCGGCCATGACGACGAGCCGGTCGCACTCCTGCGCCTCGTCCATGTGATGGGTGGTGACCAGTGCGCCGGCGCCCCGGTCGGCCGCGTCCCGGATGGTCTCCCAGAGCCGGGCCCGCGCCAGCGGGTCGACGCCCGAGGTCGGCTCGTCGAGCACGAGCAGGTCAGGGTCGTGGGCCAGGGCCTGGGCGAAGGCGACGCGGCGCTGCTCCCCGAGGGGGAGGCTTCCCACCGGGACGTCGGCACGGACGCCCGCCGGGGGCCGGTGCGCCGCCCCGGCGCCCCCGAAGGCGGCGCGGGCGAAGGCGAGGTTCTCGGTCGCCGTCAGGTCGTCGTAGAGGCCGAGACCCTGCGGCACGTAACCCATGCGGCGCCGCGTCTCGCGCGAAGGGGCTGCGCCGAAGAGGAGGACCTCGCCGCCCGTGACGGCGAGCAGGCCGAGGAGGAGACGGATGAGCGTCGTCTTGCCCGCGCCGTTGGCGCCGAGCAGGCCGACCACCTCACCCGGCTCCACGCCCAGCGTCACCGAGTCCACGGCGAGGAAGTCGCCGAACCTGCGGCTGGCGTCGAGGCTCTGCGCCAGCGTGCCGGTCATCGCCGCTCCCCCACCGGCGCGGCGGCAGCCGCCTGCCGGCGCAGCGCCGCCACCATCACCGCGTCCTGGAAGTCCGGTGCCGTCCCAGCGCCGCCGGGCCCGGCCTGCGGCGTCCACACCCGCCACCGGGAGCCCCGCCGCCAGGAGAGGGCGGCGGCATCGCCCCGGGGCCGCTCCGCCACCTCGGTGATCCGCCCCGGGGTCCCCCCGGCGATGGCCTCGGGCGTGCCCTCGGCGAGGGTGCGGCCGGCGTCCAGTACCAACACCGCGGCCGACCGCTCGGCCTCGTCCAGGTAGGTGGTGGCGAGCACAACGGCGGCGCCGCCCGCCGCCGCCCGGGCGAGCAGCCACCAGAGGTCGGCCCGGCTCACCGGGTCCACCCCGGTGGTGGGCTCGTCGAGGACGACCAGGCGGGGAAGGTGGATCAGGGCGCGGATGACCCCGAGCTTCTGCCGCATCCCCCCCGAGAGGTTCCCGGCGAGGCGGTCGCGCGCGGCGGCCAGCCCGGTGCGCTCCAGGTACCCGTCGGTCCGGCTCTCCGCCTCCGCCAGGGGCACCCCGTAGGCGGCGGCCGCGAAGGCGAGGTTCTCCTGGACGGTGAGGTCGGGGTAGATGCCCGAGCTGGGGGCGAGGTAGCCGATGGCGCGGACGTCCGGCTTGCGGACCCGGCCGGAGGTGGGCGTCACGGCTCCCACCAGCGCGCGCAGGAGGGTCGACTTGCCTGCGCCGTCGCCGCCGACCACGGCGGTGACGTGCCCCTCCGCGGCGTCGAGGGAGACGCCGTCGAGGGCGATGCGGGCTCCGAAGCGGACCGTCAGGTCCGTCACGCCCCAGCTCATGACGCGCCGAGAAGGCGGCGGAAGCGCAGCGTGGACAGTGTCACCACCACGGCGCCGATGACGGCGAGGTAGAGGAAGGGCTGCCACAGGGAGGTGATCGGCGTCGCCCGCAGCATCACCCCCCGGGCGATCTCGACGAAGTAGGTGAGCGGCAGCAGGTAGCCGATCCAGCGCACTCCGGCCGCCATCGACGTGAGGGGGAAGATCAGGCCCGACAGCATGATCTGGGGCAGCAGCGTCATCAGGGCGAGCTGGATCGCCTGGCCCTGGTTCTGCGACACGCTGGAGATGAGCACGCCGATGCCGAGGGCGACGAAGAGGAAGAGCAGCGCCCCCAGGCCGAACACCAGGATCGAGCCGCGGAAGGGCACGTCGAAGAGCGCCATGCCGACCGCGACCACCAGGATCATGTCCACGGCCCCGACGGCGAAGTAGGGGGCGATCTTGCCGAGGAACACGTCGCGGGGCCGGAAGGGCATCACCGCCAGCTGCTCCAGCGTTCCCGCCTGGCGCTCCCGGACGACCCCGAGGCTGGTGATGACGGTGCCGATGAAGAGCAGGATCATGGCCGCCAGGCCGGGCACCATCACCGCCGAGGTGGTCAGCCCGGGGTTGAAGAGCACCTGCGCCTGCAGCGTGAAACCGGGCGGCAGGTGGGCGCCGGCCTCGTCGACGGCTCGCAGGGCGGCCTGCGCGGTGAACAGCTGGGTGCCGTCGAGGAGCACCGTGGCCCCCTGCGGACCGGTGACCACGGCGGCCGCGGTGTCGCCGTCGGTGAGCGCCGTCACCGCCTGCGCCCGGGTGCCCGAGACGTCCACCGAGGTCACGTCGAACGGCGCGCGCAGCAGCCCGGCGACCAGTCGGGCCTCGGGGCCGGACACGGTGGTGGGGATGCTGGTCACGTTGAAGCTGGCGGCGTAGCCGAAGATGACCAGCAGCAGGATGGGCAGCGCGACCATCATGGCGACGGTCCTGCGGTCACGCCGCAGCTGCCGGAACTCCTTGACGATCATCGCCCACATGGCTGGCCTCCCCGGGCACCCCGGCTAATTCAACGCAGGATGAATTCTGCGGGAGGAGGCCTCAGGAAATCAAGGCCGCGTCAGGACCTGGCGGTGCTGAGGTCCGACCGGCGCCGGGTGGGGGTCGGCGCCGGCAGGACGAGGAGTGCCGCCCCGATGGCCCCCCCGTGGTCGCCGAGCAACGCCACCTTGACCAGGGGGGCGCGCTCCGCCAGGAAGAGGTGGGGCTTCATCGCCTCGGCGATGCGGTCGGCGTAGGGCTGGCCGAGGCGGATGCCGAGGCCGCCGCTCACGATCACGGTGTCGATGTCCAGGAGGTTGATGGACGAGGCGATGCCGGTGCCGAGGGCGGCGACGGCCTGGTTCATGATGTCGGTCGCCATGACGTCGCCCTCATCGAGGGCGTGCGCCCAGACGCCGCTGGTGAGGCGCGGCCGGCCCTGCCTCTCCATGATGCGGAAGAGGCGCGTCCTCTCCCCCCAGCCGTTGCGCCGCCGGGCCGTCAGCTCCATGGCCGCCCGTCCGGCGTAGGCCTCGACGCAGCCGCTGCGCCCGCAGGTGCAGGGGGCCCCGTCCTGGACCACCACCATGTGCCCGATCTCGCCCGCGGCACCCCGGCCCTGCCACTGCCGGCCCTCGAGGATGACGCAGCCGCCGACGCCGGTCCCCCAGGAGACGCCGAGGAACGACGGGTGCCCGCGGCCCGCGCCGAGGAGCTGCTCCGCCAGGTTGGCGACGTGGACGTCGTTGCCCAGCCGCACGGTGCAGCCGAGGGCCCGCTGGAGCCGTTCCCCGAGCGGGAACGTCCCCTCCCAATCGGGGAGGTTCCCGGCCCTGCTCACCGTTCCGGCCACCTGATCGATGCTGCCCGGCGATCCGACGCCGACCCCCTCCAGGTCCCGGCTGGTCACCCCGGCCGCCGTCGCCGCGTCGGTGAGAGTGGCGACCATCGCCGCCGTGACGGCGGGCGGCCCGCCCTGGGTCGGGGTGGCGGTGCGGGCCTCACCGAGGACCTGGTTGGAGGCGGAGACGACGACGGCCTGGATCTTGGTGCCGCCGAGGTCGATGCCGCCCCGCAGCGGCTCTTCGCCCGCCCCCTGCCTGGCCATGCCGGTGTCCTCCGCCGTGGATGCTGGAGAGGTGGTCCTGGGCGCCAACCATAACTCAGGGCCGCCGCTCCTCAGGCCGGGTCCGCGATACTGGGGAGGTGAGCCCGTTCCCCTCCGCCATGCCATGAGCGCCAGCCCGGCCCGCGCCCTCGAGGGCGGGCAGAAGCGGCCGGCCCCGGCTCACCCGGGCTTGGGCCTGCTGGTGGTCATGATCGGGGTGCTCATCACCGCGGTGGACACGACCATCGTGGTGCTCGCCCTCCCCGAGATCGAGAAGGGCCTCCAGGTCAGCGTCTCCAACGTCATCTGGGTGGTCATCGGCTACCTGCTGGTGGTCACACTGCTGGCCACCCAGGTGGGCCGCCTCGGCGACATGTACGGACGGGTCCGCATGTACGAGGCGGGCTTTGTCGTCTTCATCATCGGGTCGGCGCTGTGCGCCCTGTCATGGAACGAGGCGTCGATCATCGCCTTCCGCCTTCTCCAGGGCGTCGGCGGGGCGTTCGTCACCGCCAACAGCGGAGCCGTCATCGCCGACCTCTTCCCCCCGGAGCGGCGGGGCAGGGCGTACGGCTTCAACGGCATGGGCTGGAGCGTCGGTGCGGTTCTCGGCATCGTGCTCGGTGGCGTCATCGTCACCTACCTGGACTGGCGCTGGATCTTCTGGATCAACGTGCCCATCGGCCTCGGCGCCGTCGCCCTCGCCCTGCGCGTCCTCCACGACCATGGCGTCCGGCGGCAGCGGAGGCTCGATGTCTTCGGCATGGTCACCCTGGGCCTGGGGCTGTTCGGGATCCTCTGGTCGATCACCGAGCTGGCCACCTCCTCGTTCGACCCCGCCATCGCCGGGTTCCTGGGCGGCGGCATCGTCATGATCGCCGTCTTCGCCCTCATCGAACGGGCGCATCCCGAGCCGATGATCAGTCTCTCCCTGTTCCGTGTCCCGGCGATGGCGCCGTCGCTCTTCGCCGCTCTCTTCCAGGGACTCGCCAACTTCGCCGTGCTGTTCCTGGTCATCATGTACCTGCAGGGGGCCCGCGGCCTCGCCCCCATCGACGCCTCCCTGCTGCTGGTTCCGGGCTACGTCATCGGCAGCGCCATCGGGCCTCTCGCCGGCCGCCTCGCCGACCGCGTCGGCCCGGTGATCCCGGCGACGGCGGGGCTGGCCGTGCAGGTGATCGCCCTCTTCATCTACGCCCATCTCAGCCTCACCACCGGCCTCTGGGTGGTGGTCGCCGCGAGCGTCGTCAACGGCGCGGGGTCGGCCTCCTTCTTCCCCGCCAACAACTCGGCGGTGATGAAGGCGTCGCCCCCCGCCGTGTTCGGCATCTCCTCGGGGATGCTGCGCACCTTCGCCAACGTGGGCATGGTGTTCTCCTTCTCCATGGCCATCGTCATCGCCTCCCGCTCCATCCCCCGCAGTCTCGCCTTCGCCATCTTCGTGGGCTCGACCACGCTGCACGCGCGGCTGGCCGCCACCCTCGCCTCGGGGCTGCATTCCGCGTTCTATGCGTCAATGGCCATCATGGTCGTGGCCGCCGTCCTCTCTGCGACACGGGCCAGCCGGCTGATGAACGTCCGGCCCGCCGTCGCCCCGATGACGAGCACCGGCGGCGGTTGAGGAGGACCCGAACCATGCAGCTGGGAATGGTCGGTCTGGGGCGCATGGGCGCCAACCTGGTCCGGCGGCTGATGCGTGACGGCCACGACTGTGTGGTCTATGACGTCAATCCCGGCGCGGTGGAGCAGCTGGTCGCCGAGGGCGCCACCGGCGCCGCCTCCCTGACCGAGTTCGTCGCCAGGCTCACGCCGCCGCGGGCGGTGTGGGTGATGGTGCCGGCGGCGCTGACCGGAGCCACCGTCGACGCGCTGGCGGCGGGCATGTCCAGGCACGACATCATCATCGACGGCGGCAACAGCTACTACCGCGACGACATCGAGCGGGCCGGACGGCTGTCCGAGCTGGGCATCCACCACGTCGACGTCGGCACCAGCGGGGGCGTCTACGGCCTGGAGCGCGGCTACTGCCTGATGATCGGCGGTGAGACGCCGATCGTCGAGCACCTCCAGCCCGTCTTCCGCAGCATCGCCCCCGGCGTCGCCGCGGCGGCGCGCACTCCGGGGCGTGACGGGACCGCGGCGCCGGCCGAGAACGGCTATCTGCACTGCGGCCCCCACGGCGCGGGACATTTTGTCAAGATGGTCCATAACGGCATCGAGTACGGCGTCATGGCCGCCTACGCGGAGGGCCTCAACATCCTCCACCAGGCCAATGCTGGCAACACCGTCCGGGAGGCCGACGCCGAGACGACCCCGCTGCGCGATCCCGAGTACTACCGCTACGACATCCCCATCGCGGATGTCGCCGAGGTCTGGCGCCGGGGCAGCGTCATCGCCTCCTGGCTGCTCGACCTGACCGCGGGGGCGCTGCTGAGGTCGCCGGATCTCGCCGACCTCGCCGGCCGCGTCTCCGACTCCGGTGAGGGCCGCTGGACGGTTCTCGCCGCCGTCGACGAGGGCGTCCCCGCTCCCGTGCTCACCGCCGCCCTCTACGAGCGCTTCAGCTCGCGCGGGGAGGCCGACTTCGCCGACCGGGTGCTCTCCGCCATGCGCCGCGAGTTCGGGGGACACGCGGAGCGCCCCGCCGCGGGGTAGGGGGGCGCCGCCCATTCGGGGACCGCGGACCCGACGGGTGGGTGGCAGGCTCGGCCGGCCGTCGCCGCCGGTCACGCCCGGCGATGGTGAGGTTGATCCCTCGCCGCTGACCCCCCGCTCCGCCGCCTCTGCGAGCTGCCGCCTACGCGCGCACCGTGCCCTGGCTCTCGAAGGTCATGGCCCGCTGCAGGGCGGCCGCACGGAGCTCCTCGGCAATCTCGACGGGGCCGCCGATGCCGGCCGCGTTGACGCCGGCCTGGGCCGCCTCCTCGACCACGCCGCCGACCAGGATGGCCAGCTCGGGAGTCCGGTGGAACACCAGGACCCCGTGGTTGGCCAGCAGGATCGCGGGAACGCCGGGGACGACCGAGGACCGGATGTTGGCGATGGACTGGGCGGAGCCGCGCGGCCCGTAGCCGGCGACGGGCACCCCGGTCGGCAGCCCGAACATCGCCAGGGCCTCGACCCAGCAGCCGATCGGGCGGCGGGCCACCGCGTAGGCGGTCGCGTAGGGGGAATGGGTGTGCAGGACGCAGCCGACGTCGGGGTGGTCCTCGTACATGGCCGTGTGCATGGCCACGACGGCGCCCTGGATGGGTGGCAGGTCGCCCTCCAGCAGGGTGCCGTCCAGGCCGATGCGCACAACTGCGGACGGGGAGTGGCCGCGGAGCGACGGGCCCCCGGTGAAGTACATCTCGTTCGCTCCGGGAACACGGAGGCTCACATTGCCATGCCCGTTCGCGGAGATTGCTCCGCTGGCGACGACCCGCTGGGCGACATCGATGACCTGGTCGACGAGATCCTTGTTCATCACACCTCCCTCCCGCCTGGCGGCGGCATCTGGGAGCGATGCTACGTCTTCGCCCCGCTTGCGCCGTCACCTGGTGCTCGCCGGCGGCCGCCGCGGTGGGGCGCCGGGGTTTCCCGGTCGTCCTCGCCGATCCGTGCAATCGCTATGGCCTGGCCGAGGTCTCGGAGTCTGCCAGCCACGCCAGGAAGCGGCCCCGCGACCAGCAGCGGCCGATGGCCTCGGCGTGCCGAGGCGACCGGTCGAAGACAGCCAGGCCGATGATGCTGTGGCCGGAGGCGCGGCGGTCGCCCAGCGTCGGTATCGCCGGCGCCACTCCGACCCCCTCCACCGACACCCACGCCACCGCCCGGCCGGCCGCTGCTTCACCGAGATGGCTGTGGAAGCGCAGCCGGCTCTCGGGCGGGAAATGCGACAGCGCCCACGTGGTGGTGACGACGGGCAGGGCGTCGGAGGGCACACGGGCGACGGCATCGGGCAGCATCTCGACCGCGTCACCTCGCAGCAGCAGCGGGGGGCGCGTCGCCGCCAGCGCCATCCCCGCATCGAGCCTCGCAGCCCGCTCCGGCTGATCCGGCGGCAGGCAGGCGCGCAGCCATCGGGCGTCATCCGCATCGGTCACATCGATGGGCTCGATGTCGACACCGACCCGGGCGGCGACCTCGGGCATCGCCCGGGCCGGGATGGGCCGGTCCCCCACGACCGAGGACGACAGCTGCACGGGAGATGTCGGGTCGCCCAGCGATTGCCCGTTGCTGTACGTGATGCCAACGTGATCGACGGTGAGGTTGAGCCCGGCCGAACACCCCACGTCGATCAGCCCAACCGCGTCCGCGCCCACCCGGCGCGCGGCCTCGGCAATGGCCGGATACAGCACGGCGCAGCAGCAGCTCTCGTCGGTCTGCGTCCGCCGGCGCACAGCGATGGCCACGACCGAATCTGTCATGCGCAGCAGCGTGTCGATCGCCGCCCCGGCGGCGGCGTCGCCGTCCGCGGCGGCGTAGGCTGCGGCAAGCGCCGGGGCACGCCCGGCGAGGGCGAGGTCGTGCAGCGCGGCGAGGATCGTCGCGGGATGCCGCCTGCCCGCCGGCGCCGCCTCGATGGCGCGCAGCGCCGCGTCGGACTCGCTCAGGGCGATGGCGACGCGCTCGTACAGCGGCGACGTTGCGGCGGCGTCGACCTCACCGAAGTGTCGGTACACATGGGCGAGGGTGCGGGGCCGCCCCACGCGTGCGGCGCCTCCTGCGGCCGGCCCTGACATCTCGACGATTCTAGTGCACCGGTCCAGAAACAGCCGTCTGGTTGTAGTGGCGTGGAACCGGGTTGGCGGTCTTCACCCAGACCGCGAGTGTTCGGGAGCCGTCCGGTTGGTGCCGATGCGAGTTCGAGCATCGTCACACCACGCGTCGAGCGACGGCCACGGGCCGTAGCCGTCATCGGGCGTGATGTGGCCAGCACCGCGCAGAACGTCGGCGATGAGGCCGAGCGGATCGCCGTACATCCGCTGCGCCCCAGAAGGGTTGTAGGGGTCGGCGTCGGAGCAGACGATGCGCACCTCACCGGTGACGGTGGCGCGGACCGCGGCTGCGTCGAACGAGTCGATGCGGAACTCCGCGCCTCCATCCGGCACCTGCTTCGAGGCCGGTGGAGAGACGAGCAGCAAGCGGTCGACCCGCTCATCAGGCCGGAGCACGGTCGCAGCCTTCAACCACAGCAGGCAGGCCAGCGAGTGGCAGATGACGACTCTCTCGGCCCCTCGCATGTTGCTGAGCTCCTTCTGGAGGGCCGACATCCACACCGGCAGGCTCGGCCTGTCGGGATCGGGGAGCGCGGGATAGAGCACGTCGTGGCCGCGCTCGCTGAGCCGTTGCGCAAGCCAGAACTGCCAGTGCTCCGGTGGCCTGTGGTTCCCGAGTCCGTGGAGGATGAGAACGGAGCGGATCATCCGCGGAAGGGTATCGGCCACTGGTCGGGCTGTCAACGGCTCCGGATGCCGCCTGCAAGCGCTCCAGCTCGACTCGCAAATCGACGAGCGCAACACGAGGCGGGGGTCGCTCGGCCGGCACCCAACCGGGTGTCCGTGGGACATCCGGCGGCAGAGATGCGAACGCGGCATCGATCCCGCTGGGTGAGATCGGCTTCGTCCCGATCGCCAGAAACCGTCCCACGCATGGGTTCCTTCCCCACGCGTGTGCGGCGAAGACCAGGTCATCCCGCGCGACATCGTATGGGTCGACGCGCGCACCGTCGATCGGATCAACCCCGTTCCCCTTCGAGCTGTGGGCGCCCAAACGCCGACCCACGTCGGTCCCGTCTCCGCCACGCCAGGGTCGGTGGTACCGTCAGCCCCCGGCCAGATCGTCGGTGGCCCGGCGTCCCGCCTCGACCGTCTGGCGCAGGAAGCTGGCGATCGCCTCCAGGCCCTGCTCGTCGAAGCCCTGGCAGATCTCGAACAGACGGCTGAGCATGCCGGAGTAGAGGCGCATCACCTCCGCGCCGCGGTCGCGCGTCGCGCGCAGCGCGACGGCCCGGCGGTCCATGGGATCCCGGTCGCGGACCAGCCAGCCGGCCTTCTCCAGCCGGTCGACGATCCCGGTCAGCGTCGCCGGGTGTATCCCGGTTCGGCGGGCCAGCGCGCTCGGGTTGATCGGCCCGATCCGGTCGATCAGGTCGAGGCACTGGAGATCACCAAGACGCATATCCAGCTGGTCACCGACCTGCTGGTTGAGCAGCACCAACTCGGTCGTCATCTCCCGCAGGGTCATCTGGATGCTCCGGATCAGCTCACTACTGCGCCCGTGAAGGCTGGGGCCTTGCATTGTCTCGGTTTCCGTATGATATTGAATCAGTATTATACGATATGGGTACGAGAAGCCCAGTCTACCCCGGATCGGCCCAGAAGTAGGCCGCAACGACCGGAATCACCAGGAGGCCGCCAACCCATGAGGCTCACCATCGTCGGAGCGACCGGGGGAGTGGGCCGCTCCCTGCTCGAACAGGCGGTGGACGCCGGCCATGAGGTCACCGCGATGGTGCGGGACCCCCGCCGGGTCACCCGCCAGGTTCCGACTGTCACGGTCGACCTGTCCATGCCCGATCCAGAGATCGTCCGGGCTGCGGTGGCGGGCTCCGATGCCGTCCTCTCCAGCCTCGGTGCCCGCACCTCTGCCGATCACGGGGTGGTGGAGCGCGGAACCCGGGCCCTGATGGAGGCGATGAGAGCCTCGGGCGTCCGGCGCATCGTGGTGGTGAGCGCCGCCCCGATCGGGACCCTGCCCTCCCCCGGGCGGCCTCACCCTCCGCGGCACGATCCGGGCGACGGCCTGCTGATGCGGTACGTGGGCAGCCCGCTGGTCAAGCGCGCCTTCGCCGCCTCGTATGCGGACCTGGCGCGGATGGAGGACGCGCTGCGCGAGAGCGACCTGGAGTGGACGGCGGTGCGGCCGCCGCGGCTGACCGACGGTGCGCTGACCGGCCGCTACCGGACGGCGTACGGGCGCAATCTCCGGCGCGGGCTGTCGATCTCGCGCGCCGACGTCGCGCATCTGATGCTCCGGTTGGTGGAGCGGCCAGAGGCGTTCAGGCAGACGGTGGGCATCGCCCGCTGACCGTGAGATGTCATGGACCGGGAGGAGAGAGGCATGGCCTGGAAGTGGTGGACCCTGACCGCCGTGTGCGCGGGGGTCTTCATGCTGCTGCTCGACGTCACCATCGTCAGCGTCGCGCTGCCCGCCATCGAGCGCGGATTCTCCGCCCCGCTCTCCACCCTCGAGTGGGTGATCAGCGCCTACGCGTTGACCCTCGCCGCCTTCCTGCTCACCGCAGGGTCCCTGGCCGACCGGTTCGGACGGCGGCGGATGTTCGCCATCGGCCTGGCAGCGTTCACCTTCACCTGCGCCCTGGCCGCGCTGGTCTTCGGCCTCATCAACAGCGGCGTCGACGGTTGGAGCGCGGTGTCGGTGATCGCCCCGCTGGCCGCCGCCGCGGCGCTGCTCACGGTCTTCGTCCTCATCGAGGCTCGCCGCGACGCGCCCATGCTCGACCTCCACCTGCTGCGGCTGCCAGCCTTCGATGGCGGGCTGGTGGCAGCCTTCGCGATTTCGGCCTCGATCTTCTCCCTGCTCATCTACCTGGTCCTCTATCTGCCGAACTACCTGGGCCTCTCCCCACTCGGCGCCGGCCTCCGGGTGCTGCCCCTGAGCCTCGCCATGTTCGCGAGTGCAGGTGTGGCGGGGCGCCTGACCGTGCGCCTGCCGCGCCGGTTTCTCATCGGCGCCGGCTTCGCCCTGGTCGGCGCGGGGCTCCTGCTGATGTCAGGACTGACCACCAGCTCGGGGTGGACCCACCTCCTGCCCGGGATGATCGTCGCCGGCCTGGGCGCGGGTCTGGTCAACGTCCCCCTCGCCTCCACCGCCGTCGGGGTGGTGGAGCCAGCGCGCGCCGGGGTGGCGTCGGGGGTCAACTCGACATTCCGTCAGGTGGGGATTGCGGCCGGCGTCGCGGCTCTGGGGAGCATCTTCGCCGCCAGCATCCAGTCAGCAGTCGCTCTCCGTCTGATCGGGACCGCGCTGGGGTCGCGGGCCTCCCAGCTCGCGCACGCCGTGAGCAGGGGGGGTGCCGCCTCAGCGATCGCGTCCACCCCTGCGCCCCTGCGCGGGCTCATCGTCGCCGCCGGTCGGTCGGCCTTCGTCAGCGGGCTGGACCTGATCATGGTCGTCGGCGCGGTGGTGGCCTTCGCGGGCAGCATCGGGTCGCTGGCCCTGATCCGCGAGCGCGACTTCGTGGCCACGGCCACCGCCGAGACGGTGGAGGAGCTGATCGAGGTCGCCAGCTGAGCCACGGTTGAGCGCTCGGGTGAGGCATCGCCACCGGCGAGGTGACCCAGCAGGACCTGTGCCCGCCACCGCCACCAGGAGTTCCTCGCGCTCCTCCGCTTCGTCGCCCGGGCTATCCCGTGGATCGGTTTCACCTCGTGCTCGACAGCTGTCGGACCCACAAGCGCCCCCGAGGTGGCGGCTACCGCCGGTCCGCTCCACGAACGGCGAACCAGCCGTCCCGATGGGACGCCGGCGGCGCGCTGGTGCCGCGTCCGCGCCTCACGACAGGCGGCGCTCTGCCCTTCTCAAGAAGTGACGCACCAGCAGCACGATCAGGGCGACGGTGGCGACGAGCCCGACGCTCGGAAGCAGCGATAGGACGATATTCATGCTCGCCCCACCCTACCACCGGCAGAGGTCCACCGGGTCGGACTCGCCCCGTCCGCGTCGACGCAAGCGTGATCGGGTCGGCATCGCCGACCCGCGCTACTGTCAGGTCCGGCTGATGGACACACGCCAGGCGAGCGCGCCGTGTGGGTCGAGGTTGAGGGTGCCGATCGTGGAGGCCTCGATCGAATCCACCAGCCACCCGTCACGGAAGCCGGCCCTGATCTCGCCCTGGGTGACCCGCCTGGGTCCCCAGTCGCCCGGCTGGCGGTCGCTGAAGCACAGCAGGTGGATGCGGCCGCCCCGCGGAAGAACGGCCCGAAGGCTGTCGACGTACCGGACACGGTCATCGTCGTCGAAGACATGGAAGAGACCGCAGTCGAGCACGGTGTCGAACTGTTCGTCGAGGGCAGGAAGGTGCAGGGCGTCCCAGACGAGGAAGCGGGCGGGCACGCCTCGATCGCGGGCCTTGCCCTGTGCGATGGCGATCGCTGTCGGGGCCAGGTCGATGCCGGTGGCCTCGTGGCCGAGGCGAGCGGCCATGAGGGCATGCTCTCCGGTCCCACACCCGACGTCGAGTACTCGTCCTCGAAGAGCGCCTCCCTCCGCAAGTTCGAGAAGGGCGGGCTGAGGGCGGCCGATGTCCCAGGCGGGCGTCCCGGCATAGGCCGCATCGAACCCCCCACGCCTCGGTCGAATGGGACCCGGCACACCGTCGAATGCCCCGCCGTCGTCGCTCATGGATGTTGTGTATCACGACGCGCCCGGGGGCGGCTCGCACGCGGGGCCGCACCATCCCACAGGCTGCCGCGACGGGCCATAGCAGGCGTGAGGCCCCGGCGTGGAAACCGCCGAGGCCTCATCGGGCACGCCGCCGGTCGCGAAACGGCGACTACAGCGGTGCGCCGCTGGCCAGCTTCAACGATGCGGTGTGCGACTGGCCGGAGCTGTCCATCCAGCCGATCTGGACCGTGTCGCCGGGACGCAGGGGCTTCAGGGCGGTGCTCAGATCCCCGGTCGAGGTGATCGTGGAGCCGTTGAAGGAGGTGATGACGTCACCCGTGACCAGTCCGGCGGCGGCTGCCGGGGAGCCGGCCTGCACACCCGCGATCAGGGCCCCTGAGGTGGCCGGGGAGGTGAGAGAGGCGCTGACGTCCTCGACGCTGATTCCGATGAACGGGCCGCCCGAGCCGATGTGGATGTTCCCGCCCGAGTCGCCCGCCTCGATCCGACTGGCGATGGAGAGCGCGGTGTCGATGGGGATGGCGAACCCCGTGGTGCCCGTCGACTGGGTGCCGAAGCCGTTGCCGTTCTCCGAGCCGGCGGTGTCGATGCCGATCACCTTGCCGGCGGCGTTGACGAGCGGGCCGCCCGAGTCGCCGCGCTGGATGTTCGCCTGGATCTGGATCATGCCGGAGAGAGCCTCCGACGACTGGCCGTCGGTGGCCGTGATGGACTGGTCGAGGCCGGTGACGGTGCCGGTCACCGCCGCCGGTGTGCCGCCCGCGCCCAGCGCGTTGCCGATGGCGACGATGGGGTCGCCGACCTTGACGGTGGAGGAATCGCCAAGCGGCGTCGTGGCCAGACCCGAGGCGTTCTGGATCTGCACGACGGCGATGTCATCGGCGGGGTCGTAGCCGACCACCTTGGCCGTGTAGTTGGTTCCCTGGCCGTCCACCTGGACGGTGATGCTGCTGGCGCCCTCGATGACGTGGTTGTTGGTCAGCACCTCACCGGTGGAGGTGAGGATGATCCCGGTCCCGGCCGCGGTGCCCTCGTCGCCCTCGAGGACGTCGTTGACGTCCACGATGGTGGGGTCGATGACGGCGGGGATGCCGCTGAGGTCGGCACCCGTCGAGCCGCCCGACGGCGTTGCCGTCGAGCCGCTGTTCCCCGACGGCGTCAGGGTCGTGCCGCCGCTCGCGGAGGGCGACTGCGTGGTCGTGGGCGTCGAGCCGCGCAGGGCGAATCCCAGCGCGGTGCCGCCGCCTCCGGCCAGCAGCACGATGGCCGCCGCCATGGCGAGGAAGGTCGCGACCGACAGCGTCCGCGAGGTCCGCAGCGGCGGGGGAGGGGGCGGGGGTGCCGGGTAGCCGAGCGCCGAGAAGCCGGGCGGCGGCCCCCACGGGGGCTGGTAGCCCCAGCCGGGCGCGGGCGGGCCCGGGGGGGGCGCGGTCCATCCGCCCCATGCCTGCTGGACGGGCGGAGCGGCGGAGTAGGGGGGACGATCCGTCGCGCCCGCGTCGCCGGCCGGCGCCATCTCGGGGCCGCCCGGGTCGGTGCCGGCGGGATCGGGGGTGACGGAATCGGCTGGTGTCATCTGTTCGTCGTTCACGTCTGGTCTACCTCGTGAACCTCTGGTTCCAGCACCACTCTACGAGGCCCACCTTTCCGTTCTATGACCGATATGGTGCGGCACCGGCGGCTGTGCGCGACCTTCTCGCCTCGCTCAGCTGAGCGAGAAGATCGCCTCGATCTCCACCGCCGCCCCGAGCGGGAGCTCGCTGACGCCGATGGCGCTCCGGGCGTGCCGTCCCGCCTCTCCGAAGATCTCGACCAGGCAGTCCGACGCGCCGTTGATGACCGCCGGCTGCTGGTCGAAGCCGGGGGCGCTGCGCACCATCCCGGTCAGCTTGACCACGCCGTTCAGCCCGTCCACCCCTCCGACCGCGGCGGCCGCCGTCGCGACCAACCCCAGGGCCACCTCCCGCGCCAGCTCCCGGGCGGCAGGCACGTCGATGTCCGCCCCGACCCGTCCGCTGACGACCTGGCCGTCGCGGCGGGAGAGATACCCGGACACGTAGAGGAGGTCGCCGCTGCGGCGGGCGGGCACGTAGCTTCCCACCGGTGCCGTCGCCTCGGGCAGGCGGATGCCCAGCTGGGCGAGACGGCGGCTCACCGGGACCCCGGTGGGGGCCTGGCTCACGGGGCCGCCTTCCGAGCCCGCCTGCCCTTGCGCAGGTAGGCGGCACCGGCGGCGAATCCCGCCGGGACGAAGCCGAAGGCGTCGAGCACCGCGTCCGGCCGGGTGATGTTGTTCAGCTTCAGAAGGTCGAGCTGGCCCGGGGTCACCAGGGGGTCGGCGGTCAGCGCCCCGGTCATGGTGATCATCGGCTTGAGGGCCATCACCGGGACATGGACCTTGAACCGGGGCAGGGACACCACCTGGCTCGCGATGACGTCGATGATCTGCTCGTAGCTGAGGTGGTCGGGCCCGCCGATGGAGACGATGTCGCGGCTCGGCCCCCTCTCCAGGGCCAGCGCGATGCAGCGCGCGACGTCGTCCGCAGCGATGGGCTGGAAGAGGGCGCGCCCGTCCCCGGCGATGGGCAGCGGGCAGAAGGGCGGCACGCGCCGGACCAGCGTGGCCAGCTTGGTGAAGAAGCCGTCGCCCGGGCCGAAGATGACGCTGGAGCGGATGACCGTGTGGGGAACCCCGCTGATGCGCACCGCCTGCTCGCCGGCCCACTTGCTGGCGAGGTACGGGTAGGCGGGGTCGGGGCCGGCACCGATGGCGCTGAGATGAAGGAAATGGCCGACCCCGGCCTCCGCTGCTGCCGTCGCCGCGTTGGCGGTGCCCAGGCGGTTGACCGAGTCGAAGGTCTGCCTGCCGCGCTCGACGATGATGGCGGCGAGGTGGACGACGGCGTCGCACCCGGCGAAGGCCTCGGCCAGGCCCACGCCCGTGGTGAGGTCGGCGGTGGCGACGCCGACGTCGGCGCCGGCCACCCGGCTGCGGCGGCGCCCGCGCGACACCAGGACGACTCCGTGGCCGTCACGGTGGAGCAGCCCGGCGACGCTCGTGCCGACGAAGCCGGTGCCGCCGGTGACGGCGATGCGCATGGTGGATCTAGCCTATTCGATCGTCGCCGCGGCACGTGGGCGGCGGTGGGCCGCCGCCACGCGCCGCGGCCGGAGTCCATCCGCACCGGGCGCACGGCCGTCGCGGTGGGCTCCGCGCCCGATCTGTAGAGTCGGCGCATGCATCGCCCGGGAGCCTCGCCACGCCGGTCCTCGCACCGTGTGCTTCCGGTCGCCGGCATGGGGTCCGCGTTCCTGCTCTGCGTCGCGGGCTGCGGCAGTACGGGCGCGGGCACGTCCCCGCCCACCGCCACGCCGACGGCGACGGCGAGCCTCGCGCCGAGCGTGGCCCCGGCGGTGGGGTGCCCCTCCGCCGCCGACGTGGGGGCCGGCCTCGGTCTGACGCCTCCGGCTCCGACCGCGAACGTCCTGCCCGAGGGCGTCCTCTGCAATTACCAGTGGGGCACCCAGGACGTCCTCATCACGCTGATCCCCGGCGTCACCTCGTCGATCTTCAGCACCAGCGAGACGGCGGTGAAGACCTTCCAGAAGCAGCTCACCGGCGTGTCGAGCATCACCTTCTCCTCGGTGTCCGGTGTGGGCGATGAGGCGTACTCCTACTCATACCCGGGCGCGGGGGGCTCCACCGACGACGGCATCCTCGCCGTGGAGGGGACGGATTACGCCGGCGTCTCGTGCACCGGGACCAAGGTGCCGCTGACGCAGATCGAGGCCTTCGTCAGGCAGATCCTGGCGGGCTGAGCGGCCGGCCGGCGCCCTTCACCGATTGGTCTTTCGGCCCTACGCGTGCCGGGACTTCGCCCGGGTTCGGATGGTACACTTATCACATGACTCCTCTGACCACGACCGACGGCCCATCCCAGCCGGCGCGGGGGCGCCTCTACCAAGTCGCGGGAGCGGCTCTCTTCTGCTGCCTGGCCCTGGCGGCCTGCGGCAGTTCGAGCACCGCCTCCTCCACCAACACTCCCGGGGGGGGGTCCACTCCCGCCGGGTCCGCGTCGACGCCGACGCCCGCCTCGGCCGGCACCAGCACCCTGTCGTGCCCGTCGGCCAGCACCGTGGGCAGCGCGCTCGGCCTCACCCTCCCGGCACCGACCGCGGGCGACAACACCAGCACCGCGATCTCGTGCAACTACCTGGCCGGCACCTCCGACGTCCTGATCGTCGAGGACACCAGCGTGGAGGCCTCGTACGTCACCCAGGCTGAGGCGTCGCTAGCGGCCAGCGAGGCCGGCCTCGCCTTCACCGCCGTCTCCGGCGTGGGCGATTCGGCGTACTCGTACTCGTACAGCATCGGCGGGTTGACGGCCCAGGGCATCCTGGCCGTCAAGGGATCGACCTACGTGGGCGTGTACGCCACGGCGACGACGGCGACCCTGGACCAGATCAAGGCCCTCGTCAACACCCTCCTCGGGTAGGCGACGGGGCGCGCCCGGCCCTCGCGGCCGGGCGCGCCACGCCCCGGGGGGCGCTGAGATAGAGTCGCTCGCATGAACTCTCTGTCATCTCCTGCAGGCTCTCGGTCCCGGCCGCTGCGGCGCGGCCTCCTCTGCGGCGCGGCCGCCCTGGTGCTCCTCGGTCTGGCGGCCTGTGGAGCCTCCAGCACCTCCTCGTCGACCTCCACCGGAAGCTCGGGGGGGACACCGACCCCCGCGGCGTCCACACCGACGCCGTCCACGGCCGCGGCGCTGTCCTGCCCGTCGGCCAGCACCGCCGGCGCCGCCCTCGGCCTGACCCTCCCGGCCCCCACATCGACCGCCCTGGGCCTGAGCGGTGTCGAGTGCAACTACCTGAGCGGCACGTCCGACGTGCTGATCATCCTGGTCAACGATGTCCCGGCGGCGTACCTGAGCACCGCCGAGGCGTCGTTCGCCGCCACCCAGTCGAGCGTCAACTTCACCCCGGTCTCCGGCATCGGCGACGAGGCGTACTCCTACTCGTACGCGCTGGGGGCGACGACCGCCGAGGGCATCCTGGCGGTGAAGGGGACCAGCTTCGTCGGCCTGTACTGCACCGCGACGACCGCGACCATGGCCCAGGTCCAGGCGCTGGTCAGGCAGCTTCTCGGCTAGGCGGGCCCGGACCGGTCCCGCCCCGGCGGCAGACGGCCGAGGCCCGGGGAGGCTGTCCCGGGCCTCCGGCCGCCCGCGTCATCTCGGCTCTGTCGCAGATCGCTGACGCATCCTCTCACCGGCGGCCCCCCTCCTATGCTCACGCTGGACTTCCTCCGGCTGTTCAGGAGACCCAGATGCCCGACGCCGTCGACGACCAAGACAGCGAGCCCGACCGCCTGACACGGCTCGGCGAGAGCAGGGCGGGGCACGCCCTCGAGCACTTGGAGCCCTTCTCCGGAAAGATGTCGCGTGAGTGGGGGCAGGTCGCCTCCGATCTCGGCGAGGAGGATCGCCGCGATCAGCAGATGTACCAGGAGGTCGACAAGGACTTCCACGCGCAGCCCTCCGCCGAGGCGATGGGCGTCGACCTCGCCGCCATCAGGGCCGTGGATCCGCAGTTCGACGACTTCGCATTCCGCTCCATCGCCAGGGAGACCTTCAACAAGGTGCGCGAGGCCCGCAGCACCGAGCACCTCGACGAGGCCGACGCCCTGCTCAGCCCGGCCATGGAGGACGAGGTGAAGTCGGAGGTCGGCGGTGACGTCGCCGCCCACCGTCACCATCTGCTCCCCGGCCTGGAGGTCGAGGATGCCGTCATCGTCGAGGCGGCGGTGACGGACGGTCGCGAGGTGCTCGACGTGCGCCTCGAGGTCGCCGGCGAGGAGCTGGACCGCGACGACGCCACCCTCGCCGTGGTCTCCGGAGACCAGGTGGTGCGCCGCTGGTCGGAGCTCTGGCGCTTCGAGCGCGACCCCTCGATGGACAGTTCCCAGACCGATCTCCAGCACACCCTGAGGTTCGGCGACGACGGCTGGCTGGTGGCCCACCGCGGCTGGGTGGTGACCGGCATCGAGCGGCTGCCCGCGCCGCCGCCGGCCGCGCCGCCGCCGGCGCCCCCGACAGCGTAGCTCCCGCCCGTCGCCGCGCTTCCGCCGGCCGGCCGCCGGAATCGCGCCTAGTGCAGCGGTCCACAAATAGCTTGACGATTAGGAGGGGTGCGAGGATGA
>CAZUDL010000008.1:0-98432 GCA_964618935.1 uncultured Actinomycetes bacterium
GGGAGCGTAGGGGCGGAACGTCTTCGGCATCCCCAGATTGACTCACATCCGCCCCTCCACTCGCCAGCGGTTACCGGGACGGGCTGCTAGATCGGGGTGAACGGGGAGGAGTGGACGTACCAGAAGAAGCAGAGCAGCATCGTGGCCGCCGAGGCAACGACCAGGGCGCGCGTGAGGTGCCTGCCCCGAACGGTGACGCCCACCACCATGAACGCCGGGAAGACCACGGTGCTGAAGCGCATCGCCGACATCAGCGGGCTGTAGTGGCCGATGTGGAACCAGATGGCGGCGGCGCTGAGCAGCGCGTAGAGGAAGTAGGGGGAGGGGAGTCGCTTCCAGATCGCCGGCAGCGAAGCGACCAGCAGCAGGGCGGCGACCAGGTTGAAGATCTCCTCGACGTGATGGCCGCTCTTGATGGCGAGAACCGACTCCTGGAGCACCGTCCACGGGGCGGCGAGGCGGACGCCCCATAGCGACTCGGCACTGAACGGTCCGAGACCGAAGCCGGCGGCATGGTAGGCGACGGTGATGACGGCGAGGGCAACGGCGCCGGGGACCATGGCCAGGACCAGTTGCCCGGTCAGCGTCAGTCGAGAAGGTGCCGGCGCCGGCCGCCACGCCAGGACGATGAAGAGGGCCAGCGTCGGCAGCAGGATGACACCCTGGTCGCGGGTGGCGATGGCCACCGCGCAGACGAGGCCGGCGACAAAGAAGTGCCGCCTCTGTGCGAGGGCGAAGACGGCGACCGACTCGAGGAGGAACAGGGACTCCGTGTACGGGGCCAGGAGGTAGAAGGCGGCCGGTGCGATGACGACGAAGACGACGGTGCGCAGGGCGGCGGGCCGGCCGATCTGCTCGACGCAGAGGTCGTAGAGGAGCCAGACCGCTCCGATGCAGGCGACGGTGGAGATGAGCATGGCGCCGGCGGCGTCGCTACCGAGGGGAAGTCCGGTGAGCCAGATCAGGGCGGGGTAGAGTGGCCAGAAGGCCCCACCGTAGACGTTGAGCCCGCCGGTGCCGTAGCCGACGGTCGCGATGTGCTGGTACCAGAGGGCGTCGAAGCGCTGCCAGGGCCCGAGCGTCACGCCCCAGAGCGGATTGGGGGAGCTGGCCACCGGTGCCCACGTGCCGATCGGCCCGAGGTGGGGCGCGACGGTGAGGGAGAGCGCCGCGAAGGCCCCGAGGGCCAGCCGCAGCACGACAACCGTGAGCAGGGCGATGCGGAATCCCGGTCGCGTCCAGAGACGTCCGGGCCAGCCTCGCAGACGGATCCGCAACGGGACGCGACGATCCACGCGCAGCCCACCCTCGGTGCCGGTTGCCTCTCCAGCCATCTCCCGAACCTGAAGTGGATTGCGTGACGCGTCCGACGGCCGACGGCGGTCAGGAAGCTGCCCGGGAACGCTAACACCTCGCCGTCCTCTGCGAGTGGCATCCCCGCCCGCCGTGTCCTTCGCGCGGGCCCACCCGGCGGTGCGGGGGTCGAGGTGCGACTCCCCCGTCCTACACGCGCGGCAGGCTCTGGCAGAACTCCGCCATGGCGCCGGCCACCTCCGCCGGGCGCTGCACGGGAAGATCGTGGACGCCGTCGACCCACACGACCCGGGCGCGGTCGCCGAGCACGGCCCGCGCCCGCTCCACCGACTCCGCCTTGGCCTCCAGCGGCCAGGGGGCGTTCGGGTCCCGCGCCGGCACGAAGAGCACCGGGCATCGCACCCGGCCCATCAGCTCGAACGTGTCCAGCTCGTACAGGTGGTGGGCGATCTCCATGTGGCGTTCGACGTCGAGGCGCGGTCGGAGCGTCCCGTCCCCGGCGTCCTCGAAGTTGCCGAGCAGGATGCCGGTCGCGGTCTCCGCGTCGCTCCCCTCGCCGAGCGGCCCGCCGCCAATCCAGGCTCTCACCGCCGTCTCGGTGATCCCGGTCATGGCGGGAGGGCGCATCCGCTTCTCGGCCTCCGCCCAACCGCCCTGGATGTGCGCGCTCAGGTTCCCGGCCCCGCCGTCCACGCAGACGCAGCCGAGCACCATGTCGGGCGCGGCGGCGGCGAACCAGAGGGCGACCGAAGCGCCCCAGCTGTGGCCGGCCACGATGAGGCGGCCGAGGCCCTCGGCGGCGCACAGCCCCCGGAGATCCTCGACCACCTCCGAGAAGGAGTATCCGGTCGCGGGCTTGTCGGAGTTGCCGTGGCCGCGGAGATCCGGGACGAGGACCCTCCAGTGCGGGCTGAGCCGGGACGCCACCAGGTCCCACCACCTGGCGTTGCTGGCCAGCCCGTGCAGCGCCAGGATCGCCGGTGATCCCCCCGCATGGTCACGGACGGAGAGGCGCAAACCGCCGCAATCCACCAAGCGCTCGTCCACGCCACGGATTGTCGCAGCGAGCGGCCTCCGTCTCGCCGTCGGAGATCGGCTGCGGCGGCCCCGATGGGTGGGAGGAGGCACGCGAGGTAGGCTATCCGGCATGGCTGACACCGACCGGCGCCTCAGCCTCGGATGGACCGACGACCCGGAGGCGAACCGCCTCATCGCCCAGGACCCGCTGGCTCTCCTGATCGGCTTCTGCCTCGACCAGCAGTTCCCCATCGAGCGGGCCTTCCTCGGGCCGCTCACCATCCGGGAGCGCCTCGGCACCCTCGACGCCGCGCGCCTCGCCGCCATCGACCCGGAGACGTTCGTGGCGGCGTTCCGCCGCCCCCCGGCCATCCACCGCTTCCCGGCCAGCATGGCCCAGCGCGTCCAGGGGATCTGCCGCATCGTCGCCACGACCTACGGCGGGGACGCGTCTGCCATCTGGCGCGAGGCGGGAACGGCGCCCGAGCTGCTCGGCCGCCTTCGGGATCTCCCCGGCTACGGCCCGCTGAAGGCGAGCATCGTCGTCGGCTGCCTGGCCCGCCACTACGGGGTCCGGCCGGTGGGTTGGGAGGCGATTGCCCCCGACTTCCCGACCCTCGCCGACGTGGTGACGCCCGACGAACGCCGCGCCTACCAGACCGCCAAGCGGGCCCACAAGGCCTCCATGCGCGCCAGCGCGGAGCACGCCCGGGTTCGCGGATGACGCCCGCGGGGGAGGTCGCGGCCGGGATCCTCGAGGATGGCGACGTCCGCATCGTCACGGTCGGCCCGATGGGCCCGTACGGCAACAACGCCTACATCGTCCGCGACACCTCGGCTCGTGCCGGGCTCCTCGTGGACATGCCGCTGGAGGAGGGGAGGCTTCTCGCCGCCATCGCGGCCGAGGGCGGGGTGCAGACGGTCATCGCCACCCACTGGCACCACGACCACTGGATGACCTATGACGCGGTGCGCCGGGCCACCGGGGCCCCGGTGCTGGTCGGCGCCGAGGAGGTGAACGTTCCCGAGGCCCGCATCGACGGGCGGCTGCAGGACGGCCGGGAGCTGCTCGTTGGTGGTGTCAGGGTGGTGGTCCTGCACACCCCCGGCCACACCCCGGGCAGCATCTCGCTTCGCGTCGGCTGGGCGGTGATCACCGGGGACACGCTCTTCCACGGCGGACCGGGGAAGACCTTCGCCCGCGGCGACCTGGAGGTGATCCTGGCCTCCATCGACGCCAAACTGCTGCCCCTCCCCGACATGACCGTGGTGCTTCCCGGGCACGGCGGCTCGACCACCGTCGGCAGGGCGCGATCGGGCCGCGAGGCGTACCGCCGGCACCCCAGGGCGGCGGGGTTCCACGGCGACGTCGAGTGGGGGAGCTGACCCTCGCCGGTGACGCCGCGGGCGTCAGTGGGCGACCAGCGCGATGACGGCCACCACGACCAGGAACGCCGCGAGCACCCCGATGACGGCGAGAACCAGCCATTCCCGCAGGCTCATCAGGTGATGGCGGCGGCGTGCGTGACGGCGCGGCGGCGGGAGGCCGGCGGACGGCGAGCGGGTCCGGGAGACGCGCGACGTGACCCCAGGACCGGCGGGACGCTGCGCCTGCGCCGTCGCCGGAGAGGGTCCGTCATCGGTCATCCCGCATCCTCCTTGCCGACGTATGCCACAGCGCGGCTGTCAGCTTATATCGTCAGACGACTATAAGAACAACGTCCGGCTCAGTACCGATCGTCCCCCTGCATCGTACAGGACCGCGCTGGGGAACCTGGAGCAGCGGTGGCGAGGAGCTCCCCGGGGCCGGTCCGCCATGCCTCCGGCGCCTACCATTCGCGGAGCGCCCGCATCGTCTAGCGGTCAGGACATCACCCTTTCAAGGTGGCAACCGGGGTTCGACTCCCCGTGCGGGTAGGCGGCCGTGCCGGCGGCGGGCCCCGGTGGGGCGTGGCGGCGAGCTGCGCGTCTCAGGCGTTCAGGCCGTTGCTGACGTTGGAGAAGAGGTTCTTGACCTTGCCGCCGATGGTGGCGAGGACGAGGATGACGACGATGGCGATGAGCACGGCGATCAGGGCGTACTCGGCCAGCCCCTGGCCCTCCTCACCGCGGGACTGGCTGCGGTCGAGGGGACGGCGGGCCGCTTCCCGGACGCGGATGTAGGTGGAGGCGAGCCGGGTCTCCGGGTTCCTGAGCCATGTCGGTGCTTTCATGACCCCAGGGTGACCGGGGACCCTGCACCGACCCTTAACTCGATGTGACGGGAAGTCGGACAACGATTCGCAATCCGCCGACCGGATGTTCCAGAGCGACGGTGCCGCCATGCTCGGCGGCGATGGCGGCAACGATGGACAGGCCCAGCCCCGTGCCCTCGCTCCGGGTGGGGAGACCGCGGTGCGTCCCGAGCTGATCGATGGTGGCCGGCCGCCACCCCTCCGGGAGGCCGCCGCCGTCATCCTCCACGATGACGCTGCAGACGTCGCCGTCGAGACGGCTGGACACGGCCACCTTGTGCGTGGCGTGCCGCAGCGCGTTGTCGACGAGGTTGTCGAAAAGTCGCCCGAGGAGCACCGGGTCCCCGGAGAGATCGGCGCCCGTCTCCCGGGTCACGTCGAGGGTGATCCGAGCGCGCTCGGCGGCACCGCGCCACCGGTCGTACAGCGCCTCCATGAGGTCGTCGACGGACAGGGCCTCCCGCCGCACGTAGAGGGCGCCGGCGTCCCGACGCGCCAGCAGGAGCAGGCCTTCGGTCAGGGCGGCGAGCCGGATCGCCTGATCCCGGATCTGCTCGAGGCTGGCCGCGTACCGATCCGGTGTGCGGCTCTGCTGGAGGGTGACATCGGCGATGCTGCGGATGGCGTTGAGGGGGGTGCGCAGCTCGTGGGCGGCGTCAGCGGTGAACCGGGTGAGGCTGCCGATCAGCGTCTCCCTCTCCGCCGCCGCCCGGACCAGGGCGTTGATCGACAGCGTTCCGGTGACGGTCACCACAGCCACGGCGAGGAACTGGAAGTCGGCGGTGAGGGCTGGCCACTGTCCGGTACCCAGCAGCACGACCGGCTGCACCAGGCCCGCGACGCCGACGAGGAGCGCCGGCCAGGCCGGGAGCAGCCAGAGTGCGGCGACCACGCAGAGCAGCGGGATCGCCCCGAAGGTGTCGTCCGCTGGGGTGACGACCTCGAGCGCCGTTGCGGCACCCATCACGGCGAGGCACAGCACCACCACCGCCACCACCTCGATCGGCCTGCGCAGCGGGCGGGGACGGCTGAGGATGCCCGGCCCGCGGGAGGTGCGGGCGGCCTCAGGCATCCCCGACCTCCAGACGGTAGCCGACCCCGCGCAGGTTCACGATGCGGACCCTGGAGCCGGCGCCGGCCAGCTTCCTCCGCAGCCGGCTCATGTACACGTCGACGAGGCCGGCGGTGGGCGTGCTCTCGAAGCTCCAGCCGCGATCGAGGAGGTGTTCCTCCGCCACCACGCGTCCGGCATGCTGCGCGAGGAGGGCGAGGAGGTCGAACTCCTTTCGGGTGAGGGCGATGTGGTTCGCGCCCACGCTGGCGACGCGGGTCAGCTCGTCGACGGCGAGATCGGAGAAGGCGAGGCTGGCCGGCGCGCGGTCGCGGCGCGAGAGGGCCCTGATCCTGGCCAGCAGCTCGGCGAAGGCGAACGGCTTGGTCAGGTAGTCGTCGGCCCCCGAGTCCAGGCCCGAGACCCTGTCGGGGATCCCGTCCCGGGCCGTCAGCATCATCACCCGGCTGCTCACGTGCAGATCGCGGAGACGCCGGCACACCGCGAATCCGTCGGGGCCACCGGGGAGCATGACGTCGAGGATGACGGTGTCGTATGCGTTCCGCTGCGCCTCGCGGATCGCGTCGTCCCCGGTGTGGACGACATCCGCGGCGATGCCGGCCTCTGCCAGCCCCCACCGGAGGGTTTCCGCCGCCTCCCTGTCGTCCTCGACCACAAGGACCTTCATGCGGCGATTATCGCCTCCGAATCGGTGGCGGCCCGCGCCCCGTCGCGACATCGGGACGAGGCGGAGGCGCGAACGACGCGGCCGGGTCGCGCCCTGAGCCGCGGCTATACTCGATCTGGTCGTCGCCCCACCAGTGAGGAGCCATGCGCGTCCGCGACCTCATCGCCACCGCCGCCGCCCTGGCGGTGATCGCCGCCGCGATTGTCACGGCTGGCATCCTCCTGCTGCTGGCGGTGCTCGATGGCGGCGCCCACGTCGACGGCGTCGGCTGGGCGCTCATCGGTGTCGGCGTGGTGATCGCGCTGGCCGGAGTGGGCCTCCTCAGCGTCGCAGTCCGTTCCGGACGGCGCCAGGCGACACGGCGGGACACCGCCGCCTCCGCACCCTCCGCCGCCGGCATCCCCGTCTGGGGGATGGGCGATGCCGGCGAAGCCGGTGGCGGTGTGGTGACGGTGGGCGCCCGGGGCGGCGGCTCGCCGCGCCCGGTCGGCTTCTCTGTTTCGCATCTCGACGTCCCCCTCATCATCGTCGGGCTGCTGCTCTGGACCGCCGTCGTCCTGGTCTTCTTCGCGCCGCACTGTGCCGCCGGCGCGAGCAGCTGCTGACCGGCTGCCGTGCCACCGATCCGGACCAGGTTCGCGCCCTCGCCGACGGGCTTCCTGCACCTCGGCAACGTTCGCACCGCGCTCTTCGCCTGGCTGGCGGCGCGATCCACGGCCGGCACCTTCATCCTCCGCGTCGAGGACACCGACCAGGGCCGCTACGTCCCCGAGAGCGAGGCCGCCATCCTGGAGACCCTTCACTGGCTCGGTCTCGAGTGGGACGAGGGCCCGGAGGTGGGCGGCCCGCACGCGCCGTACGTGCAGTCACAGCGCGTCGACCTCTACCGCCGGCACGCCGAGCGGCTGGTGGAGGCCGGTGCGGCGTACTGGTGCACCTGCACCTCGGAGCGTCTCAGCGCCATGCGGCTGGAGCAGCAGAGGCACGGACAGCCGCCCCGCTACGACCGCCGCTGCCTGGACCGCCACGACGAGGTGGCGGCCGAGCGCGCCGCCGGGACCCCCGCCGTGCTCCGGCTGCGCATGCCCGATGGGACGGTCGAGTGGGACGACGTCATCCGCCACAGGGTGACGTACCTCAACGCCGACATCGACGACCAGGTCCTCCTCAAGTCGGACGGCTTCCCCACCTACCACCTGGCGGTGGTGGTGGACGACCACCTCATGGGTGTGACCCACGTCATCCGCTCGGACGAGTGGATCCCCTCCACGCCCAAGCATCTGGCCGTCTACGCCGCCCTCGGCTGGGACCCGCCGCGTTTCTGCCATGTCCCCCAGGTCCTCGGCGAGGACCGGCAGAAGCTCTCCAAGCGCCGCGGCGCCCGCACCGTCTTGGAGTACGCGGAGATGGGCTATCTCCCCGAGGCGGTGGTCAACGCCATGGCGCTCCTCGGCTGGTCGAGCGGAACGGGACAGGAGGTGTTCGATCGCGCGGAGCTGGTCGCCGCCTTCTCGCTCGACCGCGTCCAGCCGTCGCCCGCCGTCTTCGACCACCGCAAGCTGGATTCGCTGAACGGGCTCCACATCCGGCGCATGGCCGCCGCCGACCTGGTGACCGCGCTGGAGTTCCACCTGCCGCAGACGAGCGAGGAGGTGCGGCGCCAGCTCCTCCCGCTCCTCCGCGAGCGCATGGTCACGCTGCGCGACGCGGCGACCCTGGCGGCACCGCTTCTCGGTCCGGCCCCGTGGGGACCCGATGTCGTCTTCCCGCCCAAGAAGATCGACCGGGCCACCGCCGGGTGGCTCCTCGAGGACACCGTCGCCGAGATCCGGGCGGGCGGGCTGGCCGACGTGGAGGCGATGCGGCTGCGCCTGACGGCCGGGCTCGACGCCCGTGGGGTCAGCGCGCGCGACGGCTTCCGCGTGCTCTACGTCGCCATCCTCGGCGCGCCCACCGGCGTTCCCGTCTTCGACGCCATGGTCTTCATCGGCGCTGAGACGAGTGTCGAGCGCCTGCTGGCCGCCCTGGGCGAGCCGGATCGGCGGGGCGGCGACCCCAAGCCCCAGCCGTAGGCGCGGACTAGCCGGAGCGGGTGGGGCCGCTGCGTTCGACGGTGAGACGCAGCACCACCCGGTGCTCCTTCTCCATCGCCCGCCGGTACTCGTCCCAATCCGGGTGCTCACCCACCGCCCGGCGGTAGTAGTCGACCAGCGCCTCCATCGCCTCGGGCAGGCTGACGATCTCCACCGGTCCCTCCACGCTGTGCCACTCGCCGAAGAAACGGTCGCTGATGGCGCAGTAGGTGGCCTTCGGGTCGCGGCGGAGGTTGAGCGTCTTCATCGCCCCCTCCCGGGTGCTGATGACGACCCGGGAGGCGCCGTCGACGGTGGCGACGACCGGCGACAGCTGAACACCGCCGTCGCGCCGGCGGGTCGCCAGCACGCCCCGGCGGTTGGCCCTGATGAAGTCGAGCACCGCCTCGTGGGTCACCGCGAATCTCCTCGGTCGCGCGGTCGCGCCCGGGGCGCGATGCCGCGCATCCACTCTACGCGGGGCCGGCCCCCGGCGGACCTGCCGCGCCGCTCCGCACCGCCACCGGGGATGCGTCCCCGGCGGCGCGTCCGCGGCTGAGGGCGAAGTAGGCCGCAGCGCTGACGGCGAAACCGGCGACGAAGCTGAGATCGCCCGTCTGCGGCAGGCTGGAGGCCACCCACCCGGTGTAGAGACTCTGGTTCATGAAGGGGATGCAGGCGGCGAGGCCGAGCAGGAAGGCGGCCACCCCGGCCCGGTTGCGGTGGCGCCGGTCGAAGACCAGGGAGGCGCCGAGACGGGAGCGCCGCATCGCCCAGTCGGTCAGCACCACGCCGAGGAAGGGGACGATCCAGTAGGTGTTGAAGGAGAGGAAGTCCTCGTACTTCCCGCCGGGGCCCGCCTGACCGGTCGTGCCCACCACGAAGCCGACGACGCCGAAGCCGCCGGCGACGATCGCCCGGCGCCAGCGAGCCGGGATGCGGACGCCCATGCTCAGGAAGGACATGGCCCCGCTGTACAGATTGAGGACATTGGCGGCGATGGCGCCGACGCAGATCGCGAGCGGGGCGACGATCACCAACACCTCGGGCAGCGGCTTGACGAACTGGTCGGTGGGAACCGCGCCGGCTCCCCAGGCGGTGCCCGCCACCGTGGCCAGGCCGGCGCCGGCGATCTCCAGCAGGCCGCACGAGACGAACAGCCCCATGCCCGCGGCGAGGGCGACACGAACCGGGTCGGTGGACCGCGCCAGGTAGCGGCTGTAGTCGGAGGCGTAGGGGTTCCAGCTGACCGCGTAGGCGACGGCGAGGAAGACGGCGATCATGAACGCCCCCACCGGGCCGCCGGCGGCGGCCGGGGCGGCGGCGTCGAAGCCGGTGCCCGCCCTCGTGTGCCAGAAGATGGCGAGGCAGCAGGCGGCGAAGACCACGGCGAGGAAGGGGAACACCCAGCGCTCGATGGCGTGGATGAAGTTGTGGCCGGTGAACGCGATGCCGATCTCGACCAGCACGATGACCCCCAGGGCCGGAGTGAACCCCGGCTGAGGCAGGTGGACGGCGGCGCAGAAGGTCTGCAGCGCGAAGGCGCCGCTCACGCTGTTCACGGCCACCCATCCGGCCCCCGAGGTGAGGGCGTTGAGGCCGGCGGGGAGGAGGTTGCCGAGGAAGCCGAAGCCGGCGCGGCTCTCCACCATCTGCGCCACGCCCAGCCGCGGGCCCATGGCGGAGAGCAGGCCGTGCGTCGCCGAGCCCAGGGCGGTGCCCACCAGCAGGGCGACCGCCGTTGCCCAGAAGCCGCCGCCGAAGAGGGCGACGGGGAGGACCCCGATGTAGACGGTGGCGAACTCGAGGTTGGGCGAGGTCCACGTCCAGAAGAGCTGGCGCGGGCGGCCGTGCCGCTCCGATGCGGCGATGCACTCGATCCCCCCCGGCTCGACGGCCGCGACCCTCTCGCCGTAGACGCCCTCGCGGACGGGGACTGCGACCGCCGGGTAGCTCACCCCTGCGCCGCGGCGCCAGGCGCCAGCAGCGAGTCCAGGACGGCCCGCAGGCGGGGCAGCTCGACGACGGCGCGGATCACCGCCACCCCGCCGGCGCCGGCGGCGACACACCACGTCGCGTTGCCGGCGTCCACCCCCCCGATGGCGATGACGGGGATGCTCACCTCGGCGCAGATCGCGGCCAGACCGTCCAGGCCGATGGCCGGGCCGGCGTCCGCCTTGCTGGGCGTCGCCCACACGGGACCGGCGCCGACGTAGAGAGCCCCCTCCGCCTCCGCCTGGCGCGCCTCCTCGACGGTGCGTGCCGAGCGGCCGAAGCCGATGCCGGCCCGGCGGGCCCGCTCCATCCCAGCGTCGCCCTGACCGAGATGGACGCTGATGCCGAGGGCAACCGCGGCCTCGACGTCGTCGTTCATGACGACCTCGACGGGGCGGTGCACCACGGCCAGCGTGTCGCGGCCTGCCCGAACCCGTTCGGCCGTCGTCACGTGCTTGAGCCGCAGCTGGACGACGGTCGCTCCGTGGGCGGCGGCCCATTCCGCCACCGGCGCGTCGGCGACGACGGCGTGGAGGATCATCCGGGCTCGATCCGGACCGCGGCGTCCAGGCTGTCCGGAGCCAGACCGGCGACGCTGTCATAGAGGTTGACGTGGAAGCTGCCCGGTCCGCGGGCGCCCTCCACGGCGTGCTCGGCGGCGACGCCGAAGGCGGCCAGGGCCTCCACCGCCGCGCGCAGCGGGTCGTCACGACACACCGCGGCGAAGCAGCCGCAGAGGGCGGTGGCCATGCAGCCCGTGCCCGTGACCTGGCTGAGCATGGGCACGCCGTTGTGCACCGAGGCCCGACCGCCCGGGCCGGCGATGTGGTCGACCGCGCCGGTCACGGCGACGGTGCAGCCCAGAGCCCGCGCCGCCGTCTCGGCGAGAAGCCGGGGGTCTCCGGCGCTCACGGAGTCGACGCCACGGATCTCCGCCGCCTCGCCGGCGAGGGCCGCGATCTCGGCGGCGTTGCCCCTGACGATCGACACCGAAACCTCCTCCAGGATGCGCTTCGCCGCATCGGTGCGCAGCCGCGTCGCCCCGGCACCGACCGGGTCGAGCACCACCGGCGCGCCCGTGCGGTTGGCGGCGCGCCCGGCCAGCACCATCGCCTCGACCCACTCGGGAGACAGGGTGCCGATGTTGAGCACGACGGCGGAGGCGACCGACGCCATGTCCGCGACCTCGCCGAGCGCGTGGGCCATGACCGGCGAGGCCCCGATCGCCAGCGTGATGTTGGCCGTCTCGTTCATCACCACGTAGTTGGTGATCTGATGGACGAGGGGCCGCTGGGCGCGGATGGCGCGCAGCGAGGCGGCCGGGGAGAAGCGCGGGTTCAGCATGGGACGACTCCGTGAAGCGCGTTGACGGGACCCTCGCCGGCGCCGATCTCGACCAGGCCGTGCAAAACGGCACCGGCGGCGACCTGGGAGGCGGTGTGGGCGGCGGTGAGCAGATCATCGCCCCGCGCGAGGCGGGCGCAGAGGGTGGCCGAATGGGTGCAGCCGGCACCGTGCGTCGCGGGGATCGCATGGCGCGTGACCGGGATCTCGTGATGGTCGCGGCCGTCGTAGAGATGGTCGACGGCGCGCTCGCCGTGGCCCCCGGTGACCAGCACCGCCGGGGCTCCCATGGCGTGGAGGCGCTCCGCCAGCTCGGCACGGGTGCCGCGGTGCCCGGTCAGAGCCTCCGCCTCCGGGAGATTCGGGGTGATCACCGTGGCGCGAGGGAAGAGGAGCCTCACCAGGCTGGCGACGGCGTCGTCGCGCAGCAGCTGGGCGCCGGAGGCGGCCACCATCACCGGGTCGACGACGAGGGGAAACCCGGTGCCGGCCAGCCGGTCGGCGACGGTCTCGATGATGGCGGCGGAGAAGAGCATCCCGGTCTTGGCGGCGTCGACGCCGATGTCGTCGATGACGGCGTCGATCTGGGCGACGATGAAGTCCGCCGGCAGCTCGTGGATGGCCCGCACCGCGACCGTGTTCTGGGCGGTGAGCGCGACGATCGCCGACATGCCGTGGCAGCCCGCGGCGGCGAACGCCTTGAGGTCGGCCTGGATGCCGGCGCCTCCGCTGGAATCCGATGTCGCGATGGTCAGACAGCGAGCCACTGTCATCTGCCCCTCCCTACGCTGGAATGACCCAGATCAGGTTCTCGGGTGTCTTCTCAGCCCGCTGCGGGCACCCCGGGACGCTGGAGAGACTAGCACCACCCGCCCGATGAGCGGCGGCGGTCCTGTGATCTCGCCTCAGCCGCCGGTGCCCGCAGCGCCCCGCGGTTCCGCCGCCGCCCTCCCCGCCGCCGGCCGCCTCGTCGCCATGGAGGAACCGGCGAGGATCAGGGCGAAACCGGCGACCGTCCCCGCGCGCAGAGGCTCGCCGAGCACGGTGACGCCCAGCACCAGGGCGACCGCGGGGTTGAAGTAGGTGATGACCGTCGCCCGGACGGGCCCGATCTCGGCGATGAGGGCGAAGAAGAGGACGAACGCCACCGCGGTGCAGACCACACCGAGGGTCGCGGCGGCGGCGAGGGCACGGGCCGTCGGCGCTCCCCCGAGGAGCTGGGCCACCCCGAGCGGGCCGTATGCGACGGCCGACAGGGCCAGGGAGGCCGCCACCACGCCGACCGGCGGCAGATGGGAGAGACGCCGGGCGATGATCATCGGGCCGACCGCGTACCCGATGGTGCAGAGCCCGACCTCAACGACGGAGGTCAGGTTGCTGGACGAGATGTTCAGCCCGACCAGCGCGGCGACGCCGCCCAGGCCGACCACCAGGCCGGCGACGCGGCGGCCGTCCATCTGGTGCTCGCTGCCGGTGAGCCTGGCCAGCAGGGCGCCGATGAGGGGCACCGCCGCGATGAGGAGCCCGCTCAGCGAGCTGGACAGGTGCTGCTCGGCGGTGGACAGGAACAGCCATGGCCCGGCGATCTCGGCCGCCGTGTAGACGGCGATCCATCTCCAGGCGGGCAGGACGGGGCGGATCTCCCGGCGGAAGGCGGCGACGGGGAGGAGCAGGACCATCCCGATGCCGGTGCGGAGGAAGACGAGGCTCGCCGGAGAGATGCTGGCGACGGCGATCTTGATGAAGAGGTAGGGGACTCCCCAGATGACGCTCATGGCGACGAAGAGGACGAGAGCCTTGCGGGTCACGGCCTCACCGGGGCGTGCTGCGCCGTGCGGTCGATGGCTCCGGCCCGGCGGCTCCGGCCACCCTGCGGAACTGGTGGCGCGGCCGGCCGGACGGACATGGGTGGTGCTCCGGAGAGTGGTGACGGGATCGGACGATTCTGTCAGTCTTGGTGACGTGGACGGGGACGGGACGGGGTACCTGCGGCGCAACCTGGTGGGCCAGGCGCGGCTCGCTGCCCTGGGCGCGCGGCTGGGCAGGGGCGACCTGCCCACCCATCTCTCCGGGGGCTGGACGGCGGGAGCGGTCTTCGCCCACCTGGCCTTCTGGGACCGCTTCGTGCTCGCCCGCTGGGACGCGTATGGGCGCACCGGCGTCATCGAGGACCTGCCGGACTCGCAGCTCGACCTGGTGAACGCCGGGGGCCTTCCCCTCTGGCTGGCGCTCGACAGCGGGGCGGCCGTCGCCGAGGCCATCCGGGCCTCCGCCGACGTCTGCGCGCACATTGCGGGGCTGAGCCCGGGGGCGGTGGACGCGGCCATCCGGTCGGGGCGTCTCGCCATGCTCGACCGCGGTGTCCACTGGTCCCCCCATCTGGACGAGTTGGAAGCCGCCGGCGGGCCCAGCTATCCGGCGGCTTCCTGATCCGTCAGCCCGACCTGCTCCGCACTCATCTCCCAGAGCCGCCGGGCGGCCTCCATGTCCTGCGCGGCGGCGCTGGGCGCCCGGCTGCGCATGTTCGCGAAGTACCCGCCGCTCTCCGGCGACACATCGGCGGCGCAGGCGAGCCAGACCAGGGTCTCCGCGCCCTTCCGCGCGCTGCGCGCGAACGGTCGGGCCAGGGTCATGCCCACGCGCATGGGCCAGCCGTTGTTCTTGTTGAAGCCGCTGGCGACGAAGCCGGGATGGAAGCAGTTCGCGGTGACGCCCGTCCCCTCCAGACGCCGTGCCAGTTCCTTGGTGAAGAGGATGTTGGCGAGCTTGGTCTCCCCGTAGCGGGCGAACCCCATGCCTCGGTAGCCCCGCTCCGCGTCGACGTCGTCGAAGGGGATCCTCGCCCCCGCATGGGCCATGGAGCTGGTGGTGACGATGCGGGCCGGGACACTCTCCTTGAGGCGGTCCAGCAGCAGACAGGTGAGCAGGAAGGGGGCCAGGTGGTTGAGGGCCCAGGTCTGCTCGACGCCGTCCGCCGTCAGGCGGCGCCGCGCGTAGATGGCGCCGGCGTTGTTGACCAGCACGTCGATGCGGGGCAGCCGCGCCAGGATGTCGGCGGCGAGCTGACGGACCGATGACTGGGAGCTCAGATCAGCGAGGAGAGCGTCGACCTCGGTCCCCGTGCCGCCCGCGGCGACGATCGTCGCCGTCGCCGCCGAAGCCCTGCTCTCGCTGCGCGCCACGATGGTGAGCTGGGCCCCCCGGCGGGCCAGCTCGCAGGCGGCGGCCAGCCCGATCCCCCGCGTGGCTCCGGTGATGACGACGTTCTTCCCGGCCACTCCGGTCCAGTCAGACATCGGGCTTCCCTCCTGATGGGGTGCTGAGGATGCGGATTCGAGGCGTCACGTCCGCACGTCGATGGTGACCTTGGTCGCGCCGTGGAGCTGCGGCCGGGCGGCGGTGCGAAACGCGCGGCGCCACTCCGCGAGCACGAAGCGGTGGGTCAGCCACCGCTGCCAGGGTACCTCCCGGCCGGCGAGCATGGTCAGGGCGGTGTCGAGATCCTGGCGGCGGTAGCCGTTGGACCCTACCATCGCGACCTCCTTGAAGTACGCCAGGGTTCCCTGGAACCGGCGCGCCCGCCCGACGCCGACCCGGACGACGGTGCCACCGGGGCGGACCAGCGCCAGGGCGAGCTCCAGCGTCGCCGCGCTGCCGACCGCGTCGACCACCGCCGCCGCCCCGCCTGAGATCAGCCACGGCGATCCCCGCCAGGGCCGGCTCAGCCGCCCTCCCGCCGCCTCCGCCACGGCCGCCACGGCCTCCCGCGCCCGGTGCGGCAGCGCCCGCCCCCCGACCTCCTCGACGAGTGTCTTCTGGTAGGGCCAGGCGGTGCTGACGAGGACCCTGCCCACCCCCAGATGGCGCAGCGAGGCGGCGACGGAGAGCCCGATCGTGCCGGCGCCGAGGACCACCACGAGGCCGTCGGGCGACCCTCCGGCCCCCTCCGCGCGGCCGCCGGCCCATGCCGCCCGCCGGGCCGCGTGCAGCCCGACCGCCAGCGGATCGGCGAGGACCCCGGCCCGGGGCTCCAGGCCGTCGGGGAGCTGGTGGATCTGGGAGCCGTGAGCGACCATCGCCGTCCCCATGCCCCCCGGGAGCCCGCGGATGTTGCCCGTGTGGATGCCCGACCCGTCCACCCCCGGGATGGGCTCCCCCGCGTGGAGGCACAGCGGGATCATGCCGTCGGCACACGCGGGGCAGGGGTCCTCGAGCCGCCGCGCGGGGCATCCCAGCCAGGGGTTGACGACGACCGTGGTGCCCTGGTCGAAGCCGGGCATCCCCGCCCCGGTGACCCGGGCGACGATCTCGTGGCCCATGACGTGGGGGAAGGACACCAGCCCGGAGAGCGGGTTGTCCCAGTCCGCCTGCAGCGTCGCCTCGGTGACATCGCTGCCGCACACGCCGGTGAAGTGGGGCTCGAGGGTCAGCCACCCGTCTCGCGGCAGCCGCGGGTCGGGCATCTCCCGGAGGCTGAGCGGCCCGTGCCAGGCCGGCGCCGTCCCCGGTCGGAGCCGGCTGAGGGCGCCGCCCACGGCCAGGCGACCGGGGCTCGGATCGAAGACCAGGCCTAGCATCGGGGGCTCGGCGGAGGACGGTGGCGGTCCACGCGGGGAACGGTAGGCGACCGGGCCCCCGGCTCGCTGGCGGGCCCCGGCCATTGCAGTCGTCGAGGCTCGCGACGACTGTAGTCGAGATGATCTGAGGGAGCCGCCAGGGCGGCATCCGCGGCTCCGTCGGGCGCCGTCGACTGTAGTCCCGCGACTGCGCCGCGACAGGCCCTCGCGACTGCAGTTGCGAGGGCTTTCCGAGCGACGCCGCGACTGGGCACGGAGGAGACTCGCGCGGGGCCGGGCCGGGGGCCCGCGCGTTGTCCGGCCGTCGTCACGGACTCTCGTCAGGCCGTATCCGCCTTTTCACAGGCCCCATGTGATGATGCGCCCGTCCAAAGCCCCGCACCGGCAGCGTGATCGGCAAGTTCGCGCGGATGCGGGACCCGGGGAAACCGCCAGCGTGAACGTCCTGCAGACACTGTGGCCGACACCGCCGCGACCCGGGTGGAACACCAATCCCGGTACCGGCGGCTGACATGGCCGAGCCCAGCACCACCGAATTGGGAGCCGGCCAGATGGCTCTTCTCATCCCGGTCGCCAGCGAGACCTACGCCGTGCCGCTGGGCTCCGTCCGCGAGGTCGTCGTCTCCCCCAGGGTGACGCCGCTGCCGACGGCGCCGGACGCGGTCCGCGGGGTCTTCAACCTGCGCGGCGACGTCGTGCCTCTCTTCGACACCGGGCGCATCCTCGGCCTGGCCTCCATCGTGGGAGAGCCGTACGCCGTGCTGGTGGAGACCGAGCACGGGGTGGCCGGGCTACTGGCGACGGACATGCCGGTCACCGTCCGCCTCCACGAGTCGGTGGGACACTCGGACCTGGAGGGGACCACCGAGACCTACCTTGTCGGCGAGTTGCGGCTGGCCGTCGGTCTGGACATGGCCGTGCTCCTCAATCCCGTCCGGATGGCGCAATGAGCAACGCCGAACCGCCCTCTGAAGCCGACTTCCAGAAGATCTTCGCCGCCGAGGCGGAGGGGCGGCTGGACACGCTGGGCGACCAGCTGATCGAGCTGGAGAAGAGCGGCCCCACCCCTGACCTGGTGGCGTCGCTCTTCCGGGAGGCGCACACCATCAAGGGCGGCGCCGCCGTCGTCGGGCTGCCTCACGTCGCCCGCGTCGCCCATGCGCTGGAGGATCTCCTCGAGGAGGTTCGCCGGGAGCGGCGCAAGGTGGACCCGACGCTGATCGACGCCGTCCTCGCCGGGGTCGACGCCATCCGGGGCCTCATCCCCTTGGCCGTCGCCGGCGACGACCACGAACGCGCCGCCTTCGAGGCCGAGCAGCGGCTCCGCATCGCCATCGGCGGCGAGCCGGCGGGCGCGCCGGCCCCGCCGCCTCCGCCGGTGGAGGCGCCGCGACGCCCCTCCCCGCCCGCGGCGGAAGCAGGGGGCCCGCCGGAGGACACCCAGACGCACCGTGTGGCGGGACACGCGGCCACCGCGGCACCGGCTGCACCCGCCCCCACCGACATCACCCTGGGCGGCGAGGCCGCCCATCACGCCGCCCCCGAGATGCTCCAGATGCCGGTCCACCGGATCGACGAGCTGGTCCGCCTGATCGGGGAGGCGTCGGCATCGACGCTCCGCCTTGGCGGGGCTCTGCTGGATCGGCTCGAGTGCGAGCCGTCCAGCCTGTCCGAGTACCGCGACCTGGCCCGCTGCCTCAATGAGCTGCAGGAGCTGGCGCTGCGTGCCCGGATGATCCCGGTCATGTCCTTGGCTCCGCGGCTGCGCCGCGCCGTGCGCGACCTCGCTCGCGACACCGGCAAGCAGATCCGCTTCGAAACCCGTGGGGAGGACGCCGAGATCGATCGCGGCGTGCTGGAGCGGCTCGCCGATCCGCTCCTCCACCTCGTCCGCAACGCTGTCGATCACGGTATCGAGCTGCCGGAGGAGCGCCGTTCCAAGGGCAAGCCGAGCGAGGGCGTGGTCCGCCTCCACGCCATGCAGCTCGGCTCGGAGGTCGTCATCGCGGTCAGCGACGACGGCCGGGGGATCGACCTGGGGCGGGTCCGGGAGGCGGCCGGACAGAGCGACAGCACGGCGCTTGAGATGGACGACGAGTCGGCGCTCTACCTGATCTTCCGTTCCGGGTTGAGCACCGCGACCCGCGTCACCGACGTCTCCGGCCGCGGCGTCGGGCTGGACGCGGTCCGCGCCAGCCTCAACGCGGTCCGCGGGCGCATCGAGGTCCGCTCCGACCCGGGGTTGGGGACCGAGTTCCGCATCGCCGTGCCCATCACCATGGCGACGCTGCGCTGCCTGGTCGTCGCCTCGGCGGGACGGCGGTACGGCATCCCGCTGCACTCGGTGAGGGCGGTGCTGCCGCCCCAGCCGGCCGCCAGCGTCGGCGGACGGGACATGACGATGCTCGACGGCCGCCCGGTCCCCATCAGCAGCCTGGCGGGAGTGCTCGGCACCGGCAATGGCTGCGACGGTCCCGCGGTGGTGGTCTCCGGTCTGACCCGCAGCCACGCGCTCGAGGTCGACGAGCTGATCGACCAGCGCGACATCGTCGTCAAGGGCTTCGGCGAGCTGGTGCCGCGGCTGCCCGCCATCGCGGGAGCCGGCATCCAGCCGGACGGGACCATCCTCCTGGTGCTGGAGGCCGCCGGGCTGATCGAGCGAGCCCGCCGCCGCGCTCTGCATGGTGCGGCACCGCTTGAGGGGGAGGGCCCCGGCAGGGATGGAGCCGAGGCGCCGGCCGAGCGGCAGGCGGCGGCCATTCTCGTCGTCGACGACGCTCTCACCGTGCGCGAGCTCCAGCGGTCGATCTTCGAGCACGCCGGATACCGGGTCCGCACCGCCGCCAACGGCGAGGAGGCCTTGGAGCGGATGGCGGAGGAGGTCCCCGACCTCGTTCTCACCGACATCGAGATGCCGGTGATGGACGGCTTCCAGCTGACCGAGGCGATCCGTGCCCGGCCGGGGTTCGCCTCGGTGCCGATCATCATCCTCACCTCGCGTGGCAGCGAGGAGAGCCGCCGCCGGGGCCTCGAGGCCGGTGCGGATGGGTACATCGTCAAGAGCGGGTTCGACCAGGTCGCCCTTCTCTCCGCCGTCGAGCGGCTGCTGGGGGCCTCGCAATGAAGGAGAGCCTGAAGGTCCTCGTGCTCACCAGCCAGACGGGCGTGGGGCGAGCCCAGCTGCTCCGGTCGATCGAGGCCGACCGGGATGCTGACGTGGTCGACGACGTGGGCCCGGCACAGGCCGTCGCCAGCATCCGTCGCCACCGTCCCGACGTCATCGGGCTGGACATGGCCGACCTGGCGGCGGATGGTCTGGCCGCGGCACTGGTGCGCGAGATCCTCTCCGTGGGGCCGACGCCGATCCTTCTCATCGTGCCCGCCGGGCAGAGGCGCGACGTGTCGATGGCGGCGGTGGTGGCCGGTGCCGTCGAGGTGATGAACGTCCCCGCCCACTGGAACATCGCCACCGGGGCGGAGCTGCGCCGGCGCCTCCACGCCCTCAGCCGGCTTTCCCCGCCGAGGCATCACAGCCGGCGGCTGGCCCCGCTGGGCGGCGAGAACGGCACCGGCCCCATCTCGGTCCGCCACCGCAGCCTGGAGCGCGTGGTGGGGCTGGCCGCGTCCACCGGCGGGCCGTCGGCGCTCGCAGCACTGCTCGCGGGCCTCGGCGGGCTCAACCTGCCGGTCGTCGTCGTCCAGCACCTGCAGTCTGGCTTCGTCGACGGCTTCCTGAGCTGGATGCAGCGTGAATCCGCACTGCCGGTGGAGCTGGCCGTGGATGGCGCACCCTTGCGCGGTGGAGTCGTCCTCGTCGGTCCCCCCGGGCTGCACGTGATGATCGCGGCCGGCCACCGGCTGGCGCTGCGGGACGAGCCCGTGACGCTGCACCGGCCGTCCGCCGATGTGCTCTTCCACAGCATGGCGGAGCGCTGCGGCAGCGGCGGCATCGGCGTGGTCCTCACCGGGATGGGCGACGACGGTGCCGCCGGGCTGCTCGCCCTGCGCCGGAGCGGTGGGACGACCATCGCCCAGGACGCCGAGACGTCGGCCGTCTACGGAATGCCCAGGGCCGCCCGTGAGAACGGGGCCGCAGCCGACATCCTGCCGCTCGCCGAGATCCCGGCCGCCGTGCTCCTCGCCGCCGGTGTGGAGGCGAACGTGTGACCGTCACGCCTCTGCTCGACTCGGCGAGTGAGTTCCTGGAGCGCAGCGCGGGGTTCCGCCTCGACCCCGCCCAGCGGCACCGCTTCGACTACTGGCTGCGCACCACCGCGGCGCAGCGCGGCGTGGACGTCGCCCTCCTCCTCGCCGAGCTCATCGACGGAGGGCCGGCCCTCCAGTCAGCTCTCGATGAGCTGACCGTCCAGGAGACCTCGTTCTTCCGCGACCGCCCCCAGTTCGACGGGCTGCGCGACGAGGTCCTTCCCACCCTGCGTTCGCCCATCACGGTGTGGAGCGCCGGGTGCGCCTGGGGTCACGAGCCCTACAGCCTGGCCATGGTCCTCGCCGCCAGCGGCATCCCGGACTGGCGGGTCTTCGCCTCCGACATCTCGTCGCGCGCCCTCCGGCAGACCGAGTCGGGCAGGTATGCGGAGCACGCCCTGAAGGGGCTGACGCCCCTGGAGAAGAGCCGCTACCTGCGCAAGTCGGGCGATCAGTGGGAGGTCATCCCCGAGCTTCGCGAGCGGGTCCACGTGTTCCGGCACAACATCGTCCGCGACCCCCCGCCCGCCGAGGTGATGGGTGTCCAGGTCGTCTTCTGCCGCAACGTCCTCATCTACTTCCACCGCAGCGGTGTCCTCACCGCGCTCGACCGCATCGCCGACGCCATGGACCCGAAGGGGTGGCTCTTCCTCGGCTACTCCGAGTCCCTCTGGCGCGTCACCGAGCGCTTCCGGCTGATGCGCCTCGGCAAGGCCTTCGCCTACCGCCAACCGGAGGCCGGGCTCGCCGGGGAGCTGGTCGACGTGGAGCCGCCGGTGTCCGCCGGCTCCGAGCCCGCCGCACCGGGCGCGACCAGGCGCAACGGCGCCATCCACGCGCCGTCCCCCTCGCGGAGCGGGGCGGTGGCCACCGGCCGCGGAGCGCTGCCCTCGCCGAGCGAGCTCCGGGCCCCCGTCCCCCATGCCAGGATCTCCGGGCGCGCCGCCCCCACCCCGACGCCGGGCTGCGTCGACCCGTCCACCGCTCCGGAGGCGATCCTCCTCGCCGTCGGCGAGGCGGCGCTTGAGATGGGCGACGCGCAGGCCGCCATCGCGGCGCTGCGCAAGGTCGTCTACCTCGATCCCGACCAGGCCATCGCCCACTTCCAGCTCGGCCTGGCATTCGAGCTCGGCGCCGATCCGGCACAGGCCCGCAGGGCGTTCAGCGCGGCGCGGGCGGCGCTGACCCGCACCTCGGCCGCGGCGGAGGTGGCCCTGGAGGGCTACCAGGTGGAGGAGCTCACCCGCTTCCTGGATCAACGGCTGTCGAGGTTGCGCTCATGAGGTTGCTGGTCCGCTTCCGCACACCGACCGGGGAGTGGGCGATCCCCATCGAGCGCGTCCACGAGGTCCGCCTCGCCAACGGGATCATCCCCCTGCCCGCCCCCCGGCCGGGGATCGCCGGCGTCCTCCGCCGCGGCGACGAGGTGATCACCGTCTGCTCCCTCCTCGGGGAGGCGACCGGCCATGTCCTGGTCGTCGACGGCGGCGGCGAACGCTTCGGCGTCCTCGCGGAGAACGCCAGCGGTGTCCTGCGCGTCGAGGACGACGAGATCGCCCCCCCTCCGACAGGCCAGGAGGTCCCCGTCGTCATCGGGATCATCCACCTCGCCGACGACGGGACGGTCCTCCTTCTCGATCTCGATGCCCTCGGAGGAATGGTGAAGTGAACGGGACGATCCTGGTCGCGGACGACTCCCTGGTGGTCCGGGCCGTGCTGCGCCGACAGCTCGAGGCCGACGGCCACCACGTCATCGAGGCAACCGACGGTGAGGAGGCCATCATCGCCTGCCGGGAGCACCGCCCCGACGTCGTCCTCCTCGACGTCGAGATGCCGGTGCTGGACGGCCACGCCACCCTCGAGCGGCTCAAGGCGGACGAGGACCTGCGTGACATCCCCGTCGTCTTCCTCACCGGCCGGGTGGACACGGCGGATGTCGTGACCGGGCTCCGCCTCGGCGCGCACGACTACCTGCGCAAGCCCTTCGAGGCCAACGAGCTGATGGCCCGGGTGAGCGCGGCACTGCGCACCAAGGAGCTGCAGGACGAGCTGCGGGCCCGCAACGCCGAGCTGGACCGCGTCTCGCGCATCGACTCGCTCACCGGGCTCTTCAACCGCCGCCACCTGGACGAACACCTGCGTCGCGAGATCAGCGCGGCCCGCCGCCACGAGCGCATTGTCGGGGTGATGATCCTCGACATCGACCACTTCAAGCAGGTCAACGACGAGTACGGCCATCCCAACGGCGACGTCGTCCTGCGCGAGGTGGCGCAGCGACTCCTCGGCACGCTGCGGACCGAGGACGCCCTGGGGCGGTGGGGCGGCGAGGAGTTCATCGCCGTCCTCACCGAGTCGCCCGCGTCGTCGATCTTCGCCATCGCCGAGCGGATGCGCCGCGTCATCGCCGAGAAGCCCTTCGTCCTCGACAACGGGAGCTCCATCCCGGTGACGGTGAGCATCGGCTACACCTGCGGCGACGCCGACGCCGAGGTGCTGGTGCGCCAGGCCGACGACGCCCTCTACGAGGCCAAGGCCGCCGGACGCAACCAGGTTCGGGCCTCGGCGACCGCCGCCTGACGGACCGCCGCCGGCGGGCCGCTACGCCGAGGTGAGTCTTCCATAGAGGCGTTCGTGGGCGTCGAGCTCCGGGCCCAGGTCCAGGGTTGTCTCCGCGTGCCGCCGGCAGGCGTCACGGCTCAGATCGAGTGCCCGGTGCACGGCGAGCGCGGCGGCTGAGATGTCGCCGTCGCCGACCAGGAACCCGCTGACTCCCTGGGCCACCACCTCGGGCAGCCCGCCGCAGCGGAAGCCCACCACCGGCGTCCCGCAGGCGTTCGCCTCGGCCGACACCAGGCCGAACGGCTCCTCCCAGCCGGCGGGGCAGAGCACGACCCCAACCCTGCCCATCTCCACCCACAGGCCGGCTCTCGGCAGGGCCTCCATGAGCCGGACCGAGGTGCCGTCGACGAGCGGCCTGAGCCGACGCGCGTACGCGGGGTCGTACGGCTGCCCGCGAAGCAGCAGCGGCAGTCCCGCGGCGCGGGCGATGGCGACGGCCTCCACCGCGCCCTTCTCCGGCGACAGTCGTCCGGCGAAGAGAAGATCCGTGGTGGAGGTGGCGGACCAGGGGATGCTGGCCACGGGCAGGCCGGGCCGGATGACGGCGTCGATTGCGGCGAAGCGCCGCCAGCTCCGGGCCTGGGCGCCGGAAACGGCCACCACCGTGGGCGGCCGGTCACCTCGCCGCGCCAGAGCCAGCGCCCGCGCGACCGCCGGTGCCGGAGGCAGGTGGAGCGTGTGGGCCACGGGGATTGACAGCGCTGTCAGGTGGCGGATGGCGGCGACGTCGAAGGCGTGGTTGTGGACGACGTCGTGATCCCCCCGGGCGATGAGGGCGGCGGCGATGGCGAAGGCGGCGTCTGCCTCCGAGGCGCCGGGGTGCTCGAGCCCGGGCCGGAAGAGCGTGGCACCGAGCCGCTCGGCGTCCACTCCTGTGTCGGCGACCGCGACGCCGTCGATGCCAGAACCGGTCGAGGCGTACACGGTGACGGCGTGTCCCCGCGCCCGCAGGCCGAGGGCGAGGTCCACCAGGTGGGTCTGCACGCCGCCCATCTGGGGCTCCCTCAGAGGGGCGACGAGGGGAGCCAGGAGGGCGATGCGCACGCCGAACATCATCGATCCGACAGGTCACCCGAGGTTGAATCGGTCCATCTCGTCAGTCCCCTCCCCTCCCTTGACGGGCGCCGGTCCGCATCGCGACCGGCGCCCGCTCTCCCCTCGGCGGGAGGGCAGCCCCCGTCATGCGGAAGAAAGGAACCCGCGCCACGATTCGGGTCATGAAGCGCGCCATCGGGCTCGCCGCCCTCGCGAGTGCCGGCTGTCTCATGGCCGCGTGCGGCACGGCGTCCGCGGTGCCGGCCGGCCCCGCCGGGCTCCGCGGCGACGTCGTCAGCGGCCAGCTGACGCAGGTCAGCGGGTCAACGCTGACCCTGAGCACGGCGACGGGCGGCGTCACCGTCACCTTCACCGGCTCGACGTCGATCGAGAAGACGGGCACCGGCACCGATGCCGACATCACCACCGGCAGCTGCATCACCGCCACCGGCACCGCCGCCACCGGCAGTGCCCTCACCGCCACGACGGTCACCGTCAGCCCGTCGAGTGGCGGGACGTGCAGCCTCGGAGGCCGCTTCGGCGGTGGCGTCGCCGGCGGTCCCTTCATCGGGGCCAGCTTCAGTCCCCGGCCACTGCCCTCCGGGATCGCCCTCGGCTTCTCCCTCGTCCGCGGCCTGGTGACGGCCGTCAGCGGGACGTCGGTGACGGTGCGATCGGCGGCGGGGACGGAGGAGAACGTCGTCGTCCCGAGCACCGCCACCGTGTCGGCCACGACTCCGGGGATCTCCGCCGACCTGGTCGACGGGGTCTGCGTCACCGCCGTCGGTCCGAGAGGCTCCTCGGGGGACGTGGCCGCCCAGAGCCTCGACGTCGAGGCACCCGGCCCCTCCGGATGCCCGAGCGCTCGGGGCGGCGGCTTCGGCGGGGCCGGCGGGGGCGGCTTCGGCGGATCCGGCGGGGGAGGCTTCGGCGGGTCCGGCGGCGGCACCACCGGCCTCTGATCAACGGGAACCCGCGGAGGTGGCACCAGGTGAGCGTCGCGCAGGAACCCGCCGTGCGGGACACTGGTGACATGCGCATTCTTCTCGCCGAGGACGACCCCGGGTTGCGGGCCGTGCTCATCCAGGGACTGGCGGACAAGGGCTATCAGGTCGATGCGGTGGGGCGCGGCGACGACGCCATCGACCAGCTGAAGTTCTACGAGTACGACGTCGCCGTGATCGACTGGCGCATGCCGGGCGCGTCGGGCATCGACGTGGTCACCTGGGCACGGCGTCACGACCGGCCCACGGCTCTGCTGATGCTGACGGCGCGGGACACCCCGTCCGACCGCGTCGAGGGCCTCGACGCCGGCGCCGACGACTACCTGGTCAAGCCGTTCGACTTCGAGGAGCTGCTGGCCCGCATCCGGGCCCTGCAGCGCCGGCCGCGCGGTGTGGACGCGCCGGTCATCACCCGGGGCCGGCTGGCCCTCGACCCGGTTCGGCGCGAGGTCACCGCCCAGGGCAGCCCGGTGAACCTGACCACCACCGAGTACAACATCCTCGAGCTGCTGATGCGGCGGGCGCCCGCTGTGGTGGACCGCAAGGCCATCGCCGAGCACGCCTGGCGCGACGAGACCGACGCTCTGGGTTCGAACGCCATCGACGTCCAGCTCAGCCGCCTGCGCGCGAAGCTGCCCAGTGCCGGCATCCGCATCGTCACCGTGCGCGGAGCGGGGTACCGCCTGGAGGAGGCCGGTACGTGAGCCTCCCGCCCGCGCGCTGGGTCCGGGCCGCTCGGCGACGCCTGGGGTGGCCTGCGGTCCCGCCGGGGGCGGACGGCCGGTCGCTGCACCGGGTCAGGGCGGGCGCCACCCGCGTCGCCCTGATCAGCACCGCCATCGTCGCCGGCGTCTACCTGGTGATCTCGGTGATGGTGGCGCTGATCGTGACCCAGCAGCTCACCGCAGGCGTGGACGGCCAGCTGAACCGCACTCTGAGCAGCGCCTCGACCGCGCTCGAGAACCCGCAGGCCGCCCTGCGACCGGGCACCCGCGTTCCCGGCCCGGATCGGGAGTCCTCGGAGGCGCAGCTGATGTGGCTGGTCGCCACCGACGGCACCACCTACCCGTACTACCCGGCGGATCGCACGCCGACCGCCCCGGCCACCCTCTCGCTGCCGCTCGCCGACGGCGGCGTCACCCAGGCCCAGACCCTCTCCCTGAACGGCGCCAGCTACCGGTTGGCGGGGATGCCGGTGGCGGGCCAGCCGCTGATCAACTACACCGCATACGACGCCGCCACCGGCCAGCTCATCACCGACGCGCAGTTCAACCTCGCCCGCATCGTCGTCGGGCAGCCGATGTCCAGTGTCACCTCGGCGCAGTCGACGGTCATCCTCGCCGAGGGCATCATCCTGCCGGTCCTTCTCATCCTCGTCTTCTTCGGCGCCCTCACCGTCGGCCGCCGGGTCGCCGCCCCCATCGAGCTGGCCCGGCTGCGCCAGATGGAGTTCACCGCCGACGCCTCCCACGAGCTGCGCACCCCGCTCTCGGTGATCGAGGCCCAGACCGCCCTGGCCCTCGCCGAGAAGCGCAACCCGGCCTGGTACCGAGCCGCCTTCGAGCGCGTCCAGGGCGAGAGCGGGCGCATGCGCCGGCTCGTCGAGGACCTCCTCTGGCTGGCGCGCTTCGACGCCACGGCGAACCGCGTGCAGGCGGAGCACGTCGACGTCGCCATCCTCGCCGGCCAGGCGGTCGACCGCTTCACCGCCGTGGCCGAGGCCAAACACGTCCGGCTCTCGGTGTGGACGGCACCGGAGCCGCTCGTCGTGCACGCCCCTCCGGAGTGGCTGGACCGCCTCCTCGGGGTGCTCCTCGACAATGCCTGCAAGTACGCGCCGGAGGGCGGGGCGATCGACGTCGAGGTCCGCGGCGAGGGGAACCGCGTCCGCCTGTCCGTCGACGACTCCGGTCCGGGGATCTCGCCCGCCGAGCGGCGCCTGATCTTCGACCGCTTCTACCGCGCCACCGAGAAGCCGGGCGGCGCCGGTCTCGGCCTGGCCATCGCCGACTCCGTGGTCCGTGCCACCGGCGGCCGCTGGCAGATCGTCGACTCGGCGGCGGGTGGCGCGAGCATGGCGGTGACCTGGCCGCGATCGCTCACCGGGTCGGCGGAACCGGAGGTGCCCCAGGTGGCGCCGGAGCCACCCCCTCCCGCTCTGGCCTGAACCCGGCACCCTCTCCGACGGGCTGCTCCCGGGGAGAGGCGGGGCCCGAGGAGCGCCGGACCCGAAGCTCGAAGTCGAACCGCAGGTGGGTGGGCGGCGGCAGAGGGTCGGCGATCCTCTGGAAGAGAAGCTCCACGGCGGCTCTGGCCATGGGCCGGAGCTGCTGAGACAGCACCGTCAGCGGCGGGTCGACCAGGCTCGCCCACGGCGGGTCGTCGAATGCCACGATCGCCATGTCCTCGGGGACGCGCAGCCCGCTCCGGCGCAGCAGCTCCATGGCTCCCAGGGTCATCTGGTTGTTGCCGATCACCAGCGCGGTGGGTCGCGGCACGGTGGCGAGGAGGGCCTCGGTCGCTGCTCTCCCGCCCTCCAGGCTGAAGTCGCCCCACGCCACCGCCGGCACGAGACCGACGGTGGCGATGGCCTCGAGGTATCCGGCCAGCCGGTCGTCCCCGGTCTGGACACCGGAACGCCCGGCGACGAAGCCGATGCGGCGGTGCCCGCCGTCGAAGAGCACCTCGGTGGCCACCTGGGCGGCGCTCCAGTTGCCGGCGGTGACCGAGTCCGCCCGCGGGTCCGCCACGGCCCGGTCGAAGGCGACGATCGGGATGCCCAGGTCGATGAGGCGGCCCACCTCCGGGTCGTCCGGGTCCGACGGCGAGAGCAGCACGCCGAGCACCCGTTCGACGGCCATCACGCCGAGGTACGAGGCCTGCTTGGCCGCATCCTCGCTGGTGTTGCAGAGGACCAAGCGCTTCCCGCGCTGGTACACGGCATCCTCCATGGCCCGGACCATGGTGGCGAAGTGGGGGTTCTCGATGTCCGAGACGATGACCCCGATGACGTCGCTGTGGCCGTTGCGCAGGTTCCTGGCGAGACGGTTCGGCTGATATCCGAACCGCGACACGACCGCCTCGACACGCCGCCGCGTGGCCGGGCTGACGACCTGGGAGCCGCTCAGGACGCGGGAGACGGTCGCCGAGGAGACGCCGGCGAGTCGCGCGATGTCGTCGATGGTCAGGCGCTGTTGTGGTGTCTTCATGAAATCTCTTTCAAGACTCTCCCAGATCGACGATGGCCCCGTCAAACGCCTGTGCGGTCATGGCCGGGGTTGACATCCGGTGGCTGTCTCGCTAGGGTGTCGCATGCCGCCGTGAAATCCATTACATAGCCTTCGTGCCCAGCCTCCGGGGAGGCTGCAGGAGACAGGGAGCGCGTCTCCTGGCGGACGCAGCGGCGACGCGCCCGAGGTCGGGTGACGCTCCTGGCGAAGGGCATGGCGATGTGGGGCGAATGGGGAGATGAGCGCCGTGGTGCAGCTTCCGGGCTCGGAAGCGTGACCCCGCGGTCCGCCGACCATCGCCTGCCCCCACCCCGGGGTTTCCCCGCCCCGGTCCCGACCCACCTCATCGCGACACACCGCCCGCGGACGGGGCCCTTCCCGGGCGGCCGGCAGCAGGGGCCAAGAATGGAAGAGGAGAAGGTCTCGTGAAGCATCCAAACCTGCGGCGGATGACCTTCGCCGCGTCGGCGGCGCTCATCTTGGGTGGGCTGGGATCGGTCCCGCTCACCGCGGCCGCGTCCCCGCCAGCGGGCGGTCACACCCTGGCGCCCTCCACCCGGTTCTTCGTGCCATCGCCCGCCCAGGGGTCCCTCCAGCAGGTGGCGCAGCTGGTGAAGGGTCGCGATCTGAAGGACGCCAACCTCCTGCTCGACATGGAGGCCACCCCGCAGGCGGTCTGGCTCGACGGCGAGACGGCCGCAGAGGATGCCGAGGGCGCGGCCGGTGCGCAGCAGGCCGATTTCCAGGTTGGGCAGCAGGTGCGACAGGCCCTGTTCGAGGCCGGCCTGGAGAATGCCGTCCCCATCCTGGTCGCCTACAACATCCCCGGTCGCGACTGCTCCGAGTACTCGGCCGGCGGCGCTCCCAGCGATACGGCATATGACCAGTGGATCAGTGCCTTCGCCCAGGCCCTGGGCTGGGGCAAGGCGGTCGTCATCCTGGAGCCCGATGCGCTCGCCAACCTGCCCACCGACTGCAGCGCGGCGTACCAGACCGCCAACCCCGGGATCACGGACGCCACCCGTGAGGCGGACGTCGCCGACGCGGTGAACGCGCTGGAGGCGGATCCCAATGTCAGCGTGTACCTCGACGGTGGCCACAGCGCGTGGCAGAACGTCGGCAACATCGCGCAGCCGCTGGTGGCGGCGGGCGTTGCCAAGGCCCAGGGCTTCTTCCTGGACGTCTCCAACTACCAGTTCGCTCAGAACAACGTCCAGTACGGAACCTGGGTCTCCGACTGCATCGCCATGGGTGCGGGCAGCCTCACCTATGACTACTCCGACAACTGCCCGAACCAGTACTGGAACGGCGGGCCCTCCGGCACCGAGATCGCCACACTGCTCGGCGCCTGGACGGGCGTCGCGCTCAGCCCCTACGGGGTGTGGAGCGACGCCTCGACGACGGCCGACCTGAACACGTCCGGGATCAACGCGCGGTACGCCGGCGTGGACGGGACGACCCACTTCGTCATCGACACGAGCCGCAACGGTCTCGGACCCAACGACATGGCGACCTACGGCGTGGCACCGTACGACCAGTCGGCGGCGACGGTCGGCACCCTGGCGGCCGGCAACTGGTGCAACCCGCCCGGCGCGGGCACCGGCATCCTGCCGACCGCGAACACCAGCGGCGTCTCGCCGCTGCTCGATGCCTACCTCTGGGTGAAGACGCCGGGGCAGTCCGATGGGCAGTGCGATGCCGCCGGCGGCGTGCGGGCCTGGGACTACACCGCGTACACCCAACCCGGATGGCCCACCAGCAGCAGCGCGCAGGCGCTCTTCGACCCCCTGTGGGGACAGGACGATCCCGCGGCCGGTGCCTGGTTCGCCCCGCAGGCCCTCCAGCTCGCACGGAATGCCAACCCGCCGCTGACCTTCCCGATCCCCTGATCGGGGGATTCCTCTCGGAGGGGACATCGGGACCGCCGGAGCCGTCGCTCCGGCGGTCCCTCCGCCGGTCCCTCCGCCGGTAGACTGCCGGGCCATGGACCTCGCCGCGCTGAGCCGTCAGGCCGTCGAGACGGTGGCCCGCTGGGAGGCCGGCTGGCCCGAGGTCGCCCCGGACGTCTCCGTGGCGGCGGAACCGGAGAGGGTGGCGGCGGTGCTGGAGGAGCTGGGACGCCGCCTCCAGAACAACTACCCCTACTTCCATCCCAGCTACGCCGGCCAGATGCTCACGCCGCCGCACCCGGCGGCCGCCGCCGCGTATCTCATGGCCATGCTCATCAACCCCAACAACCACGCCGAGGACGGGGGCCCGGCGACGGCGATCCTGGAGAGGGAGTCGGTGGCCGCCGTGGCAGCGATGTTCCACCTCCCCGCTGAGAGCCTCGGCCACCTCACCAGCAGCGGCACCATCGCCAACCTCGAGGCGTTGTTCGTCGCGCGCGAGCTGCGCCCGGGGGCCGCCGTCGCGTACGGCGAGGAGGCCCACTACACCCATGCGCGGATGTGCCACCTGCTGGGCATCCGAGGCGTGGCGGTGCCGGCCGACTCGTGCGGGCGCATGGACCTCGACGCCCTCGAGCGGCTGCTCCGGACCGACCCCTCCATCGGCACGGTGGTGCTGACGGCGGGCACCACCGCCCTCGGCGCCGTCGACCCCATCGACGCGGCCCTGCCGCTGCGGGACCGCTACGGCGTCCGCCTCCATGTCGACGCCGCGTACGGCGGCTTCCACGCCATCCCCGCATGGTCCGGCTCGAGTGATGTCCCGGCGGCCCCGCTGCGCGCCATCGCGGAGTGCGACTCCGTGGTCGTCGATCCTCACAAGCACGGGCTCCAGCCGTACGGCTGTGGCTGCGTCCTCTTCCGCGACCCCTCGGTGCGGCGCTTCTACGCGCACGACTCCCCGTACACGTACTTCACCGCCGCCGACCTGCATCTCGGCGAGATCAGCCTCGAGTGCTCGCGCGCCGGCGCCGCCGCCGCGGCGCTGTGGACCACGTTCCAGCTCTTCCCCCTCACCGCCGACGGACTGGGGGCGGTCCTCGCCGCCTGCCGCCGCGCCGCGCGGCGCTTCGCCGGTCTCGTCGCCGGCTCTCCGCACCTGCGGCTGTACCAGGAGCCGGAGCTGGACATCGTCGCCTACTTCCCCTGGACGGCCGGGTCAAGCGCCGGCGATGTCGACCGCGCCAGCCAGCGGCTCTTCGACGAGGCGATGTCGGCAGACGATCCCGTCTACCTCAGCGTGGCCCGGGTGACGCCGGAGGCCTTCACGCTGCGGAATCCGGACATCCCCGCCGGCGCGAGCATCCGTGTGCTCCGCAGCGTCTTCATGAAGCCCGAGCACGAGGCACACGCGCCCCTCATCCACGAACGGCTGACACTCCTCCTCGACTGAGCCTCGCCGGCGCCAGCGTTCGCGTGCCCGGCCTGGGGGTCAGCCGGTGTTCTGCAGTCCCGCAGCGATGCCGTTGACGGTGCGCAGGATGGCCTCCCGCAGGGCGTCGCGCTCGGGGGCGTCGCCGTCCATGCGGCGGTATCGGTCGAGCATCTGGGCCTGGAGGACCGACAGCGGATCGATGTACGGGTCGCGCAACCGGAGCGTCTCCTGCAGCAGCGGCTGGTCGGCGAGCAGGGCCTCCTTGCCGGTGACGCGGAGCATCGCCGACACGGTCCGCGCGTGCTCGGCGGTGATCTCGTCCCACATCCTGCGGCGCAGCCCGGCGTCGGTGACCAGCTCCAGGTAGCGCCCGGCGACACCGAGGTCGGTCTTGGCCAGGGTCATCTCCAGGTTGCCGACGAGGGCTCGGAAGAACGGCCAGCCGGCGTACATCTCGTGGAGCAGGCGCCAGCGCGGCTCTCCCGCCGCGGGGAGGGGCGCGTCGGCGGCGCCGGGCGGCATGTCGCGGCCGTCCTCGATCTCGGAGCGCCCCTCCTGGGCGAAGGCGGCCAGCGACCGGCCGACCCCGTACCAGGTGGGGAGCATGAGCCGGGTCTGGTTCCACGCGAAGCTCCAGGGGATCGCACGCAGATCCTCGATCCGGTTCGATCCGTGGCGGCTCACCGGCCGGGAGCCGATGGTCAGCTGTCCCAGCTCGTCGATGGGGGTGACCTCCCGGAAGAACCGCTCGAAGTCCTCGGTGTAGACGAAGCCGCGGTAGCGGCGGAAGCTGTCGCCGGCGATGCCCGCCATGGCCCGCTCCCAGACCGCCTCGCGGTCGGCGGGAAGCGGAGGCTGCAGCGAGCTCGCCTCCAGGACCGCCGCCGCCACCAGTTCCAGGTGGTTCTGGGCCACCTCGGCCCGCGAGTAGCGGTAGTGGAGGACCTCACCCTGCTCGGTGATCCTGACCCTGCCGCGCACCGCCCCTGGCGGCTGCGCCAGCAGGGCCTCGTGGGTCGGGCCGCCGCCCCGGGAGACCGTGCCACCGCGGCCGTGGAAGAGGCGCAGCCGGACGCCGGCGCCGTCGCAGACGCGGGCCAGCTCGCGGTGGGCCACGTACAGGGACCACTGCGCCGCCAGGTAGCCGCCGTCCTTGCTGCTGTCGCTGTAGCCGAGCATGATCTCCTGGACGTCGCCGCGGGCATGCACCTGCTGGGCGTACTCGGGCTGGGCGAGGAGGCGGCGGAGCACCTCGGGACCGGCCCGCAGGCTGGAGATCGTCTCCATGAGCGGGACGATGTCGATGCGGCTGCTGTGGACCGAGCCGAAGCTCCAGGACACCAGCCCCACCAGCGAGGCCAGCCACATCGTCGCCAGGGCGTCGACGGGTGAGTGGCTCATGGAGAGCACGAACCGCTCCGTGGATCGCGGTGAGATGGTCCGCTGGGCCCGGCCCATCTCCACCAGCGTGTCGAGGATGTCGCGGTCGTCCGGATTCAGATCGAGGGCGCCGATGTGGGGGCCGCGCTGTCTCATGGCGCCGGTGAGCAGCCGCATGGCGTCGGCCTCGTCCATCGCGTCGAGGCCGGTCTCGACCTGGCCGAACTGGCGGAGGATCGCCGAGGCCACCTCGCGGATCCGCGAGCTGTGCTGGCGGACGTCGACGGAGTACCCGCAGAAGTCGAAACTGGCAACGCGGCGCCGCAGCCGCAGCAGCTCGCCGTCCGCGAAGACCGCACCACGCTGCCGGCGCAGGGCGGCGTCGACCAGATCCAGGTCGGCCAGCAACTCGTCGGCACCGGCGTAGGGGTGCTCGGCCGCGGTCCCCTGCAGCTGCGACAGGTTGGCCTCGATGCGGTGGTGGATCAGGGTCAGCTTGCGCCGGTACGGTTCGTCCTGGTTGCGCGTCCCCATCGCCTGCGCCGCCAGCGGCATGTTCGCCTCGTCGCGGGCGATCGAGGCGGCCAGTTCGGCGTCGCCCCCGGTCCACCGCGTGGACTGGCTGAATTGGACACTGATGGCGGAAACATCATCGCGGTAGCGGGTGAGCATCAGCTGCTTCTGCTCGCGGAGGGCGTCGCGCAGCGAGGCGGCCCGCGCATGGGGATTGCCATCCTGGTCACCGCCGACCCAGGAACCGAGGCGGAGGAAGGGACGGAAGCGGGGAGGCGCCTCGCCGAAGACCTCGGACCAGCGCCGGTCCAGCTCGGCGTGGACGGCGGGGACGACCTCGAGCAGCAGGGGGAGATGGGAGCGAACGTCGCGCGCCTCGTCGGCGACGGTGGGCCGGGCGGTGTGCAGCTCCTCGGTCTGCCACAGGAGCTCGATGTGCTCGCGCATGGCCGCCACCAGGGCGGCCTGGCGGGAGGGGTCGACCTGCCCGTCGAGCGCGTCAAGGGCCATGGCCACGCCGGTCACATGGTCGAGGACCGAGCGACGCACCGCCTCGGTGGGGTGGGCGGTGACCACCGGCATGACGTCCAGCTCGGCGAGGGCGGCGCGGAGCCTCTCCCGGCCACCCTCGATGGCCGCTGCCCGCGTGAAGAGGTGGAAGAAGGTCCCGGGGGGCGCGGGCTCGCCGGGGACCGCGGCCTGGATCTCCCGGATGACCTGCACCCGGTGCTCCAGCTCGGCGACGTTGACCAGCTGGAAGTAGAGGGAGAAGGCGCGGATCAGCCGCGTTGCCGTGGACATGTCGATGCCGCCGAGCTCCGCCCCCAGCGCCCGGCTCACGCCGTCGTCGTGGTGCTCGCGGAGCTGCTTGGTCTTGGCCCGGACGCCCTCCTCGAGGTCGAGGAGAGCCTGACCCTCCTGGTTCACCACCGTCTCGCCGAGGAGCGCGCCGAGCAGGCGGACGTGACTCCGGAGGCGCCGGTCGGCGTCGTCGGTCGCGTCGGGCAGGTTCGGATCAGCGGAACCGATCACCTGCCAAGCATGCCTCCTCGCCGTCCGGCGGTGCAGGGACGCGCGCCCCGGGGGCCACGGGTCCTTCCGCCGCATCCCCCCTGGGCCGGTCAGCCGGCGGCGGAGGGGCAGAGATCCACATCCTTGGCGGTGAGGACGTGGGCGACCGCGTCGATCAACCGCGCCTGCGGTACCGCCCCGTCCCCCACCGCCTGGACGATGGCGGTCTCCACCGCCGCCGTCATCGAGGCGGGGTCGGTGGCGGTGAACAGGATCATGTCGGCGCCGGCCGCGATGGCGTCGACAGCGGCCTGCGGCACGCTGATGCCCAGGGCCCCGATGGCTCCGGCGCTGAGCGAGTCGGTGAGGATCAGCCCCTCGAAATGGAGCTGGTCGACGAGCAGCCCCTCGATGGCGGCCGAGGAGAGGCTGGCCGGACCGCTGGACCATCCGGGGATGGAGGCGTTGGAGACCATCACCGCCGGCAGCTCGGCACCGACGGCGGCGACGAAGGGGAGGAGCCCGCCGTTGACCAGCGTCGAGTAGGGGAGGGTGGAGGCGGGGCCGTCGTCGGTGTTGCCGCTGGCACCGCCCAATCCCGGGAAGTGCTTCACGACCGGGATCACCCCCGCCGTCACCAGCCCCTCGGCGAAGGCCAGGCCGTCGGCGGTGGCGACGGACGCGTCCGCGCTGAACGAGCGCGAGCCGTCCGCATCGGAGTCGTTGGGACCGACACCCCCGTCCACGTCGAGGACGGGGGCGAGATCCATCGTCACACCCTGCTGCAGCATCGCCGCCCCCACGGTCTCGGCCTGGCTCTCGATCTGGGCCGGGGTCATGGTGCTCCCCATGTCGCGGGCCCAGGGAAGCGACCCCACCAGGTTCGCCATCCTCTGCACGCCGCCGCCCTCCTCGTCGGTCATGACGAACGGGCGGATCCCGCCGGGCGCTCCCGCCTCCATGGCCGCCAGCTGGGAGCCGAGGTCCGAGGGTGCCGTGCTGCCGAAGAGGATCACGCCGCCCGCTCCCTGGGCGACCTCGGGCGCGGCGGCACCCACGTCCGTCTCGTCGACGGGGACGACGACGACCTGGGCCGCCAGGCTGGCGAGGCTCCACGACGCCAGCACGGTCTGATTGGAGCAATTCGCGACGGCGGTGGCCGTGGCCGTGGGCGAGGGCACCGGCGCGGAGGCGCGCGGCGCGGCCCGCGGCGTCCGGCTGCCGCCCCCGCAACTCGCCAGCAGAAGAGCGGCGGCCAACATCGCCGCGGCGAAGGAGGTGCCGGGCCTGTGCCCGGTCAGCGGCCGCACCAGGCGAGGATACCGCCCAGGTCTCGGACGGTCGAGCACCGCCCGACGCCCGCCGTGCCGAGGGGGTCAGGCGCGGAAGTCGTGCGGTCGCTCGCGGCTGGCGGCGAGCAGAGCCGCCCTGACGCCCGCCGCGTCGAGGTCTGCCACGTACACCGGGGTGCCGGGCTGCTGGCGCCACGACTCGTCGATGGTGCCGGCGTCGACCGGGTCGAAGCCGAGGTCGTCGACCAGGCGCATGACGATGGCCTTGGCCTGCGGCTCGTCCCCGGCCACCGGAAGAGCGATCCTTCCGGGCGCCCCCGCCGGTCTGCCCCCCTCGAGGAGGCGCTGGGCGCGGATGCCGTTGAACGCCTTGACCACCGGGTGCCCGAGGTGCCGGCCGACCCAGCGGCTCTCGGGGAGCCCGGCCTCGATCTCGTCGATGCGCCCGTCGCGCCGCGGGTAGTAGTTCCCGGTGTCGACGATGGGGGTCCCCGGCGCCGTGCCGTCGAGGATGCCGCCGGGCAGCGACGGGATGGCCCTCTCCGGGACCGCGACGATGACCAGGTCGGCGCCGTGGGCCGCGTCGGCGGCGAGGACGGCCCGCGCGCCGGTCTCGCGCGCCAGGCCGGCCAGGGTCTCCGGGTCCCGGGAGTTGGCGACCGCCACCTCGTGGCCCAGCGCCGACAGCCGCCGGGTGAGGGTGCCGCCGATGTTACCGGCGCCGATGATGCCGACCCTCATCGCCGGCGCAGGATCTCGAGGGCCCGGGTGGCGTGCGCGCTCATGCTGATCTCGCTCTTGACGACGCCGAGCACCCTGCGGTTGGTATCGATGACGAAGGTCCAGCGCTTGACGGGGATGGGGCCGAACCGCCGCTTCACCCCGAACTGGCGCGCCACCCTTCCCGCCTCGTCGGAGAGGAGCGGGTAGCCCAGTGAGTTGCGCTCGGCGAATCGGCGCTGCTTCTCCACGACGTCAGTGCTGATGCCGACCCTCTGGGCGCCGACCGCCGCGAACTCGCCGGCGAGGTCCCGGAAGAGCAGGCACTCGACGGTGCAGCCGGCGCTCATCGCCGCCGGGTAGAAGAACAGGGCCACAGGTCCCCTTGCCAGGAACTCGGACAGCCGCCGCGGCGTGCCGGTCTCGTCGGGCAGTTCGAACTCGTCGACCCGGTCACCTATCTCCACCATCCCCAATGTAGCATCGGGCTCTGGTTTCGACGAAGGGCACGATGTGAGCGCCGGACCCGCCATGGGGGGATCCTCGGAGAGATCCCGGAGCTGGCCGGAGCGCCTCTCCTGGTCACCGGGGTCCGGCGCGGATCCGGCCGGGTGGCCCCAGGTCTGGAGGGGGCCGGCGGCGCTCGCCGTCGCCCTGGTGGTCGGTCTCCGTGTGGCATACGGGCTCGCCGCCGCCCTCTTCGCCACCGGCCGGCTCCACCCCGAGAACCTCATCGCGTCGGCCCCCCTCTCCGCCTCGCCTCTGATCTCGCCGTGGCAGCGCTTCGACGCGCTGTGGTACCAGTCGATCGCGGTCCACGGATACGCCGCCAAACCACCGGGATCCGCCGCCTTCCTGCCCCTATACCCGCTGCTGGAAGGCGCGGCCGGCCGTCTCGTGGGTGGGGCCGCCCTCGGAGGCCTCCTCGTCAGCAGCGCCGCCCTGATCGCCGCGCTGATCCTCCTGGCGAGGTTCGCCGAACCGATCATCGGCCGCCGCGCCGCCGCCTGCGCGGTGGTCCTGGTCGCGGTGGCGCCCACCGCCGTCTTCCTCTTCGCCGGATACACCGAAAGCCTCTTCCTGCTCCTGGTGCTCGCCGTGTACCTGCTCGCCCGTGGAGGCCGCCTGGGCTGGGCCGGCCTGGCCGCCGGCATCGCCGTGCTGACCCGGGACCAGGGACTCTTCCTGGCGCCGGCCCTGCTGGCGGGCATCTGGTTCGGGCCGGCACGCCCGCGCGGCGCCGGCGCCTGGGCCGCCGCCGTCCTGAGGACCTGCGCCCCGTCGGTGGTCGCCGCGGGAGCCATCGTCGGGGCCTGGGAGTGGATGGGCCAGGGGCTCGGTCCCTGGAGCTCGGAGGCGCTCTGGGGTGCCCGGGCCAGCGCACCCTGGACGACGCTTGCCGACTCGTTCCGGGTGGCGATCCAGGGTGGCCATGCGGAGGAGCTGCTGAACCTCGCGGCCGTCGCCGCCATGGTGGTCACCCTGCCCTGGGTCTGGCGGCGGGCCGGCGCTGGGCCGGGCGTCTTCCAGCTGCTCAGCCTCCTCGTCATCGTCGTCCACGAGAACGACATCACGCCGCTGACGTCGGCCGACCGGTACATCCTGGCGCTGCCGGGCGTCTTCCTCGCCGTGGCCGCCTTCCTGGACCGGCGGCCGTCGTGGCTGCGATGGCTGGTGGCCGCCGTGTCGCTCGCCGCCGCCGTCTACGTCCTGGGCAGGTTCGTCGCCTTCCACTTCGTCGGCTGAGGCAGGTCGAGGCCGGCCGCACCGCGGCCCCGCGCGAACCGGCGCAGGCGGAGCGCGTTGCCCACCACCGTGACGGAGCTCAGCGCCATGGCCAGCGCCGCCAGCACCGGCGGGACGATGCCGAGCATGGCCAGGGGCACCAGCACCAGGTTGTAGCCGAAGGCCCACCCCAGGTTCTGGTGGATGGTCCGCAGCGTCGCCCGGCCCAGCGCGATGGCGTCGCCGACCCGGCCGACGTCCCCGCGGACGAGGGTGATCGCCGCCGCCGCCATGGCCACGCCCGTGCCGCCGCCCAGGGCGATGCCGACGTCGGCGGCGGCCAGAGCCGGGGCGTCGTTGACGCCGTCGCCCACCATGGCCACGGCGGCGCCTCCCCGTCGCAGGGCGGTCACCAGGGCGGCCTTCCCCTCGGGGCTCAACCCTGCATGCCACTCGCCGATGCCGGCCTGCGCGGAGATGGCAGCCGCCGCCTCGGGAGTGTCGCCGGTGGCGAGGACGACGCGCAGCCCCATGGAGCGCAGCCGGCGCACCCCCGCAGCGCTCTCGGGTCGCAGGGGGTCGGCCACATTCATCCGCAGGCGGAGCGCTCCGTCGACGGCGACGCCGATCCGGGTCCCCCCGCGACCGACCTCGACGGCGGGCGGGACACCGGCCGCCGGCACCCCCTGCTCCGCCAGCCACCGGGGCGATCCCACCAGCACGCGGTGACCGCCGGCGGTGCCCTCGATGCCGCCGCCCGGGTGGCTCACGATGCCCTGGGCCGCGTCCGGGACGTCGCATCCCCGCCGCGAGGCGGCGTCGAGCACCGCCTGGCCCAGGCTGTGCTCGGAGCCGGATTCGACGGCGGCGGCCAGGGCCAGCGCGGGCTCCACCCGCCCGGTCCCCACGGCGACGACGTCGAGCACCTCGGGGCGGCCCAGCGTCAGCGTCCCGGTCTTGTCGAGCACCACGACGCGCAGGCGGTGCACGGTCTCCAGGGTCTCGCCGCCCCGGATCAGCAGTCCCAGCTCGGCGCCCCGCCCGCTCGAGACCATGATGGCGACCGGAGTGGCCAGCCCGAGGGCGCAGGGACAGGCGACCACCAGCGTCGCCACCGCCGGGATCATGGACGCGGCGACGCCGTGGCCGGTGAGCAGCCACGCGGCGAAGGTCACGGCGGCCAGCGCGATCACGGTGGGCACGAACACCGAGGAGACGCGGTCGGCCAGGCGCTGCGCCGGGGCCTTCTCCGCCTGCGCCCGCTCGACGAGCTGGACGATGTGGGCGAGGACGGTCTCGCTCCCAGTCCGGTCGACCCGCATCTCCAGAGGGCTCCTGCCGTTCACGGTGCCGCCGATCAGGCGGTCGCCGGCTCCCCGTGCCACGGGCAGGCTCTCGCCCGTCATCAGGGACTCGTCCACGGTGCCGGAACCGCGGACCACGATGCCGTCGGTGGGGATGCGCTCGCCCGGCTTGACCAGCAGGCGGTCACCCATCGCCACCAGCTCCACGTCCACGTCGACGGCGGGGGCGCCGCCGGTGCCGGCCGCCTCCAGGCGATGGGCGACCCGGGGCTGCAGGCCGGCCAGGGCCGCGATCGCCGAGCCCGCGCGGTGCCGGGCGACCACCTCGCAGAAGCTGCCGACGGAGATGAGGGTGACGATGAGCGAGGCGGTGTCGAAGTAGGTCGCCCGGCCGGGAAGGGCCACCGTGGCCACGATCGAGTAGGTGTAGGCGGCGGTGGCGCCCAGGGAGACCAGGGTGTCCATGGTGACGGTGGCGTGGCGCAGCGACCGCAGCGCGCTGCGATGGAAGGGTCCTCCGACCCAGAGGAAGACGGGCAACGTCACCACCAGCTGGGCCGCGTTGGACCAGGAGGCGCCGCCGAACCCGTAGGCGAGGATCAGAGTTGCGGCGCTGAGCACAGCGCCTGCGGTGATCCTCGCCAGCCGGCGCCGCAGGTCGGCACGGTGACGGGCCTCCCCGCCGTCCGCAGGGAGCCCGCGCTCGCCGGCGCGGACGCTCGCCTCGTATCCGGCCTCGCGGACCGCCGCCACCAGGGAGGTGGCTGCGACGCCGCCGGCGGTGCGGACCCGGGCCCGATCCGTCGCCAGGTTGACACTGACCTCGGTGACACCGGCCACGCTCTCGAGGGCACGCTCGACCCGGCTGACGCACGAGGCACAGCTCATCCCGCCGATCTCCAGGTCGACCACGCCCGGGGCCGGGCCGGTGACCGCCGGCACCGTCGTGGCGGGCAGGCCGACGGTGCCGGTCACGGCCGGCGCTTCCGGGCCACCCTCGATGCCGTGGCGAGAGCGGCGACGGGCACGCCGGGCAGGGGGAGGGGGTCGAACCGCTCGCGGAGGTCGGTGAGGGCCCCGGTGAAGCGGAGCGCCTCCAGCAGATCGGCGATCTTCTGCTGCCCGCCGCCGGAGGCGATGGCCTCGGTGACGCAGGTCTCCAGGTGATTCTGGAGCAGCACCCGGTTCACCTTCTCCAGCGACGCCTGGAGAGCGGCGATCTGCTTCATCAGGTCGGGGCAGTAGTCCTCCCGCTCCACCATGGCGAGGACGCCGTCCAGGTGTCCACGGACGGTCTTGAGCCGGAGCAGCGCGTCGCGCTTGTGCTCGGGTTTCATCGGGGGCGGCGGCGGGCGGGCACGGCTGCCAGTCTACCCCACCCGGGGTGGGGTGGGGGCAGCAGGTGGCGCCTCCCCATGGTTTGTGCTACAATCCTACAAGTAACCGCCATCCGGCTCAGAACGAGGGTTGGACGCAGGAAAGGGAGGAACGACATGAGCATGATGATGGGAACGATGTGGGACCCGGTGCGACCCCTCAACGGAACGCAGTCGGGTCGGAGCTGCAGCGTGTGCCGCCAGACCATCCATCCGGCCGACGGCTTCGGTATGAGCGAGGGCGTATGCGCCCCCTGCCACTCCGGAAGGTCGGCGCGGGTCAGTTCGCGGCAGGGGCTCCGCCGCCTGCTGCGGATCGGCTGATCAGGCGGGCGCTCGCGCCCTCCAGGTGATGGCGGACCGCGGCCTCGGCCGTTGCTGGGCGGCCGCTGCCGATGGCCGCGAGGATCCGCTCGTGTTCGGCCGCCAGCAGGCGGAGCGTCGCCCACTCGCCCACCAGCTGACCCAGGCATAGGCGGATCTCGGAGGCGAGGTCCTCGTAGGCACGGGTCATGCGGGCGTTTCCGGCGCCGGCGACGATGGCACGGTGGAAGGCGAGATCGGCCTCGATGCGCGAACGGTGCGGGGAGTCCTCGCTCAGGCCCAGCTCCCGCGCCAGCGCGTCGCGGGCGTCCTCGGGCACGGCGCCCCGCGCCGCCAGGGTGCGTGCCGCCTGGACCTCGAGAGCGGCGCGCAGCTCGTAGACGTCGGCGAGGTCGCGCTCGGTGAGCACCCTGATGAAGACGCCGCGGTTCTGCGCCTTCATCAGGATGCCGCGTCCGACCAGGGCGTCGAAGGCCGCCCGCAGGGTGTTCCGGCCGACCGCGTACTCCCGGCTCAGCTCGATCTCCCGCAGGTGCTCGCCGGGCCGGAATCGGCCGTCCAGCACGGCCTTCTCCAGCGCCCGCTCGAGGGCGTGAACCGTGGACACGGTCTCCAGACGTTGGCTCACCCAGGACTCTCCCCGCATGCCGTCAGGTCTGTTGCATTGTTCTACAATCGCGCGCCACCTGGCAAGCGCGCCGGCGCCCTCGCGGGCCCCGCATCGGTTCCATGAATCGCTTCCCTGTGGAGCCGCGATGGGCGCGCTAGAGTTCCTCCTGTGAGTTCGGCGGCGGAGGCCAGGCAGGGCACCGCGGCCTCGGGCGCGGGGGAGTTGCGCATGGCTGCGGCGCTCCGCCGCGGCTTCCGGCAGGCCCAGGTCCTCATGGCCCACTCACTTGCCGAGTACGACCTCGGGTCGCTCTCGTACCAGCTCCTCCTGGAGGTCGCCGCGGCCGGCGCCCCGGGTGTCGCCCAGGGCGATCTCACCGACCTGCTCCAGTGTCCCGACACCCGCGTGTCGACCCTGGTCCGGGACCTGGCGGAGAGGGGCCTGGTCAAGGCCGTGCGCACCCTCCCCGATCGCCGCGCGGTCACCATCCGCCCCACGCCCCGGGGGGTCCGGTTGACCCAGGCGGCGCTCCACAGCCAGCGCGTCGCGCTCAACCGGCTCTCGGAGCAGGCCCTCGTCCCCGGCGTCATGGCGCTCCTCGAGGACGCCCTCCGCCTCTACGTCGGCCTGGAGGTCCGCGTCGAGGGCGTGCCCATCCGGTCGCTGATCGGCTCCTCGGATCGCTGACGGGGACGGTACGAACTGTTCCCGACGGGGTCAGGCCCGGCTCGCAGAGGGCAACGGGGCGTGGTCCAGCCCGGCGGCGAGGCAGCGGGCGGCGAGCCGTGCGTAGCCCGGGGCCCGGCGCGCCAGCCAGAGGAGCTCCCGGCCACGGCGGGGGTCGAGGGCCGCCCTCCCCGGCGCCGCCCATTCCGGCGACATCTCCCGCGACGGCGCGTCGAGGATGACGCGGATGCTGGCCAGGGGCGCCCCGGTGGGGACGAGCCGCGCCGTCTCCATCTCTGCGGCGAGGAACCCCCGGTTCGCCCAGACCCCCCGGGCCGGCCCGACGACCGGGCGCCGTGCCGTGAGCAGCGGCCCAACCGCCGGCTCGCAGCCCAGCTCGCGGGCCCCGGCCACCAGGGCGCGCACCCAGCCCGGGTCGCAGGCCACCTGCTCCCCGCCCTCGAGGGCCACGGAATCGGCGACGACGACCGTCCCCGGCAGGAGGTCGCCCACCAGGCCTCCGGCCAGGCCGCAGGTGATCAGGACCGGCGACGCACCGGCCGGCAACGTCCACCGCCGCACGGCGATGCCGCATCTCACCAGCCCGACACCGCTCCGCTGACGGCCGGCCAGAGCCCGGCGCACCGCGCGCCACTCCATCCACGTCGCGGCCAGCACCGTGACGTCGGCGCGGCCGGCCCGGGCGGCCTCAGACATAGCCGTGGTCGCGGTACCAGGCCACGGACCGCCCCACCGCCTCGTCGACGGGGCCGGGGGCGAAGCCGAGCTCCGTTCGCGCCCTGTCGCTGCGGACGTACATCCGCTGGCGGCCCATCCTCACCCCCTCCAGCGGCACCCGCGGCTGAGCGGAAGGCCACAGGCGGCAGCGAGCCTCGTCGACCCAGGCGGCGGCGGCGGCCACCGCGTACGGCATCCGCGCCGACGGCGGCCGGAGACCGGCGCTGCGGGCGATCAGCTCCCAGATCTCCGCCAGGCTCAGGTTCTCGCCTCCCACGAGGTACCGCGACCCCGGGCGCCCGCGCTCCAGGGCCAGGACGTGGGCGCGGGCGACGTCCTCGACGGCCACGAGGTTCATGCCTCCGCCCAGGTAGGCGGGGATCCGGCCGAGCATGAGGTCGACGACCATCTGCCCCGTCGGGGTGGGACGGGCATCGCGCGGACCGATGGGGGCGGTGGGCAGCACCGTGACCACCGGGAGGTTGGCGCGCAGGGCGGCGCGCTCCTGCCTGACCTTGGACCCGTGATAGCCGGCCGTGGCGTGCCCCCCCTCGGCCCAGTCGCTCTCGACGGCCAGCCGCCCACCGCGCAGCGGTCCCACCGCGGCGGAGCTGGAGGTCACCACCGCCCTCTCCATGCCGGCGAGGCGGGCCGCCTCGAGGAGGCTTCGGGTCCCCGCCACGTTGACCCGGTCGAGCCCCGGCCGCTCCCGCGGCGCGAACGAGTACTCCGCCGCAACGTGCAGCAGGTAGCGGCAGCCGCGCATCGCCTCCACCAGAGCGCCGCCGTCGCGGACGTCTCCCCGGGCGAGGCTCAGCCCCTGGCGCGCTGCGAGACGGCCGGGGTCGCCGCGCACCAGTGCCGTCACCGTGCGGCCATCCTCGAGCAGGGCGTCGAGCACATGGCCGCCGACGAACCCGGTCGCCCCGGTGAGGAACACCTCGCCCCTGGAGATGGTCGCCATGCTGCGATCGCGCCCCGTCAGTTGCGGTTGAGGACCTGCCCGCGGAAGGTGTCGCCGGCGGCGCGCAGGGACTGCCGCAGCGAACCGGTGGTCGCCACCACGGCGGTGGGCTCGTAGCCGCAGTGGGCCATGCAGTTGGCGCAGCGCGGGTCCTTGCCACGTCCATAGCTGTCCCACTCGGTCGTCTCCAGGAGTTCCCGGTACGACGACACGTAGCCGTCCGCCATGAGGTAGCAGGGACGCTGCCAGCCAAAGATCGAGTAGCACGGGATTCCCCATGCCGTGCATTGGAAATCGACCTTGCCCTCGAGGAAGTCGAGGAACAGCGGGGAGTGGTTGAGCCGCCACTTGGCCCGCCGGCCGTCGGCGAAGGCCTCCCGGAAGATGCGGTGGGTGTTCTCCACCTGGAGCCAGTGCTCCTGGTCGGGCGCCTTCTCGTAGGCGTAGCCGGGGGAGATCTGCATGGTGTCGACCTTGGCGTCGTCGTTGAGGAAGTCCAGCACGTCGCGGATCGACTGGGCGTTGTCCATGTCGAAGAAGGTGGTGTTGGTGGTGACCCGGAAGCCGCGCCGCTTGGCCTCGCGGATGGCCGCCACCGCCTTGTCGAAGGTCCCCTTGCGGTCCACCGATTGATCGTGCCGCTCGCGGAGACCGTCGATGTGGATGGAGAAGGAGAAGTAGGGCGAGGGCGTGAAGAGGTCGAGCTTCTTCTCCAGCAGCAGCGCGTTGGTGCACAGGTAGACGAAGCGTTTGCGGGCCACGAGTTCCGCGGCGATCTTGTCGATCTCCTTGTGCACCAAGGGCTCGCCACCGGCGATGGAGACGATGGGGGCGCCGCATTCCTCGACCGCGGCGACGCACTGCTCGACGCTGAGACGGCGGGACAGGATGTCCTGCGGATGCTGGATCTTGCCGCAGCCGGCGCACGCCAGATTGCATTGGTAGAGCGGCTCCAGCTGGAGCACGAGCGCGAACTTCTCGTTCTTCCGGATGCGCTGGCGCATGACGTAGCCGCCGACTTTCAGGGTCTGGCGGAGGGGGATGGCCATCTCTCAGTTCTCCTTGCCGGTGGGTCCTGCGGTTCTCACCGGTCCGACCCCCGCGGTCCCGGCGTGCGGTTCATGTGCGGCCACCCCCCGGCCGCGCGGCGAGCTGCGCCCGCGAGCGACGGCGGGGCGGATGCCCTCTGCTTCGGAGGCCCCGGCGAGCGCCAGGGCCATGGTGGGGAAGAGGTGCCGGTACATGCCGTAGTTGAGGTAGAAGTCGCCGGGGAATCCCGTCCCCGTGTACTCCCGCTCCATCCAGGTGCCGCCACTCTGGCGCTCCCGGAGGTGGTTCAGGCCACGCCGGCACGACGGGTCATCACCGTGCCCGCTTCTCTGCAATGCCATCACCGCCCACGCCGTCTGCGATGCCGTGCTGACGCCGACCCCGGCGAAGCTCTCGTCCTCGTACGAGTGGCATGTCTCACCCCACCCGCCGTCCGTGTTCTGGACGCGGACCAGCCAGTCGGTGGCGCGGGGAAGGCGCGGACCGCCGCACCCCAGAGCCGCCAGGGCGCTGATGACGCACCACGTGCCGTAGACGTGGTTCACGCCCCACCGGCCGTACCATGAGCCCCAGGGGCGCTGCTCCCGAGCCAGGTAGAGGAGGCCCTTTCTCACCACCGGGTCGTCCACCCCGCGCCCCAGCGCCGACAGCATCTCCAGGACGTGGGCGGTGACGTCCTCGCTGGGGGGATCGAGCATGGCCCCGAAGTCGGCGAAGGGGATCTGGTAGACGAGCCTCCGGGTGTTGTCCTTGTCGAACGATCCCCAGGCGCCGTTGCGCGATCGCATGGCCACGCACCACCGGGCGGCCCTCTCCGCCGCGGCCCGCACCGCCTCGCCACCGCCTCCCTCGAGCAGCGCCAGCACCACAACGGCGGTGTCGTCGATGTCGGGGTAGATGTCGTTGTCGAACTCGAAGGCCCAGCCGCCGCATTCCTGCATGGGCACCTTCACCTGCCAGTCGCCGCCGCGCTCGATCTGCTCGCCGAGCAGCCAGTCGACGGCGGCGCGGACCTGGGGATGCGCCCGGGGCAGCCCGGCCGCACGCAGAGCCAGGACGGCCCAGGCCGTGTCCCACACCGGGGACATGCAGGCCTGGAGCCGCCAGCCGGCGGCGTCGGAGACGGCGAACCGCTCGTGGAGCCCGCGCAGGCCGAGCCGCATCACCGGGTGGTCCAGCCCCATCCCCTGCAGGTTGAGGGCGATCAGCGAGTAGACCCAGGGCGGCTGGATCCCACCCCAGCTGCCGTCCGCCTCCTGGTGGTCGGCGATCCAGTCGGTGATGCTGCGGCAGGCACGGCGCCGCCCCGGCTGGCGGGGCAGCCTCTCGTAGAGCTTCTGCAACTTGTCAAGCCACCAGAAGATCCCTGAGCCGGGGATGCGGTGCAACTCCGTCTCCGTCCCCGGCGCCACCAGCTCCCCGACGCCGAACCCCAGCGGGCGCACCGGCTTGCGGCTCAGGACGATGAGCAGCGGGGCGATCGTCCCCCGGGCCCAGCAGGCGAAGTCGTAGAGGTTCAGCGGCGCCCAGGTGGGCAGGTGGACCAGCTCGGGCGGCATCGACGGCACCCCGTCCCAGGGGTACTCGCCGAAGAGAGCCAGCCACAGCTTGGTGAACACCCGGGCGTGGGCGACCCCGCCCTGGTCGAGGACGAAGCGGCGGGCGCGGACCAGGGGTTCGGACGACGCGGCCACGCCGAGCAGGCGCAGGGCGACGTAGGCCTCGACGGTGGTGCTGAGGTCGCCCGGACCGTCGTGGTAGAGGGCCCAGGTGCCATCGGCGCGCTGGGCTCCGAGGATGTGCTGCCGGGCGCCGGCGGCGATGGCGGTGTGGTCGGCACCGAGAAACCGGAGCAGGAGGAGGTGCTCGGCGGTCATGGTGACGTTGGTCTCCATCTCCGCCGTCCACCAGCCGGCCGGGTCCTGGCGCTCCAGAAGCCATGCCACGGCGTCGCGCAGCGCGGTGTCAACCATGCAGGGAGGCCTCCTCGAGCCGGCGGGGGTCGCCCGCCGGATCCGGCCCCGCCGCTGAGCCCGCCGGGACGGGACGCGGCGCCGATCCGGCCGGGCTCATGCCCTGCACGACGCTGCGCGCCGCCGCCTGGCCGCTCAGAACGGCCCCCTCCATGGTCGCCGGCCAGCCCGTGTCGGTCCAGGCCCCGGCGATGGCGACGTTGGCGGCCAGGGTGGACGGCCCGGGGCGGCGCAGTCCCGGCGTGGGCACGAAGGTGGCCTCGGGGTCGCGGGTGACCACGCCCCGCCGCAGGGACGCGCCCAACAGGGCGGGGATACGGGCGCGCAGCTCGCCGTCGGCCAGCTCGACCAGCCTCTCCTCGGGCGTCGCGATCCACTCCGCGGCGCTGCTCATGCTGCAGCAGAGGTAGCCCGGCCCCCGGGTGAAGACCCATTGCACGGGCGAGCCGGGAAGGGCGGCGAAGTCGAGACCGCGCATCTCGCGGTCGTACCAGAGGTGGACATCGACGATCGGCTGGGTGCGGAAGCCCTCCAACCCCGGCACCCCCAGCGCCTCCGCGCCGGGGATACGCCGCAGACGCTCCGGGGGCACGGCGAAGACGGCGCCGTTGACAGCCACCTCCTCCGTGCCGACGACCACGCCGCGGAGCCGCCCGCCCTCAACCCGGACCCCGGTCACGGCGGCGCGCATGCGCACCTCGTCGCAGCGCTGGGCCGCCGCTTCGGCGAAGCGCACCAGCGGCACGGTCGCATAGCCGATGCAGGCGGCGTGACGGTCGCCGAGGAACGCGGTCCTGACCACGAACAGGCCGGCGGCGGCGCTCGCCTGGTCGAGGGGCGCGTTGAGCGCGGGGACGATGAAGGGCTCCCAGAAGCCCCGGAGCGCCGACTCGCCCTGGCGGTGGCGGCGCAGCCAGTCGGCGAACGTCTCCGCCTCCTCGCGTTCGGGGTGGACCCCGAAACGCGCCGCCAGCAGCGCTCGGGCGACGCCGAGGCGGCCGCGGAGGCTGATCGCCCGGAATCCCAGGAAGGGAAGCCCCAGGTGCAGCGGGGCGGGGAGGTTCATCGCCCGGAGCCGCCTCGACCCGCCCGGTGAGAGCACCATGGCCTCGAACCGGCGCTGGATGTGGAGGCTGTCCCGCATGCCCAGTTCGGACGCGAAGCCGAGGAAAGCCGCGTAGCACCCCAGGATGACGTGCTGGCCGCAGTCGACCTCGGTGTCGCCGACCAGGAAGGACGTTGTCTTGCCGCCGAGGAGCCGGCTGCGCTCCAGAAGGATGACGTGGCAGTCGCGCCGCTTGAGCTCCAGCGCGGCTGCCAGACCCGCCAGCCCGGTGCCGACGACGGCCACGCGGAGATTCCCCGCGGGGCGGCCCCCTCCCGACCGGCTCACCGGAGCAGTCCCGCCGCCGTGACGGCCGCCCACGATCGGACCATCACCCCGGCCTTCTCCCCGGAGGAGAGCCGGACCCGCCGCCGCAGTGGAAGCTCGGGATCCGCCTCGATGCGGTCGAGGATTCCACTGTAGATGCCGGCCATGGTCCGGACGCACACCCGCGCCTGGACCGGGATGTAGGCGCAGACCCCGATCCCCGAGGTGTACAGCCGCCGGGCGCGGACCGCCTCGTGCTCGACCAGCGCGGGCCAGGTGGGACCCGGCTCGCCGGCGAGGAGGCCGGCTTCGCTGATCCCGAATCGGGCCAGGTCGTCGGCTGGGAGGTAGACGCGACCCATGGAGGCGTCCTCGCGGACGTCCCGGAGGATGTTGATGAGCTGCAGGGCGGTGCCGAGATCGTCGGCGCGCGCCAGGGCGGCCGGGTCGGCCGAGCCGAAGATGCGCACGCACATCTGGCCGACCACGCCGGCGACGAGGTGGCAGTAGCGGCCGAGCTCGTCCCAGCTGGCGTACCGATGGCAGCTCAGGTCCATGGCGACCCCGCTCACCAGGTCCTCCAGCTCGGTGAGGGGGATCCCGTGGCGGTGCACGGCGTGGAGGAGCACCTGCAGCACGGGGTCGTCGCCGGGGTCGCCGGCGGCGGCGCGCCGCAGGCGGGCCCGGTGCACCTCCAGCCGCTGGAGGCGTTCCGCCAGCCCGGCGGGCTCGGGGCCGTCGGTGGCGTCGTCGAGCTGACGGGCGAAGCCGTACAGGGCGTAGATGGAGATCCGCTGGGCGTGCGGCAGGGCGATGAAGCCCCAGTAGAAGTTGCCCGCCTCCCGGCGGGCCAGCTCCCGGCAGTAGCGCTCGGCGGAGGCGCGGCCGCCGGCAGCCCCATCTCCGGCCGCCGGGTGACCACCGGTCGCGTGGTCGCGGAGGGCCGTCGCCACCAGCCGCGCCTTCGCCGCAGGCCGCACCTCCGGGCGCTGCACGTCGGTGCGGAACCCCTCCCGGCGAATGGCCTCGATGATCGCCTCGCCGCCCTTCCGATACAGCTCCAGCTGCAGGCGCAGACGTCCGGGCATGGCGAGCCGCTCGAGGCGCCGTCCCGAGGCGAGAAGCTCGAGGGCCCTGCGGCACATCAGCTCGACGGCTCCCGGCACGCCGCCCTGGTCCAGGTCGGACTGGATCAGGTAGGTCCGTCCCTTGCCTCGGTCGACGGCCACGTCCTGGGCGAAGTTGGCGAGCTGGAGCCCGATGCAGACATCGTCGGAGAGGGGCACCGCCGCCGGATCGTCGATCTCGAAGAGCCGCAGCACCATCCGTCCCACCGGCGCGGCCGACAGCAGGCAGTAGGACCGAAGGTCCTCCCAGGTCTCGTAGCGCGCCACCGCCTGGTCCTGGACGTTGGCGTCGATGAGGTCCAGGAAGGGCGCGGCCGGGATGCCGAACCGCCGGATGGTGCCGGCCAGGGCGACCAGCACAGGGTGGACGGGGGGCCGGCCGGCGAACAGGGCCTCCACCTCCGACCGCCAGAGCTGGAGGCGCCAGATCGCCTCGTCGCCGCTCTCGTCGCCGAGGTCGTCGGTGGTGCGGCAGTAGGCGTAGATGCGGGCGAGGTGGAGGCGGAGCTCCCGCGGCACGATGAGCGACGCGACCGAGAAGTTCTCGTAGTGCCGCCGGGCCAGGCGCACGCAGAGCGCGTCGGCCTCGCCCAGCTCGCTGACGCGGCTCATCGCCCGGCCGGTGGCCAGGCCCCGAGATCCAGCGGACCGCGGGCCACGACGCGTCCGGCCTGCGCCAGCCGGCCGATGTCGGCCGCCCCGGCGCAGAACATGGCGATGCGGAGGGTCTCGACGATCTCGGTGATGGCGCCGTCCAGCGTCTCCGGCCCGTCGTCGGCGGCACGGAGCATGGAGCCGGCGATGCCTCCGAGGTCGGCTCCCAGAGCGATGGCCATCGCCAGGTCGACGCCGCTGCGGATGCCGCCGCTGGCGATCAGCGTCGCCCCGGGGGCGGCACGGCGGGCGAGGTGGATGGCATCGGCGGTGGGCAGCCCCCAGCCGGCGAAGGCGGCGGCGACGCGGGCCCGCACCGGGTCGTGCATGCGGTGCCGCTCCACCTCACTCCACGACGTGCCCCCTGCACCCGCCACGTCGACGGCACCCACGCCCGCCTCGACGAGCGCCGCCACCAGGTCGGGGGCGATTCCCCACCCGACCTCCTTGACGATGACCGGGACGCCGAGCGTCGCGCACAGCCCCTCGATGCGGCGCAGGAGCCCGTCGAACCGGGTGTCCCCCTCCGGCTGCAGGGCTTCCTGTAGGGGGTTCAGGTGGAGCACGAGGGCGTCGGCGTCCAGCAGGTCCACGATGCGCCGGCACCCGGTCACGCCAACCCCCATGTTGAGCTGCACCGCTCCCAGGTTGGCGAGCAGGGGCACGCTCGGACAGAGGTCGCGGACGGCGAAGGTGGGCAGCACCTCGGGGTGCTCGAGGAGCACGCGGCAAGACCCAAGGCCCATCGCCACACCGAAGCGCTCCGCCGCCCCGGCCAGGGTGCGATTGATCCGGCGCGCCTCCGCCGTGCCTCCGGTCATGCAGGAGAGGAGGAGGGGGGCCCGGAGACGCCTCCCCAGGAACACCGTGGCCGGGCTCACGTTGTCGAGGTCGATCTCCGGGAGGGCACGGTGGACGAACCGGTACCGTTCGAAGCCGGTGGTCACGCCGGTGGCGTCGACGTCTTCCTCGAGGTTGATGCGGATGTGGTCCGCCTTCCGATCGACGATGCCAGGCGCGCGGGCGGGGCGGGAGGAGGCGCTGCCGACAGCCACCGGCTCACCTCATCCGATGGGCAACGAATTCGGTGATGGCGGAGAAGTCGTCGATCCAGTGGCGTTCGAGGCCCGAGCTGGCCACCGCGGCGACGGCGGCGTGGGCGGTCTGGGTGGTGGCGGCGGCGCTCGCCGCCGGTTCGCCGAGCCCGGCCAGGATGTCGCGGATGCGCCGCTCGCCGTCCTCGGCGTCCGACTCCGAGAAGAGGCCGCAGAGGTCGCGCTGCTCGTCGTAGGAGGCGCGCGAGTAGGCGCTGATCACCGGGTAGGTCGGCTTGCGGCGGGCCAGGTCGGTCTCCCGTCCCTTGCCGGTCCGCTGCGGGTCCCCGAAGGTGCCCAGCCAGTCGTCGCGCATCTGGAAGGTCTGGCCCAGCAGGCGCCCGGCGCTGCGCAGCTTGCCGACGGTCCTCGCCGACGCGCCGGCGAGGATCGCCCCCATCTCCAGGCTGGCGCCGAGGAGCGCCCCGGTCTTGGCGGTGATGAGGCGGACGTAGGTGGCCCGGGGGGTGTCCGGCCGGCCCTCCAGGGCAAGGTCGAGGCACTGCCCCTCGATGACCTCGAGCGCCGCCTGGCTCAGGCTGCGGGCGGCGCGCATCCGCCGATCGGCGCGCGGTCCCGGCGCCAGCAGGGTCATGTACGCGGTGGCGAAGAGGCCGTCCCCCACGTTGATCCCCTGAGCCGCTCCCCAGATCGCCCACACCGTCGGCCGGTGCCGCCGTTGCACGTCGCCATCCTGGATGTCGTCGTGGACCAGGGTGAAGTTGTGGATCAGCTCCACCGAGGTGGCGGCGGGGATCCCCCAATCGACCTCGCCGCCGCATGCCTCGCAGGCCCAGAGGGCGAGGGCGGCCCGCAGCAGCTTGCCGCTGCCGCCCGCCGTGGGCTGGCCGTCGGGGCCCACCCAGCCGAGGTGGTAGGCACACATCTTGCCCAGCGGCGACGTCTGCACCGGCAGCGCCCAGCGCAGCGCCTCGTCGATGAGGGGGAGGTGGCGGCTCAGCGAGCGAGGCAGCTCGGGGCCGGCGTCGTCGGGCCGGACGAGGGGTTGGTCGATGGTGTCGGCCGCTTGGAACGGTGCATCGACTACGACGGACATGGTCGCCTCCAGTCCCGTGAAAGTTCTCAGATGGTAACTATCCGGGCCTGCCTCGGGCAAGAGGGGTGCCCCGCGCCCGGCCCACCCGGCACGGCCTCCGGGTTGCCCGTGGGCGCCCTGGCAAGGGTCTCTGACCCGCCGCATATAATTGTCCCCGTGACAAGGACCGGAGGGGGAGGGGGCCTCAGCCCCGAGGTGCGCGAGGTGCTGCGGGCCTATCTCGACGCCAGCCTCCTGAGCGACTCGCTGCAGGCCGATCTCTGGCGTGAGGCGCATCTGACGCTGGCCCAGCTGGCCGTGCTGCGCAACCTCCGCGACGGCCGGCCGAGGCTCGCCGGCGAGCTGGCGGGGGCGGTGGGGCTGTCACCGGCGTCGGCGACGCGGCTCTTCGACCGCCTCGAGGAGCGGGGCCTGCTCCGCCGCCACCGGGGGCGGGACGACCGGCGCTGCGTGGAGATCCGCCTCACCGCCAGGGGGCGCCGACTGGTGGGGCCGTCACGTGCCCTGCGGAACAGCCCGCTCCGCCGCGCCGTCGAGGCCATGACCGAGGCCGAGCGGCGAAGCCTGGCGACGGCCCTGCAGCGGCTCGCCGAGACGGCGCGCCAGCTCGAGCTCCCGGCTCGTGGCGGGGCGATGCCGTGACCCGGCGCCGGCTCGTCCCCGCCGTGGTGGGCGCGGCCACGCTGGCGGCCCTCCTCTTCGTCATCCACCCGTCCCAGGTGCTCGCCGCCGTGCGCGGTTTCGATCTTCGCTACCTGGTGGGGGCGATCGTGCTCACCGCCCTCTGCTGCGCCGTCCAGGGCGCTCGCTGGCACTTCCTGCTGCGCGCCGCCGGCATCCGCATGCGCTTCCACGAGTCGGTGCTGATCAGCGTGTCCGGCCAGAGCGTCTCCGCCGTGCTGCCCCTCGGCGACCTCACCCGCGCCCTCTTCGCCAGCCAGGCCACCGGCGCCTCGTTCGGGGCGGCCGCCGCCACCGTCACGGTGCAGGAGATGACCTTCACCACCCTGCTGGTGCTCTGCGCCGCGCCGGCGCTGCTGTCCGTCCCGGGCGGTTGGTTCCTGCTGGGCATCGTCCTCGGCGGCATCGCGGCGACACTGGCGGTGATCATCGTGCCGGCCGCCTACCGGTGGGCACGCCGTCTCCTCGGCCGGCTTCCCGGCAGCTCGAGGCTGGTGACCCAGGCCGACGAGCTGCGACGCGAGACCGTCAGCCTGCTGATCCGACCGGTGGTGACGGTCACGGCGGTGATCGACCTCGTCCGGGTCCTCCTCATCACCTCCGCCTTCCTCCTCGTGCTGCGCGGCCTCCATCTCGGTCTGGGCTGGCCGGCGGCGCTCCTGGCGGTCGCCGTCGCCTATGTGGGCGGTGCGCTCAGCTTCCTCCCCGGCGGAATCGGGGCCAACGAGGCCAGCGCCGTCGCCGTGCTCGTCGGCCTCGGCGTGGGTGCCGCGCCCGCGGCCGCCGCCGCTCTGATCCAGCGGGGCCTGCTCACCGGCGTCCCCTCCCTGACCGGCCTGCTCGCCTACACCGCCGTGCACCGCCGCCTGCACCTGGGCAGCCTGGCGGCGGCGCAGCCCGCCGGCCGCAGCCCGGCCCGGCCCGGGGAGGCGGCCGCCTGCGAGGCGGCCGCCTGACCGCACCCCGCCGGCCTCACCGAGCTCCGGCCGCCTGACGGGGCCCCGACCGGCGCCGCACACCCCGCCCTCGCGGGCCCGCGCCCCGGGCGCGGTTCCCGGCGCCGTCCACCGGCCATGATTGCGCGATGAGCGTCACGGCCCTGCGCCGCCACCTCCGGCCGGCACAGCTGATTCCGATCGGCGTGGGGCTGGGCGCCATCGTGGCCCTGGTCGTCGTCGCCAATCCCGCGGCGATGGGCAGCGCTCTGTCCCACTTCGCCCTGATCGCGATCCCGGTCGCTCTGGCGCTCTCGGCCGCCTACTACGTCCTGCAGGGAGTGCGCTGGCACCTCCTGCTGCACGACATCGGCGACCGGCTCACCGTCTGGGACACCATCCTCCTGAGCGTCGCCGGGCAGGCGACCTCTCTACTCCCGTTCGGCGAGCTGACGCGGGCCATCTTCGTGAGCGAGGCCGCCGGCGTCGACTTCGCCGACGCCGTCGCCACGGTGACGGTGCAGGAACTCATCCTCATGCTCATCCTCATCCTCATCGCCATCCCGGGCGCCCTCTCGGTGCACCGGGCCCTGGCCGGGGTCATCGTCGCCCTCTTCGGTGTTCTCGCCCTCTTCGCCGTTCTGCTGGTGCCGTCGCTGTTCCATATCGTCCACCACGCGGTCGAGCGGACGCCGGTCCTGCGCAGGTTCACCGCCCAGGTGGACAGCTTCCGGCAGGAGACCGTCGTCCTCCTCCAGCGCCGCGACACCCTGGGCTGGTCGGTGATCAGCGTGGCCGGCGCGGCGGCGGAGATCTCCCTCTTCTGGGTCGTGATCAACGGCCTCCATCCGGGGGAGATCAGCTGGCCGATGGCCTCGTTCGTGCTCGCCGCCTCCTATGTCGGCGGCGCGATCAGCCTGATCCCGGGGGGAATCGGCGCCTCCGAGGCGACCGTGGTCCTCCTCCTCATCAGCGTCGGCGTCGACCCGGCGACGGCGACCGCGGCCGCCCTCCTCCAGCGTGTGGCGGACAAGGGCTTCGGCACCCTGCTCGGTGTCATCGCCTACGCCGTCGCCCGGCGCCGGTTCCATCTCAGCGGCCTGAGCGCGCTCCGGCCCAAACCACCCGCCGCGCCGCCGCCGAGCCTGGAGGCGGCGGGCACCTGACCGCCCGGGGGCTCCACCAAGCGCCCCAGAACGCGCCGGACCCCTCACGCGGAGCATTTGCCACGGCGTCTCACCCGAACGGGTGATGCCGGATTCAGACACGGGGGCGTAGATTGGCGTGCATTGCCTATGCATGGGTCGGCACCGAGGGCAGTCCGCGTCCCTGAGGGCGTGGGCGCTGCGACCACGGCACCGGCCGGTTGCAACGGGAGGCGGAGTTCGCATCGCCTCCATCGTCCTCGGGGGGCGATGGCGGTCACGACAAGGAGGGCGCGATGACATCGGACAAGTTGCCACCGGGTGGAGCCGGCCCCAAACGGCGCTCGCGCCGCACGTGGATCGTGGGTGTCGCCACCGTCGGGATCGCCTCCATCGGCCTGGCCGCGTGCGGCTCGACCAGCAGCGCCACCTCGGTCCCCCCCCAGTTCAACCCAACGAGCTTCGACACCTCGACGATCTCGTGGCTCGCCGCCAACGTCAACGACACGGGGACGCCGCCGTCGACGCCCAGCGGGACGCTGACCATCGCCGGCTCCGAGGACGTCTCCGGAATGCTCGACCCGCAGGGTGAGTACGACACCGTCGGTTACACGGTGCTGCGCGCCCTCGACCGGACGCTGGTCAGCTATCCGACCTCGTCCAACTTCACCACCGCCACCAGCCTCGTGGCCGACGCGGCCACGGAGGTGCCCACGGTGGCCAACGGCGGGATCACCAACGGCGGGTTGACCTACACGTTCCATCTCCGCTCGGGACTCACGTGGGACGTGACCGATCCCTCCACCGGAGCCTCGGTCGGGCCCGACTCCGGCACGCCGGTGACCTCCCAGGACTTCCTGCTCGGACTCAAGCGCGAGTGCGACCCGGTCCTGTCCGGGTACGGCAACCCCAGCTACTACACGGCGACGATCGCCGGCTTCCAGAGCTTCTGCACCGGGTATGAGGCCCTCGATCCGACGGCGCCGGCAGCGACACGGGCCGCCTACGTCAACGACAACACCATCTCGGGGATCTCGACCCCGGACAGCTCGACCATCGTCTTCACCTTGAGCGAGCCGGCCAGCGACTTCCTCAACATCCTCGCGATGTACTTCGCCGCCGCGGCGCCGCCCTCGTCGCTCAACTACATCCCCGAGACGGCGGGCAACCCGATCTGGGCCGACGGCCCCTACGCGGTCCAGGCCTACACCCCGGGCTCGCAGATCACCCTCGTGCCCAACCCCTACTGGGGCTCCAGCCCGACGGCGACCAGCTGGGCCCAGGACCCGGTCCGCAACCGGTACGTCTCCGAGATCAGCATCAACGAGACCCTCGGCTCGGACGCGGCCGCGGGTGAGGTCCAGGAGGAGATCCAGGACAACAGCCTCGACCTGGCGTGGAACACCGTCGTCCCCAACTCCTCGCTGCCCAGCCTCGCCAACCACAGCAACGCGGGCTTCGGTGACTTCCCCTCCCCGGGTATCACCAACCCCTACCTCGTCTTCAACACCCAGAGCACGGCCGACAACGGCGCCCTCGGCAAGGTCAAGGTCCGCCAGGCTCTGGAGTACGCCATCGACAAGGTCGCCATCAACAAGATCTACGGCGGCACCGACTTCAACGAGGCGTTGAACCAGGTGTTCAGCCCCGGCGCTGAGGGGTACATCGCCGGGTACGACCCCTATCCCACCACGAACGACGAGGGCAACCCCGCCAAGTGCAAGACGCTGCTCAAGGCGGCCGGCTATCCCAACGGGCTGACCCTCACCGACTACTACCGCACCGACGGCAACCACCCCGCCGTGTTCGAAGAGGTCAAGACCGACTTCGGCAAGTGCGGCGTGACCGTCAACGGCAAGCCGATCTCGAACGGCTACTACACCTCGTCGGGAATCCTGGCCAGCAGCGCCACCGACCTGGCGGCGTCGGGCGAATGGGACCTGACCGAGCCGGGCTGGGTGCCCGACTGGTACGGGCCGACCAACGCCCGGTCCATCCTCCCCGACCTGTTCGGCACGAGTGACTTCCCCGGCACCAACTGGGGCGACTTCAGCGACCCGAACGTCGACAACCTGATCGCCGAGGCGGAGGCGGCGCCCACGCTGGCGCAGGCCACCACCTACTGGCAGGAAGCCAACAAGGCGGTCATGGCCGACGCCCCGTTCGTCCCCTTCCAGACCCAGCTGACCAACATCATGCATGCGTCGAGCGTGCACAACGCGATCTACAACCCGTTCTCCGCGCAGTACGACATCACCGCCTGCTGGGTCAGCAGCTAGGCGAAACCAGCCAGCCATGAGGGTGCCGCCGGGCCCCTCAGCCGCACCCGACCATCGCCTCCGCCCCGACGCGGGGCGGGGGCGGTGGGGTGCGGACCCCCCGCGACCGACTCTCCGGCGCCGGTCCGCCCCGGTGGACGGGCACGGGCCGCCGTCCCGTGGCGGAGGTCCGCTTGGAGCTCCGGCGCCGCCCAGCGCAGGATCCCGACCCACCCCGGTATCGTCTCAGCCGACATGAGCCTGCTGGCCGTCGAGGATCTCACCGTCTCGTTCCCCACCTCCGACGGGGTGGTCCGGGCGGTGCGGGGGCTGTCCTTCGAGGTCGAGCCCGGCCGGATCCTGGGGATCGTCGGCGAGACCGGCTCGGGGAAGACCGTGACGGCGCTCAGCCTGCTCGGGCTCAACCCCGGCGCCGACATCAGCGGCTCGGCACGCTTCCAGGGCCGGGACCTTCTCGCCATGGGGAGCAACGAACTCCGCCGGCTCCGCGGCTCCGAGATCGCCATGATCTTCCAGGACCCGCTGAGCAGCCTCCACCCCTATTACCGCGTCGGCTGGCAGATCTCGGAGGCGATCCGCACCCACAGCCGGGTCAGCCGGGACGAGGCGATGCGCCAGGCCGTCGAGCTGCTCCGCATGGTCAGCATCCCCCAGCCCGAACGCCGGGTCCAGGCCTATCCGCACGAACTCTCCGGAGGCATGCGCCAGCGGGCGATGATCGCCATGGCCTTGGCCCTTCGCCCCAAGCTCCTCATCGCCGACGAGCCGACCACGGCGCTGGATGCGACCGTCCAGGCCCAGCTGATGGAGCTGCTCACCGGGATGCAGCGCGAGCTGGGGATGGCCGTCATCATCATCACCCACGACCTCGGCCTGGTCGCCTCCATCGCCGACTCGGTGCTGGTCATGTACGCGGGGCGAGCCGCCGAGCGCGCCGACTCGCGGAGCATCTTCTACTCCCCCCACCACCCCTACACCCGGGGACTGCTCGGCTCCATCCCCGGGGCCACCGGGGTCCGGGGCCGCCTGGTGCCCATCGTCGGCCAGCCTCCCAGCCTCATCCGGATCCCCACCGGCTGCGCCTTCCACCCCCGATGCCCCTTCGCCATGGACGCGTGCGTCCGCGACCAGCCCGAGCTGGCCCCCGTCTCCGGCGGTGTGGACCACGTGTCGGCGTGCTTCCTGCCCCCGGACGCCGTGGGGGTCGACCCCGCCATGGACGCGACCCGCCGCCGCTACGCGGAGAGCCGCCGCGGTGCCAGGGTGTCCCAGCTCCAGGGCGTGACCGCCCTGCAGGGCGGCGGAGGGGTCGCCGATGTCTGAGGCGGCGCCCGCTCCCGCCGCGGGCACGCTGCTCAGCGTCGACCGGGTCGTCAAGCGATTCCCGATCCGGCGCGGCGTCTTCTTCAAGCGCCAGATCGGCAGCGTCCATGCCGTGGAGGGTGTCTCGCTCGAGGTTCGGCGGGGCGAGACGCTCGGCCTGGTGGGGGAGACCGGCTGCGGCAAGTCGACGCTTGCACGCTGCATCACCCGCCTCTACCCGCTGACCTCCGGCAGTGTGCTCTTCGACGGCGTCGACATCAGCCGGCTGTCGCGCCGGTCCCTCCGACCCTACCGCCGGCGGATCCAGATGATCTTCCAGGACCCGTACGGGTCGCTGAACCCGCGCCGGCGTGTCGGATCGATCATCGGCGACCCCCTGGCCATCCACAAGGTGGCCTCGGGTGCCGAGCGCAAGCGCCGGGTCCAGGAGCTGATGGCGGTGGTCGGCCTCAATCCCGAGCACTACAACCGCTTCCCCTCGGAGTTCTCCGGGGGGCAGCGGCAGCGCATCGGGGTCGCCCGGGCCCTGGCCCTGCATCCCGACCTGATCGTCTGCGACGAGCCCGTGTCGGCGCTCGACGTCTCCGTCCAGGCGCAGATCATCAACCTGCTGGAGGACCTGCAGGCGCAGTTCGGCCTCACCTACATCTTCATCGCTCACGACCTGGCCGTGGTGGAGCACGTCAGCGACCGAGTGGCGGTGATGTACCTCGGCAAGCTGATGGAGAAGGCGGAAGTCAAGGACCTCTACGGCTCGCCCCGCCATCCCTACACGGTGGCGCTGCTCTCCGCCTCCATGGTGCCAGACCCCGAACGGGCCCGTGCATCGCACCGGGTCGTTCTCTCCGGCGACGTCCCCTCGCCCATCAACCCGCCCTCCGGATGCCCCTTCCACACCCGCTGCCCGAGGGCCCAGGCGATCTGCTGGGTCGAGGAGCCGCCCCTCGAGGTCAAGAGCGGCGACCCGCCCGACCACCTCACGGCCTGCCACTTCCCGGTGGCGCCGGGCGAGCAGCTGCAGCGCGCTCCGGCGCAGGAGGTGGCGGGTTGAGCCTCGCCCCCTTCGAGGGCCGGACGCAGCTCCTCGATCCGGGAGACCTGCCGCCCGAGGCGGCCCAGGGGATCGAGGGCCGCAGCCCGCTGCGACTGGCCCTGGCCCGGTTGCGCACCGACCGCATCGCCATCGTCGCCGGCGGGCTGATCGTGCTGATGGCCCTGCTCGCCGTCCTGGCCCCGATCATCTCCTCCGTCACCGGGCACAACCCCTACAACAACAACCTCCTCACCGGGACAACGTCCTTCGGCCAGCCGCTGTCGCCCGGCCAGGGCGGCTACCTGCTCGGCACCGACAACGTCGGGCGCGACATCCTGGTCCGGATCGCCTACGGGGCCCAGATCTCGCTCATGGTGGGGATCCTGGCGACGCTCATCGCCACCGTCGTCGGGACGGTGATCGGGCTGGTCGCCGGCTACTACGGGGGCTGGATCGACGCGGTGCTGGCCCGGCTGATGGACACCGTCCTCTCCTTCCCCTACGTGCTCCTCGCCATCGTCCTGGCGTCGGTGTTCGGCGCCAGCCTCCCGCTCACCATCGGCGTCATCGCCTTCTTCTCCTGGGCGGCCATCGGCAGGATCGTCCGCGGCCAGACGCTGTCGCACCGGGAGAAGGAGTACGTCGAAGCGGCCCACGCCGCCGGGGCCGGCGACCTCCGCATCATGTTCGTCGACATCCTGCCCAACCTGGTGGCGCCGATCATCGTCCTGGGGACGCTGCTGGTTCCCACCGCCATCGTCTTCGAGGCGACCCTCGACTTCCTCGGGGTCGGAGTGGGGCCGCCGACGCCCACCTGGGGCAACATGCTCTCCGACGCTCAGAACTCCGGCTTCGTCAACTGGTGGTTCTGGATCTTCCCCTCCATCGCGCTGCTGCTCACCACCCTCGGCTTCAACCTCCTCGGGGACTCGGTGCGCGATGCGCTCGATCCCCGCACCGAGAGGATCTTCGCCACGCGCCGCAAGGGGGCGAAGTCCGGCGGCGGCGCTCCCGCGGGTGCCGGTGCCGTGCCCGCCGCGGGTGAGGCGGGATCCTGATGAGCCGCTATCTCATCCGCCGAGTGATCCAGGGGATCTTCACCCTCTGGGTGATCGTCAGCCTCGTCTTCTTCCTCTACTTCATCGCGCCGCACGATCCGGCGCGCCTCCTCGCCGGCAAGACGGTGACCCCCGGGCTGGTCGAGAACATCCGCAAGTCGCTGGGCCTGAACCTGCCCATCTGGCAGCAGTACCTCAACTACCTCGGACGCTTGATCCACGGGAACCTGGGGCTGTCGTACTTCCTCAAGCAACCGGTGACCACCATCATCGCCCGGGAGGTGCCGGTCGACATCTCGCTGGCCATCCCGGCCGGCATCATCTGGCTTGCGCTCGGCCTGAGCATCGGCATCCTCTCGGCCCGCCGGCCGCGGAGCATCTGGGACCGCAGCGCGACCGTCTTCGTCCTCACCGGGCTGTCGACGCCGACCTTCATCCTGGGGCTGCTGCTGCTGTATTTCTTCTACTACATCCTGACCAGCCATGGGATCGCCATCTTCCCGGGTGCGGGAAGCTGGACCCCCTTCCAGACCAACCCGCTGCAGTGGGCCCACGACCTCCTCCTTCCCTGGCTCACCCTGGCGCTGATCTCGGCGGCAACCTACGCCCGCCTCTCGCGCAGCACGCTGCTGGAGACCCTGGGAGAGGACTACGTCCGGACCGCCCGGGCCAAGGGGCTGTCCGAGCGCCGGGTGGTGTACCGCCATGCGCTGCGCGCCGCCATGACCCCGATCACGACCCAGTTCGGCATCGACCTCGCCACCGTGCTGGGCGGGGCCATCATCACCGAGACGGTCTTCGGTCTTCCCGGGCTGGGGCAGGGCGTGGTCGTCGCCATCAGCCGCCAGGACCTGCCGCTGATCCAGGGGATCGTCCTCGTCGCGGCGGCCTTCATCGTCGTCGCCAACATCGTCGTCGACGCGCTGTACGCGGTCCTCGATCCGCGCGTGCGCCTGACGTAGCCGGTCCCTGCCCCGCCGCCCCCCTTACGACACGGCGCGACCGAAGGAGCGGGCCGCCACCACGATCATCACCAGCGCCAGCACCGCCATGACGGCCACGCCCTCGATGACGCTGCTGGTGCCGAGATGCTGGACGAAGACGTCACGCGCAGCGTTGACTGCGTAGTAGAGCGGGTTGAAATCGGCGACGTCGCGCAACCAGACGGGGCCCAGCTTGAGGGGCAACAGGACGCCGGACAGGAGCAGGAGGGGAAGCGCGGCGGTGAAGATCAGGGGGGCGAAGGAGTCCTCGTCACGCAGTGCCAGGGCCAGCGCGTAGGAGATGCAGGCGGTGGTGACGCCGACCAGGGCCACCAGCGCCAGCACGATGAGCAGCCCCCCCCACTGGATGCTGAGGCCGAAGGGCAGGGCCAGGGCGATGAGGATCATCGCTTGAATGAGGAGGTTCATGACGTCGCGGAGCGCCCGGCCCAGCAGGAGGGAGGCGCGACTGATCGGGGTCACCCGCAAGCGTTCGATGACACCCTCGCGCAGCTCACTGATGAGGCTGAAGCCGACGCCGGCGGCACCGAACATGCCCAGCTGCATGAGCAGTCCGGGAACGAAGAAGTTGTAGGCGCCTGCCGGCGAGAACCCCAGCGTGGTGGCGATGGGCTTGAGCAATGGGGCGAAGAGGAGCAGGTAGATGACGGGCTGGATGACGCCGATGGCGATCCACACCGGGTTGCGGAGAACCATGCCCAGGTAGCGGCGGTAGACGAGGCCGGTGTCGCGCAGGACGTGGTTCATGCCGCCTCCTCCCTCAGCGAGCGGCCCGTCTTGCGCAGGAAGACGTCGTCCAGGCTCGGCCGGTGCAGCTCCAGCGTCTCCAGCACGACGCCGGAGCCGTCGAGGAGGCGGAGGATGGCCGGCATCGCCGTCTCACCGCGATCGACGTAGAGCCGCAGGTGGCCCTCCTCCACGGTCGCCTCGCGGACGAAGTCCTGGCCGCGAAGGAGATCCAGTGCCGGTTCCGGGTCTCCCCCGACACCGATGGTGACGACGTCGCCGGCGACCTGCCGCTTCAGCTCGAGCGGCGTCCCCTCGGCGACGATCCGGCCGTGGTCGATGATGGCCAGGCGGTCGCAGAGGGCGTCCGCCTCCTCCAGGTAGTGGGTGGTGAGGAAGATCGTGGTGCCCTCGTTCCGCAGCCGCCGCACCTCATCCCACATCCGCGCTCGGCTCTGGGGATCGAGCCCCGTGGTGGGCTCGTCGAGGAACAGCACCGCCGGTGTGTGCATCAGGCCCAGCCCGATGTCGAGGCGGCGCCGCTGGCCACCCGAGTAGGTGCCGGTGGTGCGGTCGGCGCAGTCCTCCAGGTCCAGGCTCCTGAGCAGCTCGGCGGCGCGCCGCCGGGCATCCCTCGGCGTCATGTCGTAGAGGCGGCCCTGGAAGATCATCTCCTCGCGCCCGCTCACGTCCCGGTCGGCTCCCCCTCTCTGCCCCACGTAGCCGATCCGCTGGCGGACCTTGCCCGGCTCGTGCCGCAGGTCGTAGCCGGCGATGGTCGCCTGGCCACCCGTCGGAGGCAGCAGGGTGGCGAGCATGCGCAGGGTCGTCGTCTTGCCCGCGCCGTTGGGCCCCAGGAAGCCGAAGACCTGGTCGGCGTCGACCTGGAGGTCGATGCCGGCCACCGCCTCCACCTGGCCGCGTCGAGACTTGAAGACGCGGCGAAGTCCATGGGTCCTGATCACCTGGTTCCCTCCTCTGACGGGTGTCCCCGTCCGTCTGTCACGCGGGGCGGTGCGGTGTGGCCGCGGGTGGCGATGACATCGTCGCCGACGGCGGCGCCGGGCTTGGGAAGATCCTCGGGCGGCCACTCCAGCGTGCCGCCGGCGATATCGGCGATGAGCCTTCTCACCCACTCCAGCTCGGCGCGGATCATGGCGAGCTGCAGCTCATTCTCGATGACATGGAGCCTGGGCAGGTCAAGGCGGTCGACCAGTGTCCGGGACGCGGCGTCCAGCGCGCCGATCCAGGCCTCCAGGGCGACGGTTCGCCGTCCCAGCGCCTCGGCCGCCGCCGTCGGGGGGAGGCAGCCGAGGAAGCTGACGGCCGCCAGGAAGACGAGGTGCTCGGGGACGGGGTGGACGATGAGATCGCTCAGCCACGGCCCCAGCTCCTCCGCCCCGGGCCGCGTGATGCGGTACACGGTGCGTTCTGGGCGGTGCCCCTCGCGGCTGGTCTCCGCCGGTTCGACGAGACCATCGGCGTGGAGACGGTCCACGGCGTGGTACAGGGCGCGGGTCCGGCCCATGGCGAACTCCAGGTGCCGCTCCTTGATCAGCCTCTCCAGGTCGTACGGGTGGCGCGGTCCCTCGGAGAGGAGGGCGAGGACGGTCAGGGCGACCAGGTCGCGTGGGGAGTGGTCCACTGTATTGATATCATCTCGCAATAAGGCAAGATGCAATATAGCGCGCCGCTCCTCGGCGGTCAACCCCGCCCCGGGCGGCTCCGGATTCGCCGTCCGCCCGGCGCGATGCATCATCAGGACGTCACCGTTCTCAGGAGGCCCCACCGATGCCGATCACCCACAGCACCGCCGACGCGACCTGGTCCGGGGATCTCGCCGGAGGCGCCGGCAGCGTCCGACCGGGAAGCGGCTCCTTCCCCGCCCTGCCACTCTCCTGGGGTCATCGGGCGCAGCGGGAGCAGGGCTCGACCAGCCCGGAGGAGCTCATCGCCGCCGCCCACGCCGGCTGCTATAGCATGGGGCTCGCCAACGAGCTGGCCCGGGCGGGGCATCCACCGGCGCGGCTTGAAACCGGCGCCCGGGTCGCCTTCGAGACGGGGCGCCCCGACGGCGCTGCCATCGTCGCCATCGAGCTGACGGTGCGGGGCGTGGTGCCGGGCATCGGCGGCGACGCGTTCCAGGCCGCCGCCGAGGCGGCCAGGGTGGGCTGCCCGGTGTCCAAGGCGCTGTCAGGGGTCGAGATCCGCCTCCAGGCGACCCTGGAGGGCTGAGGGGCCGCGCGCCGGCGGCCCTCCTCCGTCCTGGCGCGGACCTGGCGGGGCCTACGCGCTCTGCGTGAAGAGGATGGCGAAGCCGCAGCTCTGACCCTGGTCCGAGCTGTCGGTGTTGAAGCTGGTGCCCTTGGTGACGGTGAAGGTGAAGGTGTTGCCGGTGCTCCCGCTGCCGTTGTGGGTGGCGTCACCGCCCGTCCATAGGGTGGTGGGGGTGGCGGCGTTGTTGTTCAAGCTGGTCGGCGGGATGGTGACGCTGGCGGCTCCGCTCCAGACGGTCGTTCCGTTCTTGTCCGTGATGGTGAGGACGAGGTCGGGGCAGAGGTTGCCGCTCGGGGCAGCCGGCTCGCTGACCGAGAAGGTGCTGCTCAGGGACCCGCTGTTGTCGATCTTCACCGCCCCGGTGGCGAGCGTGGCCGGGGAGGCGGGGGCGACCCCGGTGACGTTGATGATGATGTCGCAGACGTTGCCGGTCTGATTCAGGAGACCCGTCGAGTTCACCGAGGTGCAGGTGTTGGTGACCGTGTTGCTGTGGGTCAGGCTTCCCGCCGCCACGCTGTTGCCGGCGTTCTCGGTGTAGCTCTGCCAGGCGGCCAGGCCTCCGTAGCCGACCAGGCCCGTGGTCGCCACCGTGACCCCGAGCGCGATCGCCACTCGGAGCATGCGATTGCGCCTGCGCCTGTCCATGACCTTTCCTTCGAGCCCCATATCAGGCCGAATAGTTCAATTGCACTAGCTCGCCATGAAGCAGGGTACCCGGGGCCGGTTCGCGGAAACCCGGTGGGTTCCGCCACAGGAAGGTAACGGGGGATCGCGCCCCGGGAACCCACCCCCCGCCGTGTCCCCGGCGCGACCGGGCATACTCTGAGCCCGTGACCGGAGACGCACCCCAGGCTGTCATCGAGACGGCCGGGCTCACCAAGCGCTTCGGCCCCGGGGTGCTGGCGGTCGACCGGCTCGATCTCCGCGTCGAGCCGGGGCAGGTCTACGGCTTCCTGGGGCCGAACGGCGCGGGGAAGACCACCACGCTGCGGATGCTGGTCGGGCTCCTCCGGCCCACGGCCGGTTCGGCGATGGTCGCCGGCCACACGCCGGGGGCCCCGGCGGGCCTGGCCCAGATCGGGGTGATGGTCGAGGAGGCGGTCTTCTACCCCTACCTCAGCGGCCGGGACAACCTCCTGGTGGTCGCCCGCTACTGCCGGCTCAAACCCTCCGCGGTCGAGCCAGCCCTGTCCTGGGTGGGCCTCCAGCCGGCCGCCAAGTTCAAGTTCAAGACCTACTCGACGGGCATGAAGCAGCGCCTCGGTCTCGCCGCCGCGCTCATGAAGGACCCCAAGGTCCTCCTCCTCGACGAACCCAGCAACGGCCTCGACCCCGAGGGCATCGTCTGGCTGCGGCAGCTCCTCCGAGGCTTCGCCGCCAAGGGCGGCACGGCGCTCGTCTCCAGCCACCTGCTGGGCGAGATCGAGCAGATGTGCGACCGGGTGGCCATCGTCCAGAGCGGGCGCCTGCTGCGCGAGGGACCGGTGGCGTCCCTGCGTGCCGCCGCCCAGCTCGAGATCACGGCGGCACCCCTCGACGCGGCGGCCCGCCTGGTGGAGGGATTGCTGGGGGCCGCGGCGGTGCGTGTCGCCGACGGCCGCCTCATCGTGACCTCGGGCACGGATCGGGCGGCGGAGATCAACCGAGCCCTGGTCGGGGCCGGGATCGAGGTGAGCGAGCTGTATCGCCGCCAGGCCAGCCTCGAGGAGTCCTTCCTCCGGCTCACCGCCGAGGAAGGGGGGCCAGGATGAGCAGCCTCGCCGCGGAGTTCGGCGCCTCCGTGAGGGCCGAGGTGCTGAAGCTGCGCAAGCGCCCCAGCACCTGGATCATCTGCCTGATCGCCTTCCTCTACGTCGCGCTCCTCGACTACCTCCTCACCTACGTGGTGGTCAAGACCGCGCCCCGCCGGGCCGGGCTCTCCAGGGGAACCCTCCACACCCTGATCAACAACCTCTATCCCATCAACTTCGTCCGCTACTCGCTGACCGACGTCGTCGTCATCGGGGCCGCGCTCGCGCTGATCCTCGGCGCCCTCGCCATGAGCAGCGAATACGACTGGCGCACCCTGCGGAACGCCTTCTCCCAGGGTCCCGGCCGCCTCACGGTGCTCGCCTCCAAGGTCGCCGTCCTGATCCCGCTGACCGGCATCCTCAGCCTTCTCTTCCTGGGCGCGGCAGCTCTCTCCAGCCTGGTCGTGGGCTCCCTCGACGGGCATCTGGGCAGCTGGCCGGCGCTCTCCCAGGTGGTCGGCGGCTTCTTCGCCACCTGGCTGATCCTCAGCGTCTGGCTCCTGCTCGGCCTCTTCCTGGGCGTCCTCCTGCGCCAGACCGCCATGGCGATCGCCGCCGGTCTCGTCTACGCCATCGTGGTCGAGGGACTGATCCTCAGCCTCTTCGCCTCCAACGGGGTCATCGAGGCGATCAAGAAGATCTTCCCCGGCGCCAACGCCAAGGCGCTCACCCTGGCCTTCGGCCAGCTCCCCAGCTCGAGCGCCACGCCCCTGGTCGGGGCGGGCCAGGCCGTCGCCGTGCTGTTCGGCTACGTGCTGGTCTTCATCGGCATCTCCGCCCTCCTGCTGCGACGTCGCGACGTCGTCGGCTGACCGGGCGGCCGGGCCGGGCCGGACGCCCGCGGGCTCAGAGCCGGCCGAGGCGGACCTCGCGCAGCCAGTCGGAGGAGGCGCCGAAGTCCGCGTCGCCCGTCCCCCGCCGGACGGTCGGGGCCTCGCCGTCGGCTCTCGGGTAGGAGCCGCAGAAGCGGACGTCGTCGCAGACGCGGTGCAGCGCCGCCAGGGCGTCGCCCACCCGCGCCTCGCTGACATGACCCTCGCAGTCCATGGAGAAGCAGTAGCGACCGAGGCCGTGCCCGGTGGGGCGTGATTCGAGCCGCGTCAGGTTGACGCTCCTCACCGCGAACTCGGTGAGGATCTCCAGCAGGGCTCCGGGGTGATCCTCGGCGATGAAGGTGACCACCGTCGTCCGGTCGGCCCCGGTCGGCTCGGGGAGGGGGCCCGGGGCGACGGCGAAGATGAAGCGGGTCACCGCCTCCGGGTGATCCCCGACGCTCGCGGCCAGCTCGACCAGCCCGTATCGCTCCGCGGCCCCGGGCCCGGAGATGGCGGCGTCGATGCCCCCGGTCCCGGCGGCCAGGTTGGCCGCCGCCTCGGCGGTGGAGGCGGCGGGGAGGATCGCCGCCTCCGGCAGGTTGGCCCGCAGCCAGTGCCGGCTCTGGGCCGTGGCATGGGGGTGGGAGGCGACGGCGCGGACGCCGCCCAGCCCGGTGCCCGGCCGCACCAGGAGGGCGAGGCGCACCGGCACCAGCACCTCGCGGGCGATGTGGAGCGGGCTGCCCCCCACCAGCTCGTCGAGGGTGTTGCCCACCGCCCCCTCCACCGAGTTCTCGAAGGGCACCATGGCTCCGCGCACCGACCCGTCCCGGACGGCGGCCAGGGCGTCGGCCACGGTGTCCATGGGGACCAGGTCCGCCTCCTCGTGACCCGCGACGCTGCGCAGGGCCGTCTCGGCGAAGGTGCCCTCGGGCCCGAGGTAGGCGTGGCGTGGTCTGGGGGTGGTGCTCATGTCGCTCCTGGCAACCGCAGGGCACGCATGGTACGCGCCGGGCCGCGGGTCACCGCCCCCCGGCGCCATGTCCTAAGCTGGACTCCCGATGTCCCAGACCGACCTGGAACCGCTTCCCGACTCCGGCTCGGACGCGCCCGGCAGCCTCGCCGAGCGGATCCAGGGCATCCGCGACCTGGTGCTGCAGATGGGAGACGAGGTCGATCGCGCCATCGTCCGCTGCACCCGGGGTCTCACGGCACGGGATGTGGACCTGTGCGCCGCCGTCGTCAGGGACGACGCGCAGGTCAATGCCATGCTGGTGACCGCGCGTGAGCTGAGCATCCCCGTCCTCGCCCGCGCCTCGGCGCCGGCCGACCTGCGCGAGGCCATGGGGCTGCTGCACACGGCCAGCGAGCTGGAGCGCATCGCCGACCACTGCGCCAACATCGCGCGCATCGGCCGCGACCTGGCCGACCTTCCGCCGTTCGGTCACCACGTCGACATCGCCCGGCTGTCCGAGGTGTGCAGCGAGCAGCTGCGCGACATCCTCGGCGCGGTGATCGCCCGCGACGTGGACCGCGCCCGTGCCGTCGCCGCGCGCGACGACCGTGTCAACCGGATCTATCATCGGGTCGTCGACGAGTTGATCCAGCTGATGACCGAGGACGGCGACCTCGTCTACCGCGGCACCAGGCTGATCATGGCGGGGCAGAACTTCGAGCGCATCGGCGACCGTGTCACCAACCTCGCCGAGGACCTCCTGTACCGCGAGACCGGGGAGATCGTCGACCTCGGCTGAGCAGCGTGCGGCGGAGGCCCACTCCGCTCGCCACAACCCCGCGTCAGACGTCGAGGCGCGCCACCATCCGCCGCGAGCGCGCCGTGATGAGCCGGCCGCCGAGGATGAGGAAGAGGATGAGCAGGATGGTCACCGCGGCCGAGGCGCTGGCCAGCGCCTGAGCCCCCGCGCTGGGCAGCGAGACGTCGGTGTAGGTGACGTAGGTGAGGTAGCCCACCGGGTTCATGGGCCCGCTGGGGTTGGCGTCGGTGAAGCCGGCGGTGAAGAGGAGCGGAGCCGTCTCGCCGGTGGAGATGGCCAGTGCCAGCACCAGCCCCGAGACGATGCCCGGCAGGGCGGGCGGGAGCAGCACCTTGCGGATGGTGGTGAGCCGTGTCAGCCCCACCGCCATCGCCGCCTCCCGCAGGCTCCGCGGCACCTGGGCGAAGGAGACCTCGGTGATCTTGATGATGTACGGGATGATGAGGACGGAGAGCGCGAGGATGCCCCCCAGCAGTGAGAAACCCCAGTGGAGTCTCACGACCAGGGTCAGGTAGCCGACGTAGCCGATGACGATCGACGGCACGCCGGCGAGCACCTCGGAGAAGAAGCGGAGCACCCCGCCGAATCGCTTGGGCGCGAACTCCGCGATGTACAGGCCGCTGAGGATGCCGATGGGTCCGGCGACGATCAGCACGCCGATGCCGAGCGTCAGGGTGCCGATGATGGCGTTCTGCAGGCCCAGCGCTCCCGAGCGCGTGGTCGTGGTCAGCAGGGTCACCCGGAGGACCGGGATGGCCTTGGCGACGACGCCGATGATGATGGCGGCCGACGGCAGGACCACGATGACCAGGGCGATGCCGCAGAGCACCCAGAAGATGATGCCGCGCGCGTGCCGGGCGGGGTGGCGCTTAGATTCCACGGCCGACCGGGAGGGCGTCGGTGCTGACGCGGCGGACGATGAGACGGCCGGCGAGGTTGGTCGCCAGGCTGATGACGAGGAGCAGCACACCGAGCTCCGCCAGCGCGCTGAGCGCCATGTGCGTGTAATCGGTGAAGGCGCTGTCGAGCGTCGAGGCGATGGTGGCGGCGATGGTGGACGTGGAGGCGAAGATGGAGTGCGGCAGCAGGGTCAGGTCGCCGACGATGAGCAGGACGGCGATGGTCTCGCCCAGTGCACGTCCCCAGCCGAGCAGGGTGGCGGCGATGATGCCGCTGCGGATGTAGGGGATGGTCACGACGCGGACCGTCTCGTAGCGGGTCATGCCCAGGGCCAGAGCCCCCTCCTTGGCCAGCACGGGGACCCGTTTCACAAGCTCGCGCGTCGTCGAGGCGACGATGGGGATCACCATCAGCGCGAGGACGAGCGAGGCGGTGAGCAGCCCCTCGCCGAAGCCGACGGGGCCCTTCAGGAAGGGGATGAACCGGCCCAGGTGGCTGATCGTCGGGTAGATGTGGGCGGCGGCGAAGGGGCCGAAGATGGTGATGCCCCACAGCCCGAAGACGACGCTGGGGATGCCCGCCAGCAGGTCGACGAAGGTGGAGAGGAATCCCTGGAGGCGTTCCGGGATCCACTCGGAGAGCATGAGCACGCCACCCACCGAGATGGGCACCGCCAGGCAGATGGCGATCACCGACGTGGCCAGGGTGCCGACGATGAAGACCAGCGCCCCATACGAGGCGTCCTGCGGCGCCGAGACGCCGTTGTGCGTGGTCAGGGTGGTGGCGTAGAGGTGCCCGATGGAGAAGGTGGTGCTGGTGAAGAAGGTTAGCCCGCTGTAGATGATGGCGGGGATGGCCTGCACCACCATGATCACGATGATCAGCGCCAGCGCCGCCACCGGGATGACCGCCGCCACGCCGGCCAGCCACTGGAAGACCTTGTCGCCGGCGCTGAACTCAGTGTTCCGAGCCCGGGAGGCCCGGGCCGGGCCGGTGGGCGATCCACCGGCCCGGCGACGGACAAGGATCATGCGAGCGTCAGGGGACGTAGATCGAGTCGATCGCGGCCGTGACGTTGGGGATCACGCTGGTGGGCAGCGCGACGAAGTTCTCCTTGGTCAGGTTGGCCGCGGTCGCGCCCCCGGTGGGGCTGATCGCCCAGGTGAGGAAGGTGCGGATGGCGAGAGCCGTCGGCAGCGCCGACTGGCCCTTGTGCAGCACCAGGTACTCGAAGTTGACGATGGGGTAGGAATCCGCGCCGGTCTCGTAGATGAGGGACTGACGGAGATCCTTGGGGACGTTGGTGGCGCCGGCGGCGACCGCCGCGTTGATGTCGTCAGCGGTGGGCAGCACGAAGTTGCCGGCCTGGTTCTCCAGGTTGACCTCTCCGAGGCCGTCAGTGATGGCCGTCGCCTCGACGCTGATGCCGATGTAGGCGATGCAGCCCGGTGTGCTCTGGCAGGTCGTCACCATGGCCGGGTTGCCGCTGGCGGTCTGCTCGTTGCTCACGGAGGGCCAGGTGACCGTCGTGCCGAAGCTGGGGCCGCTCGACCAGGCGGCGTTGGTGGCGCTGAGGAACGAGGTGAAGATGAAGGTGTCACCCGACGAGTCGATGCGCCGCACCGGGACGATGGTCGTCGAGGGGAGCGTGACCCCGGGGTTGAGGGCGGCGATCGCCGAGTCGTTCCACTTGGTGATGCTGCCCTGGTAGATCTCGGCGATGACGTTGCCGCTCAGCTTGAGGTTGCTGACGCCGGGCAGGTTGTAGTTGATGGCCTGCGCGGACACGGCGATGGGGATGTTGAGGATGCCGGGGTACTCGGCCTCGGCGCCGTTGCTCAGGTAGGCGTCGGAGCCCCCCATGTTGACGGCGCCCGTCTCGGCGTCACTCTGCCCCTTGCCCGAACCGCCGGCGGCCGGGCTGAGAGTGATGTTGGGGTAGGCGGTGTTGAGCGGCGTCTCCAGCTCCTCGAGGTAGGGGTAGAGGAGGCTCGATCCGTCCTCGGTGAGGGTCACCGGGCTGGTCGGATTGCCGGTGGCCACGGGTGTGGGTGTCGTGGTGGCGGTGGCGGCGGTGGTGCTGGAGTTGGATGCGCCACACGCGCTGACCAGCAGCGCAGCCACAACCGCCGCCGTACTGACAGCCGTGATCCGTCGAACGTTCATGAACCTCCCCTTCAGATGGTGGGCGTTGAGACGGCAGATGAGGGCACGCCGCGCGTGCTCATCCGATCCGACCGCTGACGTAGGCCCGGCTCTTCTCATTGGCCGGGTCGTGGAAGAACGTCCTCGCCGACGTCGCCTCGACGACCTCTCCCGCGGTGAGGAAGACGACGTCGTCGCTGATGCGATTCGCCTGGGCGAGGTTGTGGGTGACGATGAGGACGGTGATCCGCTCCGAGATCCGCTTGATCAGCTCCTCGATGCGCTCCGTGCTGTCCGGGTCGAGCGCCGAGGTGGGCTCGTCGAGGAGGAGCACGCTGGGCGACAGTGCCAGGGCCCGGGCCAGGCAGAGCAGCTGCTGCTGGCCTCCCGACAGGCCGAAGGGCGAGGCATGAAGCCGGGCGGACACGGCCGCCCACAGGCCCACCTCGGTGAGGCGCTCCTCGATCAGCTCCTGCACGCCGCGCCGGTTGACCATGCCGTGGGCACGCGGTGCCAGGCCGACGTTCTCGCCGATGCTGCGCGGGAACGGGTTGGCGCGCTGGAAGAGCATGCCCACCCGCCGCCGGACCTCCCGGACGTTGACGTCCGGGCCGTAGATGTCGACCCCCTCGACGACGACGGACCCCTTGACCCGCATGCCCTGGGTCTGATCGTGCATCCGGTTGATGGAGCGAAGCAGGGTGGTCTTGCCGCAGCCCGTGGGGCCGACGATGGCGGTGACCCGGTTGGGGCGGAACGTCGTGGTGATGCCCGAGAGGAGCGCCTTGTCGCCGAAGCGCACCGAGAGGTCGCGAACCTCCACGCCCTCGGACACCTCCTCCCCCGCCGTGGAGAAGGCCACGTTGGTTAGCTCCATGGACCTGGTGACCACGGGTCGAGCGTAGGGGCCGCCGTTTTGTGGGCGGGTTGCCCAAAGGTTAACAACTCGCTAACTCGCCCCCTGACAGCACGTCCGTTCGCCACCGCGCCGGCCGCCGCAGGCTCGGGAGCGGCCCGGCGGACCGCTCAGGCCGGGGGCGGGGAGGGGTCGGCGCTGGCCGCGGCGATCGCCTCGCGGACGCCGTGGTGGATGTGGTCGGCGGCGACCAGGCCGAGGATGCCGTAGCGCTCGAGGACGTCCTGGATGTCCTCGACGTGGGCGAGGTGGACGGCGATGGCGCCGTGCCCGAGGTTGCGCAGGAGCGTCAGCAGCATCTGTCCGGCGGTGTAGTCGATGTCGGCGATGGCCGAGAAGTCGAACGCCATCCAGGTGACCCGGTGGGGGGCCGCCTCCACCAGGCTGAGGACGCGGCCGCGGAAGTGTTCGGCGTTGGCGAAGAAGAGGGTGCTGTCGAAGCGGTAGGCGACGCCGCCCGGCATGGTCTCGAGGCCGGGCCGGGCCCGATGAGGGACGAGCTGGCCCTCGGGGTCGGCGGCGGCCACGATCACCGTGTCGCGCGGCCGGTAGGCGCGGCGCACGAAGTCGAGGACGGAGAGGCCGACGGCAAGGATGATGCCGGCCTCCACGCCGACGAGCACGACCATCAGGCCGGTGGCGACGGCGAGGGCGAACTCGTCGCGCCGCAGATGCCAGAGTTCGACGAGGTGGCGGCGGTCGATGAGGTGGACGCCGATGACGAAGACCACGGCGGCCAGGGTCGCCTCGGGCAGGAAGTGGAGGAGGCCGGTGGCGACGACCAGCACGGCGATGGTGATGGCGCCCGCGACGAGCTGCGAGAGCTGGGTGCGCTGCCCGGCGGCATCGACGACCGCCGTCTTCGTCGGGCTGCCGTTGACGCAGAAGGTGCCGGTCAGCCCGGCCACGAGGTTGGCCCCGGCCAGCCCCACCAGATCGCGGTTCTCGTTGAGGTCCTCGCCGTGCTTCTGCGCGAAGCTGCGGGCCGTCGCCGCGCTCTGGGCGAGGACGACGACGAAGATCGACGCCGCGACGCCGGCCAGGCCGGGAACCTGCTGCCAGGAGACCTTGGGGAAGGTCACCGGCGGGAGCCCGCCAGGCACCGCGCCGATGATGGCGACGCCATGCCGGTCCAGGCGCAGCACCGCCGTCAGCACGATCGAAGCGGCGACGACGAGGAGGGCGCCCGGGACGCGTTTGGCGAAGGCCTCGATCAGCAGCAGCGCGGCCACTCCGGCGATGGCGAGGAGGGCGGCGGGGACGACGATCTGACCGGCGTGCTGCGCCAGCGTGGTGAGCTGGGCGATGAGGCTGCCGCTGGCGTGGATGCCCAGCATCCCCGGCAGCTGGGTGAGGGCGACCTGGATGCCGACGCCGCTGAGGAAGCCGATGAGGGCGGTGCGCGACAGGAAGTCGGCGAGGAAACCGAGGCGCAGCAGCCGCGCCACCAGCAGGTATCCCGCCGCCAGCAGGGCGACGACACCGGCGAGGGCGACGTACTCCTTGCTCGCCGGCTTGGCCATGGTGACCAGGGCCGCGAACATGATGGCGGCGGTCGCCGAATCGGCGCCGACGACGAGGTGGCGCGATGAGCCGAGGAGGGCGAAGACGATCGCCGGCACGGCCAGGGTGTAGATGCCGGTGATCACCGGCATGCCCGCGATCTTGGTGTAGCCCATCGACTCGGGAATGGCCACGGCGGCCAGGGTGGCGCCGGCGATGACGTCGGCGAGGAGGGTGGCACGGCTCGAGCCGTTCAGCCCCTGCGCCAGGCCGAGGATGCGGTCGGGCATGGATCGATGCACGGGGGGCGGCGGCGTGTTCCTCACGACGGCGCCCACTCTATCCTCGAACCCGGCCGGACGGGTGCAGACGCATCGCCCGCACGGGCGGCGCCGCGCGGGCCATCCCTATCAGACGAGGCGGCAGGGGACGTCGGCGTCCTCGTCGAGGTGGTAGCTGGCGCAGACACGGTGGTAGCCGTCGGCGATGGTCAGCGGCAGGTCCTTGTCCAGGTGACCTCGCACCAGCAGCACCGGGGAGAGCAGCGACCCGTTCTCGACCTTGCCCAGGTCCTTCTTGACGTGGGCGTTGTCCGCGGGGAGCAGGGGAAGGCCGCTGGCTCGGAGCAGATCCTTGGCCTTGCGGTGGGTGAGGGGCGCGGCCCGAAGTTTCGTCACCAGGTCGCGAGCGGCGCTCTCGTCGGTGACCAGGCTGAGGTAGTCGGTCGCGGCGGGGAAATCGTGGTCGTCCGGGGTGCTCTTCCAGTGTTCCTTCGCGGTCATGCGGTGGCTCCCCTGCGGGCTGGGCCGGCTCCTGCAAGCCGGATCTGCCACCGAATGGTAGGCATTCCCGCTCTCGGGCGCCGGTGCGCGCCGGCTACTTCTTGACGAAGATGACGGCGCCGTCGCCGTCGTCGGGGAAATGGACCTGGGTCCACTGGGGGTCGACCGAGAGCGCCATGGACAGAGACGAGTCCGGCCGCTCGATGACGTAGTCGATCTGGTGCTCGGCGAGGATCTGCTGCCAGTCGGGTTCGGCGTTCTCCACGTCGCTGATCTGCTGCACCAGCTGGTTGCCCATGAGGGTGGCCTCGCCGTAGATGAACACGCGGCGGTCGGTGAGGGGGACGTAGCCGTTGCTCGCGGGGGAGAAACGGTAGGCGAGGTAGCCGCCCCAGTCGTAGGCGTTGAACATGTGGGTGCCCACATCCGGGTGGGCCAGCAGCCAGTCGGCCGCCCCCTCCGGGAAGTTGGCGCTGGTGCTCGCCGCCTGGCCCTGGAGCGTGTCCACGACGACGGCGCCGGTCACCGCCACCGACAGCACAAGGGCGAACGTCGCCAGGACGGTGAGATCCTGCCGCCGCCGGTCGACGTAGGCGGCGAACCGGGGCTGCCAGGCGCTGGCGGTCCAGCCCCCGCCCAGCCCCCAGGCGATGACGGGGACGACGGCCGCGACGGCGATGGCGCCGTTGCGCACGGCGGCGAGTGCGAGGACCATGCTCGCCAGGGCGACGCAGACGTCCCAGAGGCGCTGCCGCCGCGCGGCCATCGCCCAGACGGTGAAGAGGAGCATCAGCCCCAGCCCCCACTCCTCGGGGGAGTGGAAGTTGGGCGACTTCCACTCGGCGATGAAGCTCTGCTGTGCCGAGCTGAACTGGATGTGCAGGGGGATGAGGTAGACGCTGATGGTGTGTGGGTTGATCAGGGCCGTCAGGAACGAGGCGCCCAGCACCACCCACAGGCCCAGCGCGCGCCGCCGCGTCGCCACCTTTTCGCCGGTGAAGGCCCAGCGGGCCGACTCGGTGACGGCGGCGAGCCCGACGAAGAAGAGGCCGTACACGAACCCGCCGTGCAGGTTGGCCCAGATCACCATCACCGCGGGCAGCCAGAAGAGGCGGTGGCTGCGATCGCGGAGGTAGGCCTCGATCCAGTAGAGGGTCAGGCCGAGGAGGGCGAAGCTGATCATCTGCGAGCGCGGGCCCCAGACCGCAACCCCCGCCGCCGCCCCCACGAGCAGGGAGAGCGCGGCGATCAGGGGAGGGACGCGCTCCAGCGCGATGCGGCGCCAGATCAGCCACATGCCGGCCCAGATCACCGCCGTGTAGACGAGGCTCACGGCGAGGAAGCTGCCGGCGCGGAAGACGAGGGCGAGGAGGATCTCGCTGCCCCACTCCTGGTCGGCCCACGAGTGGCCGCTCACCGTGTAGGTGAAGAGGTCGTGGGTGGGGAGTGTCCCGTGGGCGAGCATCCACTGGCCCGTCGCCAGGTGCCAGTAGAAGTCGGGGTCGCCGACCCTCCGGCAGATCACCACCAGCACCCCGATCAGCGCCGCGGCGATGACCAGGCCGCCGATGCCGGGGCGGCGGAAGCGGCTCCAGGGCCTCGTGAGCGCGGGCGCCGTCTCCGGGGCTTCCGAGGCGGTCACACCTCCGCCGGTGGACGGCTCCTCTGCTGGTGGCATCCCGGTATCACCCTCCTGCGCGACGTCGGGGTGGAAACCCGCTTGTGCCCACCTCCGTCCTGACCCGCCCCCGCCCACGCCGACCGGTCTCGCCGGCACGGGAAGAGGCCGGGCAATGATACGGTCTGCGCCCTGGGCAGCCGTGACGGTCCGGCCCGGCCGGTAACCGCTCAGCAAGGTTGCGTGATGATGATGCCATTGGGCTCCGCCGGTCCCTCCCCGAGCTGAGGGCGGCGTGCCCGGCGCGGAGGCGACGGAGGACGCGGTGGGACTGTCCGGGAACCCGGGCGCGGCCGGTGCAGCCGCCTCGGGACGCCATCCCTCCCCCGTCTCCCGGAGCGACGGCCCGGCGACCTCCGGTGTGGCAGGGGGGTTCCGCAGGCGGCTCTGGCTGATCGGGCCCGCCGCACTCTACTGCGTTCTCCGCCTCCCCTCCTTCTTCGAGCCGCACTGGTACACGGACGAGGCGGGCTACGTCGCCACCGCCCGCTCCATGCTCCAGGGCAAGACCCTCTACACCCAGATCTGGAACAACAAGCCGCCCCTCCACCTGTGGACCGTCGCCCTGGTGATCAAGTTCCTCGGCACCAGCGAGGCGGCGCTCCACTCGCTCACCTTCGTGAGCGGGCTGCTGACCCTCGCCGCCGTCGCCTACGCGTGCGACCGGGTGCTCGGCCGGCGGCGGACCGCCATCGCCCTCCTCGTCGCGGCCGTTCTCCTGGGCACGCCGATCCTCGACGCGGAGCTGCTCCTCCCCGAGAGCCTGCTGATCGCCCCCGTCACCTGGGCCGGGGCGATCCTCCTCCGTCGCTTCGCCGCGCCGGACGAGCGGGACTGGCCCCGCTGGCCCATCGCGGTGGGGGCGCTCGTGGCCGTCGCCATCGCCTACCAGCAGACGGCCGTGGCGGAGGCCTGCGCCTTCGGTTTCATCCTGCTCGTCACGTCGCGCGGCAACTGGCGGCGCTTCGCCGCCTACGCCATCACGGTGTCGGCGCTGACCGTCGCCTGGCTGATCCCGACCGTCCTCTCCGCCGGGCTGTCCACCGCCAGCTATGCCCTCGTCGGGTTCTACGTCCACTTCACCCAGGGCAACTTCGCCGGGACGGCCGGCCTCCTCCTGCACCTGGTCCCCATCGTCGTCGCCTTCTCCCTGCTGGTGCTGTGCGCATGGTTCCGCCGGCACGATCGCGACCCGACCTGGGCGCTCTGGTTCTGGGCCGGCGCCGCCCTGCTGGTCCCCTCCATCGCCCGTCAGCCCTACCCCCACTACCTGCTCCCCTCCGCGGTGCCGGTGGCCATGGCCATCTGCAGCCTCCGCCCGCTCCGCAGCAGGGGCGTCAGCCTGACCCAGAGGCTGACCGCCGCCGGACTCATCGCCGGGACGGCCCTGGTCCTCCCCGCGGCCGCCGTCACCGGGTTCAACTGGATCCCCTGGCCGGGGATCTCAGACCTGAGCCTGGCCACCTACTACGGGGGCGCGGTCCTGGTCGCCACCGGTGCGCAGTCGGATCAGTCCTGGGAGAACGAGTTCGACCTGCGGGTCGGCGAGGACCGGGCGGCGGCCGACTGGATCACCGGCCACGGTCTCCAGGGCACCTCCGCCGTCATCTGGTCGGCCGACGCCTGGCTCTACTCGATCAGCGACTTCACCGTCCTCATGCCGACCCCTCCCATCTACAACGACGCCCCGCTGCTGGGAGGCTGGGACGCCACAGCGCAGCGGGTGGCCTCGCTCGATCCCGTGGTCGTCGTCACCGAGGGGACGACGATCGCGTCCTACCCCCAGATCGAGCCCCTTCTCGCCAGCTCCTACCGGGCCTGTGAGCAGAACGGGTCCGAGATCGTCTGGGTGCGGGACGACGTCGCACAGGCGCTGCTCGGGTGACCGTCGACCTGTGGATCCCCGCCGGCACCGGGGGCGATCTGCGCGCGCTGCTGCCCGCGGAGACCGCCGTCCACGAGGTCCCCATGACCGGGGAGCTTCCGCCGCATCTCGGGCACGCCGACATCCTCGTCACCGACTTCCGCTGGCACCGGGCGATCGAGGCCATCCCCCGCCTCGAGGGCCTGCGTGTCCTGCAGTCCCTCTCCGCCGGAGTGGACGCCATCGCCGGCCGCGTCCCTCCCCACATCACCCTCTGCGACGCCGCCGGCGTCCACGACATCCCCGTGGCCGAGTGGGTGATCGCCGCCGTCCTCGCCTCCCGGCACCGGTTCCCCGAGTACGTCACCGCCCAGGCCGCCGGCCACTGGCTGGATCAGGGCCTCGACCTGACCGGGGGCGGCGCCGACCTCGAGGGCGCCACGGCGCTGATCGTCGGCCACGGCTCCATCGGCCGCGCGGTGGAGAAGCGGCTCCGCCCCTTCGGAGTCGAGTTCCTCCGCGTTGCCCGCACCGCCCGCCCGGGGGTGTCCACCGTCGCGGACCTAGCCGCCCTGGTGCCGCGCGCCGACATCGTGATCGTCCTGGTGCCGCTCACCGCCGAGACCAGGGGCCTCGTCGACCGGGAGTTCCTCGCCGCGATGCGCCGCGGCGCGCTGCTGGTCAACGCCGCCCGGGGAGCCGTCGTCGACACGGCAGCGCTGGTCGAGGCACTCCGGGCCCGGCGGATCGTCGCCGCCCTGGACGTCACCGACCCCGAGCCCCTCCCCGACGGCCACCCCCTCTGGTCCTGCCCCGGGCTCCTCATCACCCCCCACGTGGCCGGGGCGGTGCTGGCGCTGCCGGAGAGGGCCTGGCGCCTGGTGAGCGACCAGGTCGGGCGGTATCTCCGCGGAGAGCCCCTGCTCAACGTGGTCGTCGACGGATACTGAGGCGGCCGTGGCCCACACCGCCGCCGCCGATCGCTACGCGTCCATGGACTACCGCCGCTGCGGCCGGAGCGGGCTCCGGCTGCCCCTGATCTCCCTGGGTCTCTGGCAGAACTTCGGCCGGGAGCGGCCGATCGGCGACAGCCGCCGCATTGTCCTGCGCGCCTTCGACGCGGGCATCACCCACTTCGACCTCGCCAACAACTACGGCCCCCCCTACGGCTCCGCCGAGGAGACCTTCGGCGCCATCGTCGCATCGGACCTGGGCCGGTACCGCGATGAGATCATCGTCTCCACCAAGGCCGGCTACGACATGTGGCCCGGCCCGTACGGGGAGTGGGGGTCGCGCAAGTACCTTCTGGCAAGCCTCGACCAGAGCCTTCGGCGCATGGGCCTCGACTACGTCGACATCTTCTACTCCCATCGATTCGATCCCGAGACGCCGCTCGAGGAGACCATGGGTGCCCTGGACCAGGCGGTGCGCCAGGGCAAGGCGCTCTACGCCGGCATCTCCTCGTATTCGGCGGCGCACACCCGCCAGGCTGCCGAGATCCTGGGCCGGATGGGGACGCCGCTTCTCATCCACCAGCCGTCGTACTCCATCCTCAACCGCTGGGTGGAGGGTGGCCTCCTCGACACCCTGGGAGACCTCGGGCTCGGCTGCATCGCCTTCTCGCCGCTCGCCCAGGGCGTTCTCAGCGCCCGCTACCTGGGGGGTGTCCCCGAGACGTCCCGGGCCGCCCGCGCCGGCTCCCTGACCACGGCGATGCTGACGCCTGAGACGCTGGCCAGGGTGCGCGCCCTCGACGCGCTGGCCTCCGGCCGGGGTCAGTCGCTGGCCCAGATGGCCGTCGCCTGGGTGCTCCACGACCCCCGGGTGACCTCGGCCCTGATCGGTGTCAGCAGCCTCTCCCAGCTGGAGGAGAACCTCGCCTGCCTGGAGCGTCTGGACTTCTCCGCCGCCGAGCTGGCGGAGATCGACAGGCTGGGGACCGACGGCGCCGTCAACATCTGGGCGGCCTCCAGCCAGGACTGAGGACCGCGGCCCGGACGCCCCGGGGGCCGGTCAGGCGTAGGTGAGGTTGTCAGGCAGGGCCCGCGGCGCCTGCGGACCGACGTAGAGGGCCGACGGGCGGATGAGCCGGTTGGCACCCGCCTGCTCGACGATGCCGGCGGTCCATCCCACCGTGCGGCTGCAGGCGAAGGTCGGGGTGAACATGTCGCGGGGCACCCCGACCGTGTTCATCACGACACCGCCGTAGAACTCCACGTTGGTGTACAGGCGCCGGCCCGGCTTCAGCTCGGCCAGCACCCGCAGCGCGGTCTGCTCGATGTGCTGGGCGAACTCGGCCTGGGCGCCGCCGATCTCTCTGGCCACCTCGCGCAGCAGCAGCGACCGGGGGTCGTCGGTCTTGTAGATGCGGTGGCCGAAGCCCATCAGGCGCTGCCCGTTGGCGATCTGCTGCCGCAGGTAGTCCTCCGCCTTCTCGGGCGAGCCGATGGCGTCGAGCATCGCCAGCGCCCGCGAGGGGGCGCCGCCGTGCAGCGGGCCGGCCAGGGCGCCGATGGCGCCGGTGATGGCCGAGCCCATATCGCTGCCCGTGGAGGTGATCACCCGCGCCGTGAAGGTGCTGGCGTTGAAGCCGTGGTCCATGGTCAGCAGCAGGTACTTCTCGAGCGCCCTGGCGTTCTTCTCGTCGGGGCGCTCTCCCGTCAGCATCTGGAGGTAGGCGGCGGCATAGCCGAGGTCGGGGTCGGGGTCAACCGGAGGCAGGCCCTGCTGCACCCGGTACAGCCGCATGAGGAGCACCGGGACCAGCGCCGCCATGCGCAGCCCGTCGGCACGCACCTCCTCCACCCCGATGTCGAGGCTGGGCCTGAGGTTGAGGGCGGCCGCCGTCGCGGAGACGGCGGTGCGCAGCGATCCCAGGGGGGTGTGGCCGGGGAGACGGGCGATGACGTCGAGTGCCTCACCGATGCCGGTGGGCAGCTGACGCGCCTCGACTGCCTTCTCCCGGAAGGCCCGCAGCTGGGCGTCGTCCGGGAGCTCGCCCATGAGCAGGAGGTGCCAGACCTGCTCGAACGAGCAGCGCCGGGTCAGCGCGGTGGCGTCATAGCCGCGGTAGTGGAAGAAGCCCTCTTCGCCCCGGACGTCGCTGATCAGGGTTTCGGAAACCGCCACACCCTCGAGCCCCGGCGGGGCCAGGACCGGCGGGGCCGCAACCCTGAGCGCGTCTCTTATCGGGACAGGCTCCTCCATTCGCTTCCCGACTCTACAGGGTCCCGCCGGTCCGCAGGCTTTCCAATCCCCGCTCGCCGCCCGCCCCCTCCGCCTCCCGGAGCGGTGGGAGCTCGTTGGCAGGTTCGCCGGACCTCTGCTATCCTCGCCCGGTCACCCCCGACTTGGACACCCAGCATGCGTCGCACCCCCTTTGTCGGTGGCCGTCTCGGGCTGTCGATCGTCGTGATCGCCGTCCTGATGGCGTCCTCTCCGCCTCAACTCTCCGGCCCGCAGCCGCCGAGCCGGATGGCGGACGTCTACGACCTGGAGATCGCCGCTCTGCAGACCCAGTACGACGCCCTCGGCGCCCAGATCCAGTCCCTCCTCGCTGATCAGACCGCGGCGTCCGCCCAGGCGGCGGAGGTCCAGGCGCAGGTGACCGCCACCCAGCAGAGCATGCAGACCGTCGAGACGCACATGACCCAGTTGAACGCAGCTCTGACGGCCACCAATGCGGACATCCAGGCCGACACCGCCCGCCTCACCGCCGAGCGGAGCCAGCTCACCCAGCTGCTGGTGGCGATGTACACCGAGGGTGGTGGAAGCGCCCTCACCGCCCTCGTCAGCAGCCAGAGCATCAGCCAGTTCATGACCCGCCTCGACGCCGTCCAGACGGTGGGGCAGAGGGTGCAGACGCTGATCGTCGCCGTGCGCACCGACGAGCAGAGCCTCGAGGTCCTGCGGCAGACGCAGCAGACGGATCTGACCGCGGCAGCGGCGTCGATGGCGCAGCTGGCCTCGCTGCAGAGCCAGCTTCAGGCCCAGCAGGCCCAGCTGCAGGCGCAGGTGGCGGCGCTCGGCGGCCAGGTCGCCGCCCTGCAGGGGCAGGCGCAGTCCCTGCAGAGCCAGATCGCCACCCTCCGCGCCGAGCAGGCTGCGGCCCAGGCCAGCGGCTATGGCGGCACCGTCCTCCAGCCCTTCGCCTTCGGTCCCATCAACGACGACTACCCGTGGGGCCAGTGCACCTGGTACGTCGCCTCGTTGCGCAACGTGCCCTGGATGGCCAACGCCAAGGACTGGCTGGAGTTCTCACAGTGGGACGGCTTCTCCACGGGGATGACGCCGGAACCCGGCGCCATCGTCGTCTGGGGCGCGGGCCACGGATACAACGCGCTCTACGGTCACGTCGCCTACGTCGTCGCCGTGCAGAGCTCGTACCAGTTCACCGTGGACGAGGCCAACTTCTACCTGGTTCCCGGCCAGGTCGATCAGCGGCAGGTGAACACGCTGAACGACGTCGAGGGCTTCATCTACTGACCTCGGCGGAGGGGGCGCCGCAGCTGCCGATGCCGGTGCCTCCGATGTGCTCTGATAGGTGGTGCCCATGAAGCAGTGGATCCACGGCGACACCGGACACTTCGACCGCTGGTCGGCCACCTATGACCGCAGCCTCCTGCAGCGGCTCCTCTTCGACCGTGTCCACCGCCACGTGTGTGCGGCACTCCTGGAGGGCCGCGTCCCTGCCACCGTGGTCGACGTCGGCTGCGGCACGGGGCGACTCCTGGAGATGATCCGGCGCCGCCTTCCGGACGCCGAGCTGGTCGGCGTCGACTCCTCCGAGGGGATGGTCTCGGTCGCCCGCTCCCGCTTCGCCGGCGTGCGCGGGGTCCGCATCGAGGCTGGTTCCGCTCGCCACCTGCCCCTGGAGGGCGGCAGCGCCGACGTGGTGACCACGACGCTCTCCTTCCACCACTGGGACGAGCACGGCGACTCCCTGCGCGAGGTCGTGCGGGTGCTGCGCCCCGGGGGCCGGCTCCTCCTCGCCGACGTGCTGGGGATCGGCTTGTTCGGCCGCCTCGTCCACCGCCTCGGGCACCGCGACAGCAGCGCCTTCCGCGATGCCGGCGAGCTCTCCTCGCTGCTGGCCGGGGCGGGGTTCGCATCCTGGCGCCGGCGCCGGATCCTCGGTCCCGGCATCCCCGTCTTCCTGGTGGAGGCGCGGGTCGGCAGGCTCGACGCCTGAGCTCCTCTGCTGTCGCGGCTGGCTCAGCGCAGGGAGGAGGGGAGGGCTTCCGCGTCGGTGAGGCGGCGCGCCACGGTCACCGCGTCGTCGAAGAGGGCCTGCGCCCCGACGACGTTGGCCTCAGCGCCGGAGTGAGTGCTGACCCGGACGCCGTCGACGCCGTCCCGAACCCTCCCGCCCTCGCGGTCGTAGACAGGCTGGCCCGCCGGGTTGCGACCGTCGAACCACGCCCGGGCAGCGGTGGCACGTTCTGCGTACTCCGGTTCACCGGAGACCGCGGCCAGACGGCTCAGCACATGGACCGCGGAGGCGACGTCATAGGGTTGCGTCCGTGGCAGGTCGAAGCCGGACCTGACGGCCGCGCCGAACACCAGCTCCGCGCTGCGGCGGGCGACGTCGAGGAGGTCGGGCCGGCCCAGGTGCACTCCGACATCGGCGAGCACCCCCTCCTGGATGTGGCCCCAGAGATGAGGGTGGTTCCGCTCGTCGGGCGAGTTCATCAGCACACCGCCGGCGCGGCATCGCAGCAGCTCGTCGGTCCAGGGCCGCAGCAGCCCGTCGAGGCCGTGGGCGTTGCCCCCCTCCGACAGCACCAGCGCCGTTCGCAGGTGGAGTGCGCGCACGTCGGTGGGCACGTCCACGGCGGTCACCACATGGGGCAGGCCCGCTCGCAGTGCCGCATCGATCCGCGGATCGGTCAGGACCTGTGACGCTCGAGCCAGGGCGAGCAGGGCTCGAGCCTGCCAGAAGTCGCCGCCGGGACGGGACGTCCGCCCGCCCCGATTGGGAGTCCCCTGCCAATCGAGGATGAAGTTCAGCCAGCGCCCGTCGGCCTCCTGCATGGCGAGGACGAAGTCGAGCAGCCCCTCGCACCACCGCAACACCCAGGGCAGCCGTGTCGCCTCCCACAGATCGCAGTACAGCTCGAGGGCGCGCGCGGCGTCGTCGACACAGGCCACGCCCTCGTAGCCGGCCTCCCGGGCGCGAAGCGGTTCATCCCTCTCGTTGGCGTACACGGCGATGGCGATCCCGCTGCCGCCGGCGACCGGGACGCCGCGCCCCAGCCGGGCGAGCTGCCTCAGCACGGTTGCAGTTGATCGAGGATGTCCTGAACCCTGAAGTCCGCCGCGGCGAGGACCGCGTCGGCCGCCCCGTAGTAGACCCGGATGCTCTCGCCCGCAGCATCCAGCGGGACGTGGCCGCAGGCGAAGACGACGTCGTTGAAGACACCGCTGCGTTCGTAGCCGGCGGTCGGCACCAGGATCGGTTCCGGCGACCGGGCGAGGACGTGAGCGGGATTGTCGGCGTCGAGCAGCAGCCCCCCGAGCGCGTAGCGGGTGTTGCGATCGACCCCGTGGTAGATCTCCAGCCAGCCGCCCGGGACGCGGAAGGGGACCGCACCGGCGCCGGTGCGCAACTCGTCCCACATGCCGGGGCGGGGCAGCGCCAGCGGGGCGTGGTCCCCCCAGTGGACGAGGTCGTCGGAGAACGCGATCCACATGCCGAGGACCCGGCCGAAGGACTGCGGCATGGGACGCGTGAAAGCGGCGAAGCGGCCGCCGGTGCGGCCGGGAAAGAGCACCACGTCCTTGTGGTCGGGCAGGAAGAGGATCCCATGGCGCTCGAACGACCGGAAGTCGGTCGTGGTCAGGCGGCTGGTGGTCACTCCCAGACGGCTCACCGACACGTACGTGATGTGCCAGACGCCGTCGATGAGCGTCGCCCGGGGGTCCTCGCAGCCGTACTCCTCGAAGCGGTTCTCGGGGACCAGGGCCGGCTTCTCCTCCACCTCGAAGTGGACTCCGTCGCGGCTCCTCGCCACACGGAGATGCGACATCTGGGTGAGGAAGTCGCTGACGTCGTCGGCCGCCGCGGTGAAGCCCCCGGTGAGGTTGCGGTAGCGGATGGACCGCGGGTCGCTGAGGTCGAGCCCGGGCGTGTCCCGGGGGATGAACACCTCGACGACGCGGGCCGGCTGGTGCTCGGAGTCGAGCAGGGCGATGGCGATGACGTCCTCGGCGCCGAAGCCCGGGCCCAGGGGCTTGAGCTCCGGCTCCGGGCGCGACAGGTCGAGGGTGAGCGCGTCCGCCGGGGGGACGGTGCCGGCCGACGGGCGTTCACCGACGCGCAGCAGCAGCACCACCTCGCCGTCCACGCGCGCCGCCGCGGCGTTGAAGACGGAGACGACCTCCAGGCCGGGCAGCGATGGGCGGACGTCGGACGGGCGCAGGATGGGGTTCTCACGCAGCCGGCGCCCCAGGTCGGCGTCGGGGTCCGCCGGTCGGGCTGCACGCCGCTGGAGCGGCGGGGTCCGGACCACCTCCTCCATGACGTCGAGGAAGGCCCGCGCCGAGCGCGGCCAGGTCGCGTCGTGGGCGTAGGCGAAGGCCGCCCGCTCCAGGGACTGCTTCGTCGCCGGCTCGCTCAGGATGGTCGATACGGCGCGTCCCAGCTGCAAGGGATCACGGAAGTCGACGAGGACTCCGCGTCCGTCGCTCAGCGCCTCGCGGGCATGCAGGTAGCGCGTCGACACCACCGCCTTGCCGGCGCCCAGCGCGTAGGAGAGCGTCCCGCTGGTGATCTGGTTGGGATCGAGATAGGGGGTCACGTAGACGTCGGTGGCGAGCAGCAGTTCGATGATGTCGGGCTGGCTCATGTAGGTGTCGATGAAGGCCACGTGGTCGTCCAGGCCCAGCTCGTGCGTCTTCGCCACCAGGGCGTTGCGATAGGTCTCGCCCTGTGCCCGCAGCAGATCGGGGTGGGTCTGGCCGGCGATGAGGTAGAGCGCGCCGGGATGCGCTTCCAGCACCGCCGGCATGCCCTCGATCATGTACTCGAGACCCTTGCGCGGGTCGACCAGGCCGAAGGTCGAGATCAGCGGGCGACCCTCCACGCCGAGCTTGCGCTTGAAGCGCACCCTGCCGTGCGGCTGGATCACCGGCATGCCGTGGGGGATGACCCGGGGAGGCTTGGCCAGTCCGTAGTCCATGGACAGCAGGTCGATGGCGGTGGACGCCATGACGATGACCTCGTCGCTGAGGTCGGCGATGGCGCGCACCGCCGTCCGGATCGACGCCGACGGCTTGGGGAGGACCGTGTGCATGGTCGTCACCACCGGCTTGCGCAACTCCTCAAGGAAGAGATGGAGGTTGTCCTCGTAGGCGCCGTCGGTCCAGTGGCCGGCGATGAACTTCGATTCCGTCCACGTGCCGTAGAGACCGAACTCGTGCTGCACGTTGACGGCGTCGGCATTCGAGGCGTTGATCGATCGCGCCGCCGCGCGGTAGCTCTCGGGGTCGCCCTGGCGGATCCGCCAGCGGACCTCGGAGGCGTACGGCCGCCGCACCGTGGGCTCCTCGATGGCGGCGATCCGGCAGGTCGTGGTGGGATCGCTGGTGCGCACCGCGGCGATGAGGTCGGCGCAGAACGTGGCGATGCCGCAGCGGCGGGGCACGGCGGAGGAGACGAAGGCGATGCGCATGCTGCCGCTGCGCCTAGCGCGGCCGGGGATGGCGGTGCCTCACTGCACGGAGACCCGCGCCTGCCACTCGGCGCAGGGCTCGCAGAGGGTGCGCAGCCCCACCGCGCTGCGCACCGTCCCGGCCGGGGAGGCCTCGGGGCTCACGAAGCCGAAGCCGATGTCCCCGACGCCGCAGCTGCGGCAGCGCACCGAATTGGGCAGGGTGCTGAAGGAGAACCGGTCGCCCTGGATGACCAGCTCGCGGGGGGGATGCGGGTTGAAGCTGGCGGCGGAGACGAGATGGCGCCTCGACCCGGGAGGCGGCTCGGCCCTCGGCCATTCGGCGGTGGGATGGAGGCCGCGGATCACCTCGAGCTGGCCCGACAGGCCGTGGCGCCGCACGGCGACGACCGGCACGGGCAGGCCGTCCCCGGTGCTGTGCCCGGGAACCGGGTGGGGCAGCACCTGCCAATGATCTGCGCCCACGCCCTCCGCGTCCCGCCCGGCCGGAGACCGCCGCGCTCCGAGGAGACGCGCCAGCCTAGACGTCATGGAGGCTGCCCCGCGGATGCTGCGGCAGCGAGGTCCCTCCAGGGTGGGCGGTGCGCCCGAGATCGGCGCCGGCCGCGGCGAGGTCGGGGACCTGGGTGAGGATCCAGTCCTCGAGGGCGGCCTCGTCGATGGGGATGAGGGCGACCACCGGCCTGCCGTTGCGGGTCACCAGGGCGGGACGGCGGGAGGATTGGACCCCCTGGATCACCGAGGTGGTGTTCCGGGCGAGATCGCGGACGCTGACGGTCGGCATGAGGCCAGCATACGCCTTGTCAGACAATTGTCAGTCGTTGACGGCCGGGCCCCAGCCAAACCCCAGGGCCGGAACCTGCCCGTCGACCTGACCGCGCGACGCGCGCGTCCGCCCGTCGAACCGCTCAGGGCCACCTGCTCGGAGCGTTCGCTACGAGTGATGTTTTTGGCTGGGGAGGTAGGATTCGAACCTACGATTGGCTGATCCAGAGTCAGCTGCCTTACCACTTGGCCACTCCCCAGCGGCGCTGGCGAGTGTACCCGTCCCCCCTGCCGGGCAGGGCCCGGACGGCCCGCCGGATCGGGCCCCGTGGGGCCCGGCGCTTCCGCCGTTCGCCCATCGGCCCGGGTTGGATGTCGCCGCCACCGGGCATATACTGGGTTTCATGGACCTCGCCGAGCTGCTCAGATCGCACGCCCGCCGCTATCGCTGCGCCCAGTGTGGAGGCAACATGGCGGACTGCGGCATCAACGTGATCGCCCAGCAGGGCAACCGCGCCCTGGTCCGTGTCACCTGCCCCACCTGCAACGACGAGAACCTCCTCCAGATCATCTTCCAGACCGAGGCCGACGCATCGGCGGGAGAGGCGCGGGAGGCGTCCGGCGCCACCCTCGACGAGGGCTACCCGGCCGTGGACGGGCCCATCACCGGCGACGAGGTCCTGGAGGTCCACGAGTTGCTGGCGGGCCACGCCGGCAGCCTCGGCGAGCTGCTGGCCCGGCGCTGAGGCCGGCGCCGCCTCCCGACGGTTCGCCCAGGATCGCGACCGGCGTCACCCAGGCCGGTTCGCCGCCTCCCTCCTGGTGGGCAGCGACCGGCGGATCCGAAGGCGGAAGACGAAGAGCTCCTTGATGGCGCGGGCGATGGCCCGCGGCCGGGCGCCGGACCGCCGCCCCGCCACCCGGGGGTGATGGGGGATGGGGGCCTGGGCGATGCGCCAGCCCGCGTAGCGCGCCTTGTAATAGAGCTCGGCGTTGATCAGGGCGCTGCGCGCCTCCAGGGTGAGGGAGTCGAGAACCTCGCGGCGCATCAGCTTGAGGGCGCAGTCGACGTCCCGGTAGGGGAGCCGGTAGAGGATGGCGACCAGGGTGTTGAAGATCCAGCTCACGACCTCGCGGGCGCGGGCGTCCTTGCGCTTCTCCCGCCATCCCGCCGCCAGGTCGGCGCGGTCCAGCAGCGGGACGAGGCGGGCGAGGTCGGCGATCTCGAACTGTCCGTCGGCGTCGGTGAAGGCGACGAAGTCACCGGTGGCGGCGCGCAGGCCGTCCCCCACCGTGGCGCCGTAGCCGCTCTTCTGCGCGTGGCGAACGATGGTGAGCCGCATCCCCAATTCGGCCGCCAGGGCGGTGGCGGCGGGGCCGCTGCCGTCGGTGCTGCCGTCGTCGACGATGACGATGTCGTGGCGGCTGGCGAGCGTCGGCAGGACCTCCGCGGCGTGGGGCAGCAGCCAGCGGAGGTTCTCCACCTCGTTGTGGACGGGGAGCACCAGCGTCAGGCCGCTGAGGAGCGGCCCGGCCGGTTGCCCGGCGGGCTCACCCTCGGATCGCGCGGCGGTCACCGCGTGGGGGCGGTGGCCAGCGGCGGAGCGGCCGGCTCCCCGGTGTAGAGGCCGCCGCCCTTGCGCCAGTCGACCTTGGCGTCCACGGTGTTCCGCCGGACCCGGTGGATGTTGCCCTCCACCGTCTGGACGACGCTGTCGATCAGCGTGTCGCTCAGCGAGTGCGGCTCCAGGCCGAGGTCGAGGAGGTGCTGGTGCTTCGCGTTGTAGTAGTGCTCCTCCTTCTCCCGGCGCGGGTTCTCGACGTGGTGGATCGTCGTCGGCAGGCCGTGGGCGGCGCGGGCGTGGGCCACCTTCTCCGCAAGTCCCAGTACGGAGAACTGCTCGGTGAACTGGTTGTAGACGCGGTACTCGCCCGCCGCGGGCGGGTTGAGGGCCGCCAGCTCGACGCAGCGCACCGTGTCCCGGATGTCGAGGAAGCCCCTGGTCTGCCCGCCCTTGCCGTAGACGCTGAGCGGCTCGCCGATGGCCGCCTCCACGCAGTAGCGGTTGAGGACCGTGCCCCAGATGCCGTCGTAGTCGAACCGCGTGGTCAGGTCGGGATGCAGCGCGGTCTCTGCGGTGGTGATGCCGTAGACGACCCCCTGGTTCAGGTCGGTGGCCCGGAGATCCCAGATGCGGCAGCCGAAGTCGAGGTTGTGGCTGTCGTGCACCTTGGAGAGGTGGTAGACGGACCCGGGCTGTTTCGGGTAGAGCATGCGGTCGTGGCGCCCGTTGTGGTCGACCTCGAGGAAGCCCTCCTCGATGTCGATGTTCGGGGTGCCGTACTCGCCCATCGTGCCCAGCTTGATGAGATGGCAGTGGGGGGCGCGATCCCGCAGGGCATAGAGGAGACGGAGGGTGCCGACGACGTTGTTGACCTGGGTCTCCACGCCGTGCCGGGGGCTGATCATCGAGTACGGGGCGGACCGCTGCTCGGCGAAGTGGACGACGGCATCGGGTGGGGAGGCGCCGATCAGCTCGTCGAGGGCCCCCTCGTCGCAGAGGTCGAGCTCGTGCCATTCGATGGTCCGCCCGCTCACCTCGTGCCAGCGGGCCAGGCGCTCCGGCATGGAGGCGATGGCCACCAGGCTGTCGGTGCCGCACTCGATGTCCCAGTGCCGGCGGACCAGGCTGTCGACGGCCACGACGTCATGCCCGCGGGCGGACAGGTGCAGAGCCGTCGGCCATCCGAGGTATCCGTCGGCACCAAGGACCACGATGCGCATCCTCAGATCTCCCCGTGAACCGGCCTGGAGGCGGCCGCTGATGGCGATGGGCGCTCGGCGAAGTACCGGTAGGTCTCCGCGAGCCCCTGCTCGAGGGAAGTGTGCGACTCCCAGCTGAGACGTTGCTGAGCCCGGCCGCTGTCCAGGCAGGCCCGCGCCACCTCCCCCGGCCGGGCGGGCAGGAGTTCGGGCTCGAGGGACAGCCCCGACGCCCGGATGAGCTCGCCGACGACGGCGCGGACGCTGGTCTCCCGGCCGGTGCCCACGTTGACCGGCCCGCTCTCCGTCGCCGACAGCGCCGCCCGGGTGGCCCGGGCGATGTCGCCGACGTAGACGAAGTCGCGGGTCTGGAGGCCGTCGCCGTAGATGACCGGCCGCAGCCCCTGGGTCAGCCGGGTGGCCGAGATGGCCACCACGCCGGCCTCGCCGGTGCCGTCCTGGCGCGGCCCGTACACGTTGCCGTAGCGCAGGGCGATGGTGCGCAGGCCCCGGCGGCGGTAGGTCCAGAGGTAGGTCTCCTCGCACAGCTTCTCGGCACCGTAGGCGGACATGGGCGCCGGAGGCAGCTCCTCGGCGGCGGGGAGCCGCTCCGCCTCGCCGTAGATGGCCCCGCCCGAGGAGGCGATGACGATGGTCCCGCATCCCGCCCGTGCCGCCGCCTCGAAGCAGCCGACCGAGCTGGCGAGGACCCGGTGAACGTGGTCGCCGGGGTCGCGGAGCGCCCGGTTGACACCGCCCTTGGCGGCGAGATGGACCAGGGTCTCGGGTTTGAAGCGGAGCAGTGCCTCGGCCGCCTCGGAGCCGCCGGCGTCCGCGACCAGCATCTCCGCCGCGCCCGGGAGGCTGGCGCCGCAGGGATGGGAGAGATCGTCGATGACCAGCACGTCCAGCCCGTCCGAGGCCAGCATCTCGACGAGGTGGCTGCCGATGAACCCGGCGCCACCGACCACCGCAACTCGCGTCATGCGTCGCCGTCGATCGGAATCCGCGGACGTCCCAGGATGAGGATGCCCAGGGCGCCGGCGATGCCCAGCGGAAGCGTCGTGGCCAGGCGGAGCAGGATGGTGACCGCGGCGGCGCTGACGGCGCCGAGACCGGCCGCGGTCAGCAGGCTGATGACCACGACGTCGGTGGCGCCCAGACCGAAGGGGAGGGTGGAGACGCTGCCCGCGACCTGCGAGAGGCAGTAGGCCGACACCGCGACCCACAGGGCCAATCCGGCTCCGACCCCCCAGGCGAGGAGAAGGATCTGGAAGCCGCTGAGCAGGAAGACGCCCAGGGTCAGCGCGGTGAAGACGACGGCCACCCGGAACGACAGGCCGAGATCCTGGAGCCGGACGGTGGCGCGCAGAGCTCCCGCCATCAGGCCCCTGCGCCCGTCGACCGTCTCGATCCGGTGGGCCCGGCGGGTGGCGAGACTGATCCACCACGGGGCGAAGAGCATGGCCAGGGCGGCGGCGGAGAGCCCGGCCACTGCCAGGCCGGGGAGGAACACGGCGGCGGCGAGGCAGCCTCCGATGACACCCATCTGGAAGACGGTCACCAGCCTCTCGTAGAGCACGGCGGCCACCCCTGAACTCACCGGCACGCCATCCCGGTTGCGCCACATGTAGGGCCGCACGAGGTCACCGGCGGCGGCGGGGGTCAGCCAGCTCAGGGTCTGACCGGCGAGCTGGGTCCCGGCCATCCGCGGCCAGGGCACGCGGTAGCCGAAGCGGTTGACCAGGAACTGCGAGCGCCACGCCCGCAGCGCGCTGACGGGGATGTTGATCCCGATCGCCAGCCACACCAGCGACCAGCTCACGTGGCCCGACTTCTGGATGACCTGGCCGGGGTTGACCTTGTGGAGCAGACCCACGATGACGCCGGCGCTGATCAGCAGGACGACGAGCTGGAGCCCGGCGATGAGGAGGCGGCGACGGGTCAGCCAGTGACGTCCTGAGGCGGTGGCCTCTTCGGTGTCGGAGCGGCGGCTCGCCGGCCTCTCACCGGCTATTGCCTCGTGGCGCCAGACGGCGTCGCACGACGCCTTCGTTGCCAAGGGCTTCGTTGCCAATCGGAATCATCTCCCCGTGTGGGCAGATCCTGCCCCCGGCAACCTTACAGGATGCTTACCAAGGATCCGGGCGCCCCCGGGACGCCGGGCTGGCGGCCCCCGGCGCCTCGGGGGCGCCTGCCCGCCACCGCCCGCCCCGGAGGGGGCGCTCCGCACCGGCGCCGCCTCGCGCGGCATCAGGCGACCTGATCGCGACGTCCTCGACTCGCGCCACCTCGCCCTCGGAACGGTTGATGATGTACCTGCGATGCGCTTCCTCCGCCGCGGCCGGCCTCCCGACAAACCCCGGCGCCCCGTCCGCCTCCGGCCGGTCTGCCCGATCTGCGAACGGCCCATGGAGCGGCGCGCCTCCACGGTGTGGATGTGCCCCGACTTCCCCCGCTGCCCAGGGAGCATCGCGGCGGACTGAGGGGGCGGCGGATCGCCGGCCCGGTTGGGGCCTTCCTGCCGCGCGGCGGGGCGGCTATGCTCGGGGCGTGGACCTGCGTGTGCTCGGCCGGACAGGCGTCCGGGTGAGCAAGCTCTGCCTTGGGGCGATGATGTTCGGCGCCTGGGGAAACCCGGATCGCGGCGAGTCGATCCGGATCATCCACCGCGCCCTCGACGGCGGTATCAACTTCGTCGACACCGCCGACGTCTACTCGCAGGGCGAGTCCGAGGAGATCGTCGGCGAGGCGCTCGTCGGCGGCCGTCGGGACCAGGTCGTGCTGGCGACGAAGGCGCACATGCCCATGGGCGAGGACCCCAACGCCCGGGGCAACTCCAGGCGCTGGCTCATCCGGGAGTGTGAGAACAGCCTCCGGCGCCTGCGCACCGACCGGATCGACCTCTACCAGATCCACCGCCCCGATCCGGCCTGCGACATCGACGAGACGCTGGGGGCGCTGACCGATCTGGTCCGGGCCGGCAAGGTCCGTTCCATCGGCAGCTCGACCTTCCCCGCGTCGCAGATCGTCGAGGCGCAGTGGGTCGCGGAGCGCCGCGGCAGGGAGCGCTTCGTCTGCGAGCAGCCCCCCTACTCCGTCCTCGTCCGCGGCATCGAGACCGAGGTGCTCCCCGTGTGCCACGCGTACGGCATGGGGGTGATCACCTGGAGCCCGCTGGCGGGTGGCTTCCTCTCGGGCCGGTACGGGGGGCACGGGAAGGTGCCCGCCAGTTCCCGGGCCGGGCGGCTGCCTCACCGCTACGACCTGGCGCTGCCCGCCAACCAGCGCAAGCTCGAGGCCGTCGAGGCGCTGACCCAGCTCGCCGCCGACGCCGGGATCAGCCTCATCCATCTCGCCATCGCATTCGCCGTCCAGCACCCGGCGGTGACCGCCGCGATCATCGGCCCGCGCACCATGGAGCACCTGGAGAGCCAGCTGGGGGCCGCCGAGGTGACCCTCGACGAGGCGACCCTCGACCGGATCGACGAGATCGTGCCCCCGGGCCTGACCCTGAACCCGGCCGACGCCGGCTGGCTGCCCCCCGCGTTGCTCGAGAAGGGGCTGCGCCGGCGCTGACGCGGTCCGGGCGGCGACGCCGCCTGGGCCTACCTGTCCCGGGCCTGTCCGGGCTCGTGGCCCTCGGCGGCTGCTGAGAACCGTTCCAGCAGCTGCCGTGCCGCCATGCTCCCGCCGGCGGCGGCGGCAGCGGCGGCGGCGCGAAGCGCCAGGGAACGCCAGAGCGGGCCCCTCTCCCCGCGGCGCTTGGCCAGCTCCTTCCTGATCTCGCGCAGTTGCGCGGCCACGTCGTCCAGGGAGGCCACCGCGACGTCGGCTTCGTCGTCCGGCGATCGCCCTCGCCGGCGCGCGATCACGGCGGCGGCGACCACGACGATGACGGCACCGGCGACGGCGTAGCGGGCGCCGTCCTGGCGGAGCCTCGCCTTCCAGTCCAGCTCCTCCCGGACCCGCCCCTGCAGCGTCCCGATGCGGGCTTCGAGAGCCTGCTTGCTCAGCTCTCGTTCGCGTTGCGCCGCGGCAACTGCCTCAGCCACTCGAGATCCTCCTTGACCGTGGTGCCGACCTGCTTGGCCTCCTCGACGGCCTTCCTCATCTGGTGGTAGCCGATCAGCGCCAGGGTCCCGGCGATGGCGAGAAGGGCGACGGCGACGATGAGCCATCCCAGCCAGGGGTGGCCGAGCGCGCCGCCGATGGCGGCGGCGGCGGCTCCCAGCAGGAAGACGAAGAAGAGGAATGCGAAGACGCCGCCCGCGGCGAGGAGGCCCGCGGCGATCCCGCCACGCTTCGCGGTGGCGGTGCCCTGCGCTCTGACCAGCCCGATCTCGGCGCGGACGAGGCGGACGGCGTCGGCGAGGAGGTCCCGGAGCGAGCCGACCAGGGTCTCGCTCTCCGGAACGGGCGGAGCGCCCGATGCACCCATGGGCTTCACCTCAGATGTTCAGTGCCGAGACGTCGATGTGCTGCAGCGGGTCGGGGGCGGGTACCCCGTTCTCGTGCAGCGTCTTCAGCAGCAGGAGCACGTAGCGCACCCCGGCCAGGTTGACCCCGTGCGAGCGGGTGAGATCCTGGATCGTCTGCAGCTTGAGGATGTCGCGCTGTGAGAAGCGCCTCCGGTTGGTCGGCGTCCGCTGGGGCACGACGAGCCCGACGCTCTCGTACGCCATGAGGGTGCGGGGGTGGGTCTCCAGGATCTCGGCGGCGACGCTGATCGTGTAGATCGGCTTGTCCAGCCCCGGCGAGCCGGGGATCGGGCCGGCGCCGCGCCCACGGGTGGCCGCGCCCGTCACCGGCCCACCCCCTGACCGAGGCTCGCGGCGGCGCCGCCGGGGATGACGGCCACGACCTCCGGCACCCCGTTCACCTTCGCCTCCGCTCTCGCCCTCCGCTCCTGGCGCCCCACGGGGCGCGGATGCTTGCCGGCAGTATAGCCGCGCCATACCCCACATCCTCCCTGGCACATCATCGGACAGTGGAGCAGGGACTTCCGCTCCGGCGCCCTCCGCGTTCGCCGCCCCCCTCGCGGTCTCCCACCGCCCGGCCCCTCCAGCCCTCCGACCCCCGTAACCCTTCGCCGGCCGGCCCCGTTGCACGGAGGCGATGATCCAGTCGACCACGCCCTCGATCCCCGTCCCCAGCGGCCTCGACGATCTCGCCGCCCGCCGGCGCTGGCTGAGGCGGAGGCGGGCCCTCGACCGCCCCGCGCGGCGCACCGGGTGGATCGCCATGTGGGTCGCCGGCGGCGCCCTGGTCTCCTGGCTGTTCGTGGCCGGGTTCGCCGGCCTCGGCCACTGACCCGGGCCCGCCCGCCCCGGGGCCGCGCGGTCTCCCGTCTACTCGATCAGCTCGCGAAGGTCCTGCAGCTGGTTGCCGATCCAGCGGGCGACATCGTTGGTGCGGATGGTGTCGCGCAGCTTGTCCGCCCGGGCGCTGCGCTGGCGGTCGTCCATGGTCAGCCCCAGGTGGAGCGCCCTCGCCGTCTCGTCCACGTCGAAGGGGTTGACGGTGAGGGCGAAGTCGCCGAGTTCCTCGTGCGCCCCGGTGTTCTCGCTGAGGACGAGGACGCCGTTGCGTGAGTTGCAGAGCACGCCCTCCTTGGCCACCAGGTTCATGCCGTCGTAGATGGGGTTGACGAGGAGGACGTCGAAGCTCTTGTACGCGGCGATCGCCTTGTGCATGTTCTCCTCGATCTCCACGCGGATGGGCGACCAGCCGCCACCCGAGAAGCGGCGGTTGATCCGCGCGGCGACGGAGAGGACGCTGCCCAGGTAGGAGCGGTAGTCGTTGATGTCCTGGCGGCTCGGCTGCAGGTACGCCCAGAACTGCACGCGGCGATGCAGCTCACGATGCGTCTCCAGCATCCGCTCGTAGGCGAGGAAGCCGCGCACGATGTTCTTGCTCAGATCCGTGCGGTCGACACGGAGGATCAGCTTCTCCGGGCGCCAAGCGGCGATCCTGCGCTCCTCATCGAGCACCTCCGGATCGAGGGTCTGCTCCGTGAAGCGGGCGACATCGATGCTGATCGGGTAGTTGCGCACCCAGACGGCGCGGCCCTCGTAGTACACGGTCCTCTCGCGGAGATCCACGCCAAGGCCGAGGTTCTCCTCACAGGTGAGCAGGAAGTTGCGGACGTCGCGCCGCGTCTGGAATCCCACGATGTCGTTGCCCAGGATGCCGTGCACGATGTCGTCGCGGATCGCCTTGGGCAGGATGGTCCAGTACTGCGGCGTCGGCCACGGGATGTGGACGAAATGCTGGAGACGCACGTTGGGCAGCTGCTCGCGGACCATGCGTGCCACAAGGTAGAGCTGGTAGTCCTGGATCAGCACCAGGGCCGGCCGGTCGCTGGCGGTGGCCTCGCGGATGATCCGGTCGGCGAACATGCGGTTGACGGCGACGTAGCCCTCGGTCCACGCCTGCCGGATGGAGTCGTCGACGACGGGCTCCCGGGCCAGGTCCCACAGGTAGTGCTGGATGAACCACAGCAGCGGGTTGCTGATGACGTTGTAGTAGAGGTCGTAGGCGGCCGGGGCCGGCTGGATGAAGGCGACCCGGTAGTCGGTGCCGTCCTCGGTCCGAAGCGTGGCGGGATCGCCGCGCTCGGCGAGCCGCCGGTCCGGCTCGTCCCGTGCAGCGGCCACCCAGAGGGCGCGCGTCGAGGTGGCCAGCGAGGACAGCGCCGTGACCAGGCCCCCGGATCCCTTGACCAGCCGCTCGGCGCCTCCCCGCAGTGGGTCGGCCGGTTCGAGCACGAGGGGTGCGCGGTTGGCGACGATGATGGGCTGGACGTGGCGGAGCAGCCGTCTCGCGTAGGGCTCGATCGGGGGCAGGGCGTGACCTCCAGGAACGGCGCCGCCGAGATGCCCGATCCTAGCAGCCCGTCCCGGTAACCGCTGGCGGGTGGCGGGGCGGATGTGAGTCAAT
>CAZUDL010000009.1:0-97256 GCA_964618935.1 uncultured Actinomycetes bacterium
GCCGGTCGTAGCGCAGCCGGGGCAGGGTCCAGCGGATCCACATCATGACGAAGAGGAGCACCGAGACCTTGGCCAGGTACCAGACGAAACCGGGGATGTAGCCGAGGATCGGCCACGCCGTCGGCAGCGGCGACAGCCAGCCGCCGAGGAAGAGCGAGGTGGCGATGGAGGCGACGATGACCATGTTCACGTACTCGCCGAGGAAGTACAGGCCGAAGCGCATCGAGCCGTACTCGGTGTGGTAGCCGCCGACCAGCTCCGTCTCCGCCTCGGGCAGGTCGAAGGGGGCGCGGTTGGTCTCCGCCAGGGCCGCCGTGAAGTAGAGGAGGAAGGCGAGCGGCTGCTCGAAGACGTACCAGAGGTGGGCTTGGCCGCTGACGATCCGCTCCATGTCGAGAGAGCCGGCCAGGATGACCGGGCCGATGAGGGCGAAGGCGACCGCCATCTCGTAGGAGATCAGCTGCGCCGAGGCGCGGAGGCCGCCGAGCAGCGAGTACTTGCTGTTCGCCGACCAGCCCCCGAGAAAGAGCGAGTAGACGCTGATCGAGGTGACGGCGAGGATGAAGAGGAGGCCGATGTTGACGTGGGCGATGTCCCAGTGGAGCGCGTAGCCGGATGGGCAGACCAGCTGCGCCTGGCCGATGTGGGGGCCGCCGATGCACTGCACGGCGCTGACCGGGATGGCGGCGAAGGCGAGGATGGCCGCCGCTCCCGCCAGGCTGGGGGCGACGATGTAGAGCAGCTTGTCCCTGGCCGAGGGGGAGGTGTTCTCCTTGAAGAGCAGCTTGACGGCGTCGGCGGCCGGCTGGAGGAGCCCGAGGGGGCCGACCCGGTTGGGGCCGATACGCAGCTGGATGCGGGCCGCCACCTTGCGCTCGGCGAGGGTGAGGTAGGCGGCCGCGGTGGTGAGGAAGCCGACGACGATGACCGCCTTGACGACGATCACCGTCCACCAGTCGGGGCCGATGAAGTAGCTGTACCAGGCGCCGATCATCGGCGGGCCGCCGTGAACAGCGCCCTGCCGCCGTTGCCGGCGGCGGCGAAGGCGGGGAGCTGGGCGGCGATCTCGCGGCGCACCGCCATCGGGTCGGAGGCCCAGCCCGGCGCGCCCAGGGCGGCAGCCAGCAGGCTCAGCACCCGGGTCTCCCCGGGCGTTGCGGTCGCCGGCGGCAGGGCCGGACGGACGCGCTGCACCCGGCCCTCGGTGCTGGTGACGCTGCCCTGCTTCTCGACGAAGCTGTGGCCGGGGATGAGGACGGTGGCGTTCTCGCTGACGAGGCTGGGCCGGCTCTCCACGGCGACCACCACCTCGGCGTGTCCCAGGGCCTCGCGGAGCAGGCCGGTGTCGTCGCCCCCCACCGCGATCGAGGCGCCGTCGAGGAAGACCAGGGCGCGGATGGCGCCGGCCGCGGCCGCCTCCAGGATCTCCCGCCCGCCCTTGCCAGCGGCGCCCGACACGGCCCGGTAGCCGGGGCGCAGGTGGGGCAGGAGGCCGAGGTCCTTGGCGCCCCGGCCGTTCACGCCGCGGGTGACGGTGAACCGCTTGACGGGCAGATGGGCGGCGACCAGCGCCGCGGCCACCCGGCCCGCCTGGGCCCGGTTGGTCTCGTCGGCGACCAGGCCCACCAGCCCGTCCCCCGTGCCAGCGGCGGCGACGGCGGATGCGGGGGAGGCGTCGTGGTCGAGGCGGTGGACGGCGACACCCTTCTTGGTCTGCGCCTTGAAGAGGCGGAGCGTCAGCACCGGGGCGTGATGCTCCGGCTCGGCGCCGAGCACGACGACGGCCCGGCAGGCCTCGATCTCGGCGATGCCCAGAGAGTGCTCGTCGGGCAGGAGGCCGGGGAGGGGCTCCATCTGGTGGTCGATGCTGGCGGTGCCGAGGGCCTCGCGGGCCAGCCGCTGGAGCAGCCACAGCTCCTCGTTGGTGCTCTCCGGCGAGCCGAGGACCGCGATGGCCCCGCCGCCGTGCTCCTCGCGCACCCCGAGCAGCTCCCGCGCCGCGGCGGCCACGGCCTGCTCCACGGTGGCCGGCATGGGCACCTCGCCGCGCCCTCCCACCATCGGCCGCCGGATCCGCGCCGTCGCGTTCCAGCGCGGGAAGGAGTAGCGGCCGCGGTCGCACAGCCACATGTCGTCGACCAGCGGATTGTCACGGGAGGCGAGGCGTTTGATCTCGAAGTCGCGAGCGTCGACGTTGAGGTTGCAGCCGTACGAGCACTCGGCGCACACGGACGGGGTCCGCTGCAGGTCCCACGGGCGCGAGGTGAAGCGGTACTGGATGTGGGTCAGCGCCCCCACCGGGCAGACCTCGGGAAGGTTGCCCTGGAACTCGGAGCGCAGCGGCTGGCCGTTGAAGGTGGAGACCAGGGTGTGGACGCCCCTCTCCTGGAGGACCAGCTCCTTCTCGCCGGTGATCTCCTCGTAGTAGCGGGTGCAGCGCCAGCACAGGATGCAGCGCTCCTGGTCGAGCTCGATGCGGTCGGAGAGCGGCACCGCCTTGTTGAAATGGACCTTCTCGGTGATGGGGAAGCGCGAGGTCTGGGGGCCGTAGCGGGTGGCGAAGTCCTGGAGGTCGCACTCGCCGCCCCGGTCGCACACCGGGCAGTCGAGGGGATGGTTGAGGAGGAGGAACTCCAGCACCCCCTCGCGGACCTTGGCGACCGTCTCGCTCTGCGTCGTGACCACCATGCCGTCGCTGACCACCGTGGCGCAGGCCGGCTGCAGCTTGGGCATCTTCTCGACCTGCACCAGGCACATGCGGCAGACGGCGACGGGGTCCATCTTGGGGTGGGCGCAGTAGATGGGGATGTGAATCCCCGCCTGGGTGGCGGCGTCGAGGAGCAGGCTGCCGGGGGCGACGCGGACGCTCCGGCCGTCGATGGTGACGGTGACCAGCCCGTCGTCGACCGGCCGGTGGGCGCCGCCCGCCTTCTCGGGGCTCATCTAGACGGCCACCGGCTGCGCCCGGCGGCCGGCCACGGGGCAGCCGCCCGCCTCGCAGTGCGCCTCGAACTCGTCGCGGAATGCCCGGTACGCCGACATCACGAACCACGTGGCGGTGTCCCCCAGCGGGCAGAAGCACTTGCCGTCCATGTTGTCGCAGACGTCGGCCAGGGTGCCGAGCTCCAGGCGGGTGAGCACCCCCGCCTCCAGCCGGTGCATGAGGTCCGCTTCGAAGTAGGTGCCCTCCCGGCAGGGAACGCACTTGCCGCAGGACTCGTGGTGGTAGAAGTCCACCAGGCGCATGGAGACGTCGACCATGCAGGTGGTCTCGTCCATGAAGACCATGGCCCCCGCCCCCAGGGACGACCCCGCCTTCTGCACCGCGTTCATGTCCAGGGGCAGGTCCAGGTGCCCGGGGAGCAGCACCTGCATGGAGCCGCCGCCGGGTTGGAAGGCCTTGAGCGAGCGGCCCTTCCAGACGCCGCCGCACTCCTCGTCGAGGAGCTCGCGGATGGGCGTCCCCAGCAGCATCTCGTAGGTGCCGGGGCGGTTGATGTGCCCGCTGCAGCAGAAGAGCCGGGTCCCGGTGCTCTTCTCGGTGCCCACCGAGGCGAACCAGGCACCGCCGCGGAGCACGATGTGAGGGAGGTTGGAGAGCGTCTCCACGTTGTTGACGACGGTCGGCTTGCCGTACAGGCCCTTGACCGCCGGGAAGGGTGGCTTGAGCCGGGGCTGCCCGCGCAGCCCCTCCAGGGAGTCGATGAGCGCCGTCTCCTCGCCGCAGATGTAGGCGCCGGCGCCGCCGTGGACGATGACGTCGCAGCTGAAGTCGGAGCCCAGGATCCCCCGGCCGATGTAGCCGGCGGCCCGCGCCTCCTCGACGCAGCGCTCCAGCAGCAGCCGCTGGTCGTGGTACTCGCCGCGGATGTAGATGAAGGCGATGGGGGCCTGGATGGCGTAGGCCGCGATCAGCGTCCCCTCGATGAGCTGGTGCGGGTCGCTGTCGATGAGGGCGCGGTCCTTGAAGCAGCCCGGCTCCGACTCGTCGGCGTTGACGCAGAGGTAGCGGGGGTGGACGCCCCGGGGGAGGAAGGACCACTTCATCCCGGTGGGGAAGCCGGCCCCGCCGCGGCCGCGCAGGCCGCTCGTCTTGACCTCCTCGACGATCGCCTCCGGGGTGGTCTTCAGCGCCGCGCGGAGGCCCTGGTAGCCACCCAGGCGCTGGTAGACGCGCAGGCCCTGGAGCCCCTCGGTCCCGAAGTGGCTGGTGAGCAGCTGGTGTTCGGCCATCCGAGCGCCCGATCCTACCGGTCACCGCCCTGGGGGCGGGGGCGGGCGCGGCGGGGACGGGCCGCCGCGGTGGGCGTGGGTGCGACGGCCGAGGGTTTGGCGGCGGCGGCCTCTCCCACCGGTGCGGCCCGCAGAGCGGCGAGGATGGCGTCCACCCGCTCCTCCGTGAGGTTCTCCTGGAAGTGGTGGTCCACCTGCATCGCCGGGGCCCCGCCGCAGGCGCCCAGGCACTCCACCGTCCGCTCCCAGGTGACCTGCCGGTCGGCGGTGGTCTCCCCCGAGGCGCAGCCGAGGGACCGCTCGAGGTGGGCGACGATGGCGTCGGCGCCGCGCAGCGCGCAGGAGACGTTGGCGCAGACCAGGACGTGGTGGCGTCCCTCCGGCTTGTCGAAGTACATGGAGTAGAAGGTGGCGACGGCCTCGACCTCGCTCGACTCCAGGCGCAGCAGGACGGCCACCTCGGCCATGCCCTCGGGGCTCAGGTGGCCGAGGCTGTTCTGCACCGCCCAGAGGGCGGGGAGGATGGCGCTGCGCGCCTGGGGGTAGCGGTCGCGCTGCCGGGTGATCTCGGCGCGGGTCGCCGCCGACAGCACGCTCATCGGTCCACGTCCCCGAGCAGGATGTCGATGGAGCCGACCACCGCGACGAGGTCGGGGAGCATCTCCCCCCTGACCATGTGGGGCAGGGCGCTCAGGTTGCTGAAGGAGGGGGCCCGCACCTTGCAGCGGTACGGCCGGTTGGAGCCGTCGCTGACGATGAGGAAGCCGATCTCGCCGCGCGGTGACTCGATGGCCTCGTACACCGTGCCCCGGGGGGGCCGGAATCCCTCGGTGACCAGCTTGAAGTGACGGATCAGCGACTCCATGCTGGTGTTGATCTCGTTGCGCGGCGGCAGCGCGACCCGGCGGTCGGTGGTGTTCACCGGCCCGGAGGGCAGGTGGGCCATGGCCTGGTCGATGATGCGCAGCGACTCGCGCATCTCCTGCATGCGCACCAGGTAGCGGTCGTAGATGTCGCCGTGCTCCCCGACGGGGACGTCGAAGTCGAAATCGCCATACGAGCTGTACGGCTTCGCCTTGCGCAGGTCGTAGGCGACCCCGCTGCCGCGCAGGGTGGGGCCGGTGACGCCGTAGCTGATGGCGTCCTCGGCGCTGATCACCCCCAGGCCCCGGGTGCGCTCACGGAAGATGGGGTTGCCGGTGATCAGCGTCTCGTAGTCGTCGATGAAGCGGGGGAAGGTCCTCACCACCTCCTCGACCATGGCGTAGAACTCGTCGGGGACGTCGGCGAGCAGGCCGCCGACGCGGATGAACGAGGTGTGCATGCGCACGCCGCTGACCAGCTCGTTGATGTCGAGGATCTTCTCCCGCTCCCTCCAGGCGTAGACGAAGGGGGTGGTGGCGCCGAGGTCGAGGGCGCTGGTGCCGTACCAGATCAGGTGGCTGGCGATGCGCGCCAGCTCGCACATGATGACGCGGATGTACTGGCCGCGAGGCGGCACCTCCACGCCCAGCAGCCTCTCCACCGCCAGCGAGAAGCCCAGGTTGTTGCTGAGCGGCGAGAGGTAGTCCATCCGGTCGGTGTAGGGGATGCACTGCTGGTAGCTGTGCCGCTCGAAGTCCTTCTCGAAGCCGGTGTGGAGGAAGCCGATGTCGGGCCGGCAGCCGCGCACCACCTCGCCGTCGAGGTCGAGGACCAGCCGCAGCACACCGTGCGTCGAGGGGTGCTGCGGGCCCATGTTCAGCTCCATGGTGTCCTCGTCGAGCTGCACCAGGTCGATGCTGTCGACATCCGGGTCGACACCGAGCATCTCGCGGCCGTGCTCGTACCGCTTCGAGGCGGCGTCGGAGCGCAGCGGCCCGGGTGGCGGCAGCGTGGCCATCAGCGGGACTGGCCGGGCATGTCGGTGGGCCGCTCCTGGGCGGGCATGGCCCACTCCAGGTTGTGGGTGAAGGCGATGGGCTCGCCGAAGGAGGCGTAGTCCTTGCGCAGCGGATGGCCGTCCCAGTCGTCGGGGAGGAGGATGCGGCGCAGGTCGTGGTGCCCCTCGAACTGGATGCCGAGCAGGTCGTAGGTCTCCCGCTCGTGCCAGTCCATGCCCGCGAAGACGCCCTCCAGCGTGGGCACTCTGGGGTCGCCCTCGGGGACCTGGACGGCGAGGCGGACGACGTCGTTGAGCCGCATCGAGCGCAGCTGGTAGAGCACGTCGAAGCGCGGGGCGTCCGGTTCGCGATCGGGCCAGTCGACCGCGGTGACGCAGAGGGGGAGGTCGTAGCGCGCCTCGGCGTGATCGCGCAGCAGCCGCGCCACCTCGACGAGCCGCTCCCGCCCCACCCGGATGGTCACCTCACCGACGGCTTCCTCGCTGCCCAGCACGGCGTCGGGCAGCTCGTGCAGGAGCAGGCGGAGAGCGGCAGATCCGGCCGCCGGACGCGCCGGAGTCTCCCCGCCCGCGGCCATCTCAGCGCCTCACCCCCGCCAGGAGGTGAGGTGACTGCCGGCGATCTTCTGCTGCAGCTTGACCACGGCGTCGAGGAGGGCCTCGGGCCGGGGCGGGCAGCCGGGGATGAAGACGTCCACGGGCACCACCTTGTCCACGCCCTGGACGATGGCGTAGTTGTTGAACATGCCGCCGCTGCTGGCGCAGGCGCCCATGCTGATGACCCACTTGGGCTCCGGCATCTGGTCGTAGATCTGGCGCAGCACCGGGGCCATCTTCTGGGAGACGCGGCCGCTCACAATCATGACGTCGGCCTGGCGCGGCGAGGCGCGGAACACCTCGCAGCCGAAGCGGGCCATGTCGAAGCGGGCGGCCCCCGTGCCCATCATCTCGATGGCGCAGCAGGCGAGGCCGTAGAGGGCCGGCCACAGCGAGCTGTAGCGCCCCCAGTTGACGAGCTTCTCCACCGTGGTGGTGAGGATGCCGCTCTGCAGCGCGGTGCGCTCGGCCTCCGAGGTGCGCGGCAGCGCGATGGTGCCGGCGTCGCCCAGTGTGGCCTCGAGGACTCCCTCACCGCTCATTCCCACGTCAGCGCCCCCTTGACCCAGACGTAGACCAGGCCGACGAGGAGAACCAGGATGAAGACGCCCATCTCGATGATGCCGAAGACCCTGAGGTTGCGGACGATGGTGGCCCAGGAGAAGAGGAAGATCGATTCGACGTCGAAGATGATGAAGAGCATGGCGGTGACGTAGAAGCTCACCGAGAACCGTCGCCGCGCCTGCTCCACGGGGACGATGCCGGACTCGTAGGGGAGCCCCTTGGAGACGCTCGGACGCCGGGGACCGAGCAGCGCGCTCAGCAGCGGCACGCCGGCGCCGAAGAGGACGCACACACCCAGGAAGACGAGGATCGGCGCGTAGTCCGAGAGCATCTCGGGCGGATTTTACCAAGGCCGGCACCGACCAACGCGGGCCCCCGCCCGGCGGGGATGTCGGGTGGAGCTCTAGGAGACGGCCCGGACCTGCACCCGTCCGCGGTGGATGCGGGTCTCGTAGGCGGTCGCCGGAGCCGTGGCCGGACCGCGGACGGCACGTCCGTCGCTGAGCTGGAAGCGGCTGCCGTGCCAGGGGCAGGTGACGCAGAGGTTCCCGTCGACATCGCCCTCGTGCAGCGGCCCGCCCGCGTGCGGGCAGACGTCGGAGATGGCGTAGATCTGCGTGCCGCGCCGGTAGAGGAGCACCGGGACGGCGCCGGCGTGGGCCAGCGTCGGCACGCCCTCGTCCAGGGCGGCGGCGGCGAGGGCGTTGGTCCAGTCGCCCGGCTTCTCGATGAAGGCCTGGTGGTCCACGCCCAGTCCCCTGGCGTAGCTGAGATGGCCGCCCAGGTACCCGCCCGCCCCGACGGCGGCGAGCCCGAGGAGGCGCAGGCCGCGGGCGGTGCGCCTGGGCGCCGCCAGGGAGACGGCGAAGAGGCCGAGGGCCGCCCCGTTGGCGGCGGCGTGCACCAGCCCGATCCGCCGGTCACCGCCGTAGCTGTCGGCCCAGTCGTTGAGCCCGGTGACGGCGGTGGGCAGCGCGGCCAGGACCCCCAGGCCGACCAGCGGGTCCACGGCGGCGGCGGCCGCCTCACCGCCGAGGAGGTCGAGCGCCACCGCGCCGGTCCAGCAGCCGATGGGGACGTCGGTGAGCAGCGGGTGCAGGGGATGCCCGAGCCAGGTGCCGCTGAGCAGGCTCTTGGCCGGCGCGACCGCCGCGTTGACGATCCCGCTCAGGGCGTCGGCCACGGAGTCGAGGGAGTCCAGTCCCTCGATCCTGTCCAGGATCTCGCGGAGGCCCATGGCCGTCCATTGTGCCTCCGCGGCGCCACCTGGGAGCGCCCGGGTGCGTGCCCGGGCGCCCCTCAGGGGCGGGCCGGTGCCGTCAGCCGCCGTCCGGCGGCGTCAGGCGGCGACGGCGACGACGGCGCCGATCTCGGCCTCGATCTCCAGTTGGATCTTCTTGCTGACCAGCACACCGCCCGACTCGAGGGCGACGTTCCAGGTCAGGCCCCACGTCTCTCGATCGATCTCCGCCGATGCGGTGATGCCCGCGGCGGTCGAGCCCCACGGGGTCCTGGCGGCGCCGGAGTACTCGACGTCCAGGGTGACGGGGTGGGTCTGGTCGCGGATCGTGAGGTCGCCGGTGACCTTGTAGTGGCTCCCGCCGGCCGGCTCGACCCGGGTCGAGCGGAAGGTCATGGTCGGGAACTTCTCCGCGTCGAAGAAGTCGGCCGAGCGCAGATGCGCGTCGCGCTTCTGGTCGTTGGTGTCGACGCTGTCGATCTGGATCACCGCCTCGGCGCTCGACTCCTCGGGGCTGTCACCGATGCGGATCTTGGCTTCGACGGTCTTGAAGTCGCCGCGAACCTTGGTGACCATGAGGTGGCGGGCGACGAAGCCCACCCGGGTGTGGCTGGCGTCGAGCGCGTACTCGCCGGGGGTCAGGGGCGTCGGGGTGGATGGCCAGGACTGGGACATCGGAGTCTCCTGTAATTGATGTTTCAATAATCCTGTAGGCAACTATATCCCGCTCAATCACTCCTGTCAACAAGGCGGCCGCGCCGGGCAGGCGGGCGGCGGACCCGGCGCCGCCGTCCCGGGGAGAGGCTCTGCGGGCGGCCCCGGCTCTGGCCGACAATGGGCGCACCACGGAGATATGCCGCAGGAGCGGCGGCCCTCGTCGACTGCCGGAACCTCCCGGGCCCAGGGCCGCCCGGTGCTCCTGCCCGTCCACGGAGACACCCCCATGCCCCACCCGATGGCCAGCGACAACCTCACCGAGGAGCAGGCGTCAGAACGCGCCGGCCAGATCGGGGAGGTCACCTACCAGCTCGACCTGGAGCTGCCGGGCGACCCCGAGGCCGCCACGTTCTCCAGTCTGTCGCGGATCGGCTTCACCAGCCGTCACGGTGGGGAGACCTTCGTCAACCTCAACGTCGGCGAGGCGGGGCATCTGCGCACGGTCGCGGTGGACGGCTCACCGTCCACCCCGGCCCTGGACGGCTACGACGGCACGCGCATCCCGCTGGCCGGCCTGGCGGCGGGCCGCCACTCCGTCGAGGTCCTCGCCGACTGCAGCTACCAGCGCGTCGGCGTCGGCCTCCACCGGGCCGTCGACCCGGTCGACGGCGAGGTGTACGTCTACACCCACATGGAGCCGTTCGACGCCCACAGGGTGTTCGCGTGCTTCGACCAGCCGGACCTGAAGGCGGCCTTCACCGTCACGGTGCGGGCCCCCTCCGCCTGGCAGCTCTGCAGCAACGGGCGGGTGCTGGGCACCGACGACCACGGCGACGGGACGAGGACGTGGCGCTTCAACGTCACGCCGCCCATCCCCCCCTATCTCATGGCCATCGCCGGCGGCCTGTTCAGCATCGTCGAGTCGCAGCACGAGGGCATCCGGCTGCGCCTCTACGCTCGCGAATCCCTGGCCGGCTACCTCGAGGCCCAGGCCGAGGAGCTGTTCGGCATCACCCGCCAGGGCCTCGACTTCTACGCCCGGGAGTTCGGCTTCCCCTATCCCTTCGACGAGTACAACCAGCTCTTCGTCCCCGAGTTCAACGTGGGGGCGATGGAGAACCCGGGCTGCGTCACCTTCAACGAGACCTACATCTTCCGCAGCCGCGCCACCGAGCTGCAGCGGGCACGCCGGGGGGAGACGATCGTCCACGAGATGGCGCACGTCCACGGCTTCGGCGACGTCACCACCATGCGCTGGTGGGGGGATCTCTGGCTCAACGAGACCTTCGCCACCTACATGGCGAACAAGACCCTGGTCGAGGCCACCGAGTTCCGCAACGCCTGGGTCGACTTCGCCAACACCGTGAAGTCGGTGGCGGCGCGCCAGGATCAGCTCCGCTCCACCCACCCCATCTCGACGCCCTGCCGCGACACCGACGAGGTGCGGCAGAACTTCGACGGCATCACCTACCACAAGGGTGCCGCGGTCCTCAAGCAGCTGGTGGCCTGGGTCGGCGCCGCCCCCTTCAAGGCGGGCGTGCAGGAGTACTTCCGCCGCTACCGGTGGAGCAACGCGGCGCTGGCCGAGTTCCTGGGCTGCATCGAGGAGGCCTCGGGCAGGGACCTGGCGGCGTGGTCGGCGGAGTGGCTCCAGACCACCGGAATGAACACGCTGCGGCCCCAGGTGCGGGTCGCCGGCGGCCGCATCGAGAGTCTCGCCATCCTCCAGTCGGCGGCTCCCGAGCACCCCACCCTGCGCGGCCACCGGGTCCAGGTCGGCCTGTACCGCCTCAACGCCGGCGGGGTCACCCGGTACCGCCGCGCCGGCGTGGACGTCCGCGGCGAGCGCACCGAGGTCCCCGCCCTGGCGGGAGCCGAGGCCGCTGACCTCATCGTGGTCAACGACGACGACCTCACCTTCGCCAAGCTGCGCTTCGACGAGCGGTCGCTGCGCACCGTGCTGGAGCACGCGGGCAAGATCGTCGACCCCCTGGCGCGATCGCTGACCTGGGCGGCGCTGTGGGACATGACCAGGGACGGCGAGCTGGCCACCCGCGACTTCGTCGCCACCATCGCCCGCCACGCTCGCGCCGAGACCGAGGTCACCGTCCTGGAGCGGCTGCTCAGCCAGGCGCTGGCGGCCATCGACCAGTTCGGCGACCCCGCCGAGCGCGAGGCGGCACGGGCGAGGCTGGCGGCCAACGCCTGGGGGTCGCTGCTCCAGGCCGAGCCGGGCAGCGACGTCCAGCTCACCTGGGCGAGGGCCCACATCACCGCCGCGGACGCGGAGCCGGACCTGCACCGATTGGAGCTGCTGCTCGACGGCGGGCAGAACGTGCCGGGGCTCTCGATCGACACCGACCTCCGCTGGCTCATCGTCTCGCGCCTGGCCGCGCGAGGCCGCGACGCCGCCACCCGGATCGGGGCGCAGCTCGCCGCCGACGACACCGACTTCGGCCGGCGCCGGGCCGCCGCCTGCCGCGCCGCCCAGCCCGACGCCGCCGCCAAGAGCGCCGCCTGGTCCCAGGTGCTGGAGGACACGCTGCTCCCGCTCCAGATGCAGGCGGCGATCCTCGCCGGCTTCGGCGTGGGGGCCTTCGGCGCCGGTGGCGTCATCCAGTGGGACCCGGCCCAGGCCGACCTGATGCGTCCCTACGTCGACCGCTGGATCCAGGCCCTGCCCGCCTTCTGGGCACAGCGGGGGCCTGAGGAGGCGGAGGGTTTCACCGAGCTGCTCTACCCGCGCCAGCTGGTCGAGCCGGCCACCCTGGAGGCCGCCGACTCCGCCCTGGCGGCGATCCAGGCGGCAGACCTCCCCGAGTCCACCAGGCGGGCCGCCGCGCGCCTCGTCATCGAGGGCAGGGACGGCACGGAGCGGGCGCTCCGGGCGCGGGCCTGCGACATCGCGGCGCGACGGGCGCCGAGCTGAGCTCCGGGGCCGGGAGACCGCCGGCGGCGGGTCAGAGGGTGATCGGCGAGGACGAGGCCGTGGGCGGCGGGGTCGTCGCGGACTTCCATGTGCCGCATCCAACCGTCGCAAACGACCGGTCGGAGCTGAGGATCTTCACCTCCAGGGTGCTGAGCAACGAGCCGCTCGATGCCAGGACGGCGCCGGGGTCCCCGGTGAAATCGCTGGCCCGCACCCAGGAGCAGCGGGCGACGGGAGAGCTGCTGTAGGTCCCGGGGGCGATGTCGATGCCGACCGCCCAGATCCCGTTGCCGAAGCTGGTCAGCTGCGGTCCGGTGGGGGGCAGGACGGTCCAGGTGCCGCAGCCCTGCGAGGTGAACCCGGCATCGGTGGAGGTGATCGTCGCGACGGCATGACCGTCCGGGGAGGCGTGGACCGTGATGGATGCCGACTCTCCGAGCTCGGTGCCGGTGAAGTCGCGGAGGCGGTCCCACTGGCACTGATCCCCGCCCGGGGTGCTGTAGGTCCCCGGAGCCACGTCGACGCCGGCCGCCCAGGTCCCGTCGCCGAAACTCGCCAGCTGGGGCCCGCTGCTGGGCAGGGGCGCCCATGTGCCGCACCCCTTGGTCACGAAGGCGGCATCGCCCGGCAGGATCGTTGCCACGGCGTGCCCGGTGACGATGACGGTGGTGATGGGGACGCTCTGATCTCCGCCCGCGCCGGTGCGCGCCCACTTGCACGCGCTCCCTCCATCGGTCTGGTAGGTCCCGGCGGCGATCTGCGCGCCCACCGTCCAGGTCCCATCGCCGAATGAGGTCCTCATCCCGCCCGACGGAGGCGTCGCCATCGCCGTCGCGCCCGCCGCCGCCGTCGGGGTGACCGTCCCAGCCTCCGGGTGCGTCGCCGACCGGCTCACGCCGCACGCCGCCGCCAGCAGGGCGACAGCGGCGACCGCCGTGGTCGCTCCGCGCAGACGCAGCACGTCCTCTCCGTTCGCACCCGGCGCCGGCGGCATGCGCCCTCCCCGGGTCAGCGCAGCGGGATCATATCCCCCGCCCGCGGGGGTGGCCTACGCCTCCGCCCGGCGCCTCCGGCTGGGCTTGGCGACCGGCTGCCTGACGACAGGCTGCTTGACCGCGGCGACCGGCGGGCGGTTGTCGCGCATGGTCAGCGTCCCCTTGGTGATGAGGGCGGTGCGCGGCGCCTGGACGGCCACGGCCGTCTCGTGCGTGACCACGATGAGGGTCATGCCCCGCTCCCTCCAGAGCCGGTTCAGCAGCGCGACGATCTCCCCGCGGGTGACCTCGTCGAGGTTGCCGGTGGGCTCGTCGGCGAGGATCACCTTGGGCTCCTTGACCAGCGCCCTGGCGATGGCCACCCGCTGCTGCTCGCCGCCGGAGAGCTCGGTCGGGAAGTGCGTGGCGCGGTCGGAGAGGCCGACGTCGTCGAGGGCGGCCAGCGCGCGGGCCCGCCTCTCCCCGGAGAGGACGTGCAGCGGCACCAGGGCCGCCTCGACGTTCTCGGCGGCCGTCAGCGTCGGCATCAGGTTGTAGTTCTGGAAGACGTAGCCGAAGTTGCGGGCCCGGATGTCCACCAGCTGGGTCTCGGGGAGGTCGGCGATGTTCCGGCCGTCGAAGACGATGCTGCCGGAGCTGGGCTTGTCGAGGGCGCCGAGCAGCATGAGGAAGGTCGTCTTGCCATGTCCCGTCGGCCCCTGGACGGTGAGGAACTCGCCGTCATCGATGACCAGGTTCACGTGCTTGAAGGGGACGACCTTGCGCCGCCCCTTCGTGTAGGTCTTGGAGACGTCCTTCAGCTCATACATCGATGGTCTCCAGGGATCGGCGATTTGACGGGACGGGGTGCTGACACCGGAGGTCGCTCATCTACTCAACCCTCCGCAGGGCGTCGGCCGGTTGCAGGCGGGCCACCCGCCAGCCGCCGATGGCGCCGGCGATGAGGGCACCGACGATGGCGAGCCCGATGGCGAGGAGGAAGATCTCCGGATTGAGCGGAGCCGTCCAGTGGACCGCGACGCTGTGATTCGGGTTGGCGAACTGCCGGACGAAGGATCCGCCCCCGCCGCCGGAGGCGCCGAAGCCACCTTCGCCGCCACCGAAGCCCCTGCCGGCGAAGGCGGACGGGATCGCCGCCCCGCCTCCGGTGGAGGCGGTCGAGCCCAGCCCGGTGGCGCCGACCACGGCACTCAAGGTCGGCGCGACCTTGGTGATGACGAAGGCGCCCAGCACGCCGAGCCCGACGCCGACAACACCTCCGGCGATGCCCTGGGCCACCGACTCGCCGAGCACCTGGCCGACGATCCGACGGCTGCGCCAGCCGATCGCCTTGAGGGTCCCGAACTCGCGCACGCGGCGGTTCACCGAGGCGGTGGTGAGCAGGGCCGCCAGCACGAAGGCGGCGATCAGGACGGCGATGGAGAGCCAGAGACCGAGGGTGTTGGCCAGGGTGGTCGCGGTGCTGAGCGACCCGCTGACCTGGCTGGCCAGGTCCGCCGCGGTGGTGACCGTGGCCGAGGGCAGCAGCTTCTGGATCTCCGCCTGGATGGTGGAGATGTCCGTGGCGTTGGCCGCCGTCACGTAGATGGTGTTGACCTCGGCGGTGTCGTTGGCCAGCGTCTGCACCTCGCCGAGCGGCGCGTAGATGTCGGCCCCGGCCGAGCCGGCGGTGGTGGTGATCACGCCCATCACCGTCAGGTCGGTGCCGGCGACGGTGACCGTCGAACCCGCGACGATCGAGTTCGCCTTGGCGTAGCTGCTGCTCACCAGGGCGAGGAGCTGGGAGTCGGGGTTGGTGTCCGCGTTGACCTGGTCGAACCACTGCTGGACGGCGGACGAGCCGCTGGTGATGTTGGCGGCGCTCAGCGGCCCCAGACCGGGAGTGCTGCTGTCGATGCCGTCCACAGTCAGGAAGGAGACGGTGAACGGGGTGCCCGACGCGGAGGCGGAGGGAGAGGCGCTGGCGGAGGCCGACGCGGAGGGGGTCGCGGTCGGGGTGGCCGTCGGCGTCGCGGTGGCGGACGGGGATGCGCCCGTGTCACCCGCGCCGCCGAAGCCGCTGAACGACCCGGTGGCGTGGATGGAGCTGAGCGTCAGCGCGCCGGTGACACCGGCGACGTCCTTGAGCCCGGCGATCTCGGTGACGTCGGTGCTGGGAATCGTGGTCAGACCGGCCGTGGAGGTGAGCCGGTCCTGGCTGAAGCTCCTGCCCGCCGCGCCCGGCGACGGGGGCGCGCCGCCGAAGCTGAACGGCCCACCGCTCCCGGCGGAGGCCGCCTGGGTCACGGTCAGGTCGGTGCCGACGCCGTAGAGGGACTGCAGCACCTGGTTCTGGGCGGTCTTGACCCCCGCCGCCGCCGCGGTGACGGTGACGACCAGACCGACGCCGAGGGCCAGGCCGATGGCCACGATGCTGGCCGAGCGGAAGCGGCGGCGGAGTTCGCGGCCCAGGTATCGGAAGTACATCAGGCGCATCCCATGGCAGGTTGAGGTGTGAGCGCTGCGAGGCTACCCATTGCACTCTTTCGACTTCATGACGCGCCGGCCGCCCGGATGGCGGCCCGGCGCCGATGTATCCGGCGCCGGGATCACCCGAGCGAGCCGAGGGAGACCTCGTAGCCGCAGGGCAGTTCCAGGGGGATCTCCGGGGAGCTGACCCGGTTGTAGATGGAGAGGAGCCGGTCCACCATCCCGTCCCAGCTGAAGGCGGCGGCGCGGCGGCGCGCGGCGTCCCCCATGCGCCGGCGCAGGCCGTCGTCGCGCAGCAGTCCGGCGATGGCGGCACTGTAGTCGGCGGGGTGGTGCCCCTCGATGAGATGGCCCGTCTCGTCGTCGGCGACCACCTCGGGAAGGCCGCCCACCCGCGCCGCCACGACCGGCGTGCCCTGCGCCTGGGCCTCCAGCGCCACCAGCCCGAAGGTCTCGACGCGGGACGGCACGACGCAGACGTCGGCCAGCGCGTAGTACGGGGCGAGCGACTCGTGGGGCACCGCGCCGAGGAAGCGGACCCGGTCGGAGAGACCCGCGGCGACCACCAGGGCCTCGAGGCGCCGGCGCTCGCCGCCCTCGGTGGCCCGGGCCCCGTCGCCGCTGTCGTCGCCGATGAGGACGCAGACGGCATCGGCGAGATCGGGCAGGGCGGCGAGATGCCGGATCGCCTCGACCAGCGTCTCCGCCCCCTTCAGGGGCTCGAGCCGGCCGGCGAAGAGGATCACCCGGCGGCCGCCGAGACCGAGCCTGCGGCGGACGGCGGCGACGGCGCCGGCGCTGGCCGGCTCGAGGTCCACGCCGGGTTCGGCGACGCAGATGCGCTCGCTCCGGGCCCGGTAGAGGCGGACCAGGGCACGACCCTCGGCGCGGCTCATGGCCACGATCCGGTCCGCGTCGGCGGCCAGCTCCTCCTCGACCGCGCCGCGCTGGAAGTCGAAGGGGAGGCCGGCCGCCGCCCGCATCCGCGCCAGCGAATGGAATGACTGCACCCAGGGGATGTCCAGGCTCTGGCGGACCCGACGCGCCACCAAGCCGCTCAGCCAGTAGTGGGCGTGCACGAGGCGGTACTCCCTGCCCTCGGCCGACGCCCGCGCCAGCACAGCGGCGGCGAAACCGTCCAGCAGGGGCACCACCGCGTCCTTGGCAACCGGCCTGGGCGGACCGGCGTCGACCAGGATGACGCGGCTTCCCGGAGCGATCAGCTGCTCGGCGGGAAGGTCGGGGTCGTCGCGCCGGACGAAGACGTCGGTGGGGACGCCCCGCTCGGACAGCCCCTCGCAGAGGCGCAGCACCCCCAGGTTCATGCCCCCGTTCTCGCCGCGTCCAAGATCGGAGAGAGGCGAGGCGTGAACCGAGACGACGGCGATGGCGCGCGCGACCGGCTCGGTCATTGGCACGAGTCTAGACCCCGGTGTCACAAATACAGCCCGTGAAGGCTGTGCGGGGGGAGACGGGTCACCCGACGGAGCCGGCCGCCGTCCTCCCCGAGGCCCCGCCGGCCCCCTCGGGGGGCGCGCCGTCGCCGGCCGGCCGCCGGCCGCGCGCCGCCACCGGGTCCCACCAGGCCTCCCCGTCCCCGACCATGAGCACCGCCTCGTGGAGGTTCACCGTGCTGCAGCAGTGCGCCGGGATGACGAGGAGGCGGTCACCGGTGCGCAGGCCGGTTCGGCCGCCGGGTGCGATGAGGACACCGTGCTCCTCGCTCATCCGCTCCAGGACCAGATCCGCGCGGCCCGCCACCATGCCGAAGCCGCGCAGGCCGCGAACCACCACGTCGGTGGCCAGCGCCTTCGATCCGGCGTCGACGACGGCGCGGTCGGCGGCCGGCGTGGACACCACGGTGGCGACGACGCCCAGAGCGCACGCCGTCACCTCGACGAGACCGAGGGTGACCTGGTTGGCGTCGCCGTACACGTAGGCGCCGGGGCGGATCTCGGTGATCCCGGCGCCGGTCCAGGCGGCCGTGGGGGTGGAGCCGGCGCTCAGCTCGGCGACGGTGACCCCCGCCGCACGGAGCAGCGAGGCGCTCTGCGTCATGGCCCTGTGCTCCTCCGAGGCGACGCCGGCCAACTCCTCACGGCCGGCGACCGCGTAGGCGTGGCCGGGAAAGGTGAGCAGGCCCCGGAATCTCGCGGCGCCGATCGCCTCGATCAGGGCCGTGACACCGCGCAGGGTCGGGTCGCCGGGCGCGGTGCCCAGGCGGTGGTGCCCGCTGTCCACCTCCCACAGCACCTCCACCCCGAAGGGGAGAGCGGCGGCGACCTCGACGCTGTCGAGGCTGACGGCGAGGCGCTCCACCCGCTCGGCGAGAGCGGCGAGCCGGCGGAGCTTCGCCTCGCCCACCGGGGGGTGGGCGAGCAGGATGTCGCGAGCCCCGGCCGAGGCGAAGACCTCCGCCTCGCGCAGCGTGGCCGCGGTCAGGCCCACCGCCCCGTGCTCCAGCTGGCGGCGGGCGACGAAGGCGCTCTTGTGCGTCTTGGCATGGGGGCGGAGACGGAGGCCCAACCCGTCCGCCCGGGCCCGCACGGCGGCGAGGTTGGCCTCCATGGCGGCGAGGTCGACGGCCGCGAGGGGGGTCTCCAGCCCCTCGGACGCGGCCAGGATCCGCGAGAGGTCCATCAGCCGGCCGGCCGCCGGGCCACCGCCATCACCAGCGCCTCCTCACTCCGGCCAGTACTGCTCCTCGTGGACCGACTGGGAGTCGAAACCGCCCCGGCGGAGCGCGCCCTTGACGTTGTCGATCATCTGGGGGTTGCCGCAGATGAAGGCCGAGGCGGTCCCGGGAACGAGGTCGAGCCGGTCGGCGTGCTTGCGCACCACGTCCTCCACGCGCCCCCGCTCGCCGGGCCACTCGGGGTCCAGCCAGGGGCGGCTGATGGTGGGGACGTAGACGAACCAGTCGGTCGTCGCCTCCAGCGCCCGCATCTCCTCGAGGTACCCGAACTCGCCGGAGACGCTGGCGCCGTGGAGCAGGACGACCCGGCCCTCGGGCGCCCACTCGCCGCGCTCGATCCGGCGCACCAGGGTCCGGATGCAGGAGAGGAAGGGAGCGATCCCGGTGACCGTGGCGACGAAGAGGTGGGCCTGCCCGGCGACCGGCGCCTCGCGAAGGAAGAGCCCCTTGCACCGGCGCCGGACCGGCATCTCCGCGCCGACGCCGAGCTTGTGGAGGGGAACCGTCAGCTCGCCGTTGGGGACCCGCTCGACGAACAGCTCGACCTCGTCCTCCTCAGGGGAGGAGCAGATCGAATAGGGGCGCTCGACGAGCCGACCCTCGATGGGGAGGGCGAGGGTGCAGTACTGGCCGGGCCGGTACGGCAACTCGAAGTCGGGCTTCACCCGCATCGCCCACAGTTCCTCGGTGATGTCGCGGCGGGCCACGATCTGGACGGTTCCGAACTTGCCGGGATCGATCATCGGGCGACAGTGTAGGGGTCGGCGCGGTGGGAGGGTTGCCCAACCCGGCGGGAGTCGCGATCTCGACGCAGCGCAGCGACGAACGAACTGCGCAATGGACAAGCCTCGGGCGGGTGGCTACCATGGCGCCCGATCGCACCGGCCGGTGCGAACTCCGTCTGATCCCGCATCGGAGATGGGCCTCAATGCGCGCGGATACCGCGGTCCGAACCGTCGTGTCGCGAGGGCCGCAGATCGCCATCGCCTTCTCCCTGCTCAGCGTCGCCGGCACCGGCACGGTGGTGCTGGCGCCGCGGCTGGCCGAGGCGACCAGCACCAGCGACCACCCGAGCTACGCCATCGTCGCCATCACCGGTGAGATCCTCATCGGTCTCACCTCGCTCTTCCTCGTCGTCATGTCCAGGCTGATCGGCCTGGGAAGGGCGTGGGTGCTGTTCGCCGTCATCTACAACGCGGCCGTCATCGCGGCCAAGTTCATCCTCGGCCCGGTCGCCCTGTACCGCACGACCTTCATCACCGGCTTGTTCAGCCCCGACTACAACAACCTGGCCAGTCTCTTCTTGGCCGGGGCGGCGACCCTGGTCGCCTACCTGGGCGTCTTCGTCATCCTCTTCCTGGTCTTCCGATCGAGGGTCAGGGAGCGGCACCCCGATCTGGTGGCGAGGCGGCAGTCGAACACCCCGATGGCGGGCAAGGTGATCTTCTGCGGCGTGGTCGGCATGCTGTTCCTGATCTTCATGGGGCCGTCGTGCCTCTGGTTGCTGCTCATCGCGGGCCCATATGTCGCGGCGATCTCGGCGACGGCCGGCATCGCCCTCCTGGCGGCGCTGGTCGCCGCGTTCGCCTCGGGCATCGCGACCTTCCACCAGGTGGAGATCAGCGTGGCGATGCGCCGGGACGTCACCCTCCTGGTGGCGTTCTTCTGGATGGGCATCGCCCTGTTGGTGATGTACCAGGGGCTGTGGATGATCTACATGGCGATCCTGGTGTCGGTCTGGCCCATCAAGACCATCGCACCGAGTGGGAAATGAGATGAGCACGCTGCGGCTGATGGTGACCATATCCCGGCCGCGCGCGACCCTGACGCTGCTGATCTTCCTGCTGGCCGGGGCCGTGTGGCACGGCGCCGCCGCTGTCACGGGGCCGCTGGCCCTGGCCGGCGTCGCTCTGGCGGCCGCGTACGCGGCGTCGAGCTGCCTCAACCAGCTGGCCGACCGGCGCATCGACAGCATCAACCTGCCCGGACTCTCCGACCGGCCGCTGGTGGCGGGCACGGCCGGACCCCGGGAGATGATCGGCATGGCCGTCGCAGCCGCCGCCGTCGCCATCGCCGCCGGCTTTGCCGCCTCCCTATTCACCGGCATCCTCATCAGCGGGGCCCTCATCCTCTACGGGCAGTACTCACTGCCGCCGCTGCGCATCTCCCACCGTCCCTACCTCACACCCCCCTGTCTCGCCGTCGGATACTCGGTCATCCCGTTTGCCGCCGGCGCCGATGCCGCCGGAGCCCGGCTGGGCGCGGCCGACGCATGGATCATGGCCGCCCTCTTCACCCTCTTCCTGGCACGCATCCTCCTCAAGGATCTCCGCGACCGGAAGGGCGACGCGGCCTGCGGCAAGGCGACCATCGTCCTGCGCCACGGCAAGCGGGTCGTGAGCGGTCTCTCCACCGGCACCCTGGTGGCGGGGATGGGGCTGCTGGCGGTGGCGCTGGCCGGCCGTCCCGTCGTCCTCGCCGCCATGCTGCCGTTCGCCGCGGCCCTCCTCTTCGTCGAGGTGAGGCTGGCGTCGGCAACGCGCATCCTCGACGAGGTGATCCTGGTCGGCCTGGGGGCGCGCATCGGGAACGGCATGATCCTGGCGCTGGTCGGGATGGTGACGCTCATGAACGTGGGTGCGGACATCGCCACCGTGGCCGTCGCCGGCCTGCTGGTCATGGCCCCGTATGCGTACACGCTCCGCGAGTACGTGCTCGCCCCGTCCTCGTTCCGCTTCGGCCCCCTTCACCTCGAGGCCTCCGAGCACAACGGCGATCAGGCGCGCCCACGCGCCGGGGCGGACGAGCCACCGGCGCCCAGCATCTCCCACGTTGCCTGAGCAACGGCTGCGTCCCGGCGAGCCGGTCCTCGCCGTCATCGGCCCCTCGGGGAGCGGTAAGTCGACCGTCATCAGGCGGCTGGTGGCCGCCTCCGTGCTGGAGCTGACGCCGTCGTGGACGACGCGGCCCCGCCGAGCCGAGGAGGCCGCCTCCCCCGAGGACGCCGTCGAGCACCGCTTCGTCAGCGAGATGGAGTTCGACAGCCTGGAGCGGCGGGGATTCTTCCTCGAGTCGGACCGCCTCTTCGGTCTCCCCTTCCGCTACGGCCTGCCCCACATCACCCACGCCCATGCCGAGATGGTGCCGGCGGTCATGCTCCGCGCCCCCCTCATCCCGCGCATGCGGGTCCACCATCCGCAGGTCACCGTCTACCAGATCGAGGACAGCGAGGCGCGGGCCGTGGAGCGTCTGCGCCTGCGCCACCCCGACGGCACCGACCACGGCAGCCGCCTCGCCGGATACCGTGCCGAGCTCGCCGCGGGCCGGGCCTGCGCCACCCGGGTCTTCGTGAACGACGGGGCGGTCGACGACATCGTCCGGACGGTGGCGCGCGCCATCGCCGTGGACTTCGCGTCGGCGGCGGCGGGCGCGCTGGCGTGACGCGCTGACAGCCGGTGACGGTCTTCGCCCTCGCCGCCGCCGCCTACCTGGTCTGGTTCGCCGTCATCGAGATCGCCGCCACCCGGCTGCGGCTGCCGGCGGAGGTGTCGCGCAAGTTCGCGCACGTCACCATGGCGGTGGGGGCGGCCGCACTGCCGCTGTGGCTGACGCAGCCCCAGGTCGCGGTCCTGGGGCTGCTCTTCGCCGTCGGGATGGTGGTGTCGTGGCGGACCCGATTCCTCTCCAGCATCCACGACGTGCGGCGGACGACCCTCGGCGAGATCTGGTTCCCGGCCGGCATCGCGGCCGCCGCGCTGGTGGCCCCGACCGCCACCGCCTTCGCCTACGCCGTCCTCACCATGGGGGTGAGCGACGTCGCGGCGTGCCTGGTCGGGGAGCGGGCGCCGGCGCGCGCCCGACGGATCCCGGGCGGGACCAAGACGTACCGCGGCAGCAGCGCCTTCTTCGTCACCACGGTGGTGCTCGGCGTCCCCTTCCTGGTGCTCTGCGGACAGGGGGCGCTGCGAGCGTGCGGTGTCGCGGGGTGCGTGGCGGCGGTGACGACGGTCACGGAGGCGGCCGCCGGTCGCGGGCTGGACAACCTCTGCATCCCCCCGGTCGCCGCGGCGGCGATGATCCTGCTGCGCATCACCGGCGTGATGCGGTAGTGCAGCCCGGCTGAAGCAGCCCGCCGTGGCCTTCGCGAGGATCTCGTCGGAGCCGTCCATGACCCGGTCGAGGAACCCCTCGGACGAGGAGCTCGTCGCGAGCTTGCCGTTGAGGATCTCCACCCACGGGTGGCGCCGAGCACCAGCTCAGCGTCGCCGCAGGTACGTCGCGGCCCGCATACCTCCCAGTCCGATGGCGAGATACGGGATTCCAAGGGCCACCTGGTAGACGACGTCGGGATCTGAGTGGTGGGCGAGGGAGGTGATGAGAGCGAACACCAAGTCCGAGGCGCCCATGTAGACCAGCACGATGGACACGACCAGCACCAGTGTCGAGAGAGCTCGCTGACCCACCCGAACTCTTCCCGCACTGGCCTGGACCCTGGCTCGATCTGGACCCGTCGCCAGTCTCATCAATCCGACGCCGGCCACGAAGAGAGCAACACCACACACGCCGCCCCACAGTCCCAGGGGAAAGCCGTCCACGCCGCCGTTTGCCACGGAGAAGATGGCACCCAGGAGCCAGAACAGCCCCGCGAACCCCGCAACCACCGATGCACTCATCAGCAGCCCGGTGAAGCCACCTCTGGCCAGTCTCACCATGGGCTTCCTGGAATGGGCGATGTCTCTCGCCGCGTGCTGGAGCAGAGCGCGCAGCCTCGGTTCGTCGATTTCCGGTGTCGGCTCACTCATCACCCGCATCCCTGTAGCCAGCTCCCATCAAACCCCGGAGCCGGTGGCGGCTCTCACGCAACTGGTTCTCCACCGTCTTCGCTGAGCAACCCAGCGTGGCAGCGACAGCCTCGGTGCTCTGGTCCTCGAAGTAGGCAAGAACGGTGCATGTGCGCATCCTCGGAGGAAGGCGACGCAGGGCCCGCACGACATCGATGGACTGGCGATCCCAGGCGTCGTCCGGGATGTCGTTGCCAACGAGATGGAGACGCGCCAGCTCACTGCGCAACCGTGCCCGCTGCCGCGAGGCCAGGCGGACCGCGACAGTCCTCAGCCACGGCCAGACGGGGTCGCGAAGGTACCCGGGCTCCCGGCGCTCACGCTGCAGTGCCTCTGCGAAGACCGACTGGGCGAGGTCCTCCCCGGCGGTTCGCCCTCCGACGAGCAGGGTGCAGAGGGCGAGGAGGTGGTCCAGCTCCGCCTCATAGATCGCCTGGATCCGATTCTGGGGAGCATCCGGCCCCGGCTCGGGACGATGCAGCCTCAGGGACCCTTCAGCAGATGCCGGGTTCACATCTCCCACATCATGGTATTGCCACCAGTGTCCGGCAGACCCCCAGTGTCCCGTGCCGACGACGCCGACCCTCCGACAGGATTCTCGCCAGGGCGATACCGGAATCCACTCCAGCCAGGCTGCAGTGGCGGGCGGATCGCCCCGCTACGACGCCAGGGTCCGGGTGACCAGACGCCCCACCTGGCCCGTCTCCAGGAGGAATCCGTCGTGCCCCGACGCGGAGTCGATGACGGTGACCGGCCGGGCGCCGGGGATGAGGCGGGCGAGCTCGTGCTGCTGGGACAGGGGATAGAGGCGGTCGGAGCTGATGCCGCCGACCGATACCCGCACCCGCGCGCTCGCCAGGGCGGCGGCGACGCCGCCCCGCCCGCGGCCCACGTCATGGTGGTTCATCGCCTCGCTGAGCACGATGTACGAGTTGGGGTCGAAGCGGCCCGCCAGCTTGTCGCCGTGGTGGTCGATGTACGACTCGATGGCGTACTGGCCCCCTCGCAGCGGGTCCCGCGGCGTCTGCGCCACGCGGCCGAAGCGGCGCTGCAGCTCGTCGGCGCTGCGATAGCTGAGGTGGCCGATGCCCCGCGCCACGGCGAGCCCGTCGAGCGGGCGCTCGTCGGCGTCGTAGTAGTCGCCGCCGGCGAAGGCGGGGTCGGTGCGGATGGCCCGGATCTGCAGCGAGCAGAGGGCGATCTGGTCGGCGGTGGCGGCCGCGCCCACCGCCAGGATGACCGCTCGCCGAACCCTCTCCGGGTACATGACGCACCACTCCAGGGCGCGCATGCCCCCCATCGACCCCCCGATCACCAGGGCCCAGCGGTCGATGCCGAGCCAGTCGGCGAGCGCCGCCTCGACGCTCACCTGGTCGCGGATGGTCAGGGCCGGGAAGCGGGACCCGTAGGGGGCGCCGTCCGCCGCCGCCGAGCCGGGGCCGGTCGTCCCCTGGCACCCCCCCAGGACGTTGGGGCAGACGACGAAGTGGCGGTCCGTGTCGATCGGGGACCCCGGGCCGACGAGGGGCCCCCACCAGCCCGGGGTTGGATGGCCGGGGCCGGCGGGACCGGCGACATGCGAGTCGCCGGTCAGCGCATGCAGCACCAGGATGGCGTTGTCCGCCGCGGCGTCGAGCTCGCCCCAGGTCTCGAAGGCGACCGAAACCCTGTGGAGCGACTCCCCGCTTTCGAGGTGGAGGCCGGTGCCCTCGAACAGGGCGGCGAACTGGCGCCGCCCCGGGTCGTCGCCTGGCAGCCACAGACCCGGGAAGGGTCGGGCGGAGGCCACGGCGCGTCGGGGAAGTCCCAGGTCAGGCCCTCCTGCTGGCCGCGAAGCCGGCTTCGAGGTCGGCCAGGATGTCCTTGATGGACTCGGTGCCGACGGAGAGCCGCACCAGGTCAGGGGTCACCCCGGTGGTCAGCTGCTCCTCCTCGGTCAGCTGCGAGTGCGTGGTGGAGGCCGGGTGGATGGCCAGGCTGCGCACGTCGCCGACGTTGGCGAGATGGCTGAAGAGCTCGAGTCCCTCGATGAAGCGCCGCCCGGCGTCGATGCCCCCCTTGATGCCGAAGGCGAGGATGGAGCCGCCGCCCTTGGGGAGGTACTTCTGCTGCAGGGCGTGCCACGGGCTTGAGGCCAGGCCGGGGTAGGCGACCCAGGCGACGTCGTCGCGGGCCTCCAACCAGGTGGCCACCGCGACCGCGTTCTGCACGTGCCGCTCGATACGCAGGCTGAGCGTCTCCAGGCCCTGGAGGAAGAGGAAGGAGTTGAGTGGCGCGATCGCCGGCCCCGTGTCGCGCAGGTACTGGAGGCGGGCCTTGAGGACGAAGCGGGCGGGGAAGAGCGCCTCGGGCAGCTGGCCGAAGACCAGCCCGTGGTAGCTGGGGTCCGGCTCGGTGAAGCCCGGGAAGCGGCCGCTCCCCTCGTAGTCGAAGTGGCCGCCGTCGACGATGACCCCGCCGATCGAGGTGCCGTGGCCGCCGATGAACTTGGTGGCCGAGTGCACCACGATGTCGGCGCCGTGGCTGAGCGGCTGGGCCAGGTAGGGGGTGGCCACGGTGTTGTCGACGACCAGGGGGATGTGGAACGAGTGAGCCACGGCGGCGACCGCCTCGAAGTCGAGGACGTCGCCCTTGGGGTTGCCGATCGTCTCGGCGTAGAACGCCTTGGTGTTGGGGCGGACCGCCGCCTTCCAGGCGTCGAGGTTGTTGGGATCCTCGACGAAGCTCACCTCGATGCCCAGCTTGGGCAGCGTGTAGTGGAACAGGTTGTAGGTGCCGCCGTAGAGCGACGCCGACGAGACGATGTGCCCGCCGTTCTCGGCGAGGTTGAGCAGGGCCACCGTCTCGGCGGCCTGCCCGCTGGCCACGGCGAGCGCCGCGACGCCACCCTCCAGGGCGGCGATCCGCTCCTCGAACACCGCCTGGGTGGGGTTCATGATCCGCGTGTAGATGTTGCCCAGCTCCGTCAGGCCGAACAGCGCCGCGGCGTGTGCCGTGTCCCGGAACGTGTAGCTCGACGTCTGGTAGATGGGCACCGCCCGGGCCCCGGTGGTCGGGTCCGGCACCGCGCCGGAGTGGATCTGCCTTGTCTCGAAGCCCCAGTCGGGCATGTCCCTGGCCTCCCTTCTCGACCTCGGACGCGGCTGATCGGCGCATGGTCGAGCGCATAGTCTATCGAAACAGTGTTTTTTGCCGGGTCTCCTGCCGGAGGCCGCCGCGGATGCTCGAGGGGGATGCCGGTAGGCGCCGGGGCCGGTACAGGACGATCGCGATCGCAGCGCCCCTGTGGTCCCCCCGCCGCCCCCTCAGCGCCCGCCTACGCCTGGATCTGGCGCTCCAGCTCCTGCCGGTCCCAGAGGACGATGCCGTTGGCGGTCGCCAGCTCGCGGGCTCCCGGGGTGAAGTACCAGGTGCTGATGATCATGCCGTGGATGTTGGTGCAGCCAAGGCCGCGCAGGGTGTCGACGTGGTAGCGGAGAGCGTCCTGCAGGTGCTGGATGACCTCCTCCCCCAGCGCCGCGTTCCAGCGCTTGACCTGGACGACGATCCCCTCGGGTCCGCGCGTGACCAGCAGCGCGGCGCCGATCTCACCGCAGCTTGGCGAGGAGCGCACCGCGTAGCCGCGGCGCGCGAACAGCCCGGCCAGGTGCGTCTCCAGCGCCTCTCCCCCCATGAGGCTCAGGTTCACCACCGGGATCCGGCGCATGGAGGACGGCTGGTCGACGAGGATCGCGTTCGCCGGGGCTCCGGGAGACGGTGCGACGCCGTCCGGGGCCAGGACCGCAACCGGCGGGCGCCCGCTGTGATGAATGCCGAGAGAGAGGGCCACGAACTGGACGATAGGCTCGGTTCTGTTCCAATCCTGTGATCGGTGGGTCGCAGAACGACCCCCGGCGCTGCACGGAACGCCGCGATTGTGCGGGGGGAATGCAACAGGCCGCCGCGATGCCGGGACCGGATCGCCAGCTCCGGCTCGCCGGATCAGACGGTGAGCTGTGCCGTGTCCACGACAAGGAGGCGGACGGCGCTGACGGCGAGCTCCCGGCCGTCCGAGGCGTCACGCATCGTCACCGTCCAGTGATGGACGCGGCGCCCGCCGTGGCGCACCACCGCCTCGGCCTCGATCCGCCGGCCGGCGCCGACCCCGCGCAGGAAGCTGGTGTGGTTCTCCAGGCCCACGGCGCCGAGGCTGGGCCCGTTGCGCCGGGCGGCGGCCATGGCGCCGAGCGAGGCGAGGGTCTCGGCGATGGCGGCGTAGACCCCGCCATGCACCAGGCCGTAGGGCTGGAGGTGCTCGGGACCGACGTCGAGATGACCGGTGACGCGCTCGGCGCCGACCTCGTCGAGGCGCAGGCCCAGGTGGGCGATGAAGCCCGGCCGGGACTCCACCGCGTCAGCCAACAGGGACGGTCCGGCGCGCCTCGGGCCGGGCCTCGAAGACATCGCCGTAGCGCTGGGTGAAGGCGCGCAGCGACGGGGCGATGGGCTCGTCCAGCACGCTGCGACCCTCCAGGGCCTCGGCCGTCTTCAGGCCGTGCCCGGTGATGTAGGCGACGATGACCTCGTCGCCCTTCCACCGGCCGGCCGCGGCGAGCTTGCGTAGGACACCCACGGTGACGCCGCCGGCGGTCTCGGCGAAGACGCCCTCGGTACGGGCGAGCAGCTCCACCGAGTCGAGGATCTCCTCGTCGGTGACGCTGGCGACGACACCGCCGGTGCGGTGGGCGGCGCGGATCACGTCGTCGCCGTCAGACGGGCTGCCGATGGCGAGCGATCGGGCGACGGTGTTGGGCTGGCGCACCGGCCGCACCGGCCGGTCCTCGGCGAAGGCGTCGGCGACCGGCGCGCAACCCACCGCCTGCGCCCCGGTGAGGCGGGTGCGGGCCGGGCCCTCGACCAGGCCCAGGTCCACCAGCTCCGTGATCGCCTTGTCGTGCTTGACGAACTGGGAGCCCGAGGCGATGGGGATGATGATCTCGTCGGGGAGACGCCAGCCGAGCTGTTCCGCCGTCTCGAAGGTGAGGGTCTTGCTGCCCTCGCTGTAGAAGGGGCGCACGTTGATGTTGCAGAAGGCCCAGGGCAGCTCGTCGGCGAGCTCGCTGCCGAGGCGGTTGGCATCGTCGTAGGTGCCGGTCACCCGGACCAGGGTGGGGCGGAAGACCGCCGTCGTCGAGATCTTGGCGGCCTCCAGGTCGGCGGGGATGATGATGCAGGCCCGGAGCCCGGCGTGGGCGGCGTAGGCGGCGACGGCGTTGGCCAGGTTGCCGGTGCTGGCGCAGGCGATGGTGTCGAAGCCGTGGCCGCGCGCCCAGCTGGCGGCGACACTCACCACCCGGTCCTTGAAGGAGCTGGTGGGGTTCTGGGTGTCGTTCTTCAGGTAGAGATGGCGCAGTCCGAGCAGCTCGCCGAGATTGCGGGCCGGGAGCAGTGGGGTGAAGCCCTCGCCCAGGGTGATGGGTTCCAGCTCGTCCTCCAGCGGCAGCAACTCGCGATACCGCCAGATGCTCGGCGGGCCGGCTTCGATCTTCCTGCGGGAGACGCGACGGCCGACCTCGGCGTAGTCGTAGGCGACCTCGAGCGGGCCGAAACAGAGATCGCAGGCGTGGCGGGCTTCGACCGGGGTGGTGGTGCCGCAGGCGCGGCAGCGCAGAGACAGGGATCGCGGGCTCATGAGATGGTCCTCAGGCTGTGGGGGATGTCAGTTCACGCTGGGGGGACGGCACGACCGTCCCTCCGCATTCGCATCCCCGCGGGCCCGCCGGCACCGGCCGGCGGCGCCGGCCGCGTCCCAGAGGCAGCGGGATTCCACACGGTGGCCTGAGTTTACCGGGTTCAGGGTCAGGTCCGGCCTGCGGACGACAGCACGATTGACCGACCCGTCATGCAGCGGACAGGTCGGCGCGGTAAGGTGGACGCGATCCAGCAGAGAGGGCACCAGTGAGCGACACGGACGACTCCCGGGGCGGCGGCATTCCACCGCTCGGCCCCCCCGGCCCACCATACCCGTCCTGGGCGATGCCGCCCGAGCCGGACCGGCCGGCGTGGCCGCCCTCCCCGCCGCCCAGCCCCCCGCCGCCGGCACCGGTGGATTGGGGATGGGGCGCGTACGGCCCCTGGACGCAGCTCCCCTGGTACGCGCCGCCGCCGCCGCCCCCGCCACCCCGCCGCTCCTCCGTCGCCTCGATCGCCCTGCTGGCCCTGGTCGCCGCCGCCGTCGGGCTGGTGGTGGCCGTCGTCGGCACCCGCATCCTCCAGGGGCCGGGCAGCTCGACGGCGACCTCCACCATCGCCGCCCGGGTGGACCCAGAGGTCGTGGACATCGACTCCATCCTGGCCGGCGGGGCTGGAGAGGCCGCCGGGACAGGCATGGTGATGACCTCCGACGGGTACGTCCTCACCAACAACCACGTCATCGCCGGCAGCACCGACGTCACGGTGCAGGTCGACGGCAGCGGCACGGTGTACTCCGGCAAGGTCGTCGGCGACGATCCCGTCAACGACATCGCCGTGGTCAAGATGGAGGGTGCCTCCGGACTGAAGACGGCGGACTTCGGCGACTCGTCGACGGTGACGATCGGTGACCGGATCTTCGTGATCGGCAACGCACTGGGCAAGGGAGGCGTCCCGGCCATCACCAGCGGCACCATCGCCGACCTGAATCAGACCATCACCGCCAGCGACCCCACCGGCGTGTCCGAGACGCTGAGCGGCCTCATCCAGATCGCGGCCGAGATCCAGAGCGGGGATTCCGGCGGACCGCTGGTCGACAGCGGCGGCCAGATCATCGGCATGGACACGGCCGGTCAGGTCGGCGGGGCCACCGGTCAGGACACCAGCGAGGTGGGCTTCGCCATCCCCATCGACAGCGCCCTCACCATCGCGCGGCAGATCGAGGCCGGGCACGCGACGGGCACCATCCAGCTGGGCGCCGGGCCGCTCATCGGCATCGACGTCAGCGTGTCGACCTCCACCTCGGAGACGTCGGACGGCGCCCTCGTCGCGGGCGTGGAGGCGGGCAGCCCGGCGGCATCGATCGGGCTTGTCGCGGGCGACGTGGTCACCTCCCTGGGCGGGACCACCATCACCTCGGCATCGGATCTCACCCAGGCGATGCGGACCCATCGTGCCGGCCAGACGGTGAGCATCGGGTGGACCGACGTGGCCGGCACGGCCCACACCGCCACCATCCAGCTGGCCAGCGGCCCCCCGGCCTGATCCTGGCGGTCAGCCGCCGGGTCCGGCCTCTCCGAGGGACTCGATGAGCCCCGGCAGGTCCGCGATGGAGTCGATGACCGGCACGCTCCCGCCGGCCGCGGCGAGGGCGGTGACCGCCGCCTCCGGACCGGCGGCGAACTTGCCGGTCCGGACCAGCACGGCCCGCGCCCCGACCGCCAGCGCCCCCGCCACGTCGGTGGTGACGTCGTCGCCGGCGACGAGGGTATCCCCGGGGGTGCGGCCGAGATCGTCGAGGGCCATGGCGAAGAAGTCGGCCGAGGGCTTGCCGAAGGCGCGCGCCGTCTGCCCGGAGGCGTACTCGAGGAGGGCGACGAAGGCCCCGGTGTCCAGCGAGGCGCCATCCGGGGCGAGGAAGAACCGCCCCCGCTGCAGGGCGAGGAGCTGGGCCCCCTGCCTGAGGCGGCGGAAGGCGGCGTTGAGCGCCGCGTAGCCGCCGACCTCTCGGCAGTCGCCGACCAGGACGAACGCGGCCTCCGCCTCCCCGGCGTCGTGGGCGGCAAAGAAGGCCCGCAGATCGGCGCTCATCAGCAGGTGGCAGCGGCTCGACGGCTGCGCCTCGAGGAATCGGCGGGCGGCGGCGGCGGGGGTGAAGACCATTGGCGGCTCGACCTCGATGCCGAGATCGGCCAGCTCCCGGTGGACGGTCGCCGGTGTCCGCGAGTCGATGTTGGTGAGGAGGCGGACGGCGATGCCGCGCCGGCGCAGCCAGGCGAGGGTCGAGGCGGCGCCGGGCACCGGGCGTCCACGCTCGGTGAGGGTGCCGTCGATGTCGAGCAGGACGGCGGTGATCGCCATGGCCGGAGCCGATCATCGCAGCCGGGGCGGGGCGGCCGTGCCGCGCCCACCGCCCTTCACACAACCTCCTCGGTGAATCACTACGCTGGCGCCCTGCCACCTGAGGGGGGCATTGGGGTTCTCCGGTGTCCGGTGACTCGACCATGATGCTCAGGCGCCTGGGGCGAGGCTGGGCCGCGACCATGCGCTCCTGACGGCGATGCGCAGGATCGGATCGCCATCCGGCCGGGTCGAGGGGCGGGAGCCGGGCGGCTCGTGGGTGGCCCCCGGGCTGGTGGTCGTCGTCCTCACCTGGGCGGCCACGTGGCCACTGTCGCAGGTCGCACTGCAGTCCTGGCCGCCACTCCTCCTGACCGGATCGCGATGCCTGCTCTCCGGTGTGCTGCTGACGGTGCTGACGGTTGCGCGCGGGCTGCGCCCCTGGGGACGTCACGTGGCACGCGTCGCGGTGTTCTCGGGAAGCCTCAACGTCGTCGGCGCGCTGGTGGCGTCGACCTTCGCGGTGCACTTCCTGTCAGGGGGTCTCGCCTCGCTGCTCTTCTACCTGCAGCCGCTCTTCCTGGTGCTACTCGCCCGCCACTTCCACGGTGAGGCCGTCCGGGCGAGTCACTGGGTGGCCATCTGCGTCGGATTCGCCGGCGTCGCCGTGGTCACGCTGGGAGCGGCCTCACAGCACGTGTCGCTCCTCGGCATCGCCATTGGCGCCGGCGGAGGATTGAGCTGGGCCGCGGGCGTCGTCTACCTTCGGAGCCAGGACCTCAAGGATGCGGGCCACGGACAGATCATCAGCCTGGTGATCGGCCCGCAGTTCCTCGCCGGGGGGGCCGTCATCCTCGTCGCGGGCTGCCTTCTCGAGCGATGGCCCGCGCACGGGCTGGAGGGTGTGGGACTGGCCAGCATGGGCGGGCTCACCGTGGCCAGCGCGACCGGCTGGCTCATCTACCTGGTGCTGCTCGAGAGGGGCATCTCGATGAAGCGACTGGGCACGTGGTCGTTCGGCATCCCGCTTCTCGCGAACATCGCCGGCTTCGCATTCCTCCACCAGCACGCCTCCGCGATGCTGCTGGCGGGTGGTGGGATCGTGATGGCAAGCATCATCGCGGTCGAGTTGCTGGAGCCCGCGCGGCGGCGATCGCATCCGCCACCGTCGCCAGGCTGAGCCTGCGGGCGACGTCGGGGATGCGCACGCCGGATCCCTCGACGGCGACCGCCGCCGCCAAACCGGGGCCGGCGTCGAAGCCGCGCAGGGCCCAGCGGCCGACCCGGCTCGGGCCAAGACGTCCCAGCGTCGCGTTGGGAGGCAGGGCCTCGATGGTGCTCGGATCGACACCGAGGCCGAGCCCGGCGGCTTTGAGGACGGCCTCCGTGCGGGTCCAGCAGGCGAGGAACGCCTCCGGCCGCCGGTCCGGACCCGCGCGGCTCACGAAGCGCTGGTCCCGCTCCGAGAGGAGCCGCCGGCTCATCGCCTCGAACGGCATCCCGGCGGTGATCTCCTCGACGTCCACGCCCACCTCCCGGTCGCGGGCCACGGCGACGACCATGACCTCGGCCGAGTGCGACAGGTTGAAACGCAGCCACGCCCTTCCAGCGCCCTGCAGCCGCGGCTTCCCGCCCTCGTCCTCGAGAAGCACCAGGCCGGCGGCGTCCTCGCCGAGATAGCCGCCGAGCAGGTAGCGCAGCCATCCCCGCGCCGCGGTGGAGCGGCGCCTATCCTCGGGACGGCGGAAGCGCGCCGCCCGCTGGCGCTCGGCGGGGGACAGAGTGGCGCCCAGGGCCGTCAGGACGGCCGGGTCCGGGTCCAGCGACGCCCTCCACAGGTGGACGGCGTCGCCGTCGAGAGCCCGCACGCCGGACATCTCAGGCCGCGCTTTCCGACCGCCGCCCCACCGCGTGGTGCAGGCTCCGGGACAGGCGGTCGGCGACGGCCTCCACGTGGGGCTCCATCATCATCGTGAGGTGCTCACCCGGGACCCGGTGCACCGTCACCCGACCGCGGTGGACCTCGTCCCACCCGAGCGAGCCGCTGCCGGTGGCGGTCATCAGGGTCTCGGTGGCGAAGAGCTGCATGGGGATGTCGTGCCCGGAGCAGGCGTAGCCGGAGGCCAGGCGCAGCGCTCCATGCCAGTCGAATCCCTCGAAGAGCGGGTCCGGCTCGCCGGGGACGCCGGGGCCGCCGGCGAGGAGCCGGGCCCGGTGCTGCGTCCTCTCGGCGATCTTGCGGACGGCGCCCTGGGGCCCGAGCCGGGCCAGCCGCGCCAGCCGCTCGCCGCGCTGGGCGCGAAGCTGGGACCGGAGGTACCGCCGGACGGCCTTCTGGGGGACGGCATCGAGGATCCCCAGCCACGCCACCCGGCTGCCCGCGTCGCGCAGCTCGCCGGCGATCTGGTAGGCGAGGAGCCCTCCCAGCGAGTAGCCGGCGAGCAGGTAGGGCCCCTCCGGTTGGAGCCGGCGGATCGCCTCCAGCATCGGCCGGGCCAGGTCCATCACGTCGCGTGAGGGATCGAAGTGGCCGTCCACCCGCTCCGGCAGCAGCCCGATGAGGCGCTGCTCGCCCCCCAGCGGACCAGTGAAGTGGCGCAGGCTCAGCAGTGCGGACTCATCCGGGTGGACGAAGAACAGGATCGGGCCCGCACCATCCTCGCGCACCGGGACGACCGTCTCCGTGGCCTGTCGGCGCACCGCGAACCCAGAGCCCTCGATCCACGCCGCCATCCCCGCGACCGTGGCGCCGGAGCCGAAGAGGGTGGACAGGGGGATGACGGCACCCAGGGTGCGCTCGACCTCCACGAGCAGGCGGACGGCGAGCAGCGAGTGGCCGCCCAATTCGAAGAAGTCGTCGTGGACGCCGACGCGCGGCAGCCCCAGGCCGGCCGCCCACAGCAGCGCCAGGCGCCGCTCCAGCTCGCTGCCGGGCTCGTCGCCGGCGTCGACCTCGCCCTCCTGCCCGCGCGGCGGTGGCAGCGCCGCCCGATCCAGCTTGCCGTTGGCATTGAGGGGCAGGTGGTCGACGACGACGAACTCGGCCGGGATCATGTGGTCGGGGAGCCGGTCGCGCAGCGTGGCCCTCAGCTCGGCCGCCGCCGGCACGGCGTCGCCGCGCGGGACGACGTAGGCGACGAGGCGGACGCCGCCGCCATGGTCGGCCGCCACGACCACCGAGGCGGACAGCGCGGGGTGGGCCACGAGCTCGCTCTCGACCTCCCCGGGTTCCACCCGGAAGCCGCGGATCTTGACCTGCTGGTCGAGGCGCCCCAGGTGCTCGATCCGCCCGTCGGCGAGGAAGCGGGCGCGGTCGCCCGTCCGGTACATCCTCTCCCCAGGGCGGAAGGGATCCGCGAGGAAGCGCTCGGCGGTGAGCAGGGGCCGGTGGAGATACCCGGGGGCGACCCCGGCCCCTCCGAGGCAGAGCTCGCCATGCGCGCCGACGGGAACGGGCTCGCCTCTGGGGTCGAGGATGTAGGCGCGCGTGTTGGCAAGCGGGGTGCCGATGGTGACGGCCTGACCGGAGACCACCCGGGCACGCGTGGCGTAGACGGTCGCCTCCGTCGGCCCGTACATGTTCCACAGGGAGTCGACCCGGGTGAGCAGCGCCTCTGCCAGCTCGGGCCTCAGCGTCTCGCCCCCGGAGATGGCCACCAGGCCGTCGCGGCCCGCCCAGCCGGCGTCGAGGAGCATCCGCCACGTCGGGGGCGTCGCCTGCACCAGCGTCGCCTGCACCGTGTCGATGAAGCTCGCCAGCAGCCGCCCGTCCGACGCCGTCTCCCGCGGGGCGATGGCGATGCGAGCGCCGCTGGCGAGCGGCAACCACGTCTCAACGACATGGATGTCGAAGGCCTGGGTGGTCAGGGCGACCACCACGTCGTGACCGGTCAGGTGCAGCTGCCCCGCCATCGACGCCAGCAGGTTGACCACCGCGGCGTGGGTGACCTGGACGCCCTTGGGCCTGCCCGTGGAGCCCGAGGTATAGATGACGTACGCGATGGCGTCGGGGGGCACCTCGACGTCGATCTCACCATCCGGCGCTCCGGCCGGCACCGCGTCGTCGACGCAGAGCACGGTTCCAGGCGGGTGCGGCAATCGGCCGCGATCGCGGCTGTGCAGCAGCAGGATCCCGGCCGCCGCGTCCTCGAGGATGAAAGCGAGGCGGGCGGTGGGGTGGCGCAGGTCCAGGGGGAGATAGGCGGCCCCCGTCTTCAGGATCGCCAGCAGCCCGACGAGGGCGTCGATCGACGGCTCCATGGCGACCGCGACGAGGACGCCCGGCGCGGCTCCGGCGCGGCACAGGCGGCCGGCGAGGGCGCCGGCCCGCGCCTCCAGGCGGGCGAACGTGATCTGCTCCGCGCCGGAGATCGCGGCGACGGCGTCGGGTGTCCGCCGTGCCTGGTCCGCCACCAGCGCATGGATGGTGCCGGCGGGGATGGGCTCGTCGGTGGCGTTCCATTCGTACAGCTGGCGGTGCCGCTCCTTCGCGCCCAGAACGCTGATCTCGCTGACCCGGCGCTCATGGCCGCCGGCGATGGTTCGGAGCAACGACCTCCAGTGGGCGGCGAGGCGCCTCCCCGTGTCGCGGTCGATGAGGTCGGTGTCGTAGATGAGCTGACCGTCGATGCGGCCGTCCAGGCGCTCCTCCAGCTGGATGTGGAGGTCGAACTTGGCCGTGCCCGCCCCGCCTCCCACCGCCACGTCGACCTGGTTCAGCTCCCAGCCGGGATCGGGCGCCATCGGCGGCGGTTCGAGAACGAGCATCGCCTGGAAGATCGGGTTCGTGCCGGCCTCGCGGTGGGGCGCGATCTCGCGCACCAGCCTCTCGAAGGGCACGGAATGGTCCATGCCCGCCAGCAGGGTGTCGCGGCACCGCCCGAGGACCTCCGAGACGAGCGGGTCGCCACCCAGGTCGAGGCGCACGACGAGAGGGGTGAGGCAGTACCCGATCATGGTGGCGAGCTCGGGGCGCTGGCGGATGTCGGTGAGCGTGCCGAAGACGACGTCGTCCTGTCCCGAGTACGCGCGCAGAAGCAGGGCGAAGGCGCTCGCCAGCGTCTGGAAGAGGGTGACCCCGGCCTCCTGGCTGACGGCCCGCAGCCGCCCCACCAGGTCGCGGCCGATGGCCACCGGCTCCATGGCGCCGCGGAAGCGCGGCTCGCGGGGGCGGGGATGGTCGAGGGGGAACTGCAGCGGCACGCTGCCCTCCAGCGCCCGGCGCCAGTACTGGACGCGGCGGCGGAACTCCTCACTCCGCACCCACCGCAGCGACCACTCCGCGTAGTCCGCGTACTGCACCGCCGGCTCCTCCAGCGCCGCCGTCCGTCCCCCGACACGGGCGTCGTACAGCGCGGCGAGCTCGGGCAGCGCCACGCGGTACAGGCTGTAGCCGTCGAAGACGAGGTGGTGCAGCGCCAGCTGGATGCGGTGGTAGGTGGGGCCGAAGCGTGCCACCATGACCCGCACCAGCGGTCCGCGGTCCAGCCGGTACGGCCGCTTGCGCGCCTCGAGGAAGAGGCGCGTCGCCGCGCGCTCCGCCCGCTCCGGGGACAGGTCGCTGAGGTCGGCGAATTCGACGTCGCACGGTGCCGCGGGATGGACGACCTGCACCGGCTCGCCGCCGCGCACCTCGAAGCTGGAGCGCCAGATCTCGTGGCGGCGGAGCAGCTCGGAGAAGGCGTCGCGGAAGGCGGCCATGTCGAAGCTGCCGCGCCGGTGGACGATGACCCCCTCGTTGTAGACGGGGTTGTCCGGAACGAGCTGGGTCAGGTACCAGAGCTGCTCCTGGGGCACGGACAGAGGGGCTGCCTGCGGCCGCGGCCCGCGCCGGTCCGCGCCGATGGGCGGCTCGGGGCGGGCTCGTCCGCCGCGCAGGCGCTGCTGCAGCAGGGCGCGCTGCGCCGGTGTCAGCAGGGGCGCACCGGCCGTGCTCATTCGGCGAAGGTCACGGGGAGGGCCACCAGGCCGCGCAGCCCGAGGTTGGGCCGCCACCGGATGGGACCCTCGCCCAGCCGGAGAGCCGGCCAGCGCCGCAGCAGCGAGCCGAGCACGATCTGCCCCTCCATGCGGGCGAGCGGAGCTCCGAAGCAGAAGTGACTGGCCCAGGCGAAGGCGACATGGCGGTTGTCGGCGCGGGTGAGGTCGAGGCGGTCGGGCTCGGGGAACCGCGCGGGGTCGCGGTTGGCGGCGCCCATGACGGCGATCACCGCCTGGCGCGCGGCGACGGGCTTGCCGCCCAGCTCGGTGTCCTCGGGGGCGAGGCGGGCGGTGTGCTGGCTCGGGCTCTCGTAGCGGAGCAGCTCCTCGACCGCCGGCCCGATCAGCGCCGGGTCGTCGAGCAGGCGCTGCATCTGATCGGGGTGGCGGAGCAGGGTCAGCAGCCCGTTGCCGATGAGATTGGAGGTCGTCTCCAGGGCGCCGACGAGGGTGATGATGACGTTGGCGACGACCTCCTCCTCGGTGAAGCGGTCGCCGTCCACCTCGGCCGTGGCCAGGTCGTTGATCAGCCCCTCGGTGGGGGAATCGGCCTGGCGCCGCACCTGCTCGTGGAAGTAGGCGGTCATCGCCTCCAGGCTGCGCAGCACCCGCGGCGCCCGGCCGACGTTGTGCTGGAAGTTGCCCAGCATCTCGGCGAAATCCTGCGACCACTCCTTGAGCCTGTGATGGTCGCCCCGGGGTACCCCGAACATCCGGGTGGTGACGATGGCCGGGAGCGGGTTCGCCAGCTGCTCCATGACCTCCATCCCGTCGCCGTGCCCGACCTCGTCGAGGAGCTCGTCGGTGAACTCCTGGATGCGGTCCTGGAGCGCCGCGACCCGGCGTGGTGTGAAGGCCGCGGAGGCGAGGCCGCGCACCCGCGTATGGGCGGGAGGGTCGAGGAAGAGCATCTGCTTGACCATCACCTGGGCGATGGGCGCCATCTCTCCCAGGTCCAGCTCGGCGAGGCGCTCCGGGGTCGGGGTCCGCGCCGCCGAGAAGCGCTGGAAGACCTCGACCACGTCGGCGTACCGGGTCACGACCCAGGCGTGCAGGTACGGGTCCCAGTGCACCGGGTCCTCGGTTCGCAGACGTTCGTACAGGGGGTAGGGGTCGGCGAGCACCTCCGGATCGAGCAGGTGGTAGAGGCTGAGGGGGGCGGTGGAGGTGGCCATGGCGTGCTGCCTCAGGCGGCCCCGCCGGCGAGCTCCCGGCTCTGCCGCTCGGCCTCCTCGTCGGAGAGGGCCCCGATCTCGGCGATCAGGCGGGCCTCGACCAGGTGGGCGATCTCGGCGACCGTGGGATGGTCGAACAGGTCGCGCAGTGGCAGGTCGGCGCCGAAGCGTTCGGCGATGAGCGCGATCAGCTGGGCTCCCAGGAGGGAGTGCCCGCCCAGGAGGAAGAAGTTCTCGGTGACGCCGACCGCGTCCACGCCGAGCAGCCGGGCCACCATCTGTGCCAGTGCTGCCTGAAGATCGCCTCCCGGGGCATCCGGCGGCGCTGTCACGGCGCGCGCCGCGACCTCCGCGAGGGCGGCCCGGTCCAGCTTACCGCCCGCGGTCACGGGCAGCTCGTCGAGCCAGACCAGCTCGCTCGGGATCATCGGCTCGGGCAGCATCTGCCGAAGGTGGGCGCGGAGGGCGGCGGGGTCCCGGGGCGCACCGGGCGCCGGGACGATGCAGGCGACGAGACGCCGGGCTCCCTCGCGTGCATCCACGGCGAGGACCGCGCAGGCGCCGACCGACGGGTGGCGTCCGAGGGCGGCGGAGACCTCGCCCAGTTCGACCCGATGGCCGTCGATGCTCACCTGGTCGTCGGAGCGGCCGAGGAACTCGAGCTCCCCGTCGGCGCGCACCCGCACCACGTCGCCGGTGCGGTAGAGGCGCCGCCGGTTGCCCGGACCGGTGGTCGGGTCGGGGATGAAACGCTGGTTGGTGAGATAGTCGCGATGGAGGTAGCCGCGGGCGACGCCGGCGCCGCCGATGAGGAGCTCCCCTGGGGTCCCGTTCGGCACCGGCCGCAGCTGCTCGTCGACCACCGTCAGCGTGACGCCGTCGATGGCCCTGCCGATGGCCGGTGGACCGGACGTCTCGGGCTCGGCGGCGACCATGCCCGAGGTTGCCACCACCGTCGTCTCGGTGGGCCCGTAGTTGTTGACGAGGGCGAAGGGGAGACCCGGCGGCGGATAGCGGTGCAGCGTGTCGCCGCCGGTGAGCAGGAGGCGCAGCGATGTCGCCTCCGGCCAGTCGAGGGCGAGGACCGCCTCGGCCAGCGTGGTGGGGAGGAAGCAGACCGTGATGCGCTCGGCGACGAGCCAGTCGCGCAGCTGCGCGGGGTCCCGGCGGAGCGCCTCGGTGGGCACGTGGAGGGAGGCGCCGGCCGTCAGGCACGACCACATCTCCCAGACGCTGGCGTCGAAGCCGGGGCCCCCCACCAGGGTGGAGCGATCGGCCGGCGTCATGGAGAACGCCCGCCGGTGCCACTCGACGAGGTTGCTGAGGCTCGCGTGCTCGACCATGACGCCCTTGGGCGCGCCGGTGGAGCCTGACGTGTAGATGACGTAGGCGAGCTCGCCGGTGCCGGCCCTGGCGCCCTCCGGCAGGCGCTTCAGATGCCCCGTGAGGCCGAGGTCGACGCCGGGGTCGAGAAGGACGGTGGGGACGGACGACGGGCGCAGGCGCTCCTCCACGGCGGAGGAGGTGACCAGGGCCGACGCCTGGGAGTCGGAGAGCATGTAGCGGAGCCGGTCGTCGGGATGGCTGGGGTCCATTGCCACATAGGCCGCCCCGGCCCGAAGGATGCCGAGGGCGGCGACGACGAGTGCCGCCGAGCGGTCGAGGCACAGTCCGACCAGGCTCCCCGCGCCGACACCCACCGCTCCGAGGAGTCCGGCGACCTCGCCCGCCGCCGCCTCCAGCTCAGCGTAGCTGAGGCGGGCGTCGGAGGCCGACACCGCCAGGGAGTTTGGGTCACGACGAGCATGATCGGAGACGGCCCGGTGCACCGGGCCGGCCCGGTCGGCCGTGGACGGTTCCGGGCGGAGGGCCGGCGCCGCCCCATCCCGGAGCACGGCTGCCGGCGCCGTGGCATGCGTCGATCCGGTCCCAATCGGCCTCATCGGCTCCCCCAACTCAGGGCGTCTCTGATGCAGGACTCTGCGATGGAAGGGCTGTTGGGGCCATGGGCGCCCAATTGGCGAGGTAGCCGGGGGTCCCATCGCCCTGGGCGTCTGCCCCGGTCGCCGGGCTCCGTGCCGGGCCCGCCGCGGAGCCGTGCCCGGCAGGTCGGCGGTCGACGCGCGGCTCGCCCCGCCCCGGAAGTCGCCCGGCGCCGGTGAACCTGTGGCACGAGCGGTTCCACGGTGGCACGATGGGCGGTGGCACGACGCCGGGCGGCGCTGCCGCCCCCGCGCACGACCGGTGTCCGCCTTGGACCTGGAGGTGAGCAGAGTGGCTGTGAGAATGCCCGTGAGCGAGCCGGCGGTGGACGATCCCTGGCACAACGCGCAGCGTCAGTTCGACGCCGCGGCCGACCTCCTGGGGCTCGACGCCGGGGTGCGCGGCTTCCTGCGCGAGGTCCAGCGCCAGCTCATCGTCGACTTCCCCGTCCGGATGGACGACGGCTCGATCCAGATGTTCGAGGGCTACCGGGTGCAGCACAACCTGTCCCGCGGCCCCACCAAGGGGGGCATCCGCTACCACCCCCAGGTGACGCTGAGCGAGGTCAAGGCGCTGGCCATGTGGATGACCTGGAAGTGCGCCGTGGCGGGCCTTCCCTTCGGCGGCGCCAAGGGCGGCGTGGTCGTCGATCCCAAGCGCCTCAGCCTGGCGGAGCGAGAGCGGCTGACCCGCCGCTACGCCGCCGAGATCGCCGTCCTCATCGGACCGGAGCGCGACATCCCCGCCCCCGACGTCAACACCACCCCCCGCGAGATGGCCTGGATCATGGACACGGTGTCGATGAGCGAGGGGTACTCCGTGCCCGCCGTGGTGACCGGCAAACCACTCTCGGTGGGCGGCAGCCAGGGCCGCAACGCCGCCACCGGCCGCGGCGTCGCCATCGTGGCCCGGCTCGCCTGCGAGCGCATGGGCCGCGACCCCCACGACCAGACGGTGGCGGTGCAGGGATTCGGCAACGCCGGCACCTTCGCCGCCCGCCTCATGGCCGAGCAGGGCTTCCGCATCTGCGCCGTCTCCGACACGGGGGGCGCCATCCACAGCGATCACGGGCTGGACATCGCGGCGGTCATCGAGCACAAGCTCCGGAACGGCACGGTCGCCGGCTTCCCCGACACCCTGGCGGTGGACGGCGCCGACATCCTCGAGGCGCCGGTCGACGTCCTCGTCCCGGCGGCGCTGGAGAACCAGATCACGGCGCAGAACGCCGGGCGCGTCAAGGCCCGCTTGATCCTCGAGGCCGCCAACGGGCCGACCACGCCCGACGCCGACGAGATCCTCGCCCAGCGCGGCATCACGGTCGTCCCCGACGTCGTCGCCAACGCCGGCGGCGTCACCGTCTCCTACTTCGAATGGGTGCAGGACCTCCAGTCCTTCTTCTGGGAGGAGCCGGAGATCAACGCCAGGCTGGAGCACGTCATGGCCGGGGCCTTCCAGTCCGCCTGGGACGCCTCGGCGCGCTTCGCCGTCCCGCTCCGCCTGGGCGCGTACGCGGTGGCGGTGCAGCGTGTCGCCCAGGCCACCATCGATCGCGGCATCTACCCGTGAGCACGCGTCAGGGCTGAGCGGTCTCCATCTCCCGGCACATCTCGGCGACGCGCCCGGTCAGCGCGTCGTCGGAGCCGAGGCCGGCCTCGACGGCCTCGAGGACGGCCCGGGCCGCCGGGCGGAGCTTGCCCGTGACCAGGGGCAGGAGCTCCGCCGACCGGGGATCGCTGACGTCCACGCCGCGCCGCAGATGGGCCAGCCAGGCACCGACGATGCGGACCGCCCCCCGCGGCGCCGACCTGCCGGCGGCCCGGTGGCGGTCGATGACCGGGGCCACGCGCTGGGCGAGCTTGAACGAGCCGTCCCTGGCGATGAGGCGGAGCGGGTGGGCGATGCGCGGGTTGCCGAACCGCTCGAGCAGGGTGGCGCGGTATCCGGCCACCTCCTCCGCGGGAAGCCGGAGGACCGGGGCGACACCGTTCCACCACTCCTCCAGCCACGCCCGGCAGCGCGGGTCGGCCGCGGCGGCGGCGACCGTGGTGTGGCCGAGGGCGCCCCCGGCGTACGCCAGCAGGGAGTGGCCGCCGTTGAGGAGCCACAGCTTCCGCTCCGCATAGGGCGCCACGTCGGGGACGAAGCGGGCGCCGGCCGCCTCCCAGGCGGGCCTCCCCGCCGGGAAGTCGCCGCTCAGCACCCATTCGCTGTACGGCTCGGCGACGGCGGCGCAGAGGTCCTGGCGACCGAGCGCGTGGCGGACCACGGCCAGGTCGGCCCGGGTCGCCGTCGGGGTGATGCGGTCGACCACGGTGGAGATGAAGGAGACGTTCCTCTCGGCCCACTCCGCCAGGCGGTTCCCGGCCGCCTCGCACATCTCCAGGACCACCGTCCGGGTGGCGGCGCCGTTGCCGACCAGGTTGTCGCAGGGGACGACGGCGAGGGGGCCGGCGCCGGCGCGGCGGCGGGCGCGGAGACCGGCGGCGAGGCGTCCGGGCATGGTGCGCAGCGCGGGCTCGGGGAGGTCCGGGTGCGCCCGCCTGCGGAGGAGCACGGCGTCGGCGGCCACCTCGGGATCCGAGAGGTCGAGATGCCCGGCGGCGTCCAGGTGGTACCCGGCCTCGGTGACGGTCAGGGTCACCAGGGCGACCCGAGGTGAGGTCAGGCGCGCCGTCCACACCCCGGTGTTGGCGCCGTCGTGGGCCTCGGCGATGGAGGCGACCACCTCCAGGCGGTCCTCCGCCGGGCCGCGCTCCACCAGCGTGAAGAGGCCGTCCTGGGCCGCCAGCAGGGCGGCCGCGTCGGGGCTGCGGCCGGTGAATGCGGCGATGCCCCAGGGCTCCGCGGCGGCGGCGTGCTGCGTGTACCAGGCCTGGTGCGAGCGGTGGAAGGCGCCCAGGCCGAGATGGACGGCGCGCACCGGCCGGGGTGGGCCGGCGCCCGACCAGACCCCGCGGCTCAGCCGGTTCACAGGCGGAACACGTCGCGGGGGAGCCGGTGCGCCAGGTCGGAGGCCACCTCGGCGGCCTCCGCCTCCTCGAGGCGGTGCTCGGCGACCAGCCGGCCGAGGAAGGCGCAGTCGACGCGCCGCGCCGTGTCGTGCCGCACCGGGATGGAGCAGAAGGCGCGGGTGTCGTCGACGAAGCCGGTGGTCTTGGCGAAGCCGGCGGTGTCGGTGACCGCCTCGCGGAAGCGGAGCATGGCGTCCGGGGTGTCGAGGAACCACCAGGGCGCGCCGAGGTAGACGCAGGGGTAGAAGCCGGCGAGCGGCGCCAGCTCGCGAGACCAGGTGGCCTCGTCCAGGGTGAACAGGACCATGCGGAGGTTGGGGTGCGCCCCGTGCAGCTCGAGGAGGGGACTCAGGGCGCGGGTGAACTCGATCGCCACCGGGATGTCGGCGCCCTGGTTGCTGCCGAAGTCCCGCCACGTCGGGGCGTGATGGTCGCGCAGCACCCCGGGGTGGAGCTGCATGACCAGCCCGTCGTCGCAGGACATGCGGGCCATCTCGGTCACCATGTGGCGGCGGAACACCTCCCGATCGGCCGGAGCGGCGGCGCCGCGCAGCGCGGCGGCGAAGATGCGCTCCGCCTCCCTGACGGTGAGGTGCGCGGTGGACGCGTCGGGCGGCCCGTGGTCGGTCGCCGTCGCCCCGTTCTGCTTGAAGTACGCGCGCCGCGCCTCCAGCGCCTCGACGTATCCGCCGTATCCGGTGGTGTCGACACCGCTGGCGCGGGCGAGCTCCTCGACGCTCCGCGTCCAGTCGGGAAGCGTCGGGTCCAGGTACCGGTCGGCCCGGAAGGTGGGCACCACCCGGCCCCTCCAGGTGGGGTCGTCGCGCAGCCGTCGGTGGGCGGCGAGGTCGCTGCAGGGGTCGTCGGTGGTGGCGAGGACCTCGAGGTTGAACCGCCCGTACAGGGCGCGGGGGCGGTTCTCGGGGAGGGCGAGGCGCTCCACCAGCCGGTCGTAGAGGAGGTCGGCGTCCGCCTCGGACGGCCGGATGGGGACCTCGAAGACCGCGGCCAGCGCGCTCTCGATCCAGTATCGGGAGGGGGTCCCTCGGAACGCGTCCCAGTGGCGGCAGAGGTGCCGCCACGTCTGCCGGGGGTCGGCCACCAGGTCACCGCCGTCGCGCCGCGGGATGCCCAGCTCCAAGAGGGGGACGCCGTGGGCGTGGAGCATCCGCGTCACGTAGTGGTCGGGGGTCACGAACAGCGCCGCGGGATTGTCGAAGGGCCGGTCGTCGGCGAGGAGCGCGGGGTCGACGTGCCCGTGGGGGGAGACGACGGGCAGGCCGCGCACCCCCTCGTACAGGCGTCGCGCCACGTCCCGGGTCACCGGGTCGGCCGGGAACAGGCGGTCGGGGTGGAGCTCGATCCGTGTCACCAGCTGTGGACCGTGCCGTCGACCAGACGATTGGTCGGCAGGTAGGCGCGCTGGTACGGGAATCGCGCCGCCAGCTTCTCGTCGATGTCCACGCCGAGACCGGGCTCCTCACCCGGGTACAGGAAGCCGCCGGCGAAGCGGTACGAATGGGGGAAGACCTCGTCCGTCTGCGCGCTGTGGCGCATGTACTCCTGGATGCCGAAGTTGGGGATGGCCATGTCGACGTGCAGCGCGGCGGCGAGGCAGACCGGCGACAGGTCGTTGGCGCCGTGCGAGCCGCTGCGCACGTGGTACAGCTCGCCGAGCGCGAAGATGCGCCGCAGGTGGCTGATGCCACCGGCGTGCACGACGTCGGTGCGGATGTAGTCGATGAGCTGTTCGGTGATCAGCTGCTGGCAGTCCCAGATGGAGTTGAAGACCTCCCCCACCGCGAGCGGCGTCGTCGAGTGCTGCCGGATGAGGCGGAAGCCCGCCTGCAGCTCGGCGGGGACGGGATCCTCCAGCCAGAACATCTGGTACTCCTCGACCCGCCTGGCCAGCCGGGCCGCCTCGATGGGGGTGAGCCGGTGGTGCGCGTCGTGCAGCAGGGCGATGTCGAAGCCGTACCTCTCCCGAACCGCCTCGAAGAGCGCCGGGACCTGGTGCAGGTAGCGGGCGGTCGACCAGTCCGAGGTCTCCTGCGTGACGGCCTCGGCGGGCACGTACCCGGATTCGCGGTGGGCCGCGTCCGGGCTCACGCCGTAGATGGAGCTGATCCCCTGGATGCCCACCTGCACGCGCACCGCGGTGTAGCCGAGCTCCAGGAAGCGGGCGACCTCGTCGAGCACCTCGGGGATGGTCTCCCCGTTGGCGTGCCCGTACACGGTGACGCGGTCGCGGCTGCGGCCGCCGAGTAGCTGGTACACGGGCATGCCGGCCGCCTTGCCCTTGATGTCCCAGAGGGCGGTGTCGACGGCGGCGATCGCCGTCATGGTGACCGGCCCGCGGCGCCAGTAGCCGCCCTTGTACAGGTACTGCCAGGTGTCCTCGATGCGGGCGGCGTCGCGGCCGATGAGGAGCGGGCAGACGTGGTCGGCGAGGTAGCTCGCCACCGACAGCTCACGCCCATTGAGGGTGGCGTCGCCGAGGCCCGTGATGCCGTCGTCGGTGGTCAGCTTCAGCGTCACGAAGTTGCGGCCCGGACAGGTGACGATGACCCTGGCCTCGACGATCTTCACGCTCTCACCTCTGGGGTCCGCGGCCGGTGCCCGGCCCCGGCGCCCGCCCATCATAGGAGCCCGGGCGCCGCCGGGCCGGTGGACTCGGCCCATTCAACGTATGAACACAGGCTGTTGACGAGACGCAGCTGCTCGGGTGTCCGGCAGCGTGCACGCAGCAGGGCGGGCGCGCAGACGACGATCGAGAGCGCCTGGGCGCGCGAGACGGCGACGTTGAGGCGGTTGCGGCTGTAGAGGAACTCCAAGTTGCGGGGCAGGTCCTCGGCGCTCGACGTCGCCATCGAGAACACGGTCACCGGCGCCTGCTGACCCTGGAACCGGTCGACCGTGCCGACCCGGGCGCCCTCCGGGAGGGCCTGGCGCAGCCGCTGCACCTGCGCGTTGTAGGGGGCGACCACCAGGATTCCGTCCAGGGTCAGCGGGCGCGGCGCCCCGCCGGCGTCGCTCCACGAGGCCCCCACCAGGGCCCCGGCGAGCCGCGACACCTCGGCGACCTCCTCCGGGGACCAGGTCCGGTTCCCTGTGTGCGGCGTGGGCACGTGCCGCAATCCCATCAGCGGCCGCCCGTCCGGCCCCTCGAGGCGGTGCTGGGCGCAGGCGGGCACCGGCAGCAGGCGCCGGTCGTAGAAGGCGGCGGAGACGAACCCGCACACCGCCGGGTGCATGCGGCGCGTGGTGGGCAGGAAGACGCCGCGGTCGGGGGGGATCGTGTCCATGCCGCCCAGGACGTGCTCGAGAGCCGACGCCTCCGCGCCGGGCGGATGGATCCCCCGCGCCGGCTGGGCCAGCTGCTGGGGATCGCCGAGCAGCACCAGGCTGCGCGCCGCCGAGCCCACGACGCAGGCGTCGGCCAGCGACATCTGCCCCGCCTCGTCGATGACGGCGGCGTCGAGGCGGCCCTCCAGCGCCTCGGCGGCGAAGAACCACGAGGTGCCGGCCACGACGTCGGCCTCGCCGGCGTCCAGCCTGGCGGCCGCGTCCTTCGCGTCCCTGGCAGGGCGGACGCCCGGAACGGTGGGCTCCTCACCCTCCCGGCACCTTTGGAGGATGCGGACGGTCTGGCCCGTGTCGGCGGCGACCTGCGTCACCTCCTCCAGCAGGTGGGCGATGGCGCGGTGGGTGAAGGCGGAGACGCCGACCTTCCGTCCGCGGGCCACCAGGTCGACGACGACCCGGGCCCCGGTGTACGTCTTGCCGCATCCGGGGGGGCCCTGCACCGCCAGGCAGGAGCCGTCCAGGTCCGCGACCAGGCGGCAGGTGCCGGCGACGGGATCCTCGCCGGCAGCGAGGAGCGCCTCGGCCGGGGACCCGCCGATGAGGCGGGGCGCGCCGCCGAGGAGGAGATCGCGCGCCGCCGAGTGCGGGCCTCGTCCCTCCATCCCGTTGCCGGCGACCCAGCTGGCGAGCCGCTGCAGGGCTTCGCGCTTCCCCCTCGTGTCGATCGGCGGCGGCGGGACCAGGGACACCGGCTGGCCCCGGGCCTGGTGGGCGCGGCCCCGCTTCAGCTCGATCCAGCCGCGGTCGCGGTCGATGGCGACCACCTCGCCGGCGGGCTTGCCGGTGCTCGGGTCGTACGGGGTGTCGCCGACCTCCAGCCTGTACTCCTGCGACGGGTCGAAGGCGTAGCCGTGCACCGTGCCCCGGTCCATGGAGCGCAGCGGGCCCGCATGGACCAGGCCGCCGATCGCCCAGGCATCGTCGACCAGCTCCTCCACGGTCATGGCGCAGCGGCTGAAGAACTCCCACCACTCCGACTTGTCCTCCCGCCGGTGCCACTCGAGGAGCTGGGCGAGCAGCCACCGCGCCCGCTCCTCTCCGGTCCGCGCCTGCGGGTCCTCCGCCAGCCCCGCGGTCAGCGACCCAGCCAGCGTGCGCGTGCCTGAGATCGCCAGCGACAGCGCCTCCGAGGGCATGGGGTCGCGCTCAGGCGGGCGGGGGACACCGGCACCGTCACGGGCAGCCAGCTCCTCGCGCAGTTCCTCCAGCCAGTCGCGCAGCAGCCGGGTCGACACGCAGTCGCGCTGGTTGTACTCGGCGATGTCGTCGAGGATCCGCTGATCGCGCGTCTCCAACCACTGCTCGTAGGCGACGATGCTCGACCCCGCGTCGGCGATCGCCTCCTGGCGCTTGGCCATGTAGAAGATCTCCAGGCTCTTCAGCGAGTAGTTCTCGCGGGAGACGCGGACGCCCTGGCGCACCGCCTGGTACAGGTCGACGAGCAGCCCGCCGCGCAGCAGCCGGTCGACCTCGTCCTCCCGCGTGGCGTGACGGCCCATGAGCTTCTTGAGCGCCGCCGGCTCGTAGGTCGCGTAGTGGTAGACGTGCATGGCGGGGTCGCGGTCCAGCCGCTCGATGAGGAAGTCGACCAGCGCCTCGAACGCGATCTTCTCCTGCGCGCGGTCGTGCGCCCAGAAGGGGTGGAAGAGGGTGCCGTCGCCGGCGATCTCGACGACGCCGAAGAGGTACTCCAGCCCCCCGTCGAGGACGAATGGGTCGCCCTCGATGTCGAAGAAGACGTCTCCCGGAGATGGGGGTGGGAGCGACGCCAGGCCGATGCCGGGAAGGGGCATGTCGAGCAGCTCGTAGCCGGGCCTCCCGGTGCCACGCTCCTCCATCTGGAGCCGGGCCTGCTGGCGGAGCCGGTACCAGGGAGCCGTGCCCATGTCGGGCTTCGGCGCCTCCGGCGCCGCCGCCAGCGCCGCCACCGTGGGGATGCCCGCCGCCACCATGCGCCGCGTCTGCTCGCGGCTCATGCCGGCGACCAGCGACAGATGGTCGTCGGTCCGGCGCCGCGCCATGCAGCCGTCGCGCCAGCGGCACTCGCCGCAGTGCTCCACGGGGTCGGGGTAGGTCACCGCCGGAGCGCCCAGGACGGTCTCCTCGAGACGCCGCCGCGCCGCACGGTGGTAGGCGGCGCAGTCGGCGAGCCGGTGCGTCTCGCGCGCACCGCTGCCGAGGAGGACATGAATCCTCTCGGGAGCGGTGCCCTGGAGCCGCTCGACGTGGAGCGAGTACTCGCACATCTGGAGCAGCGCGCTGACCCGCACGGAGCGGGCGAGCTTGGCGTCGGCGACCTCGTACGACCAGCCGCCGAGACGGCTGGGGATGGGGACGCGGAGGAGGAAGTCGGCCCGCCCGCGCCAGGTCCCGTCGAAGAACGCCGCCTGGTAGACGACGCCGGCGCCCGCGCGCATGGCGGCGAGGGTCTCCGCCTCCGCCGCCCGCAGTCCCTCCAGGCTCTCCTCGTGGTCACCGATCTCGACGACGGTGGCGCCGGCGGCGCGGAGGAGGGCGAGCTGGGATGCCTCGTGCGCCTCGCCACGCCGCGCCAGCAGGTCCAGCTCCGGGTCCGCCCGCTGCGGTCGGACCAGCTCCCCGCGGGTGGCGGCCAGCTCCAGCTGGGTGAGGTGCTCGCAGACCAGGGCACCGACCAGGTCGGTGGGACTGAGGATCACCCGCCCGTCGAGCCGGTTCATCGGCGCCCATTCTCCGCCTGCGGCGGGGGATCCGAAGTGCCGGAGCAGGAGCGGGCCGCACGCTCGACTCGGTCTCAGAACCGAGCGAGACCAAGGACCATGATTGCCAGTAAGGGGATCCCCGTCCCGCGTGCCAAACCCGTTGTTCGCAGGTCATGGCCTGTCACGTGGTCGACGAGCGACCACCGATACCGGTCTGAGCGCGGTCCGATCACCGTGTGCGGCTGGGCCGATCTTCCGGAAATACCAAGGTCAATTGGCCCTAGGGTTGCCCGCACCGACGCAGTACGCTTCCGGCGTTTTGGTGAGCGCGATGCCGTTTCCAGGGTTCGTCGGGGGCCCCCGGGGGGAGGCTCGATCCGCTGTCCAACGCATGACTTCGGGATGAGCAGGAAAGCCCGGCTGAGGGTCCGCGCCGCCGCGGTGGTGATCGTGGTCGCGGCTGTCCTGGTGGGCTTGGTCGCGTATCTGAGAACCGTGGACATCCAGGTCCTGAATCCCAAGGGCACCATCGCCCTCCAAGAGTTCCACCTCATCGTCTTCGCCGCCGCCCTCAGCCTCCTCGTGGTCGTTCCCGTCTACGTCTTCGCCATCGCTTTCGCGGTGAGATACCGCGAGGGTCGTGGCAACGCGACGTACGACCCCACCCTGGAGGGCAACACCAAGGTGGAGCTGGTGTGGTGGGGGTTGCCCACCCTGCTCATCGTGGTGCTCTCGGTGGTGACCTGGTTCAGCTCCCAGACGCTGGATCCCTACCGCTCACTGAGCTCGAGCGCCCCGACCACCACCGTCCAGGTCGTGGCCCTGGACTGGAAATGGCTGTTCATCTACCCCGACCAACACATCGCGTCGGTGAACCGGCTGGTGATCCCCGAGGGCGTCCCCGTCCGCCTGCTGATCACCTCCGACGCACCCATGAACTCGCTCTGGATCCCTCAGCTGGCCGGCCAGATCTATGCGATGCCCGGGATGGAGACCGAGCTCAACCTGAACGCCACCGCTCTGGGCACCTTCGCCGGCCTCTCGGCCAACATCAGCGGAGTCGGCTTTTCGACCATGAACTTCCAGGCCGTCTCGGTCTCGGCCGCCGGTTTCCAGTCCTGGGTCGAGATGGCCCAAGGCTCAGCGGAGCATCTGGACGCGGCGAGCTATGCGAGCCTCGCCCAACCGTCGTCGAATGCCCCCGTGTCCTACTACGTCGACGATGACGCACAGCTCTTCGAGACCATCGTGGGCAGCTACCACCAGGGCTCGAGCGCGGCGGTCAGCAGAACCACGGCGGCGGCCAGCGGCGGGCGCGCCGGGCCGGCCCACGAGGCGGCCTGATGACCGTCGCCGGGATCTTCGGACGGCTCACCTGGAGCAGCCTCTTCCCGAGCGTGCTGGTGACCCAGTTGGCGGTGGTCTCCATGGGGCTCGGGCTGATCGCCGTGGTCGCCCTGGTGACCTACCTGCGGCGCTGGCGCTGGCTGTGGAAGGAGTGGCTGACCACAGTCGACCCCAAGAAGATCGGGGTCATGTACATCATCGTGGCGGTGCTGATGCTGATCAGGGGTGGGGTCGACGTGATCCTCATGCGGGGCCAGCAGGTGACCTCGGTGGGGACCGCCGCCGGCGTGGTCCCGACCAGCACCTTCCAGCAACTCTTCTCAGCTCACGGCACGATCATGATCTTCTTCGTCGCGATGGGGCTGATGTTCGGCATCATCAACCTGGTGGTGCCGCTCCAGCTCGGGGCTCGCGACGTGGCCTTCCCGTACCTGAACGCCACCAGCTTCTGGCTGTTCTTCTCCGGGATGGTGCTCATCAACGCCTCCCTCGGCGTGGGTGAGTTCTCGGCGGCGGGATGGCTCGCCTACCCGCCGCTCTCGGAACTCCAGTACAGCCCGGGGGTGGGGGTCGACTACTGGATCTGGAGCTTGCAGATCGCCGGCATCGGCAGCCTGCTCTCGGGGATCAACTTCTTCGTGACCATCCTCCGGATGCGCTGTCGGGGGATGACCCTGATGCGCCTGCCACTCTTCTGCTGGAGCGTGCTGTGCAGCATGTTCCTGGTCATGTTCGCCTTCCCCGTCCTCACCGTGACCCTGGCCCTGCTCTTTCTCGACCGGGCCGTGGGAGCCCACTTCTTCACCGCGACCTCGGGCGGCGACATGATGATGTACGTCAACCTGATCTGGGCATGGGGCCATCCTGAGGTGTACATCCTCGTGCTGCCCGCCTTCGGGATCTTCTCGGAGGTGGTCGCGACCTACTCACGCAAGCCGCTCTTCGGGTATGTCTCGATGGTCCTGGCGCTGGCCGCCATCACCCTGCTCTCCTTCACGGTCTGGGTGCACCACTTTTTCACGATGGGGGCGGGGGCCGACGTCAACGCCTTCTTCGGGATCATGACGATGATCATCGCCATCCCCACCGGGGTGAAGATCTTCAACTGGCTGGCCACCATGTATCGGGGCCGGATCCATTTCAGCGCGCCCATGTACTTCTTCATGGGCTTCATCTTTCTGTTCACGATCGGCGGGGTCGCCGGGGTCATGCTGGCGGTGCCGGCCATCGACTATCAGCTCCACAACAGCCTCTTCCTGGTCGCCCACTTCCACACCATGATCGTCAGCGGGGTGGTCTTCGGTGACTTCGCCGGGCTGATCTACTGGCTTCCCAAGATCGTCGGCTTCAAGATGAACGATCGGCTCCTCAAGTACTCGGCGTGGTGCTGGATCGTGGGCTTCGTGCTCGCCTTCGGCCCCCTCTACCTGCTCGGCTTCATGGGGGTGACCCGGCGGACCAGCAACTACGCCGCCGCCACCGGCTGGCAGCCGCTCTTCGTGGTGGCGGGCCTCGGTGCGTTGATCATCGCAGCGGGCGTGGCGATCATGTTGCTGCAACTGGCGCTCAGCGTGCTACAGCGGAAGCAGAACCGCGACACCACCGGGGATCCGTGGAACGGCCGGACCCTGGAGTGGTCGATCCCCTCTCCCGCCCCGGTCTACAACTTCGCGGTGCTGCCCGTGGCGGAGGGCAGGGACGCGTTCTGGGCGGCCAAGCAGCGGGGCGACGCCTCCGACGCCGCAGCCGTCCGGTATGAGGACATCAGGGTGCCGGCCAACACCCCAGCCGGGCTGGCGATCGGGATGCTGGCGTTCGTGCTCGGCTTCACCCTGATCTGGCAGATGTACTGGGCGCCCCCGCTGGCGATCCTCGCCATCATCACGGTCCTGGCGATCCGAACCACCGCCACCGACGACAGTGAGCGCGTCATCGCCGCGGCCGAGGTGGAGGGGATCGAGTCCCGGGCGAGGGCGCGTCTGGCATGAGCGTACAGGCCGCGCGCGCCGTTCAGCACTTCGACCACGAGGTGGAGGCCGACGACCGCGCCGTCTTCGGCTTCTGGGTCTACATCATGACCGACTGCGTGCTCTTCGCGAGCCTGTTCGCGACCTACGCGGTCCTGCACAAGAACACCGCGGGCGGCCCGTCCGGCCACCAGATCTTCGACATGCCCTATGTGCTCGCGGAGACCATGGCCCTGCTCACCAGCAGCTTCACCTGTGGTCTGGGGATGCTGGCGGCACGCGACGGCCGGAGGAACGCGGTGGTTGCCTGGTTCACCGCGACCTTCGCGCTCGGCCTCACCTTCCTCACCCTGGAGCTGGTCGAGTTCCACCACCTTGCCACCACCGGGGCGGGGTGGTCGCGGAGCGGCTTCCTCTCCGCGTACTTCACCCTGGTGGGGACCCACGGGGCCCACATCACGATCGGATTGATCTGGATGGCGGTGATGATCAGCCGGGTGCTGGGGCGGGGGCTGACCCGGGGCAACGTCCGCCGCCTCACCCTGCTCAGCATCTTCTGGCACTTCCTGGACCTGGTCTGGATCTTCATCTTCACCATCGTCTACCTGATGGGAGCGGCGCGGGTATGAGCCAGCACGCCGGCACCGAGCGGCTCGATTCGGGATTGGCCCACGCCGGGGTTCGCTCCTACGTCAGTGGGTTCGCGATGTCGATCCTCTTCACGATCGCGGCCTACCTCCTGGTCACCGATCGGGTGCTGCCCACCGGACCGCTGGTTGCCGTGATCCTGGTCGCCGCGCTGGCCCAGTTCGGCACCCAGCTGTACTGCTTCCTCCACCTCGGCACCGAGTCGCGGCCGCGCTGGAAGCTCCTCATGTTCATCTCCATGGCGATCGTCGTGCTGATCCTGGTGCTCGGATCTCTCTGGATCATGCGCAACCTCGACAACCGGATGACCATTTCTCAGCAGCAGCAGTACATGAACTCCGAGGGTGGGATCTAGGCGATGCGAGGCTGGCCGGCCTATCTCGCGGTGGCCAAGCCGTGGATGGTCCTGGCCAACGTGCTCACCGCCGCGGCGGGCTTCATGCTCGCCGTTCGAGGTCGGGCCACCTTCACCCTGGCGCCGGCGCTGCTGGGCACGGCGCTGGTGGCGGCGGCCGCGTGCTCGGTCAACAACCTGACCGATCGGGAGATCGACCAGAGGATGCCGCGCACTCGGAACCGGCCCCTGGCAACCGGGACGGTGTCGGCGGGCAGGGCGATGGCGCTGTACGGGCTCCTGGGCGCCGCCGGGGTTGCCGTCCTGGCCGTGTTCGTCAACTGGCTCACGGTCGCCATCGGCACCGGCGCTTTTCTCCTCTACACGGTGGGCTACGCGCTGGCCAAGCGGCGCTCAGCCCACGCAGCCATGATCGGCGCCCTCCCCGGGGCGGCCTCGGTGGCTGGCGGATACTGCGCCGCCAGAGGACGGATCGACGCCACCGTGGTGGTGCTCTTCGTCATGCTGGCGCTCTGGCAGATTCCGCATTTCGCGGCGATCGCCATCTACCGCGCCGATGAGTACCGTGCCGCCGGTCTGCCCGCGATGCTCGTGACCGAGCGGATGCGAGCCACCAAGCTGGAGATGGTGCTGTGCATGGGGGCATTCCTGGGCGCGGCCGCCGCGCTCACGCTGGTCGGCGGTGCCGGGATCACCTCACTGGTCATCGCGGCGACCGTCGGTGCCGCATGGTTGGCGCTCGGCCTTCGCGGCTTCAGGGCGGTGGACGACACCGCTTGGGGGCGCAAGGTGTTCCGCTTCTCCCTGGTGGTGATGGTCGCGGTCTCGGTATCGATCGGGGTGGGCGGGATCATGCCCTGACGCCGGGACCGGCCCTGGGGCGAGAAGCCTCACTACTGGGACAAGAGATCCTCGAAGCCCCGATCCGCAGCGAGTCGACCCCAGGTATTGACAGCGCAAGGCCCGTTTCCCCTCCTACGCCGGGGCAGTCGCTCTATTCCTAGCTCTACCCGTGTCGGCCATCCCCGGAAGGGTTGCGGCTGCTTCATGTGCAGCGGCGAGCACCTCCAACTGGAACCCGCACAGCCAGTCCACGCCGGAACAGACCGCATGTGGCTTCCCCTCCTACCACGTCCGTGGATCTTACGGGCGCCCGCACAGGGTCGCAAGCCGAGAATCCCGCCTCGCTGGGTGTCCCGCCTCGGCTGAGGACGGTCAGCGGGGCGGACGGGCGTGGGCTCCGGCCAGCGATTCCCCCGCGAGGACGGCGACGAAACCGGCGCACGCCGCAAGGGCCAGCAGCGCCGCCAGCTGATGGGTGCCCGCCACGGCGTCGCGGCTGCCCACGATCCACCACAGCGAAGCCCGGAACGCGAGGGTGATGACGACGCAGGCCCCGGCGGTCACCACCGCGTCGAGAGCGCGCCTCCGCGCTCCGCGCAGGGGACGGTCGCTGCGGACGAAGCCGAGGTACGAGCCCGCCGCGACCACGAAGCTGAAGACGCCGCAACCCAGAACGCCGAAGGTCAGGAGGAAGGCCGCCGTGCCGTAGCCCTCCCAGATCGCCTGCCATCCGCCGACGCCCAGGGCGAAGACGAGGGACGCCAGCGCGGCAGCCACCAGCGGGTGCCGGCGGACCACCGTCAGCAGCCGTGCGTCCAGCCATCGCAGCAGGGCGACGGCCGGGGTGCGAAGCGGGCCGAGCCGGGGACTCTCCCGCTCCGCCACGGCGACGATGTCGCCGAGCCAGTCTGCGGCCGGTGCGGCGTCCGTGCCGCCATCTCCTCGCGGCATGCCGGCGCGGACCAGGTCGTGGATGGCGAGGCCGGTGAGTGCTGTCGAGACGGCGACGGAGCCGATGAGCAGGGCGGTGATGCCGTCCCACGCGCCGCGGTTGGCGCCGGCGGCGACCGCGGCCCATTCGGTCAGCAGGGTGATCGCCATGGCCCCCGCGGCGACCTGGCACCCGCGCAGCAGGCCCTGAACGCGAGCGATCGGCAGCGGCTCCGACCTCCGGCACAGGGGTGCGCGCGCGGCGCAGAGGAGTGCCACGAGGGGGACGAAGAACACCGCGAAGGAGTAGACGGTGTCGAACGGATCGTTCCGCCAGGGCGCGTGGTCGTAGATCGGCTTGAGATTCTTCGTCGGGTCGGTGACCGCGGTGAAGACGGCCGCGGCCAGTAGGGTGGTGACCACGGCGCGGCCGAAGAGTGGGCGCGCCGGATCGGTGGCGGCGATCACCGCCGGGAGCTCCGGGGGCCGCGGTCCGACGCAGGGCATGCCCCCCATCATGCCAGCCGGCCCCCGAAGCGGCAGGGCCTCGAAGCTCAGCAGTGCTTGGTGGCCGTGAGGGTCGTCGGCGAGTAAGCGCCGGTGCTGCCCGCCGCCACGGCGATCTGGTCGGAGGACGGCATGGCGACGTTGGTCTTCCACACCAGGGTGATGCTGTAGCTGGAGGCGGCGGAGATGGGGATCACCGTCTCGACGAAGGCTGCATTGGGCGAGAAGGTCCCGGCGAAACCGCCCGATTCCTTCCAGGCGGCCACGTATGCCGTCCCACCTGCCGGCGTGACCTGGATGCCGATGTCCTGGTTGAAGCCGGCGGCCTCGGTCCACAGATCGGCGTTGCCGCCGATGGCCAGCTGGCATCCGGTGGCCTGCGGCACGGTGAGCGTCAGGCTGGTGGCGTCGAGCACCTTCCAGGTGGCGCCGTCACTGCCGCCGCTCATGAGGTACTGCTTGGTGCTCGAGGCGAAGGTTTCGCCACCGCCGCCGGCCGGGTACTGCAGCGCCACCAGGCGGGTGGGCGAGTAGGGGCCGCTGCCCGCTCCGATGGTGATCGTGTCACCGCTGGGCATCACCTTGTTGGCCTTCCACACCAGCCCCACCGAGTAGGTGCCGGCGCTCATCGCCACTGCCGTCTGGGCGAAGGCGGCGTTGGGCGAGAAGGTCCCGGCGAAGCCTCCCGACTCCTTCCAGATGACCACGTCCGCACTGGGACAGCTGCCCGCCGGCAGGGTGGCCCCGGCGGCCACGCAGATGCCGATGTCCTGGTTGAAGCCGGCATTCGACGTCCACAGGTCCGCGTTGGCGGACAGAACGGTGTCGACGCTGCTCGCCGGGGTCAGGGTCAGCTTCAGGGCGCCGGCGTCGACGTACTTCCATGTGGAGCCGTCGCTGCCGTTCATCGCGTATTGCTGCGTGCTCGACGCGCCGCTCACGACGTCGCTGGTGTCGGGGAGCGTCACCGTCAGCCGTGCCGGCGAGAAGCTGGGGCCGCCGCCCGCGCCGGCGGCGATGGTGTCCCCGGCGGGCATTGCGATGTTGGTCTTCCAAACGACGAAGGCCGTCTCGGTCGACCCCGCGAGCACCGCCGCGGCCGCCTGGACGTAGGCGGCGTTGGGCGAGTAGGTGCCGGCGAAGCCGCCGGACTCCTTCCAGGCCAGCACGTCGACCGAGGGACAGCTGGATAGCACCAGCGCCCCGGCCACCAGGCAGATGCCGAGGTCCTGGTTGAAGCCGGCGTCCTCGGTCCACAGATCGGCGTTGGCGCTGAACAGGGCGGTGCCCGTGGTGGCGGGGGTGAAGGTGTCAGCGAGCAGGGTCGTGTCCATCGACTCCCAGGTGCTCCCGTCACTGCCGTGGAGGAAGTACTGCTGTGTGCTTGGAAGATCCTGGAGGCTCACCGAGCTCGTCCCGGTCGTCACGCTGCCGCTGGTCTCGTCCACCACCACGCAGGGACCGCCGGGGGGACACGAGACCCCGCCCAGCCAGTCGTCATTGGCGCTCAGGTTGGTCGCCGTCCAGGCGGACGCCCCGCCCGTGGGGTTGGTGGAGGAGACAGCGTTCCCGCTGACGTCCACGGCAACACAGAGCTGCAGGCTGGAACACGAGACGCTGTTGAGCCAGCGGGAACCGTCCACGTCGGCCGCCGTCCAGGCCGACGTCCCACCGGTGGGGTTGGTGGCGGTCACCGCCCCGCCCTCGGAATCGACGGCGACGCAGAGGAGGCTGCTCGGGCAGGAGACGGCGTACGGGCTGAATTCGGCGCCGATGGAGGTCAAAGTCCAGGCGGAGGCTCCCCCGGTCGGGTTGGTGGAGGTGACCACGTCGCCGAGAGGGTCCACCGCGACGCAGAGGTGGGTGGTGGGACAGGACACCCCGTTCAGCCATCCGATACCGTCCACCTTGGTCACCGTCCAGGCCGACGCCCCCCCGGTCGGGTTGGTGGAGGTGACCACGTCGCCCACGTTGTCTACCGCGACGCAGAGACCGCTGGTGGGACAGGACACCGCGTAGAGGACATTCCCGTCCACGCGGGTCACCGTCCAGGCCGACACGCCCCCGGTGGGGTTGGTGGAGGAGACCGCGTTCCCGCTGTCGTCCACGGCGACGCACATCCCGCTGGTGGGACAGGAGACGCCGTACATGGTGTTGTAGCTGTCGACGTGGGCCACGGTCCACGCCGAGGCTCCCCCGGTGGGATTGGTGGAGGTGACGACGTTGCCGGAACCGTCCACGGCGGCGCAGAAGCCGCCATTGGGACAGGAGACGGCGTCGGGCGCATCGGAACCGTCGACGAGCGTCACCGTCCAGGCGGATGCTCCCCCGGTGGGGTTGCTGGACGTCATGACATCGCCGTCTGAGTCCACCCCGACGCAGAGGCCGGTGCTCGGACAGGACATCCCGAACAGGGAGAGGGTATCGGCCTGCGCCCTCGTCCAGGCCGAGGCTCCCCCGGTCGGATTGGTGGAGGTGACCACCCCGCCCGAGGAATCCGAGGCGACGCACAGGCTGCTGCTGGGGCAGGACACGGCATACACCCAGGGGGTGGTGTCCACGTTGGTCACGGTCCACGCCGAGGCTCCCCCGGTGGGATTGGTCGAGGTCACCACGTCGCCCGCGCTGTCCACGGCGACACAGCGGCTGGTGCTCGAACAGGAGACCCCGAAGACGGTGTTGGTGCCGTCGACATGGGTCACCGTCCAGGCCGACGCCCCACCCGTGGGGTTGGTCGAGGTGATCACGTTGCCCGCGCTGTCCACGGCAACACAGAGAGTGCTGCTGGGGCACGACAGCCCCTTCAGCTGGGTGCTGCCGTCCACGTCGGCGTTCGACCAGGCAGATGGAGTGCCGGTCGGGTTCGTGGACGTCGCCACGTAGCCGAAGGAGGTGCCAGCGACACAGAGCGTGGTCGTCGGGCAGGACACCACGTTCAGGCCCGTCAGGAGGGAGGTCACCGTCCACGCCGATGGTCCACCGGTGGGGTTGGTCGATGTGACCAGGGCGCCCGCGTTGTCCACCGCGACGCACAGGCCACTGCCGGGGCAGGAGACGGCCGAGAGCCGGCGGTTGGTGTCCACGTGGGTCACCGTCCATACCGGGCTCGTCGCCAGGGCGTTGGGCGTGGTGACAACGTCGCCGCCGTCGTCCACCGCGACGCAGAGGCCGCTGCTCAGGCAGGAGACCCCCTGGATCGAATAGCCGTAGTAGGGGGCCTGGTGATCGACACGCGACGCGGCACCCCATGTGAGCGCCGAGGTGGATGCCAGCGCAACCGGACTCGCCACCGTCGCGCCCCCCACCAGCAGGGTGGCGGCGACAATCCCGACGGAGCCACGCCTGATCCGGCTCGGCCTCCGCCCCGGATGCTCCGGGTCGGCCCCCCTGAACCACAATCCGCGCCGTGCACGCCGTGGACGCATCATGACTCCTACCCCTTGGAGAATCTGCGGTCCGCGGATTCTACGCCGGAGCCGGATGGCTCTGCCGCAGGTGACATGAGTTCAGAGTTCAAAGTCGGGAGAGCTGCCGGCGCCGCCGTGAACCCTCCACGTCGCCAGGCGGCGGCCATCGCCGATCGCCGGCCAAACTGTCGACACGGTGGCTCCATCGCCTCGCCGGGGCGCGCACGCCATCCCCGATCGCGACAACGGCGCCCCCCTCACGCCCGGACCGGACCCGGCCCCTCCCTACGAGCCCATCGGCGGCGGCGCCGGATAGGGTGGCGGCGGCGGGGTCCATCCCGGCGGGGGCGGCGCGATGCCGACGACCGCGGCCCAGGTGGCGATGCTCCACGAACCCAGGACCTCGTGCCGGGAGAGGGCGAAGCGGTTGCCCCAGTTCTCGGTCGCACCGTTGCCCTCGGCGAAAGCCTCCTGGAAGCCGGCCGCCTGGATCTGGGCCTCGACCTGCGCGTCGTACGAGCCGATGGGGTAGCAGAAGTCGACCACCGGCTGCTGGATGAGGGCTGCAATGGTCTGCTGCGCGTTCACGATCTCGGAGTCCGCCTGCGCCGCCGGCAGCTTGGCCAGCGCCAGGTGGTGGACGGTGTGGTCGCCGATGGTCATTCCCAGCGACTTGATCCAGAGGATCTGCCACGCGGACATGTACCCGGCCGTGCCAATGAAGCTGCTGATGACGAACGACGTCGCCGGGAAGCCGTACTGATAGAGAAGGGGCGCGACCGCCGTGGCCATGGACAGGAGGCCGTCATCGAAGGTCAGCACCACCGACTTGCAGGTGGGCTGCTGGTGCGCCGCCAGGTCGCTGGTGAACTCGCTCATGGTCATGACGTGGACGTGGTCATAGGCGAGCAGCGCCATCTCCTCGGCGAAGTTGGCGGGCGTCGTGGAGAGGGACCACCCCAGCGGGTCCTGCGCCCCGTTGACGGTGCGCACGAAGTGGTACTCGAGAACCGGGACCGAGAGGTTCGCCGAGCTGACCGTCGAGCAGGCCGAGAAGGGAGGGGGAGTCGGGACGGGGGTCGGCGTCGGGACCGTCGTCGGCGTCGGGAGGGGCGTCGGGGTGGCGGTGGTCGCCAGCGCGGCGACCCCCTGGTGGATCCCACCGCCCGGGGCCGACGCGGACAGGCCGTGGATCAGACCCGACGAGCCGGCCACGAGAGCCAGAAGGCACGCGGCAGCGGCCGCCAGCACTCGGACCGGTCGCCAGCGGGACCCGGTGGGCCGGCTGGGAGGATCGGGAACCACCCACGTAGCCTAGCGATCCGGTCACCCGTCCGTGGGGGGCTGTGGCATCCTGGGACGGGCAGCGGCGCGGAACCCTAGCCAGACGTTAACCCGCGCGAGGGCCGTCCGCTGCAGGGAGGTCCGCTCGGAATGTCCGCCGACACAATCCGCTGGGGGGTGCTCTCCACCGCCGCGATCGCCGACTCGCTCATCCCCGGTCTGCTCGCCGCCGATGGGTGTGAGCTGCGCGGCATCGCCTCTCGGTCCCGCGACCGCGCCGAGGCGGCCGCCGCCCGCTGGGGCTGCCGTGCCTACCCCTCCTACGAGGCGCTGCTCGACGACCCCGCCATCGACGCCGTCTACGTCCCCCTCCCCAATCACCTCCACGCGGAATGGACGATCAGGGCGCTCCGGTCCGGCAAGCACGTGCTCTGCGAGAAGCCGCTGGCCCTGTCGGTCGGCGAGGTGGATCGCATCGGCGAGGCGGCGAACACCAGTGGACGCCTCGTGCTCGAAGCCTTCATGTACCGCCATGCGCCGCGCTGGCGGCGGGCCGTCGACCTGGTCGCCTCCGGGGCGATCGGCCGGCCGCGCGTCGTGCGGGTCGGCTTCGCCTTCTTCGTGCCGACGGACCTCGCCAACATCCGCTTCATCCCCGGCATGGGGGGCGGCATCGTCTGGGACATGGGCTGCTACGCCACCAGCATGGCCCGCGGCATGCTCGGCACGGAGCCCATCGAGGTCGTCGGGCTGGCCGACACCCGGGAGGGTCAACCGGTGGAGACGACCGTCACCGGTGTGATGCGGTTCCCCGGCCAGGCGGTGGCACCGTTCTGGGTCAGCTTCGACTTCCACAACCCGTACGCGCAGGTGGAGGTGGTGGGGGCGGACGGCTGGCTGCTGCTCCCGGGGACGGGCATGCGGCGGGAGCCGCACACCACGCTGCTGCTCCACCGGGGAGCCGAGGAGGTCTACGCCGGCGGCGCCGAACCCTCCGAGGAGAGCTTCCCCTTCGCCGACCCGTACCAGCTCGAGGTCGAACACCTCGCCGACGCCATCCGCGGCCGCTCTCCACTGCAGCACTCGCTGGCCGACTCACGCGCCAACACGGCCGCCCTCGAGGCGATGCATGCCTCCATCGCCCGCCACACCCCGGTGCCCGTCGAGGGCGGAGCGGACTGAGTCCGCCGCACCACCACCTCAGCGATCCGGCCGGTCGACGATCGGCACGAAGATGGCCTCGCGGTGGTAGTCGAAGTTCACCAGGTCGATCCGATGCGCGGGGGCGATGACGAGCGGTCTCCCCTCGAGATGGGGCTCCCCCGTGATCGTCAGGCTCTCGGGGAGGACGGTGACGGCTCCGAAGTCGAAGAGCACATGGTCGTTCGGACACAGACACAGCACGTTGTCGAGCGCATCCCGCCCGTCGTGCGGCCGGCCGAGAGGCCGGATGTGCGCCGCCTCGGCGTAGGGGGTGACGGGGGTGGGAAGCACCAGGCTGCACATCTGGCAGGTGAAGTCGTACATGCGCTTCACCTGCCGGGTGACCGCCGTGTCGCGCACGATCCTCTGGATCGTCTGCGCCGCCCGCAACGGCATGTCCCCTCCCCCCCCCACCGCGAGGGACGGGGCGAGCGACAGGCTCTTCAGGACGTAGCGCCACCGCAGGAATCCGTCGCTGGCCGGGCGCTCGCGCAGGTAGTTGTCGACCGCGTAGAGCCCGTCGTACCGGAAGGCGCCACCGACCTTGCGGATGAGCCGGACGGGCATCCCGAGGTTCCGGTTGCGGATCAGCGCGGCATTCCCCGCGACGAGACGCTGGTCCGCGACGGCGCGGGACGTTCCCGGCTGCAGACCGCCCTGCCCCGTGTAGATGACCGTGTCCCCCTGGTCATCGTCGGGGTAGACGCCGGAGAGAACCACCGAAGCGGCCGCGCCGCCGGAGGCGAAGTCGATCCCCGCCTGGAGCGGCCGATGCACGCCAGCCTCGCGGAGGGCGCGGCGGTTGGGGAACACCGATCCTGGGACGACCCCCGGTGGTTCACCGTATTGGATCGGAACGGAGGGCACGGCAGGCCGATCCTACGCCCCGCCCTCCCCCACCGACAGGACGATCTTGCCGAGCTTCGCGCCGGCCTGGAAGCGGGCGTAGGCGTCGGCCGCCGCCTCGAGGGCGAAGGCCTCCTGCACCAGCACCGTGATCCGGCGGGCGGCGACCAGCGGCAGCACGTCGGCCTCGACCCGCCGCACGGCGGTGGCCTTCTCCTCCGGAGTGCGCGACCGCAGGGTGGAGCCGGAGATGCGCGCGCGCCGGCCCATGAGCTGCCCCAGGTTCAGTTCGATGGTCGCCCCGGCGCCGATGCCGATGACGCCGATCCGCCCACCGGTCGCCAGCGCGCCGAGGTTGGCCGGGAAGTTCACCGCCCCCACAAGTTCGAGGATCACGTCGAAGGGCCCCAGGTCCATGATCCCGGACGGATCGACGACCTCGGCGCCCAGCGCGGACACCCCGTCGCGCAGCTCGGGGGCGCGGACGCTCGCAACCACGTGGGCACCGCGGGCAAGCCCGATCTGGACGGCGGCGGTACCGACCCCGCCGGCGGCCCCGTTCACCAGCAGGCGCTCTCCGCCCCGCAGCCCGCACTGGGAGATCAGCGCGTCGTGGGCGGTGATGAAGGTCTCGGGGAAACCTCCCGCGGCGTTCCAGTCGAGCGAGGCGGGCACCGGCATGGCGAGGCGCTCGTCGACCACGGCGACCTGGGCCTGGGCGCCGCCGGCCAGCAGGGCCATGACCCGGTCCCCGGGACGGAAGCGCGTGGCTCCCTCCCCCACCTCGACCACCTCCCCCGCCAGCTCCAACCCGGGGATGTCGGGAGGGACTCCGGGTGGGGCCGGGTAGAGGCCCTGGACCTGCATGAGGTCGGCGCCGTTCAGACCGGCGGCGCGGACTCGGACACCGATCTCGCCACGGCCGGGAGCGGGCTCGGGGTGGTCGGCGACGGTGATCCGGCGGTCCGCGATGGTGACGGCTCGCATCCGCGATGTGTACCGCATCAGCGGCTCCCAGGTCCATTAGCGCGGAGCTGCGGAACCGGCCAGCGCGGCAGGACGTGGTGCGCACGCTCGCCCCGCCCTGAACGGGGACGGGGCGCGCAGGTCTGGCACACCGCGGCCGGCCGCCCGCCTCAGGCCGTCAGTCGATCGCGGTGATGTCGGCACCGACGAGCGTGGCGGGCTGTGGATCGACGCTCCCGGCGCGGCGGGTCTCGTGCTCGTGCTGGAAGTGGGCGAAGGCGGCGGTCGATGCGACCGGGTTGACCTCGGCGTCGGTGTGATCGTGGAAGGAGACGTGAACGAAGGACCGTTCCGCCAGGCCCAGGACGATGTCGCTGACATTGCCGGGCCTGGTCGCGGCCAGCTCGGCGAAGACACCTCTGACCCGCCGCTCGTTCTCGTCCGCCGCTTCGGCCGACCGCGTCGCGTGGCGCGTCACCGATCGCTTCTGCATGACGATGCTCCCTCCCTGATCCTGCCCCATACTGGCCACACCGCCATCACTGTACCGGCGACGTCCCGACGGCCCGCCGGCCGGGGACCGGAGGAGCGAGGGGAAGGCCATGTCGACAGCCATCGGCTCGGGAACGAAGGACGATCCCTGGGTCCTGAGCACGGCGCCGGGCGTCTCCGAGTACCGGATGTACCGCGACACCGCGGCCGATCCGCCGGCCCTGGTGTGCCAGGTGGGCGGCACGCAGCTGCGGTACCGGCTGTCCGCCATCGACGACCTCCACGCCATGCTCGTCGCCCATGGCGGCTGGATGCCCCTGGGCGGGGCCGACGAGCAGAAGCCCGCCCCCGAGGGAACCGTCGAGGCCTGGGGCCGGTCGCCGTCCAATCCCGCGGGCGGCTGGTACGGGCTCAAGAAGGGTCTCCGCGGGCGCTTCGGCGTCTACCTCCCGCCCCTGCTCGAGGCGCTCGGCATGGCCGAGCTCGAGCACAACCCGCGCGACAACCGGATGCGAGCCCTGTAGTGCGCTGCTGAGCCGGTCGTGCGGCTCATCAGCGCTCCAGGCGGAGCCGGCTCGCCTCCCACCGGCCTGCCGCCAGGTCGTCGCCCCCTTCCGTCTCGGCTCAGGCGGGCTGGCCCGATCCCCCGGAGACGCGGTACATGACCACGCCGTGGGCGGGCACACGGGCGCTGATCGGCCCCGCGGTCGTGGTCACCGCGCGGGTCCACAGGTTGCGCAGCGTGTAGCGGGCGGCTCCGCCCAGGCCGACTCTGGAGGCGCTGGTTGAGATGGTCGCCGCTGTGCCGGTCTGGTTGAAGAGGACGACGGCGCAATCCCCGTTCTGCAGCGGCTTGGCCAGCACCCAGTGCCCGCCCTTGCTCGCCACCGGATGGCCCTGCTTGCCGAGCTCGTCCTGGTCCACGGCGATGACCGAGGCGTTGGTGAGGATGGTCCGCGTCGCCGGCGACATCGCGGTCACGTTGTTGCCGGCGATCAGCGGTGCGGCCATCTCCGCCCACAGGCTGAACTGGGCGCGGGCCTCGGTGAGGGTCAGCCCGGGGTTGCCGACCTCGAGCATGTCCGGATCGTTCCAGCGGCCCGGCCCCGCCTTCGCGTAGTTCCAGACGTTGGCTGTGAAGTGCTGGACCATGCTGGCGTAACTGGGCCGGATGTCGCGGGTGGTGCGCCAGAGGTTGCCGGTATCCGGCCCCCACGTCACCGTCCTGTCGGTCTGGACGTGGGTGTCGTTGACGTCGTACACGATCGGCCGCCCGGTGGCGGCGATGGCCTCACCCATCTCTGAGGCGAGGCTCTGGCTCACCTGCTGGTGGCTCATCGCGCGGTAGTCCTGGAATGGCACGTAACACCAGTCCAGCTTCACGTAGTCCACGCCCCATGACGCGAACAGCTGGGCGTCCTGCTGGTAGTGGCCGTAGCTGCCGGCACTGGTCCCGGCGCAGTTCTTGGTGCCCGCGCTGGTGTAGATGCCGAACCTGAGCCCGAGCGAATGCACGTAGCGTGCGACCGGCGCGATGCCCTGGGGGAAGAGGTGCGGGTTAGGCTGGAGGTCACCCTGCGCGTTGCGCGCCGGCAGCGCCCAGCCGCCGTCGAGGTTGACGTACGTATAGCCGGCCGCCTTCATTCCGGAGGAGACCAGCGCCCGCGCCGCCGCCTCGACGAGGGACGCGCTCACCTTGCGGCCGAAGTGGTTGTAGCCGTTCCACCCCATCGGCGGGGTCAGGGCCAGCCCGTTGGGCATCAGCCCGCCGGCACCGCTCGACAGCAGGTGGATGGCCGCCGACGGGGAGGCCGCTGCGGGTCCCGGGACCGCCGCCCCGGCGGTGACGGTCACCCCTCGGGGCGGGGCGGACAGGGACGGCGCCGTCCGGCTCGGGGATGGGGTCAGGGCGGGCCCGGCCGCGAGCGCCGACGCGGCGACCCCGGCGAGGACCGCTGCCGTGAGACCCTTCCTGACCACCGTGCGTCGGGACAATGTCGGCCTCCCCCGGTGCCTGCCTGGCAACTCGATTATCGGTTACGAACGGTTAACCCGCGGGGCTTTCCGTTTCGTGACAGGCTGAAGGCAGGCCGGACGCCGGACCGGCGCTGATCCGGCAGACGGGCGGGCGCGGCGGCCACAGTCCCAGGGTGACCGGCCGCGGGAGGGTGGGCCCGGAGCCCCCGAGTGTTGCTGCGGTTGTTGCGGCCCCCTGCCCAGAGTGGGCTTCACCCGGTGCCCGGATTCAGAGGGCATCCGGGTCGGGTGCAGAACAGGAGGGTCGAGATGACGGACGTGCAGACGCAGGAGCGGGTTGCCGGCGACGGCGGGCGGAGCCACGAGGGTGTGGCGACCACGCAGGTGACGGCCGATTCCGCCACCGCAGCCTCGGCGCGGAGGAGCCCGGGGCGGGCATGGTCGGGACGATCCTCGGCGCTGAAGGCGATCGGTCTGCTCGCCTTCGTCGCTCTCGCCTTCCTGGCCCTGGACTTCGTGTTCCACGCCACCGGGTCGTTGAACGTCGGCTTCGCCGCGCTCACCTTCTCGGTCGGCTCCTTCCTCGCCTCCCCGTTCACCGGGATCTTCAGGAGCACGTACGCCAGCCAGGGGAATCTCCTGGTCTGGGCCGACGTCCTGGCCATGGCCGTCTACACGGCGGCGGCCATCGTCGTCGCCACGCTGGTGGCGAAGGCCCTTCACCGCCCGGCGCACCGGGCCGCCTGACCTCACCCCCCAAAGGTCACCTGCCGGGACCGGAGACGGTTCCGGCGGCGACTGTCCTCCCCCCAGGGCGGAGCCCCAACCAAGGCGTCGCGCAACAGCGCGAATCAGCGGCACATCGCAATCGGAGAATCATGTTCGGTGCAGTGACAATCAGCCTCGACTTCGGGACGATCCTGATCTGGGCCCTCATCGGCCTGGTGGCGGGCTTCCTGGCCAGCAAGCTGGTGACCGGCCACGGCAAGGGAGTGTTCACCGACATCATCGTCGGCATCATCGGCGCGCTCGCCGGGGGCTTCCTCTTCGAGATCCTCAACATCAACTTCACCATCCCCGGCCACACCATCATCACCGAGATGGTCATCGCCTTCGTCGGCGCCGTGATCCTGCTCGTGATCATGCGGGTGGTCATGGGCCGCTCCCGCCGGCGCTGGTCCTGAGCCGTTCCTCCCGCGGGCCGCTGACCGACCGCCGGAGCCGGCGCTAATCCGTGTTCCGGAAGGTCAGCGAGTAGCCGCGACCTGGCCGGTTGACGAGATCACAGGGGATCTCCAACCGGGCCAGGATCTTTCGCACCCGCCCCACGTAGTTGCGCACCTCCTCGGGGAGGAGCGCGGCATCCGACCAGGCATACCCGGTGATCTGGGACGTGGTGTAGAAGCGGTGCGGATGCTCCAGGAGGAACTGCAGCAGCTCGAACTCACGGCTGGTCAGCGCCGCCTCCTTGCCCCGGTGGCGCACCACCCGGTCCTTCGGGTCCAGCCACAGCCCGTGGAGCTTCCAGACCCGCTGGTACCACAGGTCGAGCCGCTCGTGGTAGCCCGCCATCTGGGCCTCGATGTAGGTGACGTCCACGTCGGCGGCCCGCTGGGCCACCGGGTGAAGCTTGGGCAGCTCCCGCTTGACCCGCTCCAGCAGGCCGAGCTTGAAGCGGATGAGGTCGTCGTAGATGCTCATCCAGTGGCGGGCGTCCTCCCAGTGCTCGGTCTCGATGTCCTCCCCCTCAAGAGGGCCCCTCGTGGGTTCGGCCGCTGCCCCTGACGCCATCGGGCATGACTATAGAAGGACCCTGGGAGAAGGGGGCGGGGGTCCGCCACGGGGCCCCGAGGAACGGTGCGATGGCGGCGATCCGGTCAGGCGGACTCGCCGGGACCAGGACGGGAGGCGGCCGGTTCGATCTCGCCGGAGGGGCGCGCGGGACCGGTTGCTGATCTTTTTACGCAGGCCGGTGTATCAGTGGTCCATGAACCGCACCCGTATCGCCGACGAGCGGCCCGACATCGTCGCGGCGACCCGCGGCGGGGACGACTCTCTGGGCATGGACGGCGAGGCAGATCCCGCCACCGCCTCCCTGGAGCAGGCCCTCTTCTGGAGGGACATCTACGCCGACGTCCTGGTGATGGAGGTGTCGGTGCTGGCGCGGATCCACGAGCTCATGGCGGCCCAGTCACCCGAGGCGAGGCGAGAGGTCGAGCTGACCAACGTCCCCGTGGTCGCGGCGCAGGCCGACCGGTTCCGGTCACGCCTGGGCTTCTGGGAAGCCCGCGTCAAGGCGCATCAGCAGCCCTCGCCGGCGTGACGGCGCATCAGCAGAGTGCTCCCTGTGACGCGGGGACCCGCACACCCGGCGGCATGAGCCCCGCGAGAGAACCCTGATGCTGCGTGCCACCGGCGAGGACAGCCTTCGTGCCCGCCAGTCGTATCTCCGGAGTCGCCGGGCGCACGAGTCCCGCAACCACCGCATCATCGCCAGATGGCTCGTCTTCGGAGGCGTGGTCGTCTGGTCCCTGCTCGCCGGCCTCTCCCTGCTGGCGGCCCGCTAACCGCGGCCTCGCCGGAGGCGGCGCGGAATGCCAGTCCCCTGTTGCTGCGGTTGTTGCTGCGCCGCGGACAGAGTGGGGATCACCCGGTGCCGTAGGTTCAGAGGGCTTCGGGGTCCATCGACCACAGGAGGCCTCACATGACCGAGACGCAGGTACAGGACAGGGTTGTCAGCGAAAATGGGCAGAGCTACCGGGGCGTGACGAACACCGTGCAGACGACGTCCGATCCGGTGAGCGGATCCTCGACCCGTCGCAGCTCGACACGCGTGTGGTCGGGGCAATCACCGTGGCTGGGCATCGTCGCCCTGCTCGCCGGGATCGTCCTCGTCCTCCTCGCCATGGACTTCGTGCTCCACGCCGCGGGAGCGACCAACGTCGGCTTCGCCGCCTTCATCTTCTCGGTCGGATCGGCGCTCGCCGCCCCGTTCGCCGGCATCTTCAAGACCGCCACCGCCGCGCCGGGGAACCTCATCGTGTGGGCCGACCTGCTGGCCATCGCCGTCTACGCCCTGGCCGCGGCCCTGCTCAGCAAGGTGGTGACCATGGTCATCGACAGCACGGAGAAGCGGGCCGCCGCCTAGCGCACCCGCCTCGTCATGGTGGACGGCCGGGACCGGACGCGGTCCCGGCCGTTCCCGCGTCCGCCCGGGGACCCCCGTGGGCGCCCCGCAGTTGCTGCGGTTGTTGCAACCCCGACCGCACACTGACCTCCTCAGGGGCCCCCGGCCCCACGAAGGAGCCTCCCCATGGTTCGCGCCGCCCTGATCTTCCTCCTCGTCGCCGTCGTCTTCAGCCTGGGGTTGGCCATGCACCTCCTCCTCTGGGCGGCGATCGTCCTCATGGCCTTCTGGCTGATCACCTTCATCGTCCGGCCTCGCGCCCGCCGCAGCAGCTGGCAGCACCGGTGAGCCGCGCCGTGCGGCGGCAATCCCGAGGCACGGGTCTCTACTGGACGCTCATCGTCACCCTGGTGGTGGCGGCGGCGATCGTCGTCGGCATCGTCCAGAATTCGCAGCAGATCAAGCTCAGGTACCTGGGCTGGACCGTGGGCGTCCCCCTCGCCGTGGGCCTGCTGGTCACGATCGTCCTCACCGTTGCCCTGACCGCCCTGGTCGGGATGCTCTGGAGGCGCCGGCGCCGGCAGCAGCTGGACGAATCGGCCGAGTTGCGTGAACTGCGGAGCGCTGCCGCGCCGCCGGGCGCCGCCGCGGCGGAGGGTCCCGCGCCGACGACGGCGGCGGGCCCGCGGGGGCCATCCCGATAGCCGCGCTGGGCGTCGTCGCGGCGCCTCGGGAGGCGGACCGGGAGCCGGCCGACCGGTTCCCCGGAACGTCCCCCCAGGCCGGCCCGCCCACGCCGCTCTATCCCCTGCGGTTCACCCCGATCTTCCAGTACCGGCTCTGGGGCGGGCGGCGGCTGGCCGCTCTGCTGACGGCACCCCTGCCGGGTGACGGCCCGGTCGGCGAGGCGTGGCTGCTCAGCGACCGTCTCGACCATCAGAGCCGCGTCGCCGCCGGCCCGCTCGCCGGACGTAGCCTCGGCGAGCTCCTGGGCCGCTTCTCCGAGGAGATCCTCGGCAGGGGGGCCCCGCGCTTCCGGCGGTTCCCCCTCCTGCTCAAGTTCCTCGACGCCCGGGCGCTGCTCTCGGTCCAGGTGCACCCCTCGGACCTGCAGACGAACCACGTGCCCGCGGACGAGACGGGAAAGACCGAGGCCTGGGTCGTCCTCGAGGCCGCGCTGGACAGCCGCGTCTACGCCGGCCTGCGGCCGGGCAGCACGCCGGCCACGCTGCGCCGGGCGCTCGGCACCCACACCGTCGGCGAGCAGCTCGCGGCTTTCACCCCGAAGCCGGGCGACGCCGTCCTCCTGCCCGCCGGCACCGTCCATTCGCTGGGCGGCCACGTCGTGGTCTTCGAGGTTCAGCAGAACAGCGACGTGACCTTCCGCCTCGACGACTGGGATCGCGTCGACCCGGTGACCGGCGCACCCCGCACCCTGCAGGTCGACGAGGCCCTGGCATGCGCCGACTTCGCCCACGGCGCGCTCCGACCGGTCGTGCCGGTGGTGGAGACGGCAATGCCGGTCCGGCGCGAGCGCCTCGTCGAATGCGACCACTTCTCCCTCTGGCGCATCAGCGGCGTCCTCCCGTTCACCGTCGGCGTCCAGGGCGCGCCGCGCGTCGTCGTCTGCATCGAGGGTGCGGGCAGTATCGAGCAGGGCGGCACCACCCACGCCATCGCCCGCGGCGACACGGTGCTCCTGCCGGCGGTGCTCGGCCCCTGCGTGCTCCGGCCCAGCGGGAAGGCGACCGTCCTGGAGATCGCCCTGCCCCCGACGTCCCAGCCGCCCGCCTCGACCCGGCAGCGCCGGCGCGTGGAGGGGACACGGTGAAGAGGCTGGTCGTCTTCGACCTGGACGGAACGCTGGCACCGAGCAAGGCCCCTCCCGATGCCGCCATGGCGGGGCTGCTGAACGACCTGCTCGGCGTCGTCAAGGTCGCCGTCATCTCGGGCGGCAGTTGGACACAGTTCGAGAAGCAGCTGCTGGCCAGGCTGCCCGGCGACGGGCGCCTCGCCGGTCTCTCCCTGCTGCCGGTGTGCGGGACCCAGTTCTTCCAGTACGCGGGAGGCTGGACGAGGCTCTACTCGGAGGACCTGACCCCCGAGGAGAGGAGCAGGATCGCCGCCTCCCTGCGCAAGGCGCTCAAGCTGACCGGCTTCGGGGGGCCCACGGTCTGGGGAGACCTCATCGAGGACCGGGGGAGCCAGATGACGCTGTCCGCCCTCGGCCAGGAGGCACCGCTGGCCGAGAAGGAGGCATGGGACCCCGATTACGCCAAGCGGACGTGGATCAAGGCGGTGCTCGACACCCTCCTCCCCGACTTCTCCGTCCGCATCGGCGGCGCCACCTCGATCGACGTGACCAAGCCGGGGATCGACAAGGCGTACGGCATCCGCAAGCTCCGCGACCGGCTCGGCATCTCCCTGGAGGACATGCTCTACGTCGGCGACGCCCTCTTCGCGGGCGGCAACGACCATCCGGCCCTGGAGGCGGGGGTCGCCTGCATCGCGGTGCGGGGCCCGGAGGACACCAAGCTGGTGATCGAGACCCTGGTCGCCTGCCTCGGCGGGACGGTCGCACGGGTCGGGGCGCCGTGAGCGGGTTCGAGATGCACCGGCTGTGGCCGGTCATGTCGCCCGAGCCCGGCAATCCCCAGGAGGCCGAGGGGGTGCTGAACCCGGCCGCCGCCCGCGGCCCCGACGGCCACCTCTACCTCTTCCCGCGGCTGGTCGCCGCCGGCAACTACTCGCGGATCGGCATCGCCCGGGTGCTGTTCAACGCGGACGGGGACCCCATCGGGGTGAGGCGCCTCGGCATCGCGCTGGAGCCCGCGGCCGACTACGAGAAGCGGCGGGACGGGGGCGGCGGGTGCGAGGACCCGCGCGTCACCTTCGTCGAGCCCCTCCGGGAATACGTGATGACGTACACCGCGTTCTCGCCGAGCGGCCCGCGCATCGCCCTGGCGGTGTCGGACGACCTGCTGCACTGGGAGCGGCTGGGACTCGCCGAGTTCGGGCCGTACCGGGGCATCCAGCTGGACGGCGTCGACAACAAGGACGCCACCCTCTTCCCCGTCTTCATCCCCAACCCGTCGGGCCATCCCGAGCTGGCCATGCTGCACCGGCCGCTCTTCGCCGGCGCGCACCGGGAGGGGCCGGCGCGTGCCGAGGGGCCTGGCCAGGCGCAGCTCGACCCCGAGAGCATCTGGATCTCGTACAGCCGGACGAACCGCCCGGACGACGGGTCGCACCACCTGGCACGCTTCACCTCGCACCACCGGCTGGCGGCGCCGGTGTCGTCGTGGGAGCGTCTCAAGATCGGCGTCGGGACGCCGCCCGTCCTGACCCGGCACGGCTGGATGGTCATCTACCACGGGGTCAGCGACCTTCCTGGCCCGACCGGCGCCGGACACCCGCACCGCTACTCGGCCGGGGTCATGGTGCTCTCCGGCGAGCACCCGCGGGTAATCCGGTACCGGTCGGCGGAGCCGATCCTGGCGCCGGAGCTGCCCCAGGAACGGCAGGGCACGGTCGCCAACGTGGTCTTCCCCACCGGCATCGACCGCCGCGACGACCTCGGCTCACCCGAGCGCTTCGACGTCTACTACGGGATGGCCGACAACCAGATCGGCGTGGCCCGCCTCGACCTCCCCGAGACGCTGCCCGGAGAGATGACGCCGGGGCTCCTCCGCCAGCTCCCGGCTCCGGGCGGCATCCCGGCACCGTCGGTGACCGGCCCATCGCGGATGTAACCCCTGGATGGGGGTGGAGGGGCCCAGGAGGGGCTGTCGGCGCGCCGGGGTGCCGGGTACACTGCCATCGCCGAGGACGATTGCTCGGGGTGGTCCGGGCCGTCAGCGCCGAAGGGAAGTCGCCATGTCCGGTCGCATGAGATGGGCGGTCGCGGCCGGAGCGGCCGTCGCCATCGCGAGCCTGGCCGCCTGCGGCAGCAGCAGCAACGGTGTGGCGACCAAGACGCCGGCGCAGATCCTGGCCGCCGCCGTGTCGGCCACCTCGGCCGCGACCAGCTACGAGATCGCCGGCACCGGCGCATTCGTCGACGGCGTCACCAGCCTGGACTTCAAGGTGGCCGGTTCGAACCTGAACGGCTCGTTCGTGGTGGCGGGGTCGACCGTGGACGTCATGGAGATCGCCGGCAACATCTACCTCAAGGCGCCGTCGGCGTACTACGAGTACGAGGGTGAGTCCGCCACCCGGTCGGCGATCCTCGAGAACGTCTGGGTGGAGGCCACGGCGGGGTCCAAGGTGGCCAACGACTTCTCCTCCCTCTCCGCCTTCTTCGCCATCTCCTCGGATCTGTCGGCCGCCAGCGCGGTGACGGCAGGCGGCACCGGGACCGTCGACGGCCAGCCCGTCGTCATCCTCAAGACGGCGGACGGCACCACCATCGACATCGCCACCACCGGTCCCGCCTACCCGGTGCAGGTGACGACGACGACCGGCTCCTCTCCCGCCACGTACACGCTGTCCAACTGGAACAGCGTCGCCGCCTTCACACCGCCGCCGAACCCGATCCTGATCCCCAGCTCGGCCTCCTGAGCCGGCCGCACGGGCGCCGCCGGCGGCGCGGCCCGTGACCTGCGTCCGAGGGGACGGCCGCGGGCGGGCGGAAGGCGATCCACCGCCCGCCCTGCCTCAGGTCGTCGACGGGGCGAGCGGCTGGGCTGCGGCAGCTCCCGTCATGTCGAGGCCGACGTGGGGGCGGTGCCGACCAGTGGTGTCAGGACCCCCAGGATGTCCGCGTCGGTGACATCCGATCCCGCCAGGACGGTCTGGCTGGCGTCCTTCTCGTACGGGCATTCGTCCGGCCACGACCCGTACAGCCACTGGTCGAGCACGACGGCACCGGTCGCGGGGTCGACGACGGTGACCTCACGCTCCATCTGCTCGCGCTGCAGCGAGGGTGCGACCGAGCCGTCCGCGTACACATAGGGGCACGTCTCGACGATGTTGGCGGTCTCGGCGTTGACGCAGGCGACGTACATGTCGTACCGGATGGCGGGCGGTGCCCATGTCTGCCCGGCCGGGGGATCGATCCCCACCAGGATCATGGGTTGGAAGCTCGCCCCCGGACCGGAGGTGCCCGCCCCCGGGATGGCATGGCCCCCGCACGCCCCGGCCAGTGTCTGCTGGATGCTGGTCGCCGTCTCCAGGGGCAGGTTGTCCTGGTCCAGCGTGAGCCCGAGCTGGTTCGGCGCCACCCCGAGCCCCGAGGCGAGGGCGGCGTCGCTGAGCCCGACCACGCCCAGGAGCGTGGCGTCGGTGAGGGTGTCGGCCTGCATGGTCACGCCGGTGAGGTCGGCTCCCGAGAGGTTCGTCCCGATGAGCATGGTTTGGTCGAGGGTGGCCCCCTTGAGGATGGCGTCGGTCAGGTTCGCATTCGAGAGGTCCGTTCCCGCCAGCGAGGCGCCGGCGAGGTTCGCGTCGGAGAGGTCGGCCGAGGTGAGCGAGGCGGTGCCGAGGTTCGCATTCGAGAGGTCGGCCCCCGTCAGGATGGCGGTGGACAGGGTCACACCCGACAGGTTGGCTGCGGACAGGTTGGCGCCGGTCAGGGTCGCCGACAGCAGGTCGACACCAGTCAGCGTCATGCCGCTGAGGTTCGCACCTCTGAGATCGGTGCCGACCAGGGAGGCGCCGGTGAGGGTTGCCGTCCGGAGGACGTCACCGGCCAGCGAGGCGCCGTCGAGGGTCGCCCCGGAGAGGTCGGCGCCGGTGAGCGACGCTCCGCTGCCCACGTTCGCCTGGGAGAGGTTCTGCGCGGATGCGTACACCGCGATCGCCGCGCTCAAACGGGAACCCGGCAAGGACATCCTGGTGACCATGAGTCACCTGCTCTGGAACGACCTGATGGCGCACGACCTGGTGGACGAGTTGCAGCTCACCTTCTTCCCTTTGATCGGAGGCGTGGGAACCCCGCTGTTCGTGGGCCGTCCGCCGGTGTCGCTCAAGCTGGTCGACACCCGGACATGGGAGGGTTCCGGCAATCTCCTCGCCTGCTACGAGGTCAGTCCGGCCCGCCGGTCCTGATCCGCCAGGTCAGCCCGATCCATCCAGGCCGACGCTCCGGCACGCGGCACTCCCCGGCCGATGGGGCGGGAGACGGGCCTCGAACCCGCGCCATGCGGCTTGGCGGAAACCGGGCATGGACCACGCGCCCTGAGCGTTCGACGAGGCCCCGGACGTATGATCCTGGGACGCAGTCCGCTTCCCTCTGGAGGCCTCTCGTGGGCAGCAAGAATCGCTCCGTCTCGTTCACCGGCAAGAAGCTCTTCCTGGTCATCAGCTTCGTCCTCTTCGTGATCTACGTCATCGGCATCTTCGCCGGCTGGTCCGGCAACCTCGACGCCGCTCTGCCGTGGGCCGCCTTCGCCATCTGGGTGCTGGCACTCCTGGTCTGATCGCGGATTCCGTCGGAACCAATCCGGTCATCGCGGGCAGATCCTCTCGTCGTGGTCCTGCAGCGGATGCTCGAGGAATCGGTGCTTCGGTCGGGGCGACGCGCCGGCACCTCCGGCATCCTCTCGGCCGACGCGGGCACGCCCGCCCGCTCCGCGGGTGGCCTTGCGCGCCGGGTTCGCGGCTGACATGGCCGGAGACACCATGAGAGTGGGGAAACCCGGTCCGGTCGCGCTGGTCGGCAGCGGCGAGTACCTCCCGGCGATGCAGGAGCTCGAGGCGGCGCTGCTCGCGGGCCGACCGCCGAGGTATGTGCAGCTGCCCACGGCGGCCGGGCCGGAGGGGCCCGCGTCCGTGTCGCGGTGGGTCGCGCTCGGAGCACAGCAGGCGGCACGGCTGGGGGTCGAGGCGGTCCCGGTCATGGCGCTCGACCGTGATTCGGCCGAGGACCGGGCCAACGCCGAGCTGGTCGCCGGCGCGGGGCTCATCTACCTCTCCGGGGGCAGCCCCGCCCACCTGGCGGACTCGCTCCGGGGGACTCGCGTATGGGCCGCCATCGTCGAGGAGTGGCGCGCCGGAGCAGCCCTGGCGGGATGCAGTGCGGGGGCGATGGCGCTGACCTCCTGGGTGCCGGACCTCAGACGTCTCACTCGCACGCCGCGCTCAGGTCTGGGCCTGGTGCCCGGGCTACGCGTCATCCCCCATTTCGACCGCATGAGACGCTGGCTTCCCGGCATGTCCCGCTGGGCGGCCGCGCATCTCCCTGACGGCGTCACCCTGGTGGGCATTGACGAGGAGACCGCCATCGTCAGCGAGGACGCCGACCTGACCCACTGGGTGGTCAGGGGCCGGCAGCGGGCATGGCTGCTCTCACCCGGCGAGCGGAACCCGTTGGCGGCCGGCGAGGGGTTCGTGCTCTGAGGACGCCTGAGCTGGGCGTTGGAGCGGAACAGAGGACATGAACCGGCGATCTCCGGCCTGAGAGCGACATGCGAGAATCCGATCCTGGGGTCGGCCCATGAGCCGCAGCCAAGGAGGCACTCAGATGGAGATGCGCACGCTGGGGAGCAGCGGCCTCGAGGTCTCGGCCATCGGCCTGGGCTGCATGGGCATGAACCATCACCGCGGGCCAGCCCCGGAGCGGACGGAGATGATCGCGCTGCTCCGCGCCGCAGTCGAGCGCGGCGTCACGTTCTTCGACACCGCCGAGGTCTACGGGCCGTTCACCAACGAGGAGCTCGTTGGCGAGGCGCTGCAGCCGTTCCGGACGAGTGTCGTCATCGCCACCAAGTTCGGCTTCGACCTCGGTCCCGGCGGATCGGGCGGCCTCAACAGCCGCCCGGAACGCATCCGCACGGTCGCCGAGGAGTCGCTCAAGCGCCTGCGGGTCGACGCCATCGACCTCTTCTACCAGCACCGCGTCGATCCCGACGTCCCCATCGAGGATGTGGCCGGCGCGGTGAAGGATCTCATCGCCGAGGGCAAGGTCAGGCATCTCGGCCTGTCCGAGCCGGGGCCGGAGACCATCCGCCGGGCGCACGCGGTCCAGCCGGTCGCGGCCGTCCAGAGCGAGTACTCCCTCTGGTGGCGCCTCCCCGAAGACGACGTGCTGCCGGCCTGCGAGGAGCTGGGCATCGGCTTCGTCCCCTACAGCCCGCTGGGCAGGGGCTTTCTCACCGGGAAGATCGACGAAACCACGGCGTTCGGCAGCAACGACAATCGCACCACCCTGCCCCGGTTCACGCCGGAGGCCCGCAGGGCGAACCGCCCCGTGGTCGACCTGATGGAGAGGCTCGGAGACCAGAGGCACGCGACGCCGGCGCAGGTGGCGCTGGCCTGGTTGCTGGCGCAGAAGCCATGGATCGTGCCGATCCCCGGCACCACCAAGCTCAACCGGCTCGACGAGAACATCGCCGCGGCCTCGATCGTGCTGACGCCGGACGACCTGCGGAGCATCGACGCGGCCGCCGCGCAGATCACCGTGGCAGGCGACCGCTATCCTCAGGCGGAGGCGGACCGCACGCGGCGGTAGCGGGGCCAACCGGGAGTGGCCGCACCGTCACGGCCGGGCACATCGACGGCCGATCAGTCGTCGGCGAGGGCGGCGAAGTCGCGCTTGGTCTGCCGGTACCACCCCATGCCGGAGATGGGGTGCTTCCACCGTCCCTTCATGTCGTCCAATGCACGGGCGTGCGTCTCATCGCCGCCGGCGACCGCCTCCTTCAGATGGGCGTCCTGCGCCCGGATGACCTCATCGGCGGTGTTCCCACGCAGCCGGAGGTCACACGCTCCACCCAGTTGCTCACAGGTCATTGTCTTCATCGGTCTCACCTCCTTCCTCATCGATCACGCCATCGGCTCCTCTGCGGCGGCACAGCCCCGCGGGCGGCGGCCCCGAGCGATCCTCAGCTCACCGCCCTTGTCAGGAGCGCGCCGATCCGTGCCTCGTCGGCGGCGGTCAGCTTGGTCAGCGCGAAGCGGCACGGCCACATGTCGCCCTCGTCGAGGTTCGCCCTGTCGCTGAAGCCCAGCTCCGCGTACCTCGTCTTGAACTTCTGGGCGCTCTGGAAGAAGCAGACCACGTTGCCGTCCTTGGCATACGCCGGCATCCCGTACCAGGTCTTCGGCGAGAGGGCCGGCGCGCTGGCCTTGACGATGGCGTGAAGCCGCTCGGCCAGGGCGCGATCCGTTCCCGACATCGCGGCGATCGCAGCACGCACGTCGGCTTCCCCGTCCGCCTTGCCCGCGGCGGCCTTCAACTCCTGGACGCGCGCCTTGGCCGCGGCCCGTTCCTCGGCCGTGAATCCCTGCAACGCCGTGCCGGTGGCGGCGGTGCTCGCCGCCGACCGCACGGTGCTCTTCATCGTGGGTGTGCTCTCAGCCATCGTGAAGCCTCTCCGTGTGCCCAATCGAATCCGGCCGCAGCGTGAGGTCAGGGGCTGCCGTCGCCGGAGGTCTCAGTGCAGCTCCTGGATGCGGATCAGGTTGCCCGCAGGATCGCGGACGGCGCAGTCGCGGAAGCCGTACGGCTGCTGGGTCGGCTCCTGGACCACCTCGGCACCGCTCCCCTGCAGCCGCTCGAAGACGGCGTCGAGGTCCTTGGTGGCGAGCAGGATCCAGCCGTACGTGCCCTTCGCCATCATCTCGGCGATGGTGCGGCGCTCGTCGTCAGTGATGCCGGGATCGACGGCCGGCGGCGCCAGCAGGATGGACGTGTCCGGCTGCCCGGGCGGGCCGACGGTGATCCAGCGCCGGCTGCCGTGTCCGACGTCGGTGCGGACCTCGAAGCCGAGGGTGTCGCGATAGAAGGCCAGGGAGGCGTCCGGGTCGTCGTGCGGGAGGGAGCTCGCGTGAATGGTGATGTCCATGGCGGTCACAGTACGCGTGGCCGGGCGAGCGGCGCTTCTCGATTCCTGATCGGTCTGGTCACCTGCTTGGCCACGCAGGGGGGCATGCCCACCGTCGCGTGCGCCCGGCGCCGGTAGGCGCTGGGTGGGCTACCGACCAGTTCGGTGAAGCGGGTGCTGAAGGTCCCGAGCGACGAGCAGCCGACCTCGAAGCAGACCTCGGTGACGCTGAGGTCGCCACGGCGCAGCAGCGCCATCGCGCGCTCCACGCGCCGCGTCATCAGGTAGCTGTACGGGGACTCGCCGTAGGCGAGGCGGAACTCACGGCTGAGATGCCCGGCCGACATGTGGGCGTCGCGGGCGAGCGCCTCAACGTCGAGTGGCTGCGCGTACTCCCGGTCGATCCGGTCGCGGACGCGGCGCAGCCGCGCCAGATCGCGCAGCCGCTGCTCCGCGGCGGTTCTGCCGGTCACCCCGTTCATGCCCGGCCTCTCGACGACCGGCGTCCGCCGTCGTCCATCAGATCGGCTCCCTCATGCGGGCGTGAGGGTGGCCGGCATCCCTCTCATGGCAGCGATGCTAGCTCCCCCCTGCTCGCCGCCGACTCCGCCCGCCTCCTTGCCACGGGAGCTCGGGTTCGCGACCGGCGGTGCGACCGCGGTCATGGCGGCGGCGCGTCCCCGCGTCGGGCCGGGGACGGTCATATCGCCCCGGTCAGACGCAACCCGGCCACAGCGAGCGCCATCTGGAGGGGAAGCATCGCGGCGCCCAGCAGGCTGAAGCGGAGCGTGCCGAATGCAACGCCATGATCCCGAGCGATCCGCCGCGAGATCAGGCTTGCCACCGAGCCGGTGAGAAGGAGGTTGGGCCCGATGGCGAGCCCCAGAACCGCGGCCCATCCGGACGATCCGCCGGCAACCACCAGCGCGGCGGCCGCCGGCAGGTTGTTGGCCGTGGCGGCGAGCCCGCTCGCCACTCCGAGTCCCTCGAGCCAACCACCGCCGAGGCTGACCCCGCCTCCGAGCAGGGCCCTGATCGCCACCGCGGCCAGGAACATCGGCAGCAGGTCAAGCAGTGCGAACGCCGCCTGGCCCGGGCCGGCTGGACGGTCGGGACCCGTCGCGGCTCGCCCCTCGGTGCGCCGCGGGCCGGACTGACGTGCCGGGGCGCTGCTCGCCCTGGTGCCCTCAGCCGGCCCTGGCGTGCCCGCCCGCCGGCCGGCATGCGCCAGGGCGGAGAGCCCCGCGACGGTCGGCACGGCGACCAGCACCCAGGCGAGCCAACTCTCGTGGAAGTATGCCCAGGCCCCGAGCGGCGCACGCCCCAGGACCAGGAGGGTGGTGAGGTTCGAGGTGGGCAGGAGGAACGACGTGGCGTTGGCGGTCGGGGCGGCGGCCACCGCCATGCTCCCCGCCGGCAGCCCCCGCTCGCGGGCGACGGCCAGGGTCACCGGCACGGCGACGACCACGGCGACATCGAGGTTGACCAGGCCGCTGAGCAGCGCCGTGAGGCCCAGCGCCCCGACGGCCGCCAGCCGGGTGGAGGCGGCCGCCGGGGTGACCAGCCGGGCGAGCAGCCGGAAGAGTCCCGCGGCATCCAGCGCCAGGCCACCCGCGATCACCACCGCCAGGGTCAGGAACGCCGGCCAGGTGGTGCCCGCGGCGCCGAGGAGGAGGGCGTGACGCACCACGGCCGCAACCGCCAAGAGCCCCAGCGGCGCTCCCCAGATCCCGATCCGGACGGGGTCACGACGTGCCGGTATCCTGGCACTTCTGATCACGTCCAGAGGGCCGGCGAGCACGTCCGTGAACTGCATGGCGGTCGCCCCCTGATCACGACTGCGGGCAGGCGGCTGGCGCCCGCCGATCCGATCGGGTAATCTTACACGATCATGGCAGATTATCAGGCGCCACCCCCCCCGCCGCCCGGCGGTGAGGACGAGCTGGTCGCCATCCCACGGCTGGCGGAGCGGACTGGGGTCACACCGCGGGTCCTCCGCTACTGGGAGGAGCTCGGCCTCATCAGCCCGACCCGGGAGCACGGCAGGCTCCGCTACTCGCCCCGGGACACCGCGATCGCCCGGCTCACCAAGCGCCTGGTGGATTCCGGGGTGTCCCTGGACGGGCTCCAGATGCTCAAACAGCTCGCCGGGCGCGAGGTGCTTCGGGCGGGGCGCGATCGCGACGGCGCTGCCCTCACCGAGCTGGCCCTGCGCATCCTCTACGAGCGCAAGGCCTTTCGCGAGGCGACGGGCATGGACGAGGAGCAGTACCCCGAGGGACACCCGACGCCTCCCCCACCCCACCGGCCCGCGGGACCGGGGCCCTCGCCCCCTGGGCCTGAGCCGCCCGGGGGCCTCCCCCCAGCGGCCCTCGGAGCTCCTCACACCCGCCGCCCCTGAGCGGGTCTCCGAGATGGTCGACTCGCGGACCGATCGCCGAGGGCGGCGTTGCTCCGGCGCGGGATGCACCAGAACGCGCCACGCTGGGATGGAACGCCGTCCGCATCGCCGTGCCGGCGAATACCGCGATCGAGGTCTGGGTGGATCACGCCGCTCGCGATGTTCGGTCTCGCCCAGGGCACGGCTCGCACGGCAATCGCACTGGGCAACGCGGTGCTGCGGAGCAAAGCACGCCTGGCTTCATCGTCGACGGCCTGCTCGCCGTCGCCGTGCTGATCGGGCTCGTTGCGCACGCGTGACCGGACGCCTGGTGCTCCGATCACTCACCGCATTGCGCGATCGTCCTCCACGGGATTCGCGAGGCTCGGCGCATCATGCGCGAGCATGCGCAACCACGTCGACCGGCGCAACGGATCGACGCACGTCCACTGCAGTGTGTCGGATTGGCCCCTGCGCAGCGCTTGCCTCACACGCGCGGATTCGGAGCGTTCATCGAGCGCACGATCGTCCGAACTTCGCCGCTGCACGCAACGCGACTCGAATACCGACGCCCTCGGGCGCGGCGAGCGGCACGTGACCCGCGGGTTGCACGCTGCTGCACGCGTCGATATACTGTGCGCGAGAGCCGCCTTGGGGGGAGCGCGGCACGGGAGGTGATCGATCATGATCATGCAGAGATCCCGAGAGTTGGACGAGCAGGGGCTGCGGCCCGTGCCCAACGAGCAGGCGGAGCCCACCACCGCACCTGCAGTTCGCGCGCCTGTGCCTGCATCGCCCGTCGTGAGGCCGCGGACTCGGGTTCAGCTGGTGCGGTCGATCGCCGAGTACCGCATCCGGCAGGCGATCTGGTTTGCGGTCGGACTCATCGACGCCATCGTGGGCCTCGACTTCCTGTTCCGGCTTGTCGCCGCGAGCGACACCGGTGTCGCCCACCTGATCTTCGTGTCGGGATCGTGGCTCGCGAGCCCGTTCGACGGGATCTTCGCCAGCGTGCCGCGGATCTCAAACCTGACGCTCCGATGGAGTGACCTTCTCGTCATCGTTCTGGCCACCATGGTGGGGTGGATCGTCGTCCGGATCGCCGGGCTGTCGGGGAGCGGACGGCGCCAGCAGGTCGTCGAGCGCGTCGTCGCCTGACCCGATCACTCCACGGCACCGATGACAGGCGGGCGAGGTTCGCCGTCGTGGCAACGCCGGCAGCGCTCGGCGCGCCGCTGCGATGGACACGCGCACTCGAGGCGGCGACGTCCTCCGGTGAAGGCGCCGTGTGCGTGCTGGGACGCTCGCCTGCAATTCGATGCCGGCGGCATCCCGATGTCCCACGTCGCCGCGCTCTGCGCGTGGCTCGGTGGTGGCCGGTACGACGCGGGGCCGGACGGCTCGCTGCCGTCACCTCCGGGGCGCACCCGGTGCGCCGTCTGCTGGGCGCCCGCACCGGCGGGAGTCGTCGACCACGTTGCGCAGGTCTGCGGCCACCGGTGGCCGTCCGAGGGCTCCGTCCGCCAGGTGACGCGCCGCCCTCAGGCGACTGGAGGCCCGGACGGTGACACCGCGGAGTCGCCCGCCCCCCGCGCGACGCACGCGGCGACGAGTGCCAGCCACAGCAGCTCCATGGCGAGGAAGATCTTCTCGTACAGGCCGCCGAGCGAGTGCGGGTGGAAGCCCGCCCGTCCGAGCAGCAGGAATGGCACGAGTGCCCCCCATGAGAGGACGGCCATCGGGGTGGCGACCCGTCGCCAGCGCGGCTGCCCCGAGAGGGCGAGCGAGCCGAGGATCGTTCCCACCAGCACGGCCACGAAGGCGACGAATGCGAGGGCGAGGTGGACGGCGCCCGACGTGCGCAGGGGGGTGCCGGCCGGATCGTCTGCGAAGAACGCGAGCAGCCCTGAGCCCAGCGCCCAGACGATGAGCAGGCCGAGCGCGGCCTGAAGCCCCCGCCCCTTCGCCGCGGCGACGGACACGGCTCCGACCACGGCCAGGCTGAGGGCGCCGCGGAGCAGGAAGTTCAGATCCATCAGCCACGCCCAGGAGCCGCTGCTGCCGTAGTCACTCTCCGCGTTGTGCAGAATCGAGAACTGCGGCCGGAGGAACACGAGCGCCACATCGATGATCGCGTACAGCACGATGCCGGCGAGCGCGAGCCGGGCGGCCATCACCGCCTTCGTTGTGACACTGCGGGGGGTCGACAGATGAGCAACCATGTTGCATAGTAGGGTAACGGAGCATGGAGGAGCAGTCAAGGCCCGCCTATCACCTCGGCGACCTGCTCGCGCTCGCCCGCGAGCACTGGGTGCGCCAGATGGCCGAGCACGTCAACCGCGCCGGCTTCGACGACTACCGCCGCACCGACGCAGCGGTCATGCGACTGCTCAGCCGCCGGCCCCGGTCGATCGGGCAGATCGGCGCCGCGCTCGGGGTGACCCGCCAGGCGGCCCGCAAGTTCGTGACCAGGCTCGAGGGTCGCGGCTTCGTCGTGACCGGCAGGGATGCGAGCGACGCTCGGCAGGTCAACGTCGAGCTCACAGGGCGAGGCGCCGAATACGCGCGCGCGATCAGGGGGGCGATCGACGCGCTCGACCGCCGGCTGGCCCAGCGGGTCGAGCGCGCGCAGCTCCTCGCCGCCGACGCGGTTCTGCGCGCCACACTGCCGGATGAGGACGCGCGCGAGCGGGCGATGCGTCTCGTCCCGCCGCCCTGAGAATCGGAGATGCCTGTGCACGGAACGGCTGCCTGCGCCTGTCGGCAGGCAACGCAGCTGCCGATCGGTGACGGAGGGGAGGAGATGGAGCACGCGCATGTCCCGCGCAGCACTCGACCGTAGGGCACTGAGCCGGCAGTTCGTGGATGCGCTCGATGCCGTGGAGCGGGCTCTGCGCGGCTGCCCGGACGATCGGTGGGCAGCCAGTATGTGGCACGTGCCGCGGACCGATCCCTGGGCGTGGCCCCGGGACGGCGTCACCCCCATCCCCGAGCGCAGCGACGAGTCGATCCAGCAGCTGTCGGCCTTCTGCAACGTCGCGTACCACTGTCTGTGGTATCTCGACTTCTACGCCACCACCGACGTGGCCGGTTTCCGGAGCCCCGACTATGTTCGGGGCGGACCCGAGGAGCAGGGCATGGCTGCCGACGGGGCGGTGCCGGTCCCCGTGACGCCGCGCTATCCCCGGGACGTCCTCCTCGCCTATCTCTCTCACGGCCGGGCCCGGGTGCTCGAGGTGATCGCCAGCGCCACCGAGGAGGAGCTGGCGGCCCTCTGCCCGCCGGCACACCCGCATCGAGGGAAGTCCCTGCTCCAGCTTCTCCACGTGAACCTCGATCACGTCCGGCAACACGGCGCAGACATGATCGCCTTCGTCGACGGTCGAGCCTCGACGGCCCCGGGGCACAGCGGCCCCTGACCGACGCCCCACCGCCGCCACGGCCCTGCGGCTCGCCGTCGCCACCGGATCGGTGGGGTCACGGAGATCCGATGGGTCAGGGCCGGAGCAACGCCGGCTCAGCGGGCGGTCCACCCTCCGTCGACGAGGATCGTCTCGCCGCTGATGAGGGACGCCGCCGGTGAGGCGAGGAAGACCACGGCCCCGGCAACGTCCATGGGCTCCCCGATGCGGTGCAGAGCGGCGATGCGCTCGGTCACGTCACGTTCGAAGGCCGGGTCGCTCAGCGCGGCCCTCGTGCCGGGGGTGCGAATGAAGGTGGGCGCCACCCCGTTGACGGTGATGCCGTGACGACCCCATTCGACGGCCAGGCACTTGGTCAGGTGGGCGATGGCGGCCTTGGTCATGCAGTACACGGACTCCGTGGGCAGCGCCACGAATCCGGCCTGGCTGCTGAGGTTGATGATCCGCCCGAATCCTTGAGGAATCATGATGCGGGCGGCGGCCTGGCTGGCGAAGAAGGTCCCCTTGAGGTTGACGTCGACGGTGAGGTCGAAGTCGTCCACCGTCACATCCACCGCGAGGTTCGGCGGTCCGACGCCCGCGTTGTTGACCAGGATGTCGAGGCGCCCCATCTCGGCGGCCGCCTTCCGCACCGCGGAGTGCACCTGGTCGAGGTCGAGCACGTCCATGGCCAGGGGAAGGCATCGCCGTCCCTGTGCCTCGACGTCCGAGACGACCTCGGCTGCCGTCTCCAGCGATCGCAGACCCACGGCGACGTCGGCGCCGGCATGTGCCAGGGCCACGGCGATGGCCCGGCCCAGGCCCCGGGCGGCTCCGGTGACCAGCGCGACCTTCCCCACCAGATCGAACGACGGAAGGGCCTCGACGGCGTCCACGGCCTGCGAGCTTATCAGCCGCCTCTGCGGCACCGCCCCCCCTCCTCCTCCGATCGAGGGGCCTGCGGCGAGACCGGGGCCGTGCCGCAGAATCAGTGGCCCTGGCCCAGAACCTCGGCAATGGGAGTTTCGACATGCGCGTCTTGCTGTCGACGTATGGGGGGCGCGGAGACGTCGAGCCGGTGGTGGCGCTGGCGGTGGCGTTGCGGAAGCTCGGCGCCGAGGTGCGGGTGTGCGCGCCGCCGGACCGCGCGGAGCGGCTCGTCGAGCTCGGCGTGCCGCTGGTGCCCCTCGGCCAGCCGGTGCGCCCGCTTCTGCACGGAGCGACGAGGCCGTCGGCGGAGGATGTGCCCCGGATCGCGGCCGAGCTGATCGCCGCGCAGTTCGACAAGCTCCCCGCGGCGGCCGAGGGATGCGACGCGCTGGTGGCGACCGGGCTGCTGCCGGCCGCGGCCGGAGCGCGGTCGGTGTCCGAGAAACTGGGCATCCGCTACGTCTACGCGGCGTACTGTCCGATCTTCCTGCCCTCGCCGCATCACCCGCCGCTGGCGTTTCCGGGGCGTCCGTTCCCACCCCAGGTGACCGACAACCGGCTGCTGTGGGATCTGAACGCCCAATCCGCGAACGCGCTGTTCGCCGCGGCGCTCAACACCCAGCGGCTGGCCATCGCTCTGCCAGCGGTGGACAGCGTGTACGGGTACGGCTTCACCGACCACCCATGGCTGGCGGCAGACCCGACCCTGGCTCCCTGGCGGGAGCCGGCGGACCCCGGCGTCGTCCAGACGGGCGCGTGGATCCTGCCGGACGAACGCCCCCTCCCGGCCGATCTGGTGGCATTCCTGGACTCGGGCACCCCGCCCGTGTACGTGGGCTTCGGCAGCATGCGCACACCCAGCGACATCGCCCGGGTGGCGACCGAGGCGATCCGCGCCCAGGGCCGCCGCGCGGTCGTCTCCCGCGGCTGGGCCGGCACGGCCCCGATCGACGACCGGGACGACTGCTTCGCCGTCGGCGAGGTCAACCAGCAGGTGCTGTTCCCGCGCATGGCCGCCGTCGTGCACCACGGCGGCGCCGGAACGACGACGGCGGCCTCCCGGGCCGGCGTGCCTCAGGTGGTGGTGCCGCAGATGGCGGATCAGCCGTACTGGGCCGGCCGGGTGGCCGACCTGGGCATCGGCGCGGCACACGACGGCCCGGCCCCGACCGTCGAGACCCTGTCGGCGGCGCTCCGCACGGCCCTGACCGCCGAGACCCGCGAACGCGCGACCGCCGTGGCCGGCACCATCCGCACCGACGGGGCGACGGTCGCCGCGAAGCTGCTGCTCGACGCCGCGAGCCGAGAGGCGCCACCGGTTCCCGCCTGAACGGCGCGCATCGTCGAGCCGCCCACCCCAGAGCGCGTCAGATTGATGTGGTTCACTTGACGCGCTCAACGCCGGCGGTTGCGAGCTCGAGACCAGTTCGACTCCGACCTTCCGGCCATGGAGCCCGCCGGCACGCTCCGGGGAGAGCGGTTCCCGCCGAGGCCCCGAAAAACGCGTGCGTAGTAGGCTTTCGTCAGCCATGAGAGCCCCCCTGGCCATCCCTGCCCTCCTGGTATGCCTGCTCGCCGGAGCTTGCGGCTCGACCCCGCCGCACTCGGACGCCGGCTCGGCCGGCCAGTTGCAGGTTGCCCAGCTCCACGTGACCCTCACGGTGAGCGGCGCGGTCAGCGGGACGGCCACCTACACCACCTCGGCCTCCAACGGCTCGAGCTGCACCCAGTACGCGCAGGGCACGACCAATCCCACGCAGTTCGACATCCCGGAGGGGGACAACAAGACCACCATCGATGGCCAGGTCTTCCAGATCGGCGTGGTGGCCGACACCGGCTGGCATGGACCGGGGAGCTACCCGAACCTCACCTTCAGTGATCCGGAGGACATGACGGTCATCGTGGATCAGAGCAGCAGCAATGAACCATTTCAGCCCACCCCCGGTGCCACTCAGTCGCTGACCGTCAACACCAACGGGTCCGGGAGCTTCACGTTCACGAACTGGCAGGATGCGGGTCAACGCTCCGAGACCGGCACCGAGAGCTGGACCTGCCAGGACGTCACCGGCTGACCAGGGCGGGGCCGGCGGGGCGAAGCACCTTCAGCCCGCGGTGAGGCGCCCGTCGCCCCCCTACTCCCAGCGGAAGCAGCGAACGGCGACGAACGCGAAGACGACCGCGTATCCGGCCAGCGCGAGCAGCGTCCCCAGCGGAGGTCTCTGATTGAACACCGAGTAGAGGATGGCCCGTGCCGCGGCGCCGCTCGGGGAGTACCACATGACGACCTGCAGCGGCCCGGGGACCTGCACCGGCTGAACCCACAGACCGGACAGGAACATGAGGGCGAACATGAGCACCCCGCCCATGGCGCTGGCCGCGGTCTGCGTCGGAGCCAGGGCGGCGACGATCAAGCCCAGCGAGAAGATCTCGGCGATCGCGAGTGCGATGGAGAGGGTGAAGAACGGGATGCCGACGGTGAGTGGCGCGCCGAAGATCGCCGTGCCGCCGATGAGGGCGATGACGATTGCAACCGCGGCGAGCACCAGGTCGATGATCAGCTGCACGCCGAGAAGCCGCGACGGATGCACCGGCGTCGTGGAGATGCGTCTCAGCCACCCGATCTCACGGTCCCTCACCAGTGTGTTGGGGAGGGAGATGGCGATGCCGAGGAACGAGATCACCATGATGGTTGGGATGTAGAGATCGATCACCGTCAGCCCGCTGCCGCCGACGTTCCCCGGGACGTTCTTGCTGATGAAGCCGAAGATGACCAGCAGCACGATGGGAAGGCCGACGCCGACGCCGAGACCATAGGGCTCGCGGAGGGAGAGCTTCGCCTGCACCTTGAGCAGCGCGGCGAGCTGAGCACGCGACCGGCGGCCGACGACTCCGCCCGGACCCGGCGTCATGCCCGGGCCTCCTCCGATGCTGCCGGCGCGGTGTCCCTGGTCAGCTTGATGAAGGCATCGTCGAGATTGCCCCGTCTGGCCTCGAGCTCGGACACGGTGATCCTCCTGGCCGCGAGCATGGCGATCAGCGATGCGGCCAGATCCCCCGTCCCCGTCACCGTCACGTAGCGCTCCTTGCGCTCCACGACCTCGACACCCTGGACGGCGCACAGCGTCTCGTCGCCGACCGGTCGTGAGGGGACGAAGCGCACCCGGTTCACCCCCGCTTGGGCGGCGATCGCCTCGGGGGTGTCCAGGGCTCTGAGGCCTCCGTGGTTGATCAGCGCCAGGCGGTCGCAGAGGGTCTCGGCCTCGTCCATGAAGTGGGTGACCAGGATCACTGTGACGCCACGCCCTCTCATCCGTTCGATCAGCGCCCAGGTGCCCCGCCGTGCCTCCGGATCGAGTCCGGTCGTCAGCTCGTCCAGGATGGCGATCCTGGGGTTCCCCACCAGCGCAAGCGCGATGGACACCCGCTGCTTCTGGCCACCCGACAGGTTCTTGAACGCCTTGCGAGCGAGGTCCTCGATGGAGAGGGACTCGAGCACCTCGCGCGGGTCCAGCGGATCGGAGTAGAAGGAGGCGAAGAGCTCGACGGCCTCGCCCACCCGAAGGCGTGGCGGCAGCGAGGTCTCCTGGAGCTGGACGCCGAGAAACTCCCGGATCCGTTGCCTGTCGCTCTGCGGAGAGAGCCCGAACACGCCGATGGATCCGGAGTCCGGAACCCGAAGGCCGGAGATGCATTCGACGGTCGTGGTCTTCCCGGCACCGTTCGGGCCGATGATGCCGAAGATCTCTCCCTCCCGGATCGAGAAGGACACGTCATCCACGGCCGCGTGGCCGCCGTACCGCTTGACCAGATGCTCCACGGCGACCACGGGGTGCCCGCCGGCGTCCCGGCGGGTCGCGCTGGTGCGGCCCGCCCGCCGGTGGGGTTCCGTCCGCGTGGGGGCGGCACCGCCCGCCTCCGTTCCCGGCACCGGCCCGTTCACGGCGCGGCCGCCCCCTCGGCCTGGAGCCCGACGGTGCCGGGGCCGTCGCCCGGCCGCACGTCGACGCCCGTCTCCCGCGGGCCGATGCCTGCGCGCCCTGTGGAGACCCGCTCGATCTCCGCAGGCTGGTCGCTCACCGGGCCGCTCCTCACCTGAAAACTGATATCACTTTGATAGTAGCAGATGCGCCGCCGGGAAGGCAAGGGAGGTGGACTCGGGATGGCGCCGGCGCGCCGGCCCGGTGGCCGCCCGCCGGCCACCCGACCCAGGGGCTCACCGATCCCGTAACCCCCGGCCGGGACACCCGTTCACCACGTCGTTGGGAGTGCTCGCCCCCTGTTGGAGACTGCGACTCATGACGGCCGACACCCATCAGCACGGCGGGCAGGCCGGTCCCGGAAGGCACCCGGTCCGCCTGAGCGTCTCAGCGCCCGCCTCCGACCCGAGCGGCGGCCTCCTCCGCCCGGGGGATCCGGCGACCACCGGGCTGCGGCGCCGTCCGCCGCGCTCCGCTCTCGCGGCGGGTTGCGCCGCCGTCCTGCTGCTGGCCGCATGCGGCGCGGCGCACTCCTCGGGAACGCCGGGGACCCGATCGGCCACCGCCGCCGCCACCCCCACCGTCATCGCCGCCGCCTCCGCCACCGTATCGCCCGCGGCGTCGGCCTCCACCTCTGCGGCACCCTGTGCCGCACCGTCCGCGCCCACCCAGACACCCACCGTCAACGTCACCGTCGACACGCGGACCTGGTTCACGGCCCCGGCGCCCATCAGCTCCTCGATTCCCATCTTCCCCTCGGATGACATGCCCTGCGGCCTCTTCACCTTCTACCAGGTCGGCCGCCTTGCGGACGGCGACGACATCGACCTCGGTCTCTCCCAAGGGGCGGGGGTGGAGGACTTCCTCTTCCTCGACTCCGGCACGCACTACACGCTCCTCGAGGCCTACTCGTCCGGCATCTTCGACCAGGCCGGCCAGGTGTGGTTCAGCGACGGCGTGGGTCCGGACACGAGCATCGACTCGACGACGACATACTCCGAGCTGGATCCCGCCACCCTGAGTGCCGGAGGCGTCACCTACACGAATGTCAGTGATGAGTCCAACCTCTCCCCCTACGATGTCTCGGCGGCGAGCACACTGGCCGTCGGCACCGCATACGGGACCGACACCGCCTTCCTGGCATCGACTCCCTATGGGGATCTGTACACCCGGGCAACGGCGAGCTCCGGGGCGGCACCCGCCGGCCTCATGGAGACGGGCTTCGTCCTCGCGGGGTACGACTTCATCCCGCAGAGCTTCCTTCCAGCCCCGGCCATCTACAGCGTGGCCAGCGGCGACCTCACCTTCACGGCGACGGGGGCGAAGAGCAGCTACGCATACACGGACGCCGGGGCGGGTTGCTCGGTCGTGGACGGCAACGAGATGGCACTCCCGGATCCCTCCTCCTACACCTTCACCCCCGTCGCGACGACGAGCGACGGCACCGTGTTCTCCACCGCGGCCCTCTCCGACGGCACGGATCCCTTTGCGTCGGCGCTGTACACGATCTACTCCGCTCTCAATCCGACGCCGCTCGTCGCCTACACCACCTACCTCGCCAGCGACCCCGTCCTCTTCTACAGGGATTCGCGGGGGACCATGGTGGCACTGTTCACAACCCAGTACCCGATGAGCGGAGGCTGCGGCAAGCCCGTGGAGTACCTCTACCCGACCCACACCGAGACGGTCCACCTCACGGTGGACGCCGACGTGGTCACGTCGGATCCCGCCTACGACGGGGGTTGGACGGTCCAGGCCTCCCCCTCCGGTCGGCTCGAGGAGGGCGGCGCGACATACGGTTCGCTGTACTGGGAGGGTTACGCGCTGAACGCCTTCCCCGCCATCACCGAGGGAACCGTGGTGCCCCGCGGCGACGCCGCGGCCGTCCTGACGTCTCAATCGCGGACGCTCGGGCTGAACGCGACCGAGGCCAGTGCCTTCCTCGCCTTCTGGGTCCCGCGCATCCCCGAGGCACCGTACGTCGAGATCTCGTGGCTGACCACCCCAACCCTCGACCAGCTCCTCCCTCTCACCGTCACGCCGCCACCGACGACCACGCTCCGCATCTTCGTGGTCATGCGCGGAGACGCCACCGACGTGTCGGTTCCGGCTGAGCCCCTGCACGGAACCGTCCGTCGCGGCTTCACCCTCGTCGAATGGGGTGGCCTGCTCGCGACGAGCGTGACATAGGGCGGGAATCTTCGCCGGAGTGCAGCCTGCTGGTGGTCTCCCCCGCTGAGCACATCGGCGCCGCGGGGTTCGGTCCCTCAAGCACGACGGATCGACGCAATGAGTGGAATCGCTGTTTGGTTCAGTCAGGCCGGGACCGCGAACGGGGATCTCCCGCCGTGCGACACCCACCCGGCCACCTCGGGCGGGTTCAGCAGATCCAGCGTGGCTTCCTCGTCCTCGGACACCGGGTGCCCCTGTGAGAACCGCGTTGCCCGCCGGGTTCAAAGGTCGCGTTCGTAGACGTAGACGAGGGGCCCGTCGCCACCACCGACCCGGTTGGTGAAGCCGAGGCTCTGGTACAGGTGGCGGGCGGCGAGATCGGGCTCGTCGACTCCGATGTCCATGGTGTCGGCGCCGCGCTCCTTCGCCTCTCGCAACGCGGCCTCCATGAGAGCCCGCCCCAGTCCCTGGCCGCGCCGCGCCGGGATGACGTACAGCTCGGCCAGGTAGCACTCCAGCCCGCTGGTCCACAAGGCGGGTCGGAAGCGGAGGATCGCCAGGCCCTCGGGGCCATCGCCGGCGACTAGGACGGCGGTGTCGCCGTGGGCGAGGAGCTGCTCAAGCCGGGTGGCCAGGACGGCCGGTGCGGGGGAGGCCTCGCCGAACTCCCGGTTGAAGTCGCACAGCAGCTGGCCGAGAGCATCGAGATCTCCCTGGCCGGCGGGACGGACGAGGACACCGCCACGAGGATCCACCGTCAAAGGGTAGCGAGAACCAACCCCTGGCCACGGGTTGACATTGACCTTCCAGTTATATAACCTTGCGGTTATGACCACCGACGACCCCTTGAGCCGCGCCTTCGCCGCCCTGGCCGACCCCACCCGCCGGGCGATCCTCGAGCGCCTCGGGGCCGGCGAGGCCGGCGTCCTCGAGCTTGCAGAAGCCTCCCCGCTCACGCAGCCCGCCATCACCAAACATCTCAAGGTGCTGGAGCGGGCCCGCCTCATCGATCGGGCCCGCGACGGCCACCGCCGCCCGGCGAGGCTTCATCTCGAGGGTCTTCTCCCGGTTGACGACTGGCTCCGCCGCGCCCATGCCGAATGGTCCGACCGCCTCGACCGTCTCGAGGCCCACCTCGTCGCCGAATCAGAGGCAACCACCGCAAGGGAGAGTCCCGATGCCTGAGACCCACAGCGCCGTGGATCTGCGATCCGCAACCCCAACCAGGCAGCTGGTCCTGGAGCGAACCATCAGGGCCTCCGCGGAGCGGGTCTTCGACGCCTTCACCGACCCGGATCAGCTCCGGCGATGGTGGTGGCCCAATGGCTTCACCTGCCCCGCAGCCGAGGTCGACCTTCGCGTCGGCGGGACGTACCGGCTCGCGATGGAGTGGCCGGACTCCATCCCCACCGAGGCCCAGTTCTCCCACTCCATGCAGGGTGAGTACTACGAGATCGACCGTCCGCACCGCCTGGTCATGAGTGGAAGGGCCGTCAACGACGAGCACGGCGAGCTCTTCGCCACCCTCATCGAGGTGACCTTCGAGGCTCGCGAGGGGGGCACCGCGCTCACCGTGCGGCAGTCGTACTTCGAGCCGATGCCTCCCGCCGAGGCGATGGGCGGTGCCGAGCAGGGCTGGTCCGAGCAGCTCGACAAGCTGGAGCGACTGCTCGCGGGCTGAACCAGAGGGCTTGGCCCCCGAGCGGCGACGAGAAAGGAGGGATCCCGATGGGCAGAGTGGTTGCCGACATGTCGGTGTCGCTAGACGGCTTCGTGGCCGGCCCGCACGACGAGATGGGGCACGTGTTCTCCTGGTATGGCAGACCTCAGCCAACCCCGCCCGACGCGGCGACCAAGGCGGGTTCCGGCGGGCTCGGGCTGGGTGTCATCGTGTATGGACGCCGGACGTTCGACGTCGCCAACGGTTGGGGCGGCGCCCACCCCACCGGCGCCCCGGTCCTCGTGGTCACCCACCGCCTGCCGGAGGGGTGGCCCCGCGAGGGCTCATCGGTCGACTTTGCGACCCAGGGGGTGGAAGGGGCGATGGAGCGCGCTCAGCAGATCGCCGGGCGACGGGATGTCGCCCTGGGCAGCCCGTCGATCATCCAGCAGTGTCTCAACCTCGGCCTGGTCGACCGGATCCAGGTGAAGGTGGTCCCCGTCCTGCTCGGCCAGGGGATCCGCCTCTTCGACCACCTCACCGCCGCTCCCATCGAGCTGGACGACCCCGAGGTCGTCGAAGGAAACGGCGTGACCCACCTGTCCTATGAGGTGCCTCGATCGCCCCGCTGACCGGATGCGCGGGGATGCGCGCGTGCTCTGGAGGCAGGACCGTGCTAACGGGGGGCGCCTGGCTTGAAGCCGACGCCCACACGTGTCGCGACCGCCGCCAGACGCCTCTCACCCGTCCAGAGACGCGCGTCGGGGGTCAGCCGGGTAGCCGCGATCAGCTGGGCGTCGACGTAGCCGATGCCGGCTCCTGCGAGACGCTCCCGATCGATGAAGCCCAGGACCTCCTCGTCGGAGGCCACAGGGGCCTGGGGAAGCCCCTGCAGAAGGCGGATCACCTCGCTGCGACGACCGAGGTTGCCCAAGCAGAGATCCCCAGTGACCCACGGATGGCCGAGGACGGCTCCGCTCTCAAGAAGCCTGCCGAGTGCCGCGTTGCCGGAGCGAAGGTGGTCGACCCAGACCGAGGTGTCGACCAGGATCACCGGGACGCGGACCGGCGCCGAGGGATCTCGGTCAACTTCGGCTCGCTCCCGCCCAGCCGGGCTAGTCGGCGCGCGCTCTCGCGCTCGATGAGGGCGTGAAGCGCCTCGCGCACCAAGGCGGTCTTCTCGGTGGCGCCGGTCAGACGCTGAGCCTCGATCACAAGGCCGTCGTCAAGGGCAAGGGTGGTTCGCATTTCACATCTCCTCTTTAGGCATCAATCATAGCATCTAATGATGCTCAAATCCATGCTCTGGGCTGGGCAGATTCCGGCTTCTCGACGACCCTCGCAGGCTCTCGAAGACCGCCTGCACACGCTCCAATGCAACTCGAAAATCGAGGCGCTGGAGGGGAGACGGGACTCGAACCCGCGACATCCAGCTTGGAAGGAATGTGCTCAGAGTTGAATTCAGATTCGCGCTGGGGCGCGGTTTGAGCGCGTAATTCCGTCTGCTGCATCCAAGTCAGCGAAGGTTGAAGATAGACCGTCCGAACCCTTCGCCTGGCGCTCAACCACGCGGGGTCAGATGCCTGACAATGCGACCGTGCGGACCGACCCTGATCGTGGGGCTCTCCAGTCGCTCTCCATCCCCGACCTCATGGCTCTCGCCATCGAGCAGGAGCGGACCCTCGGCTCCCGCGCCGATTGGCCACGACCAGCCTGGTACGCCTACGAGGAGCTGCGGTACCGGGGCACTTCAGAGGCCTTCGACGCCGCCAAGAGTGCTCTTGAAGCCAGTGATCCGATCATTCGGATCGTGGGTGCTGACGTCGTTGGGCAGCTAGGTTCCCGCCAGGGGGGGACCTTCGTCGACGAGTCCGTCGATGCGCTCGTCAGCGCCGCACGGACTGAGAGCGATCCGACCGTTCTGGGAAGCGTCGCCTTTGCCCTCGGGCATCGGGGGTCGCCAGGGGGCAGGCAGACGCTGTTGATGCTGGCTCGCCATGCTGCGGCGGAGGTCCGATGCGCCGTGGCGACGGGGTTGTACGCGGTGGCCAACAAGAATGAGGAGGGGAACGACGCCGACCCCGAGGTGGTCGCCGCCTATCTGGAGCTGATGGGGGACCCTGACGATGAGGTTTGCAACTGGGCCACCTTCGGGCTCGGCACGCAAATGAGCGCCGACAGCCCCGCCGTCCGCGCGGCGCTCCGAGGGCGCCTCGACGATCCACACGACGAGACCCGCGAGGAGGCCGTCTGCGGACTGGCAAAGCGACGCGATGAGGTCGCCTTCCAGCCCCTCATGGAGTACCTCCAATCGGGGTTGACCGGAACCGGCTGCATCCAGGCCGCCGAGGCCTGGGGCGACGCCCGTTTCATCGAAGTGCTTCAGACGATCAGGGAGACCCAGCCCGACGTGTCCGCCACGGCGGAGGCAGCGATCCTGGCTAGCCGGGAGAGCGGTCGCGCCCCCACGTGATCGCTCACCCTGGGGTGGTCAGCGCCTCCTCCGTCCGGACAACGTCCGGACAGGGTATACTCACCTCCATGAGCGATCGAGCCTTGGCCCCTCCCCGGCGCCACCGCCTTGAGGTACGCATCACGCCCGAGCAGGAGGCGCTGATTCGCCAGGCCGCCGACCTTGAGGCCAGCACGGTAACCACCTTCGTCCTACAAACGGTCACGGCGAAGGCCGAGCGCGTCATCAAGCAACACCACGACGTGGTCCTCTCCAATGAGGCCTTCGATCGCTTCCTCGCTGAGCTGGACGAGCCCGCGATGCCCGTGGCTGAGCTGGTTGAACTGTTCAAGGCCAATCCCCAGCTGCCCGGGGCGTGAGCGACCCTGGACCGCGGCTCGAGCGCCTCGACGTCCACCACGTCCTCACCCAGTTCGAGTCCGGCCAACCGGAATTGGACTCGTGGCTTGTCCGTCACGCCCTCGCCGCGCAGCAAATGGACTCCGCCCGGACATTCCTGCTGGTTCGCGGTGCTCACCTGGATGGGTACTTCAGCTTGACCATGGGCTCGGTTCTTCGAGCGGACGCACCATCCAAGCTTGTTCGTGGCCTCCCTGCCTATGCGATCGGCATGGTCCTGCTCGCCCGGCTGGCTGTCGACAGGCGCGCCCAGGGACGGGGACTGGGGTCACTACTTCTCACTGAAGCCCTTCGCAAGGCTGTCGCAGCAGGCGAAGCCGCGGCGGCGCGGCTGGTCGTTGTCGACGCGATCGACGGCCACGCCGCGGGCTTCTACGCGCATCATGGTTTCATCGCAATACCTGACCATCCCCTACGCCTTTACAGGCGAATGACGGATATCAGGGCGAGCCTGCTGGCCTGAGCGTCCGCGGGCGCGTGAAAACCACCGAAGACCCCGAGTTCTACGCCGCGTCGCAGAGCCGACGATCCGAGGTGGAGTGGGAGACGGGGCTCGAACCCGCGACATCCAGCTTGGAAGGAATGTGCTCAGGGGCTAAATTCGGATCGGCGCTGCAGAGCCTCAAGAGCACGTGACTTGGCTTTCCGACGGCACGGCAGCGGTTGGTTGCATCTACCGTGAACGGCAGCACCAAACGCAGCGATCGGACCGCGGCTGCCGCGGTAGCGGTGGTACCTCCTGAGGTCGCTCCCGGCCGACCCACCAACGGGTCACTTCGTATCGGTATGCTGCCCCTAGATCGAAGGAGAGAGAAATGCGAGCTGACCACCGTTTGATTCCAGAGATCATGCTCAACAACGGCAGGACCATCCCCCAGCTCGGTTTCGGCACGC
>CAZUDL010000010.1:0-91090 GCA_964618935.1 uncultured Actinomycetes bacterium
CCCAGCTTCGCCGGGTCCTCAGCGGCTATTTCCACAAGTCCTGAAGTTAGCTCGGCCGTTGCCGCTGGGCCGGCCGGCTGAAGCCTCCTCACAGGATGACGGTGGTCTCTCCCGGTGTCGGACCTTCGGCGCCGCGCACACCAACTCCCGTGACACCGACGTCGGCCGTCGCCGGCTGCAGCTGAAGGCCCCGCAGCACTCTCGTGAACAGGAACCAGAAGGCCATCTGGAAACCCACCTGCGCCTCCAGTTCGAAGCCCTGCGATCGTGGGAGGTAATAGGCGGCGGCAAGGCCGCTCAAGAACATGACGCCGGTGAGCAGAGGAATGGACCGGTCGCCGCCGCCCAGCCATTTGATGGCCAGGAGAGCCAGCCCCAATTGGACCAGGAAGAGGGTCGACCCGATGAATTCATGAGCGGCGCCAAAGCGGGTGTACGGTGTCAGCAGCAGGCCAACCAATTGCACGGCGATGATTCTCATGGCCCACCCGGTGATCAGGCTGTGGTCGGAATCGACCATCGACTCGGAGGCCCGCCACACACAGTACGCGGCACCCAGGAGGGCGACTGCGTAGGGCACGATCGTGTTCGCATGGATGCCCATGTAACTGACGCCGAAGTCGACGCTCAGACTCTCGGGGCGGATCACGACGCACACGGTCAGCATGACTGCGGTCAGCGTCAGGCCACAGGTGACGTAGGCCATCGAGCGCTCCAGACCGGACCGCTCTTTAACCAGTGCCCGCCGCACCGCCGACACGCCCCTGCCTTTCACGCGCGCCATTGTAGCCCCAAGCCCCGGGATGCTCTTTGCAGGACCTGCCCGTGATTGAGGGCCACCCGTCGCTGAGGATCCGAGGACGGCGGGACCGGGCAGGTCAGGCGGCGAGGCTGACCTTGCCGGGGTCGGCCGCCTCGGCCAGGCCCTTGGCCACCCCGACAGCGGTCTCGGGGTCGCCGTGGAGGGGGGCGACCCCCGCCCGCAGCGTCGACCCCAGGGAGATGCGCCGCATCTGGGTGAAGATGCGCTCGGCGACGACCCGGCCCGCCTCCATGCCGCCCTCGCGGATGAGCAGGGCGGAGGTGCCGTCGGCGCTGACCGTGACCGGCTCGGTGGCGCGGGCGTAGGCGATGATCAGCTGGACGAAGCCGGTGCGCGCCGACTGGGGGACCGACTCGGCGATGACGAAGACCAGGCAGGCGGCGTCGCCGGCGCCGCGGGCGGCCGCCAGGAACTCGGCCTCGGTCGACGACCAGGGGATCTGAGGAAGCGGGGCGTCGCTCACGTCCCGGTCATGGTGCCACGGCGGGGGTCCCCCTGGTGCGGCTCAGTTCAGCGCCGTGCGGCGCTGATCGCATCCTCGCGGTGGGGGCAATCCTCGACGTCGTGGTGGCAGTGGCAGCTCGGCGAGGTCTGGAGGAGGGCGAGGTCCCCGCCGGCCAGCGAGAGGCGCGGGATTCCCGGGGGGGGTGCGGTGGTGGGGCCAACCACCGTGGAGGCGAGCACGTAGACGGCCCTGCCGTCGATGCGGGTCCAGGCCGGCATGTTGGGGACCCCGGCCCTGACCATGCGCTCGGCGGCGGCGGCGCTCTCCGCCTCGTCCAGCCGCCGGTGCCCCACCGACGGGAGATAGCTGCCGGCATGGAGATCCGGCTGGACGCCGGGGGCGTCGCCGAGGAGCGCAGCGACGGCGTCGCCGAGCAGGTCGAGGCCGGCGGCGACCAGCCGCCGTGTCAGCGTGCCCGACGTGTCGCGCGGATCGATGGGAACCTCGGTCTGCGCCAGCACCGGCCCGGCGTCCACCTTGGCCACCGCCCGGTGCAGGCTGATCCCCGTCGTCGGGGCTCCCTCGGCGATGGCCCAGTACACCGGCTCCGGCCCCCGGTATCGCGGCAGCAGCGAGGGGTGGATGTTCATGAAGCCGTGCCGGGGGATGCGCAGGGTGGGGGAGTGGACGATCTGGTTGAAGCTGGCCATGACCGCCGCGTCGGGTCGGAGCGCCGCGATGTCCAGCCGGCTGTGGTCGTCGTTGATGCGCCAGGTGCGGAGCAGGGGGACGTGCAGGTGGCCGGCGATCCGGCTCAGTGCGTTCTCACCGAGGATCGCCGGGTGGGCGCCGGGCGAGGTGACGATGCCGCAGACGTGGACGTCGAGCCGCAGCAGACCGAAGAGGAAGGCCAGCGAGTAGTCGGACGGGAACCCCACGAAGAGGATGCGCGGACCGGACCCGGTGATCGCCGGCTCCGACGGGGGCTCGGGCAGGTCGCGGTCGGGGGTGAAGCTGAAGCTGCGCCGTGCCATGAGCTGGTAGCGGGCGCCGTCCAGATATGCGGAGGAGGTGGACACCTGACCTCATCGTACCCGTGGTCACGCATTTGGAAGCGTCCGGGCGGCTCAGCCCGGCAGCAGGCCGTCGCGCCGCAGCCCGTCCAGCGCCTCGGCCACCGCGCCCGGGCGGGAGGCGAGGGGCACCGCGGCGACCGCGCGCTCGAGGTCGGCCGGGCTCCGGTCGGGAGCGGCGAGCATGGCGCGCAGGATCGCCCCGCGGAGCTGGCGCATGCTCCCCGCGTAGGCCGGGTGGCTGCGCGGTGGCACCGCGACCCCCGGCGCCAGGCGGGGGCGCGAGGCGCAGACGGTGGCCAGGGGGCAGCGCTCGCAGTCGGCGCGGCGTGAGCGGCAGAGTGTGGCGCCGACGTCGAAGAGCGCCAGGGTGTAGTCGCGCCAGGGCATCGCGGCGGGACGGTGTTCGGCCAGCGCCCGATCGAGGGCACCGGGGGGTGCCGTCTCGGCACCCAGCCAGCAGCGTGCCGCGACGCGACCCAGGTTGACGTCGCGCGCCGGTGCCCCGGGCAGGTCGAATGCGAGGCAGAGCAGGGCGCGGGCGGTGTAGGCGCCCACCCCGGGCAGGGAGCGGAGCCCAGCCTCACCCGCCGGCCAGCCAGAGGCGGCGACGGCGCCGGCGCAGCGCCAGAGGGCGGCCGCCCGCCGCGGGTAGCCGAGCCCGTCCCACTCGCGCAGCACGTCCTCCAGGGACGCGGCGGCGCAGCTGGCCGGGTCCGGCCACCGCTCGAGGAACCGGCTCCAGCGCGGCAGCACCCTGGCCACCGACGTCTGCTGCAGCATGACCTCGCTGACCAGCACCGCCCAGGGGTCGCGGGTGTGCCGCCAGGGGAGGTGATGGCGCCCGCTCGCCCCGTACCAGGCGGCGAGACGGCCGGCACCGGTGGGGGTGGGTGCTCCCACGGCCACGTCCTGCGACGGCTCGGATTTGCCACACTCGGGGGGCGACATTTGGAGGACATCATGGCTCGGCACACCGTCACCCTCATCCCCGGCGATGGAATCGGCTACGAGGTCAGCGAGGCCGCCCGCCGGGTCATCGACGCGTCCGGCGCCGGCATCGACTGGGAGGTCCATGACGCCGGCCTCGACGTCGTCGAACGCTACGGCGAGCCCATGCCCCCCCACGTCCTGGAGTCGGTCCGTCGCAACAAGGTGGCCATCAAGGGCCCGCTGACCACCCCCATCGGCAAGGGCATCCGCAGTGTCAACGTGGCCCTGCGCAAGGAGCTCGACCTCTACGCCCTGGTTCGGCCCTGCAAGTCCTACCCGGGGGTGCGCAGCCGCTACCAGGACATCGACCTGGTGATCATCCGCGAGAACACCGAGGACCTCTACGCCGGCATCGAGTTCCAGGAGGGGCAGCCGGAGACGCTCAAGCTGATCGAGGACATCCACGAGCTCGGCGGCCAGACCATCCGGCCCGACTCCGGCATCAGCATCAAGCCGATCTCGGTCTTCGGCACGAGGCGGGTCTTCCGCTTCGCCTTCAACTGGGCGAAGGCGAACGGTCGGCACAAGATCACCGCCGTCCACAAGGCCAACATCATGAAGTTCACCGACGGGCTCTGGCTCCGCGTCGCCCAGGAGGTTGCCGCCGAGTTCCCCGAGGTGGAGTTCGAGGACCGCATCGTCGACAACATGTCGATGCAGCTGGTGCAGAAGCCCGAGCTCTACGACGTCATGGTCATGCCCAACCTGTACGGGGACATCCTCAGCGATCTCTGCGCCGGCCTCATCGGCGGCCTCGGCCTCGCCCCCGGCGCCAACATGGGCGACGACATCGCCGTCTTCGAGGCCACCCACGGATCGGCACCCCGGTACGCCGGCAAGAACGTGGCCAACCCGATGGCCATGATGTTCAGCGGCGTCCTCATGCTTCGCCACCTCGGCGAGGCCGAGGCCGCCCAGCGCCTCGAGGGCGCCCTCGCCGCGGTCATCGCCCGGGGAGACTCGGTCACCTATGACATGAAGCCGAGCCGCGACGATCCCACCGCGGTGGGCACCTCCCAGGTGGCCGACGCGGTCATCGCCGAGATGCAGAAGGGCGGCGTCCCGGTCGGGGTGTAGGGAGACGGGTCGGGGCGGCTGATGGCGGACGGGGTGGGGCGCGGACTTCACGTCGAGCGGGCGGTCCCGTATGGCTGCGACAAGCAGCTGGACATCTACCACGGCTCCGCGCCGGCGTCGGCCGGACTGCTGCTGTGGCATGGCACGGGGGGCGACGAGCGTGATGTCCTCGAACCGCTGGCGCGGGCCACCGCCGCGCTCGGGGTCACGGTGTTCGTCCCCGACTGGCGCTCGGACGCGGCGGACCGCGGACGCGCCCACCTGCTCACCTCGCTCGGCTTCTTCGTCGAGCACGCGGTCGACATCGGCGCCGATCCCGCGCGTCTCGCCCTCGCGGGCTGGTCGCGGGGTGGCACCGAGGCGGCTGCCGTCGCGATGAGCCCTCCGCTGGTCGCCGCGTGGCGCCCGTGCGCGGTCGCCTGCGTCAGCGGAGCGTTCCGCGAAGCGGCGGCGATGACGGGCAGGCCTCCGCTTGACGACGCCCGGGAAGCGATCGTGTCGCCCGTCCCCGTCTGGCTCGTGCACGGCATCCGGGATACCACCCGTGCCCGTCGAGCAGTCACGCCGCCTGGCCGCACTCCTCGGCCAGCGCGGCTGGCCCGTCCACCTGGAGGAGACCGACACCGAGCACGCCGGGGTGGTCATGACCGAGTACGATCCCGCGCTCGGCCGCTGCCGGCCGGCGACGGCAGATCACGCGATCAGGGCCGGTCGTCGAACTGCGGAGATCCTCGCGCTGGCCTCACTCGGTGACGGCGGCTAGGGCCCGGACGGGGAGCGGCCGCCGGTCTCAGTCGGCGAAGTCCTCGGTCAGCCACAGCCATCCGTTGGCCGGATCGAAGACGACATCCACGCCCACCACGGTCCCCTGGGTGGTGAGGATGTTGAGGCGGTGGTCGTCGTCGGGTGGCGTCTCGTTGAACATCAGGGATTCGACCGCGAGCGCGCCGGCGGTCGACTGCTCGGAGTAGTTGCCGATGTTCTCGCCGCACCAGGTCCATGCCACGCCCTGTGCGGTGATGCGCGCGCTGAAGACGGCCTCACCGGGGAGCTGATGGGAGAGCTGGTCGGCGGCGGCCATGGCCAGGTTGTGGAGATGGGCGCTCTCGGCAAGACCATCGCTCCAGGCGAGGGCGGGCAGCCCCTGACCTCCGCGCTCCTGGTTGATGGCCTGGAACACCGCCTGGGCCGCGGCGGACGATGAGCTCAGCGCGGGCGGGGCGGGCGGGGGAGGCGGCGCAGGGGCCGCGGCCGGTGTGGGTGTTGGCGGCGCCGGCGTCGGGGTGGGCGGAGGGGTCGGCGTCGGCAGCGGGGGGATCGAGCCGAGGCTGGGGATGGCGACCACGGGGAAACGCAGCTCCCCGGTGGCGGTCCGCGGGGAAGTGTTCCGGCCGGCATCGCCGGACGGTCCGGCGGCGCGGAGGACGCCCGCGGCCAGGCCGGCGACCACCACCAGGGCGGCCAGCGCGGCGATGCGATGGCGGCGCGTCATCTCTCCTCCCGTCGCCGGCGGTGGTCGTCCCCGGCGGAGAGCTTGCACCAACGGCGTCTCGACGTGATCTCGCCCGATGGCGGGAGACGGGACGCCTCGGGGTGGGGGAGGGGAGCGCTGGGTATGCTGGCGCCATGGGAGCTCGCGGCACCGGCCGGTCCAGGCTCTATTCGTTCGCCGCCACGACCGTCGTCGCCGTGGTGGTGATCGCCGACTACTTCTTCGCCAGGGCGATCAACCACGACGGGAAGGACCACGACGCCGGCACGCTGGCCAAACTGGCCGTCCTCCTCATCGTGTCGTGCCTCATCGCGGCCCTGGTCCTGCGCCTGCTCCGCCCCCTGCGTCCCCGGCAGGCGGGGCCGGTGCGCCGGCGTTGAGGGGGAGGCCTGCGTCCTCACGCCCGCGAAGCGCTCGCCCATGGCCGATGACCCCGGCGCTGCCCCAGAATGGGGGGCCGCACCGCCAGCACCAGGGAGGTCCTTGCCTCACATGGTCGAGCCAGTCGCGGCCCCGCCCGGGCATGTCCACCGCGGCATCCCGGATCCGCCGCGCGAGCACCATCGCGACGTCCAGGGCGGCGCCGCGCGCGCCGGGGTGTTCGGCGTCAGCGATGGGCTCATCACCAACGTCTCGCTGATCCTCGGCGTTGTCGGCGCCAACCCCTCTGCCGGCATCGTCCGGCTGGTGGGCCTGGCCGGTCTGGCCGCCGGCGCCTTCTCCATGGCGGCGGGCGAGTACGTGTCGATGAGCGCCCAGTCGGAGCTCATCCATCGCGAGCTCGCCGTCGAGAAGGAGGAGCTCCGCCGCCATCCCGGCAGGGAGCGGCGGGAACTGGTCTCCGTCTACATGCGGCGGGGGGTGCCGAGGGAGACCGCCGAAGCCGTCACCGAGGCGCTGATGAAGGACCCCGAGGTCGCCCTCGAGGTGCACAGCCGGGAGGAGCTCGGGGTGGACCCGGCCCGGACCGGCTCCCCGGTCGCCGCGGCGCTCGCCTCGTTCGCCAGCTTCGCCGTGGGAGCCCTGCTGCCCCTCCTGCCGTGGTTCTTCCTGACCGGGATCGCGGCCGTCGTGTCGTCGATCGTGCTGGGGACCCTGGGCTGCGTCGTGGTGGGCGCCGGCGTCGCCTACTTCGCCGAGCGACCCTACCCGCGCACCGTGCTGCGCCAGCTGCTCATCGCCGCCGCCGCCGCCGCGGCGACCTTCGCGGTGGGCCGGCTGGTGGGAGGCATCACCGCGGTCTGAGCACCAACGGGCGCGATCCCATTGCGATCCGAACGGTTGTTCGGTAAGCTGGCGGACCATGACCACGGTCGCCACGCCGACCACCGCCGAGCGCATCGCGGAACTGCGCAAGCAGTCCTGGGTGGGACCGCGCCTCGCCCACGAGGTGACCCTGCCGGGCCAGCCGGGGGACTACCGCCCCTGGCCGGAGCGGCTGCACCCCGAGCTGGTGGCGGCGCTGCGGGCGCAGGGGCTGGAGCGCGCCTACTCCCACCAGGCCGAGGCGATCGAGGCGGCTCTCTCCGGGCGCGACTGCGTCCTGGTCACGCCGACGGCCAGCGGCAAGACGCTGGGTTTCGTGCTCCCGGTGCTCGACGCCTGGCTGCGCGACCCCGGCAGCCGGGCCCTGTGGCTGTTCCCCACCAAGGCGCTGGCCCAGGATCAGCTGGCCGGCCTGCAGGAGCTGGTGCGCCATCTCCCCGAGGCGCGCCGCGACCTCCTCCGCGCGTCCACCTTCGACGGGGACACCCCGGCCGGCCTGCGCCGCGCCATCCGCCAGGACGGCCACATCGTGGTGACCAACCCGGACATGCTGCACAGCGGCATCCTGCCCAACCACACGGGGTGGGTCCGGCTCCTCCAGTCGCTGCGCTACATCGTCATCGACGAGCTGCACGCCTACCGCGGCCTCTTCGGCTCGCACCTCGCCAACGTGCTGCGGCGCCTGATCCGCCTCTGCCGCTTCTACGGCAGCAATCCCACGGTGATCTGCTGTTCGGCCACCATCGCGAACCCCAAGGAGCTGGCCGAGCGGCTGCTGGAGCGGCCGGTCGTGCTCATCGACCGCAACGGCGCTCCACGGGCCGAGCGACACCTGTGGTTCTGGGAGCCTCCGCTCGTCAACGGCGCCCTGGGCGTCCGGCGCTCTGCCGTGCTCGAGGCACGGCGCCTCATCGCCGAGCTGCTCCGCCTTGATCTTCAGACCATCGGCTTCTGCCGCAGCCGGAGCGGCGTCGAGATCCTCCTCAGCTACCTGCAGCAGCTCAACGCCGCCGGCCCCGGCGGCGAGGCGCGGGTCCGGGGCTACCGGGGCGGGTACCTCCCGCTGGAGCGCCGGGCCATCGAGGCCGGTCTGCGCGGCGGCAGCGTGCGCGGGGTCATCGCCACCAACGCCCTGGAACTGGGCATCGACGTCGGCGGGCTCGACGCCAGCGTCCTGGTCGGCTATCCGGGAACGCTGGCCAGCACCTGGCAGCAGCTGGGCCGTGCGGGCCGGCGCGACTCCGCGTCGCTGGGCGTCTTCATCGCCTCCGACTCGCCGCTCGACCAGTTCCTGCTGCGCAATCCCGAGTACCTGCTGGAGACGCCCCCGGAGCGCGGTCTGATCGATCCGGACAACCTGCTGGTGCTCGGCTCACACCTGCAGGCCGCCGCCTTCGAGCTGGCCTTCGACCGCGGCGAGTCCTTCGGTGGGGCCGGGGCCGAGCTGACCGGCTCGCTCCTCCAGTGCTTCGCCGAGGACGGGCTGCTGCACCGGACGGGGAGCCGCTACCACTGGAGCGCCGACGCCTTCCCCGCCGAGGCGATCTCGCTGCGGCGCGCCGCCGCCGGCAACGTGCTGATCATCGACACCTCGAGTGATCCCGGCGGTCCCGGGCAGGGACCGCAGGGACCGTGGACGGGCACCGGCGGCGGGCGCCCGGGAAGCCACGGGACGGTCATCGGCGAGGTCGACCAGTTCTCCGCGCCGGTGCTGGTGCACGACGACGCCGTCTACCTCCACGAGGGGCGGCAGTACCACGTCGAGCGCCTCGACTGGGAGGAGAAGCGCGCCTACGTCCACCCCGTCTCGGTCGACTACTACACCCTGGCCGAGACGCGACAGACGGTCCGCATCCTAGAGCGCCAGGCGGGGCCGGAGGGGGAGCGGGTGCGGCGGAGCCACGGGGAGGTGCGGGTGACGCGGCTGGCGACCATGTACAAGAAGGTGCGCTTCCTCACCCACGAGAACGTGGGCGCCGGCCCCATCCACCTCCCCGAACAGGACCTGCACACCACCAGCGTCTGGGCGGCGTTCAGCCCGCCCAGCCTGGCCGGTGTGACGGCGGGCGATCTGGAGACGGGACTGCTCGGGGCCTCCCGGGCGCTGCATGCCGCCGCCTGCCTGCTCTGCATGTGCGATCCACGCGACCTCGGCTCGCACGTCGAGGTGCGCACCCAGGCGAGCCCCCGGGGAGGGGGCCCGGCCATGCCGGCACTCGGGCCGCCACCGCTGAGCGAGCCGCGGGAGTTCGCCGCCGGGTGGCGCCCGGCGCCGGTGGAGGCGGGCGGCCCCGATCCGGGAGGGGAGGAGCCGGGCGAGACGGGGTGGCCCGCCATCTACCTCTATGATGCCGTCCCCGCCGGGGTCGGCTTCGCGGAGGCGTGCTTCGACCGCTTCACGGACCTGGTGGGGTCGGCGATCGCCCTGGTCGCCGGCTGCGGCTGCGAGGGTGGCTGCCCGTCATGTGTCGGACCGCCGCCACCGGGGCAGGACGCCCGGGCGGCGGCGCTGCGTCTGCTGCGCCTGGCCCTCCTCTGATGGCGGGCCCCCAGATCGCGCCCCCCGTGTCGCCGGACGGGGCCGGCAGGGACGCGCTGGCCTCGCTCCGAGCCCGGCTGGTGGCCATGGGCGGGCTGGCGGATCTGTCGCGGCCCGCCGGCTCGAGGCGGGCGATCGCCTGCGCACCGCCGGCACCGCCGGCGCAGCGTGCCGGTGCGCTCGGCTTCGGCGCCGAGGGCCAGGTGCTGGTCCGCCGCGTCAGTGTTGACCTGGGGCCGTTCCTGGCCCGTGCCGGGGCGCCGGCCCGCGCCGCCCCGGAGGACATGGTCCGCCTCCTCTACAACCTCCCCGGCGATGCGCCCGGGGGCCGATGGGCGGAGGACGAGATGGCGGTGCTCGACATCGAGACCCTCGGCCTGCGTGGCAGCGGTGTGGTGCCCTTCCTGGTCGGAGTCGGCGTCCCGCGCGGCTCGGCGCTCGACATCGACCAGTACCTGCTCGCCGACCTCGAGGCCGAGGGCGCGATGCTCGATGCCGTCGGCGCCGAACTCGCCTCGCGCCGCATCCTGGTCACCTACAACGGGCGGAGCTTCGACGTGCCCGTGCTGCAGGCGCGGTGCATCGTCAACCGACGGTCCCCTGACACCGTCTGCCCGCCGCTGCACTGCGATCTGCTGGCCCCGGTGCGGCGGTTGTTCCGGGAGCGCCTGGGCCCCTGCACCCTGCGGCAGGCGGAGACCGGCCTGCTCGGTCTCGACCGGGGCGACGACGTCCCCGGGGCCGAGGCCCCCGCCCGCTTCCGTGCCTGGCTCAACGGGGCGCCGCCCGAGGTCCTCGACGGGGTCGTGCGTCACAACCAGTTCGATCTCTGCGCGACGATGGTGCTGGCCGGTCGGCTGGTGGCTCACGTGGCCGGGCGGATGATCGAGCCGGTGCACCCCGCCGACCGGTACCGCCTCGGGGTCCACATGGAGCGGATCGGGCTGGCCGAGGCGGCCGACGACCACTACGCCGCCGCCTTCCAGGACGCCGCCTCGGCCTGGTCTCAGCCCGCCGGCCATCGGCTGGCGCGGCGGCGGCGCCGCCGCCAGCGCTCGGCGCGGGTCGCGGGAACACCGTCCGCGGCGCTGCCCATCTTCCGGGAGCTGTGGCGGCGGCATCCGGACGACCTGGCCGCGGCTCGGGGCCTGGCCATCGCCCTGGAGGCGAACGGCGAGCTGGGGGAGGCGCTCGCCGTCTGCGACGAGGCCGAGGCGGTGCTGGCGGGCCGCCCGCTGTGGTGGCGGCGGCTCGCCGGCAGGGCGGGGGAGGGGCCGGAGGCGGAGTGGTCGCGGCGGGCTGACCGCCTGAGGCGGAGGCGGTCGCCGTCCCGGCGCCAGGCGGTGCTGGCTCTCGGAGGCGATCCGTCCGCGGTGCGGTGAATCCCTACCGCCCGCAGCCGCGTTGTCTGGGACGACAATAACCGCCCCGTGGTGCGGGTTCCCGCCAGATGATCGGATGACAGAGAAAGTCCCCCCAGCTCCCAGCCCAGAGACGGAGGGGGACCTGTCTCCAGGGGACGCCGGCGCGGCCGCCGTCGGGTCCGCCTCGCTGCTCGCCGGCGACGTCCTCCTGGTCGACGAGGTGGCCGCTTCTGCGGGCGCGGACGTCGGGGTGGCCGGCGGGGGTGGCGGCGCCGCCGGCCGTTCGGTGGGGGCGCTGCGCCCCGGCAGCGCGCTGCGCGGCGTGCGCAATTCGGCGATGGTGCTGACCGCCCGGCTGGTCTCCCGGGTGGTGGCCCTGGGCGCCGTCATCGTGGTCATGCATTCGCTGGGTTCGAACGGATTCGGCGCGATGCAGACGGCGATCACCTACAGCGCCCTGATCGCGGTCATCGCCGACCTCGGATTCGGCACCCTCTACCTGCGCGAGGGGGCGAGGCGCCCTCAGCTGCTCGGTCGCTACCTCGACAACATGCTGTCGGTCCGCCTACCGCTCATGGTGCTGGCCATCCTCGTCCTGACCGGCGCCCTGTGGCTGATCGGGCTGAGCTCGCTGGTGGTCGCCAGCGCGGCGCTGCTGGTCATCTCCGGCTACCTGCAGCTGCTGCGCACCCCCCTGTACGCGCTGCAGCGGCTCCGCTTCGAGATCATCGAGATCGTCCCCGAGGCGCTCCTGCTGCTGGGCTTCGTGGTCCTGGGCGCCGCCACCCACCAGGGCCCCGGCTACTTCATCTGGGCCTACGTCTTCAGCTACATCGCGGCCTGCATCTACTTCTCCATCGTCCTCATCCGGACGGGCATCTGGCATCCCCAGTGGCGGTTCGAGATGGAGCTGCTCCGGCCGTGGCTGGCGATGAGCTTCCCGCTCGCCATCACCTACGTCTTCACCAGCGTCTACTGGAAGATCGACGTCCCCATCCTGCAGGCATTCACCGGCGGGTCCGGGAACTTCACGCAGGTGGGCTGGTACCAGTCCGCCTACAAGCCCTTCGAGGCGCTCCTCGTCGTGCCCCTCACCCTGCGGACGGTGGTCTTCCCGGTGCTCTCCGTGTACCACCGCGAGGCGCCGGAACGGCTGCAGGAGGCGAGCCGCAAGTTCTTCAAAGCGCTGGTCGCGCTCGGCCTGCCGATGGCGCTCGGGGTGATCATCCTGGCCGACCAGTACACCAGCCTGCTCAGCCTCTACCCCCAGGCGTCGCCATCGCTGCGCCTGCTCGGGGTCACCGTCGTCTTCATGTTCGCCGACAACTGCTTCGCCACCACCCTGCTGGCCATGGACCGGCAGCGGACGTACGCCTGGATCGCCGGGAGCGGCATGCTCATCAACATCCTCCTCAACACGGCGCTAATCCCCATCGCCGAGCACCTGCACCCGGGGAGCGGCTACCTGGTCACGAGCGGCAACACGGCCCTGACCGAGATGGGTCTGGTGCTGATCGGCTGGTTCACCGTGCGCCGCCTGGGCGTGCGGATCCCGGTGGGCCGGCTGACCTGGAGGATCGCCGTCGCCGGCGCGATCATGGGCGCCTTCCTCCTGCTCGTCCACCCCGAGGGGCGCATCGCCACGGTCGGCTTCACGCTGGCCGCGGCCCTCGTCTACCTGGGGGCCGCCTGGGTCCTCCGCGTCGCCGACCCGCAGGAGATGAACCTCATCCGGCGGGCACTCCGGCGCGGCGCCTGACGTCGCAGCACCGCGGGCTCCCTGACGTGGATGATGGTGGGGACGACCGGTGAGGAGCGCAGGAGGGCAGCCATGCTGAGCACGATGCCGGACGCGCCCCTCACCGTCCTCGACATCTTCCGCCGGGGGCGGGGCCTGTTCGCCCGCAGCGAGGCCGTCACCTTCACCGGGACGTCCTCGCGCCACGCCACCTTCGTTGCGGTCGGCGAACGTGCCGCCCGCCTGGCCGCCGGGCTGCGCCACCTGGGCGTCGGCGCGGGCGACCGGGTCGCCACCCTCTGCTGGAATCATCAGGAGCACCTGGAGGCGTACCTCGCCGTGCCCTGCATGGGAGCCGTGCTGCACACCCTCAACCTGCGCCTGGCCCCCGACCGGCTCGCCTACGTCATCAACCACGCCGCCGACCGCGTCGTCATCGTCGACGCCGGCCTGGCGCCGCTGCTGGCGAGCATCCGCTCCCAGCTCACCACGGTGGAGAAGGTGGTCGTGATCGGCGAGGTCGAGGCGCTGGGCCTCGGCGAGATGATCGGCTACGAGGACCTCCTCGCCGCCCGCCCGCCGGTGGAGGACTGGCCGGAGCTGGACGAGAGGCAGGCGGCGGCGATGTGCTACACGACGGGGACGACGGGAGATCCGCGCGGGGTCGTCTACAGCCACCGATCCATCTGGCTCCATTCCCACTCCATCTGGGTCAACTTCGAGCTCAGGGACCAGGACCGGCTCCTCGTCACCGTCCCGATGTTCCACGTCAACGCCTGGGGAACCCCGTACGCGGCGTGGATGACCGGCACTGACCTGCTCCTGCCCGACCGCCACCTCAAGCCAGAGCTGCTCCTGGAGTTCATCGGGCAGCAGCGGCCCACCTTCGTCGTCGGCGTGCCCAGCGTCTTCCAGGGGCTGCTCACCGCCGCCGAGGCGGTGGGGGCCGACCTGGGCTCCATCCGCCGGGGCATCTGCGGCGGATCGGCGGTGCCGGTGGCGCTGATGAAGGCGTACGAGCCGTGGTTCCCGCTCATCCAGGCGTGGGGGATGACGGAGACCAGCCCGATGGGGACCATCGCCGTCGCCCCCAGGGGCATGGGCCAGGACGATGCCCAGTACTGGCACTACCGGTCGACGGCGGGGCGTCCCGTCGCCGGGGTGGAGCTGCGCATCACCGGCGAGGCCGGCGAGGTCCTGCCCTGGGACGGCCAGTCGGTGGGGGAGATCGAGGTTCGCGGGCCCTGGATCACCGCCGGGTACCTCGACATCGACGCCTCCGACCGCCTGCACGACGGCTGGCTGCGCACCGGGGACGCCGGCACGGTCGACGCGCGCGGATACGTCCAGATCACCGACAGGATCAAGGACGTCATCAAGTCAGGGGGCGAGTGGATCAGCTCGGTCGAGCTGGAGACCCTGCTGGCCGGTCACCCGGCAGTGCTGGACGCGGCGGTGGTGGGCATCCCGGACGAACGCTGGTCGGAGCGGCCGCTGGCGGTGGTCGCCCTCGAGCCGGGCTCGGCGGTGCGGCCGGCGGCGCTGCGCCGCTTCCTGGAGGGGACGGTGCCGAGCTTCTGGCTGCCCGAAGCGTGGGCCGTCGTCGACGAGATCCCGGTGACGTCGGTGGGCAAGCGGGACAAGCAGGCCATCCGCGCCCTGCTCGCGCAGGGGCGGCTCGAGGTGACGCGGCTCGACCGCTGAGGCCATCGGCGCCGCCCGGGGGGCGGGGCTGGATCGCCCGTGCCCCGGGCGCGCCCAACGCTCAGGCGATGCCGGCAGCCTCCAGGGCCAGGGTGTGGAGCAGCCCGTTGCTGGAGACGCCGGGACCTCCGATCGGCGAGTCGGCGCTGCGGTCGGTGAACCGCCCCCCCGCCTCCTCGACGATGATGGCGAGGGCGGCGAAGTCCCAGAGGTTGGCGCGCGAGGTCCAGCCGATGTCGGCGGAGCCGCGTGCCACCGACAGGTGGGAGAGCGAGTTGCCCATGCCACGGCCGTCCCAGCAGCGGGCGGCGAGCCGCCGGAGGCGCTCGTCGGTGCCGGCGCGGATGAAGCCGGGAAGGCTGGTGTGGGCGAGCATGGCCTGGTCCAGCTGATCGACCGACGACACGTGGATGGGGACGCCGTTGACGGTCGCCCCCTCACCGCGTGCGGCGGCGTAGCGGTCGCCGCGACACGGCACCGAGGCGACGGCGCAGACGGTCTCGCCGTCGTGCTGCAGCGCGATGAGGCACGCCCAGGTCTCGTAGCCGCGGATGAAGCTGCGCGTGCCGTCGATGGGGTCGATGATCCAGCGCGACCCCGCCGTCCCGGCGAGGTCGCCGCCGAACTCCTCGCCGAGGACCGTGTCGGACGGGCGACGACGTCCGACATGCTCACGGATGCGCTCCTCGACCTGGCGGTCCGCCTGGGTCACCTCGGTGAGGTCGGCCTTGCGCTCGACGCGCAGGTCCAGGGAGCGGAAGAGGCTCATGGCGATCGGGTCGGCCAGGTCGGCGAGCTCGTGGGCGAAGCGGAGGTCGTCGTTCATCGTCCCCACAGTACGCGGCGGGGACACCGGGCTGGATCTGGCAGAATCGGGGGTCAGCACCCCGGCACCATGGGGAGGTCAGCGCGTGGCAGTCCTCGAGCCGTGCGACAACTGCGGCCGGCAGACGGCGATCTACCGTCTCGCGGCGGTGATCCTGGACGGCCGCATGGCGCGCGTCTGCCCGCTGTGCGCCTCCACCGAGAGAGAGCGGATCGAGGCGCCCTTCGCCCCCCGCTCCGACCAGGGAGCGATCCAGCCGAGCACCTCGCGCGACGTCTGGTGAGCGGGCCCTCGTTCTCAGCGCGCCTGGCCCAGAGCGGCCGCGAGCTGGGCTCGCTGCTCTGCCTGGGACTCGATCCATCCGGCTGCCGCGACGTGGCCGAGGTCGAGCGCTTCTGCGCGGCCATGCTCGATGCCGCGCTGCCGTACGTCGTCGCCGTCAAGCCGAACCTCGCCTTCTTCGAGCAGCACGGTTCGGCGGGCCTGGCCGTCCTGGAGAGGGTGCGGACGCTGATCCCGGATTCGCGGCTCGTCGTCCTCGACGCCAAGCGCGGGGACATCGGCACCACCGCCGACGCCTACGCGCGGGCCCTCTTCGACATCTGGGGGGCGGATGCGGTGACGGTGAACCCACTCCTCGGCCAGGACGCCGTCATCCCCTTCCTGGCCCGGTCCGGGACCGCCGCCCTGGTGGTCGCCCGCAGCAGCAATCCCGGCGCCGCCGACTTCCTGGAGGCGCGGCTGGAGGGCGGCCGGCCCCTCTACACTCGGATCGTGGAACGGGCGCTGACCTGGGAGGGCCCGGGGGAGATCGGCTTCGTGGTGGGGGCCACCTCGGTCCCGGCCATCGCCGAGGTGCGCGCCCTCGCCCCGGGCGCTCCGCTGCTGCTCCCCGGGGTCGGTGCTCAGGGCGGCGACCTCGAGGCGGCCGTCGCCGCGGGCCTGGACCACTCCGGTGCCGGGATGCTCCTGCCGGTGTCGCGGGGCATCACCGGCGCGGCTGACCCGGCCGCCGCGGCGCTCCTCCTGCGACGGCGGATCGAGACCGTGCGCGAGGCGCGCCGGTGAGCGCCAGCGCGGTCATCGAACTCTCGGGCCACATCATCGACAGCATGGTGCTGCCCCGGGTCTTCGACTCCATCATGGACATGGGGGCGACCTTCCACGTCGAGGAGTTCCGGGTCGGCACCCGCCTCGACGAGCCGTCCTTCGCACGGCTCACCGTCGAGGCCCGGGACGAGACCGAGCTCGCCGCGGTGCTCGCGGCGTGCCAGCAGCACGGCGCCACCGTGGTGGGGGGGGAGAGCGTCACCACCGCGCCGGCACCCGCCGACGGCGTCTTCCCCGAGGACTTCTACACCACCAGCAACCAGCCGACGGCGGTGAGGGTGGCTGGGGAGTGGCTCTCCGTGGAGAGCATCGAGATGGACTGCGCCGTGGTCGTCGCGGCGGGTCGCGCCCGGGCCGTGCCGGTGACCGACGTCCGTGCCGGCGACCTGGTGGTGACGGGGCGCGGGGGCGTCCGCATCACCCCGGTGGAGCGGGGCAGGGGCAAGGAGATCTTCGGCTTCGTCAGCAGCTCGCTGGCCCCGGAGAAGCCCAAGCACGAGGTCATCCGCGAGCTGGCCGAGACGATGCGACAGGTTCATGACAGGAACGGCCGGATCTGCTTCGTGGGCGGCCCCGCCATCATCCACACCGGCGGCGGGCCGCACCTGGCGCGGCTCATCAGCATGGGCTACGTCCAGGTCCTCTTCGCCGGCAACGGCCTGGCGGCGCACGACATCGAGTCGCAGTCGTTCGGCACCTCGCTGGGGGTGGGCCTGGAGAAGGGGCTGCCCATCGAGGCGGGGCACGCCCTGCACATGCGCACCGTCAACCAGATCCGCGCCGCCGGCGGCATCGGCAAGGCGGTGGCGTCGAAGCTGCTGCGCCGCGGCGTCATGTACGAGTGCGTCCGCGCCGGGGTGGAGGTCGTGCTGGTGGGCTCGATCCGCGACGGGGCGCAGCTGCCCGACGTGGTCACCGACGTGCTGGAGGGGCAGCGGCGCATGCGCGCCGCCCTGGTGGGCGTGGATCTCTGCCTCATGTGCGCCTCGATGCTGCACGCCATCGCCACCGGGAACCTCCTGCCCGCCGCGACCAAGGCCGTCTGCGTCGACATCAACCCCTCGGTGGTCAGCAAGCTGGCGGACCGGGGCTCGTCGCAGACGCTCGGGCTGGTCACGGATGTGGAGTCGTTCCTCCGCGAGCTGGTGGAGGCCCTGGCGACGGAGAGGGGATGACCGCGCCGCGGGGGCCCGGGCCCGGCGGCGGCGCGCCACCGGAAACGGCGGGCGCCCAGGGCGTCGTGGTGGTCTCCGCCGGCCGGCCGAGGGTCACACGGCCCCGGGGCATCCCGAGCGGCCGGACCGGGTCACGGCGATCCTGGATCGGATCTGCGGCGACCCGGTACTCGCCGGCCTGCCGCGCCTGGCCCCGGATGCGGTGGACGGCAGCGACCTGGAGTCCGTCCACACGGCGTCCCATGTGGCGGCGATCCGGGATCTCGCCGGGCGCGGCGGCGGGTGGATCGACGCCGACACGTACTGCTGCCCCGGGACGTACGCGGCGGCCCTCGGGTCGGTGGGGGCGGCGCTGGCCGCGGTCGACGCCGTCGGCGGCGGCCGGGCCCGGCACGCCTTCTCCGTCGCCCGGCCGCCGGGACATCACGCCGGGGCCGGCACGGCGATGGGCTTCTGCCTCTTCAACGGCTGCGCCATCGCGGTGCGCCATGCCCAGCGTCGCGGCGCGGAGAGGGTCGCCGTCGTCGACATCGACGTCCATCACGGCAACGGCACGCAGGAGATCTTCTGGGATGACGCCGGCGTGCTCTACACGTCGCTCCACCAATGGCCTCTCTTCCCCGGCACGGGCGAGGCGTCGGCGCGCGGGGGTCCGCGGGCCCGCGGTCTCACCCTAAACGTGCCGCTCCCGGCCGGGACGACGGGGGAGGGGTGGCTGGCGCGCCTCGACGCCGACATCCTGCCGGCGGTCTCCCGCTTCCGGCCCGAGATCATCGTGGTCAGCGCCGGATACGACGCCCACGAGGCGGACCCGCTGGCGTCGCTGCGCCTCAGCACCGGCACGTACGGGCTCGCCGCCTTGCGGCTGCGCGATCTCTGCGCCGGGGCGGGGATCGGCTCGGTGTGGCTGCTCGAGGGGGGATACGACCTCCCCGCCCTGGGCGAGTCGGTGGCCGCCACGCTCCGCGGCCTCTCGGAGGATGCCCGGGACTGACACCCGGTGGGCCTCCGTCTCGTTTACCTTGTCGAGATGCGCCGCCCAGCCGCCACCGCCGCCGTCATGGCGGCACTGGCAACCCTCACCGTCTGCCTCGGCGGCTGCGCTCTGGGCAAGCCGACCGGGGTGGTGACCAATCCGCCGGGGACGGCCATCCCCGCCACCGCCACGCCCACCACGGCCCCCGGCACGCCCGCGCCGCAGACGAGCGGCGAGCGCACCGTGCTGGCTCAGGAAGGGCTGCGCATCCACAGCGGGCCGTCCCTGTCGGACACCGTGCTGGGGACGGCGTCGTGGGGCGTCGCGCTGGCCGTCACCGGCTACAACGCCGTCGGGGGCGGCTTCTACAGCGTGCAGGGGGCGACCGTCACGGGGTGGATCACCGCCGATCCGACGCTCAGCGCGAGTGGCAACCTCAACGCCATCGCCCTCCAGGACAAGGACATCTCCGGCGTCCTCTACCCCGAGGGATGGACCTTCGCCGACGATCCGGGCGAGGTGGTCTTCACCCCCGAGGGCGGCAGCGATCTCCCCACCCTGGTGATCCGCACCGGCACCAGCCAGGCGGCCCTGGGCACCCCCGGGCTGCCCGGGTACAGCCAGGTCAGCGAGGACGACCAGGTGGTGGCCTGCGGCTACACCGGGAGTCTGACGGAGTACGAGGCGCCGCCGGCGGCGACCGCCGAGCCGACCGTGGACGCGGGCGGTGGCGCCGTGCACCTGCTCCCGCACTTCGCCCAGTACCAGGTGGAGGTGACCTCCAGCTTCTGGCTCGACATCGAGATGAACTACGCCACCGACGACCAGCTCGCCGTCTTCGACAACGCATACAACAGCATCCGCTTCCCGTTCCCCCAATGCGAGCAGCCGGCGCCGACGGCAACCCCGTCGGCGGCGAGCTGATCCCATGTGGACCCGGGAGATCGAGGTCGACACCGGCCGGGCTCAGGTGGTGGACATCACGGATGCGGTGGGCGCCCTGGTCCCGGCTGCGGCGGACGGCCTGCTCAGCGTCTTCGCCCCCCACGCCACGGCCGGCGTGGCGCTGATGGAGACGGGGAGCGGATCGGAGGCGGACCTGGTCGCCGCCCTGGAGCGGCTGCTTCCCCGGGACGACCGGTACGGGCACCGCCACGGAAGCCGGGGGCACGGCGCCGACCACCTGCTGCCGGCACTGGTCTCGCCGTCACTGGTCGTGCCCGTGGCCCAAGGGCGGCTGCTCCTCGGCACTTGGCAGAGGCTCGTCCTCGTCGACCTCAACGGGGACAACCCCCGCCGCCACGTCCGGCTCTCCTTCCTTCAGGGCTGAGGCCGGGGCTCACGCGAGGCTGCGCAGCCGGATTACCGGCCTGAAGCAGACGCGTCCAGTCGATCCCAGAGCTGAAGAGCGTACGGAGATGGATAGACTGTCCTCATTGCTGTTGCGAAGTTGGGAGACCGCTCAGCGGCCGCAAGGATCTCGGCCTCGTACTCCCCTGGCCAGAGTTGGACGAGATCGTCGAGCGGACCGCCCCCCAGATAGGTGAGCAGATCTGCACTGGGTGCGCCCTCCGCAAGCTGGGCGAGTTTGACGAGGGCTTCGGGGACGCCGCCCGCCCAAACCGATTCGACCGCCTCCCACGCCCAGAAGTCACTCATGTCGGGGCTCTGCCCGGGCGGTGCCGCGCGTGCCCTTGCCATATGCCGCCAGTAGGCCTCGATGATCACTGGCCAGGTGGGCTCGAGGGGAGGCTCCATGCGCAGTAGCGTACTGGACCTCAACATCGAACCGCCGGCGCCTGTGCACGAAGTTGTGGAGCACCTCCCCTGCGCGGTCCCGGGTTGGTATCCTCGGCCGGCCGCCGGCCTCGGGGCCGCGACAGCCGGGCGAGAGGAGCCGCGAGACGTACCAGCAACCTCTGCTCGGTGCAGGCAGCAGGAAGGCTGTCCGACGCGCCCGGTTGCTGATTCTCGCTCAGACGGTTGGCCTCCTCGTCGGCGGGGAGATCGTCGTGCGCAGGGCCTTCGCCGCTCAGGGGGCGGCCTCCACCGCGTCTCTGACCGTATTCCTGGGGGCAAAGCAGGGTGCCGCCGACAGAATGTTCGAACTCCTCAGGCCTTCTTCCTCGCCGCCATCGTTGCCGTGCTGTGGGACCGGCGGCGACCGGGCGCACTGAACGCGACGAAACTCCCGTTGGTTACAGTTTGATGCCGTCCTAGCGAACTCAGCGGTGCCTCGAGGACCGCCGCCTTCGGCACTCACTCGGAGAAGCTCATGGCCCAGCCCCGAGCAACGTGGCAGGAGGTAATCGCCGCAGCCGAGCGGCTCACCGCCGCCGGCGACTCGCCCTTCAAACGTGAGGATCTGGTCGGGGCGGTCCAGCGCCTTCACCCCGGCCGAGAGCGCGGGACGATCGACCCCGTGATCCAGGCGATGACGGTCAACGCGACCGGAGGACCGCAGGTCCCAGCGCTCGCCCGGGGCCGGCTACGGCGGGTCGACTACGGGTACTACGAGCTGAACCACGCCGGGGTCGGCCCTCGCGCTACTGGTCCCGGTCAACCAGGCTCCCCGGGGGCTCATCCAGGAGGCCAAACCCCGGCACTCGCGGTCGTGCCCCCAGCGGTTGCTCAGGAGGAACTGCCCAGCCCGCCAGGGGACGCAGCAGAGCAGCGCGCCGCCGAGTCCGAGATCCTCACTGCCGCCTCAGTCCAGCTCGGGGCCCAGCTCTCCCCGCGTCGCCTCCACCTTGCCGACGGCGTACGGATCGAGGTGGACGGGGTCTCCGACAGCCCTCACATCCTGTGCGAAGTCTGGGCACATCAGGGGTCGAGCAAGGTCGGCCAGGACCACAAGGTCCTCCACGATGCCCTCAAGCTCTTCATGGCGGCAGAGTGCCTCTCACCTCGCCCACGCCTGGTTTTGGCGTTCGCGGATCGAGCGGCGACCCTCCGGTTCGAAGGCACCAGCTGGTACGCGCACGCGCTGCGCCGACTAGACGTGGAGATCCTCGTGGTCGACATCCCGGACGACCTCCGCCAGCGGATCAGGCGAGCCCAGGAGCGGCAGCGGCGGTAGGTAGATCGTGCCCGGGTGTGGCGGGTGGAGGGTGCCGGGGGACGGGTCGACGGTCCCCGGGTGCGCCGGCGCGGTCCCCTCCTCTGCCCCGCCGGGGGAGGGCGCGGGGTCGCCGGGGTCGGGCGCCGGTCCCATCTGGCGACGATGATGGCACGCCCGCCGGCCCCGTCCATCCGGTCGATCTCTAGCCGGCGCTGGCACCCGGAGGCCCCGTCCGGGTATCGTCGGCCTTCCGATGGACGAGAACAGCCTTCGCGGATCGCAGATCGGTGTGATCGGTGCCGGGGTGATGGCGGAGGCCATGCTCAGCGGTCTCCTCGACCGGCACCTGGTGGACGCGGCCTCCGTCACCTGCAGCCATCCCCGCGAGGCGCGCCGCGCCGAGCTGGTGGAGCGCCACGGCGTCAGGGCGGTGGAGGCGAACGCCGAGGCGGCCGCCGCCGCCGACATCGTCCTCCTCGCCGTGAAGCCCCAGATGCTGGGCGCCGTCCTGCCGCAGCTGAAGCCGGTGATGCGGCCCGAGCAGCTCGTCATCAGCATCGTCGCCGGGGCCAGCAGCCGTTTCCTGAGCGGTGCCCTCGGCCACCCCGCCGTGGTCCGCGCCATGCCCAACACCCCGTCGCAGATCGCCAGGGGCGTGACGGTGTGGTTCGCCACGGACGCCGTCGACGAGGCGGGCCGGGAGCGCACCCGGGCCATCCTCTCGGCGCTGGGCCGCGAGTTCGAGGTGCGTGACGAGCGCCAGGTGGCCATGGCCACCGCGGTCAGCGGGACGGGACCCACCTACATCTTCCTGTTCATCGAGGCGCTCATCGACGCGGCCGTCCACCTCGGCTTCCCCCGGCATGTCGCCCGCGAGCTGGTGCTCGACACCCTGAGCGGTTCGGCGGCCTTCGCCCAGGCCAGCGGGCGCCACGTTGCCGAGCTGAGGGACATGGTCGTGTCGCCGGGAGGCACCTCGGCGGCGGCCCTGTACGAGCTGGAGAAGGGCCGGTTCCGCACCGTCATCAGCGACGCCGTGTGGGCCGCCTTCGAGCGGACCCTCAGCATCGAGGCGGGGCTCGAGGGCCTGCCTCCAGCCCCCTCCCCGCGCCCCCGCTGACACCGATCCGGAGGGGTCGAAGCCGCCCACGCCGTCGCGGGGACGTTCAGATCTGAAACCGGATGCGATGTGGGCACCCGGTTTGTTGCATTCCCATCAAGGGTTCGTCACGCTGTTTGAGGCGTTCGCGGCGATGTTCTAGGCTTGGCTCGACCCAGGGTGGGGTCGGACTGCCAGATTCACCGCGAGGGGGACGCGTTGCCAGGCAATGGCATCGATTTGAGTCGTGAGGCGGTGGCATCGCCGGCTCGCCGTTGCCCCGTCCACAGTGAGGCCGCCCGCTGGGCCGGCGTCGCGGTCATCGCAGCTCTCGGCGCGGCTCTCTACCTCCTTGGGGTCGTGCCGATCGCCGCCTTCCACTCCGCGCAGGCCCTGCCCTGGGTCTTCTTCATCGGGCTCTTCGCCGTCACCGAGTGGTGGCGGATCCACGTGCCGTTCCGCCGCGGCGCCTACGTGCCCACCTTCAGCGGGCTGCCGCTCGCCGTCGGGCTGTTCGTGCTGGCCCCCTGGAGCCTCGTCCTCGCCTGGCTGATGGGGACCGCCATCAGCCTGGCGGCGGTCCGCCGCCACTCTCCGCGGGTCGTCCTGCGCTCGCTGAGCCTCGTCGCCATCGAGGGGTCCCTGGCGGTCATGGCCGCCCACTGGCTGATCCCCTCCGGGCGCCTCGCCGGTGCCGGCCCGTGGGCCGTCGTCATCGCCATGGTGGTTGCAATCTCGCTCCTCGACAGCGCGGTGGTCCTCTCCAGCATCAGCCTGTCGGCGGGCCGGCTGGCGCGCGAGCGGCTGCCGGGGGCCCTGATGGTGGCGCTGGCCGGGGCGCTGGCGACCGGCTGCGCCGCCCTCGTCCTGGTCTCCGTCATGGGCGACGACCCGCTCGGCATGGGGCTTCTGCTCAGCCTCTTCGCCAGCTTCATCCTGGGCGTCGCCGCGTACCGCGGCGAGCGTCACAAGCGGCGCCGCATCCAGCACCTGTACGCATCGCGCGACCTGCTGCAGTCGGACTCGCGGTCTCCGCTCTCGGTGCCCACGCTGCTGCAGCGCCTCTGCCAGATCTTCGAGGCGGCCTTCGCGGAGGTCGTCATCCTTCCCGATTCCCCCGAGCAGCCCGCCCAGGTGGTGCGCGTCCGGGGAGGTCAGACCACGGAGGCGAGCCGGGCGCTCGACGAGGACATGCTCGACGACGTCTTCGCCGTCATCGTGCCGCCGACCTCCAGCGTGGTGCTGCGGCCCGGCGTCGGGCCCAGCCAGGGGGGCGAGGTGCTGCGGCGCCGCGGCCTGCGGGACGCGATCATGACCGCGCTCCAGGTCGAGGGCCGCATCCTCGGCACGGTCCTCGTCGGCGATCGCAAGAGCGACTTGGAGACCTTCGACGAGGAGGACTGCAAGCTCCTCAGCGGCCTGGGCGCCCAGGTCGGCGTCTCCCTCGAGAACCTGAGGCTCGACGAGAGGCTCAAGCACCAGGCCTTCCACGACGCGCTCACCGGCCTCGCCAACCGGACCCTCTTCGCCGACCGCGTGGCCCACGCCCTGCACCGCCGGGTGTCGCCGGGCCACCTGCGCGCCGCCATCCTCTTCATCGACCTCGACGACTTCAAGGTGGTCAACGACAGCCTGGGACACGCCTGTGGCGACATGGCCCTGCAGTCGGTCACCGAGCGGCTCCGCCATGTCATCCGCCCCTTCGACACGGTGGCGCGCCTGGGCGGCGACGAGTTCGCCGTGCTGCTGGAGGACCTGGCCCAGCCCGGCGAGGCCATCGCGGTGGCTGAGCGGTTCCTCGAGGAGCTGAGCGGCTCCTTCGTCATCCAGGGCAGCGCCGTCACCATCCACGCCAGCGTGGGCGTCGCCATCGCCGACAACGAGGTGACCTCTCCCGACGACCTGCTGCGTCAGGCCGATGTCGCCATGTACCGCGCCAAGGAGCGGGGCAAGGCGACCATCGAGACCTTCGAGCCCAGCATGCAGTGGGCGCTGGAGCACCGCATCCAGCTCCGCAACGAGCTGGAGCAGGCGCTGGCGGGCGATGAGCTCTACGTCGAGTACCAGCCCATCGTCTCGCTGCGGAGCGGCGATGTGGTCGGCGCCGAGGCGCTGGCGCGCTGGGCGAACCCCCGGCGGGGCAGCATCGCGCCGCGCGAGTTCATCCCCATCGCGGAATCGGCGGGGCTGATCCGCGGCATCGGCGAGCACGTCCTCCGCTCCGCCTGCGGCCAGGCGGTGCGCTGGGCCAAGGAGACGCCGGATCATCCCATGACGGTGAGCGTGAACCTGTCGCCGATGCAGCTGCTCCATCCCGCCTTCGCCAGCGACGTGGCCGAGGTTCTCCGCGAGACGGGCATGGAGCCGGCGCGGCTGACCCTGGAGATCACCGAGAGCCTGCTGGTCGAGGACACCGCCGTCACCCTGGAGCGGCTCCAGGCGCTCAAGGACCTCGGCCTCATCCTCGCCATCGACGACTTCGGCACCGGCTACTCGTCGCTGGGTGAGCTGAAGTTCCTGCCCGTCGACGCCCTGAAGATCCCCAAGGCCTTCATCGACAACGTCGCCACCGACGATCGGGAGCGGGCGTTCCTCGCCGCCATCATCGGCCTGGGCCGCACCCTCGGGCTGCGCCTGGTGGCGGTGGGCGTCGAGGACTCGGATCAGCGCCGGCAGCTCAAGGAGATGGACTGCGACCTGGCCCAGGGATTCCACATCGCCATGCCACTCAGCGCCGACGGCATCGCCGCGATGATCGCCGGCCAGGGGGCCCGGCCCGACAAGGGCAAGGGCACGTCGGCTGCGGCGGTCGCCTAGCCCGGTCCGCGCCCCGCAGCGGGCGGGGGTGCCCATGCACAATGGGCGGTATGCGTCAGGTGTCCCCGGCAATCCACCGATGAGCTCCCGGCGGCGGGACCGCCTCTCCCGGCGTTCCATCCTCCGCCTCGGAACGGGGTTGCGCGGCGGGACCCTGGCCATCGCCGACGGCGACGGTGAGCACGTGCTGGGCCGCCCCGGTGAGGACGGCGGTCTGACCGCGAGCCTCACCATCCTCGACCAGCGGGCCTGGACCATGACCGCCCTGGGTGGCGGCAACGGCCTGGGCGCCGCCTACATGCGCGGTCTCTGGGACACCCCGGACCTGACGGCGGTGCTGCGCCTGCTGGCCCGCAACCTGGAGCGGATCAACCGCTTGACCGCCCCGCTGGGACGCCTGCGGCGCGGCGCCGGGAGGCTGCGGCTGCGGCGACCCAACCCCCGCAGCGACCGCCGCAACATCCACGCCCACTACGACCTGGGGAACAGCTTCTTCGAGCTCTTCCTCGACCCCACGATGGCCTACTCGTGCGCCATCTTCGAACCGGGGGACGACGACCTGGAGGCGGCGTCGCTGCGCAAGTTCGACCGCATCTGCGACCGCCTGCGCCTCACCCCCGACGATCATCTCCTGGAGATCGGCACCGGGTGGGGCGGCCTCGCCATCCACGCCGCCCGGCGGCACGGCTGCCGGGTCACCACGACGACGATCTCCATGGAGCAGTGCGAGCACGCCCGCGAGCGCGTGCGCGCCGCCGGCCTGGAGGACAGGATCACCGTCCTGGACCAGCACTACCGCGACCTGCGCGGCACCTACACCAAGCTGGTGTCGGTGGAGATGATCGAGGCCGTCGACTGGCGCCTGTACGACGAGTTCTTCCGCTGCTGCGAGCGCCTCCTCGCCCCCGACGGGCTGGCCGTCCTGCAGGCCATCGTCATCGCCGACCAGGCGTGGAAGGCGGCCCGCTGGCAGAGGGACTTCATCCGCACCTACATCTTCCCGGGCGGGATGCTGCCCTCGGTGACCGCGCTCCTCGAGTCGACGACGCGGTCCACCGAGCTGGCGCTGGTCGAGCTCGACGACATCGGCGCCCACTACCCGGTCACCCTCCGCCACTGGCGCGAGGCGCTGGACCGGGCCCACGACCGGGCCCGCGAGCTGGGCTTCGACGAGCGCTTCCTGCGCATGTGGCGCTTCTACTTCGCGTACTGCGAGGCCGGCTTCCTGGAGCGCCACATCACTGACGTCCATCTGACCTTCGCCGGGCGCGCCTGGCGGCGGCCCGCGCCGGTGACCCCCGCCTCGCTGCCCGCCTCGGTCTGAGGCGCCGCGCAGCGCGGCGTCCGGTCAGGCGTGCGCGTTGGCGAAGCGGTCGTCGATGAGCACGACCTCCCGGCCCCGCCGCGCCAGCAGGCTGCTGGCGATGCTGGCGCGATACCCGGCGCCGCAATGGACCCAGAGGGTCCCCGGCGGGAGCGTCCCGATGCGGTCCTCCAGGTCGTGGAGGGGGACGTGCAGGGCCCGGTCCAGGTGCCCCCTCTCCCATTCGTCGTCGCGGCGGACGTCGAGCGCCAGGCCGCCGTCAGTCCGCATCGCCTCGCGCAGGTCGGCGAACCTGCGCACCGGGTACGAGCGCACCGCGCCGGCGGCGCCGGCGGGCGGGAACGCGCCGGCGTACCGGCCCGCCACGGCGTCGACCCCGATCCTCGCCAGGTCCCGCTGGGCCAGGGCGATGGCGCTGGGGGTTTCCGCCATGAGCACCAGCGGGGTGTCCTCGGGCAGCAGCCAGCCGAGGTACGTGGTGAAGGGGGTTTCCTGGGGCAGGCTGATGCTGCCCTCGATGTGGGCGGCGGCGAAGGCGGCGCGGTCGCGGAGATCGACCACCCAGCTGCCGCCCGCCGCCATGGCGGCGAGCCGCTCACCCGCCAGGTCGGGCGGTGGGGCGAGATCGGGCGGCGGCGCACCCCGGCGGTTGTGCGGGGCCATGCGCTGGTAGTAGCGGGGGTAGTCGACGAAGTCGCGGAGCAGCGCGGCGACGAAGGCGTCCTCGCCGGGCGCGACGAAGGCCCGGTTGACCCGTCGCTGCTCCTCGATGGTGGAGGCGTCGGAGGTGGCGGTGCCGGCGGCGCAGAAGCTGCCGAACCCGTGGGTGGGCAGCACCTCGACCGCGCCCGGCAGGTGCCCCAGGCTGAGGACGGAGCGGTACTGCTGCCGCGCCAGCGGCTCGGCGAGGTCCGCCCCGAGCAGGTCGGTGCGCCCCACCGACCCGAAGAGCAGGGATCCGCCGGTGCAGGCGAGGACCGGACAGCCCCCGTCCAGCGCGACGTAGGTGACGTGGTGGGGGGTGTGTCCGGGGGTGGCCACCACGCGCAGCGAGAAGCCGGGGGCGAGGGGGATCTCGTCGCCGTCGTGCACGGCGAGGCGGTCGAACGCCACCTCCTCGGCGGCGGCGACCAGGTACGGGACGCCGAGCGACTGGGCCAGGGCCCAACCTCCCGAGACGTAGTCGTTGTGCACGTGCGTCTCGGCGACGCAGACGATGTCGATGCCGCCGGCCGCCGCGGCGTCGATGAGGCGGTCGGTGTCGCGCTGCGGGTCGATGACCGCCCCCGCCGTGCCGTCATGGATCAAATAGGAGCGGTCCCCGAGCTCCGGCGTGGGCACGGTGATGGCGGAGATCATCGCGGTCTGGCCGAACGCCGGTGCCGGCGCGCGTGTCGACTCACTCGGGGGGCAGCATGGCCAGGATCGCGGTTGCCAGAGCCCGCGCCGAGTCGGTCGTCAGCTCGACCGCCACCCGTGCCGACGGCCCCCGGGAGGGGTTGAGGAAGTCGAGGTTCAGGGTGTGCTCGGCGGGAGCGTGCTGCGGATGGTCGTAGTAGACGCTGGTCTCGGTGACCGGGAACCAGGCGGGCGTCCCCTTGCCGCTGCCGGTGACGGGGACGGTGTCGGTGGCGTAGGTGCACATGCGCCGATCCTCCTGTCAGCCGGAGAGGTGGCGGCCGAACCACTCCCAGATGAGCTGCCAGCCCGCATTCGCCGCCTCGACCCGATAGCTGGGGCGGTTGGGGGAGAAGAAGGCGTGGCCGGCGCCCTCGAACGAGTGGAACTCGTGGACCTTTCCCAGCCGGGTCAGCTCCGCGTCGAGCTCGACGACCTGGTCGGGGGAGGGGAAGCGGTCCTCGGCACCGAAGAGGCCGAGGAGCGGCGCGGAGAGGGTCGGCGCCTGATCGAGGAGCGGGGTGAACCGGACGGGCGACTGCGGCGGCGGCGTGCCCACCACCCCCGCGCCGTAGCAGTCGACGGCGGCCTGGAATTGGAGGCGGCAGGCGGCGAGGAACGACTGGCGGCCGCCCGAGCAGTAGCCGATGACGCCGACCTTCGCGTTGGAGGTGGGCAGGGAGCGGAGATGCCGCGCCGCGCCGTCGACGTCGCCGACCAGGCGCTCGTCCGGGACGCCCCCGGCGGCGCGCGCCGCGGCGGCCGCGTCCTCAGGACTCGCCCCGCCCCGCCCCTCGCGGGTGTACAGGTTGGGGCAGATGGCGTTGTAGCCGTTGGCGGCGAAGGTGCGCGTGATCTCCTTCATGGAGCGGTCGTAACCGGGCATGTGGTGGATCACCACGACGGAGCCGAACGGGCCGTCGCCGAGAGGCTGAGCCAGGTACGCCTCGATCTCCTCGCCGCCGTGACCGGGGAACGTCACCGGCTGCGCGGTGAGGGCATCCTCCACGTGGGACATGTCGCGTCTCCTCCTGCGGACTTGGTGGCTTCGCCGGAGGCTAGCCTGCCACAGGCCGCGCAGGAGGCGCAGCGGGCAGATGCCGCAGCTCAGAAGAGCGCGGCCGCCAGCTCACCGCGCAGCGACTCCACGGACGGGTCGCGCAGGCGCTCCGCCTCGATGCCGCCGACGACGGCGCGGCGCAGCCGGGACCGATCGGGTTCGGCGCTGCCGCGCAACGTGGCGATGAGCCGGCGCAGGGCCGCGGCATCCTGCCTGTTGCTGACCAGGGCGGTGAGGGCGGGATCCCCCGACCGGCAGATCTCGATGCGGGCCCGCAGCCCGTCGCACACGGGGTCGTGGCGCATCGGGGCGAGCACCTGGTCGGCCTCGTCGAGGCGGCCGTCGGCGAGGAGCAGCCGGCCCAGCGCCCGGCGCGGGGCGGGGCTCTCCGGTCCGGCGTCGACGGCGGCGCGCAGCCCGGCCTCGTCGGAGGGAAGCTCGGGTGGCGAGGGCGGCGCGAGCTGGGCGAGGAAGCGATCCACCTGGGCCCTGGGCTGAAGGCCGACGAACTCGGCCACCACCCGGCCGTCCCGGAAGCCCTTCACCGCCGGGATCCCCTGGATGCCGAAGCGGGCCGCCGTCGCCTGGTTGGCATCGACGTCCAGCTTGGCCAGGGTCACCCCGCCGTGGCGGGTCACCGCGTCCTCGAGGATGGGCCCCAGGGTCCGGCAGGGGGCACACCAGCCGGCCCAGAAGTCGACGACGACGGGGCGGCGGCCGGAGCCGGCGACGACGTCGATGTCGAAGGTGGCGTCGGTCGTGTCGAGGATGGGGGAGGGGGACGGCACGGGTGTGATTCTGACGGGGAGGGGTGCCCAGGCGGCCTCGGGCGCAGGATGGCGAGTGGGCGGAACCCCTGGCGGCGGGCCTCCCCGGCCGGTGCCGGCACGCGCAGCGTGGCGGTCGGCGCCCAGGCCGGCAGTGGGCTTGTCAGCCCCTTCCCGCCAGGGCCGCAAGTCTCTGGCAGGACATGTGAGTCAGCTGCTATACCCCCGCCCGGGGGAGCGGCACCATGCCATGGTGTGCCCCTCGGGGGTCTTGGGAAGGTGCGGGCTTGGGGGGTTCCGGCGGATCGCGGGCAGATGCGACGTCCCCGACGTCGGGGCCCGAAGCTGCGATGGCGCCGCCACCGCGCCCTGTGGGATCGAGGGCTGCGCATCGTGTCGCGCTCGGCGCGAGCGCGACCGGCGACCGCCATCGGCTACGCGATGCTCCTCGTCGGCGTCGGGGCCCTCATGCTGCGGAGCTCGGCGATCGGGTCGACGTCGGCACTGTTCAGCGCCGGGGCTTCCGCTCTGACCAACACCTACGTGGCTCAGGGGTCGCCGCCACCTCCGACGGTCTCTCCGCTCGGGGCGCCGGCTCGCGCCGCCACCCGCACTGCCGATCCATCTGGGTCGCCGACGCCCGGCCCGGCGTCGACCCCGTCGTCCGCGCCCACGCAGGTGCCCACGGCGTCTCCGACACCGACGCCGGCGGACACCCCCACCCCGACGCCGGCGGACACCCCCACCCCGACGCCCGCGCCCACTGACACGGCGGTCCCGTCGGCCACACCGGACCCGTCGCCATCCGACGATCCCACCGACGACCCCGGGGGAGGCGGCTGATGGCCGGCGGCTCGCAGGGACGGCAAGCCTCCGCCCGCAGAGCGCGCTGGGCCACGACGATCAGCGTCGCCCGCGGCACGCTGCTCACGCTGGTGTTCGTGGCCACCTTCGCGGCCCTGATGCTGGCGGTCTTCGTGCGGCCGGACGCCCAGGGCGCGGACGCGATCCTCGGGCACCCTCTGTTCAGCGTGGCGAGCGGATCGATGACCCCGGTGATCGACACCGGCGATCTGATCGTCGACAGCCAGCTCACCTCCGCCCAGGCGAGCGACCTCCATGCCGGTCAGATCATCAGCTTCCAGACGGCATCTGCCGGCACCACATCGATCGTCATCACCCACCGCATCGTCGCAGTCTTTCGGGCATCGAGTGGCGGCGGCGTCCAGTACCAGACCAAGGGTGACGCGAACAACGCCCCCGACCAGGCGCTGGTGACACCCGGCCAGATCGTCGGTCTCTACACGGGTCGGGTTCCCCTCGGCGGCTATGCGCTCTCCACCCTGCACCAGCCGCTCACGTTCGTGATCCTGGTGATGATCGCGGTGGTGTATCTCATCGGCGGCGAGGTGCGCCGTCGCTGGGTCCTGCTCGGCGAGCAGGACCGGCTGGCGAAGGAGGAGAAGCTCGCCGGCACGGCCGTGGACGGCACGCCCGAGGCGGAGGTGTTCACCGCGGGCCCGGCGGAGCGTCCCAGCCGAGTCGAGAGGGACTGGGGGGCGGGCTATTGACGAGATGAGACACGGCAGCATCGACAAATGCCCGGTTGCGGCCGGGCCCGAATGGACGGGAGGTACGACAACAGGATGAATCTCTTCACCAAGCGCGCGGCCCTGCTCGGGGCCGCCATCATCGGGACGGGCGCCATCGCGAGCCTGACGACGGGGGCCACCTTCGCGCTCTTCAGCGCAAGCGCGACCACCGATCTGACCCAGACCTACGCGGCGGGGACGGTGTCCCTGAGCTCGTCGGCGACACACTCCGTCTCGCTCAGCAATCTGGTGCCGGGGGACTGCTCGTATCAGGGGAATGCCCCGTACACGTGGACCTCTCTGTACTACTCGGGCACCCCTCTCTGCGGGGCGGACCTGGGGAACACCGACACCTACGTGCTGACCTACACGGGTAGCGCTCCGGCCTTCGTTGGCGTGGATCTGACCTTCAGTTCCACCGCCGCCAACGACACGGCGCTCCCGCTGTGGGACCCGCTGAATTCCAACGGTGGTCTTGAGGTGAGGGTCGGCGTCCTCAACTCATTCGGCTCCCTGACCGACATCCTCGACATCGGCGGCGCCGGCAACGTCTTCAGCACCGGAGAATTCGCCGCCAACGATCTGACCTGCTCGGGGACGCCGACGACGTGCACCGCCACCATCGACAACATCGAGATCCCCGTCGGCAGCACCACCGATTATGGCAACACCAACTGGGTCAACGGGGACTCCCAGACGCTCTACGTGGACTGGCTGTTCCACAACGGAACCAATGACAACCAGTTCCAGGGCGGAACGGCAACCGTCACCGTTCACGGCCATGCGGTGCAGGCCGGCGGTGGCAACACCACCCTGGTCAACACGTCGGCGACCGTCGGCTTCGCCGGGGGCGCCAACAAGTGCGACAGCGCCAACGGGACGAGCTGGAACAGCACTCCAGCCAACCCGACGCAGTCGTACGCCGTGATTCCACAGGCAGCCGCCGGTGAGTTCGTCGGCGGTCTGTACGCCTGCCCCGGCTCTTGGAGCTGATCTGATCAACCACCCGGAGGGGCCCGGCGCATCGTGCGCCGGGCCTCCCCCCCGGGATACGCGGAGAAACCATGACCGTGGAGGCGAGCAGCACCCGGAGGGCCGTCCCGCCGAGCCCGCGCGATGCCGCCCCCGGCGGCCTGCACCGCTCGGTTGCGAAATGCACGTCACGCCTGTCGCCGTCATGGTCATGAGGCGCCTTGCCCTGCGGCGGTGCGCAAGGTCGGGTTGGGCTCGTCTCGCCAGAGCCGGACGGACCGGAACCTCGGCGGCGCTGACTGGGCTGGGTGTTCTCCTGCTGGGCGCCGGTCTGCTCGCGGGGCTCGGCAGCTCCCCGGTGGATGCCGCGACACTCGCATGCAATGGCGCCATCGTCGCCGCGGGCGTGATTCCCGGAGACTCCGGGAGCTGCAGCCTGAGCTTCACCGAGACGGCGGCCCAGCTCGGCAACCCCTTCACGGTGACACTGGACGTCGGCACGGTGTCGACGGCGGGCGGCGGGTCGGCCGGGAGCGGAACGGCCACGGAGGCCCTGCTGGACGGGCAGGCCACCGGGCTGCAGGTCAGCATCACCGACTCCGGGGGCGACACCTTCGGGAGCGGCGCCCCCTCGTGCTCGGGCGCGTACCCCGACGCGGCCAGCTGTTCGAGCAGCGACAACGGCCAGGCGGTGCCCGGGGCAACCGCGGTCAGCGCCTGGACCGACACCTTCACCGTCGCTTGGGCCCTGCCGCTCGCCGCGGGGAACCCCTACCAGGGCGGGACCGCGACGATCACGGTGACCCCCTTCTACAACGGCACCCCTGCGTCGTCCCCCAGTCCCAGCCCCACCGGGAGCGTCGCGGCCATCAGCTCCAGCCCCACGCCCACGGGAGGGGTGTTGGGGATCACGACGCCGGACACCGGAGCCGGCCCCACCTCCCCGACCAGCCTGGTGCTGATCGTCGTCGGGATGGCGCTGCTGCTCCTCGGCCTGTGCGGCGCCGGCTGGAGTGTCCGCTCGGGGGCGCGGGTCCCGTAGCTGGACTTGCCGCGGGGGAGGGTCAGCCCTTCTCGGCCTCGAGCTGCTTGCGTGCCTTGGCGAGGCCGGCGTGCTCCGCGGCGCCCAGGGTGGGGAACTGCGGGTCGATGCCCGCCAGCGCGTCGACGACGATGGCGGCCACCGCCAGGCGCGCGAACCACTTGTGGTCGGCGGGCACGACGTGCCAGGGGGCCCACTCGGTGCTGGTGTGGCTCAGCGCCTCGGAGTAGGCGTGCTGGTAGTCGTCCCAGCGCCCGCGCTCGACCAGGTCGGCGGCCGAGAACTTCCAGTTCTTCGTGGGGTCGTCGATGCGCGCCAGCAGGCGGTCGCGCTGCTCGCCCTTGGAGAGGTTGAGGAAGACCTTGACGACGTGCGTGCCGTTGTCGACCAGCTCGCGCTCCCAGTTGTTGATCTGCTCGAACCGCCGCTCCCAGACGCCCTTCCTGGCCGCCTCGGGGATGTGCTGCCGGTCGAGGTTCTCGGGATGAACGCGGACGACGAGGACCTCCTCGTAGTGCGACCGGTTGAAGATGCCGATGTCGCCGCGGGGCGGCAGGTCGCGGCTGTACCGCCACAGGAAGTCGTGGGTCAGCTCCTCCGCGGAGGGCACCTTGAAGCTGCGCACCCAGACGCCCTGGGGGTTCACCCCGCTCATCACGTGCTTGACCGCTCCGTCCTTGCCGGCGGCGTCCAGCGCCTGGAGCACGACGAGAAGCCCGTAGGTGCTCTGGGACGCCAGCCGCGCCTGGTAGCTCTCCAGCAACTCCACGCTCGCCGCCAGCGCGGCACCGGCGTCCTTCTCGTGGACGAAGTTGGCGGTGTGCGCGGGGTCGAACCCCGCGGGAAGCTTCACCCTCGTCCCGGGGGCGACGCGGAGTGAACGCGCCAGACGGCGCAGCATGGTCAGATCGTCAGCGGTCACCGGGGGAAGCCTCCATGTGGTCGCGCGGCACCGGCGTCCCAGGGCGCCGGAGCCTCGCCGGCCGTGCTCGATGCGCCGTGACAGTATCCGCGATCACGGCGGCGGCGGTGGCGATGGCGGGTTAGAACGGTTTGCCACGCTGTGGGCGATGGCGGAGCAGGGGAGGGGAGGGGTCGGCGCGTCTACGGCGGAGGCGCCACCGGTGGTGCCACGATCAGGGCCGTGCTGCGAATCCGTCGCTACCGTCCCTCGGACCGCCAGGCCGTCTGGGACCTCCACAACCTGGCCCTGCACGCCGTCGGAGCCCACGCCGGCAACGGCCCGTGGGACGACGACCTGCACCACATCCCCGAGGTGTACCTGCAGGCCGGCGGAGAGTTCCTCGTCGGGGTGGAGGACGGCCGCATCGTCGCCATGGCCGCCCTGCGACGCCAGGACGGCCTCAGGGCCGCGATCACGCGCATGCGGGTGCACCCCGACGCCCAGCGTCGCGGCCACGGGCGCCGGCTGCTGCGACGGATCGAAGCCCGTGCCGCCGAGCTCGGCTACACCCGGCTCGTGCTCGACACCACGGAGCGTCAGCTGGCGGCGATCGGCCTCTACACGTCGGAGGGGTACGTGGAGACCGGCCGGGGCACCGTGTACGGGTTTCCCTGCATCTTCTACGCGAAGTCGCTCGTAGGAGCCGCTGACGACTGACGTCCCCTGAGGCGGTGGTGGGCGGTGGTCGAGGCGCTTCCTTCCACCTGCCAACTTACTCCTGATAAGGCATCTTATCGGGAACAAGAGGTCATGAAGGGCGAGCCTTGGCTCCCGCCCCGCAACCCCGGGCGGCGTCAGCCGCTTGCCCGGGAGCGTCCGCGAGGCCGCCGGGCATGTGGGACGATCGGCGCCGTGGCCGGTGAGGCTGACTCGCGGCCATGGGCGCTGCGGCGCCGGACCACGATGTCGCTCGTCCGGCTCGTCGTGCAGTTCCTGGTGGGATCGGGCTGCTCCTGAGTGGGATCGAGCCCGTGGTCCATTCGATGCGTGCCGGACGCCGGGTCGCCGCCTGGCTCGCCGGTCCGGGGGTCTGACGGCTCTCCTCTTCGCGGGTCGTGACGGCACCGGCTCCCTCGAGTGCAGCCAGAACATCAGTTCGATTGTGCGGTGCCACCGGTCGGCTCGCACCCTCGCATGGGCGCCGGATCGCCCCTCTCCTCCCCTCGTCAGGTCTCGCAACCGACCGCGATCGACAGCGCCTGGCAGATCCCGCGCATCGTCGCCGGCCGGGCGCGCCCCACGCACCGGACCAGCCGGAAGCGAGGGACGAGCTGGAGGTTGTCGAGGTTGGCCACCGAGTCGATGCGAACCCCGTCCTCGGGCCCGACGGGCACCTCGGTGGAGAGGCCGCGTGCCCGCGACGTCACCGGGACACCGAGGACGGCATTCAGCAGGCCGCCGAGGGGATCCCGAGTGAGCACGACGACCGGACGCACCTTGTCCAGCGCGGCCAGCCAGACGTCTCCCCGGCGGGGAGACGGATCACTCACCATGCGGGTCGGCGTAGAGGAGCTCCCAGTCCGTGCCGTCCTGGACGCCGGAGCTGTCACCGAGCGCTGCAATGGCCGTCTCCCCTGGTGTCGGGGGCGTGCGGCGGTACGCGTCGACGTCCCGCCGCAGCCGCTCAGCCCGGAGCAGCCGGTCGAGCGCGATGTCGATCACCGCCGACGTCGAGGGCGCGCCGACCATCCGGGCGGCCTCCTCCGCCTTGGTCCGATCGAGGCTGATGGTGATCTTGTCCCTGGCCATACCTCATACCTTACCATTGAGGAGTACGACGCATGAGTCGTAGTTCGCGGACTTCTGCTCCCCGGGGCCGCGCCTGGTTGCGCTGCGGGGAGGACAATCGCCGTGAGGGAAAGCGGTCGTGCGTGACGTAGGAGTGCCGCGACGGCCGCCTGGGTGGCCGCCATCACCGCCAGCCCTCCAGGAGGATCACGGTGAGCAAGTACCTGATCGAGGCGTCCTACACGGCTGAGGGTGTGAAGGGTGTCCTCAAGGAGGGAGGCTCCGCGCGTCGCGCGGCGGTCGAACAGCTCGTCAAGGCTGCGGGCGGCACGGTCGAGTCCTATTACTTCGTCTTCGGAGAGGATGACGTGATCGTCGTGGTCGACCTGCCCGACAACGCCACCATGGCGGCGGTCAGCATGGCGATCAGCGCGACAGGGAGCGTGACCACCGCGGTGCGCGTGCTGGTCACACCAGAGGAGATCGACGCGGCTGCCCACAAGCCCGTCGACTTCCGGGCACCGGGTCGCTGAGGAGGCTCCACCCCTTCCGGTCGTCCTGGTGACCCCCAGTCACCTGCGAGCCCGCGCCGCCGGCCCGCCGGGGAGGCTGCGGCTCGGACCTCATCGCGTTCTCCTCCGGGGCCTTTCGTACACCATGGTGTATGTTTCATGCGGTGCACCGGACCAACATCTACCTGCGCGACGATCAGCGGGCGGCCCTGCGCCGGCGCGCCCAGGATGGCGGCGTGACGGCCAGCGACGTGATCCGCGAGGCGGTCGACGCATGGCTTGCCGAGCCCGGCGAGCTGCGGGACGCAGCGCGCTGGGCCGCGCAGGCCGTCGTGGCAGAGCGGGCCTCGCAGTTCCCCACCTCTCCCGCGGAGTGGGACCGGCGGCCCTACTTCGTGCACGACTACGACGTCTCCTGGCGGCGCTTTCGCGAGATGGTCTCGGGAAGCGCCGCCGAGGACCGCTGGTGGGCGATGTCGAGGCTCCTCGAGCGGGCCGCGTGGGCCGACATCTGGCGGTTGACGACGGTCGAGGCCCTGGCCGCCGATCTGCCCCATCTGGCGCTGCGCAACTGGGGGATGTGGGATGCAACCATCCGGCAGCTTCGCGACGCCGCGTAGGCTGCACGTCCTGCCGGACGCCACCGAGCGGCTGCTGGAGTGCGCCTCGGCGGCCATCCCGGCCGGTTTCGCGCTGGCCGGCGGCACCGCCCTGGCCGAGTTCCACCTCGGCCACCGGCTCTGCGACGACCTCGACTACGTTGGGGACGGCGAGGTCGACATCCCAGAGACGGTCGAGGTACTGGTGGCGGCCCTGGCGGCAGGCGGCCTCACCGCGCGCCGCATCGCCAGCGGCCCCGTCTTCGGTCGCATCGAGGTCGGTCAGGGGCTGCGCGTGGACCTGATCCGCGAGGGCCCGCCGAGATTCGGGGAGGCTCAACAGGTCGATGGGATCTGGGTCGAGTCTCTCCTCGACATCGCAGTCGGCACGCTTGGCGCGTTCGTCGCCAGGCGGGAGGGCAAGGACGCGTTCGATCTGGCGGCGCTGGCGGCGCTCGCCGGCATCGAGCCCCCGACACTGTATCCCCTCCTCTTCCGCAAGGACGAGGGCCTCCGGACGTATCCGCAGTCGGTCTTCGAACCGCTCCACGCCGTCGCGGAGCGGATGCCGATGCTGCCCCGGAGCCTGCGCCCCGAGCTGACCGCGGCGGCGGTCCACGCCTTCTTGCGGCGCGAGGCTGGCCGCTTCTGGCGCGTCAGCGGGCTGGCCGATCTGGCCCGAGGAGCCGGCGGCCCCGATCCGGAGCCGGCGGCCGGGGAGACGGCGTGAGACGGCATCGTCCCTCGCTCACGGCCCGTGGTGTGGCGCTGGGGCGCTCGCGGCTCGAGAGGCCGCAGACCCCGGAGGGAGACCCGGAGGCGGAGCTGCGCCTCTACCAGGGGCTGGCGGGCCGGCGGCTGTCCGACCTCGTCCCACGTCACCTCGGCCTGCCGGGGCGCCGGCACCGGCGGGGCCGCCACAGGATGGAGGCACGGACCGCGTTCATCGACGCCGAGACGCTCAGCGCCGTCACCGGCGGCATCACGCAGGTCGTCATCGTGGGCGCCGGCTACGACGGGAGGGCTCTGCGATTCCGCAGCCCGGGAGTGCGGTTCTTCGAGCTGGATCACCCGGCGACCCAGGCCGACAAGCGCAGGCGCCTCGAGGATCTCGGCGTCGCCCTCGACCACCTGACGCTGCGGCCGGTCGACCTCATGCGCGACCCGGTCGACGCCGTACTCGCCGGGGCGGGGCATCGCGACGACGAGCCGAGCCTGTTCATCTGCGAGGGCCTGATTCGCTACATCTCCCGGGGCGCGGTCGACCGGATGCTGGAGGGACTGCACCGACGGGCCGCCCCCGGCAGCCGTCTGCTCCTGACCGCGTCGGAGAGCGCTGCACCGGTGGGCCGATCGATGCGCCGCTGGTACCTGAGGGTGATCGGAGAACCGGTGCGCAACCGGTTCGACGCCGGGGAGATCGCTCAGGTGCTGGCGCGGGCGGGCTGGACCGTGGTCCGCGAGGTGCGGCGGGCCCGCGACGATCGCGGCGCGCGCCTGCTCATCGCCGCCGAACCCGCCCGTTGAGCTGGGTGGGCGCCATCATCGCCACGGCCGTCCGCGCCGGGCCCCATACTCGGTGCGGATGAGCATCGTCACCGTCGACGACGTGATGGCCGACCCCGAGCTGCGGGAGATGGCGTCGCCCGAACTGCTGTCCGTTCTGAAGGCGGCCTACGAGAACGCCAGGACGCGCCGCCAGGACGTCCGTGAGCGGCGCAGCGGGTACACGCTGCTGGTCAACCGCCACGGCGACATCCGGGTCGAGATCGAGCGGTTCGGCGGTTTCGAGAACTGGGTCCGCGACGCCGGCGAGCTGGCGCTGCATGTGGGCCCGAGCCACGACCCCAACACGTCGGCGACGGTGGTCGGGCTCCTCGACGCCCAGGACCAGATGCCGCGGCAGGAGCCGGCGCGTCCGGCGCTCGACGACGAGCCCGGAGATGGCGATGAGGACGGCGAGGATAACGAGCCCGAGGAGCCGCCGAGCTGGCGCCCTGGGCTGGCGCCGCTCCACTGGGCGGGATGGAGCCCTCGGCTGAGTGCCGCGAATGGTGGCGTGCCGGCGGATCTCACCGTCGACGTCGATCAGGTTGTCTGGGCGTGGCGCTGCGACAGCTGCGGCGCCGCGAGCGTCGACGCCGACGACTTCGAGGCCATTCCTGATGACCCCGGGCATCGCCGATGCGAGTGCGGGGGTGGCGCGGCGCGGACGGCCGCTGTGTACTGCGCGAGCTGCGACACCCTCATCCTGCTGCGCAGCACCGATCCCGACGTCCCTGCACCCGCCTGAGGAATCCGTGTTCGGCGACAGGGAGGGAGAGGTTCGCCGAGGGGATGCGCGAGAGGGCGGTGCGCGCTGCCGTGGCGAGCCTCAGGCTGCGCCGGCGGAGTGGAAGGTGCGACGTCGTGGCGGCCCTGCGCCCCCTACTCCCCCACCATCACGGCGATCGTCGTCACGATCGCGGCGACGGCCGGGCTGCCGCAGGAGGCAAGCACGAGGTCGCCGTTGGCGATGGACGAGCAGCCATTGGTGAGGACCCACAGGTCGACATCCGATCTGCCCGGGTAGGAGAGGACGACGACGGCAGCCGACCCGTCAGCCATCGGACAGGAGCACACCACCCCGCCGCCGTGTCCGAGCGGGATCTGGGCCACGGACTGGGCCAGGCTCTGGGCGGCCGCCGCGTCCAGATCCTTCTGTGACTCCAGTGTGAAGGCGCCACCGTTGGTGCTTCCGCCGCCGCCGAGGCCTGCGCCGCCGTTGAGGCCGTCATAGCCGCAGAGAAGGCCGGCGGTCGGCTGGGCCGACGGCAGCATCTGGCTGGCCAGGTCGCTGCCCTCGTTCGTGACTCCAACCATGCCGCTGTCGCTGGTGGGACAGCCCGCGGCGACGGTCACGCGCAGGCGCTGGCCCGAGGCGGTGTCCCGGAGCGGGCCGGGATTGGTCGAGCCTGGCGCCGCGACGGCCCCGCAGCCGCCCACCACCAGGCACGCGGTGACGCCGGAGAGAATCGGGAGGAGGATCCTGGCGGGGGTGCGGCGCATGGACGTCCAGAGCCTACGCCGCGTCCCCGGCGCCCGCACGCCGATGGCCCCTTTCCGGGGAGGAGGCGGCATGATTACCGTGATGCCGGCTCGCGTCCCCAGTCAGCGTCGCCCCAACGCGCCGCATCGCTCCCGTCTCCCCGCCTGGGTTGACCAGATCCCGGGGCCCGGTGACCACCTGCCCGACCAGGTCCAGCAGTTCCTCGACTTCCTCCACGTCCAGCGCAACCGGCCAGCCACCACCGTGCGCGCATACCGCCAGGACCTCGCCAAGTTCGTGGCCTTCTCGCGGTCCCGGGACCTGGCCGGTGACTTCTGCGCCGGCATCGACCGGGCCATGCTGCGCCGCTACCAGATCGAACTGGCCAGTGTCCTGCCCAACCCTCGCAGCCGGGCCCGGGCCCTGGTGGGGCTCCGCCAGTTCCTCCGCTACGCGTACGAGGAGGGCTGGCTGGGCGCCGAACTGACCCGCCAGGTGGTGGTGCCGCGGTACATCGTCGGGGATCCGCATCCCATCGCCACCGACGTGGTGCCGCGGCTGCTCGCCGCCCTGCCCATGGACAACCTCCGCGACCTCCGCGACCGCGCCCTGGTCCACTTCCTCATCGCCAGCGGTTGCCGCATCGCCGAGGCGTGCTCCATCGACCGCACCGACCTGCGCGCCGACGGCTTCCGGGTGCTGGGCAAGGGTGGCAAGCACCGCACCGTCTTCGTCACCGAGGACGCCTGGACCGCCATCCAGGACTACCTGCGGGCGCGCGGTCAGGACGCCTCCCCCGCCCTGTTCCTCAGCGTGGCGCACGCCGACATGCCGCGGGGCCACGTGCTGGCCTCCAACCGTCTCACCACCGACGGCGCCCGCCGGGCCCTGGCGGCCCTGCGCTTGCGCTTCTCGCACGACCCGGAGCTGCACCGGCTCATCGAGGGGCTGCGCAGCCCCCACGCGGCCCGCCACACCGCCGCGACCACCCTCCTCGAGGCCACCGACGGCGACGTGCGTCTGGTGCAGGAGGTGCTCGGCCACGCCACCCTGGAGACGCTGCGCGTCTACACGGAGATCACCGACCGGCGCAAGCGGGCCGCCTACGCGCGCCTCGGGGACTACCTGCACGAAGTCGGCCAGGGCTGAGGTTCCCGACCCTAGCCCACGGTAGGATTCGCCAGTAACCAGTGATCGACCCGACGGCCACGGGCCGGTAGGGGCGTGGCGGTCGCTCGAGACGTGGCAATCGCCGCTGCTCTTCTCGCCATGCCGGACGTCGTCTGAAACTGGGCTGTCTAGTGTGAGGAGCACCAGCCTGCTGCTTCCGCTCTTGGGCGACCTGGTGCTGCTTTGGCTGCTGCTTCTTCTGGCTTTCAACCGCGGGCCGGGCGCGAGCTTGTACAACGCCTTTCAGATACCGGTGCAGCTTCGGGGAACTATCGTTATCGTCGGTTGCATCTGCGGTCTCGCGGCTCTCTTTGGGATGCTCGGCGCGGCCGCAGGATGGTTCCCCTCGACCGGCTGAGCTTAGTTCGGCCCTTCCGTAGAGTTTCCTGGTGGCCTTCACAGCTTGGGCCATGGTGGCCGTGCTCGCGCCGCTGCGCGCCCGCGGGCGGCGCCGCCGGTTCGCGTTGGCGACCCTGGCGGGCGTCCTGATGGCCGCGGCCTACCTCATCCAGCAGCGCGCCCTGGCCGACCTGGGGCCGTGGCGGTCGTCATGGTCCTGCGGGGACGTCGAGCCCTGGTGCCGGCGGCGACCATGGTGCTGGTTGGGCGGCCGCCGCCGTCCTCGTCATGGCCAAACGGGGTCTGGTCAACGCTCCATACTCCGGATGACGTGGCATCAGAGCGCGGGCTCGCTCCCCGGGATGTTCTTAGCCCCGGCAGCTGTCAGGCGAAGAGACCTGATGGGCACCTCGGTACGGCTGGAGACGAGCTCGTTACCCACATCGAGATTGCCAATGCCTGACTGTCGTCGGACGACTGGTTGATTGAGAACCACATGTCCACGCCCTGGCACATGGATGAGACCTGAGCGCCGCCGGACGACCACTGAATTCCGCTTTGCCCTGGATTCCATGATCTCGGTGAGAGGCCGAAGCGGTCGAGCGCGGCGACGGCCCAGGTCACCAAGTCGGCAGTCGACTCCGTCCCTGCATAGGTGGCTCTCACGTCCACATACTCGTCGCTCATCCCCCGGATCACTTCTTGAGTGAAGCCCGGCGGAGCTCCTATCACCTCGACAGCGTGCTCCACCTGAGCGAACGTGTACGCCTGACGTCCCCAGGGGCCCCACACGAAGGCGGCTGCAACGACGGCCGCGATGACTGCAGCGATGACAGTAGACCCCACGAGGTATCGCCAAGGATGGGGCGGAGGCCGAAACAAGACCACCAGATCATGATCCTGTCTCTCGTGCTCGAGTACCGCTCTTTAGACAGATCACCGCCCCGACCGACGGCCACCAGGGGGCGTATTCGCGGTCGACGAGGCCCCCGCTACGGCGTCCCCGGCTCGCCTCGTTGGGCCGCCTGGGAAGGGTCGTCCATCCACACGTTGCCGAGGACCTGCACGTCGCCTCCGAAGCCGGCCGCCCAGGCGGTCGCGACGGCGCCGGCGATGGGGGGATGCAGCTCCAGGGCCTGCAGCTCGGCCGGGGTGACCCAGCGCACCTCGCGGACCGCCGGGTCCCGGCCGGCGGCGTTCTTCCCGCCTCCTGCTCCCGCCCGGCCCGGCGTGGCGCGCGCGGCGAAGACGAGGTTGAGCAGGTGGCGCCCCCCCTTCTCGATGGCCTCGCAGACGATGAGGAGGCGTCCGATCTCGGCCTCCACGCCCGTCTCCTCGAGGAGCTCGCGGCGGGCCGCCTCTGTGAGGGTCTCGCCGCCCTCCACGCCGCCCCCGGGCAAAAGCCAGTAGCGGTGACCGGCCCTGCTGTGCCCGACGAGGAGGAGGCGCTCGCCGGTCACCAGGCAGACGGCGACGCGGATGCGCGGGTCCATACCCAGGGATTATCGGCGGCGGGTGTGTCACGAACACGCGTTCGTGCTAGGCTTCGCGCGTGGGCACGAACATTCGTTTGCCAGGGACGGCGGGGAGGCCGGCCGCGTGATCGTCGACTACGCTTCGCCGCTCTTCGCGCCACGCCGGAGTCGGCGCCGGTCACGCCGCCCGCTCCTCCTCGGCGCCGCGGTCGCTGTCGCGGCGTGCTTCGCCATGACCGGGGTCGCCCAGGGCGCCGGGCGCGTCGGGGCGCCGACCATGGTCGTGAGCTCGGGGGACACCCTGTGGAACATCGCCGCCCAGCGCTATCCGGGTGACGACACCCGGCAGGTCGTGCAGGAGATCCTCCAGCTCAACCGGCTCTCGTCGCCGGTCATCCAGCCCGGTGAGACGCTGACGCTCCCCGGTCAGTGAGGCGCGTCGCCGGTGGCGGCGTCCTGATGCGACACGGCCGGCGCCTCCGGCCCGGGCGCACGCAAGAGCACTGCGTCCCCCGGCGCGCGGGCCGTTGGTCACAACTGAGGGATCGGGCACCATTGAGCACCCTCCATGCGCCAGGATATGAACCGGCCTCCGGTCCCTGGCGCCGGGCCTCCAGCAGAGAAGAGCACACACAGAGACACGGGTGAACTCAGCGACCGCCCTCCCGTACCAGCTCGCCGTGCGCACCGGGTGCCCGGCGACCGTGGTCCTCGACCAGGTGGAGGTCAACTGCCTGCCCGGCATCACCGTCGCCGAGCGCGGGCCCCACTACCTGGTGCTGCGCCCCGAGCAGCGCCATCGGTACGGGGCGGACCTCGCCGCCGGGCTGGCCATCGCCATCGTCCTGCTGCTGCTCATCGGCACGGCCATCACCCCGCTGGTCCTGGCCGGCCTTCCGCTGGCCTTCCTGCCGGCCATCCCGCTGCTCTTCGACCACCGGGCGGACCTGGCGGTGAGTGCCATCGAGGAGGACGGCGTGACCCGGGTGACCGTGCACGGCCAGGCGTCCGCGGATCTCGCCGCGCATCTCGACGCCTTCCTGGGGACGCTCCCCGCCCCGAACGGCGGCACGTACGGCGAACTGGCCGACATCGACCTGGAGTCGCTGGAATGGGTGCCGGCGGCGGCCGAGCCGCCGTATCAGTTCAGCGAACCACCCGGATGACGGCGACGACGACTCCCTCGAGGGTGAGCCCCGCGTCCGCGTAGATGGGGGCCAGGGAGGGATTCTCGGGCTGGAGCCGGACGCGCGAGCCCTCGCGGAAGAAGCGCTTGACGGTGACCTCGCCCTCGCCCGTCGTCTCGTTCTCGATGCGGGCGACGACGATGGTGCCGTTGGACGGCGCGTCGCGCCTCGGCCTCACGATGACCATGTCGCCGTCGAGGATGCCGGCCCCGATCATGCTGTCGCCGTGCACGGTGAGGGCGTAGCTGCCGTCGTCGCCGGCGATCTCGCTGCCGAGGCTGATGTGGTCCTCGACGTTCTCCTCTGCCAGCACCGGCGTGCCGGCCGCCACGCGCCCCACCAGGGGCAGGGAGAGGATGCGGGCGCCATGGCGGGGCGCCGCCATCTCCTCGCCGACGACCTCGACGGTACGCGACTTCGTCGGGTCGCGCCGGATGAAGCCCTTGGACTCCAGGGAGTTCAGGTGGTTCTGCACCGTCGAGGACGAGCTGAGCCCGACGGCGAGGCCGATCTCCCGGACCGTGGGGGGATAGGCGTGCCGCTGGGCGTGGTCGCGGAGGAAGGAGAGGATCTGCCGCTGCCGCGGGTTGAGGGCGTCTGGCATGGTCGTCTGGGTACCTCTGAGCGGTTGGGCACACAGGACTGTAGCACGGCGAGCGCCGTAGCGCAAACGGATGTTCCGACAACGGATGTTCCGGTCCGGCTCCGGTGTCAGGCGCCGAGCAGGGCCGCCGCGGCGTCGATGAGCGAGGGCAGGTCGTCCACCCTTTCGCGGCGCAGCCAGGTGATCCTGCCGTCGCGCCGGAACCAGGTGCGCTGGGCCTTCGCGTAGCGGCGGGTGCGGAAGGCGATGGCATCGGCGGCCGCCGCCTCGGAGAGGTCGCCGCTCAACACCATCAGGGCCTCGCTGTAGCCGATCCCCGACGCCTCCAGGACGGCGGCGGGGACCCCGCGGCGGAGCGCCGCCTGGGTCTCGCGGACCAATCCCGCGTCGAGCATGGCGCGGGAGCGCTCGGCGATCGCCTGGCGGTGGAACTCCGGGGTTGCGTCGATGCCGATCCAGGTCGCGGCGCGACGGGGGCCGTCGGTGGGGCTGGCCACGGCGCTGCCGGTGGCCTCGAGGATCTCCATGGCGCGCACGACGCGGCGGGGATTGCGCAGGTCGATGCGGACGGCGCCGGTGGGATCCCGGCGGCGCAGCTCCGTCCCCAGCGCGGAGAGACCCTGGGGGGTGGCGGCCGCCGCCGACAGTTCCCTGCGCCGGACCGGGTCGGGCGGCCCGCCGGGCAGTTCGAACCTGTCCAGCAGGGCCCGCACGTACAGCCCCGTCCCCCCCACCACGATGGCGCGGACGCCCCGCCGGTCCAGGCCGGCCAGGCAGCGCCTGGCCTCCCGGACCCAGGTGGCGACCGAGAAGGCCTGCCCGGGGTCGGCGAGATCGAGAAGGTGGCACGGCACCCCCTGCAACTCCTCCGGGGTCGGCCGGTTGGTTCCCACCCGCAGGCCGCGGAGGATCTGCCGCGAGTCGGCGTTGACGAGCTCCGCGGCCCCGATGCGCCGGGCCAGGCCGGCGGCGACTGCCGTCTTGCCGGTGGCCGTCGGCCCGACGACGGCCACGACCGGAGCGGGCCCCTCCCCCACTGCCACGCTCAGGCGACCGGGCGGCCGAAGGCGCGCCGCAGGCTGCGGTCGTCGAGGACGATCACGGTGGGCCTGCCGTGGGGGCAGGTCATGCCGCCCGGGGTGAGCACCAGCTGGTCGAGCAGTCGTGCCTGCTCCCTCTGGTCGATGCGCTCGCCGAGGCGGACGGCGGCGTGGCAGGCGGTCACCGCGGCGATCCGGCGGCGCCGTCCCGCCCTGTCCCCGCCGTCGTCGAGGCCCGAGAGGACCTCGGCCACCAGGCGGGAGGGGTCTCCCCGCGAGGCCGCCGCCGGGACCGCGTGGCAGCGCACCAGTCCCGGCCCGAAGGGTTCCAGCTGGAAGCCCATGCTCCGCAGCAGGTCGGCGCTCTCTGTGGCGCGCTCCGCCTGGGCCGGCTCGACGGCGACCACGGCGTCGATCAGCAGCAACTGGCTGGCAGCCTCACGGCCCTCGCGTTCCGCCGCCTCGCCCTCGGTGAGCAGCGCGATGTAGAGGACCTTCTCGTGGGCCGCGTGCGGGTCGACGAGGACCAGCCCGGCGGGCGACTCCGCCACCAGCCAGCCATCCGCCGCCTGCGCCAGGGGGTGGAGCGGGGAGAGGTCGGCGAGGCGGTGGTCGGCGGCCGGCTCCGCCGAGCTCTCCGACGGTGTCCCGCCGCCGGGGATGGCGAGCTGTGGCGGCGCGACGCGCCACGGCTCCCGCGCCCAGTCGCTGGGCCGGAGCTGGGTGTCGGGGAGGGCGTCGTCGCGGAACTCCAGGCCAGCGGCGCCGGCGCCCAGGGTCATCCCGCCGAGCTGGGGGAGCCGGACGGGTGCGGCGCCGAGCCGCGACTCCTGCAGCGCCGCCCAGCAGGCCCGCTGCACCGCGCTGAAGACGCGACCCTCCTCGCGGAGGCGGACCTCCCGCTTGGTGGGATGGACGTTGACGTCCACCATCGCGGGGTCGAGGAAGACCTCGACGACGCCGAAGGGGTGACGCCCGACCGGGAGCAGGCCGGCGTATGCCTCCTCCACCGCCGCCACCAGCGCCCGGTTGTGCACCCGGCGCCGGTTGACGATGACGACGAGGCCGAGGCGGTTGCCCCGGTGGCTGCGGGGCTCGCTGATCAAACCGGAGACGGTCACGTCGCCGGCGGCGTCCACCACCAGCAGCTCCCCGGACTCGCGGCCGTACACGGCGGCGGTGGCGTCGGCCAGGCCTCCCCCGGGGGTGCGCAGGGCCACGCGGTCGTCGCTGCGGCAGCTGAAGGCGACCTCGGGCCGGGTGAGCGCCAGCTCGGTGACGATGCGGACCGCGGCGGCCGCCTCGCTGCGCTCCCCGCGCAGGAAGCGCAACCGGGCCGGTGTGTTGTGGAAGAGGTCGCGGACGTCGGCCGTAGTGCCGGGGCTGCCGGCGGCCCGGCGGTGCTCCAGGATGTCGCCGGCGCGGCAGTGAAGCATCCAGGCGCCGTCGGCGCCCTGCAGGCGGCTCAGCAGCGTCAGGTCGCTGACGGCGGCGATGCTGGCCAGCGCCTCGCCGCGGAAGCCGAGGCTGCGCACCGCCGCGAGATCGGTGACGGAGGTGAGCTTGGAGGTGGCGTGGCGCGCCACCGCCAGCGGCAGCTGATCGCCGGGGATGCCTGCCCCGTCGTCGCTGACGGCGATGCGCGCCAGGCCGCCATTCTCGATGTCGACGTCGATGCGGGTGGCGCCGGCGTCCAGGGCGTTCTCGCAGAGCTCCTTGACGCAGGCGGCGGGACGCTCGACCACCTCGCCGGCGGCGATGGCGTCGGCGACCGCCGGCGGGAGCAGGAGGATCGGCGGGCCGGCCATCACGAGACGCGGTCGTGCAGCTCGGCGAGCTTGTTGAGGGCCATCAGCGGCGTGATCCCGTCGAGGTCCAGTTGCGCCAGCTCCTCGATGACCGGGTGGGGCGGGGTCACGGCGAGGCCGAGGTCCATCTGCGCCGGGACCGGTCTGCCCGCCTCGATGGGGCGCTGCTGCTCCAGCTCCGAGAGGATCTCCCGGGCGCGGGCGAGGAGGCCGGCGGGGAGGCCGGCGAGCCGCGCCACCTCGATCCCGTACGAGCGATCGGCCCCGCCCGGCCGGATGGTGTGGAGGAAGGTCACCGTGTCCCCCTCCTCCACCACCTCGACGCGGGCGTTGACGACACGGGGGAACCGGTCGGCGAGAGCCGTCAGTTCGTGGTAGTGGGTGGCGAACAGGGTGCGGCAGTTGAGGTGCGGCGACTCGTGGATGTGCTCGACCAGGGCCTGGGCGATGGAGAGGCCGTCGTACGTCGAGGTGCCGCGGCCGATCTCGTCGAGGACGAGCAGTGAGCGCGCCGTCGCCTGCCGCAGGATCGCCGCCGTCTCGGTCATCTCCACCATGAAGGTCGAGAGGCCGCCGGAGAGGTCGTCCTGCGCTCCGACGCGGGTGAAGATGCGGTCGCAGACGCCGATGCGGGCGCGCTGCGCCGGGACGAAGCTGCCGACCTGGGCGAGCAGGGTGATGAGCGCGACCTGGCGCAGGTAGGTCGACTTGCCGGCCATGTTCGGCCCGGTGAGGACGACGATGCGCTGCGCGACGTCGAGGCTCGTGTCGTTGGCGACGAAGTGCCCGCGCCCCAGGCTGCGCTCGACCAGCGGATGCCGGCCCTCCTCGATGTCGGTGACCGTGGACCGGTCGACGGTCGGCCGGGCCCAGCGCTCCTCGTCGGCCACCGCGGCGAGCGACTGGGCGACGTCGGCGGTGGCGGCCGCGGTGGCGCAGGCAAGCAGGGACGGGGCGTGGACGGTCACCAGTGAGCAGCACTCGGCGAGCAGCTCCAGCTCCCGTGCCACGGCGCGCTCCCGGGCGCTGAGCACCACCGTCTCGCGCTCCTTCAGCTCCTCGGTCACGTAGCGCTCGGCCCCCACCAGCGTCTGCTTGCGGACGTAGCCGGCGGGCACGGCCTCGCGATGGGCGTGGGGGACCTCGATGTAGTAGCCGAAGACGCGGTTGTAGCCGACCTTCAGGGAGCGGATGCCGGTCCGCTCGCGCTCGGCGGCCTCCAGGCCGGCGATGAAGTCGCGGGCCTCGGCCGCGGAACCGTGGAGGGAGTCCAGTTCGTTGTCGGCGCCCGGGCGGATGAAACCGCCGTCGCGTGCCACGGGCGGCGGGTCGTCGACGAGAAGCGCCTCGAGCCGTGCCCCGACCTCCGCCGGCGGCAGCGCCCGCCCGGCCGCACCGGCCAGCTCGCCGGGCACCGCCTCGAGGCTCTGGGCGACGCCGGGGAGCGCCGCGCAGGCGTCCCGGACGGCGCCGAGGTCGCGGGGGGTCGCCAGACCCTGCGCCGCCCGGCCGACCAGCCGCTCCAGGTCGCGCACCGCGGCGAGGCGGTGGCGCAGCTCCTCGCGGCGGCGCCGGTCCGCCACCAGAGCGGCCACCGAGTCGAGCCTCCGGTCGATCGCCTCAGGCTCGGTGAGCGGCTCCTGGAGACGGCGGCGGAGGAGCCGGGCGCCCATCGGGGTGCGCGTGCGGTCGAGCAGCTGGGCGAGGCTCGGGCCGCCGCCCAGCGGCTGCACCAGCTCGAGGGTGCGCCGGGTCGGCGGGTCGAGGCGCATCAGCTCGCCGCCCTGGCGCGGGACGACGCGCAGCAGCCCGGGGTGGAGCACCAGGCGGGAGCGCTCGCAGTAGGCGATGACGGCCCCGGCGGCCCGTGCCCCCAGGCGCATCTCCTCCAGGCCGAGTCCCTGCAGGCTCACCGCGCCGCCGGCCTGCCGCAGCCGCTCCGCGGCCCGGCCGGCGTCGAAGAGGGCCGCATCCACCCGGGTCCGTGTCGCCGCGGGCGCCGACTGGGGCGGCAGCTGCGCCTCCTCGCCGAGGAGGATCTCGGCGACGTCGAGGCGCTCCAGCTCGTCGCGGAGAGCGGCGGAGCCCAGCCCGCCGGGCAGCTCGGCGACGACCAGCTCGGCGCCCGCCAGGTCCAGCGCGGCGAGGCCGACACGTCCGCCCGCCTCGACGAGCCCGACGAGGCGCGCCACCCGGGTCGGCTCCAGCAGTTCGCCGTCGACCGCCGTGCCAGGGCTGAGGACGCGGGTCACGTCGCGCCGGACCAGCCGGCCCGCCGCCACCTCCCCCACCTGGTCCCACAGGACGACGCGGTGCCCGGCGTCGAGCAGGCGGCGCAGGTGGGCCGCCACGGCGTGGTGCGGCACCCCGCACATGGGCAGCCGGCCGGCGCCGCCGAATCCCCGGCCCGTGAGCGTCACCTCGAGGAGGGGCGCCGCCACCTCCGCGTCGGAGCCGAACAGCTCGTAGAAGTCACCCAGCCTGGCCAGCACGAGCGCGTCGGGGTGCGCCGCCTTGATCGCCCGGTACTCGCGCAGGATGGGCGTGTCGCCGGCGGAGTCCAGGTCGATGGTGGCGGGGTGCGGTGCGCGCGGCTCGGCGAGGAGGTGCGGAGGCGTGCCCCGCTCCCGGGCGGTCACGCCGCGGCGGCGAGCTGCGCCGAGAGCTGCCAGGCGCTGACGTCGACCACGCGGGCGACCCGGAGATCGCCGGCCGCGGCGCTTCCCGCGGGCAGGAAGGCGACCCTGCCCTGGCGCGTGCGGCCGTAGGGGCGGCCATCCTCCGCCAGGCCCTCGACGAGGACCTCTACGCTCTGCCCGACGAGGTCCTGGTTGCGCTCCAGCGCGATGGTGCGCTGCACCGAGAGCAGATGGTTGAGGCGGCGCTTCTTCTCGATGAGGGGAACGTCGTCGGGGCGGCGGGCGGCCGCGGTGCCGGGCCGCACCGAGTAGGCCTGGAGGTGGACGACGTCGTAGCGCACGGTGCGCAGCAGCCGTTCGGTGCCGAGGAACTCCGCCTCCGTCTCGCCGGAGAAGCCCACGATGATGTCGGTGGTCAGGCCCAGGCCCGGCACCGTCGCCCGGGCGCTCGCGATGGCGGCGAGGTACTCGTCGACGGTGTAGAGGCGGCGCATCCGCCGCAGCAGCGCGTCGTCCCCCGCCTGCACCGGCAGGTGCAGCTGCTCGCAGACGCTGGGCAGGTCGCGCATCGCCTCGAAGAGGGGCAGCGTCGCGTTGCGCGGGTGGGAGGTGAGGAAGCGCAACCGCCACAGGTCCGGGACTCGGTCGACCGCCGCCAGCAGCTCGGGCAGCCCGGTGCCGCTCTCCGGGTCGCGATAGGAGTTGACGTTCTGGCCCAGCAGGGTGACCTCGCGCACGCCGCGCTCGACCAGCCGCCGAACGTCGCCGACGATGTCCCCCTGCGGGCGGCTGACCTCGCGGCCGCGGACGAAGGGGACGATGCAGTAGGTGCACATCTCGTTGCAGCCGCCCATCACCGAGACGTAGGCGAGCAGCCGGTCGGAGGCGGGCATGGGCACGGGCCCGTCGAGGTCGGTGCCGTGGACCGACTGGAGCCGCGCGAAGAAGCCGTCGCAGTCGCGCACGTCGAAGAGGTAGTCGAGCTCGGGGAGCTTGCGGAGCAGCGCCGAGCCGTGCTCGACCGCCATGCAGCCGGTCATGGCGACGGCACGGCCGGGGCGCGCCCGCTTCCACTCGATGAGATCACGGAACTTCCCGTAGACCTTCTGCTCCGCGTTCTGCCGCACCGCGCAGGTGATCAGCACCGCGAGATCCGCGTCGTCCAGCGCGGCGTCGGGGACGAAGCCGATCTCCGCGAAGCGCTCGGCGAGCATCTCGTGGTCGGCGTCGTTCATCTGGCAGCCGATGTGCCAGAGATGGACCCGCGGCGGCCGCCCGAGCAGGGGGACGATCGGCTGCCGCCCGGCGGGGCGCTGGGCGAGCGGGATCGCCTGGAAGCCGCGGGCCGACGGGCTGAGCAGCGGAAGTGGTGTGGACATCAGAGGCTCACCAGACTAACGGCTGACGGGTCCCGGCGTCCTCGCGGGGGCGGGCGGGCAACCGGTCGGGGCGCCTGGGTGCGGCCGTCCCGGCCGTGCCAGAATCGAAGGCACCATGAAGCAGGCGCTGGGCATCGGGCTCGCCGTCCTCATCCTGCTGGGCATCCTGGCGTTCCGATTGTGGAGTGCGCTGCAGCGACGGCGGCCGGGAGAGGGCGACCCCGACCTGCTGGAACGCTGGGGCAGGCACGTGATGCGCGGCGGCGACGAGCACTGGCCTCCGACGAGGTGATCGAGACCGCACCACCCGGTCTGAGCTCGGCGAACGAGGGTCAGGCGCGGGCGCGGGCGGCGGTCAGCGCGATTCGATGAGGAGGCGGATGCCGGTGCGCTCCTCGCCGTCGATCGAGATGTCGATGAACGAGGGGATGCACACCAGATCGATGCCCCCCGGGGCGACGTAGCCCCGGGAGATGGCGATGGCCTTGACCGCCTGGTTGATCGCGCCAGCCCCGATGGCCTGCACCTCCACCCGTTGCTGGCTGCGGATCACCCCGGCGATGGCTCCGGCCACCGAGACCGGCTTGCTGGTTGCCGAGACCTTGAGGATTTCCACCTGAGCTGCCTGGTCCTGTCTGGACGGTTGCTGCGACCGCTGCGTCGACGAAAGCATAACGGTGAGTGTGGATTCTCCTCTTGCCGGACGCGGCGGTCCGCCTCTTGCGATGCGATCGTTACTTGGCGTACTCGATGCTGCGGGTCTCTCTGAGCACGACCACCTTGATGCGCCCGGCGTAGCTGGCCTCGGCGTGCAGCCGCTTGGCGATCTCGCGGGCCATGATCTGGGCGCGGTCGTCGTCGACCTCCTCGGGCTTGACCATGACCCGCAGCTCCTTGCCCGCCTGGATGGCGAAGCTCCGGTCCACGCCCGGCATGGAGTCGGCGATCTGCTCGATCCGCTCCAGCCGCTTGATCGACGAGGCCAGCGACTCCCGCCTCGCCCCCCGCCTCGAGGCGGTGATGGCGTCCGCGGTCATGAGGATGAAGGCGCCGATGGTCCGCGGCTCCTCGTCGTAGTGATGGGCGCGGACGGCGTGGACGACGCGGGCCGGACGCCCCAGCCGGGCCAGGATCTCGCCGCCGATGAAGGCGTGCGAGCCCTCGACGTGCTGCTCCACCGCCTGGCCGATGTCGTGGAAGAGGCCGATCTCCCGGGCCTCCTGGACGTCGTAGCCGATCTCGGCGGCGATCATGCCGGCCACGGCGGCGGTGTCCTTGCTGTGCGTCAGCACGTTGGTGCCGTAGGCGCTGCGGAAGTGCAGCGTGCCGAGCAGCTTGACCAGCTCGGGGTGCACGCCGGTGATCCCCAGCTCCTGGCAGGCGGCCTCGCCCTCCTCGCGGAGCCTGTCGCCGATCTCCGCCCGGCTCTTCGCCGCCACCTCCTCGATCCGCGCCGGGTGGATGCGCCCGTCGGCGAAGAGGCGCTCCAGGGTGACCTTGGCCACCTCGCGGCGGACGGGATCGAAGCCCGACAGCACCACGGCCTCCGGCGTCTCGTCGACAATGACGTCGATCCCCGTGGCGGCCTCCAGGGCACGGATGTTGCGACCCTCGCGGCCGATGATCCGGCCCTTGAGGTCCTCGCTGGGGAGGTGGAGAACCGTCACCGCGGCCTCACCGGTCTGCTCCGAGGCGTGGCGCTGCATGGTGGCGATGAGGATCTCCCGGCCGCGCTCCTGGGCCTCCTCGCGGACCTGCTGCTCGGCGGCCCGGATGCGCTCCGCGATCTCGTGGTCGAGCTCGCCCTGGACCTCGCTGAGGAGCTCGGCCCGCGCCTCCTCCTGGCTCAGGCCGGCGATGCGCTGGAGTTCGACACCGACGTTCGCGCGTTCCTCCTCAAGACCCTGGCGGAGCTGCTCCAGCTCCTCCTCGCGGCGGCCGAGGCGCTGCTCGCCCTGCTCGACGTCGCGGTTGCGCCGTTCCAGCGCCTCGTCGCGCTGCGCGGAGCGCTGCTCCAGACGGGCCATCTCGGCTCGCCGCTCGCGAACCTCGGCCTCCGCCTCGGAGCGCAGGCGGTGCGCCTCCTCGCGGGCGGCGAGGACGATGGAGGTCCGCTCCTGGTCGGCGGCCCCGCGCTCGTCGCGCAGGCGCCCGGACTCGAGGAGACGGGTCGCGTCGGCGCGCCGCTGGACGCGCTGCGCGTAGATCAGACCGCCCGCCGCGATGACCACGGCGAGACCGAGGGCCAGAAAGGCCAGGATGTCGCTGATGGGAGATGTCCTCGGGGTTGTCGGGAGGGTGAGGTGGGAGCCACCTCGGGACGCCGCCATCCCGGGGAGGCGGACCGGGGGTGGTGCGGTATCCGTCCGTACCCCACGACCGGACCGGCTGGCGCGCCGGCTTGTCCCCGTGGATGTGACGGCATTGTAGGGGCACAGGGCGGCGGCTGGGTGCCCGGCGCCGCCCGCCCCCGATAATCACGCGTCGTGAGCGATTCCTCAGGGTTGCCGGGACGCTCCGCCTGGCGGCACCGGCCGGCCGCGGCGGTGCCCCGCGCCGATGCGACGTCGGCGGCCGCAGTCGCCGAGCTGGAGCACGGACTCCGCGATTCCCGCGAGCGCTCGACGGCGGCGCTCCTCCTCGGCACGGCTCTGCTCCGCGTGGGAGCCGCCGGGGTGGGGGTCGCCGTGCAGTTCTACCTGGCCGACCTGGCTCACGGCCGGCCCCACGCCTTCACCATCGGCCTCATCGGCGCCGCCCAGGCGCTGACGGAGATGGTCTTCGCCCCCATCCTGGCCCGCTTCGCCGATCGCCGGGGACGCAAGCTCTTCCTCGTCGGCGGTCCGGTGGTGGGCTTCCTCGGCGTGCTGCTCACCGCCCTGTCCACCCACCCCCAGCAGATCTTCGCGGCCCGGCTGCTCGAGGGGCTGAGCGCCGCCGCCTTCGTGCCCACCGCCCTCGGCGCCGTGGCGGCGGCCAGCTCGCAGAGCATCCGCTTCCGCGCCCGCGCCAGCGGCGCCTTCGAGGCGGCCACCCTGGCCGGCTACGCGGGCGGATTCGCCGCCGGGCCCTTCGCGTACCACTACCTGGGCCGCGGCGCCTTCCTCGTCCTCGCCTGCGCCTACCTGGCCGCCGGGATCCTCTGCCTGCGCTTCGTCGCCCACGTCCCCCCGCTGCCGGTGAGCCCGCTCTCCACCGTGCTCCGTGCCGTGTTCGGGCGCGGTCCGATCCGGAGCTTCCTGCCCGCCTGGATCGGCGCCTTCGCCCTCATCGGCGCCTACGCCGCCAACTTCGCGGCCCTCCTCCACCGCTCCCCGGTCGTCGGCCAGACGCTGGTGCGCCACGTCGACACCCGGCTGGTGGCGCTGATCCTGGTCGCCTGGATCCTCCTCCTCGTCATCGGCATCGTCCTGTGGATCCCCTGGATCCCCCGGCTCGGCCCCACGGCGCAGATGCGCCGCGCCATCCCCGGGGCGTGGCTCTTCTCCCTGTCGCTCCTGGTCGCCGACCACCTGCCGCTGGGGGCGCTGCCGTACCTGCTGCCCCTGATCGCGCTCGGCACCCTCTGGGTGGCCGGGTTCGGCCCGGCGGCGATCGCCTACATGGCGGAGTGCTCGGAGACCTACGCCGCCGACCGGTCGGCCCTGATGTCCGCCTACTCGGTGGCGCTGTCGGCGGGCGGCGCCGTCGGCGCCCTGCTCGGCGGCGCGGCCATCTCCCTCGACCACCTGGACGGGCTGGTGGTGGTGGGCATGCTGGTGACCGCCCTCACCTTCCTCGTCCTCCTCGGGCCGGTCTCAGGGTACGAGCGGGCCATGTACCGCGCCCGGCGTCCGGCGGCCGATCCACCCGGCTGACCGCTGCGGTCAGTCCTCGGCGCCGACGTCGAGGTGGATGACCTCGAGCGAGACGTCGCCCGGCGCGGATTCCGCGTCCTCCGCCGGGGCCGCCTCGCCGGCCAGCTCACGGAGCACGGTGCGGATGTCGGCGCTGTCGAACCCCCGCCGCTGCAGGGCGGCGTACAGGCGGCGGACCTCGGCCTGGTCGAGGGGCCCGGCGGCATGGCCGCGGCGCAGCCGCGCGGTGGCGGCGCGGGCGGCCTCCACCTGGCCCGCCCCGACGCCGGCGACGGCATCGTTCACCGCGTCGTGGTCGACGCCCCGCGCCACCAGGTCGGCGATGACCCGCCGCCTGCCGTAGCCGCGGGCGAGACGCTGCTGGGCCAGGTCGCCGGCGAAGCGAGCGTCGTCCACCCACCCCTGGGTCTCGAGGTCGGCGACGGTGTCACCCGCCGCGTCCGGGTTGAAACCCTTGCGCTCCAGGCGCCGCTGCACCTCGGCGCCGCTGTGGTCGGCGGCGGCGAGCATGCGGGCGGCCACCCTGGCCGCAGCCTCGCGGTCATCCGGATCGACGGGGACGGAAGGCTCCGACCGGGAGTGCCGATCGGAGCCAAGGCCAGGCATGGGAGGCGGTGACGGCCCGCGCTCAGGCGACCGGGGCGGCGGCGACACCCGGCGTGGGGTCCTCGGCGGCGGCGGCGGTGCCGGGCAGGGCGTCGGCCCGCACGCGGTCGGCGATCTCCTCCATCAGATCCGGGTTCTGCTTGAAGAAGTCGCGGACGTTCTCCCGGCCCTGCCCGAGGCGGGTGTCCCCGTAGGAGAACCAGGCGCCGCTCTTGTCGATGATGCGGGCGTCGACGGCCATGTCGAGGACGCTCCCCGCGTACGAGATGCCCTCGTTGTAGAGGATGTCGAACTCGGCGGAGCGGAACGGCGGCGCCACCTTGTTCTTCACCACCTTCACCTTGACCCGGCTGCCGACGGCGTCCAGGCCCTGCTTGATGGTGTCGATCTTGCGGATGTCCAGCCGCACCGAGGCGTAGAACTTGAGGGCGCGCCCTCCGGTGGTGACCTCGGGGTTGCCGAACATCACGCCGACCTTCTCGCGCAGCTGGTTGATGAAGATGACCGAGGTGTTGGAGCGGCTGATGGCGGCGGTCAGCTTGCGCATCGCCTGCGACATCAGGCGGGCCTGGAGGCCGACGTGGCTGTCCCCCATCTCGCCGTCGATCTCCGCCTTCGGCACCAGGGCCGCCACCGAGTCGATGACGACGACGTCGACGGCGCCGCTCCGGACCAGGACCTCGACGATCTCCAGCGCCTGCTCGCCGGTGTCGGGCTGGGAGATGAGGAGCTCCTCGGTGCGCACACCGATGCGGGCGGCGTACGGCGGGTCGAGGGCGTGCTCCGCGTCGATGAAGGCGGCGACGCCGCCGCGGCGCTGCGCCTCGGCGATGATGTGCAGCGTCAGCGTGGTCTTGCCGGAGCTCTCCGGTCCGTAGATCTCGACGACGCGGCCCCGCGGGATGCCGCCGACGCCGAGGGCGATGTCGAGGGTCAGGGCGCCGGTGGGGATGACCTCGACCGGCTGGGCCTGGGCGTCCCCGAGACGCATGATCGCCCCCTTGCCGTGGGCGCGCTCGATCTGGCTCAGGGCTGTCGAGAGGGCTCGCTCCCGCTCCGTCGTCACCGCCTCCGCCTCCACATCCTTGGTCGCGGCCGTGCGCCGCCCGGCGAGCTCAATTGTACGACCCATGGCACCACCTGTCTGTGTACTTGCCAACGCTATATCTCCTGGCCTGCGACGCTTCGCACTGGAACGAACGGATGTACGACGCGCAGTCTAGCGTGTCCCCCCCGGGCCCGCAAGGGGGCGACCCCGAGTGTGTAGGCGTTCTGAGAGAACGGTGGCGCCCTCCGGTCGTCAGCGGGCGGTGGCGACGACCTCTTGCGCCAGGGCCAGCGCCGCCCGGACCGCGGCGGCCCGGTTGGCCTCCCGGTAGCCGGTCTCGCGGAGCTCGACCACCCGGGTGTCGCCGCGCAGCGACGCCGCGACGTAGATGAGCCCGACCGGCTTGTCCGTGGATTCGCCGCCCGGGCCGGCGATGCCGGTGACGGCCAGGCCGAGGTCGGCGTGCAGTCGCCGGGCGACCCCCTCGGCCATCGCCCGGGCCACCTCGGCGCTCACCGCCCCGAAGCGGCGGAGCAGCCCGGGATCGACGCGGAGGAGCTCCGTCTTCACCTCGTCGGAGTAGGCGATCACCCCGCCCTTCAGGTAGCGCGAGGCACCGGGGTGGGCGGTCACCGCGGCTCCCAGCAGGCCACCGGTGCAGGACTCGGCCACCGCCAGCGAGAAGCCGCGGACGACCAGGCGGGTGCCGAGGGGCGATGCCGTCGGGAAGTCGACGGCGAGCCGTGGAGCGTGGCTCATCACATCACGAAGCCCCGGTAGCGCCACAGGTAGTCGAGCCCGCTGAGCACCGTCGCCACCACCGCCAGGTAGATGAAGACGGTGGCGGCCGGCTGGAGCACCGGGTAGGGCTGGGCGAGCATGAGGAGCCCGATCATGCAGTTCTGGGTCAGCGTCTTCGACTTGCCCCAGGGGCTGGCGCTGACCACCACCCCCTGCGCCGCCGCCACCGAGCGCAACCCGGTGATGATGAACTCGCGGGCGAAGACCACCACCACCACCCAGGCGGCGAGCAGCGACTTCTCGACGAGGATGACCAGAACCGTGATGACCATCACCTTGTCCACCAGGGGGTCGAGGAACTTGCCCAGCTCGGTGACCTGGTGGCGGGCGCGCGCGATGCGGCCGTCGAGGGTGTCGGTGGCGGCCGCCGCCGCGTAGGCCACGACGCTCACCTGGTAGTGGTCGGTGAACTTGATGGCCAGGGAGACGGCGATGACGGGGACGAGCAGCAGCCGGAGGATGGTCAGCTGGTTGGGCAGGTTGAGGTGGCTTCTCACCTCGGCGCCCCAGCGACGCCCACTGTCATCCAAGTGACGTCACCGGCACCGCCCCGCGCACCGGCCGTTCCTCCGTTCGGATCGATGAGCTCCGGTGCTCGATCCTCACCCCGTCGCTCACCGGTAATTGGTGAACTGGAGGGGGATGTCCAGCTCCATCTCCCTGAGCGCCTTGATGACGCCCTGCAGCGCGTCCTTGTCCTTGGAGGCGACGCGCAGCTGATCGCCCTGGATGCGGGCCTGCACCTTGGGGTGGTCGGAGCGGATCTTCTTGGTCAGGGTGCGGGCCAGGTCGTCGGAGATGCCGCGGCGAAGCTTGACCACCTGGCGCACCTTGCCCCGCGCCGCCGGCTCCGCCTTCTGGGGGTCGAGGACCTTGAGGTCGATGCCGCGGCGGTGGACCTTGCTCTGGAGCACGTCGAGCATGGCGCGCACCTGCATGTCGCTCTCGCTGAGCAGCTCCAGCTCCTCCTTCTCCAGGGTGATCTCGGCGGTCAGGCCCTTGAAGTCGTAGCGCACCTGGATCTCCCGGCGCGTCTGGTCGACGGCGTTGACCAGCTCCTGGTGGTCGAAGTCGCTGACGACGTCGAAGGAGAACTCCTGAGCCATGCTGGCTGAAAGGATAGCCCTCCGGCGCCGGCACGTCCGTCCCTCCGGTGGCTCCCGGGAGGGCCACGGCGCGCCCCGGCGGGGCCCCGCCCCCTACTCGGCGCCGAGGTCGGCGAGCAGCTCGTCCACCTGGATGACGTCCATCAGCACCTCGCGGGACTTGCTGCCCTCGAAGGGGCCGACGACGTTGTAGTCGGCCAGCTGATCGACGAGACGGGCGGCCCGCGTGTAGCCGACGTTGAGCTTGCGCTGCAGGAGCGACGCGGCGGCCCGGCCCTCGGCGGCGACGGTGTGGGCCGCCTTGGCGAAGAGGGGATCCCGCTTGCCGGCCTCCCGGGCCCACGACACCGTGGCCTCGACCTGGAAGACCTCCTCCTGGTATTCCGGCTTGCCCTGGAGCTTCCAGTGCTCGATCAGCGCCTCCAGCTCCCTGTCGGAGCAGAAGGCGCCCTGCAGCCGGCGCGGCTTGCCCTCGTCGATGGGCAGGTAGAGCATGTCGCCGCGGCCGAGGAGCTTCTCGGCGCCGACCTCGTCGAGGATCACCCGCGAGTCCACTCCGCTGGTCACCGCGAAGGCGATGCGGCTCGGGATGTTGGCCTTGATCAGGCCTGTGATGATGTCCGCGGAGGGCCGCTGGGTGGCGACGATGAGGTGGATGCCCACCGCCCGGGCCAGCTGGGCGATGCGGCAGACCAGGTCCTCCATCTCCCCCGCCGCCACCATCATCAGGTCGGCGAGCTCGTCGATGACGATGACGGTGTAGGCGAGCGGGGTCAGCCCGAGCCCCGGGGCCCGCTCGTTGAAGACGGCGATATTCCGGGCGCCATGGGCGGCGAAGAGCTTGTAGCGCTCCTCCATCTCCTTGACCGCCCAGCGCAGCGACGCCACCGCCGCCTCCGGCTCGACGACGACGGGGACGAGCAGGTGGGGGACGTCGGCGAAGTTGCTCAGCTCGACCCGCTTGGGGTCGATGAGGATCAGCTTGAGCTGGGCCGGCGTCGCCTGGAGAAGGAAACCGGCGAGGATGGAGTTGACGCACACCGACTTGCCGCTGCCGGTGGCGCCGGCGACGAGCAGGTGCGGCATGCGGCACAGGTCGCCGACGACGGGGTGCCCGGAGACGTCCGCGCCGAGGGCCACGGCGAGACGGTGGCGTGGATCGGCGAAGGCGCCGGAGGTCACCACCGACTTCAGGGACACGAGCTGGGCGGCCTTGTTGGGCACCTCGATGCCCACCGCGGACTTGCCCGGGATGAAGGGCTGGATCCGCACCGGCGCCGCCAGCGCCAGGGAGAGGTCGGTCTGCGCCGCGACGATCTTGCGGACGGGGACGCCGGCGGCGGGCTGCAGCTCGTACTGGGTGACCGTCGGCCCGCTGTTGGCGCCGACGATCCTGGCCTGGATGGCGAACGAGGCCAGCGTGCTGACGATGAGGGCGCCGGTGGCCTGGACCTCCTTCTCCAGGCGCTCCCGCTTGCCGGTCACGGTGTCGAGCAGCTCGGCGTCGGGCAGGGTCCAGACCTTCTCCGGCTCGTCCTCGCCGAGCGCCTCCCCGTGCAGGACGGCCACCTCCGGGATGGCGCCGAGGGCCGGCGGCTCGACGGTGCCCTCGAACTCGCGAACGAACTCGGGGAGGGGATCGGCGGGGATGGCCGCCCCGGTGGCGTCGGCCGAGGGCCGTCCCTCGTCGTGGAGGGGTGGGAAGGCGGGGTCCGGCAGCGTCAGCTGCCCCGGCGCAGCGGCGAAGGGGAAGGCCGCGGGAACGCCGGTCAGGTTGATGGCGCGCTCCGAACCGGCCGGCCGGGACCGGGTGGCCGCCGCCCGGGCCGCGGAGCGGCTCTGCAGCCAGTTGCGGAAGGCCGAGGCCAGCGGGGCGATGCGGAGGTCGACGGCGACGACCAGGCCGCCGCAGATGACCACCAGCATGAGGGCGACCGCGGCCGCGCCGCCCAGCCAGCGGGAGAGCCCCGAGGCCAGATGCTTGCCCACCACGCCCGCGCTGCCGGGGATGACGACGCCGAAGATGACCAGCGCGGCGGCCACCACGAGGACGCTGCCGGCGGCGGCCAGGCCGCCCCCCGCCCACTGGCGGCGACCGAGGAGCCGCACGCCGACCAGGACCAGGCCGGCGGCCGCCAGCCAGGCGCCGATGCCCAGCCCCCCGAGGGCGGCGTCGTGCACCGGCTTGGCCAGCGAGCCGCCCTGGGGCAGGGCGAGGATCACGGCGACGAGCAGCCCGAGGCCGACCAGGCCGACGCCGCTCAGCTCGCGGCGCTGCTCGGAGCTGAGCAGGGGCTGCCGCTCCGCCTGCGGCCGGCGGCGGTTCGCGGGGCGGGAGGCGGGGCGCCGGGCCGGGCGGGCCGGCTTGGCGCGGGATCGTGTCTGGGTCCGAGGAGCCATGCGATATCAGCCTCGTGTCATGACGTCAGGAGGGGTCGGGCTGGGCGCATCGATCGTAGCAGGCCCGGGCCGGCCGCGAATGGGCGTTCGCGGGCTTCGCCCTGGCGGAGTGCGCCTCAGACCTCGGTGACCAGGGGCAGGATGAGGGGGCGGCGCTGGGTGCGCGAGTAGAGGAAGCGGGAGAGGGCCTCGTGCACCGTGCTCTTCCAGACCGTCCAGCCGGCGTCGGGGGCGAGGTGCTCCACGCTCTCGCGGACCCGGATGCGGGCCTCGTCGAAGATGGCGTCGCCGTTGGCGATCTCGACGAAGCCGCGCGAGATCAGGTCGGGCCCCGCCACCACGGCGCCCGACGACCGCTCGACGGCGATGTGCACGATGATCAGGCCGTCCTCGGCGAGCTGGCGGCGATCGCGGAAGACGACGTCGGTCGCCTCCTCCAGGCTCAGCCCGTCGACGTAGACGTAGCCGGCGGAGACGCGCTCCTCGATCTGGTGCAGGCCGGTCTCGTCGATCTCCAGGACCACGCCGTTGTCGACGGCGGCGATGTTCTCGGCGGGGATGCCGGTGGAGAGGGCGACGCCGCGATGGGCGGCGAGGTGGCGGTACTCGCCGTGGACGGGCACGAAGTAGCGGGGACGGCACAGGGTGAGCAGGAGGCGCAGCTCCTCGCGGCTGGCGTGACCGGAGGTGTGCACCCCGTGGTGGCTGCCCTGGCGCAGGCGCACGCCGAGGCGGTGCAGGTTGTTGACCGTGCGATGCACGGACTCCTCGTTGCCGGGGATGGGATTGGCGCTGAGCACGACGGTGTCGTCGGGGTGGATGGTCACCATGCGGTGCTCGCCGGAGGCGATGCGCGTCAGCGCCGACAGCGGCTCGCCCTGGGCCCCGGTGCAGAGGATGCACAGCTCGGGGTCGGCGAGCCGGGCGGCCTTGCGCGGCGAGACGAGCGTCCCGGCGCCGATCTCGAGGAAGCCCAGGTCGCGCGCCACGGCGATGTTGGTGAGCATGGAGCGGCCCACCACCAGGCAGTGCCGCCCGGCGCCCTCGGCGGCGTGGACGACCTGCTGCAGGCGCGAGATGTTGGAGGCGAAGGTCGCCACCAGCACCCTGCCCTCCGCCTCCCTGATGATGGTCTCCAGAGCGGCGCCGACGGTGCGCTCGCTGGGGGTCATGCCCTCGGCCTCGGCGTTGGTGCTGTCGCTGAGGAGGAGGAGGACGCCGGCGTCGCCCAGCCGGGCGAGGCGCGACAGGTCGGGCGGCTCCCCCTGGAGGGGGGTCTGGTCGATCTTGAAGTCGCCGCTGTGGACGATGACGCCCATCGCCGTGTGCAGGGCCAGGGCGCAGGCGTCGGGGACCGAGTGGGTCGTGTGGATCCACTCCACCACGACGCTGCCGAGGGCGACCATGTCCCCCGGTTTCACCGTGCGCAGCCGCACGCTGTCGAGCAGGCGGTGCTCGCGCAGCTTGCCGCGCAGCAGCCCCAGGGTGAGGGCGGTGCCCCAGACGGGGACGTCCAGCCGGGGAAGGATGTAGGGGAGGCCCCCGATGTGGTCCTCGTGGCCGTGGGTCAGCACGATGCCGCGCACCCGGTCCCGGCGCTCGATGAGCCAGCTGATGTCGGGGATCACCAGGTCCACCCCCAGCATCTCGGTCTCGGGGAACATCAGGCCGGAGTCGACGACGACGATGTCGTCGCCGCACTCGACGGCGAGCAGGTTGCGGCCGATCTCCCCGAAACCGCCGAGGGCGACCAGCCGCAGCCGGTCCGGGCGTGGCGCGACGGCCGGCGGGGTGTCCCCCAACCCAGGCGGGGCGGCGTCCGGGTCAGTCAAAGAGGCTGAGCTGGTGGCGCGGGTCGGTGGCCGCCGGGGCGCTCGCCGCCGCGGGGACGGCCGGCCCCCGCGCCTCCTCCGACGGCGCCGCGGCGGCACGCCGGCGTTCCTCGCCGGCCGCGTCGAGGTAGCCGCGCACCCTGAGCATGTCCTCCTCGAGGGTGCGCATCAGGGACCCGTTGTAGAGGGCGGCCGCGGGGTGGTACAGGGGGACGTAGAGCCGATCGCCGCGGACGACCTGGCGGCCGTGGACCTGGGTGATGCCGGGCGAGCCGGGGAGCAGCCGGGCCAGCGCGTGGCGGCCCAGGACGAGGATGACGTCGGGACGGATGATCTCCACCTGGGCGTCCAGGAACTGGGAGCAGGCCTCCACCTCGGCGGGCTCCGGATCGCGGTTGCCCGGCGGGCGGCACTTGACGACGTTGGTGATGAAGGTGTCCTCCCGCCGCAGCCCGATGCTCTCCAAGAGGCGGGTGAGGACGTTGCCCGCCGCCCCGACGAACGGCTTGCCGAGGCGATCCTCGGTTTCGCCGGGCCCCTCCCCCACCACCATGATGCGGGCCGACGCCTCGCCGGTGCCGGGGACCGCCTGGATCCGGCGCAGATGGAGCGGGCACGCGGTGCACGCCAGGATGTGCTCGTGGACGACCGCCAGGGCGGAGTCGGCGATCGAGGGCATCCGTCGGATTGTGACACTCCCCCATCCCCGATCCCAGGCTCTGGCCGCCGCCCCGCCCCGCGCGTCGCGCTGTGGCGCACGGGGCCGGCGGACGGCCGCCGTGGGGTTGTGAACTCCGCTGTGTAGGGCCTTTGGGCCCACCACATTCGGGACTTTCTGCTAGACTCCCAGGAGTCGTGGTCGACGAGGGGGAGGCTGGTGAGCGCGGGGGGGCGCTCGCCAGGACCGCGGCGTCACAGGTGCCGCCAGCGCGGCACCTTCATGGCATCCGTCGGAACCGGCGCGCCTGAAGCGAGGAGGCGCGGTCACGGTGCCGGCGCGGGCGCGCCGAGTGGCTCCGCCGGTGGCTCGAGGAAGGCCCGCGGGCCGGCCGGATCGGGTGAGCCGCCGTCCCGGAACCAGTCGCCGAGGATGACGCCTATGACGGCTGCCATGCCCAGCGAGGCGGCGACGCCCACCACCACGTTCAGCGCCGCCGGGGGCAGGGCGACCGTCTCGGTGGCGAGGAGCGTGCCGGCCGCGACCAGCAGGGGGGCCAGCACTCGCCAGGTGAGCAGCCTGCCGGGTCGGCCGAGCCACCAGATGGCGGCGAAGACGTAGACGTCGAGGACGTAGTACGCCCAGGTCGTCTTGGCCAGCATGAGGATGCAGGCGGCGGCGACGGCGAGCAGGCCGTAGAGCCGCTGCGGCGTGCATGCCGCGGCCGGACGCCGCCACAGCGCGGCGGCGCAGAGGGCGATGGCGGCGGCGGTGAAGAGGACGGCGTCCCCGTGCTGGACGAGGCCGGCCCAGCTGGCGCCGCGGACCCATAGCCAGAGGGAGCCGCCGTCGATCGGCAGGCTGCCGCGGTTGGTCACCAGCGAGTAGAGCAGGTCCTGGCGGTCGGCGAGGTAGAAGGGCAGCAGGCCGGCGGCACAGGTCGCCGCCGTGGTGCCGGCCAGGGCCGCGGCGGACCGGGGGCGTCCGCTGCGCAGCAGGAGCAGGGTCAGCGGCACCAGGCAGATCAGCGACACGGTCCGCGTCAGCCCCGCCAGGCCGAGGAGGAGCCCCGACCGCACGGTGCCTCCCCGCCCCAGGATCCGGACGCCGACGAGCACCAGCCACAGGTCGAGCGGCTGCTCCATGTGGCCGAAGTCCGCGACCGCCATCCACAGCGGCGGGGCGAGAAGGAAGACGCTGGAGGCCCACAGGCGGTGGGTCATGCGCCCGCGGCCGGCCTCCACCGCCCGAACCGCCTCGACGGCGAGGAGCAGAGAGAACACGGCGAAGACGCCCAGCGTGAGAGCGGCCCGGAGCCGGATGCTGTCCTGCCAGCCCAGCAGGTCGGCGACGGCGACGACACCGGTCAGGGGGATGAGGCTGAGGGGCCCGTTGTCGTTGGGGATGGTGCCGGCCCGGACCGCGTAGACGAGCAGCGGGTGGCCGTGGGCGGCGATCTGGGCGGAGGGCCAGAAGAAGAGGTCGAGGTCGCTGTTGGTGGTGTCGAAGATGAGGGCGACGACCACCCAGGCCGCGATGTAGGCGGCGGCGAGGGCCGCGATGACGACGCGACGGTCGGTGAGGCGCGGTCTCGCCCCGGCTACGCGCGGTACTCCAGGACCAGCTCGGCGACCTGGACGGCGTTGGTCGCCGCGCCCTTGCGCAGGTTGTCGGCGGCGAGGAAGAGGACGAGGCCGTGCTCGCGGCTGGGGTCGCGCCGGATGCGGCCCACCTGGACCAGGTCGGTCCCGGCCACCCCACGGGGCGTCGGGTAGGCCTGCGTCGCGGGATCGTCCACCACCTGCACCCCCGGCCCAGCCTGGAGGATGCGACGCGCCTCGGCGGGGTCGGCGTCCTTCTCGAACTCCGCCCAGACCGCCGCGCTGTGGCCGACGGCGACCGGCACCCGCACCGTGGTCACGCTCATGGGAAGCCCGATGAGGCCCAGCACGCGCCGCGTCTCCTGGACCACCTTGACCTCCTCGTCGGTGTCGTCGCCGGCCATCCTCCAGCCGCCGGGGACGACGTTGCCATGGAGCACGTGGGGGTACACCGCGTGGTGGGGCGGGCGCCCCGACGCGTCGTCGCCCTCCTGGGCGCGCAGCTCGGCGAGGAGGTCGCGGCCTCCCCCGCTCGCCGCCTGGTAGGTGGACACGGTGAGGTGGCGCAGGCCGAAGGCACGATGCAGCGGCGCCAGCGCCACCGTCAGGGGGATGGCGACGCAATTGGGGTTGGCGATGATGCCGCGGTTGCCCTGCACCGCCTCCCCGTTGACCTCGGGGACGACCAGCGGGACCTCCGGGTTCATGCGGTAGTAGCTCGACTTGTCGACGGCGACGCCTCCGGCCGCGGCCACGACCGGGCCGAACTGGCGCGACACCGCCGACCCCGCCGCGAAGAAGACGATGTCGCAGCCCTGCAGCAGGGCCGCGTCGACGGCCGCGACCCGCAGGTCCTCGCCCCGGAAGCGGACCACGGCCCCCGCGCTGCGCGCCGAGGCCATGGGCCGGAACTCCCGGGTGGGGAAGTGTCGCTCCTCGAGGATGCGGAGCACGGTGGACCCGGCGGCGCCCGTCGCGCCGACCAGGGCCACCACCGGGGCCGCCCGCTCCGCCATCGCTCCTCTCCCCTACGCCGGGCTGGCCGTCCCCGCCCCGGCCGCCTGGTCCTGGCGATTCGCCAGGTCCCGGATGGCCTCGCGGCGGGAGAGGTTGACCCGTCCACGGTCATCGACCTCGATGACCTTGACCATGATCTCGTCGCCCACGGCGACCACGTCCTCGACCTTCTCGACCCGGTGCTCGGCGAGGTGGCCGATGCGGACCAGCCCCTCCTTCTTGGGCGCGATCTCGACGAAGGCGCCGAAGCCCATCAGGCGGGAGACCTTGCCCTTGTAGATGCGGCCGATCTCGATGTCGTCGGTGAGGTCGCGGATCATGTCCAGGGCCTGCTGGCGCGACGCCGCGTTGGCGCTGGAGATGAACACCCGGCCGTCGTCCTCGACGTCGATCTGGGCTCCGGTCTCCTCGACGATGCGGCGGATGGTCTTGCCGCCGGGGCCGATGATCTCGCGGATCTTGTCGGGGTTGATCTGGATGGTGTCGATGCGTGGGGCCCACGGGCTCATCTCTTCGCGCGGCGCGGGCAGCGCCTCGGCCATCTTGCCGAGGATGTGCAGCCGGCCCACCCGGGCCTGCTCCAGGGCACGCTCCACCAGGTCCCAGGTGAGGCCCCGGATCTTGATGTCCATCTGCAGGGCGGTGATCCCGGTGGCCGAGCCGGCGACCTTGAAGTCCATGTCGCCGAGCGCGTCCTCCATCCCCTGGATGTCGCTGAGGATGGCCGCCGCCCCGCCCTCGTCGGCGCTGATCAGCCCCATGGCGATGCCGGCCACCGGCGCCATCAGGGGCACGCCCGCGTCCATCAGGGAGAGCGTCGAGCCGCAGACCGAGGCCATCGAGGTCGAGCCGTTGCTGCTCAGGATCTCGGTGACGATCCGCACCACGTAGGGGAAGGCCTCCTCGTCGGGCATGACGTTGTGCACGGCCCGCTCGGCGAGCGCGCCGTGGCCGATCTCACGACGGCCCGGGGAGCGCAGCGGCCGCGCCTCCCCCACCGAGAACGGCGGGAAGTTGTAGTGGTGCATGTAGCGCTTGAACTGCTCGAGCCCGAGGCCGTCCAGCTTCTGCTGGTCCTGGCCGGAGCCGAGGGTCACCACCGACAGCGCCTGGGTCTGGCCGCGGGTGAAGAGGGCGCTGCCGTGGGTGCGGGGCAGGACGCCGACCCTGCACCAGATGGGCCGGATCTCGTCGGTGCGCCGGCCGTCGGGGCGGATCCCCTCGGTGAGGATGGCCTGCCGCACGGCCTTCTTGAGCTCTGCGTCGAAGGCCCGGACGATGTCGGGCCGGCCGGTCGGGAAGCGCTCGTCGAGCTGGGCGACGGTCTCCGCCTTGAGCGCGTCGATGGCGGCCTCGCGGACCTTCTTGTCGGCGTTGCGGGCGGCCTCGGTCATGCGTCCACTGACCTGCTCATGGACGGCCTCGGCCACCTCCGGGTCGATCACCCAGCGCGGGTAGTCCATCACCGGCTTGGCGCCCAGCGCCTCCCTGATCTGGAGCTGGAAGGCGACCAGGCGGCGGATCTCGTCGTGGGCCAGGCGCAGCGCCTGCAGCACGGTCTCCTCGGAGACCTGACGCGCCCCGGCCTCCACCATGGTGATGGCGTCGTCGGTCCCGGCGACCACCAGGTCGAGGTCGGATTCGGCGAGCTGCTGGAGGGTCGGGTTGAGGATCAGCTGGCCGTCGACCATGCCGACGCGAACGCAGCCGACCGGCCCGGCGTGGGGGATGTCGCTGATCTGCAGGGCCAGGGAGGCGCCGGTGACGGCGAGCGTCGTGGGGTCCTGCTCCTGGTCCGCGGAGACGACGGTGGCGACGAGCTGGACATCGTTGCGGAAGTCCTTGGGGAAGAGCGGCCGCATCGGCCGGTCGATCATCCGGCAGGCGATGACGGCGGCCTCGCTGGGCCGGCCCTCGCGGCGCGGGAAGCTCCCCGGGATGCGACCGGCGGCGTACAGCTTCTCCTCGTAGTCGCAGGTGAGGGGAAAGAAGTCGATGCCCTCGCGGGGGGCCTTGCTGGCCACCGCGGTGACGAGGACGACGGTGTCGCGGCAGCGGATGAAGAGCGCGCCATTCGCCTGCTCGGCGATGTGGCCGGTCTCCACGGTCAGCGTCTGGCCCGCGAGCTCGGTCTGGAAGGTTTTCGGTTCTGGATTGGGCATGGATTCTCCGATGAGTGCGGTCCCCGGCGGCGTCCGCGATGTCGGAGGTGAGGCTGTTGGAGGCTGTGCCGGCGGCTGTGGGTTCGCGCCACCTGTCTGGCGGCCGCGACAGCCCCGGAACGCAGTCCCCAACGTCTCACCGTCCCGGCTCGGCTGGAGAGGCCAATCGGGGTGGGTTGATGAGGGGGTGAGCCGCGGAGCGGCTCAGACGAAGCTGTGCCGAAGGCCCTCCTCTGTGGAGGAGACGATGGGCGCCGGGACGGCGGGGGATCCGCCCTCCCGCTTCGCCGAGGATCCCGGGGACACGATTCGCACTATCGGCGCAGCCCCAGCCGGGCGATGATGGCGCGGTACCGATCCACGTCGGTCTGGGCCAGGTAGTCCAGCAGCCGGCGGCGGCGGCCGACGAGCTTGAGCAGCCCGCGGCGGGAGGCGTGGTCCTTGGGGTGATCGCGGAGATGCTCGGTCAATCCGCTGATCCGCTCGCTGAGGACGGCGATCTGGACTTCCGGGGACCCGGTGTCCGTGTCATGCCGCCGGTGCTCGGCGATGATGTCGGTCTTGGTGCGAAGCTCGGGCACGTGACGTTCTCCAGGATGGCCATGATGGCCAGACGCCGGACCGAGAGCGGGGCGCGGGACTGGGGCGCGATGGCCTCAACCCGGAGCCGGGCCCTCCGTCGGTCGCCGCCAGTCTAGCAAACGGATGCTCCAGGTCTCCGCATCGGGCCCTCCGAGCCCCGAAGGACCGGGCTCGCGGGTGCCGTGCTGATCGCCCTCAAGCACGACCGCGGTCAGGCCGGCCTCCTCGGCCGCCAGGCGCTGGCGCTCGTCATCGGTGGCGAACCGCTCCAGGCCGGCGACCATGGCGGTCGCCACAAAGACGGCCGCACGCCGGCCCCGTTCAGAGCGGGGCGGCGAAGTGCAGCGCCCCGGGGCAGATGCTGATCGTGGCGGGCACCCGGCCCACCTGCTCCCCGTCCACGTCGAAGAGCGGCGGCAGCTCACCGGGAGCGGCGGCGATGTCGATGGACCGGGCTCGGCGCACCTCCACCACGGGAAGGGCGAGGTGGGTGCCCCGGTAGAGGCGGGGGACGGCCCGGATCGATCCCAGCCGGGAGATGTCGGCGACGATGACGACGTCGAAGAGGCCGTCGTCGGGCTTGGCGTCGGGGGCCATCCGCATGCCGCCGCCGAAATGGCTGCCGTTGGCCACCACGACCTGCTGGACCTTGCGATGGATGGTCTCCCCGTCGAGGGAGAGAACCAGATCGCGACCCCTGTAGGTGAGCAGGGTCGCCACCGACACCCCGAGGAAGACGGCCGTGCCGGCCAGGCCTCCGCCGCGATGGCGGCGACGGTTCACGCGGCAGGCCACCTCTCCCCCGATGCCGCAGTCGGCGATGTTGATGAAGTGGCGGACGGATCCGTCGGGGAAGGCCACCAGGCCGACGTCGACGGCGCGGGTCGTCCCGCTGGCGAGGAGGTGTGCCGCCGCCGCGGGGTCGGTGGGGAGACCGAGGGCGTGGCGGAAGTCGCCCCCCGTGCCGCTGGGGATCAGGCCCACGGTCAGGTCGGTCGCGAGGGGTGTGCAGCCGCCGTCGAAGCAGCCGTTGACGACCTCGTTGAGGGTGCCGTCACCGCCGACGGCGACGATGCGGCGGATGCCCCTGGTCCGGATCGCCTCGCGGGTCAGGGTGGTCGCGTCGCCCGGCCCGATGGTGAGCTGCGCCGTGACGTCGATGCCGGCGCGGTTCAGCGCCCTCTCGATCACCGGCCACCGGCGCAGGGTCCGGCCGCCGGCGCTCGCCGGGTTGACGACGACGAGGGTCCGGCTCACTGGGGGAACCTGGCTCAGCCCGCGATCGGCATCAGGGCGTTGGCCCGGACCGTCCGCCGGTACCAGTCGAAGCTGGCCTTGGGGGTGCGCCGGCCGGACGGGTAGTCGACCCACACCATGCCGAAGCGCCTCTGGAACCCCTGGGCCCACTCGAAGTTGTCGATCAGGCTCCAGACGAAGTAGCCGCGGATGTCGTTGCCGGAGCGGACGGCGTCGAGGACGACCCGCAGATGGCTCTCCAGGTAGGCGATGCGGTCGGTGTCGTGGATCTCGCCGTCGGGGCCGACGTAGTCGTCGCAAGCCGCCCCGTTCTCGGTGACATAGATCGGCAGGGTCCCGCACTCACCGCGCACCCGGGCCAGCACCTCGGCGAGACCGGCCGGGTCGATCTCCCACCCCATCCGGGTGTGTTGGAAGGCGGGGCGCAGGACCTCGACCATTCCCGTGTCGGCGCCCAGCAGGTTGGTGGGGCCGGCGGCCGGGACCCAGTAGCCGGCGGCGCGGGCCTGGTCCATGCGGGACACGGCGCAGACGGTCATCGGCGCGTAGTAGTTGACGCCGAGGAAGTCCAGGGGCTCGGCGATGACGGCGAGGTCGCCCTCCTGCACCACCGCGAAGCCCGGCCGGTGGCCGGCGTAGTGCTCCAGCATGTCGATGGGATAGGCCCCCTTGAGGATGGGCTCGAGGAAGAGGCGGTTGAGGTTGCCGTCGGCGAGGCGGGCGACCCGGAGATCGTCCTCGTGGTCGCTGGCCGGCCAGAACGGCTGGAGGTTGAGGCTGATGCCGACCTGGGCTCCGGGGACAGACGCCCGGATGGCGCGGACGGCCTCCCCATGGGCCAGGAGCAGGTGGTGGTTGGCGGCGGCGGCCTCCCCCAGATCCTGGTGACCCGGTGCGTGCTCGCCCTTGGCGTAGCCGAGCCAGGACGGGCACCAGGGCTCGTTGATGGTCATCCACGGACCGACGTCGGTGCCCAGGGCTCTGGCCACGATCGCGGTGTAGTCGGCGAAGCGACCCACCGTCTCGCGTGACGTCCAGCCTCCCCGGTCCTGGAGGGGCTGGGGCACGTCCCAGTGGTGCAGCGTCACCGACGGGGTGATGCCGCGCCGCAGCAGACCGTCGACCATGCGGCGGTAGAAGTCGAGCCCCGGCTGGTTGGCGGGCCCGCTGCCGGTGGGCTGGATGCGCGGCCACGCCACCGAGAAGCAGTAGAGAGGGACGCCGAGCCGGGCGAGCAGATCGAGGTCCTCCTCGAGGTGGCGGTAGTGGTCGGCGGTGACGTCGCCCGTGTCACCGTTGTGCGTCGCTCCCGGCTGGTGGCTGTAGGTGTCCCAGACGGACACGCCGCGGCCGTCGGCGGTCACCGAGCCCTCCACCTGGTAGGCGGACGACTTGACGCCGAACAGGAAGCCGTCGGGGAAACTGCGATCCGGACTGTCGCTGGGCACGATGCCTGCCGCCTCCGTGGTGTGTCGCCGTGCGACCTCGCATTGTGCCGCGCCGGTGTGGACGGCCGGTGGCGAAACGCCCTCAGGTTCCGGTGCCGGGGGTCGGGGTCGGCAGCGACAGATCGGGGGAACCCACGGCCACGCACTCGTTCGGGCCGGTGCAGCCCACCCCCTGCAACGCCTCCACAAGCACCCCAGGGCCGCCGCCGAAGCTCCACACGCTGCCGTCATAGTGCTCGATCACCGGGAGGCCGGTGAGCTCGGCCTCGGAGTACTCCCCCACCGCCCAGCAGTCGGTGGCGGAGACGCAGGTGATGGCGCCGAGGGTGATCTGTCCCTGGGAGTCCGCCGGGCTGTCCACGATCGTCCAGGCGACGCCGTCGCAGTGCTCGATCAGGGCCGGCTTCCCGGCGCCCACGGCCGAGGTGCTGCCGGTGCCGGTGTCGTCGCCGTCGCCCACCGCCCAGCAATCCGTCGCGCTGACGCAGGTGATCGCCGACAGGACGCTGCCGGCCGGGGTTGACGGGGAGCTGGCGACCGACCAGGCGCTGCCGTCGTAGTGGTCGATCAGCGGTGTGGAGGCACTCGTGCCCTGGCCCGGTGCGCCGTCGACCGCCCAGCAGTCCGCGGCCGAGGGGCAGCTCACGCCCAACAGCCTGGACTCCAGCGCGCTCCCGTTACCTGGGCCGGCAAGGCCCGCGCCGCGGGTCGAGCGGTCCCCGCTACTGTGCCGTCACGGGCTCCGCGGCGAGGGGCGCATCCGCCCGACCGCGGCACCACAGCCACAGCGCGGCGGGCAGCAGGGCCGCGAGCAGGCCGGCGCCGATGTCGATGGCGAGGCTCGACACCACGGTGTTGACGCTGACCGCCTGCTGTTGCACAAGGCAGTCCAGCGAGCACCCCGAGGTCCATCCGGCGATCTGTGCCATGAGGGTGTATCCGGCGGCGAGGAGGAACCCGCCCGCGGCGACGGCGAGCTGGCTGGTGCGGAACCAGGCGATCCTGCGGCCGCCCGTGGAGAGCAGGGCGCGGACGGCGACGCCTAGGGTGACGGCGAGCAGCACCCCGGCCACGTAGGCGAAGGCGGTCACGTACCAGGGCGCCCCGGAGGTGAGCTGGACGCCGTTGATCAGCCCGGAGGTGCCGGGTGTCGCCGTGTAGGTCGTCCAGGATGCCTGGCTGACCAGGATGCCGCCGATGAGGAGCGCGCCCAGCGCCACCTCGACCGCCGCCCACACCTGCACCTTGAGCGGGATGAAACCGGGCGGCTGGGGACGCTGCGGTGGCGGATAGGCTCCCCACCACGCTCCGGGAGGCTGGCCGGGCCAGCCGGGGCCGGCGGGCTGGGGGGCTCCCTGCGGGGCCGCAGGGTCGGAGGATGGCGGGATCTGGGTCACGTGCAATCCCTCAGGCGCTGTCGGGCGGACGCCGCCCTGGGGTCGGGCCCTCGGACATGACCGCCAGGATGCGCAGCCGGATTATCCGCGTTGCCGAGGGGTGCCACATGGCGGCGGCGTGACGCCGCCGATCCGCGCTACCGCTGGGCCGTGCCGTCTGGAAGCGCGATGGCGACGACCTCGAGCCCCTCGATGTCGGAGACGTCGCCGGGATTGCAGGTGTAGACGGGGAGGTCGTTGGCCAGGGCGGTCGCCGCGATCCGCGCGTCGTCGGCGCGCGCCGTGGCCTTCCGGCCGGCTCGTCTCAGCGAGGCCGCGATCTGGCCGAAACTGTGCGCGGCCGCCCGGTCGAAGGGCAGCGGGTCGAATTCCGACTCCGCCTGCTGGAGGAGGGCCTGACGGGCGGCTCGCTCTCGCTCGGTGCGGGCCACCAACGGGTCCGCGGAGAGCTCGGCGAGAGTGACGGTGGTGATCAGCGGCACGTCGGGCAGACAGCCGCGATCGGTGATGTCCTCGAGGAGGATCAGCGTCGACGTGTCCAGCACCCCGCGTGTTGGTGCCCCTCCGATTGCGGTCACGGACGTGGGTCGAGGAACTCGCCGATGTCTGCTCTCAGCGCCTGCGGATCGACCCGCGGCAGCCGGCTCCAGCGCTCGAGAAGCGTTGCGGTGGAGAGGGCGGGAGGGGCCACCGGACGAAGCTCGGCCACCGGCTTTCCGGCCCGGGTGATGGTCACCTTCTCACCGCGGGCCACCTGGTCGACCACCTCCCCGCCGTGGTTGCGGAGATCGCGGATGCTGACGCTCGCCACCAGCGGACTGTATGACATGTGAGACTTCCATCGAGTCCCGCTCCCGCTACAGGCCCCGGGGCGGCTCCTTCCCGGCCAGCAGCCGCCTGGTGTCGCGCACGTCGTCCCGCATCTGGGCGATGAGGGACGCCTCGTCGGGGTACATCCGCTCCTCGCGGATCCGGTGGGTGAAGGCGAGCCGGACCCGCTCGCCGTAGATGTCAGCGTCGAAGTCCAGGACGTGCGCCTCCACGGTCAGGCGGTCGCCGCCGAAGGTGGGCCGGTAGCCGATGCTGGAGGCCGCCTGGTGCCAGCTGCCCCGGGAGCGGAGCCAGGTCGAGTAGATGCCGATCTCGGGCAGGCACTTGCCCGGTTCCACGCCCAGGTTGGCGGTGGGGAAGCCGAGGCGGCGCCCCACCTGTTCCCCCATCTCCACGGTGCCGTCCATGAAGTACGGGTAGCCGAGCAGGGCGGCGGCGACCTCGACCTCGCCGGAGACCAGGGCCGCGCGGATCCGGGTCGACGAGACGGAGGCCCCGCCCTGGTCCACGCCGCCGACCTCGGTGACGGTGAACCCGTGCTCGGCGCCGAAGGCGCGCAGGAAGGCCGTGTCGCCGCTGCGGGCGTGCCCGACGGCGAACCCGGGGCCGGCGACGAAGCGGCGGACGTCGAAACGCTCCAGCAGCCGCTCGCAGAAGTGGGCGGCGCTCCACCGGCTCATCTCCGCCGTGAAGTTCATGACCACCAGGCGGTCGATGCCGAGCACGGCGAGCCGCTCGACCTTCTCGTCGAGCGTGGTGATCTCGGCGGGCACGTTGCCGGGGTCGAGCACGGCCCTCGGGTGCGGCTCGAAGGTCACGGCGACGGCGATGCCGCCGATCTCCCGGGCGGCGGCGACGGTGGCGGCGAGCAGGCTCTGGTGGCCGCGGTGCACCCCGTCGAAGACGCCGACGGTGATGGCGGCGGGGGGCGGCGAGGCGCCGCGACCGGGGGCGAGACCGTGCTCCAGATCCACGTGGCCCTCCTCGGCTAGGACGCCATGACCTTGGTGGGTCGGAAACGGTTGCCGGTGACCTCGCCGAGAGCGACCAGCTCGGAACTGGCGCTGTGCACCCGCACCTCTCCCTGCGGCAACCCCTGGGAGGGCCGGGGCAGGAACACCGGCTGGCCGCGGCGGACCTGGGTGACCAGCGGCGGGGCCAGGTCGATGCGCGGCAGGAAGGCGACCGCGACCTCGACGGGAAGGAGCGCCGCGGTGGGGTCGACCATCGCCCTCAGCTCGTCCAGGGTGTGGGCGGCGGCGAGGTCCAGCGCACCGTAGCGGGTCCGCTCCAGCCACGCCAGCATCCCCCCCACGCCCAGGGCGTCACCGAGATCGGCCGCCAGGACGCGCATGAAGGCGCCCTTGCCGCAGGTCACCTCCAGGTCGGCCTCGGCGACGCGGCCGGGCCGGAAGCGCAGCAGGCGGGCGCTGTGGATGACGGCCGGCCGGGCCGGGCGCTCGACCTCCTCGCCCCGGCGCGCCAGCTGGTACAGGTGCTCGCCCTCGTGGCGCACCGCCGAGTGCATGGGAGGGACCTGCGTGATGTCGCCGACGAAGGCCGTCAGCGCCTGCGCGACGCGGCGCTCGTCGAGCCCGGAGGCGTCCGCCCCGGGGGTGATTGTCCCCTCGGTGTCGAGGGTGTCCGACCGCTCGCCGAGGCGGACAAGGCAGAGGTAGGTCTTGCTCTGCAGGTGGAAGTAGTCGACCAGGCGGGTCGCCCGTCCCAGGCAGAGGGGGAGCAGCCCCCTGGCGGTGGGATCGAGGGTGCCCGCGTGCCCGACGCGGCGCTCCGAGTAGATCCGCCGCACCTCGCGGACACAGTCGAACGACGTCTGTCCGGGTTCCTTGTTGAGGGCGAGGACGGCGTTGAGCATGACGCTCCTGGCGGGGGCCGGCGGGGCCATCGCTTCGGTCACGCTCGGGGCCGCAGCTCCGCCCGGGCGACGTCGAGCACCATCTCCCGGGCCGTGTCGATGGGGACGCGAAGCTCCGCGCCGGCCGCCCGCCGGTGCCCCCCGCCGCCGAACGGCGTGCAGATCGAGGTGGCGTCCACCTCGTCGCGGCTGCGCACGCTGATCTTGGTCAGAGCCGCTTCGGCCTCCTTGAAGAGGATGGCGATCTTCAGCGATTCCACGCTCTGCAGCTGGTCGATGATGCCGTCCGCCTCCCTCATGTCGGCGCCGGTCTCAGTGAGCATGTCCTGGGTCACCTCCGACCACACCAGCCGGCCGTCGCACTCCGCGTGCATGCGCGCCACGGCGAGCCCCTCGAGGCGGAGCTGGGGGACGGAACGCGACTTGTAGCTCTTCAGCGCCACCCACCCCGCGTCGGCGCCCAGGGCGACGAGATCGGCGCCGAGCCGGAGCGCCGCCTCGGTCGTGTTCTCGTGGCGGAAGCCGCCGGTGTCGGTGAAGAGGGCGGCATAGAGATTGGTCGCCGTCGGCGCCGAGATGGCGCAGCCCATGGCGCGCAGCAGGTGGTACACGACCTGTCCGGTGGCGCTCGCGGTGCGGTCGACGAGGTTGATCTCGCCGAAGGCGTCGTTGCCGGCGTGGTGGTCGACGTTGACCACGTGGGGCACGGTGTCGATCAGTGACGCCTGGTCGCCGAAGCGGTTCACGGTGGCGCAGTCGAAGGTGAAGAGGAGGTCGAGGGGCGGCGCGCCGGCGACGATCTGATCGAAGCCGGGAAGATGGTCGAGGGTCAGCGGGAAGGGGCTGGGGACCACGGTGCGAACGCTCTTGCCCATCTCCGCCAGCGCCTCGGCGAAGGCGAGGGCGGAACCGAGGCTGTCGGCGTCGGCGTCCTTGTGGGCGAGGCAGCCGATCTCCTGGGCCGAGTCGATGAGGCCACGGATGTCCGCGGCGCACTCGTCGACGGTGGCGAAGTGCGGCGACCCGGTGACACGGGGCTGGGAGGACCCGATCACGGCGCCTCCCCGGCGGGCCCGTCGGCGGGCTCGATCTCGCGCAGCATGCTGCTCATGCGCACCGAGTAGGCGATGGACTCGTCGAGCTCGAAGCGCAGGCGCGGTGACGTCCTCAGGCTCTCCAGCCGCCGGCCGATCTGGGCTCGCAGGTAGCCCTCGGCGTGGCGCATGGCGCCGACGACGGCCTGGCGCTCCGCGTCGTCACCCACCGCCGAGATCATCACGGTGGCGCTGCGCAGGTCGGGGGCGATGCGCACCTCCGAGACGGAGGCGAGGTGGACCCGCGGATCCTTCATCTCGGTGAGCATGAGCGACGAGATCTCCTGGCGGAGCAGCTCGGCCACCCGCTCCCGCCGTGGCGGTCGTGACGGCGGCAGGGCGGCGGACTGGAAGCCCCCCTGGCGCGGAGGCCCCGATGCGCTCCTGCCGGGGCGGCGGTTGGGCGTCACAGCGGCCAAGATCAGAGGTTCTGCTGCTCGACGACGAATGCCTCGAGGATGTCGCCCTCGGCGAACTCAGCGAAACCGTCGATGGTGATGCCGCACTCGTAGCCGCGGGCAACCTCGCGCACGTCGTCCTTGAAGCGCTTCAGCGCGCCGATCTTGCCGCTGGCGATCTCCTTGCCGGCCCGCAGCACCCGGCAGCGGGCGCTGCGGGTGATCTTGCCGTCCACCACCTGGCAGCCGGCGATGGCGGGCCGGCCGTCGACCTGGAACACCCGCCGCACCTCCGCCCTGCCCTGGTAGACGTCGATGAAGGTCGGTTCGTACATGCCGCGGATGGACTTCTCGATGTCCTCGGTCGCCTGGTAGACGACGTCGTAGAAGCGGATGTCGACGCCGTGCTCGTCGGCGGCGGCCTTGGCGCGCTCGTCGGGCCGGACGTTGAAGCCGATGACGATGGCGCCCGAGACGGCGGCGAGGTTGACGTCGGACTCCCCCACCGCGCCGACACCCTCGCCGACGACCCTGATGGTCACGTTGGGATCGGCGATGGCGCTGATCTGGCCGCGCAGCGCCTCCAGCGACCCGTCGGCCTCGGCCTTGAGGACCAGGGTGAGGGTGCGCACCTCGCCCTGCACCGCCGCGAAGTCGGCCAGCGTGATGCGGCGCACCGGCTGTGCGACGCGCACCCGCGCGGAGGCGGTGCGCTGCTCCGCCAGCGCCCGCGCGGCACGGTCGGTCTCCATGACCTGGAGCACGTCGCCGGCGGTGGCGACGTCGGTCAGCCCCGTGATCTGCACCGGCTTGCTGGGGCCGGCCTCCTTGACACGCTTGCCGGTGTCGTCGACGAGGGCGCGGACCTTGCCGTACGCGGTTCCCACCACGACGTTGTCGCCGATGCGCAGGGTGCCGTTCTGCACCAGCACGGTGGCGACCGGGCCCCTGCCCCGCTCCAGCTCGCCCTCGATGACGGTGCCGACTGCGGGGCGGGTGGGATCGGCCCGGGTCGGCAGGATGAGCTCGTTGACCAGCAGGATCGTCTCCAGCAGGGTGTCGATGCCCTGGCCGGTCAGGGCGCTGGTCGGGACGACGGGGACGTCGCCGCCGTAGCTCTCCGGCACCACACCGCGCTCGGCGAGCTGCTGCAGGACGCGGTCGGTGTTGACGCCCTCCTTGTCGACCTTGTTGAGGGCGACGACGATGGGCACGCCGGCGCTGCGGATGTGCTGGATCGCCTCCTCGGTCTGGGGCATGACGCCGTCGTCGGCGGCCACCACCAGGACGGCGATGTCGGTGACGTCGGCGCCGCGGGCGCGCATGGCGGTGAACGCCGCGTGGCCCGGGGTGTCGATGAAGGTGATCGACTGACCCTGGTGCACGATCTGGTACGCGCCGATGCGCTGGGTGATGCCTCCGGCCTCGCCGGAGGCGACGCTGGAGGCCCGGATGCGGTCGAGGATGGACGTCTTGCCGTGGTCGACATGGCCGAGGACGGCGACGACCGGCGGGCGGGCCACCAAGGTGGCGGGGTCGGCGCCGGACAGGTCGAGGAGCGGGTGGCGCTTCCGGGCGCCGGCCGGGGCGGGGCTGGCGGCGGGTGCCGGAGCCTCCTCCGGCTCCGCCTCGAAGCCGAAGCTGTCCGCCGCCAGGACGGCCGTGTCGAAGTCGATCGACTGGGTGACGGTGGCCATGACCCCGTTCTTCATCAGGTAGGTGATGACCTGGGCGGCGGGCACGCCAAGGCGGTCGGCCAGCTCCCTCACGGTGACGCTGGCTGGCAGCCGGACCTTCTTGACGGTGGCTATGGTGTCTCCTTCCGGCCGAGCTCGGCGAGCCGGCGGCTCAGCGTCTCGTAGTCGATGGCATTCTCCCCCACCCGGAGCGATCGGCTCAGGCTGCGCCGCCTCCGGGCGGCCCGGATGCACTCCGGCCCGCTGTCCCGGCAGAGGTAGGCGCCGCGCCCCGGGGCCCGGGCGAGGGCATCCAGAATAACCGTTCCCGCCGTGCCCAGGGCGAAACGGGCGAGCTCGCCCTTCGGCCGCCGGCGGCGGCATCCGGCGCAGGTGCGCCAGGGGGTAGGGTCAGGCACCGCTCGCGTCGGGCGCGGCGGCCGGCGGGGTCGCCGCGATGTCGATCCGCCACCCGGTGAGCCGGGCCGCCAGCCGGGCGTTCTCCCCGCCGCGGCCGATGGCAAGGGAGAGCTGGCCCGGCTCGACCTCGACGTGGGCGGTGCGCGTCTCCGGGTCCAGCGCGACGCCCAGCACGGTGGCGGGGATCAGCGCACTGGCGACGTAGCGGGCCGGGTCGGCGTCGAATGCGACGATCTGGACCTGCTCGACGCCGAGCTGGGCGGTGACGGCGCGGTGCCGCAACCCCTTGGGGCCGATGCAGGCACCCTGCGCGTCGATGTCCGGATCGCGCGCCTCCACGGCCACCTTGGTGCGGCGGCCCGCCTCCCTGGCGATGGCGCGGATCACCACCTTGCCGCTGACCAACTCGGGGACCTCCTGCTCCAGGAGCAGGCGGACCAATTGGGGGTGGGAGCGTGATCCGACGACCACGGCGTCCTTGGCCCGCCGCCTGCCCTCGAGGATGACCACCTTGAGGTGCTGGCGCGGCACCGGCGTCTCCCCCGCCGCCTGCTCCTCCGGGGGCAGCACCACCGTAAGGTCTCCGGCGCGCAGGTACCAGGAGTCGCCGGCGCGGCTCTCCACGATGCAGTCGATGAGCTCGCCGCGCCGCAGCGTGGCCTCGGTCAGCACCCTCTCGGCGCCGGCATTGCGCAGGCACTCGAGGACGGCGGAACGCACCGCCTGCGCCGCCTGACGCGCCGCGTCCCCGGTGAGGGCGGGCATGAGCGTCTCCCCGCCCCCGGGCTCGAGGCGGAAGATCTCCTGGACGCCCTTGCGCAGATCGACGCGGAAGTGCAGCCCGGGGTCGTCCACGACGAGCCGCCGGTAGGTGTCGAGGATGGCCTGGCCGACCACGGCGGTGAGCTCGCCCTCGGTGACGCCGGCCGAGCTGGCGATCTCGCCGACCGCCTCGAGAAGATCGCCCGCGCTGGGACGGAGGGGGTCGTCGCGGCCGCGGCCCGCCATCAGAGCGGCGCGCCGTCCGGGGCGCGGCCTGCGGGATGGAGGCGCCCAGCCACCCGTCCCACGTCAGATGTCCACGACGATGCGGGCGGCGACGACACCGGCCGTGGGGACCTCGACGATCCGCCGCCGATGCCCGGCCGTGCGCGCCTCGATCCCCACCATGTCGCCGCCCGTTGCGACGAGGTGACCCTCGACGATCAGCTCCGAGTCGCCGCTGCGGTAGTGGACGTTGACCCTCCTGCCCATCGCCGCGCGCCATTCCTCAGGCGTCCGGATGGGCCGCTCGGCGCCAGGGGAAGAGACCTCCAGGGAGTACGCCGGGTCGATCGGATCGTACGCATCGAGGATGGCGCTCGCCGTCACGGACGCCTGCTCACAGCCGTCCAGGTCGATGCCACCAGGCCGGTCGACCACCAGCCGCAGGACGCTGCCGCCGCGGCCACCCCCCTTCCACTGCACGTCAACCAGGTCGACGCCGGTGAGCGTGAGCGCCGGCCGCAGGAGGCTGGCGATGGCGTCGGTATCCGGGGTGTTCATGCCTGCCGATGGAGGACGCTCAGGTGGCGCGGGCCGGCCGGGCAGCCACCCTGCGACCGCCGCGGCCCGGCAGCTGCTGGGGACGCGCCTTGTCCCAGGCCACCAGCAGCGTCGAAGCGTTGAAGATCGAGCTGTAGGTGCCGGTGACGATGCCGACGAGGAGGGCGAGGACGAAGCCCTGGATCGTCGATCCGCCGAAGAGGACCAGCGCGAGCAGGACGAAGACGACCGTCAGCGACGTGTTCAGGGACCGCGTCATGGTCTGCACCGTCGAGAGGTTGACGGTCTGGTCGAAGGTGAAGCGCGGTCCGACCCGTAGGTTCTCACGGATGCGGTCGAAGACGACGATGGTGTCGTGGATGGAGAAGGCGACGGCGGTGAGCAGGGCCGTGATGAAGTAGCTGTCCACCTGGCCCAGGGGCGTGAAGTGCCCGATGATGGCCCAGATCCCGGCCAGCACGAAGACGTCATGTAAGAGCTTGAAGAAGGTGCAGGCGGCGAATCGCCACCGGTTGACCTGGCGCTGCTTGCCGAACTGGTAGGCGAGGTACATGGCGATGAGGATCGCCGAGATGAGGATGAGGACGATGGCGCTGACCACCAGGCTGCTGGCGATGCTCGGCCCGACCTGGTTGACGCTGGAGGTCTGGACGTCGTAGTCGGCGTTGACCTTGTTGTAGATCGCATCCAGCGTGTCGACGCTGGTGGGAAGGGTCTGGATCGAGAAGGAGTTCTTCCCGTTGTTCTGCACCTGGGGTTGCAGCCCGGGCTTCACCGAGTTGACGTCGCTGATCAGATCCGCCGTCGTCGTCGGGCGCACGAAGGTCGCCTGGATCTGATCGCCGCCGGCGAAGTCGATGCCCAGCCGGAAGCCCTCCGGCGAGGTGGAGTCGTGCCAGAAGAGCATGGCGATCAGGCCGGGGATGATGATCGCCAGCGAGGCGGCGAAGAAGAGGTTCCGCCGCTTGACGATGTCGAAGCGGCCCTTGGGCGGGTGCTCGGCGTATTCGCCGTGGATCTCGGTGTAGAGCGTCGGGTTGCGGCCGATCTTCCAGCGCAGCACCCAGGCCAGCATCGACTGGGTGATGAGCACGGCGCTGAAGAAGCTGATGGCGACGCCGATGCCCAGGGTGAGGGCGAAGCCCTTGACCACGTCGAAGCCGAAGAAGTAGAGGATGAAGCAGACGATCTCGGTCGAGATGTTGCTGTCGCGGATGGCCGGGAAGGCGCGGCGGAAGCCGGTCTCCACGGCGATGCCCACAGGTCTCCCATGGCGTAATTCGTCGCGTGTTCGCTCGAAGATGAGCACGTTGGCATCGACGGCCATGCCCACCGACAGGACGAAGCCGGCCAGCCCGGCAAGGCTCACCGTCACGCCAATCAGCTTGTAGGCGGCGAGGTTGATGAGGCTGTACAGGATCAGGGCCGCGCTGGCGAGCAGGCCCGGGAACCTGTAGTAGCCGATCATGAAGAGGATGACGATGATCATGCCGATGGCGCCGGCGAGGAGCGTGGCGTTGACGGTCTGGACGCCCAGGGTCGGGCTCACCGCGGTCGCCGCCACCGTCTCGATCTCAGCCGGCAGGGCCCCGGCGGAGATCTGCGAGTTGAGCGTCTGCGCCTCGCTCAGCGAGAGCCCGCTGATCTGGGAGTGGTTGCCCTGGTCGCCGCCGCTCACGTAGGGGACGCTGATGATCTTGTTGTCCAGGAAGATGGCGATGTAGGCGGTCGGCGGGGGCGCCGCGGTGTCGGACTCGTAGGCGGAGTAGGCGGTGTTGGTGATGGCGTTCCACTCGTTGCCGCCGGAGGAGTTGAAGGTGAGGTCGACGACCGGGGCTCCCGTGGTCTGGGCTGAACCCACGGTCGAGCTGCTGATGTCGGAGGCGGGGAGCTTGTTGTCGATCTTCCAGTGGTACTGCTCGCCGGTGGTGGAGTCGGTCAGGTAGCAGGGGCCCCCCGAGCAGGCCGCGGACGAGCTGAGCTGGGAGGGGTCGAAGAGGTTGTCCTGGTCCTTGCAGAAGCTGTCGCCGGGGTTCTCGCCGCAGTAGTTGGGGTTGGTGGCGGCCGCCGCGGGGGGGGCTCCGGCCACGGCGGTGGCGAAGTGGAGCTGGGCGGTGGTGCCGATGGTCGACTCGGCCTGCGCCAGGGCAACGCCGGGGAGCTGGACGATGATCAGGTCGTCCCCCTCGCCCTGGACGGTCGCCTCGGAGACGCCCAGCCCGTTGACCCGCTGCTGGAGGACGGGGATGGTCAGCGACTGCGCGGTCGAGACGCTGACCCCGTTCTCGGGCCCGTTGCGGCAGTTGATGCCGGGGGGATCGTTGTAGTGAATGCAGATGGCGATGGTCAGTTCCGAGCCGCCCTGGATGTCCAGGCCCTTGTGGACGTAGACCTGGGCTCCGAGGATCGTGGGCGGCGAGGTCAGCTGGTGGGTCAGGCCGGCCAGCCCCGGGTTCTGCGAGACCTCGGTCTTGGCGGCGGGCGCCGACGGCAGCGCCGACTCGAGGGTGATGACGTCACCCTTGACGCTCTTGATGACCGCCTGGTTGCCGCCCACGGTGACGCTCTGACCGGCGGCGAAGGCACCCCCCGTGCCCGGGGTGACGGCGAAGCTCGTGGTGGTGTCCTGGGACGAGGAGACCACCTGCGAGGTCCGGGTGCTGGTGACCCGCGCGACGTAGCTCCATCCGTCGATGACGACGGCGACCAGGACGACGATGAAGATCGCCGCCACCTTCCACTTGGTGATCCGCATCCAGGACACGAGGCGGAAGTCTAGTGGACCGGGGAGGCGAACCACCGGGTCGAACGGCCGTCCCGGCCCTCGGGGCGTGCCGCAGGTCTTCCCCGACGGGCCGTCGGGCTCACCCGGGGCGGTCCGGCGTCGCCGCCTCCCGCCCGGCGGCCTCCTCCACCTCGCCGCGCAGATCGGCCAGACGGCCGGCCCGGATGGCCTCCCGGACCCTCTCCATGAGGCGGCAGAGGTGGGTGATGTTGTGGATGCTGAGGAGCCGGTGGGCCAGCATCTCCCGGCTGCTGAAGAGATGGCGGAGGTAGGCCCGGCTGAAGTCGCGGCAGCAGAGGCAGTCGCAGTCGGGGTCGACCGGGCCGAGCTCCTCGCGCCGCTCGGAGTTGCTCAGCCGGAGCTGCCCCGCCCACGTCAGGGCCGTCCCGTTGCGGGCCAGCCGCGTCGGCACGACGCAGTCGAACATGTCCACGCCCAGGGCCGCCAGGGCCACCAGCTCCCGGTCGGTGCCCAGGCCCATGAAGTAGCGGGGGCAGACGTCGGGCATGGCCTCGGCGCAGGCCCGGGTGAGGGCCTCCATGTCGGCGACGGACTCGCCCACGGAGAGACCGCCGATGGCGAGGCCGTCGAAGCCGAGGCCGCCGAGATGGCGGGCCGAGGCGCGCCTGTCGCCGGCGTCGAAGCCGCCCTGGACGATGCCGAAGAGGAGACGGTCCGGAGGCAGGCTGACCGCCCGGCACCGCTCCGCCCAGCGGTGGGTGCGCGCGGTGGCCTCCCGGGCCAGCTCCGGCGGCGCGCCCCACGCCACCGGGTGGTCGAGGCACATGAGGATGTCGGCGCCGAGGCGCGACTGGATGCCCACCGCCACCTCGGGGGTGACGCGCAGCCGCGACCCGTCCCAGGGCGAGATGAAGGTGGCCCCCTCGTCGTCCACGCCGGCGACCCCGGCCAGGCTGATCAGCTGGTACCCGCCCGAGTCGGTGAGGATGGGGCCGTCCCAGGCCATGAAGCGCTGCAGGCCCCCGGCGCGCTCGATGAGGTCGACGCCGGGTCGCAGCGCCAGGTGGTAGGCGTTGGCGAGGATGATCTGCGCCCCGGCGGCGCGGACCTCGGCGGGGTGGCAGGCCTTGACGCTGGCGTGGGTTCCCACCGGCATGAAGGTGGGGGTCTCCACCGGGCCGTGGGCGGTCCGCAGCACCCCACACCGGGCGGCGCCGTCCCGCCCGGTGATGGTGAACGCGGTCACCCCTCCCCCCTCCCGGCGCCCTGGACCGGCCCGGGGCGGCCGCCGGCGGCCCAGACCAGCATGCAGTCGCCGAAGGAGAGGAAACGGTACGGCCCGCCCAGGGCGTGGGCGTATGCGTCGCGCCAGACCGGCCCGGCCAGCGCCGCCACCATGACGAGGAGGCTGGACCCCGGCTGGTGGAAGTTGGTGAGCATGGCGTCGACGACCCGGAAACGGTGCCCGGAGCGGATGAACAGGCGCGTCATGCCGGGGCCGGCGCGCACCGATCCGTCCCTGCCCGCCGCCGTCTCCAGGGCGCGGACGGCGGTGCTGCCGACGGCCACGACCCGCCCGCCCGCCTCCCGCACCTCGGCGATGCGGCGCGCCGTCGCCGCGGGGACGGCGAAGGCCTCCTCGTGCATGACGTGGTCGTCGATGCGCGCCGCGGTCATGGGGGCGAAGGTGCCCAGGCCGACGTCGAGCGACACCGTGGCCCAGCCGATGCCCCGGGCCGAGAGCCGGCTGAGCACCCGCTCGGTGAAGTGGAGCCCCGCCGTCGGGGCGGCCGCGGAGCGGGGCTCGCCGGCGGAGAACACCGTCTGGTAGCGCTCGGGGTCGTCGAGCTGATCGTGGATGTAGGGCGGCAGGGGGACCGAGCCGTGGCGCTCGATCGCCTCGGCCGGGTCGCCGGTGGAGGTGAACTCGACGATGCGCGCGCCGGGATGCCCGGGCGCCGCGCCCTGGATGCGCGCGCTCAGGTCCGGAGCGATCTCGACGACGCTGCCGGCGGGGAGCCGTCGCGACGGACGCACCAGGCAGGAGTAGCGGCCGCCCTCCGCGGCGCCGAGGATGAGCACCTCCGAGCGCCCTCCCCCCGCCCGGCTCCCGTGCAGTCGCGCCGCTCGGACCCGGGTGTCGTTGGCGACCAGGAGGTCGCCGCTGCGCAGCAGGTCGGGGAGGTCCGCGAAGCGGTGATCGCTGAGGCCCACCCCGCCGACCTGGAGGAGGAGCGACGCGTCGCGGTCCGCGAGCGGCCTCTGGGCGATGCGATCGGGCGGCAGGTCGTAGCGGTAGTCGGCGACCAGTCCGTCCGCGTCCGCGCTCGTCGCCACGGCCAGAGGGTACCCGGCCGCTCAGTCGAAGAGCCGGCTCTGCCCGCCGCCGCCCGACTGCCCCCCCGGGGCGTCGGCGGGCGGGCTGACGCCGATGTGCTCGTAGGCCGTCCTGGTGGCCAGCCGTCCTCGTGGCGTCCGCACCAGCAGGCCGAGCCGGATGAGGTACGGCTCGACGACGTCCTCGATGGTCTCCGGCTCCTCCTGCACGGAGACGGCGATGGTCTGCACCCCGGAGGGGTGGCCGGAGAGGGGGCCGCAGAGCGTCTGCAGCACCCGCCGGTCCATCTCGTCGAGGCCGAGGCGGTCGATTCCGAGGACGTCCAGGGCGGCGCCGGCGACGGCCACGTCGATGTGCCCGTCGGCGCGCACCTGGGCGTAGTCGCGAGCCCGGCGGAGCAGGCGGTTGGCGACCCTCGGCGTCCCGCGGGCGCGCTGCGCCAGCAGCTGCGCTCCGTCGGCGTCCAGGCTCACCTCCAGCAGGCGGGCCGAGCGGGTGATGATCGCCGCCAGCTCCTCGGCGCCGTAGTAGTCGAGGCGGAAGGTCACCCCGAAGCGGTCGCGCAGCGGGCCGCCGAGCGCTCCGGCCCGGGTCGTCGCGCCGATCACCGTGAACGGCTTCAGGCTCAACCGCAGCGTCTGCGCTCCGGCACCCTTGCCCGCCACGAAGTCGAAGGCGAGGTCCTCCATCGCCGGGTAGAGCGCCTCCTCGACGGCCCGGTTGAGCCGGTGGATCTCGTCGATGAAGAAGACGTCCCGGTCCTCCAGGGCGGTGAGGATCGACGCCAGCATCCCCTGGTGCTCCAGCGCGGGACCGCTGGTCAGCCGCGCCTGCACCCCCATCTCCGTGGCGATGATCTGGGCCAGGGTGGTCTTGCCCAGTCCGGGAGGGCCGTAGAGGAGCACGTGGTCCACCGATTCGCCCCGCCCCCGCGCCGCCTCGATGAGGATCCGCACCTGCTCTCTGATGGCCGGCTGACCGACGAAGTCGGCGAGCCGGCGCGGCCGCAGGACGGCCTCGGCGGCACGCTCCTCGTCGAACTCGGCGGGGCTGACGACGCGGGTGTCGCCGCTCTCGGTCATGGTGTCGTGGCGCTGACGTCGAGGAGCCGCAGGGCGCGTCCCACGAGCGCGGTGACGTCCCCGTCGTCCGAGGACTGGGCGGCGGCGGCGCGCACCGCGGAGCGCGCCTCGCTCTCGCGGAAACCGAGGCTGACCAGGCCGGCGATGGCGGCCTCGTCGGCCTGGCGGGGAGCGCCGGGGGATGCCGGGCCGGAGGCCAGGGTGAGGTCGCCGAGGCGGTCCCGGAGCTCCAGGATCAGGCGTTCGGCGGTCTTGCGGCCGATGCCGGGAACGGTCGCCACCAGGGCGACGTCCCCGTCGCGGATGGCCCGGACCATGGTCGGCAGCTGGGCCCGGCCGAGGATCCCCTGGGCGACCTTGGGGCCGATGCGCTCCACGCCGATGAGGAGGCGGAAGAGACGCAGCTCGTCGCGGTCGAGGAACCCGTAGAGGCGGATGGCCTCGTCGCTGACCGAGGTGTGGATGTACAGGGTCACCTCGGCATCGCCGAGCTCGTGCAGGGCGGCCAGCGTGCGCAGATGGCAGAAGACCTGGTAGCCGACAGCGCCCGCCTCGACGACGGCCTGGTCGGTGTCGAGGCCCACCACCCTGCCGCGCAGGCGGGCGATCATCGGGCCGCCCGGGCGGCGGCGACGGCGGCCTCGAGGGCGGGGCTGACCCCGGTGGCGCCGGCGGGCGGCACGCCGTGCCGCATCCCGGCGCGATGGTGATGGCAGATGGCGACGGCGCAGGCGTCGGCGGTGTCGTCGGGCCCGGAGATCTTCTCCACGCCGAGCAGCGAGGCGCTCATCTTCATCACCTGATGCTTGGTGGCGCCGCCGTAGCCGGCCACCGACTCCTTGACCTCGTTGGGGGTGTACTCGACGACGGGGACGCCGGCCTCGGCCATGGCGCAGAGGATGACGCCGCGCGCCTCGCTCACCCGCATCGCCGTGGCCCGGTTGGTGGAGAAGAACAGCCGCTCCACCGCCGCGACGTCGGGATGGGCCTCAGCGGCCACCTGAACCAGGCGCCGGGAGAGCTCCAGGAGACGGACGCCGTCTCCCTGGGCGGCGTCCGTCTCCAGGCAGTCGGCCGCCACCAGCCGGAGCGACCCCGCCCGGCCCTCCACGACGGCCACGCCGGTGCGGCCGAGGCCGGGGTCGATGCCGAGGACCCGCACCTCAGTCCTGGGCGACCGATTCGAGGACGTCGTCCGGGATCTCCGCGTTGGCGTACACCTGCTGCACGTCGTCGAGCTCCTCGAGACCGTCGAGAAGCCGGATGACGGACCGGGCCTGCGCGGCGTCGAGGGGCACGGAGGTGCTGGGGTTCATGGTCACCTCGGCGGACTCGATGGTGCAGCCGGCCTGCTCCAGCCCGTGGCGCACCGCCTCGAACCGGCTGGGGGCCATCACCACCTGGACCGCGCCGCCGTCCACGCCGATGTCGCCGTCACTGCCGACGTCGACCACCTCCATCAGGTCGATGGCCATCGCCTCCGGGTCCTTGCCCTTCGGGTCGACGTGGATGACGCCCTGGTTGGTGAACATCCAACCGACGCTGTTGGTCTCCCCCAGGGAGCCGCCGGAGCGGGTGAAGAGGTTGCGGATCGCCGCCACCGTCCGGTTGCGGTTGTCGGTCACCACGTCGACCATGACGGCGACGCCGTGGGGCCCGTACCCCTCGTAGCGGACCTCGACCAGGCTCTCCCCCTCCTTGCCGCCGGCGCCGCGCTGGATGGCCCGCTCGATGTTGTCGGCGGGCATGTTGACCTCGCGGGCCTTCTGCATGGCGAGGCGGAGCCGGAAGTTCCCCGCGGGATCGGCCCCTCCCTCCCGGGCGGACACCGTCAGCTCCATCGCCACCTTGGTGAAGATCTGGCCACGTCGGGCATCGACCACCGCCTTCTTGTGCTTGATCCCCGCCCACTTGCTGTGACCGGACATGGTGCCCTCCGTGGCCGAACAGACGTTCCGATTGTAGGTGCCCCGAGCCCCCCTCAGTCTACGGACCTGCTCACACCTCGGCACCGGTGGACGGGCATTGAGGCGGGACGACCGGGACTCACCAGACGGCGCCGACGAACCCCCCGGTCTTGGGGGACACCGAGGGATGGTGAGGCTGGCTCCGTCCGGCAGCAACCTGACGACGCGCTCTGTGCCGCTGGTCGAATTGGCTTGCAGCGACGAACCCGCCGCCGGGGATAGCGACCGCGACTCCGAGTCCGTCGGTGCCCCACCCGGACGCGGGTGCCGTTGCGGTGATCACGCCGCCACCGGCCACCGGCACCTCCTCGAGGCCGGAGGGTGGAATCCCTCCCGAAATGACGGTGATCAGCAGGCTGCCGTCGTCACCGATGGCCCTCGGCAAGGGCCGCTGCCCGTCGGGTGCGGTGTACACGGTGTGAAGTGCTCCACCAGCACGCCCGGCGATCACAGCCCCACCCACCGACGCCTCCACCGCTTCCCACGATCCGTCTGGGCTGGACACGATCCCCCCAGCGTAGGTATCGTCGTCGAACACGTCGCGGAGGTCGCCGTCGACGAGACGGCGCAGCTCCAGGGCGACGCTGCGCGACGACTGGCGCAGCTCCTGGGTTGTGAGGCGGAGGTCGCTGGCCGCCCGCTCGGAGGGGGCGAGCAGCGAGTCGACGACACTGGGCAGGGTGGGCGCCCGCCACGGGGCGCGTGGGGTGACCGCGTCCACCGCGAGCTCGATGGCGAGCCGCTCCTCCGGGGTGAGGGGGCGCTGCAGCGACGCTCCGCAGATGGCGGAGATGACCGGGGCCCGCTCCTGGAGCCTGGTCTGCGGGTCGCCGAGCTGGCCCAGGTCGAGGGGGTTGAGGCGCACCCCACCACTGCCGGCGTCGGGCCGCAGCGCGATCGGCGCCACCCCCGCCGCGCGGCAGAGGGGGCCGTTCTCCCCCTTGGGGTCGAGCGTGAGCGCCTGGCGCCCGAAGACGAGCTGGCGAGAGACGTAGGTCTTGACCAGCGAGCTCTTGGCCCGGCCGATCTGGCCGATGACCAGCATGTTGGGGTTGGCGATGAGCCCCGCCTGGTACAGCTCCCAGGGGTCGTACACGAAGGAGCCGCCGAACAGGTCGCGGCCGATGTAGACGCCCCGCG
>CAZUDL010000011.1:0-77043 GCA_964618935.1 uncultured Actinomycetes bacterium
CTCTTCGTCATGATGTGGATCCGCTGGACCCTGCCCCGGCTGCGCTACGACCGGCTCATGAACCTGGGCTGGAAGGTGCTCATGCCGCTGGGCCTGCTCAACGTCATGCTCACCGGCACCATCGTGGCGCTGAGGGCGGCGTGATGCGGCGGGAGGCGCTGTAGCGGTGTTCAAGCAGATCGCCCAGGGCATGAGCCTGACGCTGCGCACCATGTTCCAGAAGCCGATCACGGTGCAGTATCCGGAGGAGCAGAAGCCGGTGCCGCCGCGCCACCGCGGCCGCCACATCCTCCACCGCTACGACAACGGCCTGGAGAAGTGCATCGGCTGCGAGCTGTGCGCCGCCGCCTGCCCGGTGGGCTGCATCTACGTGGGCGCCGCCGAGAACCCCAAGGACAACCCCATCTCCCCCGGGGAGCGCTATGCCGAGCGCTACGAGATCAACCTCATGCGCTGCATCTTCTGCGGCTACTGCGCCGAGGCGTGCCCCACCGAGGCGATCACCCTCGGTCCCCGCTACGACCTCGCCGACTACCGGCGGGAGCACACCGTGGTGACCAAGGCGGAGCTGCTGGAGGCGTGGCCGCATGCCGCGCAGGGCCGCGGCCCCGCCTCCCCGCGCGGTGCCGGCAGTGACCAGCGCGGACGTGAGCTGCCCGAGCAGGGCGTCAACCCCCGCGTCGCCTGGGAGAGGGCGGAGGCGGAGCGGGGCGACGGCCCGGCGACGCCCGGAGCGCACGGCATCGCCATGCATCCCCCCACCGTCAGCGGCCCTCCGCCGCGGCCGGACGCGCCATGAACGCCCTTCTCGCCGTGCTGCTCATCCTCGTCTGCGTCTCCGGGCTGGGCGTCGTCTTCTCGCCGCAGGCGATCTACTCGGCGCTCTCCCTGGTGCTCACCGTGGGGCTGCTCTCCGCCGTCTTCCTCGTCCTCGACGCGCAGTTCCTCTTCGCCGTCCAGCTCATCGTCTACGCCGGCGCCGTGATGGTGCTCTTCGTCTTCATCATCGCCCTCCTCGATCCCGCCGCCGAGGACCGGCCGAGGTACTCGGACCCGAGGTTCCTGCTCGGCGTCCTCGCCATCGCCGCCGTCTGCACCGCCGTCTTCGTGGCCGCCCGCAACGACGTCAGCTACGACACCGCCTGCCCCGACCAGAACGTGGCCTGCATGCACGGCTTCGCCGTGGGGAGCTTCCCCTTCACCGGCGACATCCAGGCCGACCCGTACGGCACCTTCAACTTCCCGGCGGACCAGGCCGACCGGGCCGGCAACGTGCAGGTGGTCGCCAACCAGCTCTTCCGCACCTACGTCCTGCCCTTCGAGATCACCTCTCTGCTGTTGCTGGTGGCGGCCATCGGCGCCGTCTACCTGACCCGGCGCAGCGGGCCCGGGGCGCGCTCCACCGAGCCGCTGCGGGGACCGCCGCACACCGACGAGAGCGGCGCCCCGGTGGAGGAGGCGCGCTGATGCTCAGCCAGGGCATGTTCGGCTTCATCCTCCTGGTGTCGGCCTTCCTCTTCACGCTCGGCGCGCTGGGCGTGCTGATCCGGCGCAACCCGCTGGTCGTCTTCATGTCCATCGAGCTGATGCTGAACAGCGTCAACCTGGCGCTGGTGGCGTACTCGCGGTATCTCGACAGCGAGGAGGGGCAGATCTTCGCTTTCATGGTCATCGTCGTCGCCGCCGCCGAGGTGGTGGTCGGCCTCGCCCTGCTGACCAGGGTCTTCCGCAGCGGCCGTGAGCTGGACGTGGACGACCTCGACGAGATGAAGGAATGACCACCTCGCTGGCGGCCGTCCTGGGCGCCCTGGTGCTGCTCCTTCCGCTCGCCGGCAGCGCCCTCTGCGGCCTCCTCGGCACGCCCCTGGGGCGGCGCTTCGTCAACCTCGCCGGCACCCTCTCCATCGGCGCCGCCTTCGCCGTCACCGTGGTGATGTTCGTCATCGTCGTCGGTGCCCCCGCCTCCGAGAAGTCGGCGACGGCATGGCTATGGAACTGGCTCAACCTGGGCTCGGGCAACCTCGACGTCTCGGTGAACATCACCGTCGACCAGCTCTCCCTGCTGATGCTGCTGGTCATCACCGGGGTCGGCTTCCTCATCCACCTCTACTCCGTCGGCTACATGGAGCGCGACCGGGGGGTGGCGCGCTTCTTCAGCTACATGAACTTCTTCATCTTCTCGATGGAGCTGCTGGTGCTGGCCGCCAACCTGGTCATCCTCATCATCGGCTGGGGCCTGGTGGCGCTCTCCAGCTACCTGCTCATCGGCTTCTGGCACGACCGGCCCACCGCCGTCGCCGCCGCCCGCAAGGCCTTCATCACCCAGGTGGTCGGCGACGTCGCCCTGGTCATCGCCGCCTTCCTCATCTTCCTCAATCTGACGGCGAACGGGCAGCACCTCGACACCCTGGACCTGCCGCAGATCTTCGCCAACGCCGGATCGCTGGGTTCGGGCAGCGCCCTGATCACGCTCATCTGCATCCTGCTCGCCATCGGCGCCTTCGCCAAGAGCGCCCAGTTCCCCCTGCACACCTGGCTGCCCGACGCCATGGAGGGCCCGACCCCGGTCTCGGCGCTGATCCACGCCGCCACCATGGTCACCGCCGGCGTCTACCTGATCGCCCGCTTCCACCCGCTCTTCGACCGCTCGCCCATCGCCAGCGGCATGGTCGCCTGCGTGGGCATGGGCACGGCGCTGATGGCGGGTGTCATCGCCCTCAGCCAGACCGACATCAAGCGCGTCATCGCCTACTCCACGATGTCGCAGATCGGGCTGATGATCTTCGGCGTCGGCATCGGCGCCTACTCGGCGGCGATGTACCACTTCCTGCTCCACGCCTTCTTCAAGGCGCTCCTCTTCATGGCCGCGGGCAACGTCATCCACGCCCTCGGCGGTGAGCAGGACATCCGCCGCATGGGCGGGCTGCAGTCGCGGATGCGGCTGACGGCGTGGAGCTTCCTGATCGGCTCCCTGGCCCTCTCCGGCTTCCTCTTCGCCGGCATGTTCTCCAAGGAGAACATCCTCGGCTTCGGCACCGTCAACGGCCCCGGCGCGCCCATCCTCTACATCGCCGGCATCGCCGTCAACGTGCTCACCGGCCTCTACGCCTTCCGTCTCTGGGCGGTGGTCTTCCGCGGCGAGCCGAGGACCGAGGAGGCGGGGGCGGCGCACGAGGCGCGCATGGTGATGCTGGTGCCGGTACTCATCCTCGGCGGCCTGGCGGCGGTGGCGGGCTGGGTGCTGCAGTGGCCGCTCAGCTTCGGCCCCCACCTCATCGACTCGTTCCTCGGCCCCGTCTTCCACACCGCCACCAGCGGGGCCGTCGCCGCCGCGCCGTCGGCGGGCACGGCGGCCCTCGCCTTCGCCGTCGGCGTCGCCTTCAGCCTCGTCGGCATCGGGCTGGGCCTGCGCATCTGGCTGCAGCACGGCGTCGACCCGCAGCGGGTGGCGGGTGCCCCCCTGGTCCGCGTGGCGACCCGGCTCAGCGAGCGCAAGTTCTACGCCGACGAGATCTACGACGCCGTCCTGGTCCGCCCCGTGCGCGCCCTGGCAACCGGTCTGCGGAAGGTCGTCGAGCCCCGCGTCATGGACGGATGGGTCCGCGGCGTGAGCGACACCGCCAGTGACTTCGGCCAGGTCTTCCGCGGCCTGCAGACGGGCCTGATCCGCGACTACGCCTCCTACATGGTGGCGTTCGTCATCCTCTTCACCATCGCGGCGATGCTCTTCGCGGGGGCGGCGAGGTGAACGGCGGCTACCCCTGGCTGACCACCATCCTGCTGCTGCCCGCGGCGGGCGCCCTCCTCCTCCAGCTCATCCCGCGCCGCCACACCGCGCTGATCAAGCGCTGGACGGTGCTGGTCGCCCTGGCCGAGGCGGTCCTGGTCGGCTTCGTCGTCCACGACGTGGCGGTGGGGCCGCTGAGCGGCGGGCCGCTGCCCATGGCCCTGCAGGAGCAGGTGAACTGGATCCCCGCCATCGGCGCCTCGTATCACCTCGGCGTCGACGGCATCTCGGCGTGGATCCTCGCCCTGAACGCCGGCGCCTTCCTGCTCGGTGCTCTGGTCGTCTCCACCCGGAGCACGGAGCGCCTCAAGCTCTTCTGCGGGCTGCTGCTGCTCACCGAGGCGGCCACCACCGGGGTCCTCACCAGTCTCGACCTGCTGCTCTTCTACCTCTTCTGGGAGGGGATGCTCATCCCCCTCTACTTCCTGCTGGCCTGCTACGGCGGCCCCAACCGGCGCCGCGCCACGCTCAAGTTCGTCATCTACACCGTGGCCGGCAGCCTGCTGATGCTGGTGGCGATCCTCTACCTGCACTTCGCCTCGGGCACCAACAGCTTCGACCTCGAGGTCCTCTTCCTCCACCCGGCGGGCAACCGGGTCGGCGTGGTCATCCCCTTCACCGGCATCCACTTCCTGACGCCGGACCAGTTCGCCTTCCTCGCCTTCGCGCTGGCCTTCGCCATCAAGCTGCCCATCGTGCCCTTCCACACCTGGCTGCCCGACCTCTATGAGTCGGCGCCGGCGCCCGTGCTCGTCTTCTTCGCCGGCCTGGTCAGCAAGCTCGGCGCCTATGGACTGCTGCGCTTCGGCATCACGCTCTTCAGCGGCCCCGTCCACAACTTCCAGCCGCTGCTGGTCGCCCTCGCCATCCTCAGCATCCTCTACGGCGCCCTCATGGCGCTGAGCGAGAACGACATCAAGCGCATCGTCGCCTACGCCAGCATCTCCCACCTCGGCTTCATCGCGCTGGGCATCTTCAGCCTCAACCAGAACGGTCTCAACGGGGCGCTGATCCAGATCGTCAACCACGGCGTCATCATCGCCGCCCTCTTCCTGGTCGCCTCCATGATCGAGGCGCGCACCGGGACCCGCGACCGACGCGAGATGGCGGGGCTGGAGAAGCGCATGCCGTGGCTCTACGTCTTCTTCCTGGTCATCACCCTGGCCAGCCTCGGCATGCCGGGGACCAACGGCTTCGTCGGCGAGTTCACCATCATGCTGGGCGCCTTCCAGTACGCGTGGATCCTCGCCGTGCTGGCCGGCGCCGGCGTGGTCCTCGCCGCCTGGTACATGCTCCGGCTCCACCAGGGCCTGATGCACGACCCCGCGCCGAAGGGCAGCGAGGAGGTCCGCGACATCCGCTTCCGCGAGGGCCTCATCCTGGCTCCGCTGGCGGCGCTGATCATCGGTCTCGGCGTCTATCCCGCCCCCATCGGCACCGTCACCTCGCTGTCGGTGCCCACCACGGTGGCCGCCGCCGACGGCTCCATCACGGCCACACCCATGCCCCCGGTGTCCGTGACCGCCGTCGTCAACGAGTCCGCGACCGCCACGGGGGCCGCCCCGTGAGCGGCGCCACGCCCACGCTGCACGACTTCGTCGGCGTGCTCCCCGAGGCCATCCTCGCGGTCGCCTTCATCGCCCTCATGCTGCTCGACCTGGTGGTGCCGCCGGCCCGGAGGAGCTGGCTCGCCGCCTTCAGTGTGCTGGCCCTGCTCGGCACCCTGGGGGTGAACGTCTGGGGCTGGTTCAACGCCGGCAGCGGTCACACCGTCTACTTCGGCGCCTTCGCGTACGACCGGCTCACCGTCTACGCCAACTGCGTCGTCCTGGTCACCGCCCTGCTCACCGTCCTCATCAGCCCCGGCTACCTCAACCGCCGCGGCCTCCACCACGGCGAGTACTACGCGCTGCTGATGGCGGCCACGGTGGGCATGATGCTGCTCGACGGCGCCAGCAGCCTCATGGTCATCTTCCTCGCCGTCGAGCTGCTCTCCATCTCCCTCTACATCCTGAGCGGCTTCTCGCGCACCGAGGAGCGCTCCCAGGAGGCGGCCGTCAAGTACCTGCTGCTGGGATCGTTCGCCTCGGCCTTCCTGCTCTTCGGCATGGCGCTCGTCTACGGCGAGACCGGCCACACCCAGCTGCAGCAGATCGGCCTGGCCATCAGCCGGACCCGGGCGGTCGACCCGCTGCTCATCGGCGGCATCATCCTCATGTTCGCCGGCTTCGCCTTCAAGGTGAGCGCGGCGCCCTTCCACTCCTGGACGCCCGACGTGTACCAGGGGGCGCCGACCTCGGTGACGACCTTCATGAGCGTCGCCACCAAGGTCTCCGCCTTCGCCGTGCTCATCCGGGTCTTCGACGACACGTTCCGCAGCTACTCCAGCCACTGGAGCGCGGTGGTGATCGCCGTGGCCATCATCTCCATGATCGTCGGCAACCTCGCCGCCCTTGCCCAGACCAGCGTCAAGCGGATGCTCGCCTACTCCGGCATCGCCCAGGCCGGCTACATCCTCATCGGCGTCGCCGTGCTCTCGCCCCAGGCCACCCAGGGTGCCCTCTACTACATGGCGGCGTACGCGGTCACCAACCTCGGCGCCTTCGCCGTGGTGACGGTGATGAGCGGCCGCGGCGAGGACCTGGACCGCTACGACCACCTCCGCGGCCTCTGGTTGCGGCGGCCCTATGTGGCGGTGGCGATGGCCTTCTTCCTGCTCTCGCTGGCGGGCTTCCCGCTCACCGCCGGGTTCTTCGGCAAGTTCCTCGTCTTCGCCGCGGCCGTCCAGGTCCACAACATCGCGCTGGCCCTCTGGGGTGTCGCCATGAGCGCCGTCTCCGTCTTCTACTACCTGCGCGTCGCCATCCTCATGTTCGAGCGCCCGAGGAGTGGCGCGCCCCAGTACGACTGGCCGCGGACGAGCGTCGCCGGGACCACCGTGCTGGCGCTCACCGCCGCGGGCACACTGGTCCTCGGCGTCTTCGTCGCCCTGCTGCTCAACGTCGTCACCATGGTGCAGGCGGGGATGCTCCCCCGCCTCTAAGCCGCCGGCTCGAAGGCGCAGGAAACCGGACCTGGCACGGTCAGCAAACCGGCATTGCAGGAAGCCACAGAACCATCAGTGACGGGTGGAGCGGCCACCTGTCTTGCGGCGGCAACCCGGCGGCGCGCGCCCGGACATCGGCGACCAGCCGCAGCTCCCGCGGCACCACGATCGTGAATCCCTCCTGGCGGAGCACCGCCTGCATGTGGTGGCAGGGCCGCGGTTCGTGGACGGCGAGGGTCAGCCCCGGGCCCGGACGTCGGTTTCGCACCCCCTCACAACTCGCTGACGCGCTCGCGTGCCCAGGGATTCCCCTGACGGATGTCGCGGCGCCGCGTTCCGAACAACCGCCGGCGGGGGGTGGTAGAGTGGCGCCGTTTCAGGCGGGCTTTGGGGGAGGCGAGACGTGAAGGCGAAGCTCATCCTCGTTTTGGGGCTCGCGGCCCTGATGGCAGGCTGCGGCGGCGCCTCGACGCCGACCCAGTGTTCGACGCCAACTCCCACGGCGACGGCCGCAGCGACCCCGACCGCCACCGCCTCGACGGAGGCTCTGGGCGCGGAGTACTTGGCGGCGTCCACTACCCTGGAGACAGCCTACTCGACATGGTCGAACGCTGTCACCGGGTCGACGGCAGCTGATGCGCTCGTCGCTCCCTCCAACGCTTATGCCTCCGCGCTGGCGAGGTTCGACACCACGATCTCTGGGCTCGCCACCACGGACCCGGTGACGGTCAGTGACATCAGCAGGCTACTCGACATTGATGAGCTCCTCATCGCGGAATTGGGTTCGGTGGGCCCGGACGTTGCTACGGACAGCCCGTCGGTCTGGATCGAACTCATTGACTCCATGAACTTGCAAGCCAACTACGAAGACCAGTTCATACGAGAAGACTTCGGCTTGGCAATCGGTACCGGATCGATTTGAAACGGACCCACCTTGCAGCCGACCGCTGTCTTGCCGTGACCACGGTCGGCACCGCCCCTGCGGCTGGGCGTCCGGCGCCGTCCACTCCCCTGGCGCTACTGCTTTCAGACTCCCAGAACATCACGTCCCCGGACACCGACGCTGGTCGCGGAACTCAACCGGTGCCGAGTTGCCCGATCACGCCGGTTGGGTTCCCGCCCGCTCGCACGGTGCGGCGAGGCACGGATCAGCGGCCCGGTGCCAGCCTGACGCTCAAATCCAGCGCCAGTCTGCGTGCTCCTCGAATCTGCCATCTTCCTCCACCGTCACACTCGGTGTCGGCGGCTCCTTCTGGGAGCCCGGGGCGGGGCCGCCGGCAGCGCCGCCGGTCGCGGATAATCGCTGCGTACCCGAATCGGAGGGTGAGATGCTGACCGACTGGCCTCGGCGCCGCATGCGGCAGCGGGCCGCCCGGTTGCTGCCACCGGGGTCCGAGATCGGCGTGGTCTTCGCCGCCGGGACGGCCTCCTTGGTCTGGCTGACCCTCTTGTTCGGTGCCGGCTACTTCGGCTCGACGATTCCCGCTTTCCTGATGGAATGGAACACGTCCACCCTGCTGTCGCCGTGGCTCCGTGCCTACGTCATCCTGGCCGTCCCCATCGGCTTCCTCGTCGGGTGGCTGCTCAGCTGCCCCGTCAACCGGCACCGGGTCGTCGCCGTCACCGAGGAGGCGGTCTACGTGCTGGACAGCGGGTGGCTCCTCCCCTGGACGCCGCGGCGCGTGCTGGGCACCTTCGATCGGGCGCGGCTGGGACCGATCCGGCGGCACTGGACCAGCTGGCTGACCATCGGCGGCCACCGCTACAGGGTCCGTCCGCAGTGGGCGGATGCGGTCCAGGCGGCCGACTGGGAGCTCGTCCTGCGGGATGCGCCCGGGGGCGTCGCGCCGGACGGGGCGGCGCTGTCCGCCGACCGGCGCGCCTGGTGGGACGGGTCAGTCTGGAGGCGGCGGCTCCCCGAGCCCGGGGCCACGGCGAGCGGAGTCGCGTCGTGACCGAGTGGGGGAGGCGGCGGGTCCGGAGGCGCTCCCAGTCACTGGTGCCCTCAGGGGCGGTGGTCGAGCACGCCATCTGCGCCCAGAGCTCCGGTTTCGGGGCTTACTTCATCCGCTACTTCCTCGTGAGCACGGCCCTCACCTGGCTGGTGCTGCTCGTCGTCGTCCCGCACCTGACGGCGTTCGGCGGGCCGGGAGACCCCGTCCTCTGGGCCGGCTGGCAGGTGGTGGCCGTCGTCGCGGCGGTGCTGGTTGCGTGCTTGTTCAACCGGTATCGGATCCTGGCGGTGACGGACCGATCCATCTACGTCCTCGCCTGCGGGCACCTCCTCTCGGGGGTGCCGCGCCGGATCGCCGCGGCGCTCCCGCGGCAGTACCTCGGACCGGCTCCGGGGTCCTGGTCGAGGATCGGCGTGGGCGGCGAGCGCCTGCTCGTCCCGATGGTCTGGCGGGCGGAGCTCAGGGCCGCCAACTGGGACCTGCTGACGAGCGACGCATCGCAGCCCGCCCCCAGCGCGGCGCCCGTGGGGGCGCCGCTGTCTCCGGACGGGGGTGCCTGGTGGGACGGGTCAGCCTGGCGGGTGCGGGCTCCCGAGGACAAGCGCCCGGCCTGAACAGCGATGCCCGAAGCTATCGCTGGCTTCTAGGCTCGGTTGCCCGCAAGCGTCCAGCCGACCAGGGCGTTTGCGTGCCCATGACCCATCTGATACTCGGACTTCAGGTGATCGACGATCGCCATGTGCCTCTCCAAGCCGCAGCCATCAATGATCGTCTGCCACTCGGCGATGGATCGACCGTACTTCCTCTCGATGGATGGGAAATACGATGTCGGGCCAACCTTGGACCAGGGCGATGATTCGGCCGCCATCGATAGTCGCTCCTTGAGTTGGATATCCAGCTGCACGTTTCACTACAGGCTCACCGAGGTTCATTGAGTCAGCGGAGCGAGACCTCCACCACGACACGGGCGGTGCCCGCCGGCGGGAGGGCCACGATGTCGCCGTCGACATCGACGCCGTCCACGGTCAGCGAGGCGGCGTTGCCCGGCCCCTCGCGCCGCACGGTGATCTCGTACATGGTGCCCCGAAACCGCCGCCTCGCCGAGTAGCCGGGCCACGCCGTGGGGATGGCGGGGGCGACGCGCAGCCCCTCGTGGGTGGGGCGGATGCCGAGGATCCACTGGGTGGCGGCGACGTACATCCAGGCGGCCGCCCCCGTCAGCCAGGCGTTCCGCCCCAGGCCGTACTGAGGGTGCGTGGGGCCGCAGATGTTCTGGCAGTACACGTAGGGCTCCACCTTGAACCGCTCCACGTCGGCGCGGGCCAGCGGGAGGAGCTGGCGGTAGTAGGCGTAGGCGCGGTCGCCGTCGCCGAGCTGCGCCGCCGCGATGACCGACCAGGCGGCGGCGTGGCAGAAGATGCCGCCGTTCTCCTTGGCCCCCGGCGGGTAGGTGGAGGTGCCCACCACCCGCGGGTCGCCCCCGTCGTAGGGGGGCCACATGATGCTGAGCCCGTACGGCGTGTCCAGGCGCTCGTGCGCCGAGTCCATGGCCCGCCGGCCGCGCTCCGGCGGGGCGACCTCGCCGATCACCGACCAGCTCTGCGGGATCAGGTTGATGCGGTGGTGGGTCTCGGCGCTGACGCCGATGGGGAGTCCGTCGTCGTCGAAGGCCCGCGCATACCAGTCCCCGTCCCAGGCGCCGGCGTTGACGCTGCGCGCCATGCTCTCGTGGAGCTGGCGGAAGCGCACCGACTCGGGTGCCCTGCCGAGGTGGTCGGTGAGCGCGGCGAGGTCGAGGACCGCCCGGCAGAACTGCATGGCGCACCAGACGCTCTCCGCCCTCCCCGATCCGTGGTCGATGTTCAGCGTGTCGTCCCAGTCCGCGTAGCCGGGCCGGGGCAGACCGTGCGGACCGAGGTGCTCGAGGGTGAATCCGACGGCGGCCATCATGTGGCCCCACACCGTCTCGTCGAGGCCGGCGCCACCCCCCTGGTACGGGACGCGACGGGCCAGGAAGGCGTCGTCGCCCGTCTCCCGCAGGTAGGCGCAGGTGGCGATCACCAGCCACAGCGGGTCGTCGCAGAACCACTGCGGCCAGGCGGGACGTTCGGCGGCGAGCCCCGGGCCTCCCTCGCCGGTCAGGGGGAAGAGCTGGTGCCAGGTGTGGCCGTCTCTGAACTGGAGCTGCCAGAGGAGCTCCAGGCGGGAGGCGGCGAAGCGGGGGTCGGCGTGAGCCACCCCGAGCGTGTCCTGGGCGCTGTCCCGGGTGCCCATGCCCCGCCCCAGGCCGGTCTCGTAGCCGGAGACGAACCGCGACCAGTACAGCGTGGTGCGGCACTGCAGGGGGTTGAAGAGGTTGAGCATGGCGTCGGTGTCCGGGTCCGGCGTCTCCACGCTGAAGCTGCCCAGGTACCCGTCCCAGTCCGCCCGCTGGCGCTCCCGGGACGCATCGACCGCGCCCGGATCGGCGAACCGCGACACGGTCGCCTCGATCAGCTCCGGCAGCTCCGTGATGCCCAGCATGTAGACGATGCGGGCGGTGGCCCCGGGTGCCAGGGTCACCTCGTGGCAGAGGGATCCGATGCTGTTGCCCCGGTGCGCCGTGGAGTTCGTCGGGATTCCCGACGCCACCACGGCGGGCTCCTCCAGGCCGTGGTAGGGCCCCACGAACACGTCGCGGTCGCAGTCGTGGCCCACCGGCGGCAGATCGGAGGCGAAGAACTCCGTGGTGGGCTTGAACCGCGTCGTCGCCAGGATGGCCCGCCTCTCCGCGTCATAGCGTGAGCTGACCACGTGGGCCGTCCAGTCGAGGTTGTGCAGGTCCCCCATGGCATCGGGGAAGCTCAGCTCGACGTAGCTGAAGGTGCGCAGCGTCACCGGCTCGCTCCGCAGGTTGGTGAGGCGAAGCTCCCACACCTCGAGCGGGCAGGGGTCGTCCCCGGGGCCGGGCGGCACGAGGAAGAGCGTCTGCGCCCGGATGCCGGAGCGCTCCGTGGTGATGCGGGTGTAGCCGGCGCCGTGGCGGCACTCGTAGGCGTCGAGGGCCGCCCGCACCGGCTGCCAGGTGGCGCCCCAGAACTCACCCGTGTCCCGCAGGCGGATGTAGACGTAGCGGCCGGGCTGGTCCGGGGGGAGGGCGTTGTAGCGGTAGCGGCTGACCCGGCGGTTGCGCGGGTCGCGGTCGAAGGAGAAGCCGCCCGCGGTGTTGGAGATGATGCCCCCGTACCCTCCCTGGCCCAGGTAGTTGATCCAGGGGGTCGGCGTGTCCGGCCTCGTGATGACGAACTCGGACGCCCCGGCGTCGAAGTACCCGTACGCGGACTCCGCCAGGCGGACGTTCATACGTCGGTCATTCTGCCGCGTCGAGCCAGGTTCCGCCGCCTTCCTGGGCGTGGGCCAGCGGACGCTCGCCCCCGCCGCCGGCGAGGATGACGGTTGCCACGCCGCCCTCCAGGGCTCTCTGCGCCGCCAGCAGCTTGACCCGGGCCCGTCCCCGGGCCAGGGCCAGGTGCCCCTCGATCTCCTCGGGGCGCAGGTGCGGGACGAGGCTCGCCGGGTCGCCGGGGTCGCGCAGCAGTCCGGGAACGTTCATCAGGATCACCAGGCGCGGCGCGCCCAGGGCGATGGCCAGCTCCGCCGCCAGCCGGTCGCCGTCGACGTTGATGGCCTCCCCCTCGTGGGAGATGGCCGGCGGGGTGAGCACGGGGAGGCGGCCGGCGGAGAGGAGGAGGTGGAGCAGAGAGGTGTCGATGCGCTCGATGGTCCCGGCGTGGTTGTCCCGGAGGATGCGGCGCCGGTCGCCCTCGACGATGCGCAGCTCGGGCTTGCGCCGCCCCACGGCGACGCCGCCGTCCATGGCGGAAAGCCCGACGGCGTCGGCGCCGAGACGGCGGAGTGCCTCCACCAGCCGCTTGTTCACCAGCCCGCAGTAGGCCATGAGGAAGTGGTCCATGGTCAGCTGATCGGAGTACCGGGTCAGCTCGCCCCGCTCGGAGGTGACCATCCGCGGCGGGTGGCCGAGGGCGGTTGCCAGCCGGTCCATCTCCGCGTGGGCGCCGTGGACGATGACGAGAGGCCCGGTCCAGGCGGCCAGCTCGCGCAGCAGAGGCTCCGACGCGGCGACGTCGAGGCTGCCCCCGATCTTCACGACGGTGGGGCCGGTCCCGGCGGCCGACCCGGTCATCTCGGCCGGCTCACAGGGGGTAGAGGCCGGTGAACTCCAGGCCCGCCGTCTCCGCCAGGCCGAGGCGGATGTTCGCCGCCTGCACCGCCTGGCCGGCCGCGCCCTTCATCAGGTTGTCGATGGCCGCGGTGACCACCAGGCGGCGCGTCCCCGGATCGCGGCTGAAGCCGACGTCGCACAGGTTGGTCCCGATGAGCAGGCGGGGGTCGGGATGGCGGTGCAGCCCATGGGCCTGCTTGACGATGCGCCAGAAGGGCTCCTGGGCGGTGGCGGCGCGGAGGATCCGCCAGATCTCCCGCTCCTCCAGGGGATCGCGGAGCCAGACATGGGCGGTGACCAGGATGCCCCGCACCGCCTCCACCGAGGTGACGCTGAGGGCGACCTCGCCGGTCTCACCCAGTGCCCGCAGCTCCTGGACGATCTCCGCCGTGTGGCGGTGGCCGGTGGGGGCGAAGCTGTGCATGGCGCCGCTGCGATGGGGATGGTGCGAGGACGCCGTCGGTTCGGAGCCCGCCGCCGAGGAGCCGATCAGGGCGTCGCAGACGATGGGCAGCGCCGCGTCGACGATGCCGGCGCGCACCAGGGGGGCGAGGGCGAGGATGGTGGCGGTGGCGACGCAGCCGGCGACGGCGATGCGATCGCCGCCCGCGATCTCCTGGCGGTGCAGCTCCGCGATCCCCCCGGTGAAGCTCCCCAGCAGGTCGGGGCGGGGATGCTCCCACCCGTACCAGCGCGGGTAGTCGGCGGGGTCCCGCAGGCGGAAATCGGCGGAGAGGTCCACCACCAGCGGCGCCAGGGAGGTGAGCTCGTCGATGCGCGGCGCCGTCTCCCCGTGGCGCTGCGCCGAGAAGAGGACGTCGGCGGGGGCCAGGTCGTCCCGGCCGCAGAAGCGCAGCTCGCTGCGACCGCGGAGCTGGGGATGGACCTGGACGACCGGCCTGCCGCGGAGCCGCTCCGAGGTGACCTGGGTGACCTCGATGGCGGGGTGGCCGGCGAGCAGCCGGAGCAGCTCGCCCCCGGCGTAGCCGGCCCCGCCGAGGACGGCGGCCCTCACCGGCTCAGCTCCCCCAGCGCGTCGGTGAGGACGGCGGTGGAGAGCTCCAGCTCGGTCTCGTCCACCGCCTCCTCGGGGGTGTGGTCGAGATGGGAGTCGCCCGGTCCGTAGGCGACGGCCGGGCAGCCCCAACGGGGCGCCAGCAGGTTCATGTCGGCGGTTCCCGTCTTGACCTTCTGGCGCGGCGCCCCACCCTGGTGGCGGATGGCGCGGGCCAGGGCGCGGGCCACCCGGCTGTCGCGGGGGGAGTGGACGGCATCGACGGCGAACTGCACCAGCAGCTCGGCCTCCCCACGGCGCGGCTCCAGCCAGTCGAGGAGGGCGGCCTGGCCCAGTGCCGGTGGCAGGCGGAACTGGAGGCTTGCCCGGGCGCTCTCGCGGAGCCCGGTGCCGGTCACCTCCAGGCCGGTGACGCGGAGGTCGGTGCGGTGGAAGGGGCTGCTGCCCAGGTTGCGCTCCTCCAGCTCGGCCTGGAGCCGGGCGAGGAGCGCCACCAGCCGGTCGGCCACCGTCGACTCGGGGGCGGCGCGGTGGCGCAGGGTGTCCTCGATGGCGAGCTCCGCCCGGACGATGCCCCGGTACCCCACGGTGACGGCGTTCCAGCCGCTCGGCTCCAGGACGATGAGGTCGTCGGGAGCGGGGCGGGCGGCGATCTGGCGGGCGCCCCGGGAGTCCCCCTCCTCGTCGACGCATCCCACCACGGTGAACCGCGTCGTCCGGCCGGCGGGCTGGCGCAGCACGGCGGCGATCGCCGCCGCCAGCGGCCCCTTGGCGTCCACCGAGCCGCGGCCGATGATGCGGCCGCCCTCGCGCCGGGCGGCGATGCTCCCCGGCACCGTGTCGAGGTGGCCGAGCAGCATCACCTCACGGGGGCCCTCGCCCCAGCTGGCGACGACGCTGCCGGCGGCGTCGACCTGGGCCGCGAAGCCGAGGCCGTCGAGCCGGTCCCGCAGGGCCGCCGCCAGCCGCCACTCGCTGCCGGTGGGGCTGGGGACGGCCAGCAGCTCCAGCAGCAGGTCGCCGGCCGAGACGGCGGAGCGGGCGGGCGCCGCGCCGGTGCGCAGGCTCACGGCGCCACCGCCGCCGGCGCCTGGCGGCGGGCAACGGCGAGCACGTGGTCGGCGAGGCGGCCGGGGATGTCGACCCCGGTCACCTCGATGGAGTTGCGGAACTCCATCGTGTGGTTGACCTCGCCGATGAGGAGCCGGCCATCGGGGTGCTCCATGAGGTCGACGGCCACGACCCCGCCTCCCACCGCCCGGGCCGCGCCGCGGGAGAGCCGGTCGACCTCCTCGGTCACCGGGCAGTTGGAGGTGCGGCCGCCGCGTGCGGTGTTGGTGATCCAGTGTTCCGAGTGCCGGTAGATGGCGCAGATGGTCTCATCGCCGACGACGAAGCTGCGGATGTCCCTCCCCGGCTTGTCGATGTGCTCCTGGATGTAGAAGATGCCGTGGGCGGAGGAGCCTAGGCTGGCCTTGTGCTCCAGGATCGCCTCGGCCGCGTCGCGATCGTTGATCCTCGCCACCATCCGGCCCCAGGAGCCGACCGGGGGCTTGATCACCACCGGATACCCCAGCTCCTCGACGGCGCGCAGGGCCGACTCGGGGGTGAAGGCGACCAGCGTGCGCGGCGCCGGCAGGCCCGCCCGGGCCAGCGCGGCGTTGGTCGCCACCTTGTCGCCGCAGGTGGTCACCACCAGGGCCGGGTTGACGGTGGCGGTCCCCTGCGCCTCGAGGATGCGCAGCGCGGCCAGCGCCCGCGACTGGCTGAGGCTGCGGTCGAGGACCACGTCCCAGCCCTGTCGCGGGCCGCCGATGTCGAGGACGACCTCGGAATCGTCGATCCTCTCGGGCTCGACACCCCGGTCGCGGAACGCCTGCAGGAGCAGCTTCTCCTCGACCCGGATGCGGGAGCAGAGGATGGCGACCCGGGGCGACGTCACTCCCCCCAGTCCTCCTCTTCCGGTGGTGCCACCGCCAGCCGCGCGGGGGCCAGCGCCCGCACCTCCAGGTCGGCGCCGCACTCCGGACAGGCGACGATCTCGCCCACCTCGGCGTCGGCACCCAGCTCCACGGGTGCGTCGCATTCGGGACAGGTGGCGCTCACGTCCGTCATGGTCAGATCACCTCCTCGATGGCGGCCCACCCCCGGCTGCGGATCAGCTCCACGAGCGAGCCGGCCTCACTGATGCGACGGGCGACCGCGGAGGGCGGCTCGCCCCGGAACGTGCTGCCGCCGGCGGTGATGATGCCGGCGAGGATGTCGATGTCCACCACGTCTCCATCCGACACGGCATCGTACAGGTCGGCGCAGCGGATCGCCGGCAGGCCGAGGTTGACGGCGTTGCGGTAGAAGATGCGGGCGAAGGAGCGGGCCACCACGGCGCCGATGCCGGACGCCTTGATGGCCAGCGGGGCGTGCTCTCGGGAGCTGCCGCACCCGAAGTTGTTCCCCGCCACGATGATGTCGCCGGGGCGCACCGTCTGCCCGAAGTCGGGCCGGTTCTCGATGAAGCAGGCGCGGGCCAGCGCCTCCGGGTCGGTGGTGAGGTTGTACCGCCCGGGCATGATCGCATCGGTGGAGATGCCGTCGCCGAAGCGGAATACCCGTGCCATCAGTTCTCCTCCCGTGGGTCGGCGATGACGCCGGCCAGCGCGGACGCCGCGGCCACCGCCGGGTTCGCCAGGTAGATCTCCGCCTCCGGGCTGCCCATCCTGCCCGGGTAGTTGCGCATGCTGGTGGACAGGGCCCGCTCCCCGGGGCCGAGGGTGCCGTGCTGCCGGCCCAGGCAGGGGCCGCAGCCGGCGGCCATGACCACGGCGCCGGCCCGGACGAAGGTGTCGATGTAGCCGCGCTCCAGGGCCTGGACGTAGGCGGTGCGGGTCCCGGGCACGATGATGGTCCTGGTGTCGGGATGCACCTGGCGGCCCTCGAGCATGCCGGCGACGACCGCCATGTCCTCGATCCGGCCGTTGGCGCAGCTGCCGATGAAGACCTCGTCGAGGCGGATGCCCGCCAGCTCCGACAGCGGCCGGACGTTCTCGATCGCCGGCGGCGCCGAGACCTGGGGCTCCAGGCCGCCGACGTCGACCCGCAGCGTGTCGGCGTACACCGGGTCGTGCGCGCGCATGGCGCCGCCGTCGGGGAGGCCGAGGTACGCCCAGGTCTTCTCGTCCACCTCGCAGAGCCCGCACTTGGCGCCGAAGTCGACCGACAGGTTCGACAGGGTGAAGCGCTCCGACATCCCCATGGTGTCGACGGTCGGCCCGCCCCACTCGACGGCGAGGTAGTTGGCGCCCTCGGCCCCGAGGCGGCGGATCACCGAGAGGGCGAGGTCCTTGGACTGAACGCCGCGCGCCAGCTCCCCGGAGACCTCGATGCGCAGCGTCTCCGGGATGCGGAACCAGGATCGGCCGGTGGCCATGGTCACGCCGATGTCGGTGGACCCCATGCCGGTGGAGAAGCAGCCCAGCGCCCCGTACGTGGTGCTGTGGGAGTCGGCCCCCACCACGACGCCGCCCGGGCGGACGAAACCCCGCTCCACCATCACCAGGTGGCAGATGCCCTCGGCGAAGAGGTTCTTGACGCCGTGCTCCACGGCGAACTCGCGGATGCGCCGGTGCAGCTCGCTGGCCGCGATGCTGTTGGAGGGGAAGACGTGGTCGAAGCTGAAGATGGTGCGCTGGGGGTTCCAGAGCGGCATCTCCAGGCTGCGGAAGGCGTCGATGGCGAGCGGCCCGGTGACGTCGTGGGCCATCACCGCGTCCACCTCGGCGACCACGGTGTCGCCGGCCCGGACCTGACGTCCCAACCGGCGGCTGAAGATCTCTTCGACGAGGGTTCCCATCTCGGTGGCTTCTCCTGCTGTGTGGGCTAGGCGGCGGGGTTGGGCCAGCGGAGCAGGAGGTCGTCCACCTGCCCGTCGGCGAGGGTTGCCGAGTCGGCGAGCCGCTTGATCTCGGCGGTGGCCGCCGCGATCTGCTCCTCGTCGAGGTCGAGCCCGAGGCTCGCCACCCGGTCGCGGATCGCGTTGCGGCCGACCAGCCGGTGGCCGATGAGTATCTGCCGATCCAGACCGTAACGCTCGGGCTGGAGCACCTCGTAGCTGCGCGGGTCGCGGAGCACCGCGTTGCTGTGCATCCCCGCCTTGTGGGTGAAGGCGAAGGCGCCGGTGATGGGGGCGTTGAAGGGCACCCCGATGCCGAGGATGCGGGCGACCAGGGCGTCGAGCTGGGGGAGGAGGTCGAGGCGGTAGGGCTCGACCCGCTCCGGGGACACGGTGCCGATCCGGGCGATGAGCCCGGAGAGGGAGGCGATCCCGTTGCGCTCGCCGATGCCGAGCACGGTGGTGTCGATGTGGGTGGCGCCGGCCTCCAGGGCGGCCAGGGCGTTGGCCACCGCGCAGCCGGTGTCGTTGTGGCCGTGGAACTCGATGTCGCAGCCGACCGCGGCCCGCACCGCCACCACCATCTCCTCGACCTCGCGCGGGGTGGCGATGCCGACCGTGTCGGCGATGCCGACCCGGTGGGGGCCGCAGGCGTCGACGGCCCGGTACACCGCCAGGATCTCCTCGAGGTCGCTCCGGAATGCGTCCTCGCAGCTGAAGCGGATCTCGCGGCCGGCGCTGCGGACATGGCTGATGACCCGGCAGGCGATGTCGATCACCTCGTCGAGGGAGCGCCGGTGGCTCGCCCGGCGGAGCACGTCGGAGGTGGCGAAGAGGACGTTGACGCCGTCCGCGCCGGCGGCCAGCGCCCGGTCCACATCCTCGATGGAGCAGCGGGTGTGGGTGAGCACCCGGGCCCGGGGCCGGGCGGCGACCACGGCCCTCAGGTCGGCCTCCGACTGGGGCGAGGCCGCCGGGGAGGTCATCTCGATGTAGTCGACGCCGAACTCGTCGAGGGCGGCGATGATCTCCAGCTTCTGGTCGGTGGTGAAGTCGGCCCCGGCGAACTGCTCGCCCTCGCGGAGGGTGGAGTCGATGATGGCCATGTGCTCGACGGTCATGCCCGCGCCTCCAGCGCCCGGCGGGCGGGCAGGGCATCGAGCACCGCCCTGGTCATCTCGTCGGTCGAGCTGGTGCCGCCCAGGTCGGGGGTCCGTGCTCCCGCGTCGAGGGCCGCGTCCACCGCGGCGCGGATCTCCGCCGCGACCTCGGGGAGGCGGAGCGAGTGCTCGAAGAGGAGGGCGACGCTCAGGATCGATCCCACCGGGTTGGCGATGCCGCGCCCGGCGATGTCCGGCGCGGTGCCGTGGATCGGCTCGTAGAGGGCGGGGCCGCCGTCGGGATTGAGGCTGGCCGACGCCATCAGCCCGAGCGACCCGCTGATCGCCGCCGCCTCGTCGCTCAGGATGTCGCCGAAGAGGTTCTCGGCGACCACCACGTCCAACGCTGACGGCTGCTGGAGCATGCGCAGCGCGAAGCTGTCGATGAGCTGGTGATCGAGGGCGACGTCCGGGTTGTCCGCGGCCAGCTCGGAGGTGACGTCGCGCCAGAGCCGCCCGCTGACGAGGGCATTCGCCTTGTCCACCGAGGTGAGGTGGCGGCTGCGGCCGCGGGCCAGCTCAAAAGCGAAGCCGACGACGCGGGCGATCTGCTGGCGGCTGTAGGTGATGGTGTCATGGGCGCGCTCCGCGTCGCCCTCGCCGCTCCGGCCGTGAGCGCCGTAGTAGGCGCCGGCGGACAGCTCGCGCACCACGATGAAGTCGGTGCCGCGAGTGACCTCGGGCCGCAGCGGGCCGCAGCCGGAGAGGGCGGGGAAGGCGCGGACAGGGCGGAGATTGATGCTGAGGCCCAGCCGCTGGCGCAGCCCGTGGATGGCTGCTCCCGGCCTCGCGTCGCCGCGCAGATGGTCCCAGCGCGGGGCCCCGGCGGCGCCGAAGAGGACGGCGTCGGCCGCCCGGCAGAGCTGGAGTGTCGCCTCGGGCAGGGGGCGTCCCTCCGCCTCGATGGCGGCTCCGGCGATCGGCCGCTCGGTCAGCTCCAGGGAGAGGTGGTGGGTGGCGGCGGCGCGCTCGAGGACGCTCACCGCGCTGGCGATGACCTCCGGGCCGATGCCGTCGCCGGGAAGGACGACGACACGGATCGGGTGTGATTGCGGCTGGATGCTCATGGGACTCCCGCGGACTTCTTCTGAACTGCTCTGGACAAACGAAGAGGGCTCCCTCGCTCTGGGGGAGCCCTCTTCCGCCGGCGGCGGGAGCGCCTTGCGGCGCGCGCCTCTAGTTCGAACCGGTGGCTTTGGCCCCTGCGAGGGCTTTCCGTCCGGCGAGCTGTTTGAGGGCGCGCGTGATCTGCATCGTGGGGGGAGCATACGGGAGGGGGGCCGTCCGCGTCAACCCGGCCGGGGTCGACCGGCAGTCAGTGTCCTCGCCGGACCACCGTGTCGGGCCCATCAATCTCCGCCGACGGGGATGGTGAACGGGTCGTCCGAGCTGCCGGTGCCGGACACCCCCGGACCGTTGAGCGAGGTCGGAGTGATGCCGCTGCCGGTGTCCGGAGCGATCGAGCTCACCAACCAGAGTTGGTCGCCCAACTCCCCGAGGCCGCCGCGCACGCTGTTCGGATTGCCGAGGTCTGCCGCGACGACGAAGAGGTCGAGCCGCATGGACGCGCCGGGCTGCAGGGGGTTGCTGTCCACCCTCAGGGAGCCTGTGTCGAAGCCCGCATCGCCGCCCTCGCATGCCGGGCCGTCGGAGAAGTTGCCTTCGACGGCGCTGATCCCGCCGAAGGAGCCGATTCCCTGCCAGCTGAGCGTGACCGCACCTTCCGCTGCCGTGCTGCTCGTGTTGGTCAGCGTCAGCACGCCCGGGACGACGGCATCGGTTCGAGGATCGATGGTGCACGCGCTGCCCGCGGTCAGATCGCCCTGCACCTCACCCCGGGCAAACTGTTCGGGGGCTCCGAGGGACAGGGAGCCCGAGAACGTGTAGCCGCCCGGCTCGGTCTCCGTGAACGAGTACACGTACTGGAGCGGATCGATCGTTGGAGCTGGAGTCGCTGCCGGGAGACTGAGAGTGGGCGCCGGGATCGAGTTGCCGGCCCGACCCGCGTGGGGACCCGTGCTCCGGATCAGGCCGCCGAAGCCGACGGCGACGGTGACGAGCGTCATGCCCACGAGCACCACGGTCAGGAGGCGGGGCCGGGAGGGGCCATCCAGACCGCCTCCGGCAAAGGCGGGAGGCGCCCACGGCTGCCCGAGCCCGGAGGGGGAGGGTCCGGAGGGTGGAGGTGGCCAGGGCCCCAGCGTGGTGGACGCCGTCGATGGGGGAGGAGGCGGGGGAGAGGGCGCCGCCATCCAGCCCGAGGACCGGGGCGCGGCGACCCTCGGTGTGGCGCAGAGAGGACAGGTGGAGACCGACGGGTCGACGACCGTGTACCCGCACCTTTCGCACCGCCCAGCCAGAGCTCCTCGCCCCGGCGACCCGGCACCTTCTCCGGTGGCCGTTGGCGTTCCGCACACGGGGCATGCGGGGACCGACGGGTCGAGGATCGTGTACCCGCACCTCTCACAGGTCACGTTCGGATCTCCTCGATGGCGCCGGCCGATGCCTCGGTGTGAACCGTCCGCACTGTAGAGCGCACCCCGGGTGACGGGCAAGGCGGTGCCGGCCGCGGAAGCGGCCTCTCCGGCGACGCCCGGGTGATCAGGCCGCCGCTGGCTGCAGCTGCTCGAGGAGGGCCTGGCCGCTGGTGGGGGAGACGTCGCCGGACGATCCGGCGGCCCAGCAGTGGGTGGCGCTGACGCAGGCGATGCCGTCCAGCTCGGTGTCGGTGCCGCCGGGTGTCGCGGGAGCGGGGACGATGCTCCAGGCGCCCTGCGCGTAGTCCTCGATCAGCGACTGGAAGGTGGTGCCGCCGGGGGTGGTGCTGGTGAAGCCGGCCGCCCAGCAGTCACCCGCGCCGGCGCAGGCCACCGCGTCGAAGACGCTGTTCGAGGGCGTCAGGCTGGGCACGATGCTCCAGCCGCCGCCCGTGGTCCGCTCGATCAGGGGCACCTCGGCGCCGGCGGCGTCATACGTGTCGCCGACCGCCCAGCAGGAGCTGGTGCCGGCGCAGGTCACGCTGTTGAGCACGCTCTCGGGGCTGCCGTTCGGCGTCGGGCTGGAGACGATGATCCAGCCGCTGCCGGTGTCGTGCTCGATGAGCGGCGCCTGCCGGCCACCGCTGTTGTAGGCGTTGCCGACCGCCCAGCAGTCGGTGGCGCCGGCGCAGGCCACCCCGGACAGCACGCCCCCCGGTCCGCCGGGCGGGGTGGGGGAGGTGACGGTGCTCCAGGTCGCCCCCCTGTACTGCTCGATGATGGTTCCGGCCGCATCGGAGAAGCCGACGGCCCAGCAGTCGGCGGCGCCGGCGCAGGTCACCGCGTCGAGGCGGACATCGCCCCCGCCGGAGGGGGAGGGGCTGGAGACGTCGTTCCAGCCGCCGCCGGTGTCCTCCTCGATCAGGGTGTGCTGGTCGCCGGTGCCGTCGGTGGAGAAGCCGGTCGCCCAGCACTCGCCGGCAGTGGCGCAGGTCACGCTCTCCAGCTGGCTCGACCCGCCGGCGGTCGGAGCGGGGGCCTGCACGATCGCCCAGCCGCCGCCCGTGTTCTGTTCGATCAGCGCCTGGGCCCCGCCTCCGCCCGCCACGGTGGAGGAGCCGACGGCCCAGCAGTCGCTGGCGCCGGCGCACGCCACCGCGTTGAGATCGGAGGCCGTGCTGCCGGCGGGGATGGGAACGGCGGCGAGGCCCCAGGAGACCGGGACCGCCGGGGTGGCGCTCGGCGCCACGGTGGGCGACGGGCCGGTGGGGCTGCCGGTGGGGTGGGGACTGGAGCCGGCGCAGCCGGCCGCGCTCAGCACCAGCGCGGCGGCGGCGACGGAGAGGAGGGCGCTCCCGATGCGCCGGCCCTCGGGGCGGCCGGCCCTGCGGTGCCGATGGATGGCCGGGTTCATGCCGCAGGCCTCACCGATGAACGTGGTCGCCTCGCCCGAGTGTAGCGCCGGCCCGAGTTCGCACCGGACGGGCGATCCTCCGCCATGCGTCTACACTTCGCCGCCAGTGGATGCGAGCCTCCGCCGCGCCCTGGCCGTGGCCCTGGGGCCGGGCTCGGTCCTGCAGGACGGATCGGTGCTGGCCCCCGGGTCCGCCGAGGGCGTCCAGGCCGTCCTGCGCATCGCCCAGGAGTGGCGCCTGCCGCTCCACATCGCCAGCGGTGCGGGCGACGCCTCGGACGCCCCGGAGGGAGGTGCCGTCCTCAGCCTGGGGAGGCTCACCGCCATCGCCGTGGACGCTGCCAACGGCATCGCCCGGGCCGAGGCCGGGGCGACCGTGGCCGCCCTGATCCGATCGCTCGCCGCCGCCCGCGTGGCGGTGGCCGGCCTGGGCGGGCACGCCGCCCAGTCCCGTGTGGGCTCGCTCGTCGGGGCCGGCGGGCTGCCGCGGCGAAGCCTCTGCGGCCTGGAGGCGGCCCTCCCCGGCGGCGACCTCGTCCGTGCCGGGGCCGCCGTGCTGAAGGATGTCGTCGGCTACGACGTCACCTCCCTGCTGCTCGGCAGCGCCGGCCGGCTGGCGGCCGTCGTCGCCGTCCAGCTGCGCCTCACCCCCGCCGGCGCCAGGGCCGAGACGGTCCCGGCGGCGGGGGTGCGCCCCACCGGCGAGGTCGCCGCCGTCTTCGATCCCCTCGGCATCCTCGCCGGAGGCTGAGGCAGGGCCGGCGCCGGCCAGGGCCCTCAGCCGGCGGCCGGCGCGGTGCCCGCGGCGGGGGCGGCGGCCGCCGCGATCCTCTCCGGGGACATGTAGGTGATGCGGGCGAGCGTGGTGCCGTCGTAATCGAGGATGAGCAGGCCGCCCTTGGCGCACTGCAGACGGTGGAGGGCCCAGACGGGCCGCCCCCGGTGCCGGATCCAGAAGGCCTGGATGGGGTCGCCGTGGCTGACGCAGGCGCCGCTCTCCCCGGGGAAGTCGGCGAGGAGCCGGGCGAGGGGCCGCCCGATCCGCTCCGCCATGCCGGGGACGGTCTCGTCCCGGCGGAGCAGACCCGGCCAGACGAGGTGGACCCACCACAGCGGCCTCCGCCAGGGGACCTGCTTGGCGGGGACGCCCTCGAGGTAGAGGCTGAAGCGGGCCTCCAGCAGGTCCGGGTCGGGGACCACCTCGACCTGGTCGAGATGGCGGGCGAGGATGGCCGAGGTTTCCTCGGCACGCTCCAGCGGGCTCGTGTAGATGCGCCGGATCGGCCGGCCGGCCAGGTACCGGCCCATCGCCTCCGCCTGGCGCAGCCCCTTGTCACTGAGGCCGAAGCCGGGAAGGTAGCCGTAGAGGACCTTCCGGGGGTTGGCGACGTCGCAGTGGCGGCAGAGGTAGAGGCGGGTTCGCACCGGCACCGGCCGATCCTACGGGATGGGCCGGTCCAGGCTCCGCGGCGGCCGGTGAAGATCGGCCCGCCACCGGGTGCCCTCGATGACGCAGGCCCTTCACATTCCAGTGACGGTACCGACTCGCCTCTGGCCCTCCCCCCACGATCAGGCAGGCGACGCCCAACAGCGGGCTCGATCGCCGGGCGGTCCTCCATCGGAGCAGAAGAGAGACAAAAGTGGCTGTCAGCGCCCAGCGCCGCAGGCGTGTCATGGTTGCCGTCGTCGCCGCGGTGGTCGCGGCCGGCGCCTTCTACGTGGCCATGACGTACAAGGGATCGACGGGGTCGCCGGCAACGACGAATCAGACCGCGCCGACGGCGACGCCGGTCCCGATGGTGTCCGTCGTCGAGGTCTCCTCCGCCGTCACCGTGGGTGAGAAGGTCTCCGCCACCAACGTCGCGCTGGTGTCGGTGCCGGCGAGCTCGCTTCCCAGCGCGCCCGCCAGCGGCAGTCCGACGTACTACACGGGAAGCGCGTCGCTGGCGGATCTCACCACCGGGTCCCAGTACTTCGCCGTCGCACTGAGCGCGGGCACCGTGCTCCAGTCGACCATGCTCATCACCACGGCGGGCGCGAGCGCCCAGCCCTCGGCCATCCCCTTCACCCTGCTTGCGGGTGACGTCGCCGTCTCCATCCCCTACACGGCGCTGGAGGGGGCGGGCGGGTACCCGGCGGCCGGGGAGCAGATCGACATCCTGGTGGACATCTGGGCGCCCACCGGCACCGCCTATCTCATCGGTGACGGGTCGTTCACCAACGTCACCGTCATCGAGCTGGGAGCGGCCGCATCCCCGACCGGAGCCTCGGCCACGGTGATGCTGGTCGAGCTGCCGCTGGCGCAGGCCAAGGACCTCGGCGTCCTCACCAACAGCGCCAACGTGACGTTCCATTACGTGCTCGTCGCCAAGGCCGACTACACGAAGCTGGCGTCGGACACCACCGAGACTCTCACCATCTTCGGCGGGCAGACCTGGCAGAGCCAGACCGGGTGATGGCCCCGCGGGGACGCTAGGTGTCGACCACGGCCATCCTCTGTTCTGCTCTCGGGGCTGCGGCTCTCTTCATCGGCCTCGTCCTCGCGCTGCTGCCCACCGGCCGGTCCGAGCTGCGCCGGCTGGAGACCCTTGAGCAGCGCATCGACCCGCTCCCCACGCCCCAGCAGGCCGGATCGCCGCTCGACCGCCTGCGGCGCGGCCTGCAGCGCTCGGTGGGCAGCCGCTTCGAGCGCACGGACCGTGCCGGGCAGCTGGCCGACCGTCTCGCCCGAGCCGACCTCAAGCTGCGCCCGGCCGAATGGATCCTGGTCTCCCTGGGGGCGACCGCGGCCGTCGCCGTCCTCGCCCTGCTGCGCTTCGGGTCGCCGATCGCCGCCCTCATCGGCGCGGTCGTCGGCTATGTCGGAGCGCAGGCCGTGCTGCCCATCCGCGCCTCGCGGCGGGCCAAGGCGTTCGACGCCCAGCTCTCGCCGGCGATGCTCGCCATCAGCGGCGCCATGAAGGCCGGCTACACCTTCGCCCAGGCGGTGGACCTGGCGGCCAAGAACAGCCCCAATCCGATCGGCGCCGAGCTCGCCCGCCTCACCCGTGAGGTGCAGCTCGGCATCCCCATGAACGACGCCTTCGTGCGCATGGTGAAGCGGAATGAATCCGAGGATCTGCGCCTCATGCTCGTCGCCGTGCAGATCCAGTCGCAGGTGGGCGGCAACCTGGCGCAGATCATCGACACCATCGAGTTCACGGTGCGGGAGCGGGTGCGCATCCGCGGCGAGATCAAGACGCTGACCAGCCAGGCGCGGGCGTCGGGCTACGTGCTGCTGGCGCTCCCCTTCGCCCTCGGCGGCATCCTCATGGTCATCGCCCCCACCTACTTCTCGCCGATGGTGCACAAGCTGCCCGGCCAGATCATGCTGGGGATGGCCGCCTTCATGATGGCCTGCGGCTACGGCATCATCCGCAAGATCACGGCGATCAAGGTATGAGCGGCGCCGTGCTCATCGCCTCGGGCGCCGCCTTCGCGCTCGCCGCCTTCCTCCTCGTCTGGGTGATGCTGCCCCAGGGGCAGTCCGCCGGCGTCCTGGAACAGCGCCTGGCACGGGTCGCCGACACCCCCGCATACGACATCGACCTCGTCACCGGCGAGCTCACCGAGCCCGCCTTCGACCGCATCGTGCTGCCCGTCCTGGGTTTCATCGGCAAGTTCATCGCCCGGCGGACCAAAGAAGGCCAGCTGCAGCAGCTCCGCCAGCTCGTCGCCAAGTCGGGGTCGCGCCAGCGGGCCGAGTCGCTGCTCGCGCTGCGCCTGCTCCTCCCCATCGCCGGCATCGCGGTGGGCTGGGGCCTCACCCAGGTCGCCCACATGAAGCCGCCCCTGAACATCGCGGTGATCGTCGGCTTCGCGGTGCTCATGTACCTGTACCCGACCGAGTCGCTGAAGAGCAAGGCGAAGAAGCGTCAGACGGTGATCCGCCTCGCCCTCCCCGGGGCGCTCGACCTGCTCACCGTCTGCATGGAGGCGGGTCTCTCCCTCGACATGGCCATCATGCGGGTCAGCGAGAGCGACGAGGGCGTCCTCTCCGGGGAGTTCCAGAAGGTCATCAACGAGGTGCGTCTCGGCCGCCCGCGATCCGAGGCGCTGATGGGCATGGCGGAGCGCAACGACGTGGAGGAGCTGACCGGTTTCATCCGCTCGGTGGTGCAGTCCGAGCCGCTCGGCGTCAGCATCGCCAACGTCCTGCGCATCCAGTCCGAGGACCTGCGCCGCATGCGCAAGCAGCGCGCCGAGCAGGCCGGGCATCGCGCGCCGATCCTCATGCTCTTCCCCATGATGTGCTGCATCTTCCCCTGCATCTTCCTGATGCTGCTGGGGCCGGCGGCACTCCAGCTCCTGTTCCACTCCTGAGCGGCGGGGATCAGGCCTCGGCGAGCGTGGCGAGCGCCGCCACCAGCCGCGAGCCGGGGCTGACCATGCCGTGGTCGCGGGTGAGCGCGGTGAACCGCGCGGTATCGGCCGGGTAGCGGTCGCGGCGGCCCGGCGGTAGGGTGAGGGGGAGGTCGAGCACGGGGCGGACGACGAGACGGGCCCGGCGCAGGTAGTCGCGGTCGGCGTCGCTGAAGCGGGCCTCGCCGAGCATGGCGTCGAGGCCGCCGTGGCGGCGGACCAGCTCCGCCGCCGTCCGGTCTCCCACCCCGCGCACCCCGGGCAGGCCGTCGGAGGGATCGCCGCGCAGCACCGCGAAGTCGGCGTAGCTGCGGCCGGGGATGCCGTAGCGGCGGGTGATCTCGGCCTCGTCGACGGTGGCGAGCCCGCCGCGCTCCGGGTAGAGGACCACGACGCGCGGGTCCTCCACCAGGGCGAAGAGATCGCGGTCGCCGCTCCACACCTCGATGCTTCCCGGTGCCAGCGCCGTCCAGGTGGCGATGACGTCCTCCGCCTCGTAGCCGGCGAGGCCGCGGACGTCCACCCCCAGGGCGTCGAGCAGCTCGTGGATCACCGGCATCTGCGGGATCAGCTCCGGCGGCACCGGCTCGGCGACGCGATGGGCCTTGTACTCGGGGATGAGGGCGACCCTCCAGCCCGGGCGCCAGTCCTCGTCGCTGGCCATGGCGATGTGGCGCGGGCGGCGCTGCGCGATGAGGCGGGCGAGGCTGTCGAGACAGCCTCGCACCGCGTTGACCGGCCGGCCGTCGGGGGCGCGGGCGCCGGCGGCGGGGACGCCGTAGAAGGCGCGGAAGATCAGGCTGGAGCCGTCGATGAGGAGCCAGTCGCAGGCCATGGGCGGTAGTTTCGCCCATCGTGGCGGCGGCCGAGATACGCTGTCCCGCGCCATGCGCCGGCATGCCCTCCCCATCCTCGTCGCCGCCAGCGCCCTGCTGGTCACCGCCTGCGGCGGGTCGACCGTCGACACCGCCGGTCTCACCCGCGTCCAGATCAGCTCCTACCAGTCCCTCCCGCCCCCCTACGGGTCGAGGCAGGCGACGCTGACGTCGCCCTCGTCGCTGACCGCCTTCCAGCAGGCGATCGCCCAGGATCGGATCGGCATGAGCGGATCGAGCACCGTGAGCACCGGCTGCACCGGGGGCATCCAGTACACCGTGATCATGGACAGGGGCGGGGCGGCGTCCACGACGCTCAGCGAGTACTCGTGCGCCGAGCAGCTCACCGGTAACATGACCGGCGACGTGGCGGCCTTCCTCACCTACCTCGACGGCCAGCTGAGCGGGACGCCCTCAGATCAGGGCTGATCCACGGTCAGGACCGCCTTGCCGTTGACGCGGCGGGCGATCAGCGCCTCGATGGCGGCGCCGGCGCCGGTCCACGAGTCCCGCAGCGCGATCTGCGGATCAAGCCGTCCCGCGTCGACCAGGTCGGCCAGGCGCCGCAGGTCGGCGCTGGCCGATCCCGTCCTCTGCAGCTCGGCGAAGAGGAATAGCGCGTAGAGCCGCGCGCCCGGGGCCCGCGCGAAGAAGGCGCGGGAGGGATAGGCGACCGGGTCGGGAGCGGTGGAGGCGAAGCTGATGACGGTGCCGCCCGGGGCCACCCGGCAGAGTGCCGCCCCCAGCGTCGCCCCTCCCACGGCGTCGAGCACGACGTCGTAGGTCGGGCCCTCGGGCTCGAGATCGGACAGCACCTCGCCGGCCCCCAGCTCGCGCAGCCCCTCGGTCCGCCCCGCCACCGCCGTGACGTGGGCCCCGGCCAGCCTGGCCAGCTGGATGCCGAAGCGCCCGACGCCGCCGCTGGCGCCGGTGACCAGCACCCGCTTGCCCAGGGCGAAGCCGCCGATCTCGAGGGCGCGCAGCGCCGTGAGACCGGCGACCGGCAGCGCCGCCGCCTGCTCGAATGAGACGCCGTCGGGGAGGACCGCAAGGTAGGCGGTCCGGACGGCGGCGAGCTGGGCCCACGCGCCGGAGGGCACCAGGCCGACGACGCGGGCACCCGGGGCGGGACCGCTGCCGTCCGCCGCGCGGGTGCGCACCACGCCGGCCAGGTCCCACCCGGTGACCGTGCCCGGGGGCTTGCCGGCGAGCTGCCTGACCTCGCCGCGGTTGAGGCTGATGGCGCGCACCTCGACCAGCGCCTCGTCGTACGGCGGCGCCGGGTCGGGGACGACGGCCAGCTCAGCGTGGGGGGGAGTGGCGGAGGTGACCAGCGCTCGCATCGGGATTCCCTGTGACAGCCTACGCCGGGGACGCGGGAGGATGGCGTCCGCGACACTTCGCGTCCAATTGAAACGACTCGTCGGATGAGCGTGTAGCGCACCGGCAGCATCCCTAGAGTGGAGCGCGTGAAAAGGCTGCTGCTCGGCGTCATCCTGGCCCTCGGGGCGGGGTCGGCCGCGCTGCTCGCGGCCCCCCTCTCGGCCACCGCGGCCGCCGGGGACGTGCCGGCTCTGACGGCCACCCACACCTGTTCCGGCTACTCGCTGGTCGCCTCGGTCACCGCCGGGACGCCGGGCACGGACGGCGTCACCATGTCGGTGACGGCCGGATCGACGACCGAGGTCATCGGCACCGGCAACGTCCCCGTCGCCCTCTCCACCTTGGGGTCGGAGAGCAGCCTGTGGAGCAAGACCAACGCCTCGGTCCCGGTGACCTACGGTGGGAAGACGATCACGGCGGCGACCATCTCCCTGTGGGCCCCGTCGGGCACCGGCGGGTGGGACTCCCCGGCCCTGGCCACGGCCTCGATCTCCCTGCCCAGCGGCTACACCGGCAGCTGCGCTACGCCAACGCCGACGCCGACCGCCACTCCGACCCCGACCCCCACGCCGACGCCGACGCCGACGCCCAGGCCGACGCCCACGCCCACTCCGACCGCGGTGCCGACGGCCACCCCCGCCCCGGCATCGACCCCCACGCCGACGGCGACCTACGCCGAGCCTCCGACCCCGGAGCCGCAGACTCCGGCCGCCACGCCGGCCTCGACTCCGACTCCGACGGCCGCCGCGACCGTTGCGGGCGGCCATGGCGGGACGGGGCAGACGGGTGGCGGGATCGTCCCCTCGCCGGTCGGCGGCCTGATGTGCGTGCTCGTCGCCGGCGGCTCGGTGGCGGCGGTCGTCCTCAAGCACCGGGTCTGATGCGCCGGCCGCCCGGGGCGGTCACGAGGCTCCGGGGTGGACGTCCAGGATCGGGGTCACCCCCGTCCGCGGGTGGGGCGGCCCGGCTCAGCTGGGGAGGGGAGTGGCCGGGTTGGACCCGGCCTGCCTCGGCCGGCGCGGTCGCCGGGGCCGCCCGGAGCCGCTGGGCGCTCCGGATCCCACGGGTTGCCGCCGCCCAGCGGGTGGATCCCGGCGGTCAGCCGTGGGCTCGGGCCGGCGGTCCCCTTCGAGGTCGGGGACGCCGGCAGGGTGAACGCGAAGGTGGTCCCCGCCGCCCCGCTCGACTCGATCCAGATCCGGCCCCCGTGACCCTCGACGATGCGGCGGCACGTGGCCAGGCCGAGGCCGCTGCCGGGGACCGACAGGTGGCCGCGCACGAAGGGTTCGAAGATGCGGTCGCGGACCATGGGGGGCACGCCCTCGCCGTTGTCCCGGCAGCGCAGGGTCCAGATGCCGCCCTCCAGGGTGGCGTCGATGTGGAGCCGGGGCGGGCGGACGCCGCGGTACTTCACCCCGTTCTCGATGAGGTTCTGCAGCACCAGTTCCAGCTGCCCGAAGCGTCCGGGGACGGTCGGCAGGTCGGCCGCGTCGACGACGGCCGCCTGGTCGGCGAGCGCCGAGCGGGTGGTCGCCAGCGCCAGGCGCAGGGCGCGATTCAGGTCGACGAGCTCCGCCGCCTCCTCGCCCCGGTCGAGCTCCGCGTAGCGGAGCAGGTCGCCGACGAGGTCGGTGGAGAAACGGGCCACCTCACCGATCTGGTCGATCATCTGCAGGATCGCGGCCGGGTCGCCGCCGGAGGCGGCCTGGGATCGCGCCACCGACGCCCACATGGTGATGGTGGCGAGCGGGTTGCGCAGGTCGTGGGCCATGGCGTGGCTGAAGGTGGCCAGGTCGGCGTTGGAACGGCGGAGACGCTCGGTCATGACCGTGCGTTCGATCGCCACGCTGAGGAGGGCGGCCTGCTCGAAGAGGCGGTCGTGCCCGGTGATCTGGGTCGCGTCGACCGGGTTCACCACGGCGAGCAGGCCCAGGTCCATGCTCCTGGTCTTGACGGGGAGGACCACGGCGATCTCTCCCACCTGCCACCCCTCGTCCTGGAGGAGGCTGGCCGGGGGGAACTCCTCGATCCGCACCTGTGCGGGAAGGGCCGGCGGGTCCCCCTCAAGAGAATACGAGCCCGCGATGGTCAGGCCGGAGCCGGCGCCGCCCGCCGCCCCGATCTCGGCCGGCCACAGGCCCAGACATCCGGCCCGGGCCGTGGTGCGGGACAGCCAACCGAGCGACCGCGGGTCTCCGGCGCCGTCGCTCAGCAGGGTCATGCTCAGCTGATGCTCGAGGCTCATGGATCGGTGCAGCTCGGAGCGGGCGCGCTCCTCGTCGTCCTGTACGAACCAGGTCAGATCGCTCCCCACCTGCGAGACCACTCGCTCGACGCGATCCAGGGTCTGCTGCGCGTCCTGCGACTGGCCCAGGTCCCGCCGGTACTGGCGCAGGCAATCCATGCTGGCGGTGACGGTCACCGACCGGGGGTTCAGGGTGTGGAGGGTCTGGGACAGCTCGGCCAGCGCGTCAGCCCCTCCCTCGACCGCCCCGCGCTCGACGTAGTCCGCCACCAGCTCGACGACCCTGTCCAGGGCGGTGGACTCGGCCACCGTTGGTCCGTCCGGGCCCAGCAGGCGGCGCTGGAGCCGGCGCCTGAGCCGGTCCCGGGGTGACAGGCCGACAAACGCGTCGGCATTGGCCGGGCCGTCGAATCCGACACACCCGCACGACGCGCGGGGCACGAAGGTAGCGGGCACCAGGTGCCGCCCCCTCGCCACCTCCCGGCCGCGGAGCATGTCGAGAAGGAGGTTCGCCGCGATGCGCGCGGTGTCCCTGGCGCTCTGGTGCACGGTGGAGAGGGCGGGCTGGACCTCGGCGGCCGCGGCGACATCGTCGAAACCGACGATCGCCTGATCTCGGGGAAGGATCTCCCCGGCCTCGCGCAGCACCTTCATCATGCCGAGGGCGTTGTAGTCGGTGCCCGCCACCACCGCTGTCGAGGGCATGCCGGCGGCCAGCATCCTGCGGGCGGCTATCTCGCCGCCACCCTCCAGGTTGTCCGTGGTGTCGAAGAAGAGGTCGTCGTCGGGCTCGATGCCGTTCATGGCGAGCGCCTCGCGGTACGCCTCGCGCCGCTCCCTGATGTCGAGCTGCTTGAGGCTGCCGGCGAAGGCGATCCGCCGGTGGCCGTGGCCGACGAGGTGGGAGACAGCCTCGATGATCCCCGTGCGGTTGTCGGTGAGGACCACCGGCCAGTCGCAGCCCTCCGGTTCGTCGCTGACGATCACCAGGGGCTTGCCCGCGTCCCGGATGGCCCGGAGGTACCAGGGCTCCACCGCCTTGAGCACTACGACGAAGCCGGAGACCAGGTCCCAGGCCGCCCGCAGGGTGTAATGGGGCGCCAGGGCCTCGGTGCCCACCGGGTATCCCACATAGTCGCGCCCCCCGGTCGGGCGGGCTTCGGCACCGGACACCGGGGGCTCGGGGCCGTCGGTGCTCAGGTCCAGGGTCTGGATCGCGACGACACGGGCCCCGACGGCGGCGGCGGCGCCGGCGACCCCCTCGATCACCTCGCTCATGTAGGTGCCGACGACCAGCGGGGAGAGGATCCCGATGACCTCGTGCCCGCCCGGCTCCGCAGCTGCCACCAGCCGCCCCTCTGGAGAACCAGTCATTGCGTCAGGCGAATGCTCGCCCACCGCACGGCGGCGGGCTGCGGCATCACCGCCCTGGGGCCGCCTCGTGACCTCCAGGGAACACGGCGGCGCGGTCGGGCGCCCGGCGGCGCGGACGCCCCCGGGGTGGTCCGGTCTCGGGCTCCGCGATCGCGGGGAGGGTGAAGGCCACGGTCGTGCCGGTCCCCCCCGTCGCCTCGATCCAGATGCGGCCGCCGTGCCCTTCCACGATGCGGCGGCAGGTGGCGAGGCCGAGGCCGCTGCCGGGGACCGAGTCGTGGCCGCGGACGAATGGGTCGAAGACGCGCTCCCGGACGGCGTCCGGCACGCCCGCGCCGTTGTCGCCGCACCGCAGCGTCCAGAAGCCGCCATCCAGAGCGGCCTCGATCCGGATCCTCGGAGGCGGTGCGCCGCGGTACTTGATGCTGTTCTCGACGAGGTTCTGCAGGACGAGCTCGAGCTGGGCGAATCGGCCGCGGACCGTGGGCAGGGCTCCGACCTCGACGGTGGCGCCCTGTTCCGAGATCGCCGATCCGACGGTGGCGACCGCTCTGGACGCCGCCCGGCCGAGGTCGACGGGCTCGGAGGAGAGGTCCCCCCGATCGAGCTCGGCGTACTGGGGGAGGGCGGTGATCAGGTCGTTCGAGTAGCCCGCCACCTCCCGGATCTGGTCGATGATCCTGAGGACCGGCTCCGTCTCCTCGCTGGGCGGCGTCTGTGAGCGGGCGACGGAGGCCCACATGGTGATCGTGGCCAGCGGGTTGCGGAGGTCGTGTGCCATGGCGTGGCTGAACGTGGCCAGATCCGCGTTGGAGCGCCGCAGCCGTTCGGTGACCAGATCCCGCTCGATGGCGACCCCGAGCAGGGCGCCCTTGTCGAAGAGGCGATCACGACCGCTGATCTGGGTCGCCTCGATCGGCGTCACCAGGGCCAGCAGCCCCAGGTCCATGGTGGTGGTGGATGCCGGGAGGATCACGGTCATCTCCCCGGCCCTGCCTCCCAGCTCCTCCAGGAAGGCGAGGGGCGGGAATGCCTCCACCCCGGTCCGCGCCGGCAGCCGCAGCTCCCCTCCCTCCTCGAGGTAGGAGCCCGCGATGTCCAGCAGACGGCCGCCACCGCCGTCCGGCTGCTGGTCCGCCGACCACAGCCCGAGGCAGGCTCCGCGGTTCTGGGTGAATGCCAGCCACCCGAGCGCCCGCGGGTCCCCCATGCTGCCCCGGATCATCGAGCTGCTCATGTCGTGCTCCATGTCCATGGCCAGCTGCAGGCGGGTCCGGGTGTCGGCCTCCTCATCGGCCAGCGACCTGGACAGCTCCACGATCATGTCGTTGACCTGGCGCTCAGCCCGCGCCTCGTCGGGAGCCTGGGCCTCCCCGATCTCGTCCGCCCTCTCCCGCCAGTACTGCCGCAGGCAGGTGACCGTGGTCATGATGGTCGTCCAGCGCGGGCTCAGCGAGTAGAGGGCGAGAGCCGCCCTCTGGTACCCATCCGCCTGCGGCCCGTCGCCCGGCGGCTGCGGCTCGCCGGCTCCCAGCATCAGCTCGACCGCCCCGTCCAGGACCGCGACCTGGGCCGGGGTGGGGGCATCGGCACCGACCAGCAGGCGCTCGAGGCGGTGGCGGAGCCGTCCACGCGCCGATCCGTCGAGCGCGGTCACCGGCCCGTCCGCCCCACCGATCGCCGTCGCGGCGGTGCAGCCGCAGGACTCGCGGGGCAGGAAGACGGTGGGCACCCGGTGGGACCCCGGGGCGACGTGCTTGCCCCCCACCATGTCGAGGAGCAGGGTGGCGGCGCTCTGACCGATCACGTCCAGGCTCTGGCGGACCGTGGACAGGGTGGGCCGCATCGCCGTGGCCGCGTCCACGTCGTCGAATCCGACGATCGCCTGGTCGCGGGGCAGGACCAGGCCCGCCTCGCGCAGCGCCTTCATGATGCCGAGGGCGTTGTAGTCGGTCGCCGCCACGATGGCCGTCGAGGGCATGCCGGCGGCGACCATCTCCCGTCCGGTGATCTCTCCGCTGCTCTCCAGGTTGTCGGCGGTCGGGAAGAAGAGGCGGTCGTCCGGCGCGATGCCGTGTGCCCTCAGCCCCTCGCGGTACGCGTCGAGCCGCTCGGCGATGTCCGCCTGCGCCGGGCTGCCGGCGAAGGCGATCCGCCGGTGACCGTGCGCCACCAGGTGATCGACCGCCTGGAGGACCCCGGACCGGTTGTCGGCGTGAACCATGGGGCAGTCGAACCCCCTGGTGTGGCAGCTGATCATCACCACCGGCTTGCCGGCGGAGCGGATGGCATCGAGGTACCACGGCTCCACGGCGTCGAGTGCCACCAGGAAGCCGTCGATCCAGTCCCATGCGGCACGCAGGCGGAAGCGCGGCCGCGCCGCCCCGGCACCCCGGGGCCACCCCGCGCCATCGCTCGCGACCCTCGGGTGGGGCGGGGGAAGCATGACCTCGGTTCCCCAGAGGGCCGGATCCAGCGTCTGGATGGCGATGATGCGGGCCCCCGCCGCCTCCGTGGCGGACGCGACCCCGGCGATCACCCGCGTCATGTGGGCGCCCGCCACCAGAGGGGCCAGGATGCCCACCACCGGGCGATCGCCCCGACCACCAGCCACAGCCGGCCCCACCTCCGCTGCAAGCATCATGGCGTCACGCGTCATGCTGGCCGAGAGGCGGCCGCCGGCGGCCGGCATCACGAGGCTGCGGTCACCTCGTGACCGCGAGGGAACACGGCTCAGGGGCCCAGGATCCGGTCGAGGGGAGCCAGCACGCCGAAGGCGTCGCCGAGGAGCCGTTCGATCCAGCATCCTCGACGCCATCCGGGGGGGGACGTAAGCCGGGATGTGGCAGGCGACGGCCGCTGGTAGTGTTGCCGGACCATGCACATCCGGCTTGCGACGCCCGCCGACGCCGAGGCGGTGAGGGCGGTCTACGTTCCCTATGTCGAGGCGACCGCGGTCTCCTTCGAGGTCACGCCGCCCTCGGTGGAGGAGATGGCGGCCCGCATCCGTGACCGGCACGCCGACCACCCGTGGCTGGTCGCCGAGGAGGACGGCGGCGGCATCGCCGGCTACGCCTACGCGAGTCGCTTCGCGCCGCGCGCCGCCTACGCCTGGGCGGTGGAGACCAGCGTCTACCTCGCCGAGGCGGCACGGGGGCGCGGCATCGGCCGTGCCCTCTACACCTCGCTGCTCCAGATCCTGGCGGCCCAGGGATACCGGATGGCCTTCGCCGGCGCCACCCTGCCCAATCCCGCCAGCCAGGGCTTCCACGAGGCGATGGGGTTCACCCGGTCCGGCGTGTACCGCTCGGTGGGCTGGAAGCTCGGCTCGTGGCGCGACGTCGGTTGGTGGCAGCGCCCCCTGCGCGGCGGGGACGGGGAGCCGCCGCCGCCCCGACCCTACACCGACCTCCCTGCCGGCACCCTCGAGGCCGCCCTGGCGGCCGGAACCGCCCTGCTCGGCTGAGGACGCGGGCGCCGCGCCTGCTACCGGCGCCCGTCGAGGAGGATCGTCCAGCGCTCGACGCTGGTCACGGTGAGCATCCCGGTCCGCGCCCAGGGGTCCTGCGCGAGCCGCTCGCGGATGGCCTGCTCGGACTCCGCCCTCACGATGTGCAGGACCTCGTGACCCTCGTCGAGCGGACCGCCCAGGAGGATGAAGCCCGCGTCGACCAGGGCGTCCATGAAGCGCGCATGCTCGTCCCAGTCCTGCTGTTCGCGCAGTCCGCGCGACCAGTCCCACGGACCTCCGCGGGCGAGCCGGACCACATGGAACTCGGGAGGTTCGGTGCGGATCGGGCTGCTCACGTACGGGTTCCGACCGGTCAGGCGGCTGATTGGCGCACCGGCTCGGCGAGAGCTCCGGCCCGACCGCGGCGGTGTGCCGGTGTCGAGTATCTCGCCGGACGGATGAGGTGTCCAGGGGCGTTGCCGCGCGCCCGCGCTCAGGCGGCGCACCGACCGCACGCTTCGCGACGGTCACCGCCCGCGGGCCGCCGGCGGGACACGTCTCGGGTGCCACCGGTGTCATCGCATCAGATCACGCATCCGAGATCCGCCTGCACCCATGGTCCGGATCGATGGGCCGACCCGGAACCGGCGAGCTCCCGCCGCCCACCACCGGAATCCAGGATCAGACGCGGCAAAGCGGGCTACGATGCAGCGGTCGAATCGGGCCACCCGGAGGGCCAACCATGACCAGGACGGGCATGCGGATCGCCGCCGGATCCTGTGCCGGCGCGCTGGCTGCTGTCGCGGTCGGTGTGTTCGTTGCGGGCAGCGCACTTGCTGCGACCTACACTGTCACCACCACAGCCAACTCCGGCGCCGGGAGCCTGCGTGCCGCGATCGCCATCGCCGACGCGGCAGGTGGGACCAACACCATCGACTTCGCCGCCTCCGCCAACGGAACGATCACCCTGACGAGCGGAGAGCTCGAGGTCACCGGATCTCCGGCGCAAACCCTGACCATCACCGGCAACGGCGCCGCCAACACGGTGATCGATGGAGACTCGCTCGGCCGAGTGTTCGCCGTCGATTCCGGCGCCACCCTCGACCTCTCCGGTGTCACCGTGGAGAACGGAACGGTCGTGAACGTCGACGGCGCCGGCATCCTGGTCGACGGTGGTCTCGCTCTCAGCGACAGCATCATCACCGGAAACACCCAGGACGGCTCTCTGGGCGGTGGCGTTGCCAACGACGGTGACGGGACTGTGACCGTATCCCAAACCACGTTCTCCAACAACGCCGCCAACGGCGCCAGCGGAGCGGGAATGGCGAACAACGGCGACGGGACGCTCAACGTCCTCGACAGCACGTTCGCGGGCAACTCCACGGATGACTATGGTGGTGCCATCTTCACCCAGGGTGGAACGGTCAACATCACCGACAGCACCTTCAACGACAATTCCTCCGTCCTTGGCGCCGTCGCCGCCTACAGTGACGACGGGTCCATCACCATCGTCGACAGCACGCTCGCGTCGAATCCCTCCCTGGATCGCGGCGACGACATCTTCATCGCGGGCGGCGACCCCACGATCACGGTCACGGGCTCCATCCTGACCAACCACGGATCCGGCCAGAGCTGCTCGGCCGCGGTGACGGACGGTGGGTTCGACATCGACAACGGGACCTCCTGCGGATTCACCATGGCGTCGGACCTGAGCAGCACCGATCCGGACCTGTTGGCACTCGCCGGCAACGGTGGACCCACGCAGACCATGGCACTCGATGCCGGCAGCCCCGCGATCGAGGCCGGCCAATCCGGCACCGCGTGCACGAGCGTCAACGGCGGTGACGATCAGCGCGGATATGGGCGGCCTGGCGTTCCCGGCACCGCGTGCTCGATCGGAGCGTATGAATACGGTGCCTCCGCGCCGACGCCGACGCCGACGCCGACGCCAACGCCGAGCGAGGTTCCGGTCCCGCCCACCGGGGCCATGATGGGCTCAACGGCCGTCCTGCCGTGGGGGATCCTGGTCATCGCCGGGTTCCTCCTGCTGATGGCGGGACTCCGAATTCGCGATCGGCGTCCGATCTGAGCGGCCGGCCGGCTCGAGAGACGGCAGGTCCTTCCGAGGCCGCGACGGTTCGGGCCCGTCCGGTGCCGTCGGCGACTCCGAGGCCCTCGGAGATCGGGCGATGCCGCGGCCGGATCGGGTGCCGACCGCACCCCCTGCCGGAGCATGGGTGGCGACTACCTTGTGCGGCGCCGGAAGAGGAGCACCGCCAGCGCCATGGACGCGCCGATGATGGCGAGGCTCCAGACCACGGCACTCCAGGCGCTGGGACCGATCGCGGTGCCGCTCAGGAGATCGCGGACGGTGTCGATGACCTGGGTCAGCGGCTGCACCTCGGCGAAGCCCCGCAACCATCCCGGCATGGTGCCGATGGGGACGATGGCGCTGCTCGGATAGGCGAGGAAGCTGAGGAAGAAGGCGATCCCGTTGGCGGCCTCCGCGGACCGCGTCGCGATCCCGACGGTCGCTGCCAGCCAGGAGAGGGCGAGGACGAAGAGCGCCAGGATCGCGGCTACAGCGAGCCACGCGGCCACATCCGCCTGGCTGCGGAAGCCAATGGCAAATGCCACCCCGAACACCAGGGCGGTGGCGAGCAGGTTGCGAGCGGCTCCGGTCACCACGTGGCCGCCAATGAGGGCGGGCGCCGGCACGTCCATGGAGCGGAAGCGGTCGATGATCGTCCCCGTTAGGTCCTGCGCCACGCTCACCGAGGTGGTTCCGGCTCCAATTCCGACGCAGATCATCAGCACTCCGGGCACCACGTAGTCGACGTAGCTCGTGCCGGTGTGGATGGCCCCGCTGAAGAGGACCACCGACACCAGCATCACCATGACGGGCAGGGCCAGTGAGGCTAGGAGGCCATCTATCTGGCGCATCTGGAGCCGCCAGGAGCGGCCGGTCATGGTCCGCACGGCGGCCCACGCGTCGTGAGCCCGCTGCGCGGGTGGGGAGGGGAGGGCGAGTGGGAGGGTTGTCTCAGGCATGAGCGGTCTCCATGACGGGGACGGCGGTGCGCGGACCCGTCAGGGCGGCGAAGACGTCGTCGAGGCTCGTCCGGTGCTCGGAGAAGCGGGTCACCCGCGAACGCTGCGGATCGATCTCGTCGAGCAGTCCGCGGATCTCGGCAGCGCCGCCGCCGGTGGCGACGGCGACGGTGAGGGCGGAACGGTCGGCCTGGACCACCCTGCCACCGAGGCGCCGCGTGGCGGCGTCGAAGCTCTGCGGATCGGCCAGCATCACCTCCAGGCGGCGGGGGGCGACCTGCTGCTTGAGATCGGCGGGGGTGCCCTCGGCGACCACGTGACCGTGGTCGATCAACACGATGCGGTCGGCGAGGCGGTCGGCCTCCTCGAGCTGCTGGGTGGTCATCAGCACCGTCGTCCCGGTGGCGGTGAGCTTCTCGATGATGGCCCACATCGCCCACCGGCTCACCGGGTCCAGGCCGGTGGTGGGTTCGTCGAGGAAGAGCACCTCGGGCCGGCCGATCAGCCCTGCCGCAAGGTCCAGGCGCCGGCGCATGCCGCCGGAGTAGCCGGAGACCCGGCGGTTGGCAGCACCGGCGAGCTCGAACATCTCCAGAAGCTCGACGGCCCCAGCCCGCGCAGCCCGGGAGGGCAGGCCCCGCAGCCGGCCGAGCATGGTCAGGTTCTCGACGCCAGTCTGCAGCGCGTCCACCGCGGACGACTGCCCGGTCAGGCTGATCCGACGGCGCACCTCGTGGCGCTGGGACACGACGTCGTAGCCGGCCACCCTCGCCCTGCCGGCGTCGGGGCGGGTGAGGGTGGTGAGGACCCGGAGCGTGGTCGTCTTGCCCGCGCCGTTCGGCCCCAGCAGGGCGAGGACCTGGCCGGCGGAAACCTGGAGGTGGACGCCGGCGATGGCGTGAACGGCGCCGTATGACTTGGTGACCCCGATCGCCTCGATCGCGGCTCTCTCGCTCATTTCTCGAACCTCCCGAGTAGACTCTTCCGTAACATCTACGCCATTTAGCGTATGAGATACTCTGATACGAGTAGTTTATACGCAGTTGGGCCGCGTGGTCAAGCCAGGGCTTCGGAGGTCCTCACACCGTGAGCGCTGAGACCGAGCCGTCCGGGGCGGCCATCCCCCCGAGCATCGCCCTCGCCTGGGGCCTCCGCGAGCGCCCGAGACGCGGGCCCAGGCCTGGGCTCAGCCTGGAGCGCATCGTGGCCGCCGGCATCACGGTCGCGCTGACCGAGGGTCTGGGGGCGGTGTCGATGGCCCGGGTCGCCGCGGAGCTGGGGGTGGGGACGATGTCCCTCTACCGGTACGTCGCGGCCAAGGACGACCTGCTGGCGCTGATGGTGGACACCGCCATCGGGCCACCGCCAACCCCCGGGGATGCGGCGGACGACAATTGGCGCACGGCCCTGACGCGATGGGCCGTCGCGTTGCGCGCTGCCCACCAGCGCAACCCCTGGACCCTGCGAGTGCCCATCAGCAGCCCCCCGCTGGGCCCGAACAACGTGGCCTGGCTCGAGGCGGGGCTGCGCGCCCTCGCCTCGACTTCGCTGTCCGAGGCTGGTAAGTCGTACACGGGGCTGCTGGTGAGCCAGTTCGTCCGCAGTGAGGTGATTCTCGGTGCGGACGTCGTCGCCGCCCCGGCCGGCGGGACGCCGGCATTCAGCTACGGCGAGCTGCTCGGCAGCCTCGCCGATCCGCTCCGCTTCCCGGCCATTCACCGGGCCATCGCCGGCGGCGCCTTCGAGAACGCCGGGGACCCGGACGCGTACTTCACCTACGGGTTGGGCCGCATCCTGGACGGGGTTGAGAGACTCGCGCGCTCGTCACCGGGGCGGGCGTCGCCCCGCCAGCATGCGACGAGCCGTTCGCGGCGGCGACCGGCCGGCTGATTCCACGATCCGGCAGGCGAGGCCGCACCACGACGTGGGGGATGTCCACCATCGTTCTCGTCCACGGCGCCTTCGTCCATGGCGGTGCCGGGCGAGGGGTCTTCGACCAGCTCGGCGGCAGGGTTGCGATGTGGCCGCCGTCAGGGCCCACGTGGCCACCCGACGGCGATGTCGGCGCGACGCACCAGGTCATCGGCGCTCGGGACGAGCGCTGGGTCAAACGGGCGGCGTGCTCGCGTGCAGCGCATGGTCCGCAACTCCACTGAGGCCGGCAACGCTGATCCAAAGGTGTTCGCCGGGATCGGCTCTCCCGCGTCGGAACAGCGCAGCACCGGGCTTCTGCCGAAGTCCCAACCCTTGCTAAGATACCGGAATGGTTGTGGCAGCGGACATCTATCACCCGGAAGCATGGGCCGGCTACTTCCAGTTGGTTGGCACCGGTGCGGCCGCCCTGACTGGACTGGTGTTCGTTTCAATATCGCCCAATCTTGATGTGATTGTTCAGGATGCCAATCATCGATACCGTGCCATCTGCACACTGGCAGGCCTGACTGGTGTCTTCATGATCTGTGCACTTGCGGTGATGGCTGGTCAGAATCATCTGGCGGTCGGAGCTGAATGGCTGGTGGTTGCGAGCATCGGGGTGACCATCTACATCAGGGGGTACACACGAGCACGAAAAGGCGGACGCAGTTCCGTTGGACTCAGCGTCAGGCGGCTGACCGTTGGCATTGCGTGCTATGTCGTTGAGATCCTCGGTGCAGCGATCCTCATGCTGGGCCACATATCGGGGATCTACGTCGCTTCCGTTGCGTTGGTCATCAACATCGCCTTCTTCATCTCAGGTGCATGGTTGCTCCTGGTCGGAGTGCATCTCGACGTGGCCAAGCAGGACAAGAGACGTCAGAGCAGCTGAGGGTCAGAACTGACCCCGGACACTGCCGAGACTGGAGTAGCCGTGGCCCCGAGGATCTCCCCCGCTTGCGTCGGCTTGCCGCGAGGTTCACTGAAGAGGGGGCCATGCACGCCGTGTGCACGGTCGCAGAGGCGCCAACGAGTCTTCGCGATGCCGGATCCGTCCCCTGGTTCCGACAGCGCTTCGCGCCCACGGAGCACTCGTGGCTGCCAAAGCCGTGCGCCGCGGCGCTCGCCGAGCTGGGCCCGGACTTCCCCGCGACCTTCGCAGTGGAATGCCTGGCTCCTCGAGCGCGCCGGCATCGGGACCGCGCAGGTCAGTCTCCCGTCGCGGGGTCGGGCGCCGGGTTGGGACGCCGGGGTGGCTGTCGCCCACCGCGGGTGACCCCGCCTGGTCAGGGCCGGTCAGTGGAACCCGGCTGGCCGGGCGGGGCGACCAGCCGGTGACGGTACGCGTAAGTGACCGCCTGGGCCCGGTCACGGACGCCGGTCTTCATGAAGACGTGGTTGACGTGGGACTTCACCGTGGCCTTGCTGACCACCAGGCGTCCGGCGATCTCGGCGTTGCTGAGCCCCTGAGCGATGAGGGCGAGGACCTCGCCCTCGCGGGCGGTCAGCCCGTCGGGCATCACCGCCCGCGGAGCCGGTTCTGGCGTCGGCCCTGCGCTCACCGCGGCGACCAGGTGATGCTGGACCGCCGGGTCGATGGCCGCCCTCCCCCCCAGCACCGCCTCGATGGCTCGCCGTATCTCCTCGGCGCCGGCGTCCTTGGTGAGGAAGCCGCGCGCCCCGGCGCGCAGGGCCTCGACCACCGAGCGGTCGTCGGCGTAGGTGGTGAGCACCACCACGCGGCAGTCCGGCTGGCTCTGCTGCAGCCGGCGGGTCGCCTCGACGCCGTCGCAACGCGGCATGCGCAGGTCCATCAGCACCACGTCGGGGGCGAGGCTGGCCGCGAGGGTCAGGGCCTCCTCGCCGTCGGAAGCGGCCCCGACCACCTCGATGTCGGGCAGCAGCCGGAGCAGCAGGGTGAGGCCCTCGCGCACCACGCGCTGGTCGTCGGCGATGAGAACGCGGGTCACGCCCTCACCCCGGCAGCCAGAGCTCGACCCGGAAGCCCGCGCCAGTGGGGGAGGCGTGGAGATGGCCGCCGAGCAGCTCGGCCCGCTCGCGCATCCCGGTGATCCCGTAGCCACCGGAGGCTCCGTCGTCCCCATCGCTCGGCTCTTGTGCCCGGCCGGCCGGCTCGGCGTCCTCCACGGTCAGCCGCACCCCTTGGGGCTCGTAGGCGAGGCGCACGCTGACCCGGTCGGGATGCGCGTGCCGCCGGATGTTGGTCAGCGCCTCCTGGGTGACCCGGTAGACGGTCAGCCGGGCCACGGAATCGAGCGGTCGCCCGATGCCGTCGATGTCCAGGCTGCAGGGGACCCCCGCGTCACGCTCGAAGTCGCTGACCAGGGTGGGCACCAGCTCGGGACCGGGCAGCTCCTCGTCGCGCAGGGCTCCGATGGCGCGCCGGGCCTCGGCGAGCCCCGCCCGTCCCAGATGGAGGGCACGGTCCACCACCGCGGTGAGGTCGCCGGCCGCATTCTCGCGCTCGGCGAGCAGCCGGGCCCCCTCCAGCTGGAGCACCAGCCCCGAGAGCGAGTGGGCGAGCACGTCGTGCATGTCGCGGGCCAGGCGCTGGCGCTCCGCCAGCGCCAGTGCCTCGGCCTTGGCGAGGTGGCTCTCCTCCAGCTCGAGCGCCAGCCGCAGCGCCTGGTCCTGGCCCTCGCGGAGGCGGCGCACCATCCAGCCCATGGCGTAGAAGGCGGCCAGCCCGCTGCACTCGATGAGCAGATCGGTCCTCGACTGGTAGCTGATCGCGCCGACCTCGGCGATGATCAGCGCCGCCAGGGTGCAGAGGCCGACGACGGCGCCCGGACGCGGGCGCAACCGGAACGAGCCCGAGAACGCGGCGACGTAGCAGCCGAGGATGCCGGCGCCCGCGGGCTGCAGCCAGATCAGGGCCGCCGAGCCGCCGATGAGCAGCAGGTAGAAGGGCGACTGCCGCCAAAGCGACAGCCGGACCACCGCGACGGTGCCCCCCACGAAGCCGGCGGCCACGGCGCAGAGCGCCAGCAGCACACCAAGGCTCTGCCCGGTGAGACCCGGACGGGGTGCGGTGAGCACGCCGGCGAGGAGCACGAGCGCCACCGCGAGCAGCCCGACGGCGCGCATCGGGCGCATCTCCGCTCGCTGGCGGGAGCGCTCTCGCTCCAGCGAGGCAGAGGTCGGTGCCGCGTCCGTCGCGCAGGGCGGCCCGTCGGGGTTCACCACGGCAGGATAGGCGCGCCAGCGCCGGTTCGTCATCGCCGCCAGGGTGGACGGAGGCCGGGCTGGCTCAACCCAGGGGTGGAGGCGGCTCGTCCCCACGTCGCACATCGGACGCCCGCAAAGTTCAACCCCCGCGCCGATGACCCTCGCCGAGGGCGTGCCTAGCCTTGAGCGCATGGCAACCACCCCACGAGGAGCAACACCATGACAGCGATTGCCACCCGGCCCGGGCAGACCGAGCCCCGGCTCGGGTGCGACACCGGGCCGTCCGACACCGTGGTTCGCGTGCGCGGCCTGGTCAAGCGCTACGGCCCCGCCACTGCCGTGGCGGGCATCGACCTCGAGGTGCGCCGCGGCGAGATCTTCGCCTTCCTCGGCCCCAACGGAGCGGGCAAGACCACCACCGTGGAGATCCTCGAGGGTTTCCGCGAGCGCACGGCCGGTGAGGTCAGTGTGCTCGGCATCGACCCGGCGCACGCCGGCGCCGTCTGGCGCGACCGCGTCGGCGCGGTGCTCCAGGAGTCGCAGCCGGAGCGCGGGCTCTCGGTGGTCGAGTGCATGCGACTCTACGCCGGCTACTACCGCGCTCCCCGCGACATCGACGAGACCCTGGCCCTGGTGGGACTGGACGATCGCGCCGGTGCCCGCGCCGCCCAGCTCTCCGGCGGGCAGCGGCGGCGCCTCGACGTGGCCCTGGCCCTGATCGGTGATCCCGAGCTCATCTTCCTCGACGAGCCAACCACCGGCTTCGACCCCTCGGCGCGGCGCACCGCATGGAGCGTCATCGAGGGGCTGCGCGGGCTGGGCAAGACCGTCTTCCTGACCACCCACTACATGGACGAGGCCGAGCACCTCGCCGACCGGATCGCGGTCATCGCCGGCGGCCGCATCGTGGCCCAGGGCACCCCGCAGACCCTGGGTGGACGCGACCGCATGTGCACCGCGATCACCTTCCATCTGCCTCCCGGCTGCGACGCCCGCGACCTGCCGGGCGGGCTCCGGCCCCTGGTCGAACCCGACGGGAACTCGCACGTCACGCTGCGGAGCGAGGCCCCGCTGGTCCACGCGCAGACGCTCGCCGGCTGGGCGCTGGCCCGCGGCATCGACCTCCCCGACATCGAGATGCGGCGCCCCAGCCTCGAGGACGTCTACCTCTCGCTCACCGAGCCGGTGAGGAGCGCGGCGTGATGGTTCCGCTCATCCGCCTCCTCATCCTGTTGCTGGCCGGCGGAGCCGGCTTCCTCCCCTTCGGGTGGGGCGGCAACTCCATCGCTCTGGCCGTCATCCGGCGGCGCCGGGCGCGGCGGTCCGCCGCCCAGGCGCCCTTCGCTCAGCCATCTCCGGCGCGGCGGCGCCACCTTCGGAGGTACTACCGGTGATCTTCCTCATCCGCTGGATCGTTGGCAAACTGCGGCAGCGCCGCTCGGCGCCGGGCCGTCCCAAGCCGGCTTCGGGGGGCGCGCACCGCTGCGGCCCCCTGGGCATGGTGGCTCACCAGACCCACTACGAACTGCTGGCCTTCGCCCGCAACCGGCAAGCCCGCTTCTTCACGGTGCTGCTGCCACTGCTCTTCCTCGTCATCTTCGTGGGCGTATTCGGCAACAGCCCGGTCGGCCCCGATCACGTGCGCAGCGCGACATTCTTCGTCCCCGGCATCGCGGCCATGGGGGTGATCGCCGCTTCCTTCACCAACCTCGTGATCTCAATCACCAGTGAGCGCGAGTCCGGCATCCTCAAGCGCCGCCGGGCCACCCCGATGTCGGCCTGGATGCTGATCTCGGCCCGCACCATCACAGCCGTGACGGTGTCGCTCGCCGTCATGCTCGTGTTGGTCCTGGTCGGCTGGCTTGCCTTCGGCGTCCAGCTGCCCGCGTCGACCATCCCGGGAGTGGTTGTCACCGGCCTCCTGGGCTCTGCGTGTTTCTGCGTCCTCGGGTACGCGCTGGGGAGCGTCATCGGTAACGCCGACGCCGCTCAGCCGATGGTCCAGGCGATCACCCTGCCCCTCTACTTCATCTCCGGCGTCTTCGTCCCCGACATCAGCCTGCCCAGATGGCTGCAGGACGTTGCCAGCGTCTTCCCGGTCCAGCACCTGGCGGACGGGCTGCACAACGCCTTCAATCCCAGTGTCCAGGGGACCGGCATCGTCTGGGCCGATCTCGGAGTGCTGGCGCTCTGGGCGTCCGTGGGCCTGCTTGTGGCCCTGCGCCGATTCTCCTGGGTTCCGGCGCCGGCGCGCGCCTGACCGGTGAACCGCCGGACACTTCGTCGGAGGGCCGGGCGGCTCATTCGCCGCCCGGCCTTGTTGTCATCGGTGCCCTCGCCGCACCGCTGCGTCCGTCAGAAGCCGATTCCGGGACGTCGTGCTGACCAGCTTCGGCCCTGCCTGTGACGCACACGTCGCCGACCGAAGGGCCCGGTGGCCGGCCCGGCTGCGGATCAAGACGCTGAGGGGCGCTCCGGGCGTCTTCGAGATGACCTGGAGCTTCGCCGGTCCCGACGGGCGGGCCACTTGGGAGTGGAGGACGCTCGCCTCGGGCGAAGCCTGCGTTCGTTGGCGGCGCGTCGGCGGTCACGCGGTTTTCGAGCAGCCCTGACGGCGGGCCCGGTCCCCTCATCGCGCCCGGGAGCGCCGCCAGTCGATGCTCGGAAACCCTGCCGTCCCTGATCACCGCCAGGATCGCCTGATACGGCTGCTCGGTCACGCTCAGTTCCCTCATGCGAGGGAGTGTCAAGCCTCAACCGAAGTCGCTGTCAACCATCACCCGAAGGCCCGTCAAGGATCAGCCGGAGCCCTTTCGTCAAGGGTCAGCCGGATTCATACATGCATTTGGTGCCCCCTGCAGGACTCGAACCTGCCACCGGCCGCTTAGAAGGCGGCTGCTCTATCCATCTGAGCTAAGGGGGCTCGACCATCCAGTGTAGGCGAGGATGGGCGGCGGTTTGGCCAGTTCGAGCGACCGCCCCACCTATAATCGCCGGACCGGCCATGCCGGGCGCAACCCTCCGGGGTGGCCATAGCTCAGCTGGTTAGAGTGCCAGGTTGTGGCCCTGGAGGTCGAGGGTTCGAATCCCTCTGGCCACCCCAGAGAGGCGCCGGCGTGGGTCGGAGGGGGCGCTCGCACCGCCGCGGACGGTTCACGACGGGACGATGCCCCGTCGTGGTGCCAGCCGCGATCGGGGCACATAATGCCCTCGGAGCCGTCGCCGTGGCCGCGAGAGCGCGGCCCCTGCCCCTGGGGGACGTTCCCACCGAGGGCTGAACCTGGAGACGGCGAGGAGGCCGGAATGACCGACGACCAGCCCGAGGCCACCTGGAGTGTCGCCGCCTGGCACGGCAAGATGCTCATCGATCGCGACGGCGCCAGGATCGGCAAGCTGCAGGACGTCTACGTCGACGTCGAGACCGACGAGCCGCAGTTCGCCACCGTCAAGGAGGGGCTCATCCGCCGTCACCTGACCTTCGTTCCCCTGAATGGAGTCCAGGTGGGTCCCGAGAACCTGCAGGTCACCGTGACCAAGCGGCAGGTCCGTTCCGCGCCCGACATCGAGCTGCACGGAGAGGAGATGTCGCAGGCGGACGAGTCGTCCCTGTATCACCATTTCCAGCAGAACTACACGCCGATCGGCACCCCGAGCGGGCGCCGGCTCGCCCGTCGCTGAGGACCGAGCCGCCGCCGGCTGAGGTCGCGCGGATGGTGCGCCGATGAACTTCCTCCAGGGTCTGCACGGAGCGCTGGCGCTCGCCATCTTGGGCGGCCTGCTCTTCGCCGAGGAGGCCGGCGTTCCGCTCCCCTTCGCGCCGGGTGAGCTGACCCTTCTCGTGGCGGGCCTGCTCATCGCCTCCGGAGGGCTCAACCCGTACCTCTTCATCCCCCTGGCGCTGGTGGCCTGCGTCGGCGGATCGATGGTCGGGTACACCTGGGCGCGCGCCGTCGGCGACCGGGGGCTGCAGACGCTGGCCGGGCGGCTCCGTCAGCGGCGCAACCTGGAGAGGGTGTCACGGCGGCTGCGGTCAGCGGGGTGGATGGGAATCGCCATCAGCCGGCTGATCCCCGGCCTGCGCATCTACACCACGCTGGTTGCCGGAGCCGTCAAGGTCCCGCGCCGCTCGTTCATCGTCGCCATGTCGCTGTCGACAGTGGTCTGGGTCGGTGTCTACGTTGCGCTCGGCATCCTGGTGGGGGTTCCCGTCGAGCACCTCCTCAGCCAGGTCCAGAAGCTGGCCGTCCAGGGCGGCATCCTCATCGTCATGGGCGTCGGCTGCTACGTCGCCGTCCGCAAGGCCCCCCCGTCGTCGGGCGCCGGGCTGGTGCGGGTGCCCCGGTGGCTCCGCGTCCTGGTCGCCGCGGTCCTCGACATCGGCGTGGTGGCCAGCATCATCACCGGCCTGTTCGCCCTCTCCCGGCTCGTCGGCTTCGAATTCGGGACGGGGTGGCTGGACGCCGTGGTCGCCCTGCTGGTGGTGGGCGCCTTCTACGTCGTGGTGGCCCGGCGCAGCGCGGGCGCGACGGTGGGCGAGGTCCTCCTCCAGACCAGCTACATCAGCGGCCAGCGGATGCCGCTCCACCCTCGAGCCGCTCTGCGATCGGTCAGGGCTCTGCTCACCGGCAGCGGCCACGAGCTCTCCGCGACCGCCGATCTGTTCCGGGCTCTCGGCGAGCCGGAACGGCTGCGCCTGGTGACCCGGCTCCTCGACGAACCCCAGCCGCTGCACCAGCTCGCGTCGCGGTCCGGACTCTCTCCGTTCGAAGTTCGCCATCGGCTCGATGGCCTGCGGACGACGGGGGTACTCTCGATCACCGGTGATGATCTCGACCCCGTGTACACACTTCGGGGCGACCTGCGCCCCGGCCTGGCCCAGCTCCTGGCCTCGCTTCAGGCGGCACCGCCGGTGCCCTCCGATCAATCGCCCGACCTCACCCCCCAGCCGGACCCCTGAGTGATGCCGGACAGGGTGTGCCGGCGGTGCTGGTCCTGGTTCCCGGGCACGGTTGCCACCTGCTCCAACTGCGGCGGACCGCTCACCGCCGCGGAGGCGGCATCCCCCCAGGCGTCGCAGCCCCTGGGGCCGCTGCTCTCGTCCCGCCCGCGGCGGCGCGGTGCCGTCGGGCACCTGCAGAGAACGTGGCTGCGCTGGACGCTGATCCTGGCCATCCTCGCCGTGCTCGCCTGCGCCGTCTTCCCCCTGCCACAGCTCGGGCTCTGGGGCAACCCCGGCTGCAGCTTCCCCGGCACGGTCTGCACCCGGGTCCTCTTCATCGGCAACAGCTACACCGCCGTCAACGACCTGCCCGACGCCTTCGCTGACGTGGCCTGGGCCGGCGGCCACCGCGTCAGCACAGGGGCCCTCGACCCCGGCGGCTACACCCTCGCCGAGCACGTGTCGGCATCCGACACGTCGGCGACCATCGAGTCCCAACGGTGGAACGTGGTCGTCCTCCAGGACCAGAGTGAGATGCCCGCCTTCGCCGAGGACCAGGTCTCCGAGATGGATCCCGCCGCGACCACTCTGGTCGGCATGGTCCGCCGCCAGGGGGCGCAGCCTCTCTTCTACGAGACCATGGCGCACCAGGATGGCGACCCGGAGTACGGCCTCCCCGACTACGCCAGCATGCAGGCGGCCATCGACGCCGGGTACCTCGGCATCGCGGCGCAGCTGAGCGCGCCGGTGGCCCCGGTGGGGGACGCCTGGCAGACGGTCGTCGACGAGCAGGCATCCCCGGGGCTCTGGCAGTCGGACGGCAGCCATCCCACCACCAGCGGCACCTACCTGGCCGCCTGCGTCTTCTACGCCTCGATCTTCGACCAGAGCCCGGTCGGCCTCGGCTTCCACGACGGCCTGTCCGGCGCCGAGGCCTTGACCCTGCAGAAGGCGGCGTCGGCCACCGTCCTCGGCGACCTGTCGAAGTGGGGGCTGCCGATCAGGCCGGTGTAGCCGGGGCCGCCTCCAGCCAGAGCCCCCTGCGCCGCAGCACCTCGCGGAGCAGGCTGGGCCGGTCGGTCATGATGCCGTCGACCCCGAGGTCGACCAGCCGCTCCATGGTCGCCTCGTCGTCCACGGTCCAGACGTGGACCGGGAGCCCGCCCCGGTGGGCGGCGGCGACGAAGCGGCGGTCGACGATGCGGATTCCCCGGTGGGCGAGCGGCACCTGGACGCAGTCGGCCCCCACGGCCGGCATCCGCCCCGCCAGCGAGGCCAGCCGGGCCCGCGCGATCGCCCCACTTCCCATCGAGGTGCAGACCCGCCCGCCGCTGAGGCGGCGGAAGCGGCGCAGCCTGCGGTCGGAGAAGGACGCGGCGCAGACCCGTTCCGTCGCCCCGAGGCGCTCGATCAGCGCCGCCAGGGGCGCCACGGTGGCCTCCGACTTGGCGTCGACGTTGACCCGCAGCTGCGGCCAGGCGGTGAGCAGCTCCTCGAAGGTGGGGACGGTCAGTCCCCGGCCGCGGAAGGGGAAACCGGCCCCAGCGGGGCTGAAGCGGTACCCGGCGTCGGCGTGCCGGACCTCGGCCAGGGTCAGGTCGGCGATCCGGCCGTGGCCGTCGGTGACCCGGTCGAGGCTGTCGTCGTGGAAGGCGACCAGGACCCGGTCCCGGGTGAGCTGGACGTCTGTCTCGACGTGCGTGCAGCCGAGGGCCACCGCCGCCGCGAAGGCGGCCATGGTGTTCTCCGGGTGCTCCCCGCCGCCCCCGCGGTGGGCGATGGCGAGCGGCGTGGGCCCGGCCAGGTAGGGGCGGCGGATCGGTCGGCTCTCCATGGTGGTGCGCCACCGAGGGTACGGCGAAGCCGCGGCGCCCGGTCGGATGCGGCCAGGCGCCCCGGCGCGGGCGGCGGCTTCCGAAGTGGAATCGCGTACTCTCAGGGGCTGTGAGCACAGCGTTTCCTGTCGCGTTGCCCGCCCATGGGTGACCCGAAGGGCTTCCTGACGCGCGGCCGGCACGGTCCGGAGAAGCGGCCCGTCGAGCTGCGGGTGCGCGACTGGCACGAGGTGTACGAGCCGGCCTCGCGCGAGGCGACCGCGGAGCAGGCCGCCCGCTGCATGGATTGCGGGATCCCGTACTGCCACGCGGCGTGCCCCCTGGGCAACCTCATCCCGGAGTGGAATCACCTCGCCTACTCCAACCGCTGGCGCGACGCCTTCGAGCGCCTCGACACCACCAACAACTTCCCGGAGTTCACCGGGCGCCTCTGCCCCGCCCCCTGCGAGCCGGCCTGCGTGCTCGCCATCAACGACGAGGCGGTCACCATCGAGGCGGTGGAGAAGCGGATCGCCGAGGTGGCCTGGGATGAGGGGTGGATCGTGCCCCAGCCCGCCGCACGCAGGACGGGAAAGAAGGTCGCCGTGGTGGGCTCCGGCCCCGCCGGGCTGGCCGCCGCCCAGCAGCTGGCCCGCGCCGGCCACGACGTGGTCGTGTACGAGCGGGCCGACCGCCCCGGGGGCCTCCTGCGGTACGGCATCCCGGAGTTCAAGCTGGAGAAGCGGGTGCTGGACCGCCGGCTGGAGCAGATGACCGCCGAGGGGGTCGTCTTCCGGACCGGTGTCGAGGTGGGGCGTGACCTGCCCGCAGACCGCCTTCTCGCCGAGGTGGACACCATCCTCCTCGCCGGCGGCGCGACCCTGGCCCGCGACCTGCCCATCCCCGGCCGCGAGCTCGACGGCATCCACCAGGCCATGGAGTACCTGCCGCTGGCCAACCGGGTGCGGGAGGGCGACCTCGACGAGCCCGCCGTCACGGCGAGGGGCAGGCGGGTGGTGATCATCGGCGGTGGCGACACCGGCGCCGACTGCCTCGGCACCGTCATACGCCAGGGCGCCGTCGACGTCACCCAGCTGGAGATCATGCCCCAGCCCCCGGATGGCCGCGACCCGAGCACACCCTGGCCGGTCTGGCCGCTCCAGCTCCGCACCTCCCCGGCCCACGAGGAGGGCGGCGAGCGCCTCTGGTCCGTCTCCACCCAGCGCTTCGTCGACGGCGGTCGGGGACGGGTGGCCGGCCTGGTGATGGCCGAGGTCACCATGGGGCGGACGGGCGGTCGCCTCACCTTCGAGGCCGTCCCCGGGACGGAGCGGGAGCTGGCCTGCGATCTGGTCCTGCTGGCGCTGGGCTTCAGCGGGCCGGAGCGGTCGCCGATGCTGACCCAGCTCGGTGTCGAGCTGGATGCGAGGGGGAACGTGGCCCGTCCGAAGGGCTGGGGGACCACCCGCGACGGCGTCTTCGTCTGCGGCGACATGAGCCGCGGCCAGAGCCTCATCGTCTGGGCCATCGCCGAGGGACGGGCCGCCGCCGCCGCGGCGGACCGCTGGCTGATGGGGGAGACCCACCTCCCCGACCCCCTGCTGCGTCCCCCGCCCGTCACCGTCGCCTGATCACCGTCGATCCCCGGGCGCGGCGGTCCCCTACGCGGACCTCGCCAGGGCGAGGCAGGCCACCGCGTTGACGCCGCAACCCCCGTTGGTCATGCCGGCACGGCCAGCCGTTCCCTGAGGTCGAGCACGCGGCGCATCTCGTTGGGCATCACCTTGACGAAGCTCCGCAGCGTCCCCTGCCAGTCGTCGAGGAGGCGGGCGGCCAGCAGGCTGCCGGTGTACTCGTGGTGGCGCGCCACCAGGTCGTGGAGCAGGGCGGCGTCCTCGGCGTCGATCGCCTCCAGCCCCACCATGGCGAGGTTGCAGCGCTCGTGGAAGCGGCCGTCGTCGTCGACGACGTAGGCGACGCCGCCGCTCATGCCGGCGGCGACGTTGCGCCCGGTGCGTCCGAGGATCACCACCTGGCCGCGCGTCATGTACTCGCAGGCATGGTCGCCGGTGCCCTCGACGACCGCGGTCGCGCCGCTGTTGCGCACCGCGAAGCGCTCGCCCGCGACGCCGTTGACGAACATCTCACCGGCGGTGGCGCCGTACAGCGCCACGTTGCCGATGATCACGTTCTCCTCGGCGGCCCGGGAGGCCCCGGGCGGGGCGGCGATGATCAGGCGGCCGCCGGAGAGGCCCTTGCCGACGTAGTCGTTGGCCTCGCCGCGCAGGCTCAGGGTGATGCCGTGGGCGAGCCAGGCGCCGAAGGAGCCGCCCGCCGAGCCGTGCAGGTCGATGTGGATGGTGCCGTCGGGCAGGCCCTCGCCGCCGTAGCGGCGGGCGACCTCGCCGCTCAGCATGCCGCCGACGGTGCGGTCGACGTTGCGCACGCGCAGCTTCAGCCGCACCGGGTCACCGCGCTCCAGGGCCGGGGCGGCCAGCTCGATGAGGCGCTGGTCGAGGACGTCCTCGAGGTGGTGCTCCTGGGAGCGGGTGTGGTGGATCTCCTCGGGGGGTGCCGACTCGTGGCGGAGCAGGGCGGAGAGGTCGAGGCCCCGGGCCTTCCAGTGCTCGACGCCTGGCCGGGCGCAGAGCAGGTCGCTGCGGCCGATCAGCTCGTCGAACTGACGGAAGCCCAGCGCCGCCATCCGCTCGCGGACGTCCTCGGCGACGAACATCATGAAATGGATGATGTCCTCGGGCGTCCCGGCGAATCGCCTGCGCAGCTCGGGGTCCTGGGTGGCGATGCCCACCGGGCAGGTGTTGAGGTGGCAGACCCGCATCATCACGCAGCCGGCCGACACCAGGGCTGCGGTGCTGAATCCGAACTCGTCGGCGCCGAGCAGCCCGCCGACGATGACGTCCCGGCCCGTCTTCAGCTGGCCGTCGACCTGGAGCACGACGCGGCTGCGCAGCCCCTGGGCGACCAGCACCTGCTGCGACTCGGCGAGTCCCAGCTCCCAGGGCACCCCGGCGTGCTTCAGGGAGGACAGCGGCGAGGCGCCGGTGCCGCCCTCGTATCCGGAGATGGTGATGTGGTCGGAGCGCGCCTTGGCGACGCCGGCGGCGACGGTGCCGACGCCGACCTCGGCCACCAGCTTGACGCTGACCCGGGCCTTGGGGTTGACCACCTTGAGGTCGTGGATGAGTTGGGCGATGTCCTCGATGGAGTAGATGTCGTGGTGCGGCGGCGGCGAGATGAGGCCGACACCCGGCGTGGAGAAGCGCAGGCGGGCGATGACCTCGTCGACCTTGCCGCCGGGAAGCTGGCCGCCCTCTCCGGGCTTGGCCCCCTGGGCGATCTTGATCTGCAGGTCGTCGGCGCTCACCAGGTAGTGGGCGGTGACCCCGAAGCGGCCCGAGGCCACCTGCTTGATGGCGCTCCGCCGGTTGTCGCCATTGCTGTCCAGAACGTAGCGGCCGGGGTCCTCGCCGCCCTCGCCGGTGTTGGACTTGCCGCCGATGCGGTTCATGGCGATGGCCAGGGTCTCGTGCATCTCCTTGGAGATGGCCCCGTATGACATGGCGCCGGTGCAGAAGCGGCGGACGATGGCGGCGGCCGGCTCCACGGAGTCGATGGGCACCGGCTCGCGGTCGCTGTGGATCTCGAAGAGGCCGCGCAGCGTCCGCAGCGTCGCCGACTCGTCGTCGACGGTCTCGGCGAAGCGCCGGAACGTCTCCGGGCTGTTGGCGTGCACCGCCTGCTGCAGCAGGGCGATGGTGGTCGGGTTCCAGGCGTGGGCCTCGCCGTCGCGCCGCCACTGGTAGTCGCCGCCGTCGAGCAGCGCGGGCGCTTCCGGGGCGCGCTCCGGGAAGGCGCTGCGATGGCGGTCCAGGGTCTCCTCGGCGAGGACGTCCAGGCCGATGCCGCCGATGCGCGACGAGGTGCCCGGGAAGTAGCGGCCCACCAGCTCGGGGGCGAGGCCGACGGCCTCGAAGATCTGCGCACCGCAGTAGGACTCGATGGTGGAGATGCCCATCTTGGCGATGATCTTGCGCAGGCCCTTGTAGAGGGCGTGGAGGTAGCGCTCCCGCGCCCGCACCGGGTCGGTGCCGGGCGGCAGCATGCCCCGCCGCTGCAGGTCGCCGATCGAGTCCAGGGCCAGGTACGGGTTGACCGCCTCGGCGCCGAAGCCGACCAGCAGGGCGATGTGCATCACCTCGCGGGCCTCGGCCGTCTCCACCACCAGGCCCACGGCGGTGCGGCTGTGCTCGCGGATGAGGTGGTGATGGACGGCGGCGGTGGCGAGCAGCGAGGGGATGGGCGCGTGGCCGGCATCGACGCGCCGGTCGGAGAGCACCAGGACGGTGTTGCCCTCGCGGATCCGCTCCGAGGCGAGGCGGCAGATCCTCTCCAGCGCCTTCTCCAGGGCGGCGGCACCGCCGTCGGCGGGGAAGGTGATGGGGATGGTGGCGGCGGGGAACTGCCGCTGGGTGACGTGGCGGATGGTCTCCAGGTCGGCGTTGCTCAGCACCGGCGTGGGGATCTCCAGCTTCTTGGCCTGGGCCGGCCCCTGCTCGAGGAGGTTGCCGCCCGTCCCGAGGCTGGTCGCCAGCGACATCACCAGCTCCTCGCGGATGGGGTCGATGGGCGGGTTGGTGACCTGGGCGAAGAGCTGCTTGAAGTAGGCGAAGAGGTTGAGCCGGCGGTCGCTGAGGACGGCCAGCGGGGCGTCATTGCCCATCGAGCCGATGGGCTCTTCGCCGTCCCTCGCCATCGGGGCCAGCAGCAGCTTCAGCTCCTCCTCGGTGTACCCGAAGATCCGGTGCTGCACTAGCAGGGTGTCGGGCTCCGGATCGGGCGGGTCGTCGGCGCGGTGCAGCTCGTCGAGGCGCACCGTGCCGCGGCGGATCCACTCGCTGTACGGGTAGAGGCGGCTGAGCACGCCCTTGACGGCGTCGTCGTCGAGGATGGCGCCGTCCTCGGTGTCGACGAGGAGCAGGCGGCCGGGCTCCAGGCGCCACTTCTTGGAGATGCGCTCCTCGGCGATGGGCAGGACGCCGGCCTCGCTGGCCATCACCACCCAGCCGTCGTCGGTGACCAGCCAGCGCGCCGGTCGCAGCCCGTTGCGGTCGAGGGTGGCGCCGATGAGGCGGCCGTCGGTGAAGGCGATGGCGGCGGGGCCGTCCCAGGGCTCGAGCAGCGAGGAGTGGAACTCGTAGAAGGCGCGGCGCTCCTCGTCCATCAGCGGATTCCGGTCCCACGCCTCGGGGATCATCATCATGATGGCGTGCTCGACGGAGCGCCCTCCCATGGTGAGCAGCTCCAGGGCGTTGTCGAACTGGCTCGAGTCGGAGCCCAGCTCGTCGATCACCGGGCGCAGCTTGCTGATGTCGGCCCCGTAGTGGGGGCTGCGGAACATCGACTGCCGGGCGCGCATCCAGTTGACGTTGCCGCGCAGGGTGTTGATCTCGCCGTTGTGGGCGCTCATGCGGAACGGCTGCGCCAGGTCCCAGCGCGGCAGGACGTTGGTGGAGAAGCGGGCGTGCACCAGGGCGAGCCGGGAGACCACGCTGCTGTCCTGGAGGTCGGGGTAGAAGTTGGGCAGCTGGTCGGCGGTCAGCATCCCCTTGTAGATCACCGACCGGCTGCTGAGGCTGGCGAAGTGGAAGCGGTCCCGCGTCAGCCCCACCGCGTCGCTGCGCCGCTCGATGACGCGGCGCAGCACGTAGAGGCGCCGCTCGAGGAAGTCGCCGTCGAGGCCGATGGCGGCGACGAAGGCCTGGCGGATCACGGGCAGCCCGGCGAGCGCCGTGGGGCCGAGACCGCCCGGCTCGATGGGGACGTCGCGCCAGCCCAGCAGGCGGAGCCCCTCGTCGTGGCAGGCGGCGGCGGTGAGCGCCTCGCAGTCGGCCCGCGCCGCGCCGTCCTGGGGAAGGAAGGCCATGCCCACCGCGTAGGCGCCCGCCGCGGGCATGGGGAAGCCCACCTGGCGCCGCAGGAACGCGTCGGGGATCTGGATGAGGATGCCGGCCCCATCGCCGCTCAGCGGGTCGCTGCCGACGGCGCCGCGGTGGCCCAGGTTGCGGAGCGCCTCGAGACCGGAGCTGACGATGCGGTGCGAGGCCTCGCGGTGGAGCGTGGCCACGAAGGCGACGCCGCAGCTGTCGTGGTGCAGGCCTGGATCGTTGAGGCCCCGCACCCGGTACGGGTCTCTCAGGTGTCCGGTGATGTCGGGGTATCGTGCCATGGAGGCCGCGGGGTGCTCCGAAGGTCGGGCTGTCTGTCCGGCGGTCGGGACGAGGCGGACCCGGGCCCCGGAACCGTGCTTTCCGGGGCGACCGCAAGGTTTGCCCGTTGAAAAGTACCAGGGAAGGGGGCCCTTCGGGAGTCGGGGCCTCCTCGGGGCCGTTCCGGGGGAGCTCGGAGCGCCGTCTGGCTCGCTTGACGGGAGTCCGGCCCGGCCGGCGGCACCCCCTGACCTGCAATTCGTCAATTCGCCGGTGACGCGCTAGGATCGCCGGAGCGCATCGAGACGCGAGGCATGGCGGCCCCGGCGGCCGCCCCAGAGGGAGGTCCCGGATGGCGGCGCCGCTGGCGCAGGCGGTCACTCTCGCCGACCGCCACGGTGGGCTCGGTGCCTGGGCGAGGCTCCGGCGCGACACCCCGTGGTGGGCCTATCCGGTCACCGTCGTCGCCGTCCTCGGCGCCTTCACCGGCTACTCTCTCTGGACCGCCTTCTTCGGCCCCGGGCCGAACCACATCAGCGAGGCCGGGCCCTACCTCTCGCCGTTCTTCTCGCCGCTCTTCTGGAAGACGGGCCCGGTCACCCCAGCGCTCTGGGTCCTCTGGGCCCCGCTCGGCTTCCGGGCCACCTGCTACTACTACCGGAAGGCCTACTACCGCTCGTTCTTCTGGGACCCGCCCGCCTGCGCCGTCGGCGAGCTGCGCCACCGCGGCTACCGGGGCGAGACGCGCCTCCCCATGGTCCTCAACAACCTGCACCGCTTCCTCTGGTACCCGGCCTTCATCGTCGTCGTCTGGCTGTGGGTGGACGCCGTCGCATCGCTCGACTATCACGGCCACCTCTACCTCGGCCTCGGCACCCTCATCCTCTTCGTCAACGTCACCCTGCTCTCCGGCTACAGCTTCGGCTGCCACGCCTTCCGCCACCTCGCCGGCGGCGGCCTCGACTGCTACTCCTGCAGCGCGGCCGGCAGGACCCGTTTCCACCTCTGGCGGGGGGTCAGCCTCCTCAACGTCCGGCACGCCACCTGGGCGTGGGCCAGCATGTTCAGCGTCGTGATCGCGGAGGTCTACATCCGCCTGCTCCAGGCGGGACTGCCCGATCCCCATCATCTGTTTTGAGGTCGAAGCGAGCTGTGAGATGACCGAGCCCTACATCTCCCGCGATTGCGACGTCCTCGTCGTCGGCGCCGGCGGGGCGGGCATGCGCGCCGCCATCGCCAGCGCCGAGGCCGGCTGCTCGACCGTGGTCGTCACCAAGTCGCTGCTCGGCAAGGCCCACACCGTGATGGCCGAGGGCGGCATCGCCGCCGCCATGGGCAACGTCGACTCCCCGGACAGCTGGGAGGTCCACTTCGCCGACACCATGCTGGGCGGCCAGCTGATCAACAACTGGCGGATGGTCGACCTCTACAGCCGCGAGGTCATCGACCGGGTCCGAGAGCTGGAGCGGTGGGGCGGCCTCTTCGACCGCACCGACGACGGGCGGATCATGCAGCGGGCCTTCGGCGCCCACAGCTACCGCCGGCTCTGCCACGTCGGCGACCGCACCGGCCTGGAGCTGATCCGCACCTGCCAGGACAAGCTGGTCCACACCGCCGGCAGCGACGTCTACATGGAGTGCGCCCTCACCCGCCTGCTCACCGGCAGCCGGGGCGTGGTCGGCGCCACCGGCTACGACATCAACACCGGGCAGTTCGTGGTCATCCGCGCCAGGGCGGTGGTGCTCGCCACCGGAGGCTGGGGGCGGATGTACCGCTACACCTCGAACTCGTGGGACTGCACCGGCGACGGCGCCGCCATGGCCTACGAGGCGGGCGCCGAGCTGAGGGACATGGAGTTCATCCAGTTCCATCCCACCGGGATGGTGTGGCCGCCCGGGGCCCGCGGCATCCTCGTCACCGAGGGCGTGCGCGGCGAGGGCGGGGTGCTGCGGAACTCCCTCGGCGAGCGCTTCATGAAGCAGTACGACCCGGCCAAGATGGAGCTGTCCAGCCGGGACGTGGTGGCCCGCTCCATCTACAAGGAGGTGCAGGCCGGCCGCGGCTCGCCCCACGGCGGCGCCTTCCTCGACATCGCCACCGTGCTCAGCCCGGCGGAGATCCGCCGCAAGCTGCCGTCGATGTGCGACCAGTTCGAGTCCTTCGCGGGGGTGGACATCACCCGCGAGCCCATGGAGGTGGGCCCCACCATCCACTACACGATGGGCGGGGTCCTGGTCGATGCGGAGACGTGCGCCAGCACCCTTCCCGGGCTCTACGCCGCCGGTGAGGTCGCCGCCGGGCTGCACGGCGCCAACCGCCTCGGCGGCAACTCCCTGGGCGACATCCTCGTCTTCGGGCGGCGCGCCGGGGTGGCCGCCGCCGAGTACGCGAAGAGCGCCAGGCCGGCCGCCGCCGTCTCCGAGAAGGAGATCGCCGCGGAGCAGGAGCTGATGCTGCGGCCGCTGAGTGGCGATCCCGAGCACGGCGCCGCCGAGAACCCGTACACGCTGCACCGCGCCCTGCAGGAGGCGATGCAGGACGATGCCGGCATCGGGCGCAGCGAGGAGTCGCTGCAGCGGTCGCTCGCCGCCGTCGCCGAGCTGCGCGAGCGCAGCCCCCGGATGCGCGTGAGCGGCGGCCGGGTGCTCAACCCCGGCTGGCAGACCTGCCGAGACGTCGGCTTCATGCTCACCCTCAGCGAGGCGATCGTCCGCTGCGCCCTGGAGCGGCGCGAGTCGCGCGGCGCCCAGTGGCGCTTCGACTACCCGGAGAAGGACGAGGCCCTGGGGGCGGTGAACTTCGTGGCGCGCAAGGGGCGGGACGGCATGGTGGTGGAGAGCCGCGCGGTGGAGCCGCTGTCCGACGAGGCCCTGCGGCGGCTGCCCCGGAGCCGCTTCTTCGACGCCAAGGCCCTGCCCCGCCGCTACGCCGAGCGGCTGGCGGGCGCCACCGCGGCGGAGGGGCACTGATGCCCCCCCGCGACGCCCCAGGCGCATCCCCGCCGGTGGGGGAGGAGGCCGCCACCGAGGGCGGAGTGACCGGGGCCCGCCTCGAGTTCCGGGTGTTCAGGGGGGTTCCCGGCGGCGAGGCCGCCTACGTCACCTACGAGGTTCCCGAGGTGGCGGGCATGGTCGTGCTCGACGCCATCCACCACATCCAGCGCAACCTCGACACCGAGCTGGCCTGCCGCTGGAACTGCAAGTCGGCGAAGTGCGGCTCGTGCAGCGCCGAGGTCAACGGCCGGCCGGCCCTGATGTGCAAGACCCGCATCGACCGCCTCCCCCGCGGCCCGATCACCGTCGCCCCCCTCAAGGCCTTCCCGCTGATCAAGGACCTCGTCACCGACGTCTCCCGCAACTACGAGATCAACAAGCTGATCCCCCCCTTCACCGCCGCCCCCGACGACGGCGCGCCGTGGCGCATCCGGCAGATGGACATCGACCGCCTCTACGAGCACCGCAAGTGCATCGAGTGCTTCCTCTGCCAGGACACCTGCCACGTCGTCCGCACCCACGACATGGGCGATCGCTTCTTCGGGCCCCGCTTCTTCGTGCGCGTCGCCAGCCTGGAGATGCACCCCAAGGACATCCTCGACCGCCGCGAGCTGACCGCCGGCCGCGGTGGCCTCGGCCTCTGCAACATCACCAAGTGCTGCAGCGACATCTGCCCCGAGCACATCCACATCACCGACAACGCCATCATCCCCATGAAGGAGCGGCTCGCCGACCGCCACTGGGACCCGCTGCGCTGGCTGGGCCGGCGGCTGCGCGGCGACCGAGCGCCGGGGAGCGCCGAAGAGGCACACTGAGGCGAGGCGGCGGCCGGCCGGATGGCCGCCGCGGCGCACGAGGAGGCCCTCCACTGATCGCGGTGCTCGCCATGGCCGTGCTGCTGGTGGCCCTGGTGGCCGGCTTCCTCACCTTCTACCGCCACTCGCGCACCCCCGAATGGGGCGAGTCGGGGACCCGCAAGGCGGTCCTGCGGCTGATGGTGGTGCTCGGTCCGATCTTCGGCATGCAGTATCGTGAGCCCCGTCCCGACCTCCCGGCGGTCACCTCCGTGGAGCCGAACAAGGAGCCCCTGCTGACCATGCGCGACGACGAGGACTGAGCCCCGCCCCCACACCGACCGGGTCAGCTCCCCGGGGCCGGCGCCGGCCGGCCGGCACCGGCGAGCACGACCGCCAGCTGCGCCGGGCTGATGTTGGCCCCGCTGCAGACGAGGGCCACCCGGCGGCCCCGGAGCCGCGCGCCGAGCGCGGGGTCCAGCGCGGCGGCGAGCGGCGCCGCCCCCGAGGGCTCGACCAGGGTCCGCGTCTTCTCGATCATGAGCAGGGTCGCCCGCAGCAGCGCCGCGTCGTCGACCAGCACGAAGTCGTCGAGCAGGCCGGCCATGATCCGCTGGGGGAGGGCGAAGGCGGTGCCGGTGGCCAGCCCGTCGGCGACGGTGGTGTTGCCCCGGGCCTCGAGCCGGCCGCTGCGCCAGGAGTCGTGGGCCGCCGGCGACTGCGCCGACTGCACGCCGATCACCTGGATGGACGGGTTCATCGCCTTGCCCACGATGCAGGCCCCGGAGGCGCCGCTGCCACCCCCCACCGGCACGATGATGACCTCGACGCCGGGCTGCTCCTCGAGGATCTCCAGGGGGCCGGTGGCGACGCCCGCGATGAGGTCCGGCTCGTCCCCGACGTGGATGTAGCGGCGGCCGTCGCGCTCCGCCAGCCCCTCGGCGTGCAGTCGGGACTCGTCGAAGTCGCGCCCGACGAGGAGCACCTCGGCGCCGAGGTCGCGCATGGCCTCGACCTTGACCGGGTTCGCCCCCTCCGGGACGCAGACGGTGGCCGGGACGCCGAAGAGCCTCGCCCCGTATGCCACCGACTGGCCGTGATTGCCCGTCGAGGCGGTGATCACCCCGGCCCGGCGCGACCCCTCGTCGAGCCGGCTGAAGAGGTTGATGCCGCCCCTCACCTTGAAGACGCCGGTGGGCAGGAGGTTCTCGTGCTTGACCACGACGCGGGCATCCACCAGCCGGTCGAGGGCCGGGTAGCTGCGCAGCGGCGAGGGCGCGAGGTGGGCCCGGATCCGGTCTCGTGCGGCCAGGACGTCGAGGAGGGACGGCGGCTCGAGCATGTTGGGAGCCAACACTACACGGGCCGCCGCCGTGCCCCGTCGCCCTCGTTCAGCAGCTGGGAGTCGGGGGCCGGGTCTGTCCCGGCGGGAAGGTGTAGAAGAGGGAGTCGTACGCGGCGCTGTAGATGGTCGTGTCGGTGCAGCCGGTGTCCTGGTCGTCGACGAACCACAGGCTGGCGACCTCCACCACGGTGTAGCGCACCGGGAGCTGCGTCTGGGAGTACTGGAAGACCTCGGACACGTAGGCGGTGGTTCCGGTCTCCGAGATCAGGCTGAACGTCAGCGTGCCGGTGTCCCCGTTGCAGCCCCGGCACGTCCAGGGCCCTCCACCGTTGGCGCCGAACGGGTCCTCACCGATCCGGGTGGCCAGCCGCAGGGTCATGGGACATGGCTGCGCGATCACCGTCCCCTTGCACCCGCTGAGCTGGGCGACCTCAGAGCCGGTGGCGTTGAAGTCGACGACCTCCTCCACCGCGGTGACCGGATCGGCGGCCCCGGGACCGACCACCGGGATCGCCGTCGGCACCGGGGTCGGAACCGGCGTTGCCGTGGCGCTGGGCGCCGGCGTCGCCGTCGGCGTGGGCGTGGTGACGGCCGTGCTGCCGCAGGCGACGGCACCGAGGAGGAGCACGGCACCGACGCCGCACACCAGGCGCCGCCGTGCTCGCCAGGATGTGTGGGTGGTTGGGGGCGTTGGAAGCTTCATGGCTGAAATGTAGAGCCACTCATGGCGCACGTTGGGCGCGTGCGGAGCGTGTGGGCGATCAGAGCGGTACGGGGCCCGGGCCTGCCTCAGGCGGTCAGCGAGGGGAGCCGGCTGTCGATCTCGGCGCGGTGGCTCTCGATGATGCCGACCACCTCCCGGACGCTGGCGGCGGAGCGCTGCAGCGCGGCCGCGTCCTCCGCGCCGAGGGTCAGCTCGACCACCTCGAGCAGGCCGCCACCGCCGAGGCGGGCGGGGACGCCGGTGAAGACGCCGGTGATGCCGTACTCGCCGCGCAGGTGGACGCTGCAGGGGAGGACCTGGCGCGTGTCGAGTAGGATGGCGTCGACCATCTGGGCGACGGCGGCGCTGGGCGCGTAGTAGGCGCTTCCCGCCTTGAGCAGGTTGACGATCTCGGCGCCGCCATCGCGGGTGCGCTGGACGATCTGCTCCAGCCGCTCCGGGGGGATCAGCTGGCTGACCGGGACACCGGCGACCGTGGTCATGTGGACGAGGGGGACCATGGTGTCGCCGTGGCCGCCGAGGACGACGGCCTGGACGTCGTGGACCGAGGTCCGCAACTCCTGGGCGATGAAGGCGCGGAACCGGGCGGTGTCGAGGATCCCCGCCATGCCGATGACCCGCTCGCGGGGGAAGCCGCCGGCGGCCATTGCCACCTGGGCCATGGCGTCGAGGGGGTTGCTGACCACCACCATGACGGCATCGGGGGACGCCGCGGCGGCCTGCCGGGCGACCCCGGCGACGATGCCGGCATTGGTCATGACCAGGTCGTCGCGGGACATGCCCGGCTTGCGGGGGATGCCGCTGGTGATGACGACGATGTCGCTGCCGGCGCTCTCGTCATAGCCGGTTCCGCCGGTGACCAGGCTGTCGTAGCCGGCCACCGGCCCAGCCTCGAGGAGGTCGAGCGCCTTGCCCTGCGGCAGGCCGTCGACGATGTCGATGAGCACCACGTCCGAGTGGTTGCGCTCGGCGAGGCGCTGGGCCAGGGTGGCGCCGACGTTGCCGGCTCCGACGACGGTGATCTTGTGCCGCACGGGCTCTCTCCGATCTCGTGATGGAACGATCCGATTGTAGTTGTGGGGTGCGGGACGGACGGCCCGCCCCCGGGGCACCGGCGGCGGCTACGATCGGCTCGCCATGGCCGCCAAGCGTCGACGTCCCGCCGGTGCCCGGGAACGCGCCCGGGTGGTGGTGGAGCGTCTGGCCGCCCTCTATCCCGTCGCCGAGTGCGCCCTCACCCACAGCTCCCCGCTGCAGCTCCTGGTGGCCACCATCCTCTCGGCCCAGTGCACCGACGAGCGGGTGAACATGGTGACGCCGGGCCTCTTCCGTCGCTACGCGGACGCCGCCGCCTTCGCCGGCGCCGATCCGCAGGAGCTGGAGGCCATGATCCGGAGCACCGGGTTCTTCCGCTCCAAGGCACGGGCCATCATCGAGATGAGCCAGGACCTGGTTCTCCACCACGGCGGCGAGGTCCCCGACCGCATGTCGGCGCTGGTCACCCTGCGCGGCGTGGGCCGCAAGACGGCCAACGTGGTCCTCGGGGTCGCCTTCGGCAAGCCCGGCCTGGCGGTGGACACCCATGTCACCCGTCTCAGCCGGCGGCTCGGCCTGACCGCCTCGACCGACCCGGTGGTGATCGAGGGCGACGTCTGCGGCATGGTCCCCGCCTCGGAGTGGACGGACCTGGGCCTCCGCCTCATCCTTCACGGCCGCCGCGTCTGCGACGCGCGCCGGCCGCGCTGCCCGGAATGCGTCCTCAACGACATCTGCCCGTCGGCGGAGCTGCCCGGAACGAGGCCGGCGGCCGCCACACGGCGACCCGCCCGGCGCCGGAATGGTGCCGGTCCGGTCACGCCCGGGCAGGCAGGATCGGCGGTCAGGTACGATTCAGCCCGTCCACCAGCCATGCCCAGTCAGTGACCGTCACCTTCCAACCGCTGCCGACCGCCCCCGAGTCGACCGAGGCCGTCCCGGAGGAAGCTCAGGTCGCTGCGACGGTCGAGATCCCGGAGACGGCCGTGACTGAGCCGGGCGCCGCCGCCGAGGTGGCCCCGGAGACGGTCGCCGCCCTCCCGGCGGACCCCGGCGCCGCCGTGCGCGGTGACGGTGGGGCCCACGCCGAGGCTTCGAAGCCGGCGAGGGCGCCGCATCCACATCCCGCGATCCACACCGGGCCGCGCCTGCCCCAGATCGTCCGTCCTTCTGGGCTGGTCCGTCCGGCCCGGCCGGGGGACGTCCCCCTGCCGCAGCACGCCCACCTTCCCGGCTGGGTCCGCCGCGTGCACGGCCAGGCCGTTCCCATCCTGGCCGACCTCCTCGGCAGCCTGGAGGGCGACACGCAGAAGCGGTACGACGCCGAGGTCCGCCAGCTCATCGCCGCCATCAGTACCGGGAAGTTCAGCCTCGCCTGGCAGTACCCCGGTCTGATCGAGCACGGGCAGACCCTCCTCGAGGCGCAGCGCCGCGAGGCGGAGGCCGAGGCGGCGCGACGCCGGGGCCTGGAGAACGCCCGGCGCAAGATCACCGAACAGCTCCGTGACGCCGGCGGCCAGCTCCCGGCGGACACCGCCACACGGTTGCAGAGGACGCTGCGCTCCGCCGGCGACGTCGCCGCGATCAAGACGGTGGGCTCGGAGCTGGACCACGCGGTGACCGCGGCCCGCACCGTCGAGGAGCGCCGCCGCGACCGCGAGATCGACCGGACCCGCGAGCGCATCCGGCGCTCCCTGCCGCGCGGTGCGGAGACAGACGCCCCCGCCGAGAGCTGGCAGGACGCGCTGCGCCGCATCGCCGACCAGTACGCCCGGTCCTGACGGCGGGCCCGCGGTGGGCCCCAGCGATCCGGACGAGCGCCTGATGCGCCGTGCCCTCGCCGTGGCGAGGAGCGCGGGCAGGCGCGGCGAGGTCCCGGTGGCGGCCCTGGCGGTGCTCGACGGGGCCGTGATCGCGGCCGCCGGCAACCGCATGGAGAGGGGAGGGGACGCCACCGAGCACGCCGAGATGCGGGTGCTCCGGGCCGCGGCGCGGCGGGTCGGCGGCTGGCGGCTCACCGGGGTCGGCATCGTCGTCACCCTCGAGCCCTGCCCCATGTGCGCCGGGGCCATGGTGCAGGCGCGCGTCGACCGCTGCGTCTACGGCGCCAGGGACCCCAAGAAGGGCGCCGACGGCAGCGTCTACGAGGTGCTGAGGAACCCGCGCAACAACCACGCCCCCGAGGTCGTCGAGGGGGTCCTGGCCCAGGAATGCGGGCAGCTCCTCCGCGACTTCTTCGGGCGGCTGCGCCGGGAGATGCCGGCACCGTCCTGAGCCGGCGCCGCGCGCACACTTCCCGTGGTGGGGACAGCGCATCAGTTCACCTCCGTCAGCCACCTCCTCGCCCTCGCCGTCACCGCCCTCCTCCTCGCCGTCCTGGTCCCCCTGGCGCGCTGGCGTCCGGGCACATGGCTGACGGTCCTCTGCTGGGCCCTGGCCGCCGCCCTGGTGGGCAACGAGGTCGCCTACCAGGTGGTCCAGGCTCATCGCGGCACCTGGTCTCTCGCCTACAGCCTGCCGCTCTTCGTCTGCGACGTGGCGGCGTTCGTCGCCGCCATCGGGCTGGTGTGGCCGCGGGCGATCCTGGTCGAGATCACCTGGTTCTGGGCACTCGCCGGCACCCTGCAGGGGATGCTGACCCCGGACCACGTCATCGCCTTCCCGTCGTACGACTGGTCCGAGTACTACGGCGACCACATCGGGGTGATCCTCGCCGCCTGCCTGCTCGTCATCGGGAGGCGCCTCCATCCCCGGCCCGGCGCGGCGCCGAGGGTGATCGCGATCACCCTCGCCTACTTCGCCGCGGTCGGCGCCGTCGACTGGATGACGGGCGGCAACTACGACTACCTGCGCCGGCCCTCCCCGGGCAGCCTGCTCACCGTGCTCGGCCCCTGGCCGTGGTACCTGCTGGGGGCGGCCATGGTGGGGTTCGCCTCCATCGCCGTGCTCGACCTGCCCTTCTGGCCGGAGCGCCGCCGCGTCCGGCGGCGGGTGGCGGCCCGGGCCGGCCGAGGCGGCTGACCCGGCCTCCGGCTCGGCCGGCCCGCTACGCGAGGGCGCCGACCTTCTCGCCGCAGGCGCTGCAGCGCTGCGCCGCCCTGGGGATGGTGCTGAGGCACTCGGGGCACTCGCGCGTGGTGACCTCGACGGGCCTGGCCCGGCGCGCCGCCATGCGGTTCAAGGGCACCACGATGGCGAAATAGACGACGGCGGCGATGAGGAGGAAGGAGATCACGGCGTTGATGACGTCGCCGTAGAGGAACTGGCTGTGGTTGACGGTGAAGGTGAGGGTGGAGAAGTCCGGCTTGCCGGCGATGGCGGCGATGAGCGGCGTCAGCAGGTCCTTGACCAGGGCGCTGATGACGGCATTGAAGGCGATGCCGATGACCACGGCGATGGCCAGCTCGATGACGTTGCCGCGGACGATGAAGTCCCGGAATCCCTTGAGCATTCGCGTCTCCCTGCAGCGCGGCCCGACACGGCCGCCTCGGCCAGCCATGGTAGTGGGAGCGGCGGACCGGGGTCGCCCTCTCGGGCCGGGGAGGGTGGGTCAGTCCGGCTGGCGCAGCTCCTCGACGCGGAGCAGCACGTGGGCTCCGGTTTCCAGCAGCTGGCGCAGCCCCTCCGCCGTCGACGCCCCCGAGTCGCCGAAGCGGGCGAGGAGGACCGCCGCCAGCGCCGGGTCGATGGCGTCCGGGGCGACGCGACGGGCGGATCCCTCGAGGGCCGCGCCGCCTCCCGGGATGGAGAGGCGCACCCACGGGTCCACCTCCCAGCGCTGCGCCTTCCGGGAGAAGGCGCTGGTCAGCAGGTACACCGCGCCGTCGGCACCCAGGGCGAAGCCCATCGGCACCGTCCCCGTTCCCGACCCGTCCCGCGATGTCACCAGCAGCACGTCGCGATGGCGGAGCGCCGCGAGCGGGTCCGGCGGGACGGAGGGGGCGGGGGTGGGCATCTCTGCTGCTCGCGACGGTACCCGATGCGGCCGGGGGCGCGGGTGACCGCCACCCTGGGCATCGCGTACCCTGGTCGAATCGACAGAGACGCGCGCCGAGCCGTCCGGGCTCTACGTGGAGCCGCGTACGTCGCCGCTCTCGCCGTCTCGGTGACCGCTCTCACAGCGGTCAACGCGGTGTCGAACGCCGACATCGGAGGTCAGCTCACCCTTGCCGTGCTGCTCGCCGCTTCGGCCGCGCTGGGGGTTGCCGCCCCGCGGTTCGCCCTGCTGTCGGGGGCGGTTGTGGGGGCGTCCCTCGGCGTGGGCGGCCTGATCACCGTCGCCGCCGGCGGCTCGACGCCGTCGACGATGCATCCGCCCGGGGCGGCCGGCGCCGCGTCGCTCCTGGTCCTGGTGCTCCCCGCGCTCCTGGCCGCGACCGGGGGAGCGGCGCTGCGGCGGATGGCGACGGGGAACAGCCGCGCCGCGCGGCCGGGGGACTGATCAGGCTCCGGCGGCCACCTCGTCATCGTCCTCGCCGGCCGCGCCGCCGCGGCTCGACCCACCGACCACCCTGGGGGGGCGCCGCGAGGTCCGCGCGAATTGCTGCTCGTACAGCTTCGCGTAGATGCCGCCGGAGCGGATCAGCTCGTCGTGGGTGCCCTGCTCGGCGAGGCGGCCGCTGTCGATGACGAAGATGATGTCGGCGGCGAGGATGGTGGAGAGGCGGTGGGCGATGGCGATGGTGGTGCGCCCGCGCATCAGCGGCTGCAGGGCGGCCTGCACCAGGCGCTCGCTGGTGGTGTCCAGCGCCGAGGTGGCCTCGTCGAGGATGAGGATGCGCGGCGACTTCAGCACCACCCGGGCGATGGCGAGCCGCTGCTTCTCGCCGCCCGACATGCGGTACCCGCGCTCGCCGACCCTGGTGTCGTAGCCGTCGCTCAGCTCGGTGATGCGGTCGTGGATGAAGGCGGCCCGGCACGCCGCCTCCAGCTCTTCGTCGGTGGCGTCGGGTTTGGCGTAGAGGAGGTTGCGCCGGATCGACGCGTGGAAGAGGTAGGTCTCCTGGGTCACCATGCCGACCGCGCCCGCGATGGAGGCGAGCGTCAGGTTCCTCACGTCGTGCCCGTCGATGCGCACGGCTCCGCTGGTGACGTCGTACAGCCGCGGGATGAGGTAGCTCATGGTCGTCTTGCCGGCCCCGGTCGGCCCCACGATGGCGGCCAGCTGTCCGGGCCGCACCGTGATGTCGAGATCCTCGAGGGCCCACTGCCGCGGCGCCTCCTGGTCGGCGTGCTCGACGCCGAGCTGGGCTCGGACGGCGTCCGGGTCGTAGCGGAAGGAGACGTGGTCGAACTCGATCCGGCCGCCCGCCGAGGAGCCGGGCAGCGGCACCGCGTCCGGGCCGTCGACGACGTCCTGGGGGAGGTCCAGGTACTCGAAGATGCGCTCGAAGAGGGCGAGCGAGGATTGGATCTCCACCGAGAGCTGCAGCATCTGCCCGATGGGGAAGAAGAGGCGGCTCTGCAGCGTGGTGAAGGCGACGATGGTGCCGGCGGTGATGCCGGATCCCGCGAAACCGCCGCCGTTGCCGTGGCCGATGACGAAGCCGGCGACCAGGTAGACCAGGGCGGGTGCGCTGGAGAAGAACACCTGGACCATGGCGAAGAGCACGCGGCCCACCATCTGGGTGCGCACCGAGAGGTCGGCGAGGCGCCGGTTCTCCGCCCTGAAGCGGTCCAGCTCCTCGCGCTGGCGGCCGAAGACCTTGCCCAGCAGGATGCCGGAGATGGAGAGTGTCTCCTGGGTGATGGCGCTCATCTCCGCCTTGGACTCCTGGGCGAGCAGGGTGACCTTGCGGCGCGCGTTGCCCGCTCGGTAGGTGAGCAGGAGGAAGAGGGGGACGGTGAAGAGGGAGAGGACGGTGAGCTGCCAGCTCAGCACTAGCATCGCCGCCACCGTGCTGAGCAGGACGACGATGTTGGAGAAGCTCGACGTGGCCGTGTCGGTCACCACCGACTGGATGCCGCCGACGTCGTTGGTGATGCGCGACTGGATCTCCCCCGTCCTGGTCGAGGTGAAGAAGCGCATGGAGAGCCCCTGGAGGTGCTCGTACAGAGTGTTGCGGAGGTCCTCCATGACTCGCTGGCCGACGCTGTTGGTGTAGTAGGTCTGGATGATGCCGACCAGGCCGGTCACGATCGGGATGGCGATCATCAGGCCGACCAGCACGAGGAGGCGGGTCATGTCGGGGGGGAGCGCCGTGCCGGCCGCGGTGTGGGGGAAGAGGGCGGTGTCGAAGATCACCTTGATGAGCAGCGGGTTGACGACGCCGATGCCCGAGGTGAAGAAGATCAGCCCGCTGACCAGGCCGACCTGCCCCCGGTAGGGGCGGAAGAGGCGGACGACGCGCCCCGCCAGGTTGCGGTTGGAGACCCGGCCGCTGGGGCGGTCGTGGGCGGTGACGTGGCCCCAGTGGCGCATCAGCGCCGGGGCTCCGGGGTCGTGCTCACCTGGCCCACTCTACCCCGCGCTCCCCGAGCGGCAGCCGCGGCCGGATCAGATCCGCCGGGCCTCCCGGTACAGGGCCCGGAGGAACGGCCCTCCCCACACACCCACGGAGAGGGCGGCCCCGAAGAGGATGACGGCGTCCACGCTCTCCCGGCCCTCGCGGGCCCAGTAGACGTCCTTCAGATTGAGCCAGAGGGCGAACTCGTCCAGGGTGATGGCGGCCGCCGAGCCGTACAGCACCGAGGTCAGCTTGGACATGGCGTCGTCACTGGGCCGGCCGTCGGGCTCGCCGGTGCCGATCTGGACCAGCCAGAGGTAGCCACTGCCCAGCAGTCCCGTGATGCCGAAGACCAGGTGGTGGACGTGATGCCCCCGGACGCCCACGTTGCGGAACGGCCCGGTGCCGCGCCGGATGGCGTGGGTGATCCCCCGGGTCGCCGCGAAGGTGGTGAAGAAGGAGGCCGAGGAGAGGAAGAGGCGCTCCCGGCGGGTGTCGGTGAAGTGCTTCCGGTAGAGGCCGGCGACGTGGGAGGGGGGGAGGGGATGCATGGGCGTCCTGCCCTTTGTACCCTCTGGGGAGGGGGGCGTGCAGGCCCCGGCCCACGGCCGCCCGGCGGCCGGTTCAGCGCTCCCGGTCGCGGGGCTCCCGCAGGCGGCGGTGCGTGTCCATGAAGATGGGGCCCCGGTACCGGCTCCGCGGCCGCGGCCGGGTGGGTGGCAGGTCGGAGGCCCACCACAGCACGGCGCCGATGCCGCCGGCGATGACGATGAGGGTGATGAGCGCGATCAGACCGGCCACACGTCAGTCTAGGTCGGGCGCCCCGTGCCATGCTCGCCCTGATGGCGGAGGACCCCCCGGAGCTGCTCGTCCCCGGCGCCGACGCCTGGCGCGACTGGCTTGACCGACACCACGCCGAGCGGACCGAGGTCTGGCTGGTCCTGGCCAGAAAGGGGACCGTCGAGCCCACCGACCTCACCTACGCCCAGGCGCTCGAGGAGGCGCTCTGCCACGGCTGGATCGACGGGCAGGTCCGCCGCCGCGACGAGGTCACCTACCGCGCGCGCTTCACCCCGAGGCGGCTGCGCAGCTCCTGGACTCCGGGCAACGTCGCGCTGGCACTGCGCCTCACCGCGGAGGGTCGCATGCGCGAGGCGGGCCTGGCCGCCGTCGAGCGCGCGAGGGCGGATGGAGGCTGGCCGGGCCCGTCCCGGGACTAGATGCACTGGTTGGGGATGTCGGCGCGCAGCCTCTCCCCGGCGTGGACGGTGACCGCGAGGGTGGGCGAGATCCCGGGCAGGGTGGGCGAGATGTCCGCCGCCGCGGGGAACTGCGCCTGCAGCACGTAGTCGCCCGGCGGCAGCGTGAAGACATACAGGGAGTTCACCGAGACCTGCTCCCGCGCCACCACCCGGGTGGGCAGGACCTGGACCTCCGCCCCGGGGGTGGTGGGGCGCCACGTGATGCTGCCCTGCAGGACCGTCACGGTCCCCCCAGCGTATTCGGGCTGTCCCGGCACGCCGAGCGCGTTGCAGGGTTCGATGCCGCCGGTCACCGTCGCCAGGTTCGACGACGCGCATCCCGACAGCGCGCCCAGAACGGCCAGCAGGAGCAGGACGGCGCACACGGTCCGGGGGCGGCCGGCGGCCATCACTTGCACGAGTTGGTGATGTCGGCGTGCAGCGTCTGCCCGGCGCGGACGGTGATCTGGGCCCAGGGGACGACGTCCGACGACACCAGGAAATGGGCCTGGAGGACGTACTCGCCGGGCGCCAGGGTGAAGTCGTAGGTCCCGTTCACCCCCACCTGCTGCTGCGCCACGACCGTGGTCGGGAAGACGTCCGTTGCCGTCCCGTTCACGCTCTGCCAGCCGACCGTGCCCTGGAGCACCGTGACGGTGCCGGCCACGTAGCGGGGCGCACCGGCCATCGGCAACCCCGAGCACGGGTCAATGCCACCGGTGACCGTGCCCGTGTTCGAGCTGGCGCACCCCGACAGGGCCCCCAGCAGCGCCAGCGCGAGCAGCGATCTCCTCACGGCGCCGTCTAGCCTATCGCCGCCGCCAGGGCTTCGGGGAGTGCCTCCCGAGGGCTGAGGGCGGTCACAGGCTGTCGCCGGTCCTGTCACGCTTGGCAGCGCGCTCGAACAGCGCGGGCGCCTCCTCTGGCACGCTACGGCCGATAGCGATGACCGGATCGAGTTCGCCCCCGCGGATCGTGAGACTGGCCGGCGCGCTGCTGGTCCTCGAGAGCGTCTTCTGGCTCCTCGCGGGGCTTCTCTGTTTCGCCTGGGGCGTCGGGCTGTGGAACGCGACGCTGGCCGCTCATCCCCACGACATCGGGGTCATCGGCCTGTTCGTCGCCCTGCCGATCTCCGTTGTCGCCATCGTGGCCGGGGTCGCCATGGTGGCCATCTCGAACCTCGGCCTGTGGTCGGGAGTCGGCGCTTGGCGGCGCTCCGACGGCCCGAGCATCGCGGGGGTCGTTCTCGCCGCTCTGGGTGCCATGCTCGGCCTTCTGGCGGCCTTTGGGGCTCTGCCCGCGCCGGTGAGCGGCACCGCCCGGCTGATCTGCGGGCTGATCCTTGTCGCCGTGAATCTCGTGATCATCGGGGCCCTCGTCGTCGGCCAGCGTGCCCGGGACGCGTCGCTCGGGCCGTTTGCCCCCGACCCGCAAGCCTCGCCCTCCGTCGTGTGGGTGCCGTCGCTCGGCTACGTGAGCCTGCCACCGGGCTCGTCGCCGCCACCGCCTGGCTGGCCCGCTCCACCCCAGCCGCCGCCCTCAGCTCCCGCTGGACCTCCCCCGCAGGCACCCGCCGGGCCGTGACTGCGGGCGATGGGGTGAGATAGCACGTGGCGGAGAGGGCGGGATTCGAACCCGCGGTGGCTTTCGCCACACCGCTTTTCGAGAGCGGCACCATCAACCACTCGGACACCTCTCCGCCCGCGAGTATACGGAGAGGTCCGAACCTCCCTTGCCTGCCGGCGTCTCGGGTGGGGCGCGGTGGCCCCGGGCACCGCTGGCTACAATCGCTCCGGAGCGATCGCCTAGCTGGTCGAGGGCGCCGCACTGGAAATGCGGTATACGGGGTCAACTCGTATCGAGGGTTCGAATCCCTCTCGCTCCGCCAATCTCGCTCCGCCAAAGTACTTCGCCGTATTGGCAATCGTGCGCCCTGGTGGTCGCTTTGACTGCGCTGCGAAGCCCGTCGCAAGCGGCTTGACGCTATAACGTCAAAACGCTACACTGGGAGCATGGCCCGACAGAGAGCGACGATCTACCTCGACGAGGACATCCGCGCAGCCACCAAGCTGGCGGCGGCGGCCCGCAAGATGAGCGAGAGTGACGTAGTGGAAGCCGCGCTGCGCCAGTACCTCCAGACTGACGAGGGGGTGAAGGCACGGTCTGACATCCTCGAGATGATGGAGCGGGTCTGGACGCGCAGTACCCTCACCGAAGATGAGGCGATGCAGCTCGCTAACGAAGAACTGCATGCGATGCGGGCCGAGAGGGACCAGCAGGCGTAATCGTGCTGCGGGGGGTTGCTGACGTCAACGTGCTCGTGTCCGCGCTGATCGGCAAGCGTGGGCCCAGCGCGCAACTCTGGATCGAGGCTCGGCTCGGGCGGTGGCGTCTGGTGGTCTCACCGCACCTCCTGGCCGAGTTGGACGATGTCCTCCACCGAGAAAGATTCCGGTCTCGGGCTACCGTCGAGGAAGTCGACAGCTACCTTGCCGATTTGCGGACCAACGCCGAGCTGGTCCCCGACGCGCTGCCGCCGTGGCCGGCAGTGACGCGGGACCCCAAGGACGACTACCTCGTCGCGCTGGCCCGGTCCGCAGCCGTCGATGCCCTGATCTCCGGTGACGTCCACCTGCTCGAGTTGGTCAACCCGGTCCCGCCGGTGCTACGGCCAGCAGATTTCTGGGCGATGTTCCAGGAGGGGCGGTAGCGTGAGCGCGAACCTCCGAAAGCCGGCTCGCTCTCGGTCCAGGCAGCGACGGGTCCGGTGATCATCGGGGACGTCCTCTATGACAGCGCGACCTGCGCCGCGAACGCCCTAACCGGAGCCATCACGTTGAGCCAGAACACCGTGCCGGTTGCCCTGGGGGGCAGCACCGTGACCGGAGCGGTCTCGGTCACCAGCAACGTCGGTGGCCCGACGGTCATCGAGGGCAACCACATCACCGGCCCGCTCTCGTGCAGTGGCAACACGCCGACGCCGACTGACGATGGCAACCCCGACAGCGTCGTTGGGGCCCGGTCTGGGCAATGCAGTGCCTCCGGGTTCTGACCCAATGGCAGAGATGACGGTATGGTGGTCCGCTGCTCTCCCGGCACAGCGGTTGTCAGCGCGCCTTCCGGCCAAGGGGGGGCGCGCCAGGGGGGACGATGTGGGAAGCAGGTCACGGAGAAGTGATGAGCAGATGCGTTGAGCGATGGGGTGGCAGACTCAGTCGATGATTGGAGCACGCGGGCCTTCTGATCCGCTGGGGCCGCCGGGCGGCGGTGGGACCACCACGAGCATGCGCCCAAATTGGCGTCGGCGTGGCGCATGGCGACCGCGGATCAGCTGCGGAGCAATCTTGGCTGTTGCTGTCGTAGCCGCAGTCTCCTGGCTGGTGTTCCTGAGCGGTCCGAGTGCTGGGCAAGTCCTGAACGCGATCGGGGGGCCTCCTGGGTTCACGCGGGGGACGCAGACCGACAACGGCGCATATCAGGACTACAGCCGTGAGTACGACGGCACGGCATCAGCGCAAGCAGAACGGACTTGGGCGGTTGATCGTCTCGAGGCGTTAGGTCTATCCAAGGTGCATATGTTCGGTGAGAGCACTGTCGTTGCCGCATGCGGCCAATGGAACATCAGTATTGCTGTGGACTACATGCCTTACGGAGGGCCACCTCCGGGTCCGGGGACGTCGGCCGTCAGCGTCGAGGTCGAAAGTGGCGCCAGCGGGGCACCCTCATGTCCCGGGGATCTAGGCTGAACGGCGCGATCATTAGCCAACGCACGGTGGTACCGAGCGCCAGCTTCCCACTGCAGCCGTGACCGCGAGCGCCGGACGACCGGAGAGCGCGAGTGATTGCGTACCGGATCACCATTCTGGAGCTCCAACGCCGCCGGACGGTGGGTGGACAGGGTTAGATGCGCGCTCCAAGCGGCCACGTCGCCGCTGGCGCGGGCTGCTGGTCATCTGCTCCGGAGCAGGCCTTCTTGTCGTCATCGGAATCGCAGTCGCCTGGCTCCTGCTCTGGAGCGGTCCGAGCGCGGATCAGGTACTGAATGCGATCGGCGGTCCCCCCGGGTTCAGCGGTCACAACGTACCGGCGGGCGGGGGGATCGGGGGCCCAACCCAGGAAGCGCGAGTACGATGGCATTGCATCGACGCAGGCAGAAACGACGTGGGCGATTGACCGGCTTCGGGCGCTGGGGCTGCGCGATTTCGAGTCCCAGAGCGAAGGCTACGTCGTGGCTGCGTGTGGTCAGTGGACCATCACGATTCAGGCGCCCTTCATGCCCTATGGCGGGCCGCCGTCGGGGCCCTGGGAACGTCGGCAGTAAACGTCGAGGTCCAGGGTGGCGGTAGCGGGGCGCCTTCCTGTCCGAGCGACCTCGGCTGACCTGACGTAGGCAGGGTCGCAGTAGCCTTGGGCGTGACCGCAGCATGCAGGCTCCAACGGTGGCCCCGCAACCGCCAGGGCGTCGTCGGCGCAAACGCTGCGATCGGTTGAATCTGCCCGCGGCGGGCGAGTCCCAGTAGAGTCCCAACCGGTTAGCGTCCAGAGACGTGGTGTACGAGGAGCCTGAGGGCCCCCGAAAGAGAGTGACCACCGCCATCCTTTGAGGAAGCATCACCAACCTCGAGGAGATGACGGTGGCC
>CAZUDL010000012.1:0-68672 GCA_964618935.1 uncultured Actinomycetes bacterium
ATGCACGCCGCCAGCGTTAATCCTGAGCCAGGATCAAACTCTCCGAAAAAACGTTGCTACCCGCTTGCGCGGGTCGAATGCAAACGTCCGACGAGGCCTGCGCGGGACCCGGCTGACGCCGGGGCCCCAGGGCCTTCGCGGAAAGTCGTCTCCACTCTTCAAATGTCAAGGATCTCTCCCGTTCGCACGCCGAAGCGGTTGGCAACTCCACCGTGCGGGTTCTGGCGGGGACGGCCCCGCCCGGGCAACCTGCGGATTGTACCGCTCCGGCACCCCCTCGTCAACTCGGGGGGATGGCAGGCGACGGCTCCGCATCCGTCGCGGGCGGGATCATACCCGATCGGACAGCCCAGACAGCCGCGGGACAGTCTCGGGGACACCCCGGGACACCCCGGGGACAGATGAGGAGACAGTCGTCCGCCGGCGGACTGATGCGCGGGGCACCGGGCGGCCGCCGGGGTCACCCCCGCCGGCTCAAGCCTCCAGGCTCCGCCGCCCGGTGAAGGCCCGCGCCACAGTGAGCTCGTCCGCGTACTGGAGGTCGGCCCCGGCGGGCAGGCCGTGGGCCAGGCGGGTGAGCCGCACCCCCGCCCCCGCCAGGCGCTCGGCGAGGAAGTGGGCCGTCGCCTCCCCCTCGACGTCGGGGTCGGTGGCGATGACCACCTCGCTCACCTCTCCGTCGCGGAGGCGGGCCTCCAGCTCGGCCACCCTCAGCTGGTCGGGCCCGACCCCCTCGATCGGCGAGAGGGCTCCCCCCAGGACGTGGTACAGGCCGTGGAACTCCCCGCTCCGCTCCACGGCGAGAACGTCGAGGGCGTCCTCGACGACGCAGATGATCGAGGCGTCCCGGCTGCCGCTGCGGCAGACGGCGCACAGGTCGGCGTCGGCGATGAAGTAGCAGCGCGAGCAGGGACGCACCTCGGAGCGGAGGCCGGCCAGGGCGGCGGAGAGCTGCGAGACCAGGTTCGGATCGGTCCGCAGGCAGTAGAAGGTGAGCCGCTGCGCCGTCTTGGGCCCGATGCCGGGCAGACGGCCGAACTCCGCGGCCAGCCGTTCGACGCACTCGGGGATCAGCGACACGGGGGTTGGCGCTCCGCGGGCCGGTCGGCTGTCAGAGGAGCCCGGGGGGAAGGTTCAGCCCCGCCGTCAGCTGCCCCATGTGCTTGGCCGCCATCTCCCGCGACTGATCGAGGGCGGCATTGACGGCGGCGAGGACCAGGTCGGCGAGCATCTCCGCCCCCTCCGCCAGCACCTCGGCGTCGATGACCACGCCCTGGATCTGCTGCTGGCCGTTGGCGGTGATCGCCACGGCTCCCCCGCCGGAGGTCCCGGTCACGGTCATGGTGCCCAGCTCGTCCTGCAACTTGGTCATGCGGGACTGCATCTGCTGGATCTGCTTGAGCATGTTGGGGTTGTTCAACGCCGCTTCCCTCGTGGTGAATGTGGCCTGCAGTCTACCCAGAGGACGGCTCGCCCGGGTCGCCGTCGCCCTTCTCGTGGGCCCGGTCCCGCAGGCGGGAGGAGGTGACCCGGCTGCCGGCGAAGGTCGTCAGCACGGCCCCGGTGAGATCGTCGCCCGGAGCCTCGGCCGGCGGCTCGCCCGCCCTGGCGGGGGTCTCCCCCGCCAGGCGCGTGGTCACCGCCCGCGAGCCGCCCGCGACGGCCACCACCGCCCCCTCCAGCACCGGAGCCTTGGCGGGGTTCTGCATCTGCTTCAGGTGGAATTCGTAGGGGGCGCCGACGACCAGGCGCTGCGCGTCCGCCTCGATCGGCTTGCAACCGCGGAGGATCCCGGCGAAGACGCGATCGCGCCGGTTGACGGCGTCGATCAGCGCCGGCCAGGCACGCTGCCAGGCGTCGAGGGAGATCAGCGGCTCCGTCACGGGGGCGGCGGCGGGGGCTTTCGCCCCAGGGCCGGCCGCCGCAGGAGGCGCCTCCGCGGCCACGACCGCGGCGGCGGACGGTGACGGGACCCCGGCGGCGTCCGGCCGCGGCGGCGCGACGGCGGCCTCCGGCGCGGTGTGGCGGGTGACCCGGGCCGGCGCTTCCGGCTCCACGCGGCGCTCCAGCGCCTGGAGACGGGCCTCCACCCCGGCGGGCATCTGGCCTCCGGCCCCGCCGCGGTCCCGGCATAGGCGCAGGAGGCAGGCCTCGACCTGGAGGCGGGCGTCCACCGGCTGGCGCAGCGCCAGCTCGGCCGCGCCGGTCTCCTCCAGGGCGCGGAGCCAGAACCCGCCGGGTTCGCGGGAGGCCAGGTCCTTGCAGAAGGCCTCCTCGTCGGCGTCGAGCCCCGTCCCCTCGGCGAACCCGACCGCGTGCAGCTCCGCGGCCCGGGCCAGGCGGGCGCACTCGCGGAGGAGCTGCCGGGGATCCGCCCCGCCATCGAAGGCGGCGGCCGCGGCGCGCAGCGCCCTGGCCGCGTCATGCGCCGCCAGGCCGAGGAGGAGGTCCCGGATGGTGTCGGGGTGGGCCAGGCCCAGGGCGCGGCGGCAGGTGTCCACGGTGACCGGCCGGTCGCCGGTGGCGAAGCACTGGTCGAGCAGGGAGAGGGCGTCGCGGACGCTGCCCTGCGAGGCGCGGGCGATCAGCTCGGCCGCGGTCGCCTCCACCTCGACGCTCTCGCCGGCGGCGACGCGGAGCAGGTGGGCGGCGATGGCGGCGGCACCGACGCGGCGGAAGTCGAAGCGCTGGACGCGCGAGCGGACCGTCTCCGGCACCTTGTGCGGCTCGGTCGTGCAGAGGATGAAGAGGACGTGGGGCGGCGGTTCCTCGAGCGTCTTGAGGAAGGCGTTCCATGCCTCCGAGGTCAGCATGTGCGCCTCGTCGATGATGTAGACCTTGGTGCGCAGCCGCGCCGGCAGGTAGCGGACCTTGTCGCGCAGGTCGCGCATCTCGTCGATGCCGCGGTTGCTGGCGGCGTCGATCTCCAGGACGTCGACGGCGCTGCCGTCGAGGACCTCCAGGCAGGCCGGGCAGGCGTTGCAGGGCTCGCCGTCCACCGGGGCGGCGCAGTTGACGGCGCGGGCGATGATCCTCGCCGCCGAGGTCTTGCCGGTGCCGCGGATGCCGGCGAAGAGGTAGGCGTGGGCCAGGTTCCCGGCGCGCAGCTCGTTGCCCAGGGTGCGGACGATGTGCTCCTGACCGATGAGCTCGTCCAGGCGCGCCGATCGGTACGTCCGGTAGAGAGCGGTCACAACGCCCGACGATACTCGCGGCCGGGTCGCTCCCGCGGTGGGCATCCGGCCCGCTGCGCGGCTCCCCCGCCGGCGCAGGCCGCGACCGATCCAGTGGAGAGGCTTGCGGCGGGCGCGCCGCTCGGACTCCAGCCCGCCTGCCAGGAGGGCGTCCGCTCGATCCAGCGGATCGAGCACGGCCTCGTCTGTCTCCTGCCGATGCCCGGGTCGCTCACCAAGGAGCCGATCACGTCTCCTCTCAACGCACCACGATCGAGACCACGATCAGCACCACCCACATCGCCGCCAGAAGCACCGACAGGTCGGTCGTCAGCACCTGATTGGGGGCGTGTTTCATGAGCGCGCGATACACCCAGCGCGTCTTTCGATCGTCGATGTGCAGCTTGCCAAGATCCTCGAAGAGAGATGAGTGTCTGCGTGCCTCCAAACTCAGACTCCTGATGTACCGAACACTGTCGGTGAACACGTACCACATCGCCCCCGTGAGGACGAGGCCGACGACCTCGATCGTCATGGTGACGACGTGAATCCTCACGCTGCTGCCGGTGGAAGCCGTACCGGTGACCGCCGCGATGACCAAGAACGATTGCGCCAGCATGAAGTAGGAAAGGCGGCTTGCCAGGAGGTTGTCGAGGTGCAGGTAGTAATCCCAGAGCACCTTCGGCACCTCCCCCCCTGCAACCGGGATTGGGCTCGCTGCCGTTCGTGGCCTCCGAGGGATCCTGTGGGGCAACCGCGTCAAGGCCCGTCCCGTGCGCCACACCGCCGCCTCCTTGCCCAGAATCGGGCGTCTTCAGGTAGTCGCGCACCCCACGTCGTTGGCACGTCCCGGCGCTCACCCGGTCCACCGGCTCAGGCCAGGTTGGCTGCGGCACCCCCGGGTGACCGCTTAGCGCTGCTTCCTTCCGGACCTGACGCGGTTCACGGGCCCGAGCTGCGCAGGACCCGGCCCTCATCGCCGATGCGATCGGAGCTGACCCGAGAACGCACCCCCTCGGTGGGGAATTCGACCCCGCTACAGCGGATTGCGGGTACAGGGCACCGCTAACTCCCCGTCTAGCGCGACCAGGGGCATTGTAGCCAGATCGCCCCGGCCCCAGCGGAGCACCCGCGGGCGCGCCGCAGGCCGGCGGCCGCGGCCTCAGTGAGAGGCGGCCGCCCCGGCGGCGCTGGGGCCCGTCATGTCGACCTCGGGCTCGACACCGCGGAGCAGCCGGTTGATGTTCTCCCGGTGGCGGTAGACGATGATCGCCACCCCGGGGATGACCAGGGCGGGTGTGGCGGCGTCGTGGCGGCGCACGCCGAGGACCGCGGCGGTGGCGACGGCGAAGCCGGCCCCGACCAGCGACAGCAGAGACATGCGGCGGGTGACCGCCAGGGCGCTCACGCCCCCGACGAAGGACGCCGCCGCAACCGGCGGCGACACGACCGCCACAGTGCCGAAGGTCACCGCCGAGCTCTTGCCCCCCTTGAAGCCGGCGAAGAGCGGCCACGAGTGCCCGACGACCGCGCCCAGACCGGCCGCCGCCATGCCCCCACGCCCGCCGCCGACCACCCCGCCGATCCTCGCCGCCGCGGCGCCCTTGGCGATGTCGAGCAGCAGCGTCGCCGCCGCCGGGCCCCGGCCCACCGTCCGCAGGACGTTGGTCGTCCCCATGCTGTGGCTGCCGTGCTCGCGGACGTCGATGCCGCCGCTCAGCCTGCCGACGAGGACGCCGACGGGGACGGACCCGACCACGTAGCCGGCGGCGGCGGCGGCGATCTGGCGTGCGATGCGCGACATAGCCTGCGCAGTCTGCCACGACACCCATGGCCCCGGTGGACGGCGTCTCAGTGCAGCGAGAGCGCCGCTCCCTGCGCCGCGTAGAGCATGGGCCCGGCGAGGACGCTGGCGAGGATGCCGGACACGGCGCAGCAGGTGGCCACGAACCGCGCCAGCCGGTACCCGGCGGGCGCCGCGACGGGCGCGTCGTCGTCCTCGACGAACAGGGCGGCGAGGCAGCGAAGCACGGGGATGGCGTAGAGGAGCCAGGCGGCCAGGCTCGCCACGGCGACCCAGGCGAAGCCCCCGGCGACGGCGGACTCGGCCACCAGCACGCGGGCGATGAAGCCGGCCAGCGGCGGCAGCCCGGCGAGGCCCGCCAGGCCCAGGCAGAGCAGCGCCGCCGTGCCCGGCGCCCTGCGGGACAGCCCCCGAAGTCCCTCGCTCGTGGTGCCGATCCCCTGCGCCTCGAGCAGACCCACCGCCTGCAGGCTTGCCAGCGACGCGAGGGCGAAGACGGTCGACCCGAAGAGGATGGCGACGACCCCGCCGGCCAGGCGGTGGTCGCCGCCGATGCCGGTGCCGAGCAGGGCGGTGAGCAGCAGACCCCCCTGGAGGCTGACGCCCAGCCCGATCAGCCGGCGGACGTCGGTGACGGCGAGGGCGATGACGGCCGGGTAGAGGCAGGCGATGGCCGCCAGCACGGCGGCGAGGATCACCCACGGGCGCAGGGTGTCGCTGAAGCCGCTGACCATGACGCGGACCAGGGCGACGGCGCCGGCGGTTGTGCCCAGGCTGACCACCACCGCGGCGACGCCTCCCGAGCTGCCCCTGATGACCTGGAGGAGCCAGAGGTGCAGGGGCGTCGCGCCCACCAGGTAGCAGAGGCCGAGCAGGGTCATGGCCAGGCCCAGGCCCTCCAGGCCCGCGGCGTGGACGAGGAGGCCGCGAGTCGCCTCCAGGTCGGTCGTGCCGGTGGCGCCGAAGACGATGGCGAGGCCGTAGGCGAGCACGGCGAACGCCACGGCCGCTCCGGCCAGCTGCTTCAGCGCCGCCTCGCCGGCGGCTGGGACGGTCTTCTCCAGGGCGACCATGCCGGTGAGGCTGAGGAGGAGGAGCCCCGCGCCGGCCAGGAGCATCCCCATCTCCCACTGGATGGCGATGATCGTCCCGCCCGCCGTGGCGGTCAGGACCAGCGCATGGAAGGCCGGGGCGCGGCGATGCAGCCGCGGTTGCGCCGTCCCCGCGCCGAGCACCCCGAGCAGGCCGACGGCGCAGAGCAGGAGCTCGGCGTAGACGGCGAATCGGTCGGCCACCACCGCCCCCTGGAGGGTGACCAGGCCGAGGCCCTGGGTCCTGGTCAGCCCGGACAGGGTGATGAGGGCGCCACCCGCCGCTCCCAGCAGGCCGATGCAGGCGAGCCAGCGGTGGAAGCCGGCGGGCAGGGCCGGCCGCCGCCATCCGAGGAGGGCGATGGCCGCGGCGGTGAGCAGCAGCAGAGCCGACGGCAGCAGCGTCGCGACGAGGGCGTGTCCGTTGACGGGGGGCATCAGCCGCTGGTCCCCGGGAAGAGGATGGACGAGGCGCCGTTGTTGAAGAGGTCGGCGAAGTGCTCGGGGAGGACCCCGAGCAGGACGATGACGGCGAGCAGCACGACCAGGTAGGTGAGCTCGAAGGGGCCCACGTCGCGGACCTTGCTGAAGGTCTCCCGAGAGGCGCCGAGGAACATCCGCTGCGCCGCCCAGAGCAGCACGACGGGGGTCACCAGCACGCCGACCAGGACGAGCACGGTGAACCACCGGTGCGCCGGGAACGCGCCGGTGAAGAGGAGCAGATAGGCGACGAACCCGGAGAGAAGCGGCGTCCCGGCGGCGCTCAGCGCCGCTCCCAGCCAGAAGGCGGCGAGGCGCGGCGTCTGCCAGGCGAGGCCGGCGATCTGCGAGATGCGCACCCGGCGGGTCCGCTCCTGGATGAGCGAGCTGACCAGCATGAGCACGGACACGGTGAGGCCGCGCGAGACGAGCAGGAAGATGGCGCCGGTGATGGCCAGCGTGGTGTGGCCGGCCACGGCGAGGAGCACGGCGCCCATCTGCACCGTGCCGATGTGGCCGACGAGGCGCCGCAGATCATCGGTCCGCACCGCGGCGATGCCCGCCCAGGCGACGCTGATGACGGCGAGGACGGCGAAGAGCAGCGAGTAGCTCTGGCTGATGGCGGGGAAGAAGCCGACGCTGACGTGGAGGAGCCCGTAGGCGCCCAGGGTGGGGAGCAGCGCCGCGAAGACGGCGCTCAGCGCGCCGCTGGAGTCCTCCTCCAGGTCGAGCAGCGGGATGTGCAGCGGCACCACCGCCATGGCGATGAGGAAGGCGCCGGTGCACAGCCAGAAGACGACATGGCTGACCGTTGCCGGCAGGGTCAGCGGCGCCAGGCCCATGTCGAAGCTGCGCGTGCCGTCCTCGAAGCCGATGAGCAGGGCGGCCACCGCGAGCAGTCCCGTCGACACGAGCGCCGTGACCGCGTAGCGCATGGCCACACGCGACGACCGTTCACCTCCCCCGCCGAAGGCGCGGATGAGCAGGTACACGGGTGCGATGGGAAGGCTCCAGAAGATGAGGAACAGCACCCAGTCGTAGGAGCACAGCACGCCGAGGAAGGCCGTCTCCAGGGTGAGCAGGGCGATGCTCAGCAGTTTCACGTGGCGGTCGTTGCGCCAGACCGCGATGGCGACGCAGAAGAAGACGACGGTGGTGAGCAGGATCAGCCCCAGCGCGAGGCCGTCGGCGTCGAGATGGTAGCTCGCCGAGATGGGGAAGGAGGCGAGCCAGCGGCGCTGCTCCATGAGCTCGCCGCCCGGCCGGCCGCCCAGGCCGATGGCGGCGTTGGAGGCCTGCGTCTCCACCGCCCACAGCGCGAAGAAGAGGGCGGCGCTGGCCCCGGCGACCCCCAGGGCCTTGATGCGGGTGCGCTGCTCGCGTGTCCGATCCGGCAGCAGCACGATCACCACCGCGAAGAGCACTGCCCCCCAGATGAGCAGGCTGAACAGGATGGTGGGGAAGTTGACCGCCGTCGCTGTGGCCGCGGTGCTGCTGGGGACCGCGGTCGGGGTGGGGCTGGCCGGCACCACCGCCGGCAGCGACGGGGTGGCCGTGGCCGACGCGCTCGCGGACGCCGATGCGGAGGCGGACGCGGTGGCCGACGCCGTCGCCGACGCCGTCGCCGACGCCGTCGTCGACGCCGCCGCGAGGATGAACTGGGGCGCCTGGATCGCCGTCATCGCCAGGGAGCTGAGGAACTGGGCCGAGAGGATCATGTCGTGTGCACCGGGAGGTGGCCGGTGGCGGCCAGAACGCTGGCGCCGACCAGGATCAGCACCACCACGAGCACCGCCGCCAGCCCCAGGCGCAGCCGGCGCTGCCGGATCGAGCCCAGGGGCAGGACGGCGTCCGCGATGCCCTCTGCCGGGGCATCGTAGAAGGGCCCGACCAGCCCCGCGTCCAGGGCGGTGATGCCGTCGGCGACCCCCGCCGCAACGCGGAGGCCGAAGCTGAGAGCAAGGCCGAGCGCCGGCGCCAGCGGCGAGCGCACCGCGGACCAGGCGCGTGCACCGAGGTCGGAGCCCTTGCGCCGCCACACCAGCACGCCGGCCACGAGCGCCGCCACCAGGATCACCGCCGCGACGAGGAACGCCGCTCCGCTCACCGGCAGCACCTGGCGGGTGCCGCCGTAGAACACCCAGTGGCTGAAGGTGAGGCCGGGGATGTGCCCGCGACCGCGCGCGCTGCCGAAGCTGTGGAGGCCGGGGATGCCGGCGAGCACGGCGACGATGGTGGCGGCGGCCAGACCGGCCTGGAGCAGGCGAAGCCGGGGCGCCGCCTCGGTGATGCGATCGACCTCGAAGCCGCGCCGGCGCACCGGCTCGCCGCGGCAGACGGTGAGCAGCAGGCGCGCGGCGGAGAGGGCGGTCAGCGCCAGGGCGACGACGGCGAGGATGACGGCGGCATCCCGGGCGCCGGTGGGCATCCGGCCGCCGCCGGCGAAGTTGTTGTGGAAGAGCGTCGAGAGGAGGTCGTAACCCACCAGGTCCAGCCCGCCCGCCCCCAGCGCCCACATCCCGAGGGCGAGGCTGGTGCGCCGCATCCGCGACCAGGCACCGCCCATCTGGTGGATGTCGCGGGTGCGGTACGAGCGCGCCAGGCTGCCCGCGGCCACCAGCAGCAGCAGGCTGAGGGGGAGGCTGACGAAGGCGATGAGCATGGCGTCGCTGTAGCCGCCCGCGCCGAGGGCGGCGACGGCGAGGGACACCTGCGCGGCGGCGGCGAGCAGCGCGATGCGATAGATGTCGGTGGACACCAGACAGGCGGCGCCGAGCCCCACGGCCGAGGCGGCGCCGACCACGGCGAGGACCGTGAGGACCTGCGGGGAGACCAGCAGGAGGGTGTACGCCCTGGCGAGGAGGAACAGGCCGGAGAGCAGCGTCAACGACAGCGCGGCGAGCACCGGGAGGGGCGCCTCGCGCAGCCCGGTGAGCCACCGGGTGAACGGCGCCTGGGCACTGTGCACCAGCGCGGGCACGATGACGAGCACCGCCAGGATGATCAGCGTGCGCGCCCCGACGTTCACGATGGCGCCCTGGGCGCCGGCGGTCCACGCGTTGCCCAGCAGGGTGAAGTCGAAGGGATCGTTGTAGGTCTGGTTGGGGATGAGCGGCTCGAAGCCGAGATAGGCGCCCAACTTGGCGATGGTCAGGACCAGGCCGACGAGCAGCGTGATGTCGGCGCCGAGGAGGGTGACGAAGGCGCGGCGGGCCGGCGGCCCCGACCCGTCACGGTGCCACCAATGGAGGGCGAGCACCAGCGTGAGGGCGCTGACCACGCCCATCGCCAGCCACGTCTGGAACAGGCTGGGGCTGTCGATGACGGCGATCATCGCCGCCGCCAGCAGCGAGGTGACCCAGAAGAAGCGGCGGTACCCGGCGTCGCCCTTGAGCATGGCCGTGCCCAGCCCCTGCACCGCGATGAAGAGGAAGGTGGTGAGAACCACGAAGGCGGTGCTGAGGTTGTCCATGACCAGGCCGAACTGCGGATGGAAGTCGGTGGGGAAGGTCAGCTCGCTGGTGTCGGGACGCACGCTGACGAAGGTCAGCACCGAGATGAAGGGTTTGGCACTGCTCGTGAAGTGGGCGATGCGGTAGCCGAGGACGATGAGCCCGAGCAGGAGGGCGGCGCCCAGGAAGGTGAGCGTCACGTGGGCGGCGCGGCGGGGCGTCTCGGCCACGAACGAGAAGGCGGCGCCGAGGATGGGGAGCAGGAGGACGGCCCAGAAGGCGAGGTACATCGGCTAGATCTCGACCTCGCCGTACTCGTCCACGTCGAGGCTCTCCTGCCGCCGCCGGACCAGCGCGACCACGGCGGCGCCCAGCAGCGACTGGCCGGCGCAGACGACGACCACGACCAGGGCGACGACCTCTCCCTGGGGCGGGCCTCCGCTGCCGCCGCCGGTCAGGGTGAAACCGGCGAAGGCGATGGCCGGCGCCAGCAGGAGGATGGCCAGGCTGACGAGCAGGCCGAAGGCGTCGCGCCGGATCAGCAGGCCGAAGACCCCGATGGCGAAGACGATGCCGCTGAGCACGGCGACGGGACCGGGACCGACGTTCATGCCTGCCCCCCGGGGCGAGTCGCCGACCGCTGCCGGCGTGCGGCGTCGCGGTCCTCGCGGCGGCGGCGCATCCTCTCCTCGCGCTCGTGGCGGGCCCGCCGGCGGCGGTCGTGCTCCTCCTCGTCGGCGCTGGTCCGGCCCACCACCAGGGCCATGAGGACGGCGGCGATGCCGACGACGACGAGCAGCCCCGCCGTCAGCGGTGCCTGGTGGCCGAGGACCCCGTGCAGGTTGGCCTTGGTTCCGGCGACGTGCCAGCCGCCACTGGCGAGCGCGGTGCCGTCGAGCACCACCAGCGCCAGCACGGCGACCGCGGCGGCATAGATCCAGCCGCGCAGCGGCGGCGCCGTGAGGGCCGCGCCATAGCCGCCGCGGCGTGCCACCAGCACCACGGCACCAAGGCTCGCCAGCAGCAGGAGCAGTTCGAGGAAGCCGAGGAGGACGGCCCCGCCGACCACGAGGAGGAGGCCGATCGAGACGGCCACGGCCGCCGCGGCCGCCACCGCCTGCCGGGGGTCGCGCAGCAGGACTGCGGCGGCGCAGCTCAGGACGACGAGGGCCGCGCAGACGTAGAAGCCGGCAGCACCCATCAGATGGCAGACGGGAAGACGCGGGAGTGACAGGGGGAGAGATCGGCGCCGAACCCGGACATCGCGCGAGATTGTAGTCGGCGGGCCCGGGTGTCCCGTGGAACCGGGCTCTCAGACGGTGTCGTCCTCGTCCAGCGGGCGCTGCGGGGAGGGCCGGTACCGCTTCTCCTCGGGCACGACGCGCTCCAGGAAGAGGACGAGGCTGAGACCCAGGAGGATGAGGACGACGCCCGCCACGGTGACCTGGTCGACGGTGACGGAGAGGACGGGGACGTTGATGGAGAGGTCCCAGACGGTGCCCGGGCGGCCCGTCCCGGCCACCGGGACCCGCTCGCCGACCAGGCCGGCGACGAAGAGCACCCCCCCGGCGCCGACGATGTGCAGCAGCCAGTTCCGATGGCGGACCGCGTACCAGAAGGAGAAGGCGGCCATCGAGCATCCGGCCATCACGGTGACGCTGGCGAGGAGGATCTGGGCGACGCTGGGACTGGCGCCCATCAGGCGGCCGCCTCCACGACGCCGCCGCCGAGGACCTCGTCCCCCCTGTAGAGGACGAGCGCCTGGCCCGCCGAGACATGGCTGACCGGAGTGGGGAAGGCGAGCTCCACGGCGGCCGGCAGGGCGGCTGCCACCCGCGCCGGGTGGGCCTCGCCGTGGGAGCGCAGCTGCGCCTCGCACTCCTCCCCGGGGGAGGGTGCCGCGCCGCCCACCCAGCGGCAGTCGCCGGCCCGGACGGAGCGGCGGCCGAGCGCCTCCGCGGGCCCGACCACCAGGCGGTTCTCCGCCGTGTCCATGGCCATGACGTACTGCGGCGCCGCGTCCGGACGGTCGGGGCGGAGGCCGAGCCGGCTCCTCTGCCCCACCGTGTAGAAGGGAAGGCCGCGATGCTCTCCGATCCGCCTACCCGTCAGGTCCACGATCGGCCCTGGGCGGAAGCGGCCGGCGAGACGCCGGCCCAGCTCACTGGCGAGGTCTCCGTCCACAAAGCACAGCTCCTGGGAGTCCGGCTTGGAGGCGGTGAGCAGGCCCAGCGCCGACGCCTCCTCGCGGACGGCGGCCTTGCTCTCCACCGACCCGAGGGGAAAGACCGCGGCGGCCAGCTGGGCCTGGTCGAGCCGGTGGAGCGCGTACGCCTGGTCCTTGCGGGGGTCGCGGCTGCGGTGGAGCGTCAGGGTGCCGCCCCGGCGGCCCACCCGGGCGTAGTGGCCGGTGGCGACGTGGGTCGCCCCGATCGCCCGCGCCCGCTCCAGGAGCAGCCCGAACTTGATGCGCTCGTTGCACCGCACGCAGGGGTTGGGGGTGCGCCCGCCGGCGTAGGCGTCCTCGAAGTCGGCGATCACCTCGGCGCGGAACTCGGTCTCGAGGTTCCAGGTGAAATGTCGGATGCCGAGCCGGTTGGCGACCCGCCGCGCGTCCTCCACAGCGTCGATGGAGCAGCAGCCGCGGTCGCGCGCCTGCTCGCGCGAGGTCGGCCACATCGCCAGCGTGATGCCCACGACGTCGAGCCCCCTGGCGGCACAGCGGGCGGCGGCCACGCTGGAGTCGACCCCGCCCGACATGGCCACGGCGACCACTGCGCCGCGCGGCACGAGGGCGAAGGGGTCGTCGGGGACGGTCGCGGCCGTGTCCGCGGTGGCGGCGGCAAGCATGTCGATGCGAAGCCTACGCGAGTGGCGGGCCGTCTCCCAGCCCGCGGCGCAGCCGGACCGCCGGGTCAGCCCCCGGCGACGGCGGGGATGATGGAGATGTCGTCGTTGGCCGCGACCTGGGTCTCCAGGCCTGCACCGAAGCGGATGTCGGAGTCGTTGACGTAGACGTTGATGAACTGCCGGAGGCCGCCGCTCGCGTCATAGAGGCGTTCGTGGAAGCCGGGGTACTTCGCCTCGAGATCGGCCAGGGCCGCACCGACGGTGGCCCCCTCGACCTCGACGTGGGCACTGCCGGCGGTGAGCCGGCGCAGCGGACCGGGAACGCGAACGTTGACAGCCATGGCGCCGAGTATACGGAGGCCCGGGGCACGGGCGGGGGGCGGCCGGTCCCCCGGCCGGGATCAGTCCAGCCGCGCGCGCAGGGAGAAGAGGAGGGGGATGGGATCCCCCTCGATCCGCCACCACTCGCCGTCCCTGGTCATGAAGGGGAAGCGCTGCCAGTGCTCCATCGGGAACTCGTGGAGGAACTCCAGCCGCAGGCCGCTGTCCAGCACCGCCTGGACGATCTCGCCGAGAGGGTGCATCCACTGATAGCTGACCGGGTCGGGAAGCACCGCCTCGGGATCGGCGTAGGTGCCGGGCCACTCCTCCCGCCACGGCCCTGCCCGGAAGTAGGGGTGGTCGGGGTGGATGCGCAGCCCGGTGAGGTCGCGATCGTCGGCATCGAAGACCTGGGCCACCGGATGGTCGTCTTCGACATAGAGGAAGCCGCCCGGTCGCAGGTGGCGCGCCGCCGCCTCGACCCACCGGCCCATGTCGGACACCCAGGGCAGCGCCCCGTGGGAGGCGAAGACGACGTCGAATCGCCGGCCGAGGTCGAGCGAGACGATGTCGGACTCCACGAAGGTGGCCTCGACCCCCAGCCGTCCGGCCAGCTCGGCGCCCACCCGCAGGGCCCCGGGGGAGAAGTCCACGCCGGTCACCCTGGCGCCGAGCAGCGCCCAGGAGAGGGTGTCGGTGCCGATGTGGCACTGGAGGTGGAGCAGGTCCTTGCCGGCGACGGCTCCGACCTCGGCGAGGGCGATGGAGTCCAGGCGCGGCCGGCGCGTGCGCACCAAGCCGTCGAGGTCGTAGAAGGCCGAGGCGGCGTGGGTGGCCACGCGCGCCTCCCAGTTCCTCAGGTTGGCGGCGACCTCATCGGGCAGTTTCCCCCGCCGCCCCCCCTGCCCCGGATCCCTCTCCCCGGCCGCCACCTCAGGGCGCCGGCGGCAGCTCGACGACCAGCGGGCTGCGCTCCGCGCGGGCGGGCGCGCCGGCCACCAGGTCGTCGTAGCAGAGCTGGGACCACGTCTCCATGCTGAGGTAGAGGCTCCGCATCGCCTCCAGGCTCATCGTCTCCCCGGCGAGCTTCTCCGTCTCGCGGATGGCGACGTCCCCCTCGGCCGGCTCGACGAGGAACACCAGGCCCAGGTGCACCGAGGCGACCGCCGTCGAGTCGTCGTTGATGGCCGCCACCAGGCGCGCCGTCGCCGTGACGGGGCAGATGATCTCCTCGGCCCACTCCCGGCGCAGGCCCCCGACGACGGGGTCCTCGCGCTCGCCGTCGCCCGGGTTGATGTGGCCGCCCACGCCGAGCGAGTACAGGTCGTGGAGGCGGTGCTCGCTGGATCGGTGGAGCCGGCGGGTCAGCAGGTAGGTGTCGTCGGCCGGGTCGCTGACGATGCAGTAGGGGATGACCTGCTGCTGTTCCGGGTCCTCCTCCACCAGGTGGCGCGGCCGGTACTCGCCGGCGGCGCGGATGGTGCGCAGCACCCGCCCCAGCCCCTTGGTGACCAGGCCGTGCCAGGCGCCGTCGGGGAAGATCACGGTGCGGGGGACGCAGAGGACGCGTTCCTGGTTGTACTGATCCGCGGCGTGCGCCGTGCGGTGCGGGGCGGTCGCCTTCACTGCTCGGCCCGGACGGGATTGCGGAGGACACCGATGCCCTCGATCTCGACCTCCACGACATCGCCGTCGTGCAGCGGGCCGACGCCGGCCGGGGTGCCGGTGAAGACCGCGTCGCCGGGCTCCAGCGTCATGCACTCGCTGATGAAGGCGAGGAGCTCTGCCACGGGAACCATCATCTGCGACGTCCGCCCCCGCTGGACGGTCTCGCCGTTGACCCGGGTGGCGATGGCCAGGTCCGAGGCGTCCGCGGGCACGATCTCAGGGCCGAGGGCGCAGAAGGTGTCGAAGCCCTTGGCCCTCGTCCACAGCTCCTCGGTGACCTGGAGGTCGCGAGCGGTGACGTCGTTGCCGCAGGTGTAGCCCCGCACCGCGGCGAGGGCGTCCTCCGGGGTGGCGTGGCGCAGCAGGCGGCCGATGACGGCGACCAGCTCCCCCTCGTAGTCGATGCGGGAGAGGTGGGCGGGGAGCCGGGGAAGCACGATGGCCTCGCCGTCCCCGATCACGCTGGAGGGTGGTTTGAGGAAGAGGAGGAGGCTCTCGGTGACGGTGTGGCCGAGCTCGTCGGCGTGCTCCCGGTAGTTCCGGGCCACGCAGACGATCTTCCCGGGTCGTTCCAGCCTGCCCATGCGCCCTCCGTCCGTGCGCCAACCGTGCGCCGCGATTGTTCCATCCCCGACCATGAGCGTGTGCCGGAGCTCCCCGAGGTCCAGTCCCTGACCGAGAGCCTCGACCGCCGTCTGGCCGGCCGGCGGGTGGCGAGGCTCTCTCTCGCCTCGATCTCGGCGCTCAAGACGTACGACCCGCCGCCGGCCGCCCTGGAGGGCCTGGCGGTGTCCGGCGTGGGCCGGCGCGGCAAGTTCCTCGACATCGCGATGGGCGGCGGGCCCGCCGGCGAGGGCGCGGAGCTCCACCTCGTCGTCCACCTCAGCCGGGCGGGCTGGATCCACTGGCGGGATGCCGTCGCCGAGAAGCGCCTGGCCCTGCGCGGGCCCCTGTCGGCGCGCCTCCAGATGGACGGGGGTGCCGCCCTCGACATCACCGAGCAGGGAACGGAGAAGCGGCTCGCCATCCACATCGTCCGCGACCCGCTGGACATCCCCGGGCTGCGGCGGCTGGGGGTGGACGCGCTGGACCCCGGCCTGGGCCCGGAGCGGCTGGCTGGGCTGCTCTCCGGCAGGGCGGCCACGCTGAAGACCGCGCTGGCCGACCAGGCCGTCGTCGCCGGGGTGGGCAACGCGTACTCGGACGAGATCCTCCACGCCGCCCGCCTCTCCCCCTTCGCCCGTGCCGACCGCCTCGACGCGGAGGCGCTGGCCCGCCTCTGGAGGGCCCTGCACGACACCCTCGGCTCCGCGCTGGAGCGGGCCAGGGCCCTCGACATCGAGGAGTTGAAGGACGGCAAGCGGATGGCGATGGCGGTCCACGGGCGGACCGGGCAGCCCTGCCCCGACTGCGGCGACACGGTGCGCGAGGTGTCGCTGGCGTCCCGGTCGTTCCAGTACTGCCCCAGCTGCCAGACCGGCGGCCGCGTCTACGCCGACCGCCGGATGTCCCGGCTGCTGAGATGAGGGTGGGCCGAGCCGGCATGGCCGCATTCCCGCCGTCCCAGGCGGAGCCCGTCGTTGCCCGCATCCGGCACCTTCTCGCCGAGCTTGGCGCCCCGCTGCTAGTGGCCGTCGACGGGCAGAGCGGTGCCGGGAAGGCCCGCCTCGCCAGCGAGGTCGCGACCGCCGTCGCCGGCGTGGTCGTCGACGGGGACGACTTCTCCGCCGGCGACCCGGCGCAGGCGTGGGAGTCCCGTTCCCCAGCCGAGAACGCGCAGCGCAGCTTCGACTGGCGCCGCCTCCGCCGCCAGGCCCTCGAGCCCCTGCTCGCCGGCAGGGTGGCGTCCTGGCGGCCCTTCGACTGGCCGACCCGCAGCGGCCTGGCGGAGCGCCGGACGGTCCGGGAGCCCGCCCCTGTCGTCATCCTCGCCGGGATCTACTCGGCTCGGCCGGAGCTGGCCGACCTGGTCGCCCTGTCGGTATGCGTCCAGGCGCCGGCCGCGTCGATGAGTGGAACGCGCGCTGGGAGGCGGCGGAGCTCCACTACTTCGCCCACGTGCGCCCGCTCGCCTGGTTCGACCTGCGCATCGTCAACGGAGACCCGCCCGACTGATCCCACGCCGGCGGAGGGCCCGGCTCAGCCGTCCTGCCGGGAGATCGAGGCCAGGTCCTCGAAGAAGCGGGGGTAGGAGACGGCCACCGCCTCCGCCCCGGTGATGACGGTGTCGCCCGGGGCGCCCGCCAGGCAGGCGGCGACGGCGAAGGCCATCGCCAGGCGGTGATCCCCCGCGGCGTCCACCGCGGCGGACCGCAGCCGCACCGGCCCCTCGACCACCAGGCCGTCGGGGAGCTCCTCGCAGACCGCCCCCATGGCGCGCAGGCCGGCGGCGAGCCGCGCGATGCGGTCGGACTCCTTGGCCCGCAGCTCGGCGGCGTCGCGGATCTCCGTCGTGCCCTCCGCCTGGGTGGCGACGACGGCGATGACGGGGAGCTCGTCGATGAGCCGCGGGATCAGCGCCCCGCCGATGCGCACCCCGCGGAGGGGACCGCCGCGGACGCTGACGTCGCCCACCGGCTCGACGCCCCCCGCCGCTTCGCCGGGCTCGACCAAGACGGCGGCGCCCATGGCCCGCAGGACCTCGACGACGCCGTCCCTCCCCGGGTTGAGGCCGATCCCCGGGCAGCGCACCCCCCAGCCTGGGCGGGCGGCCGCCAGGCAGAGGAAGAAGGCGGCGGAGCTGACGTCTCCGGGGACGAGGAGCCCGAAGGGCTGCGGCTCCCCGGGATGGACGGTGACCCGGTCCGCGGCGCGGTCGCAGACGATGCCGCAGAGAGAGAGCAGCCGCTCGGTGTGGTCACGGGTCCTCGCCGCCTCCACGACGGTGGTGGGCCCCTCGGCGAAGATCCCCGCCAGCAGCACCGCAGATTTGACCTGGGCGCTGGCCACCGCCATCTCGAAGGTGATGGGGGTGAGCGGCCGCCGGCCCACGACGGTGAGCGGCGCCGTGCCCTCCGGGCTCAGCTCGACACCCGCCCCCATGCGCCGCAGGGGCTCGGCGATGCGCCGCATGGGACGCCCGCGCAGCGAGGCGTCGCCGTCCATCACCGCGGTCATGGGGTGGCCGGCGATGACCCCGGCCAGCATCCGCATTGTGCTGCCGGAGTTGCCGCAGTCCAGCGGTGCCTCGGGGGGGTGCAGCGTCCCTCCCCTTCCCGCCTGGACGGTGGCGCGGGCGTCGTCGAAGACGCGGACGTCGGCGCCGCAGGCCCGCAGGCAGAGGGCGGTGTGGGCGACGTCCTGGCCGGGCGCCAGCCCGCCCAGGAAGGTGCGGCCGGCACCGAGGGCGCCGAGCAACAGCGCCCGATGGCTGATGCTCTTGTCGCCGGGGACGCGGACCTCACCCTCCACCCGGGAGACCGGCGCCAGCCGCAGTGGAGCGCTCATCCGGCCGCGCCGAGACCGCGGACGAAGGCCTCCGCCGCCGCGCCGGGGTCCCCCTCGGCCGCCCCGACGGCCTCGAGCAGGGCCGAGCCCACCACCACCGCCTCGCAGTGCCCGGTGAGGCTGCGCACGTGCTCGAGCCGGGAGATGCCGAAGCCCAGGGCGCGCGGCAGCGGGCTCACCGAGCGGACCCGATCCAGCAGGTCGAGGGCCGCTGGTCCGATCCGGTCGCGGGCCCCGGTCGTGCCGGTGACGCTGACGCAGTAGACGAAGCCCGCCGCCGTGGCGGCGACCCGCTGAAGCCGCGACGTGGGCGTGGTCGGGGCCACCAGCGGGACGTGGGCCAGCCCGTGACGCCCCAGCGTGCCGGCGAGGCCGGCGGCCTCGTCGGCCGGAAGGTCGGGGACGATGACGCCGTCCACCCCGGCCGCGGCGCAGGCCGCCGCGAAGGCCTCTGCCCCGAAGGCCAGCACCGGGTTGATGTAGGTCATCACCGCCACCGGGAGGGTCAGGCCCGCGGCGCGGGCCGCGGCGACCTGGCGGATCGCCGTCGCCGCCGTCATCCCCTGCTCCAGGGCGCGCCACCCGGTGCGCTGGATGGTGGGGCCGTCGGCCAGGGGGTCGCTGAAGGGGATGCCCACCTCGACCGCCAGGCTGCCGGCGCGCTGGCAGGCGAGGAGCAGCCCCGGCGTGTCGCCGAGGGCGGGGAAGCCGGCGGTGAGGTAGGGGATGACCCCCGGCGGGGCGCCCGGACGCCGGGCGGCGAACGCGGCCTCGAAGCGCCCCGGACGGGCCTCGCCGCTCATCGGGGCGGGTTCGCCTCGGCGATGGCGCGCACCGTGTCGATGTCCTTGTCACCGCGGCCGCTCAGGCACACGAGGACCCGGTGCCCGGGACCCAGCTCACGCGCCCTCACCTCGGCGGCGGCCAGCGCGTGGGACGACTCCAGCGCCGGGATGATGCCCTCCAGCCGGCAGAGGCGGTGGAAGGCGGCCAGCGCCTCCCGGTCGGTGCAGGAGACGTAGGTGGCGCGCTCGGCGTCGCGCAGCGCGGAGTGCTCGGGACCGACCCCCGGGTAGTCCAGCCCGGCCGACACCGAGTGGGTCTCCCGCACCTGGCCGTCGGCGTCCTGCAGCAGGTAGCTGTAGGCGCCGTGGAGGACGCCGGGCCGCCCCGCCGCCAGCGAGGCGGCGTGCTCGCCGGTCCCCAGTCCGCGCCCCGCCGCCTCGACGCCGAGAAGCTCGACCCCCTCGTCCCCGATGAAGGCGGTGAACATGCCGATGGCGTTGCTGCCCCCGCCGACGCAGGCGACGACGCAGTCGGGCAGCTCCCCCCAGCGCCGCAGCGCCTCCTCCCGCGCCTCGTCGCCGATGCGCCGCTGCAGCAGCCTGACCAGGGTGGGATAGGGATGCGGGCCCACCACCGAGCCGATCACGTAGTGCGTGTTCTCGACATTGGTGACCCAATCCCGGATGGCCTCGTTGGTGGCGTCCTTGAGGGTGCGCGAGCCGCTGTCGACGGGCCGCACCTCGGCGCCGAGCAGGTTCATGCGGTAGACGTTGACCGCCTGGCGGCGCATGTCCTCGCGGCCCATGTAGACGACGCACTCCAGGCCGAAGCAGGCGCACGCCGTGGCGGTGGCGACGCCGTGCTGGCCGGCCCCGGTCTCGGCGATGATCCGCGTCTTGCCCATGCGGCGGGCGAGCAGCACCTGGCCGAGCGCGTTGTTCAGCTTGTGGGCGCCGGTGTGGAGGAGGTCCTCGCGCTTCAGCCAGATCTCGGCACCGCCCGCCTCGGCGGTGATCCGTCGCGCCAGGCAGATGGGGGTGGGCCGGCCGCCGAAGTCGCGGAGCCAGAGGTCCACCTCGTCGGTGAATCCGGGATCGGCGAGCGCCTCGGTCATGGCCGCCTCGAGCTCCTCCAGGGCGGGGACCAGGGTCTCGGGGACGTAGGCGCCGCCGTAGACGCCGAAGCGCCCGGCGGTCACCCCGCCGCCTCCGGCGCGCCGATCCCGGCGAAGGCCCGCCGGGCGGCGACGACGAAGTCGCGGACCCGGCCCGGGTCCTTGACGCCGGGGGCGCTCTCCAGGCCGCTGCTGGCGTCGACGCCGAGGGGGCGGACGCGGGCGATGGCCTCGGCGACGTTGTCGGGGTCGAGGCCCCCGGCGAGCACGATGGGACGGTGGCGCGCCACCTCGGCGGCGGTGTCGAGGTCGACGCGCAGCCCGGTGCCGCCGGGCAGGCCACCGCGAGCGGACGGCGCGCTGTCGAGGAGGACGAGGCAGTCCGGCCACCACTCCAGGAGGAGGGCCTCGTCGCGGCCGGCCGCGTTGACCGCCCGGATGACGGCGACGTCGACCTCGGCGGCGAATCCCGGGGCGACCCGGCCGTGGACCTGGACGGCGGCGAGGCGGTGGCGGCGGGCCAGCTCGTCGCAGAGGGCCGGCGGCGGCTCGACGAGGACGCCGACGATGTCGGCCCGCCCGCCGCAGGCGGCCACGACGCGCTCCGCCTCGGCGTCTCCGGCGTGGCGCGGGCTGCGCGGGTCGAAGACGATGCCGAGCCAGTCCGCCCCCGCGTCGAGGGCGCACTCGGCGATCTCGGGCGTGCGCACGCCGCAGACCTTGACGATCACCGCGTCACCGCCGCTGGGCCGGCCGTCAGGGAGGTCACCGACCCGCCCCCTCCGCCGCCGCGGCGGCGACGAACTCGGCGCACAGCGCGCCCGGATCCGCATGGCGCATCAGCGCCTCGCCGACCAGCACGGCGTCGGCCCCCTCCCCCACCAGGCGGCGCACGTCGTCGGTGGAGCGCACCCCGGACTCGGCGACGCAGACGAGCCCGTCGGGGAGCCGCCGCCGCAGCCTGGAGAAGGTGGAGAGATCGGTGCGCAGGCTGCGCAGGTCCCGATTGTTGATGCCGACGCACTCGGCGCCGGCGGCCACCGCCCGCTCCATCTCGCTCTCGTCGTGGACCTCGACGACGGCGTGCGAGCCGGCCCGCCCCACCGCCTCGAGGCAATCCTCGAGCCCGCCGCCCAGCACGGCGACGATGAGCAGCACCCAGTCGGCGCCCAGCACCCGGGACTCGGCCACCTGCACCGGGTCCACGGTGAAGTCCTTGCGCAGCACGGGGATGCCGACGGCGGCGCGCACCGCCTCGAGGTCGCCGGGGGCGCCCCCGAAGTCGACCCGGTCGGTGAGCACGGAGATGGCCGCCGCGCCCGCCGCGGCGTAGGCGGCGGCGACGGCGGCGACGTCCAGGTCGGGCCGGAGCACCCCGCCACTGGGCGAGCGCCGCTTCAGCTCGGCGACGACGCGGCCGCCGCGCAGCGCCGCCAGGTCACGGGCCCGGGGCATGCCCTCGGCCTTGGCCCAGATGGCGCCGCGGCCGCAGTTGATGGCCTCGACCTCCTCCCGCTTGCGCGCCACGATGGGGGCGAGCGCTCCGAGCCGAGCGGCCGAGGCGGCGTCCCGGGAGGCGGTCACCGGCTCACCTGCAGCGGCGCGCGGGTCGTCGCCAGGAAGTTGGCGAGGATGCGACGCCCGGGTGCCGTGCCGATGGACTCGGGGTGGAACTGCACGCCGCTGACCGGGTGCTCGCGGTGGCGCAGGGCCATGATCACCGCCTCGGCGTCCTCGGTCCTCGCCGTCACCTCCAGGCTGTCCGGCAGCCCGTCGTCGGCGACGATGAGGGAGTGGTAACGGGTCGCCTCGAAGGGGTTCGGGACCCCCTCGAAGAGGCCGGCCCCGTCGTGGCGCACCAGGCTGCGCTTGCCGTGCATGAGCCGGGGCGCCCGCGTCACCAGGCCACCGTACGCCTCGCCGATGGCCTGATGCCCCAGGCAGACGCCGAGGATGGGGATGCCGGCCCCCAGCCGGCGGATCAGCTCGACGCAGATGCCGGCGTCGGCGGGGGTCTTCGGGCCCGGGGAGATGATGACCGCGGCCGGCGCGCGCTCGCCGATGGCCGCCACCGACGCAGTGTCGTTGCGCACCACCACGCAGGCCGCCCCCAGCTCGCCGAGGAACTGCACCAGGTTGAAGGTGAAGGAGTCGTAGTTGTCGACAACCAGGACCGAATCCGAGAGATCGCGGTCGGGGAGCTGGAACTCCTCGTTCACGGCCTCCCCTCCCCCGCCCGGTGCACCGCGTCGGCGGCGCGCACCAGGGCGCGCAGCTTGTTGTCGATCTCCAGCGCCTCCTCGGCAGGGTCGGAGTCGGCGACGATGCCGGCGGCGGCCTGCAGGTGGAGGCGACCGCCGCGTACCAGCGCGGTGCGCAGGGCGATGGCGGTGTCCAGGCTGCCCCGGAAGTCCAGGTAGCCGACGGCGCCCCCGTAGACGCCGCGCACCTCCGGTTCCAGCTCGGCGATGATCTCCATGGCCCGCACCTTGGGGGCGCCGGTGACCGTGCCCGCCGGGAAGCAGGCGCGCAGCGCGTCGACGGCGGTGAGCCCGGCGCGGAGCCGGCCCTGGATCGACGTCTCCAGGTGCATGACGTTGGCGTAGCGGCGCACCGCCGCGTAGTCGTGCACCTCGACGCTGCCGATCTCGCAGACGCGGCCGACGTCGTTGCGGCCGAGGTCGACGAGCATGAGGTGCTCGGCCTGCTCCTTGGCGCTCTCGCGCAGCTCCCGCTCCATGGCCGCGTCGTCGTCGGCGGTGCGCCCGCGGCGCCGCGTGCCGGCGATGGGGTGATAGTCGACCCGCCCGTCCTCGGCGACGCGCACCAGCATCTCCGGGCTGGTGCCGACCAGGGCGCAGTCGTCGGTGCGCAGGTAGAAGAGGTAGGGGCTGGGGTTGATCTCCCGGAGCGCCGCATAGAGGACGAGCGGCGAGACGTCGAAGTCGAGGCTGAAACGCCGCGACACCTGCACCTGGAAGATGTCACCGGCGGCGATGTAGTCGAGGCAGCGGTGGACCGCCTCGATGAAGGCCGGCCGGCTCAGGTTGGCGGCGGCGTCCGCCAGAGCGGGGGCGGAGTCCGCCGGGATGGCCACGGGCGGTGCCACCGCCTCGGCGAGGTCGCGCGCCATCGCCTCCAACCGCCTGGTCCCGCCGGCATGGGCCGCCTCGAGGTCGCCATCGGTGGCGATGTGGGTGACGAGGTGGACGACGCGGTTCTGGCGGTCGAGGATGCTGCACGAGCGGCAGCGCCCCCACCAGGCGTCGGGGAGGTCGAGCGGGTCCCCCTCGGGTCGCGGGATGCGCTCGAAGCTGCTCACCGCCTCGTAGGCGAGGTAGCCGACCGAGCCGCCGGTGAAGGGGACGTCGAGGTCGCTGGGAAGGGCGACCCGGGGCCCCGCCGTGAACTGCTCGAGGGCGGCAAGCGGATCGGCGCAGGGCACGGGGGCGGCGGGCTCCCCCTCGCCGAGGCGGGTGAGCCGGCCGCGGCGGACGCGGAACCGCTCCGGCCCGGCCATGCCGGCGAAGGTGAAGCGGGCGAACTCCCCCTCGCCGGTGGCCGACTCGAAGAGGAAGGCGCCGGGGCGGTCCCCCACCGCCGCCAGCAGGCGGGGCCCGGTGACGGCTCCCGCCGGGATGGTCAGCACCATGGCGACCAGGTCGTGATCCTGGGCCAGCCGCCGCACCTCGTCGAGGCCGGGGCGCACGCCGGCCCGGGCTGGTGCGGTCACGACGCCGTCCCGGAGGCCGGCGGGCAGCGGGGTGACGGGGCGGACGACTCCGCCGGAACGCCGCGGTCAGGCCGAGGGCTCAGCGCGGCACCGCCTCGGCGAGGAAGTCGCGGATCCGCGCGATGGCCAGCTCCAGGTTGGGGATGCTGTTGGCGTAGCTGAGCCGCAGGTGGCCCCTGCCGTGAGCGCCGAAGGCGGTGCCGGAGAGGACGGCCACTCCCGCATCGTCGAGCAGGGCGCTGGCAAGCGCCGCCTCGCCCCAGCCCGTGCCCTCGATGTTGGGGAAGACGTAGAAGGCGCCCAGCGGCCGGGCGCAGCGCACGCCGGGGATGGCGTTGAGGCCCTCGACGATGACATCGCGCCGCTCCGCGAACTCCCCCAGCATGGCCGATACCGAGGCGTCCGACGCCGCTCCCTCGAAGGCCTCGACGGCCGCCCACTGGGTGAAGGCGGCGGCGCACGACGACGTGTTGATCATCAGCGTGTCCATGCGCTCGGCGAGCTCGACGGGCATGACCCCGAAGCCGAGCCGCCACCCGCACATGGCCCAGGCCTTGGAGAGGCCGTCCATGACCACACAGCGATCGGCCATGCCCGGCACCTGGTAGGGGGAGGCGTGCGTCCCCTCGTAGATGAGCCGGGAGTAGATCTCGTCGCTGAGCACGACGAGGTCGCGCTCGATGGCCAGCTCCGCGATCGCCTCGCAGTCGGAGGCGGTGAGGACCCCGCCGGTGGGATTGGCGGGGCTGTTGACGATGATCAGCCGCGTCCGGTCCGTCACCAGCGAGCGCAGCTCGGCGACGTCGACCCGGAACCCGTTCTGCTCGCGGATGGGCAGCGACACCGGCTTGGCGCCGACGAAGGAGACCAGCGATGGGTAGATGGGGTATCCCGGGTCGGGGAGGATGACCTCGTCCCCGGGCTCGACCAGGCAGAGCAGGAGGAAATGGAGGATGTGCTTGCTGCCCGGGACGAGCACGATCTGTGCGGCGTGCGTCTCCACCCCGGTGCGCCGGGTGACGTACCGGGCGGCGGATGCCCGCACCTCGGGGATGCCGCTGGCCGCCGTGTAGTGGGTGGCCCCCTCCCTGATCGCCCGGATCGCCGCGTCCGTGATGTTCTCCGGGGTGGCGAAGTCCGGCTCGCCGATCTCCAGGTGGACGACGCTCCTGCCCGTCGCCTCGAGGCGCTGGGCGCGGGCAAGGGTTTCGAAGGCCGACTCCGTGCCCAGCCGGGACATGCGCTCGGCGAAGCGGAACGCGGTCACGCCGACACCCGCATCGGTGGCGTCTCGCCCCGTGCCGGCTGCTCGATGACGTCGACGCGCTCGACCCGGGCCGAGAGCGGGCCCTCCTGGAGATGGCGGATCAATTCCTCGACCAGGTCGCGGGGGCCCTCGGCGACGCACTCCACCGAGCCGTCGGGCCGGTTGGCGACGGTCCCGGCCAGGCCGAGATCCTCGGCCTTCTCGAGGACGAAGGCGCGGAAGCCCACCATCTGCACCCGGCCGCGGACGGTGGCGTGAACCCGGATCTGATCGGCCATGAGCCGATTATCGCCAAACGGGCACAGCTCACCGGGCGGGTCGCCGATCGACGCTCAGAGCGGCGGGCGGGCGTTCCCGGTCGGGGTTGCCCCCCGGCCCCGGTCAGGCGACGGGGACGGCCTCCGGCGCTGCGCCCTCCAGGGTCCGGATCTCGGTCAGCAGGTCGCGGACGGAGGTGAGCTTGTGGCCCGACAGCTCCGACATCAGGGCCAGGATGCGCTGGCGGACGGGCGCCTCGTGGTCCCTCCCCGGCAGGTACATGTTCAGCATCCGGCGGATGTAGGTGGGGTCCTCCAGCATCGACACCACCGACGGGTCGGTGATGGTGGTCGGGTGCTTGGGGTTGTCGTTGCTGCTGCGGATCATCCACAGGGACATGCGCAGGATGGTGGGGAGGACGTCGGCGTTGTTGTGCACCGCCTTGCGCAGGTACTTGGCGTAGGCGGCGGCGTGGCGCAGCTCGTCGGCGGCGAGGACCTTGAAGATCTGCCGCAGCACCGGCTCGGGCGCGTTGGCGCTGAAGGCGGTGTACCAGTGGGCGAGCCGCTGCTCGCCGCAGAAGTGCATGGTCAGGGTCTCGATGGCCGGGCCGGGGTCGAAGGTGAGCCGGAGCCGCGGCAGCTCCGCCTCCTCGACCACCTCGCCGACCCGCTCCAGGTACTTGCGCAGCACCAGGTGATGCTTCATCTCCTCGTAGAACCACACCGAGATGAAGCTGCAGAAGTCGATGTCGGCGTAGAAGTCGCGCAGGAACATCTCCGTGGCGTAGAGGGCGGACAGCTCGGTGAGGCAGACCTCGCGGACGTCGAAGATCCACCCCGGGGTCAGCTTGTCCGCCTCGATGGCGTCCCAATCCACGTCGCGGCTCAGGTTCCAGCGCGCGCGTTCGAGGCTGATGAACAGATCGTCATAGAGCATGTTCCGATGATGCTGGGGCACAATGGCCAAAGCATCCGCCGCGGAGGCGGGAAGGGCCGCCGGTTTTTGTGTAAGCTGGACAATATGGCCACCAAGTCGAATCTGCACCCCGCCGCCTTGGCCGAGGCGGCCAGCCTCCCGCCGGCGGTCACCGCGCGGCTGCTCGCCGACGCCGACGCCATCGCCGGCCGCATGGCCCGGCGCATCGCCTCCGAGATCGGCCGCCCCAGCGAGCGCGGCGACCTCCCCTACCTGCGCTCCATCGTCTCGGCCTGCAGGGACGCCCTCCGCGTCCTCGTCCGGCGGCTCCACGACGGCCGCGGTCCGCGATCCGGCGACCTCGACCGCCTGGCGCAGATGGGCGCCGCCCAGGCCGACCTCGAGGTGCCCCTGGACCGGCTGCTCTCGGCGTACCGGGTGGCCGCCAAGGTGGTGTGGGAGGAGGTGGTCGGCACCGTCGCCCGGGAGCACGAGATGCCCTCGGCCACCCTCATCGCCCTGGCCTCGCAGATCTTCGAGTACCTCGACGAGATCTCGGCGGCGGTGGGCGCCGCCTACCTGGAACGGCGGGAGCGCCTGCTCCGCCGGCGTGACCAGGACCGCGACCGGGTCCTCCACCGGCTGCTGGCCGGGGACGTCTCCGCCGAGCTGCGGCGCGCCGCCGCCGCGTGCGAGCTCGACCTCTCCCCCCCGTACCGGGTGCTCGCCTGCACCGGCGCCGGCGATCTCGACCGCAGCGCCGAACCCGTCTGGCACCCGGCCAAGGCGCTGACCGTGGCCGCCTCGCAGGGGACCTGGGTCATCCTCGCCGACCCCCGCCTCGACGTCGAGGCGCTGTGCCAGGACTCCATCCGGTCCTCCCCCGAGGCGATCTTCGGCATCGGTCCCGTCGCCGACCAGCTCGCCGACGTCGCCGACGCCGCCCGCCGGGCCCAGCGCGCCCTGGAGGTCGGGGAGCGACTCGAGCCGGGGCGCACCGTCCACGACGAGGCGGAGCTGGGGGTTTTCGCCGTCCTCGACGCCGAAGCCGGATCGGTCCGCCGCTTCGTGACCAGCGTCCTGGGCCCCCTCGCCGCGGACGGCGCCGACCGCCGCGGCGACCTGCGCCGGACCCTGGAGGCGGTGCTCTCCACGACCGGGCTGGGGGAGGCGGCGGCGCGGCTCGACCTCCATCGCCACACCGTCGTCTACCGTCTCCAGCGCATCCGCCGCCTGGGCCTGGACATCGACGATCCGTCCCGCCGCCACCTCCTCTGGCTCGCCCTCAGGGCGCAGCGCCTGCTCCCCACCTGATCGGTCGCGGCGTCTCCCCGCGGGGAGGCCCGGTCAGCCGGCCGCGCCCAGCGCGGTGGTACCGCCGACGCAGCCCGAGGCGAGGCCGGTCATGGCCGGGGCGAGGGTGCGGTAGACCTTCATCATCCGGTCGAAGAAGTGGGGGTCGCTTCCCCGGGACGCAGCCGGGGCGACGGCGGCACCGGCCGCCCGCCGGGAATCGCGATGGCCGATCCGCATCGCCCACAGGGCCATGCGCAGCACGGCGGGGAGCACGGCCGGGTCGCCCTCGACCGCCTGGCGCAGGTACCGGGCGTACACGGCGGCGTGGCGCAGCTCGTCGACGGCGAGGATGGCGAAGATCCGCCGCAGCACCGGCTCCGGCGCCTCGGCGCTGAGCTCCCCGTAGCGCTCGGCGAGGCGCCGCTCGGCGCAGAAGCGCAGGGTGAGGGTGTCGATGGCCGGGCTCCGGAAGGCGGCGGGCTGGTGGGCGGGGAGACGCACCCTCTCCACCGGGTGGCCGGTTCGCTCCAGGTACCGGCGCAGGACCAGGTGGTGCCCCATCTCCTCGCAGAGCCAGACGGAGACGAAGCCGTGGAAGCCGGGGTCGTCGTGGAAGTCGCGCAGCAGCGGCTCGGTGACCTCCAGGCCGGACAGCTCGGCGAGGCACACGTCGCGGACCCGGACGATCCACTCCGGGGTGAGCTTGTCCACCTCGACGGCGTCGAAGTCGATGTCCCGGCTCAGGTCCCAGGTCGCCGGTGCCAGACCGCCGCGGAGGTCGTCGTCAAACATGAACACATCATCTGGTACTCGGCGGCCCAAAGCATCTGCCGTGGAGGCGCGATGACCGGCCCGGAATTGTCCAGCGAGGACAATATGGCCCCCGCGGCGAGTCCTTCCCCGCCGACTTGGTCCACCCGGCCAGGGAACCGGCCCCCAAACCAGGTCGCGGGACGGTCTACGCCGGACCGCCGGCCCCGGCCCCCGGGTCCAGCGGGGTGACCGCCCCCTGCTCCGCCTCCCGGGCGATCATGAAGAGGAGGTCCGAGACCCGGTTGAGGTAGCGGAGGACCTCGGCGTTCTCCAGGTCGCCGGCGCGGCGCAGGCCCACGGCGCGGCGCTCGGCGCGCCGCACCAGGGTGCGCGCGAGGTCGACCGACGCCGACACCGCCGTGCCGCCGGGGACCACGAAGCCGCGGGGCAGCGGCACCCGCTCCTCCAGCCCGGCCAGCTGCGCGTCCACCCGGTCCACCATCGCCCCGGTCACGGTGTCGAAATGGCGCTCTAGCTGCGCGTGCCGTCCCCGCCCGGTGGCCAGCTCCGCCCCCACCGTGAAGAGCTCCCGCTGCAGCGCCAGCAGCCGTTCGGCCCGCAGGGGATCCGTCTCCTGGGCGCGGGCCACGCCGAGGGCCGACACCGCCTCGTCGATGGAGCCGCAGGCCTCGGCATGGGGATCGTCCTTGGGGATGCGACCGCCGTAGAGGAGGCTCGTCTCCCCCTCGTCGCCGCGCCGCGTGGCGATGCTCGGCGCGGCCTCCGCCGCAGCCGGGGGCACCGCCGGGACGTCGCCGCCCGCCCGCCCCGCCTCAGGCACGGCGAGCCCACTCCTCCACCCATTTGGTGGCGGCGATGGTGGCGGTGGTGGCGTCGCCGACGGCGGTGGTCACCTGGCGCGTCAGCTGGCTGCGCACGTCGCCGGCGGCGAAGATCCCGGGCACGCTGGTCTGCATGGTCATCGGGTCGGTGACGTAGTAGCCGGCCTTGTCGTGATCGACGTGGGTGTCGACGAGGCCGGTGTTGGGCAGGAAGCCGACGAAGACGAAGACACCTCCCACCTCGAGGCTGGAGGCCTCGCCGCTGGTGGTGTTGCGCAGGCGCAGCCGGGTGACCTTGCGCTCGCCCTCGATGGCCTCGACGACGGTGTCGAAGAGGAAGTCGACGGCGGGGTTCTCCCGCGCGTGCTCGACGAGGATGGGCTGCGCCCGGAACTCGCCGCGGCGGTGGATGACGGTGACCCGGCTGGCGTACCGGGTGAGGAACAGCCCCTCCTCGATGGCGGCGTCGCCACCGCCGACGACGGCGAGGTGGACGCCCTGGAAGAAGGCCCCGTCGCAGACGGCACAGTAGGAGACGCCGAGGCCGGCGAACTCCGCCTCGCCGGGAACGCCCAGCTTGCGGGGGTTCCCTCCGGCGGTGATGATCACCGCCGGGGCGCGGATCTCCCCCTGGTCGGTCTCCACCACCTTCATGCCGTCGGGCTCGACGCGGATCCTCTCCACGGTCGCCGCCATCATCTCGGTGCCGAACTGCTGCGCCTGCTCGGTCATGATCTCCGCCAGCGACGGCCCGAGGATGGAGCGCACCCCCGGGTAGTCCTCGATCAGCTCGGTGTTGAGCAGCTGCCCGCCGGCGCCGAGCAGCCTGCCGTCCTCGACGATGCCCTTCGACTCGAGGAGCACGGCGCGCACCTTGCTGCGCCCTGCGTAGAGGGCGGCGGTCAGGCCGGCCGGCCCTCCGCCCACGATGACGATGTCGTAGTCGCGATCTGCCACGGATGACCTCGAAGCGCGGCGGGGACCGCGCGGGCTGGATGGTGACCTGAGCATACCCGGGCCCGGGCGCATGGCAAACACCGCCCCGCGGGCTCCCCGCCACCGCTGCCGGCCGCCGCCGGCGACCCGGCGAGCCGACGATCAGCGCTCTCGCCGGCCTCCCTCGCCGCCAACCCCCGGCCCGGGACCGGCGACGCCCTCCGGCAGCCGCGTCAGCAGCCAGGCGAGGGCCCTGGCCCGGTGGCTGACCCGGTCCTTGGCCGCCGCGGACGCCTCCCCGAAGGTGATGCCCAGGTCGTCGCTGAGGAAGGCCGGGTCGTATCCGAAACCATGGGAGCCCCGCGGCTCGACGAGGACGCCGTCGGTCTGCCCGCGCGCCGAGACCCGGGGCAACCCCGGGCGCGCCAGTGTGACGACGCAGACGTAGCGGGCCTGGCGATGGCGGGGCGACCGGAGTTCCACCTCCGTGAGCAGACCGCGCAGCCGGTCGGCATCGGTGGCCGCCCCGCCCATCCAGCGCGCCGACAGCGGTCCGGGCCAGCCGTCGAGCGCAGGGATCTCGATGCCGGAGTCGTCGCCGAGGGCGGCCAGCCCGGTGGCGGCGCAGACCGCCTCCGCCTTGGCGGTCGCGTTCTGCAGGTAGGTGGTGCCGGGCTCGTCGAGGGGCCCGGTGAAACCGGCCTGGTCGAGGTCGAGGAGCTCCCACGGCTGTTTGCGGAGCAGGCGCCGGAACTCGGCCAGCTTGCCCGGGTTGCGGGTGGCGAGGGCGACCCGCCGCACCGCGCCGGGGCTCACGCGGTGGCGGCGTCCAGGGCCTCGACCTGGGACGCCAGGAGGCTGACCAGTCCGATCCGGGCCAGGGCGAGCAGCTGGTCCATCTCCTCGCGGCTGAACGGCGTCAGCTCGCCGGTGCCCTGGATCTCGACGAAGCGGCCGTCGGCGGCGCCGACACAGTTCATGTCGACGTCGGCGGCGGAGTCCTCCAGGTAGCAGAGGTCGAGCCGCGGCTCCCCGGCGACGATCCCCGCCGACACCGCCGCCACGGCCTGGCGCAGCACGCCCGGGCCGACCACGCCCGCCTGCTCCAGCGCCCTGACGGCGAGGGCGAGCGCGACATAGCCGCCGGTGATGGCGGCGGTGCGCGTCCCGCCGTCGGCGACGATGACGTCGCAGTCGATGGTGATCGAGCGTTCGCCCAGGGCGGCGAAGTCCACCACCGATCGCAGGCTGCGGCCGATCAGCCTCTGGATCTCCTGCGCCCGGCCGTCCGGCCGCCCGCGCCGCCCCTCGCGCTCCGTGCGCGTCTGGGTGCTGCGCGGCAACATGGCGTACTCGGCGGTCACCCAGCCCAGCCGCGTCCCCTTGCGAAAGGGCGGGACCCGCTCCTCGACGGTGGCGGCGCAGAGCACCCTCGTGTCGCCGGTGGAGATCATGCAGCTGCCCTCGGGGTAGGGCAGCGCGCCGACCTGGATCAGCGTGGGTCGCAGCTCGTCGGCAGCTCGGCCGTCGGGACGCATGGCGGGGCGAGTGTACTGGAGGTCAGGGCGCGGGCGGGCCCGGCGGGGACGTCGCGCTCCGCGACGCCCGGGCCGCCACCCTCACTCGGGGGTCTCAGCCCTGGTTCGCAGCACGCCCGCGAAGGCCGACACCGCCCGGTCGACGTCGGCCAGCTCATGTGCGGTGCTGAGGAAGGCCGGCTGGAACGGGGACTCCGGCCAGAGGACGCCCGCATCGCTCCAGGCGCGACGGAGGCGGTCGAAGCTGCTCAGGTCGGCGCGGCGGGCGCCGTCCGCGTCGTCGACCCGCTCCACCCCGGGGAACACGCTGAGCATCCCGCCCACCCGGTTGATGGCGCACGGGAAGGAGGCCGCCACCGCGACGGTGCGCAGCCCGTCGCCCAGCCGGCTGCCCAGGGCCTCCAGCCGGGCATAGGCAACACCCCCGACGAGACCGTCGAGGACGGCGATGCCCGCGGCCACGGCCCGAGCATCCCCCCGGCCGCCGGCTCCCCCGGACCCCCGTTGCATCAGGTCCTCACCGCCGGCGCATGCCCCCAGGGGCAGACCACCCCCGATCACCCTCCCCAGGCAGGTGAGATCGGCGGTGACGCCGAGGAGGTTCTGCGCCCCGCCGTACGCGACCCGGAAACCGGTGACCAGCTCGTCGAAGACGAGCAGCGTCCCATGCTGGCGGGTCATCCGGCGCAGCGCCTGCAGGTAGCCCGGAGCCGGCGGGATGCAACCCGTGGCTGATGCCACCGGCTCGACGACGACGGCGGCGACCTCCCCGCCGTGCCGCGCCAGGACCTCTGCGGCCGCCTCCACCGAGTTGTAGGGCACGGCCAGGTCCGGCGCCGCGACGCCCCCCGGCAGATGGTGCGCACCGGTGACGCCCACGATCAGCCGGCGCCCGGTCGCCGCCCGCGCGAGGGCGGCGGCGGCCTCCAGGGCGCCGGCCTCCCCGTCGAAGAGGTCCACCCTGTCGACACCGGGGAGCGCGGCGCGGATGCGCCCGCCGAGTCCGTCGCGGAGCTGGGCGGCCTCGTCGGGTGTGGCGGCCCGTTCCGTCTGCCGCGAGACGGCCCCGGCCACCTCGCCGGCGCCGTGCCCGAGGATGGAAGCTCCACCGCCCAGCACGAAGTCGAGATGGCGCGCGCCGTCGGCGTCCACCAGGTGGGCGCTCCGGCCGGCCGGCGCGCCGGTCGCCTCCGGTTCCGGAGGCTCGCTCACCGCCCGCGGCCCGGCCGCGCCGCGGTCATGTCTGCTCGGCGACGGTGACCGTCTGCATGACGTCACCCTGGACGATCTTGTCCACCACCGCCAGGCTGGCGCTGTCCGCCACCTTGCCGAAGAGGTTGTAGGCGAGCCCCTTGTTGTTGAGCGGCCAGATGCTCGTCTCGTCGCTCTTGGTGATGAAGAACTGGGAGCCGTTGGAGTTGGTCCCGACGCCGCTGTTGGCCATGGCGATGACCCCGGCCACGTACTGCTCGTGCACCTGCTCGTCGTCGAAGGAGTACCCGGGCCCGCCGCTGCCGCACGAGCCGGTCGGCGTCGCCGGCGCGGCGCCGATGTTGCCGATGCAGTTGGGGTCGCCACCCTGGATCACGTCGGGGGTCGAGGTGTTCGGGCCGACGCGCCAGAAGGGGACGCCGTCGTAGAAGTGGTTGCGGGCCAGGGTCACGAAGTTGTTGACGGACAGCGGTGCCAGGCTGGGTTGCAGGCAGACCAGGATCGTCCCCTCGTTGGTCGTGATGGTCGCCTCGTACAACTCGCCGGTGTCGATGGTCATCGCCGGCGCCGCGGTGTAGGTGGTGGGTGGCGAGGGCTCGCCCAGCGGCGCCAGGGCGGGCCCGAAGGTGGCGCCGGCGCAGTCCGCGAAGGGGATGGTGTAGGGAGGCGGTGTCGGCGACGGCGTCGGGGTCGCCGCCAGCAGCGGGGTCGTGGCAGCCGCCCGGTTGACGGCCAGGGAGATGGCGATGGCGCCGGCGATCAGGACCACCGCGCTGGCGATGGCGAAGGGGAGGCGGCGGCGGTCTTTGGGGGGCGTCATCCCTGTTCCTCGCGACGCCACCCTGCCCGATCCAGGGGGTGGCGGATGATGACGGCGGCGCTGGCGCGGCGCGGCCTGGCCTGACGAGCGGACATGCGCGCCAGAGTACCGGCTGGGGGGCCGGTCGCGTCGCTGGCGACCCGCCGTGCGCCGCCGCCCAGGCCACGGGGACGCCCCCGACCGGTGACCGACCTCCCGGTCAACGCGTCCGACCGGTTAGGATGGCTCCACATTTCACGATGCCCCCAACCGATCCAGCGCCGGTGCGCTCGTCCGATTCCAGCACGGGAGATGCCGAGCCGAGCGCCGAGCCCCATCGGCGGCATGGCCGGCGGCGTGGCCCGGTGCCGGTCGGCGACACCTTCGTCCCCCGCCTCGGGCCGGTCGCCGGCGAGCGCTTCGCCGCCATCGACGACCCCGACACCGATCTCGACCGGCCCCGCCCCGGACCGGACACGCCCATCGACGAGCTGCGCTTCGTCGCCGTGGACTGCGAGACGACGGGCCAGTCGCCGCACCGGCTCGTCGAGCTCGGAGCGGTCGCCTTCACCCTGACCGGGCACCTGATGTCGTTCGAGACGCTGGTGCACAGCAACGATCGCATCAACCCCTTCGCCCGCCGCATCCACGGCATCTCCGCGGAGACGCTGGGCGGCGCCCCCCCGGTGCAGCGCGTGCTGCAGCGCTTCCGCCGCTTCTGCAAGGGCGCGGTGCTCATCGAGCACAGCGCCGACTCCTTCGACACGCGGCTGATCACCCGCACCCTCGGTGAGAGCCTCGACGCCGACAACGTCGACACCTCGCGGCTCGCCGCCAAGCTGTGGGACCTGCGCGACACTATCGGCCTGGAACGGCTGTGCCAGGAGCTCTCCGTCACCCACCGGCGGCCGCACCACGCGCTGGCCGACGCGGAGGCGACCATGGGCTGCTTCCTCGAGCTGGTCAAGCGCTGCCGTGAGCCGTTCGGCTGGCGCACGCTCGGCGATCTCCTCGCCGACGGCCAGCCGCCTCCGCCCCGTCTCGTGCCGCCGGCGGGGTCCCGGCCCCGCCCCGGGGACCGGCGCCGGCGCGGAGGCAGGCGGCGCACCACCTCCTCGACGCCACCGGACGCGGAAGCACCCGACCACGGCACGGCGGAGACGGCGTAACCGCTCCTCCGCGCCGCCCGCCGCAGGACCTTCCGGGCGCCCCGGCGGCGGCTCCGATTGACTTGCCACAGTTCCGCCCCTACCATGCAGTCCAGCTTCCAGGTGCTGGGAGGAGGCCGGCGCGCGCCGGGGCAATGACAGGGGATGGGACGAAAGCGACACGAACTCCACCCGCCGTGCTCGGTGTCACCAGCCACGCATCCTGTGGTGGAATGAGAGGCAGCGAGGAAGCGCGTATGCAGTGACCTCGTGCGCGGTGTCCTCCCCGCCCCTTCGTGGCCCCAGCGCAGGGCCGGCACGACCGGGCTCGTAACCAGGCGGCCGATCGGATCCTTCCGTCGGCGAACTCATTCGGGTCCAGCGGCCACCGCTCGGCGGTGGGCCACCAGAAACACCAGCAGAAACCCACATCGCAAAGGAGTCGAGAACCTCAAATGCCCGCAAATATCGGTGGACGCACCCTCTCCAACGGCCAGCTCCTCATCGGCGGAGGGCTCGTCGTTGCCCTGATCAACTGGTTCATCCCCTGGTGGTGGGCCACCTCCTCGAACTACACCGGACCCTCGATCGACGGCCTGGGTGCCAACCTCAACACCAGCGCCGGCATCAGCGGCTTCGGCGAGTGGTACGGGGTCATCGGATTCATCGTCCTCCTCGTCCTCATCGCCCTCTACGCGGTCCGCACCTTCGCGCCCAAGGCCCTGCCGGCCCTCCCGGTGCAGGACTACCTGATCTACCTCGTCGGCGGCGTCGTCATCGCGCTGCTGACCATCCTCTTCCTCACCGTCCCGGCCGCGGGTGCCAGCGGTGTCGACTACAGCTTCAGTGCCGGCATCTCGATCGGGTTCTTCATCAGCCTGATCCTGGCCATCGTGGTCATCGTCGGCGGCTACCTGAGCAAGGCCGACCCGCAGCCGGCCACCGCCCCGATGAACTTCTCCTCGTTCAACCAGACCCCTCCGCCGCCCCCGCCCAGCGCGTAGGCAGCGGCACACCCCAGGGTGTGAGGGCCGCGACCCAGAGCGGGTCGCGGCCCCCGCCCCCGCGGTCAGAGACGGAAGTCGGCCGCCACCGGGAAGTGGTCCGAGGCGGTCGGCGCCTCGCGATCCGGCCGGCCGCGGCCACCGATCACATCGCACCAGATGAGCCGCCGTGCCATCTCGGGGCTGGCGAAGACGTAGTCGATCCGCGCCGCCGGCAGCCAGGTGGCGCAGGTGTAGCCGTGGGCCCTGGGATGGAGCCGCCGGTAGCAGTCGGCGTAGCCGCGGCCCAGGATCAGCGGCACGGCGCGGCGCTCGATCATGCGGCCCAGCACGCGGTCCACCTGCCGGCTCTCGGGGAGCAGGGCGGTGAGATGCCCGACCAGCCGCGGCAGCGCCGGGACGCCGGGCAGGAGGTCGGGGTCGATGCCGTGCGCCAGCCAGCGGCCAGCCACCCCACCGCCCGACACCGGCGCCATCCAGCCGTCGGCCCGGCGCACGAGCAGGCCGGCGCGGCGCAGCGCCCCCATGCGCCGGAAGAAGCGCGTCGCCTCCAGGTGCTCGCCCGGAGCCAGGCTGTTGAAGTCGCCGAGGACGAGGTGCGGGGCGGGGGACGCCCGCTCGATGTCCCGCAGCACGCAGCCGAGCTCCCGGACCCGCCGCTCCTCACCCTGGGCACGCTCGCCGAAGCGGGCCGCCAGGTGCAGGACGTGAAGCCGCAGCGGCAGGCCGGGGATGGCGAGCGTCAGCTCCAGGTGGCTTCTCAGCATCTCCGCGTGGCGGTGGTTGCGATGTCCGTCCACGGGCACGCGCGCCAGCACGCCGAGGCCGAGGCCGGCACCGTCGCCGGGCGGGGCGAAGACGGACGTCATGCGCAGCGAGGCGGCGAGCCGCTGCAGCAGGCCGTCGTCCCGCACCTCCTGGAGGGCGATGACATCGGCCTCGCTGCGCCGCAGCACCTGGGCGATGCGCTGCTCACGATGCCCACCCCCCAGCAGGACGTTGTAGGTGAGGACACGGATCGTTGCCCCATCGTGGGTTGACATGCCGGATCAGTTTCTACAATTCGGCGCACATGCGGGATTCCGGCCAGGCCCGCGGATCCGGCGGACGCCGGCCCATCGCCGAGCTCTTCCTCCTCGGGCGAGCCTCCCGGCGCGCCCGCGCCGCCGCCGCCATGCTGGCGGTGGCCACCGCCATCCTCTGGGGATGCCTCGCCCTCGCCCTCCACGAGCACGAGCTCTGGCTGCGCGCCGGGGGCACCACGCTCAACCCGATCGGCCGGTTCTTCGCCGACGCCGCCTCCCCGCTCACGGTCTGGCCCGGCTGGCTGGCCGCGGCCGTCTTCTGCCTGAGCGCGCTCCGGCTCCGTCAGGGCCCCATCGAACCGCCGACGGGCCGCCGGGAGGCGGCCCGGCTCAGCGCGGCCGAGCTGCGCGGCGGGCTGCGGCGCGAGTACCTGTGCGCCCGCCTCGCCCTGGTGATCGCCACCCTGCTCGCCCTCCTCGATCTGGGCAGGCTGCTCGTCAGCGGCATCGCCGGTCTGCGCTCGGTGGACCACGCCGCCATGGGGCTGGGCTGGATGGCGGCGGAGGCCGCGGGCATCGTCGCCGCGGCGCTGGCCCTGCTCCTCTGGGTGATCAGCTTCCGCGACCAGCTCGGGCGCCTGGGGGCGCTGCAGGGGGTGGTGACGCCGCCCGGCCGCTGACGGCGGCCCGGCCCCGGCGGGACCGTCAGATCCGCCGGTCCACCACGTACTGGCAGGCGGCGTCGAGGGCGAGGCGGCCGGGCGACTCGGGGAAGGCCTCCAGCTCGACGCGCGCCCGCTGCGCATACTCGTGGGCGGCCTTCTCGGTGGCGGCCACGGCACCGCTGCGCCGGACCAGCGAGACGATCGTCTGGTAGTCGCCGTCCGCCAGCGGCGGGGCGGAGATGACGCGGCTCAGCTCGTCGCCCACGCCCGCGTCCTGCAGGGCGAGCATGAAGGGCAGCGTGACGGTGCCCTGGCGGAGGTCGGCGCCGACGGGTTTGCCCAGCTCCTCCTCGGTCGCGACGTAGTCGAGGAGGTCGTCGGCGATCTGGAAGGCCATGCCGAGGTTGTAGCCGTAGCTCTGCAGCGCCGCGCTCCTCGCCGGGTCGAGATGTCCCACCACCGAACCGCAGTAGCAGCAGGTGGCGAGCAGCGTGGCGGTTTTGCGGGCGATCTTCCGCTCGTAGTCCTCCAGCGACTGCCCGTAGTCGTCCTTGGAGGTCATCTGCAGCAGCTCGCCCATGCACACGGTCATGACCGTGTTGCTGACCGCGGCGTCGATCGACGGCTCACCGATGCCGGCGACCAGGTTGGCCCCCTTGGCGAAGTAGTAGTCGCCGATGATGATGGCGGTGTCCGCGCCCACCATCTCGTGGATGGTGCTGATTCCCCGGCGGGTCGGCGACCTGTCGATGAGATCGTCGTGCACCAGCGTCGCCGTGTGGATGAACTCGATGCCCATGGCCAGGTCGTAGACGTGGTCCATGAGCGGGGTGCCCAGCTGGCTGGTGAGGATGACCAGGGCCGGGCGGATGCGTTTGCCGCCGGCGCGCACGATGTGGCGCATGGCCTCGGACATCGGGCCGAGGTCGGCGGCGACGGCGGCCTCGAGGCGCCGTTCGAATTCCGCGAGCTCTCCGACGATGGGCTCGAGCAGGGCCTCCCTGTCGGAGGCGCCGCCTCCCGGCTCACCCCGGCCCTCCGCGGGCGCGCCGGGAAGGGGGTGGGGAACCGCGCTCATCTCCATGTGCCCACTGAGAATATCAGCCGCCCGGCCCCCGTCCCCCGCCGGGGACTCCGGCCAGATCGGCGACGAGGGCACGGAAGGCCTCGCCCCTCTCCTCGAAGTCCCGGAAGGCGCCGTAGCTGGGCGCCGCCGGGGAGAGCAGGACCACCGAGCCCGGACGGGACCACCGCCAGGCGATGCGCACGGCGTCGCTGAGGTCGACGGCGGGAACGACGGGCGGCGACGCATCGCGGGCCTGGAGATCGGCGGCGAGCCGCAGACCGCTGGGCGGAAGCGTCACCACGGCGAGGACGTTGTCGGCGTGCTGCAGCCGCCGCACCAGCGGGGTGTGGTCCTGCCCCCGGTCGAACCCTCCCGCGATGAGCACCGCCCCCCCGCCACCGACGGCGTCCAGGGCGGCGACGGCCGCCTCGGGGATGGTCGCGATGCTGTCGTCCACGAAGGCGACCCCGTCCAGCTCGCCCAGCGGCTCGAGGCGGTGGCGCAGCGGCTGGAAGTCCGGCAGTGCCCCGACCAGGGACCGGGGGTCGATGCCGGCCTGGTCGAGGGCGGTGAGCGCGGCACAGGCGTTGAGCAGGTTGTGGCGGCCGCGAAGCCGGAGCCGCCCCGCCTCGATCAGCGTCTCCCCGCGCCACAGCAGGGCCCGGCCGTCGGTGTGGTAGCCGTCCGGATAGCCGAACCAGACCACCCGTTCCAGGCGACGCGCGTTGGCCCGCGTCGTCTTGTCCTCGCGGTTGAGAACGGCGACCGTCTCCGGTGAGTGGGCGAAGAGATTGAGCTTGTCCTCGATGTACCGCTCCACGCTGCCGTGCCAGTCGACGTGCTCGCGGTAGAGGTTGAGGAGGACGCCGATGCGCGGCGACAGATCCATGTCGGCGGTCTGCTGGCTGGAGAGCTCGAGCACCCAGAGATCCGGCGGTGGGTCGGGGGACAGCTCGGAGAGCAGGGGGACGCCGATGTTGCCGGCGAGCACGGTGCGCAGTCCGGCGGCGCCGGCCAGGTGGGCGATCAGGGAGGCGGTGGTGCTCTTCCCCTTGGAGCCGGTGACGGCGATGATGGGGTCGCCGGCGTGCTCGGCGAACCACAGGTTGGTCCCCGTGGTGACCCTGGTCGCCAGGGCGATGCGCTGGGCGTCCTCGCGGTAGCGGCTGATGCCGGGGGAGCGGATGACGCAGTCGGCGATGCGCAGGCTGGCGATGCCGGCGTCGCCGAACCGCCAGCTCACCCCGGCGGCCGCCGCCTCGGCCCCCGACGGCGGCCTGTCGGTGACGATGACCACCTCCTCGGGGGGCACCGGCAGTGCCAGGAGCGCCGCCATCGAGGCCCTCCCCTCCCGTCCGAAGCCCCAGAGGGCGACCCGCCGTCCGGCGAGGTCACGCAAGCGCATCGGCGAATCTCCGGTACGTCTCGGGGAGGGCGTGGGGGGCGGAGGGGGCGAGGACGGCGTCGACGGCGTCGTGGTCCAGATCACGGACGCGGGCGTCGCCGCCCAGGGAGCGGACGACGGCGGCATCGCGCCAGCCCTGCCGGTCGGCGAGCAGGCGCATGGCCACCCTGGCCTCCTCGATCTCGCCCACGCACTCGAGCGGCTTGTCCGCCTCGATGCCCAGCAGGGCGGCGTAGCCCGCGCTCTGCGCGGGGTCGCCGAGCAGGTCGCGGCCCACGATGCCGGTGACGGCGTCGCGGCCGAGGAAGGGGGCGAGGGCGAGGGAGACGAAGCGGCACTTGGGGCAGTCGCCGCACCACCCCGCGGTGCGCCGGTCGGAGTCGATGAGGAAGGCCCGGTTGCAGCTCACGAAGGCGCGGTGGTAGGCGGGCAGGGCGGCGAAGGCACGCGCGATGGCCAGCTCCGACCAGGGACGGAGCAGCGAGAAGTAGGTCAGGTCGGCGGCGACGTCGTGGCGGACCACCTCGGCGAAACGCCTCTCGAAGTCCCAGCTCTTGCTGTACTGATGGTTCACCTCGACGCCGTCCCACACCAGGCTGCCCACCGAGGCCGACCGCTCGTCGGCCATGACCACCTCGGACGCGGAATGGATGAGGGCGGCGATGACGGCCAGGCACGAGTTGATCGCCGTCACCGGCACGTGGCCGTTGTACGCGCCCTCGCGGTTCAACTCCAGGAGGCGGGGGGCGAGGGTGCGGGTCACGCTCACGTGGGGGAGCGCCGCCACCGCCACGGTGGCCAGCACGGCGGGCGCCGCCCCGGCGCTGAAGAGCAGGGGTGTGGGCCGGACCCGGCGGACCGACTCGAGGGTGACGATGGAGTCCTTGCCCCCGCCGATGGGGACCAGGGCCCGCGTCTCCAGCCCGGCCGCCGCCGCCCCGGGCCGGTCACCGGCCGCCGCCGGGAACCGCGGCGTGGTGAACCCCGCCAGCGCGTTGACGAAGCGGCACTCGGCGAGGCCCCGGTCGTAGAGGTGGCGGAGGAAGCTGGCGGTCGCCGGATCGGGAGGGTCGCCCTCGATGACGATCTCGGGGGCGAAGCACGCCTTGTAGTAGCTGACCCCGGCGACGAGATGGAGGAGCCTCACGGCGCGTCGCAGGGCCTCCCTGCGTGCGGTGTCGAGACCGGTCGGCGCACCGCCCAGGTCCACGACCTCACGCAGCTCCAGGCCGTCGAGGGCGTAGCCGAGGTCCACCCGGCCCGCCTCGGGGTCGAGGCGCCAGTCGAGGAAGCGGAAGCGGCGCACCTGCGCGGGTGTGAAGATCGGTCCAACCTCGGAGTGGTGTCGGGTGGCGGCGCCGTCAGCACGTGCGGCGGCCAGCCACGATATCAGGCCCCGCCACTTCCTTCGGCTCCACCGCCGGTCACGTCGCCGGCCGGCCCTCTTTGACCGCCGCCACGCGCGCTCCCCGGCCCGTCACCGAACGGTGTGGACGCAGCAGCCAGTCGTGGATCTTCGGCGTCAGCCCGCGGGCGTTCATCACCGAGATGTGGCCCTGGCGGTAGTTCCACAGCTCGCAGCCCCAGGTCTCGGCCAGCCGCTCCATGGGCGCGTCGCCGACCACGGTGTCGAGGGTGGGACGGATGATGGCGATCCTCTCCGGCGGGGTGGCCGGCCGGAAGTTGCGGGGCACCAGAGGTGCCAGCGCCGCGTCCAGCGTCAGCCGCGCCTCCCGGTGGTCGCGCCCCCACGCCCCTCCCCCATCCCCGTCCAGCCCCAGGATCCGCCTCGGGCGCGCCGGCAGGTGGTCCATCAGGGTCTCCGCCGGGTCGCAGAAGGGGGCGAGCGCGGCGAGGGAGTCCAGCTCGACCTGGGCCGCCAGCAGGCAGGCGATGAGCCCGCCCAGGGACACCCCGAAGACGGCCACCCGGTCGCTGACCTCCTGCCGCGCCCAGGCGACGACGGCGGCGCAGTCCTCGACCGACTGGCGGACGACGTCCCTCGTCCAGCGCAGGTCCGGACTGATGTAGCCGACACCGCTGCGCCCCCCCGGGGGCCGGCGGCGGAGGTGATAGGGAAGGTCGATGCGGACGGCGTGAGCCCCGCGCCGGTTGAGCTCGCGGCACTGCCACGCCTCGTACCAGGGGAAGGGCGACAGCAGGCCGTGGATGACGAGCACGAGGGGGCGGTCCCGCCGTCCCGGGCAGAGGCGGGCGGTGGCGACCAGACGCCGGCTCCCCGGGTGGCTGCCGGGGCCCCGGCTCGCCCCCTCCAGGGTGCGGATCTCCACCCCGTCCTCACGGGCCGGCTGCAACCGGCCGAGGGTGAGAGGCACCGGGTCGTGCACCCGGCTCTCCTCCCAGAAGCGCACGGGATCGACGGGGCCCCAGCTTCCCGGCGGCGGGAGCGCCACGGGAAGCGTGCTCAGCTGCCAGCGCACCCCGGCGTCCATCGCCTCGGCGATCCGATCACTGATGCGCCCGAACACGCCCCGGTCCTCCGAATCAGCGCAGAGGGACACCTCTGAGCATGCACCTTCGGCACGCGGCGTCGCCACGCTCGCGGCCGGACGTTTCAGGGTCGCAACAGTAGTTGCCTGAGATATATAGTATCTTCGTTAGTCTCAAACTTCGACGCCTCGGCCCGGCCGCCCGGCCGGCCCGGACGTCGCCGGATGGGGTGAGAAGGCGATGAGCGTGACGATCGGAGAGACGGGCCTGGTGGCGGGCATCGAGCCCGACGAGGCCGCAACGCTCCATTCCCTGGCCGAGGGGCTCCGCCTCTCGATGATCCACCTGAGCCGCCGGCTTCGCCGCCACGATCCCGCCGAGATGAGCATCAGCCAGGTGTCCGGGCTCGCCAGCGTGATCCATGCCGGACCTCTGGGCGTCGGCCGCCTCGCCGAGATCGAGAACCTGCCGTCCTCGGCGGCGACGCGGCTCGCCGACAGGCTGGAGGCCGCCGGCCTGGTGCTCAGGCAGGCGACCCCGGGGGACCGCCGCGGCGTGCAGGTGGTCGCCACCGAGGCCGGCCGGGAGCTGATGGCGCGCCTCGCGCACGCCGGCAACACCTGGCTCGCCGAGCGCCTGGCGGCGCTGGCCGCATCCGACCAGCGATGCCTGGAGCGCGCCGTCGAAATCATCGAGGCCCTGGCCACCGACCGTCCCGGAAGCACACTCGGAGCCGACGCGCAGGCCAACACAACGGAGGAGTCGACGTCATGAACATCGCCGTGCCGGCCCGCACGCCGGTCGTGGGCCCCCGCTACAAGTGGGTGGTCCTCTCCAACACGACCATCGGAGTGCTGCTGTCCTCGATGGCCGGCACCAGCCTCATGCTCGCCCTCCCCAGGATCTTCCGCGGCATCCAGCTGAGCCCGCTCGTCCCGGCGAATTCGTCGTACCTGCTGTGGATCATGATGGGCTACATGCTGGTCTCGGCCTCGGTGGTCGTGACCGTCGGCCGCATCGGCGACATCTTCGGCCGCGTGCGCATGTACAACCTGGGCTTCGCCTGGTTCACCGTCTCGGCGATCCTGCTGTCGCTGACCTGGAGCACCGGCTCCAACGGGGCGCTGGAACTGGTCATCCTGCGGATGGTCCAGGCCATCGGAGGCGCTCTCCTCCTCGCCAACTCCGCCGCCATCATCACCGACGCATTCCCCTCCGACCAGCTCGGTTTCGCGCTCGGCATCAACATGGTGGCGGCGATCATCGGCTCCTTCATGGGCATCATCGTCGGCGGCTTCCTCTCCGAGCTGGGCTGGCGATGGGTCTTCCTCGCCAACGTCCCCATCGGCGCCTTCGGCACCATCTGGGCCTACCTCAAGCTGAAGGACATCGGCGTCCGCGTCAGGGCGCGCATCGACTGGGCGGGAAACCTCGCCTTCGCCGGCGGCCTGGGGGCTCTCCTGGTCGGCATCACCTACGGCATCGAGCCCTACGGCACGTCCCAATCCGGCTGGGGCAACCCCTTCGTGCTGGGCATGATCACCGGCGGCATCCTCCTGCTCTGCGGCTTCGTCTACATCGAGTCCAAGGTGCAGGACCCGATGTTCCGGCTCTCCCTGTTCCGCATCCGGCCCTTCGCCTTCGGCAACCTCGCCGGCTTCCTCGGGTCGATCGGCCGCGGTGGCCTGATGTTCATGCTGATGATCTGGTTCCAGGGCATCTGGCTGCCCCAGCACGGCTACAGCTTCGCGGACACCCCGCTGTGGGCGGGCATCTACATGATCCCGTTCACCCTCGGCTTCGTCATCGCCGGGCCCATCTCCGGGAAGCTGTCCGACCGCTACGGGGCGCGCCCCTTCGCCACCGGCGGCATGCTGCTGGCGGCGGCGACCTACGCGCTGATGATGACCTTCCCCGCCAACTTCAACTACGTCCCGTTCGGGGCCGTGATGCTGGTGTCGGGCATCGCCGGCGGCCTCTTCGCCTCCCCCAACACCTCCTCGATCATGAACTCGGTGCCGGCCCGCCACCGGGGCGCCGCGTCGGGCATGCGCGTGACCTTCGCCAACGCCGGCATGCCGCTGTCGATGGGGCTCTTCTTCACACTGCTGGTCGCCGGCCTCAACGCCAAGGTCCCGACGGCGATGCTCCACGGGCTGGTCGCCAACGGCATCCCCGCCGCCACCGCGGCCCAGCTCGCCCATGTGCCGCCACTCGGGTACGTCTTCGCCGCCTTCCTCGGCTACAACCCGCTGAAGACGCTGCTCGGCCCCACCGTGCTCTCGCACCTGTCGGCATCCCAGGTGTCCACCCTGACCAGCCGGTCCTTCTTCCCCCACCTCATCGGACCCGCCTTCGTCGGCAGCCTCTCGATCATCCTCGGCTTCGCCGTCCTGATGAGCCTGATCGCCGCTGTCGCCTCGGCCTTCCGGGGTGGCAAGTTCGTCCACGTGGACGAGGAGTCGAAGGCCCAGCGCCACGCGGCGCACGGTTTCCGCCACCACCCGGTGGTGACCGGGAAGTAGTCACAGCGCAGTCCCCCTTCCTCACCGGGCTCCCGCCCCGCCGGGCGGGGGCCCCCACGGGATGCGGTGGCTCAGGTGATGTCGGGGGCCGGAGCGCTGAGATCCTCGGGCAACGCCTGGCGCAGAAGGATCAGCCGGCAGTGGGCGGCATTGAGGAGGTGCGTGCCCGTCCGCCCCAGGCTGAACTCGCCGAATCGTGGCGTGATGCCCAACCCCACCACCATGAGGTCGGCGTCCCAGCGCCGCGCCTCGTCGACGATGGCCGGGCCCGCCTCGCGGGCCTGCAGCACCGTCGTCCGGACGTGGGTGCCGAGGTGGGCCGCCAGCCCCTCCATCTCCGCGAGCACCTCCTCCGCCAGGCCCAGCTCGTCGCTCAGGCTGGCGGACAGGGGCAGGTTCCGGGCCACCTCGAGCACGGTGATGACAAGGATGTCAGCCTTCGCCGGTCTGCCCAGGCGGCAGGCGGCCCGCAGGGCCTCCCGATCCGCCGCCTCGCCCCGGACGGGGACGGCGATCCGCCTCGGCGAGAGGATGGAGAGCTCGTCGATGGAGGCTGCGGGCGGCCGCGAGCGGAAGAGCTTGGGGGCCATGGAACGCAATTGTCGCAGTTGGGAAGGAGACCGGTCGCAGCCGGCCGCCAGCCGCGGGGCCGTTCGCATCCGACCCTATACTCGGAGGAAGTGAGAGTTCTGATCGTGGGTTGCGGGCGGGTGGGTTCGACCCTGGCCAGAGACCTGGCCGGCGAAGGGCACGCGGTCACCATCGTCGACATCTCGCGCCGGGCATTCGAACGCCTCGGGGAGGGTTTCACCGGGCAGGTCGTCCTCGGCAGCGGGACGGATCAGGAGGTCCTGGAACAGGCGGGCGCGAGCGATGCCGACTGCTTCATCTCGGTGACCAACGGCGACAACCGGAACATCATGTCGGCGCAGATCGCCCGGGAGATCTTCAGCATCCCCCGCGTCATGACGCGGATCTACGATCCGATCCGGGCGAAGGTGTACCGGGAGATCGGCCTCTACACCTACTGCCCGACCGAGATCGGGGCGGCCATCGCCCGCACCTTCTTCGCCGCGGGGGCGGAGGAGGCCGACCGGCCGCTTCGGGCCATCGCCCCCGCGGGAGTGCCCGCCGGTGCCTGACGGCCCCGCCTACATCATCGTCATCGGAGCCGGCAAGGTCGGCTTCTACCTCACCCGCCACCTCCTGCAAAGCGGCTACGAGGTCGCGCTCATCGAGAAGGACCCCACCCGGGCCTCCCTGGTGGCGGCCCAGCTGGGGACCGGCTCCTGCCTGGTCGGGGACGGAGACGAGATGGCCTTCCTCGCCACCAGCGGCATCGAGCGCGCCGACGTGGTCGCCGCGGTCACCGGGGACGACGAGGACAACCTGGTGGCCTGCCAGCTGGCCAAGCGGCAGTTCCACGTGCCCAAGACCGTGGCCAGGGTCAACAACCCCCGCAACGTCCAGCTCTTCCATCAACTGGGCGTGGACGTGGCGGTGTCGGCGACGGAGCTGATCCTCGGCGTCATCGAGACCGGCCTGGCCAGCCACGGCGACGTCCTGGAGATCTCCATCAGCGGCAGCGAATCCTCCCTGGTCCGGGTCACCGTCCCCGTCGGCCCCGCCACCGGCAGGCAGATGTCCGAGATCGCCGAGCTGGCCCACGAGCGGGTGCTCCTCCTCGTCCGCGACGGACGGGAGATGCCCCTGGACACGCCGCTGGAGACCGGCGACCAGATCGTCATGTTCACCGCCCGGCCGGTGTCCGACTTCTCCCTGGAGGCGCCGTCCCTGGCCGCCATCGGGGTCCGCTAGCCGTAGCGGCCGGAGCGTCTCCACCCCGGTCCGCTGCGACGATCGGCGGCCAACCCCTGCGAGGCCTCCGGGAGGCGCCGTCACGGTAGGATCAGCGACCGACAGAGCCCGCCCCCGACGATCCCCAAGGCGCCGGCCGGGCAGCCACCCCCGTTCTCGGCGGAGCAAGGTGATCCCAGTCCTCCCGGCCAGACGGCGCTCGCCGACGTGAGCGATCAGGGGGCACCGCCGGAGCCCGGCCGGCCCGGAGAGGAGGTCGTCCGGTCCCAGAGCCCGGCGACGATGAGGGGCGCCCTGGAGCGCCGGATCCTGCAGCCGGGTCAGCTGGCCGGCAACCGCTACGTCGTCATCGAACGCCTCGACGACTTCCGGCACACGCGCCGCGGCATGCTGGTGGCCACCGCCCATGCCGACGTCCCCCAGGGCGGCGTGTCGAGGTTCCGCTACCTCCTCAGGCGGGCGGTGGTCGGACCGAGGCTGCCGACGACGGCCATGGAGGGGGAGCGTCTCCCCATTCGCAAAGCGCTCCCGATCCTCTCCTCCGACCCCCTGTCGTCGGTGGCCTACGGTCCCGAGGCCGGGCTCACCGTCCTGGTCGCCGCCGGTGTCGGAGCGCTGTTCTTCGAGATCCCCATCGCCATCGCCATCGCCGTGCTGATGATCCTGGTGGTCACCTCCTACCGGCAGCTGGTCATCGCCCGCCAGGCGGACGGCGGCTCCTACGCGGTGGCCCGCGACTACCTGGGCCAGTGGCCGGCGATGGTCGCCGCGGCGGCGCTGCTGGTCGACTACGTCCTGACGGTGGCGGTGAGCATCTCCTCCGGCGCCGACGCGGTGGCCTCCGCCTTCCCGGCGCTCGTGGGAGTCCGCCTCCCCATCGCCATCGGTCTGGTGCTGCTGCTGTGCGCCGGCAACCTCCGCGGGGTGCGCGAGGCGGGGAACCTCTTCTCCCTGCCGACGTATCTGTTCATCGCCGTCATCGCCGTGCTCATCGTCGCCGGGCTGGCGGAGGGCCTGAGCGGGGGCTCGCACCATGCCTTCGGCGCCTACCCGCCCATCCCCAACGTCACCGCCGTCATCACTCCGTTCCTGGTGCTGACCGCCTTCGCCTCGGGATGCTCGTCGATGACCGGCATCGAGGCCGTCTCCAACAGCGTGCGCAGCTTCCGGGAACCCTGCGGCGACAACGCCGGGAAGGCCCTGGTGCTGATGGGCGGGCTGCTGGTCACACTGTTCCTGGGCGTCACCGTGCTGGACGTCGCCTTCGGGGTCGAGCCGGCACGGAGCGGCAGCCCGACCGTGCTGGCGCAGATCGCCACCGACACCTTCGGCGGTCCGTGGCGGTTCCTCTTCTACGTCATCCAGTTCAGCACCACGCTGGTGCTCATCCTCGCCGCCAACGCCAGCTTCAACGGCTTCCCCCGTCTCTGCGCATTCCTGGCGCGCGACGACCGCCTCCCCCACCGCTTCGGCGCCTTCGGCGACCGACTCGTCTACTCCGGCGCCATCATCTTCCTGACCGGCGTGGCAGTGATGGTGATGGTCGCCTTCAACGCCAACACCGACCGGCTCATCAACCTCTACGCCATCGGCGTCTTCACCGCCTTCACGCTGGCCCAGGCGGCGCTCGTCCGCCACCAGATGCACCACCGCGGCAGGCACTGGCAGCGCAACGCCGTCATCAACGGGGTGGGCGCCTCAGCGACGGCGCTGGTCGACGTGATCGTCATGGCGGTGAAGTTCCGCCTCGGCGCCTGGGTGGTGCTGATCATCGTGCCGCTCCTGATCCTGCTGTTCTGGTTCGTTGGCCGGCACTACGTGCAGATCCGGCTGAAGGTCCAGCACGCCGAGGTCGGAGACAAGGCGCTGGAGGCGTACAAGACGGTGGTTCCCGTGCGCGCCCTGGATCAACCCACGCGCCGTGCCCTCGCCTACGCGCTGACCCTCGGCCGCGACGTCGTCGCCATCGACTTGAGCGGCGATCCCGCGCTGGCGGCGCGCATCCGGGCGCTTGCCGAGACGGCCTCGGGGCACACCGGCGGACACCGCACCGTCCGCATCGAGATCCTGACCCCGGAGCGCGGCCGCGGCCACCGGCAGATGCTGCGCCTCATCGACCAGCTCACCCGCGAAGCGGAGCCGGGACGCATCACGGTCATGGTCCCCGACACGGTCACCGGCGCGGGGACCCTCGGCCTGCTCCGCCACCCCCAGTCCCTCCGCCTCAAGCTGGCGCTGCTGCGCCGCAACGTGGTGGCGGTCAGCTACCCCGCCGACTGGAAGGAGGGCGGCGCCACCGACTACCTGGTGGAGGCGACCCGCCGCGTCGCCATCGTCCCCGTCTCGGGCCTCGACGTGCTGACCCTGCGGGCGCTGCACTACGCCCAGGACATCGCCGACGAGGTGCTGGCCGTGCACGTCGCCACCGGCCAGCCGGTGGACGCTCCCAAGGAGGAGACCGGGGTCGGCATGGCCGGCAACGACAACCCCGGGGCCCCGCCCGATGCGGAGGCGGCGCGCCTGGCCGCCAGCTGGGACGGCTGGGTGCGTGACCGCCTGGGCTGGGACGTGGACCGGCCCCGCCCGGAGCTGGTGATGGTCGTGTCCCCGTACCGCACGGTGGTTCAGCCCGTCCTGCGCTACCTGGCCGCCTACCGCCAGCAGAACCACGACGCCCTCTGCACCGTGGTGCTGCCCGAGCTGGTCACCCGGCACTGGTGGAACCAGATCCTCCACAACCACCGGGCCTTCCACATCAAGGCGGCCCTGCTCGGCGGCACCGACTTCGCCGTGGCCGACGTCACCTACGAGCTGGGCTGAGCTAGGTGGGGACGACCGTGCTGCCGCCGCCGCTGTGGAAACCGCCCGCCAGGGCGACGCAGACGATGACGATGATGGCCGCCACCACGAGGACGACGCCGACCGAGCCGAGCACGACGCCGGCGTCGCCATGCCTCTCCCGCCCTCGCCACGCCGTCTGATCTGGCGGAGCGCGACGATGCCGAAGATCAGGGCGAGCACCGAGCCGACCCCGTCGAGGACGAGGACGCCCAGGATCATGGATGCGATGGCCAGCCCGTTGGTCGGGCGGCTCACGTAGTAGTAGGCGGGAGGCACCGGCCACTGGGGCGCAGACCTCTGGACGCCGGTGGGCCGCCACTGCGAGCCGTCCCACCACCACAGGCCGTCCGGGGAGACGGCGGGTCCCTGGGCTGGCGTGGTCATGAGCCCGCCCATTGTGGGCGATCGTTACCGGGCCCGGGGTTCGAACCCGGACGGGGCGAAGCCCCCGCGGTGTTTAAGACCGCTGCGTCTGCCATTCCGCCAGCCCGGTGGGTTCCGACCAGTCTATCCCGGCGGCCTATACTGCGGACGGATGTTCGCCAGCCGGGCCGACAACGCCAGCTACCGGCGCAGCCAGGCCGCCACCCAGAGCCCGCTGCGCCCCTCCGCCGTGGCGCGGGGGCTGGCACTGCAGGTGCTGAGCTCGGGCGACGAGGCGGCCTTCCGGCAGCGCGTCGCGCAGCACCTGGTCGACGAGCTGAGCCAGGCCGCCGGGCTGCCGCCCTGCGAGGTGGTGGTCCCCGACCGCCCCCAGGTCCACCGCCATGACGGCCGGCGTCTGCAGATGAAGACGTACGGCTACTACCGCTTCACGGCCGCCACGCAGACCCGCCCGGCCCATGCCCGCATCCGCATCTACCACCGCACGGCGGTGCAGCAGAAGCCGATCTCCACCAAGGTCTTCCTCAACACCGTGCTGCACGAATGGATGCACCACTACGACTTCCACGGCCTGCATCTGGCGCGCTCGTACCACACCTCCGGCTTCTTCCTGCGGCTGAGAGGACTCGCCGACTCGCTGGAGGTGGGATTCGTTCTGCCGCCGGACCCCGACGCCCGCGTCGCGGATGCCGGCCGGCCAGTGGCCGCCGACCCCCCGCCGTGGACCGTGCCGACGTGATCAGCGAGTTGGCCGGATCGCCGCCGGCCGCGCGCGCCACGCTGCGCCACGGGGTCGTCGGCGTCACCGACATCGACCGATCGCGCGCCTTCTACCGCGACGCCCTCGGCGTCCGCGTCGTGAGGGACGAGCGGACACCCGCGGGGCGCCGTCGCTGCCTCCTCAACTGCGGGGGCCGCCACCTCATGCTGGAGGAGCTGCCCCGACCCGGGACGAGCGCCTGGGTCGACGACGACCTGCAGCTCGGCATGCGCCACATCGGCTTCAAGGTCGACGACACGGATGGCTGGGCGGAGCGGGTCCGCGCCGCCGGAGGCGTGTTCACCAGGGAACCCTTCGACGCCTTCGGCGGCGTGCGCATCGCCTTCTTCCGGGACCCCGACGGCGCCCATCTGGAGCTGGTGCAGAGCGTGGTGCGCTACACCGACGTGTGGTCGCCGTCGCTGGCGGCGGCGGAGGCGGCCCTCCCGGTGCCGCGCCGGCCGCGCTTCGACCACGTCGCCCTCTCCGTCACGGATGTGGAGGCGACGCTGACGATGTACCGGGAGGCCCTCGGCTTCGAGGTCATCGGCCGCCTCGCCCAGAGCGACGCCCCCCACGGCTTCCTCATCACCTACGTGGCGGCGGGCGAGGCCATCCTCGAGCTGTTCAGCTACACCGCGCCCATGCGGCCCAACTCCTGGACGGCGCGCGGCGAAGCCCCCGGCCTGCTCCGCGTCGGCGTGGGGACAACCCACCCGCGCCGGACGCTGCGGGCGATGGAGAGGGCGGGCGCAACCGCGGCGGGTCGGCGATGGCCGGGCGCCCACCAGGTGGCGGTCGACGGCGACGGGACCCCGTACGAGATCGGCCGGATGCGGGCCGCCCCGACCCGGTCAGGCTGAGCGGCGCTCCATGGAGCGGCGCTCGGCGGCGGCCTGCTCCCAGCGCAGCTCGATGTGGCCGAAGCGCCACACCGTCAGCGCCACCAGCCAGGTCACGACGAACAGCCCGACGATGAAGAAGCCGGCCTCGTTGATGTTGAAGCCGGCCATGAAGCTCCAGAACCCACCGCTCAGCTTCAGCTCGGCGGCGAGCAGGCCGAAGATCTCGATGGTGCCGATCAGCATCGCCACGGCCACCGACAGGCCGGTGATGGTGATGTTGTAGTAGACCTTGCGCACCGGCTTGGAGAACGCCCAGCCGTACGCGAAGTTCATGAAGGAGCCGTCGAACGTGTCCATCGTCGCCATGCCGGCGGCGAAGAGGATGGGCAGGCTGAGCACGGCGTACCAGGGGAGCCCCGCGGTCGCGGCGCCCGCCGTCGCCGCGAGCAGCGCGACCTCGGTGGCGGTGTCGAAGCCGAGGCCGAAGAGGACCCCCACCGGGTACATCTGCCAGGGGCTGTGGATGGCCCGCATCAGCCCGCCGAAGAAGCGGAACATCAGGCCGCGGGCGTTGAGCTGCTGCTCCAGCTCCTCGTCGTTGAAGCGGCCGCGCCGCATCTCCAGGAAGACCTTGACGATGCCGACGAGGACGACCAGGTTGAGGATGGCGATGAGGTAGAGGAAGCTGCCCGACACCAGCGTGCCGACAACGCCGCCGAAGCTCTCCACCGTCGAGTTCTGGTTGCTGACCTGACCGATGATGGCCCGCGCCGCGAAGGTGAGGCCCACGCCGAGCACGAAGACGACGGTCGAGTGTCCGAGGGAGAACCAGAACCCCACCGACAGGGGTCGCTTGCCCTCCGACATCAGCTTCCTCGTGGTGTTGTCGATGGCGGCGATGTGGTCGGCGTCGAAGGCGTGGCGCAGCCCCAGCGTGTAGGCGGTGATGGCGACGCCGATGCCCAGCAGCCGGAAGTGCTGGGGGACGATGGCGGCGATGAAGATGCCCCAGCCGAGCACGTAGAGCAGGACGATGAAGGCCGCCATGCCAGCGATGCGGCCCCACTCACGCGGTGTCAGGGCGCTGCGCACCCGTGTCCATCGGGCTCCGACCGTCGCCATCGGGGCTCCTCCTCCACCTCTGCCCAGGCTCTCAGCCTAGACCAGATGCGAGCTGGATGCAATAGCCTCCACGGCGCCCCTGCCTGGCCATGGCGAATACGCCGGCGCGGCGGTTATCCTTAACCAATGACCTCCACAACGGTCGACGAGCTGGTCGCCCACCTTCGCGAGGAGGGGACCAGGGTCACCACGGCCCGGCGCCTCCTCATCGGCGCCCTGGTGGGCGAGGCGAGGCACCCGACCGCCGACGAGCTCCTCACGACCGTCCGGCGGATCGCGCCGGACATCAACGCCTCCACGGTCTACCGGAACCTGGAGGAGCTGGAGCGGCTGGGCGTGGTCATCCACACCCACCTGGGGCACGGGGCCGCCACCTACCATCTCGCCGAGGGGGCCCACGGGCACCTGGTGTGCGAGAAGTGCGGCGCCGCCGTCGAGGCTCCCGCCGACCTCTTCGAGGCGATGGCCCGGGGCGCCAAGACCAGCCTCGGCTTCGTTCTCCACCCGTACCACTTCGCGGTGCACGGCGTCTGCGCCGGCTGCGCCCAGGCGGTGGCCGAGGAGGGCGACACGGTCCGGGGTGCCGCCGGCTAGACCTCCCGGCGCGCCGCCGGCCGCCGAAGCCCGGCCGGAGCTCAGCCGGCGACGGCGGCGGCCGGCCTCCCCGTCATGATCTGCTCCCCCCCGCTCAGCGGCTCCTCCTCGCCATGGACAGCCGCCAGCAGGATGCGCTCGTCCGAACCCTTGATGATGTAGGCGAAGACCCCCGCCGCCATCATCATCCGCGTGATGAGCGCATCTCCGAACGATGCGAAGGCGACGAGCCGGATGTCGGGGACGACATCCCGGAGCCTCCGCGCGGCCGCCCATCCGCTGCCGTCCGGAAGGGTCACGTCCAGCACGGCGACGTCGGGCTCCCAGAGCTTTGCCAGCGAGACGGCCTCGGCGATGCGGCCCGCCGCACCGACGACGTTGATGGTGTGGTCGCCCTCCATGATCTCCGCGATCGCCTCCCGCGCCTCGGGATTCTCGTCCACGATGAGCACCGTCACCGGGTCCGTCGCGCGATGACCCCACAGGGTCGTGTCGGCACGCTCTGGGTCAGCGATCACCTGCGTCTCCCTGCTCGGTTGATTCCTGCTGATGATCGTCCCGGCATGCTGGAGAGCCAAGATTCCGATGGGCCAAGCTCGGCTGGCACAGGTGCACTAGCGGTGAGGCGAGGAGGAGGGCCGGGCCTCAGCTGGCGACGTCGAGGCTCGACCGCCGGATGAGGGGTTGATCGGCGCGCGGCATCGGCATCAGGTCCTCGCCGTGGACGGCGGCCAGCAGCAGGCTGATGTCCGACCCCTTGGTGACGTAGGCGTTGATCCCCGCCGCCAGCATCGTCCGGGTGATCAGGGCGTCCTCGAAGGACGAGTAGGCGACCAGACGGATGTCCGGGCAGACCTCGAGCAGGCCGCGCGCCGCCGCCCAGCCGCCGCCGTCGGGCATGTTGACGTCGATGATGGCCACGGCGGGCTGGGTGGCCTGCGCCAGCGCGACCGCCTCGGTGATGCGCCCGGCCGTGCCGACGACGGTGACAGTGTCGTCGGTCTCCATGATCTCCTGGACGGACTCGCGCATCGCCGGATGGTCGTCGACGATCAGCACCGTCAGCCGGTCCGGGATGGGGTCGCGCCACATGGCCGCATTGGCAAACTCTGGGTGCTCTCGCATGGCGGTCATCCTTCTTCGTCGGGTCTCCCCACGATGATCGCCGCCCGCCACCCCGGAGCCAAGATTCCGATGGGCCATCCTGGGATGGCGTACGTGCACTAGCCGGTCCTGGCGTTCATGCATCTGGCCCCGTCGGGGTGCCACCCGTACGCTCGACAGGTGCACCCGAAGCCCCCGCGCCAGGCAGGCCGCCATGCGTGATCGCCGCTTCTTCACGCTGGTCGCGGCGGCGGTCGGCTTCTCCCTCTTCAGCGCCTTCTGGATCACCACCCACGCCCACCACGACCCGGGCACGGTCGCCTTCGACGACATCTCCGAGTCGGCCGCGGCGCTGCTGGCCGCCCTGGCCTGCTACGTCGCCGCCCGCAACCGGCGCACCGAGGCTCGCCGCACCTGGGGCCTGATGGGCGTGGCGGCCCTTCTCTGGGGGCTCGGCCAGGCCGCCTGGACGGTGCAGGAGGTGGTGCTGCACGAGAACCCGCAGAACCTGTTCCCCTCCTGGCCAGACCTCGGCTTCCTGTCGTCCATCCCCTTCGCCATCGCCGGGCTCCTGGCGCTCCCCGTCCTCGGCCGTTCGGCCCTCAAGGTCCAGTTCTTCCTCGACGCCGTCCTCGTCGCCGGCGGCGTGCTGTTCGTGAGCTGGGCGACGGTGCTGGGCCCGCTGTACGCCAGCTCCTCCACGGGCCTGGTCCAGCAGGTCCTCAGCCTCGCCTACCCGATCGGCGACGTCTTCATGATCTCCATCGTCCTGCTGGCGCTGTCGAGGGTCGGCGGGAGCACGCGCCACACCATGCTCTTCCTCGGCCTGGGGCTGGGCCTCAACGCGGTCGCCGACAGCACCTTCGCCTATCTCACCACTGTCCGCAGCTACGACACCGAGAACCCGGTCAACGTTGGCTGGACGCTGGGGTACCTGCTCATCGGGCTGGCCGCCCTGCGGGCGCTGAACGCGGCCCGGCAGGCCCCCGAGGCCAAGGACGAGCAGGTGCGCTGGCGCACCGCCCTCCCCTACGTGCCGGTGCTCGCCGCTGGCGTCGTCGCCGCCATCACCCAGCTGCGCGGCACCGCCTTCGACAGCCTCATGCTCTGGGACGGCTTCGCCATCGTCGCCGTCGTGCTGATGCGCCAGTTCATCCTGGTGCGCGACACCCAGGGCCTCGATTCCCGGCTGCAGGAGCAGAACCTGCGCCTCGACGAGCTGGTGCGGGAGCGGACGCGCGCGCTCGACGAGACCTTGGGGGGCCTGCGCCACGCCAACGACGAGAGCCGGGGGCTGCTGCTGCGCATGGTCACCCTGCAGGACGAGGAGCGCCGCCGCCTCTCGGTGATCATCCACGACGACATGCTGCAGTGGATGACCGTCGGCCACACCCGGCTGCAGATCGCCCAGTCGACCATCGCCGAGCCCCGCCTCGCGGCGGCGGTGACGCGCGCCGACGAGGCGGTGCGGGGCTCGATCACCAGGATGCGCGGCCTCATGTCCGAGCTCCACCCGCAGATCGCCGAACGCGGCTTCACCCAGGCGCTGCGCGACTACCTGGAGCAGGTGCAGGGCGACGGCGACCTCCACTGCTCCCTGGATGGACGGTTCGCCGAGGAGCCCACCGGAACCGTGGCGACGACGCTGTACCGCATCACCTGCGAGGCCGTCGTCAACGCCCGCAAGCACGCCGCCGGCTCCAACCTCGTCGTCGAGCTCAGCGACCCCGAGGCCGGCTACGCCATCTGCATCCGCGACGACGGCCCCGGCTTCCTCCCCGAGGGCGGTGGCTACTCCCCCACCGGCCACGTCGGCCTGACCTCGATGCGGGAGCGGGCCGAGGCGCTGGGCGGCTGGTGGTCCCTGGAAAGCCAACCCGGGGAGGGGACCTGCGTCAAGGTCTGCGTCCCCCGCGAAGCGGCGGCCTCCCCGCCTTCAGACGGCTCAATGGTGCTGGAGGCTGACGCCGCCGCTCAGGTCATGGAAGCGGCTCTCGGCTCGGACCGCCGGGAGCCGCTCGTGACCCTCGACGGACCGCTGGGACCGGGCGGCCTCGAGCGCGGCCGCGCCGGCGGGACGGCGGAGCCGCGGACCGGGGAGGTCGATCTCGTCGCCGTCGCCACCGGGCGTCCCCGCAGCACCGGCTGACGGCCCTCCCGGGCGATCGTCGCCCGGTTCGCTATGGTTGTCAGCGGCGCGGGTGCCCGGCGGCACCAGCGCAGCGGGACTCCCTGGAACGGCGACGTAGCCAAGTGGTAAGGCACGGGTCTGCAAAACCCTGATCGTGAGTTCGATTCTCACCGTCGCCTCCAGCGTCATGTCTCGGGACATGGCGCCCCGCTGACGGTTTGGCGACGGCGGGCAGGCCCGTCCGGCGAGCGAATAGCATGGCCGTGCTCGGTGACCCGATCGCAGTGGGGGTGGTGAGCATGGGAGCTGCCGTCAAGGAACCCGTTCGGCGAGTGGTGTCGCCGATCTTCTTCATCCTGGCCGGGCTCTGCTTCCTGCTCCCCTTCGCCGGGGTCTCCTGCAACACCGCCGCGCTGAGATCGGAGGCCTCGATCGGGCAGGAGCTGGGCGGATCCGCCTCGTCGAGCAGCCAGGCGCTGAACGCCTGCCTGGACGGCCTGAGCAACGTCAACCTGGTGACCTACTCGGGCGTCAACCTGGTGGCGGGATCGTCGCCGACCGTGGTGACCGCGGTCCCCCCCAGCTGCTCCGCGTTCAGCCAGGCGAACGGCGGCTCGGTCAGCACGAGCCCTGGCGCGGGCAGCCAGGCCAACCTCGGCATCCAGTGGCTCCTGCTGATCGCTCTGGCGGCCATGCTGGTGGGCCTGCTGCTGAGCCTCGGCCGGTTCGCGGTCCGCGGCCTGGCGGTGGCGGCCTGCGCGGCCGTGGCGGTCACCCTGCTGCTCGTCAACCAGGCGCAGGTCAGCTCCGAGTTCCTTGCCAAGCTGGACCAGGGCTCCACGTCGGCCGCCCTCTTCAACAACTACTTCAACGTGAACGTGGGGATCGGGGCGATCCTGGCCATCGTCGCGCTGGCGCTGGTCATCCTCTACGAGCTGGCCGCGGGGCTGGCGACGCTGGTTGCGGCAGGATCGCGGGCCGGCCCCGTGGCGGCGTACCCCAACGGTCCCGGAGTGCCTCCGGCGCCTCCGCCGGGCGGATACGGCTGGCCGCCCTCCCCGCCATGGGGCGTGCCCGATGCCCCGCCGCCACCCCCGCCGGCACCGCCGGAGAGTTGACCCTGGCGCCGCCAGCGAGCCCGCCGACCGCTGTTGCACGGAGGACGGGCGAGGGGGAGTGGACGTGTCACCCGTGCACCCGGAATCCGCGCCACCGTGGGTGATCGCCGCATCGACCGGATCCGCCGGATGTACGACCGCAGGGCCGGCGGGTACGACGCCGGGATGCGGCGCATGGAGGGCCATCTGGGACACTGGCGCGACCGGCTGGTCGGCGACCTCGATGGCCGGGTCCTGGAGATCGGCGTCGGCACGGGCCTGAGCCTCCCCCACTACGGCCCCGGCGGGCACCCGACCGGCGTCGACCTGAGCCCGGAGATGCTGCGGCGCGCCCAACTGCGCGCCGAATCGCTGGGCATGAGCGCCGACCTCCAGGTGATGGACGCGCAGTCGCTGGCGTTCGGCGACGCGAGCTTCGACGCGGTCGTGTTCAGCCTCTCGCTCTGCACCATCCCGGACCCGGGGAAGGCGCTTCGCGAGGCGCTGCGGGTGGCCCGCCCCGGCGTCCCCATCCGCTACCTGGAGCACGTCCGCAGCGGCATCCTCCCGGTGGCCCTGGTGCAGGACCTCATCAACCCGCTGACCGTGCTCCTGCAGCACGACCATTTCAACCGCCGCTCGGCGGACCTGGCCCGGGCCGCGGGGGTCGTCGACCTCCACGAGGAGCGCACCTTCGTCGGGGTGATGAGCCTGGGGCTGGGACGGGCGCCGTAACGCCCGGTGGCCAGGGAGGCCGGCGGCGCGAGCCACCGCCGGCCTCCACCCTTCCCCCTACGCGGCGAACCCCTCCCCCGCCGCGACGCGCCCCGTCTGGGTGGCCTCCACCGTCTCGACCGTCCGGAGGGCGAGCCGTCCGGGGATGACCAGGGCCGCGACGGCACCGACGGCGACGATGACCGCGCCCACGGTGATGGCGGGGATGAGGCCCTGGACGAAGGAGGTTCCCGAACCGTACCCGCCCAGGTGGGCGAAGATCGACGCCAGCACGGCGACGCCCAGCACGCCTCCCACCTCACGGATGGCGTTGTTGGCGCCCGAGGCCTTGCCTTCCTCGTCGCGGCGCACCGAGCTGAGCACGACGTTCGCCACCGGGGCGAAGAAGAGGCCCATCCCGATGCCGCTGACGATGAAGGGAAGGATCAGATCGCCGTACGGGGTCGTCACCGTGGTGACGCGACCGATCCAGAACAGACCGAGGGCCTGCAGGGCGAGACCCAGGGCGAGGAAGTTGCGCCCCGGGATGCGGCTGGAGAGCGCCCCCGCGGTCGGCGCCACGATTAGCGGCATGGCAGTCCAGGGGAGGATGCGCAGGCCCGCGGAGAGCGGCGACAGCCCCTGCACGATCTGGAAGTACTGGGCGAGCAGGAAGATCGAACCGAACATGCCGAAGGACATCAGCAAGGACGCGGCGTTGGCGCCGCTGAAGGCCCGGCTGCGGAAGAGGCGCAGCGGCAGCATCGGCGCGCCTGCCCCCCGCCACTCGTACGCGACGAAGCCCAGCAGCACCAGGCCACCGCCGGCGAGGGAGCCGACGATCTCCGGACTGCCCCAGCCCTGCGAGTTCGCCCGCACCAGGCCCCAGACGATGCCGAAGAGACCGGCGCTGGCGAGGACGAGCCCGGTGATGTCCAGGCGGCGATCGGAGCCGCGGCTCTCGGTCAGGCGCAGCCGGGCCAGGGGCAGGAGGAGGAGGCCGATCGGCACATTGAGCCAGAAGATCCACTGCCAGCTGATGCCCTGGACGACGGCACCCCCGACGATGGGTCCGACGGCGATGGCGAGACCGCCGATCCCACCCCAGGCGCCCAGGGCGAGGCCGCGACGCTCGGGCCGCACCGCCGCGCTGAGCAGGGTCAGGGTGAGGGGCAGCATGGCGGCCGCCCCGGCCCCCTGGACGGCGCGGGCGGCGATGAGGGCGGTCGGGCTCGGTGCCAGCGCCGCGGCGGCGGAGCCCAGCGTGAAGGTGAGCAGGCCGAGGGCGAAGATGCGCCGCCGGCCGAAGCGGTCGCCGAGCGCCGCGCCGGTGAGCAGGAGGACCGCGAAGGTCAGCGTGTAGGCGTTGATCGTCCACTCAAGCTGCGACAGGTTGGCGTGCAGCTCGCGGCGGATGACTGGCAGCGCCGTGGTCACCACCAGGTTGTCGAGGCTGCCCATGAACAGGGCCAGCGACGTGATCACGAAGGTCCAGGCCGTCCGCGACCGTTGGGTCATGTCGATGTCCTCCTTCTCTCTGGTGCCGCTCCGCGGCGCATCGCGACGAGTCCAGCCCGGCACCGCGATTGCCGGTTCCTCGTTTCAGGTATCTAGTGATTGATCACTTACTTGGAGGGGCAAAAAAAGAGAGCAGCCGGGCCCCTCAGGCCGTGGTCCCTCCTGCCAGATGCCGCCCCGCCCAGAAGGCGGTGCAGCCCTCGATCAGGGCGGCGGCCCAGGGCTCGGGGTTGGCCAACTGGCCCAGCATCGCCAGCACGTTGAGCAGCATCCCCTGGGCGAAGAAGCCATTGATCGAGCCCCAGTCGGCCCCGCTCAGGCGCTGCACCTGGTCGACCAGCCGGCCGTAGTTGCCGGCCACCAGGGCGCGGATCTCGGGGTCGTCGCAGGCGGCGTACGCCTGGAGCTGGGCCCGCAGGCTGACCGGGTCGGAGAGGATCTCCGCCTGGTACGCCATGCCGATCGTCTCCAGGACGTCCTGGGGGCCGCTGCGGTCCCGTGCCGCGGCCTCGAAGACGGCGCTGGTCGCGTCGAAGCAGCGCTGGATCGCCGCCAGCACCAGTTCGCGCTTGGTGCGGAAGAGGCGGAACAGGTACGGCTGGGAGATGCCGGCGCGGCGGGCGATCTCCTCGGTGGAGGCGGCCGAGTACCCGTCCTGCGCGAACACCGTCAGGGCCGCCCGGAGGATCTGCTCCCTCCGCTCCTCCGCCGTGAGCCGCTCGGCTCCCGCCACCGGTGTCATGGCGCCTATGTTAGTGAGTACTCACCATCATGTCAAGGGGACGCCTGCACGGCCCGGCGGGACGGCCTCAGGCCGGGGACGCCCCTCCCGCGCCCCCGGCCGCGCCGCCCCCGTGCAGCCGCTCCCGCAGCTCGGCCAGGCGTGCGGCGACGGCGGCCTCGGCGCCCAGGGTCCCCGGCTCGAAGTAGCGGCGGCCGGCCAGCCGGTCGGGGAGGTGCTGCTGCTCCGCCACGCCGCCCGGCTCGTCGTGGGCGTAGCGGTACCCGGCGCCGAAGCCCATCTCGCGCCCCAGGCCGGTGACGGCGTTGCGGAGGTGGAGGGGGACCGGCTCGTGGAGGGTGTCGAGGACGTCCTGGTGGGCCGCCTCGTAGGCGCGCTTCGCCGAGTTGCTCTTCGGGGCCATGGCCAGGTAGAGGGTCGCCTCGGAGAGCGGCAGGTAGCCCTCCGGCATGCCCACGAAGTGAGCCGCCTGCTGCGCCGCCACGGCGACCGAGAGCGCCCCCGGGTCGGCCAGCCCGATGTCCTCGGCGGCGAGGATGACCAGGCGCCGGGCGACGAAGAGGGGGTCCTCCCCCGCCTCCAGCATTCGGACCAGCCAGTAGATGCCGGCGTCCGGGTCCGAGCCCCGGATGGACTTGATGAAGGCGGAGATGAGCCAGTAGTGCTGGTCGCCCGCCTTGTCGTAGAGCAGCGCAGGCGACTGCAGCGCCCCCTCCACGTCGTCGACCTCGACCACCGTGCCGCCGCGCCCCGACACGGCGACGACGGCCAGCTCCATGGCGTCGAGCGCCACGCGGGCGTCCCCGCCGCTCAGGCTCAGCAACCGCTCCTCGGCCGCCGGGGCGAGGCCGACGCCGGAGGCGGCGAGACCACGCTCGGCGTCGCCGAGGGCACGGCGCACCAGCGTCCGCAGCGCCTCCGCGTCCAAGACCTCGAGGCGGATGACCCGGACGCGGGACAGCAGGGCCGCGTTGACCTCGAAGCTGGGGTTCTCGGTGGTGGCACCCAGGAGGTGCACCAACCCGCTCTCGACGTGGGGCAGGATGGCGTCCTGCTGGCCCTTGTTGAAGCGGTGGATCTCGTCGATGAAGAGAACCGTCCTGCGTCCCAGGCGGCGGCGCTCCCGGGCCCTCGCCACCACCTGGCGCAGGTCGGCGACGCCCGCCGACACCGCGGTCATGGGTTCGAAGGCGGCGTTGGTCATCGCCGCCAGGATCATGGCCAGCGTCGTCTTGCCACTTCCCGGCGGTCCCCAGAGGATCAGTGAGGGCAGCTGGTCCGCCTCCACCGCGCGGCGGAGCACCGTCCCGGCTCCCACCACCTTCTCCTGGCCGACGAACTCGTCGAGGGTGCGCGGCCGCATCCGGGCGGCCAGGGGCGCCGTCATTGCGGCGGCCGGACGGCCGGGCGCGGATCCGGGCGCCCTGGAGAGGCCGGCCTCGGCCGGCTCCTCCCGGGCGTCACCGAAGAGCGACGCCTGACCGCCGCCGGCCCCCTCCGTCATGGCCCCGGGGCCGGAGAGGGAGCCGGCGGCGCCTCGTGGGACCGGTCAGGCTGCCGCACGGTGCGCGAGCGGCGTCAGCGCGCCCTGGGTGGCGCCGCCGGCGGAGGGGTGGACGGAGCGGCGGCGGCGGCAGCGCCATCGGCTCCGGGGACGCCGGCCATGACGCTCTTGATCGCCTGGGCGGCACCCATCAGCGCCGAGGCCTCGGCGGGGATGACGATGGTGGTGTTGGGGCTGTCGGCGAACTTGCTCAGCGTGTCGAGCTGGAGGATGGCCACCAGCGTAGGATCGGGGGCCGCCGTCTTGATGGCGTGGTACACGTTGCCGATCGCCAGCGCCCGACCCTCGGCCTCGAGGATGGCCGCCTGCCGTGCGCCCTCGGCGCGGAGGATGAGCGACTGCCGCTCGCCCTCGGCCTGCTTGATGACCGCCTGCCGGTTGCCGTCGGCGATGTTGACGGCCGCCTGCTGCGCGCCCTCCGACTGGAGGATCTTGGCGCGCTTCTCCTGGTCCGCCTGCTTCTGCAGGGCCATGGCCTGGAGGATCTGTGCCGGCGGGCTGATGTCCACGATCTCGATCCGGTTGATGCGGATCCCCCACTTGTCGGTGACCTGCTCCATCTGCAGCTGCATCGCCGCGTTGATCTGCTCGCGCTGGGAGAGGGCCTCGTCCAGGCTCACGTTGCCGAACGCGTTCCGCAGCGTGGTGCGCGCCTGCTGGTCGATGGCGACGGAGAAGTTGGAGACGTTGAAGAGGGCGGCCTTGGCGTCGATCACCTGGTTGAAGATGGTGGCGTTGACGGCCACGGCCACGTTGTCCCGGGTGATGACGTCCTGACGGTCCCCGGTGCGCGGCGTCTCGCGCATGTCGACGAGGACCAGCCGGTCGAAGATGGGGATGACGATGCGGATGCCGGGGCCGACCTCGCGATGGAACTTGCCGAACCGGGTGATCACCCCCGTGAATCCCTGTTGCACCATGTTGACCGCGGAGCTCAGGGTGGCGATCGCGAGGATCACCACGATAACGACAACGACCAGCGCAACGACCACCCTAGTACCTCCTCAGATGTTTGCCCGCACCGACAGCGGGACCCGGTCTAGTTGAGATGGGACGCGCCGCCGGCGCGCACCAGGAGCGTTGTGCCGCGAACACCGGCGACGATCACCGGGGTGCCGGCGGGCAGGGGCTGCGCCTCGTCGGTGACGGCGAGCCAGCGCTCGTTCGCCAGCAGGGCGTGGCCGTGGTGGTGCTCGTCTCCGACGGCGTCGACGGTGATGGCGCGCTGCCCGACCAGGCCGCCCGCCATCCCCGGGTACTGGAGGTTGACGGTGCGGCGGTCCATGGCCCGCTTGAGGCTGGGCCGCGCGGCGAACACACCGGAGACGGCGACGGCCGCCCCGCCCACGGCCTGCACCGGGACGGGGAGACCGACCAGGGACAGGACCACGGCGGCGAGGGCGCCGACGGCGAGGAAGAGGGCGTAGTACGCCTGGGTGTGGACCTCTCCCGCGAGGAGCAGCACGGCCGCGACGAGCCAGATCAACCACCACATGTCGGTGCGGCCAGTGTAGCCCCGCCGGAGGGGCTGCGTGGCCGGCTCCGATCGCCCCACCGCCCACGGAGGCCCCCGTCCAGAGCTAGGATCAGGGCATGAAGGGAGACTCGGTCGAGATCGTCGTCGACACCGGTGGAGCGACGCAGACCTACGAGATCACCGCCACCCTGGCCGGGCGCCGGGTCGAGGTCACCACCGCCCGGGGGGTGGTCGAGGTCAGCGAGGTCACCCGCAACGGGAAGCCCGTCCGCACCGGCCGGTTCATGCAGGCTCGCGTCATCGCCCTCGTCGAGCACCCCTCGGCGGACGGCCTCGAGGACGACGAGGAGGGGGCTCCACCCCGCCGCCGCGGGCGCGTTGAGCAGGAGGAGACCCTGCTCTGAGCCGGGCTATGGGGCGTGGCCGGGCGGTGACTGACTAGACTGCGATCGCGCCGTCCAGGGCGCCCCAGAAGCGTAGGAGGGAGTTGCGGTGGCCACCCCCAGCGACATCTTCACGGAGATCAACCAGCGCCTCGCCGCCGACCCCTCGAAGGCCGGGACGGGGACGGCGGCCTACCGTTTCGACCTCAGCGGGGAGGACGGCGGCGAGTTCCACATCGTCCTCCAGGACGGCAAAGGAGAGGCCGGCCCCGGCGCCCCGGAGAACCCCAACACCACCATCTCCATGGCGGCCAGTGACTTCGTCGGCATGGCGACCGGGACGATGAACCCCATGCTCGCCTTCATGGGCGGCAAGCTCAAGGTCCGGGGCGACATGGCCCTGGCCATGAAGCTGCAGAGCCTGATGCAGTAGGGGGCGGCCATCCCCATCCCCGCCCCCGCCCGGACCCGCCCGCTGCGCTTCGCCTATGAGGAGCCCAGCCGGTCGCTGCTGATCGAGTGGGCCGACGGCGCCACCCACCTGGTCCCCTTCGGCGACCTGCGCCGCGCCTGCCCCTGCGCCACCTGCGCCGGGGAGATGGGCTTCAAGGGGCGCTTCGCCTCCAACCCGGAGCTGCAGCCGGGAGAGGACGAGCTGGCCGACATCGCCCTGGTCGGCGCCTACGGGCTGAACGCAGTCTGGGCCGACGGGCACGCGACCGGCATCTACAGCTTCGAGCGGCTCCGCGACCTGGGGGAGCGGACGGCCGGGGGCTGACCCCGGGAAGCACCGCGGGAGGCCCGCGGTATACTCGCAACCCCGTGCGGGAGTAGCTCAGTGGTAGAGCACTACCTTGCCAAGGTAGGGGTCACGGGTTCGAGCCCCGCCTCCCGCTCCAGTGATCTTGAGTCGAGTTCACCTGATGTCGGCGAACTCGCTCCACGCCCATTGTCAGACGATGCAGTGTTGGCGTGTGGCTCTCTCACATGAGGGCGGGTAAGCCCACCCTCGAGGACATCGTGACCGGCACCGAGGGAGCTTACCTTCGGGTCCGCCAGGGCAAGGGTGCCAAGGACCGCATCGTGCCTCTGGACACCGCCCGCTCCCGGTTCTCGAAGCGCCTCGTGGGCCTGCCCCGCTTGGACGGACACTTCTGTTAGGCCGAGCACACAGCGGCGCGGCCGGACTCGTAGTCTGCCGGACTGAGGTTGCCGAGCGTCGAGTGACGGCGCTCCCGGTTGTAGAAGACCTCGATGTACTCGAAGATGGCGCTCCTCGCCGCCGCGCGGGTCGGCCAGCTGTGGCGGTACAGGAGGTCGAGCTTGAGGGTCGAGAAGAAGCTCTCGGCCACCGCGTTGTCCCAGCACTTGGCGGGCCGGCTGAGGCTGGACCGGATCCCGTGGCTCACCAGGACCCTGGTGTAGGCCTCGGAGGTGTATTGCCCGGCCTCATGGGAAGTGGCAACGCCGACATACGAAGCCGAAACCGGCGCGACTCTACACCCGGGAGTAAGGGGGTTTGTGGAAGCCGGCGGGCTGGGGGTCAGCTTCCAACCAGACTAGGTGTCTGTGTCGAGGATCCCAGAGGTCGGATAACCGGTGCTGCTGAAATCGCCGCCCCCTCCCGCCCAGCATTGGTCGACGCCGCCACAGGTGACCCACCCCAGCTCCGACCCACCGCTGACGGTCGGGCTCGTCGTCAGGGCCCAGCTGCTCCCGGTCACGTGCTCCAGGAGGGGCATGGAGACCCCGCTTCCGGTCGTCGTCGACCCCACGGCCCAGCAGTCGGCCGCGGTACAGGCGATTCCGTCGAGGATTGACGTGGCGCTCACTCCGCCGGAGCTCAGCGACGAAGTCGCAGCCGACCATGCTCCGACCGTGTACTGGGCAGCGAGGGCCTGGCCGCCTGACACCCCCACCGCCCAGCAATCGTCGGTGCCCTGACATGCGACGCCCTGAAACGACCCACCAGCCTGCCCGATCGAGCTCGTGACGGAGGCGGTCACACTCTCGTGGGCCAGGTGGAGAATGACTGGATGACCGTCGTAGCCGACAGCCCAGCATGCGTCAGAACCCGAACACCCCACCGACAGCAACGCCGCAGCGCCGTCGAGTTGGGACGGCACGGTTACCTTGATCCAGTTGCCGCCCACGTACTCGTAGATGAGCGCTCCCAGAAGATCCGCGTTGCCGACCGCCCAACATTGCGTCGCATCGGGGCAGACGATGGCGGCCAAGGTTCCACCGCCACTCACCGCGGGCAGCACGGTGCGGCTCCAGGCACCGGCGCCATAGCTGGCGATCAAGGGCTGCTGGTTGTTGGCGTCGTTGTTGATCGCCGCTGTGCCGCCAACGACCCAGCAGGCGGTCGGGGAGGGGCAGGCCAGCCCGGCTACCTCGTCGCCGGCGGCCGGAGTTCCAAGCGAGGTCCAGGCGCCACCGCGAAAGGTCCCGAAGACGGTCGTGCCGTTTTCCCGGCCCAGGCCCCAGCAAACAGCAGCCGAAGCACACGTGAGGTCACTCAACCAAGCTGCGTCCGGGACGGTTCGCCAGTCCGCAGAAATGGATGGCGTCGTGCTTACCGGCGAGGCTGTGACGGCAGGCTTGAGCGACGAAGTCTCGCTTGGTGGCGAGGTGGTGGCAGCAGGCATGTGCGACGAAGCCACGTGCCCTGGCTGGGCGCAACCCGAAGCCATGGTCACCGACACAACTCCGACCGCAGCGGAGAGCCAGGTCCTCAGGAGGGGACGGCCTGCCTTGACGCTGGCGGAACCGCGGCGCCGCTTGATCCCTCTGCTAGCTCCACCAATCTCGCCCAAGGCTTGGAGTGTGGACACCCTGTTCGCCCCCTACTTACGGCCCCGCGTTACGCCGCCGAGAAGATAGCGGATTCGGCACTGGCGCCGTGACCTTCCCGTTCGGCAAGGGCGACCACGTCGCCCGCGTGTACAACAAGAGCCTGGAAATGGCTATCTCCGGCCATACCTGGCCGGAGATGCTGTGGCAGGGTGCCGACCCCGAGCAGGCCGTGTGGCGCATCGAGTTCCAGTTCCGTCGAGAGGTGCTGGCTGCCATGGGCCTCACCGGGATGGACGACGTTGTCCGCCACCGCCAGGGGCTCTGGGACTACGGCACACGGTGGCTTTCGTTGCGCAGCCGGATCGCCGACACCAACCGAGCCCGCTGGCCGCTTGCGCCCGCCTGGACGCAGCTTGGCGACGCCTCCATCGGGGGCTCGGTGGTCCCGCTCATCCGTGAGCAGATCCGGAACGCCAACCTTCAGCGCCTCACCCAGGGCCTGATCGGCTACGGGACCTCCCTCGCGGCTTTGAACGGCGCCCACAACCTGGGTCAGGTGCTCGCCACCTCGGTGCCAACGGTCCCGTCTTACCTCGCCCAGAAGCGTGCGACCTTCGACAGCATCGTGGCGGCCAGTGTTCGCCCCAACATATTGTACCTCTAGCGCGTCAGACCAACCAGACGGGCCGAGCGTCATCTGCAACCCCGGGGGTGGACAAGTCCGAGCTTCCAGAATGGCCCCGGGGTGCCCGAAGGGTGAGGCCGAGTGTGGGGCCGAGCGCACCCAGCCTGCTGATTGATTAGGCGATCGCGACGCCTGGCAGGGATCGTGGAGACGCTCGCCCCCGTCTCAGGGGGGTCGAGCTTCCTCAAATGAGGGCGTGACAGCGTCCGGCTGGGCTCTCTTGTATTCGAGACAGCCCGAAATCGCCCGCCCTCCTTGCCAAGGTAGGGGTCACGGGTTCGAGCCCCGCCTCCCGCTCCAGTGCTACTGAGTCGAGTTCGGCTGATCTCGCCGAATTCCCTCCGGACCCATTATCAGACGACGCGATGTTGACGTCACCGTCTGATGCTCTGACCGAGACGCGGACACGGCTCAACTCCCTCCGGAACCCGTCAAACAATTGGGCGGACTGGACAGCCGCTCGGGACTCTAGCCGGTGGCCGATTATGTGCGGGCACAACACCACAGATGCGTCTTCCAGTGGCGCGAGTTGATCGCGCCGATCGCATCTATGTCGCCGCCGTAGGGATTGCAGTCCAGGACGGTGGCGGCTGCACCGTCGCGGTGTTACACCACGCCGTCGCGGAGTTGGCGGGCAGGAGGGGCCACCACCCCCACCAGAAACCGCCGGCATCGGACCCCGCGGGCGGGATGAACTGGAAGTAGACGACGGTGTTCAGCCCTCCGGGGGTGCCGATGTAGATGACCTGGAGTTGGCCGCCCTGCTCCGTGGTGCCGTCCCCGCTACAGCCGGCCGCCGCCCACGCCTGCGAGCTTCCCCGCCACGCGGCAGCGACGATCTGTGCCTGGCTCGGGTCCAGCCCCTCCAGGTACTGCGTCGTCCCCGGCGCCCAGGGGTTGGTCGGCGCCAGAGCGGTTATCCCCGCGGGAAGCGGCCCGGAGGACGTGGATGGGCTGGGGCTGGCGGTGCCTTTGGCCGCCGAACTGGACGGGGTTCCCGTCTGCGAGGTTCCGCTAGCAGCCCGTCCCGGTAACCGCTGGCGGGTGGCGGGGCGGATGTGAGTCAA
>CAZUDL010000013.1:0-61588 GCA_964618935.1 uncultured Actinomycetes bacterium
ACCCGCTGGCCGGTCCCCCGGCCTTCAAGCGTTACGAGGACGGGCTGCTAGGGGAGCGGCGGGAGCACGTTGCGGCGATAGCGCGCCCACCGCCCAGGAGGCAGGCGATGCACACGGATCCGTCCCCGGCGGCGTCGCCGGGCCCGCGCCCCCACGGCGTGAGACGGCTCCTCGCCGGGGTGGGCATGTTCGCCCTGGTGGCGGGTGCCTGCGCCGGGGCCATCACCACCTTCCTGCTGACCCGCGAGGCGGCGCAGGGCATGAGCCTGCTCGTCCCCTCCGACGCCGCCCTGTACGCCGCATACGAGGTCCATCCCTCGGGGGCGCAGGCGCTGGCGCTGGGCAACCTCCTCGCTGCCTTCCCCGCCCTGGCCACGCCGGCACTGCAGGGGGAGCTGGTCGACTCGCTGATCGACGGTGCGCTGAAGGGCACCGGGCTCAGCCACACCGACGTCCTGCCCTGGCTGGGCCAGGAGGTCGCCGTCAGCGTCGGCCCGGGGGCGTCCACCGCCACCACCAGCGGGCAGCCGGTCGCCGCCTACATCGACACCGCGGACGACGCCGAGACCACGGCCGCCCTGAACACGGCACGCGATTCCGAGGCGGCGAGCGGATTCACCTTCACCGACCAGCAGTACCAGGGCGTCGCCATCACCCAGGTGACCCCCGCCGGCGCCTCGGGCGGCGGCGGCGCCTACGCCATCGTCGACCACGTGCTCGTGCTCGCCGGCAGCGGGGCGTACCTCGAGGAGATCGTCGACACCGCCCAGGGACGCCACGCGGCGCTGGCCTCCGCCGCCGGCTACGCCGCCCTGGTGTCGCAGCTCCCCGCCGACCGGCTGGCCACGGCGTACGTCGACCTGCCGGCGGTGCTGTCGGAGGTGCGGAGCGCCCTGGGCGGCTCGGCCTCCGAGCTGGCGCCCGTCCTCGACCAGCTCGCGCCGCTGGAGGGCGCGGCCGCCTCCGTCGAGGCGGTGTCCGGCGGGCTGGAGATCGACTGGGTCGCCGGCATCGACGGCGGCCGGCTGACCGCCGCGGAGCGGCAGGCGCTGACCGCACCGCCCGACCGCAACTCGACCGCCGCCGACACGCCGGACGGCGCCGCCCTCTTCGTCGGCGTCAGCGGCTTCCCCGCCGTTGCCGCCGCGGTGCTCGGGAGCCTCACCCAGGGCCTGCCCGCCGGGGCGCCCCTGCTCCTCCAGGGCGCGCTGGCGGGCGTGAGCGGCGACGCCGGGGTCGAGATCGACCCCTCCGCGGGCGGCGGGGTGGGCGGGGCGCTGATCGTCGCCACCAGCGACCCGAGCACCACCGGCCAGTTCCTCGACATGGGCCTGCCGCTCCTGCTGGGCGGCGCCTCGAGCGCGGCGCCGGCGGTCAGCCATACGACGTACCGCGGCACCGAGTTCTCCGAGGTGCAGGGCTCGACCGCCACCGTCGCCTGGACGGTCACCCACGGTGTCGCGGTCATCGCCACCGGGACCGGCCAGATGGAGGCGGTGCTGGACGCGATCGACGGCGGCGGCAGCCTCGCCGGCACCGCCGGCTACGCCGCCACTGCCGGAGCCCAGCCCGCCAACGCCGTGGTTTACGTCAATCCCGGCCAGATCATGGCGGCCGCCGGGACCGCGCTGCCGGCGTCGTCTCCGCTGTCGCAGATCCTCTCTGCCCTGGGCGGGATCGGGTCCATCTCGGGGACGGAGACGAGCACCGCCAGTCAGATCACCGGCCGCATCCTCGTCGAGGTGCCCTAGGTTCAGCAGGCTGCTCGGGAAACGCCTCCGGCGGGCCGGACCTGCCGGGTGCGGATGCACCCGTGGCCGCCATCGTCTCCCCCCTGACCGCCGAGGAGGGGCCCGGGGCTGATCAGGCGGTCGACAGCTCCAGTTCGGCCATTCGGGCCGGGTTGTCGGTGGTCGCGGTGCGCGTGGCCCGCATCACGTCCCGCCGCACCGCGAGGTGGCGCGGCGTGCGACGCCCCCCACCGTCCCCACCCGGCCGGGGGTCTCCTCGACCCGCCTGCATTCGCGCTGACCGAGCACGCAGTCCGGATGGTGGGGGACGGCTCACCACCCAAGGGGCATCGATCGCCGCGCCGTCGTCCCGTCGGCCCTCGGGCGACACGAGGCGGTTCAGGTCTGGGACGTTGGGGGCTCCCGGCCTAGGCGGCGGAGCGCGTCGGCTGCAGCCTCGCGCACGGGGCGTATGACGTCATACGCGAGCATCACGGAGAGCGGCTCGGCAGCTCGCGAATCGCCAATCCTCCCCAAGGCCTGGGCCGCCCCACAGCGCACCTGCTCGTCCGCATCCCGGAGGGCGCCCATGAGGGGCTCGACACCTTGTGTGCCGATCTTGGCGAGCGCCTCGACGGCATTCTTGCGCACGTACTCGTGCTGGTCCTTGAGGGCCACGATCAGGGGTTCGACGGCGCGGGCGTCGCCGATCGCGCCGAGCGCCCAGGCGGCGTTTCGGCGCACCGGGCCTTCGCTGTCCCCGAGGGCGTCGATCAGGGGCTGGACGGCGCTGGCATCCGCGATCTCGGAGAGCGCGAACGCGGCATTCTCGCGCACTGGGCCGTAGCTGTCCTTCAGCGCGGCGACGAAAGGCTCGACGGCACAAACCTCATTGGTCCTGGCGAGCGCCTGAACGGCGTCCCTGCGCAGCGCCCCGTCGCTGTCCCGGAGAGCGGCGACGAGGGGCTCGACGGCCGGGCGACCGATCCTGCCGAGGGCCGATATGACGTCCTGGCGCACCGAGTACTCGTGGTCACGGAGAGCGGTGATGAGTGGTTCGACGGCGCGGGGGTCGCGGGTGTCGCCAAGTGCCCCGGCGGCACCCTGGCGCACGGCGCTGCTCCTGTCTTTGAGAGCCTCGATGAGGGGCTCCACGGCGGCGGCGCCCATCTGCGCACACCGCTGCCAGTTGCCCAGGGTGATCCAGTAGGCTGCCGCCGTCTCTGTCGAGTCTCCCTTCCAGCCGAGTCGCGCCAGGGAGCGGGCGGCGACGCCGGCCGCCGGCTTCTCTCGGTTCCGAAGGACCTTGACAAGGGCCTCCACCGCTCGGCCGTCACCGGTCTGGCCCAGCGCCTCGGCGGCAGCCGAGCGCACCGCCTTGTCCTGGTCCTCAAGGGCGGCGATCAGAGGCTCCACGGCTCGGGCTTCGGGGATCTTCCCGAGCGCTCCCGCGGCGCACCTGCGGACCCCCTCATCCTGGTCTTTGAGAGCCGCGATCAGAGGGTCCACCGCACGGGAGTCAGGGACACTTCCGAGCGCCGACGCGGCGAGTCTTCGAACGTCCTTGTCCTGGTCGGTGAGGGCCGCGATCAGCGGTCCAATGGCCCGGGCGTCGGAGATCCTGCCGAGCGTCAGCGCGGCGTTCTGCCGCACGCTCTCGTGGCGGTCGCTGAGGAGGGCGATCAGGGGCTCCACGGCCCGGGGGTCAGGCAGCCTGCCCAGCGCCTTGGCGGCAGCCTCACGGACGGGCTGGTACCGGTCCTTGAGGGCCGCGATCAGGGGCTCCACGGCCCGGGTGTCAGGCAGCAGCTCGAGCACTGCGGCGGCACCCTGGCGCACCCCCCCGTCGCGATCTCTGAGCGCCGCGATCAGGGGCTCCACGGCCCGGGTGTCGCGCAGCCTGCCAAGCGCGGTCACGGCGCTCTGGCGCACCCCCCCGTCGCGATCTCTGAGGGCTGCGATCAGCGGCTCCGCGGCCCGGGGGTCAGGGAGCTTCGCGAGCACCTGTGCGGCGCTCTGACGCACGCGACCATGGGGGTTCTTGAGGGCGGCGATCGCAGGTCCCGCAGCCCGGCTGCCCGGGATGTCGCTGAGCGCCTCCACGGCGGCGTCGCGCACCTCCTTGCTCCGGTCATCCAGAGCGGCGATCAGGGGCCCCACGGCCCGGGCGTCGTGGATCACGTCGAGCGCGATCGCGGCCGCTGTGCGGACGTCCGAGCCCCCCCCATGGCTCAGCGCCTTGCTCAGCCCACCGACGTCCTGTCGGGCCGCCAGGTCGTTCACGTCACTCAGGGTGAATCGTCGCCTGGGGATTGCTGAATGGCACCTCGGGCAGCGGTCCATGGCGAAGTCCACTTCCGAACCGGCGAACCCGCAGCTCCGGCACTTGATCCCGGCCAGACGCACCGAGCAGTGGGGACAGGTGGTCGCGTGCGGGTTCACCTCTCCCTGGCACCGCTCGCACCGGAACACCGCAGGGCCCATCACGCCGCCTCCTGGTCACGGCCCGCATCCAGGCCGGACATCCGCACGCCGAAGCATCCTATTCCGAGGCGTGCCGGACCGGGGGCTCCCGGCAGGGCCTGCCGAGCGGTCTCAGGCGCCGCCGGCGCCGGTGCCGTCGCGCACGGCGACGCGCTGGTGCGCGCACATGTACTGGAGGCGCTCCAGCAGTCCCTCGATGACCAGGGGCCAGGCGTACTCGCGGGCGTCGCGGTGGGCGTTGCGGCGCAGGCGGCGGGCCAGGGCAGGGCGGTCCACCAGGCCGCGCAGGGCGGCGGCCACCTCGGTCCCCTCATCGGTCTCGATGATGATGGCGTTGCCGTATGGGCGGGCGTACTCCTCGCCGGTGGCCCCCACCACGGCGACGCCTCCCGCCGCCATCGCCTCCAGCCCCACCAGGCCGAACGGCTCGTGGCCCGAGTTGGCCAGCACGGCGTCGGCGGCGGCGTCGATGACGGGGATGACATCGTCGGGGAGGAAGCGGCCGAGGTTGACAACGGGGCACCCCCGGCTCTCCCGGAGCGCGCGGACCAGCCCCGCGGCGTCCTCCACCGGCTCGTCCCACTCGCAGATGCCAAGGCCGAGGTCGCGGGCGCGGGCCAGCACGGCCCCGCCGTGGGGCTCGACGCCACCCCGCATCAGGAGCCGGGCCGGCACCCCGCCGGCGCGCACCTCGGCGATGGCGTCGATGGCCTGGAGCCAGCGCTTGTCGGGGGTGAAGCGACCGATCTTGAAGGCCAGGCAGGGCGTCCCGGCGGCGTCGCGCAGGGCCGCCACGTCGGTCGCGCTGATCGGCTCCAGGGAACTCTCCGGGATGCCGTTGGGGATGACCACGGGATTGACCCCCCAGCCCAGCATCCTCTGCTTCATGTACCGGCTCACCGTCGTCATCGAGGCGACGAACCCCAGCGCCGGCCAGTCCATCTCGCCCCAGCCGAAGTGGTTGTTCGCGTTCCAGAGCAGGACGCAGCGGTCGCGCAGGTCCATCTCGTGGAGGCGGTCGCTGAGGGCCTGGCAGAAGCTCGCCGTGTGCCACTCCTCGCAGAGCACGGCGACGATGCGGCCCCTCTCCACCGCCGGGGCGACGACCCGCTCGACGAGGGCGGCCGGCAGCGTGCGGTCGAGGGTCGCGAGCTTGGCCCGCTCGCCGTCGTAGACGCCGGCGGGGAAGGAGAGGCTCACCTCCTGGCACCAGCGGATGAGGCGGACGCCCTCCACCACCTCGTCGGCGGGGAGAGCCGGGTCGCCGACGAAGACCAGCGTCGTGGTGTAGCCGGCTGCGGCGAGCGCCTGGGTCAGGCCCCGGGCGCGAACCCCGAGGCCACCGGCGAGGCTGTACTGGTCCGGGCCCTCGAACGAGACCATGACGATCTCGAGCGTCTGGGGTGTGAGCACGTCGGGTGAAGTGTGCCCGCCGGGGGGCGGGGCACGCTGTCCCCGGGACGCGGGCTCGCTTAACAGAGAAGGCGGAGAGCCGCGGCGGGCGGGCGCCGAGCTCTTCGCCGCCATCAGTCTCCCTCCCTCCCGCCACAGCCCCCCGCATGAAGCGCCACAGCCTGGTAACGCTTGTGCGCGCAGCGCACCCGGCACCCCGCGGCGCGGGGTCCGCCGGGAGATCCCGTGCCCCGGAGTACCATTCGCGTCCGATGAGCCGCACCGCTGCCGCCCGGACGTCATGAGCGACGTTCCCGCCACCACCGAGGCGGCCGCGCTCCTGGTCGCCGTGCCGCGGGAGCGCCAGCTCGAGGAGCGCCGGGTGGCGCTCGTGCCCGGGGCCCTGAAGCCGCTGCTCGCCGCCGGTCTGGCGGTGGCCGTCGAGGCCGGGGCCGGGACCAGGGCCGGATACGCGGACGCCGACTACGTTGAGGCGGGCGCGAGGGTGGCCCCGAGCCTGACCGATCTCTTCCGCGGCGCAGCGGTGATCGTCCAGGTGAGCCTGCCCACCGACGAGGAGATCCGGCGCCTGCCCAAGGGCTCCACGCTGGTCGGCCTGCTCCGCGCCAGCGCCAACCTGCCGACCCTGGAGAAGCTCGCCAAGCGCGCCGTCGATGTTCACAGCCTGGAGCTGCTGCCCCGCATCACCCGGGCCCAGGACATGGACGTCCTCAGCTCCATGGCCACCGCCAGCGGCTACCACGCGGTGCTGATGGCGGCGGTTCGCCTCCCCCGTTTCATGCCACTCCTCATGACCGCGGCCGGGACGGTTCGCCCCGCCCGGGTGCTCGTCATCGGAGCCGGCGTCGCCGGGCTGCAGGCGATCGCCACCGCCCGCCGCCTCGGGGCCGTCGTCGAAGCCTTCGACGTCCGTCCCGCGGTCAAAGAGCAGGTGGAGAGCCTGGGCGCGCGCTTCGTGGACATCGACGTGGAGGGGGCGGAGACCGGCACCGGGTACGCCCAGGCGCTGAGCGGCGAGGCCGAGGAGCGCGAGCGTGAGGTGCTCGCCCGCCACGTCGCCCAGTCCGACTGCGTCATCACCACGGCGCTGATCGCCGGCCGGTCGGCCCCCACCCTGGTCACCGCCGAGATGGTCGCCGCGATGCGTCCCGGCTCGGTCATCGTCGACCTCGCCGCCGAGGGCGGCGGCAACTGCGCCTTGACCAAGCCCGGCAAGGAGATCGAGGTCGGCGGCGTGGTCATCTGCGGGCAGACGGACCTCGCCAGCCGGATGGCGGGCGACACCAGCCAGCTGTACGCGCACAACGCCGGCCGCTTCCTCCTCCACCTCGTCCGCGAGGGCAGGGTGCGCGACGATCTTGACGACGAGATCCTCGGCGCCACCTGCGTCGTCCATCAGGGCTCCCTGCGCGGAGCCGCGGCGCCGCCGCCGGCGCCGGCCGCCTAGGGGATCGGCATGAGCAAGACCGACGCCGTCGTCATCGGCTTCTTCATCTTCGTGCTCGCCGTCTTCCTCGGCATCGAGCTGATCTCGAAGGTGCCCTCCATCCTCCACACGCCGCTGATGTCGGCGACGAACTTCATCCACGGCATCGTGGTGGTCGGGGCCATCACCATCGCGGCCACCGCCCGCGGGCAGCTGGGGGCGATCATCGCCACCGCCGCCGTCTTCCTCGGCACCCTCAACGTCGTCGGCGGCTGGGTCGTCACCGACCGCATCCTCGGCATGTTCCACAGGCGACCACAGCCCAAGCCACCGGCGGAGAAGGGCTGATGCTGCCCAACTGGGCCACCCTCAGCTACCTGGTGGCGATCGTCCTGTTCATCATCGGCATCAAGCAGCTGACCTCCCCCGCCACCGCCCGCCGGGGCAACCGGATCGCCGGTCTGGGCATGCTGGTCGCCATCGGCGTGACCCTCGGCCTGCTCCACGCCGGCTGGCTGTACATCATCCCGGCGGCGGCCGCCGGAGCCGTGGTCGGCGCCGTGGCCTCGAAGCGGGTGGCGATGACGGCGATGCCGCAGATGGTCGCCCTCTTCAACGGCATGGGCGCCGGTGCCGCCGCCCTGGTCGCCCTCGGCGACTGGCACCGCATCACCGCCGGCGGCCAGAGCGTGGGCACCATCGACTCGGTCACCATCCTGCTGAGCTGCCTCATCGGCAGCATCAGTTTCAGCGGCAGCATCATCGCCTTCGCCAAGCTGCAGGAGCTGATGCGGGGAAGCCCCATCACCTGGCCGCTGCAGCACAGCCTCAACGCGCTGCTGCTCGGAGCGCTCATCGGCATCGGCGCCGCCATCGTCGTGACCGGGGCGTGGGGCGTGCTCCTCATCGTCTTCGTCGCCGGCGCCCTGCTGCTCGGCATCGCCTCGGTGCTGCCGGTGGGCGGCGCCGACATGCCGGTGATCATCTCCCTGCTGAACTCGCTCACCGGCCTGGCGGCGGCGGTGACCGGATTCGTCATCAGCAACTACGCGCTGGTGGTCGCCGGCGCCCTGGTCGGAGCCTCGGGCTCGATCCTCACCCTGCTGATGAGCCGGGCCATGAACCGGTCGCTGGCCAACGTCCTCTTCGGCGCCTTCGGCAAGGTGACGCCGGGCGCCGCGGCGGCGGCTCTGCGGCCCGACCAGACGGTGCATCCCACCAACGTCGAGGACGTCGCGGTGCTCCTCTGCTACGCGCAGCAGGTGATCTTCGTCCCCGGCTACGGCATGGCCGTCGCCCGCGCCCAGCACGAGGTCAAGGAGCTCGCCGACCTGCTCGAGAAGCGGGGCGTGCGCGTCCTCTACGCCATCCACCCCGTCGCCGGCCGGATGCCGGGGCACATGAACGTGCTGCTGGCCGAGGCGGACGTCCCCTACCCGCAGCTCCTGGAGATGGACCAGGTCAACCCGGAGTTCGCCCGCACCGACGTCGCCGTGGTCATCGGCGCCAACGACGTCGTCAACCCCGCGGCGCGCAACGAGCCCTCCAGCCCCATCTACGGCATGCCGATCCTGCGCGTCGACGAGGCCAAGACGGTGGTGGTGCTGAAGCGCAGCATGAACCCCGGTTTCGCCGGCATCGAGAACCATCTCTTCTACGACGACAACACGCTCATGCTCTTCGGCGACGCGAAGGACTCGGTGGCCCGGGTGATCGCCGAGGTCAAGCAGCAGGCGAACGCCTAGAGCCGCGCGTCCGGCCGCGCCGCGGCGAAGTTGGGACCGCGTACCATGCTGCGCACGCCACCCCGGCGGCCGCCGGGCATGGAGATGGCGGGGGGACGGTGGTGTCATGAGATCGGAGTCGGCGATCACAGGGGACAGGGGATGAAGGCGAGATACCTGGTTCTGGCAGGGCTGGCGGTGCTGGCGGCCGGATGCGGGAATGCGTCGTCCAGCGCCGGATCGGCGGGCTCGACGGCGCTGCCGACGCCGACCCCGGCATCGACGAGCACGGTCGCCGAGAAGTACCTCGCCGCCGCCAACGGGATCGACGCCGCCTACCTGCAGTGGAACAGCGCCATCGTGGGCGTCACCCAGACCAGTGCCCTGGTGGCTCCCGCATCTGCGTACGCGGCGGCGCTGACGACCTTCGACAACGCCGTCCAGGGGATCGGGGCCAGCGGGACGGCGGCCGCCGACATCAGCACGCTGATCACCGACGACGAGGCCGTGATCACCGATCTGAACGGCGTCGGCAGCGCCTCCAGCTACGCCACCTGGAGCGCCCAGATCACCACCGACGGCACCAAGGCGATCGCCGCCGGCGACGCCGTCCGGGCGGCGCTGGGCCTGCCCCCGTCGTAGGCGGCAGGCGGGCCGCCCTCCCGCGCCCTCTCAGCGCTGCCAGACGCTGGCGGCGTTCTCGCCCATGATGAGGCTCAGGTCCGCGCCGGCCACCCCGGCCTGCTCCAGCGCCTGCCGGTAGCGGTCCACGCCGAGCAGGGGGAAGTCGGTGCCGAGCAGGAGGCGGTCGGCTCCGACCAGGTCGACGGCGTCGCGGACGGCGCCGGGCCCGTACACGAAGGGCAGCGCGGCGATGTCGAACCAGAGGCTGCGGCAGAGCTCGCGGACCTCCGGCATGCGGGCGTGAAAGGGCAGCCCGCCACCCAGGTGGGCGGCGACCAGGCGGAGCCCGGTCAGCCGCGCCGCGAAGCGGGCCAGGCGTTCCGGGGTCACCGTCCCCTTGCCGGGGTAGTCGTGACCGACCGGCTCGCCGCAGTGCAGCGTCCAGGGCAGGTCGAGCGATGCCGACCGGGCGGCGAGGAGGAGGATCCCGTCCCCCTCCAGGTCCCATCCCTGGGCGTCCGCGTTCAGCTCGCCGATGCCCGCCAGCCCCATCCCGGCGCAGCGCTCGAGCTCGGCGGCGGCGTCGGGGGAGGCGGGCTGGACGATGCCGCAGCCGATCACCCGGTTCGGGTGGCGGCGCTGGAGCTGGCCGACGAAGCCGTTGGCCTCGGCGCACAGGCGGGGATCGGCGAACGGCCAGGTGAAGACGACGGCGCGGTCGATCCCCTCGCCGTCCATGTACTCGAGCAGGTCGCGCTCCCCGGCGAGGCGCTTGCCGCCCACGTGGCAGGCGGCGAACCACGGCTCGGCGGCGGCGATCGTCTCGACGTCGCGCCGCACGCGGTCGGGCATGACATGGACGTGGGCGTCGACGGCGGGCGAGGTCGGGGGGGGGAGCTGCATCACCGGTACCCGCGCACATCGTAGATGGTGATCCCCGGCGCGCCGGCGATCACGGGAAGATCCTGCGAGGCCCACCAGCTGCCGTTCACCCCCGGCTGGGAGATGTCGACCTCGACGTAGCTGACGTCGTAGCGCTGCAGGACGGTGAGGATCTGCTGGCATTCCCCGATGGCGGTGACGCCGCAGCCGCCCAGCACCTGCGCGACGTCGCGCTGGCGCTGGCCGTAGTCGAGGCCGTAGCTCCACAGCCAGCCGTCGTATCCCATCACCTCCGGCCGCCCGGTGAGCAGCGCGATGGGGTCGTCGAAGGCCCCCGGTGTGAGGAACACGGCGTTGCCGGCGGTGCGCGCGTCCACCTCCTTCGCCATGCTGACCTCGGCCGCCGTCGCCATGGTGTAGGGCCCGGTGACCGACACCTTCGACGGCGTGAAGGGGAGCAGGCGGACGACACCGAGCGCGCCGGTGGCGAGGACGCTGGCGACGATGACGGCGCTGAGGATGCGGCGCCACACGCCGCGCCAGAGGTGGACGCAGACGGCTCCGATCAATAGCGCGGCGCCCAGGTACCAGTAGGTGAGCAGCTTGGTGTTGTCCCAGGCCCAGCTCTGCGGGACGATGACGTTGGCGACGACGAAGATGGGCATGCAGGCGAGGAGGAAGCGGAGCAGCGGGGAGGGGACGCCGAGGAATCCTCCGTCGCCGAGACGGCGGCCGCTGCACCGCCGCACCACGACGGCGACGGCCACCGCCACGCAGAGGGGGACGGCGATGCCCAGGTTGACGAACCAGAAGGCCCAGAAGCCTCCGCTGAAGGCCACCTGAACGCTGTCACTGATGGCGGTGACCAGCGTGGACGGCGTGAAGGCGTGGCCCAGGGCCGCGGTGTTGACGGCGCCCGACATCCAGCCGGGTTCGAGCCAGGGATACTGGTTGTTCAGCGCCGCGCTGCCGTGGGGGGCGGCGGCGAGCTGGACCAGGCGGGGCGCCGCGACCACGACGGCGACACCGCCGAAGAGCAGCCAGCCGCGGCGCCATCGCATCGCCGCGAGGCAGGCGGTGATGATGGCGAGGGCGAAGAGGCTCTGGACGTGGACGACCAGGAGCAGCCCCGTCAGCACGCCGGCGACGCCGACGTCCCAGAGCCGCGCCCGCAGGCCGTCGAAGGCGGCGAGGAGGAGCGTGAGCACGGCGAGAACGGCGGCGAAGCCCATCATCAGCGTGCGCTGGGGCAGCCACCAGGCGAACAGCGGCGTGTACCACTCCTGGTCGGTGAAGACGGGCTTGGTCCCCGGCGGCTGCAGCACCGGGTTGCCGTCATAGGTGCGCGGCTGGTCGACGATGACACCGGGGATCCCGGCGACGGTGGTGGCGGCGATGCCCACGCCCTGCCCCGGATTGGTGACGATGTAGGCGAGGCTGCAGTGCTGCGCGCTCTCGCCCCGCGCGGTGCAGGCATCCTGCAGGGTGCCGACGAATCCGATGCCGCCGCCGATGAAGCAGATGAGGACGGCGATCACGCCCACCGACCGGCGCGCCCCGAGGCGCTCCGCGAGGCTGACGACGAGCACCACGACGGCGACGCCGAGCCCCACCTGCGGCAGCCAGAGCGAGGTGCCCGGCGAGACCCCGAGGCGCATCAGCATCGCCGAGGCGAAGTCGGGGATGAAGGGGTAGTACAGCGGCGTCCCGCTCATGATCGGGTCCTGCGGCGGCAGGTTGCCGGCGACGCTGAAGCTCGACGCGGTGATGAGGTGCTGCGCCCAGTCGGGCAGCCAGTAGCCGGTGAGGAGGTCGCCGGCGGCGTCCTGGTACATGGCCCGGGAGAAGAGCAGGACCAGGGCCAGGGCGGCGACGGCGGCGATGGTCGCCATCATCCAGGCGGCGTTGCCGCGGGCCCGAGCGTCCTCCCACGACTCCCGCCACGGCTCGAGCAGGGTGGCGGGGCGGAAGCGGGCGGCGCCGGCGAAGACGGCGGTCACGGCGACCGGCGCCAGCAGGATCGAGGCCGGCCCCAGCCCGATGCCGAGGCTCAGCAGGAAGCAGACGGTGCTGTCGAGGACGATGGCGGCGACCAGGCCGACGGCGGCGCGCTCCCAGAGCCGCAGACGGCTGCGCAACGTGCCCGCCAGGGCGAGGGCGGAGGCGGCGCCGAGGAGGGTGAGGAGGGCGACACTCGCCAGGGCTGCCATCCGCCTACCAGGTCGAGACCCAGACCCGCATCAGGTGGTCGGCGGCAGTCTGCGGGATGGCCGTCCACACCGGGTAGAAGAAGAGGAAGGCGGCGACGACGACGGCGATGCCGGCGTAGGCGAGCGGCGCCAGCGACCACCAGCGGCCGCGCCACTGGAACCTGACGCCGCGGATGGCGGTGAGCGCGTAGGCGAGCGCCAGGGCGGTGAAGATCAGCATCCCCAGCGCGTGGTAGAAGAAGAGCACCCGCTGCTCGTTGCCCGGCACCCACATCATCCAGCTGGCGATGTAGCCCAGCACGATGAAGCTGGGCACGAAGCGGCGGGAGACCACGGCGAAGACGACGCCGGAGGCGCAGAAGACGGCCATTCCCAGGAAGCCGAGGTCGAAGAGGATCCCCGGAGGATGGATGGGGCCGGGCTGGGTGCCGGTGATGGCGTTGATGGCCGGCTCGGCGTTGTGGAAGGTGATGATCATCGTCGTCAGGCTGGCCACCATCAGCGCCCCCAGACCGACGCGGAGCCTGGTCGGGCCGGCCATCATGCGCCAGACGCAGAAGAGCAGCGCGAGGATGCCCAGCCACCACACCGCGGGATTGCCCATGTCGGTGATCACCGCCGTGCCCGCCACGGTGGGCGCGTCGAGGAGGTGGTCGCTCTGCGCGTAGAAGAGGACGGGGTGCTCCATGATCGGCCACGTGTACCAGCGCGACGCGTAGGGATGGCCGTGGCATTCGTGCTCGTGGTACTGCAGGCTCGCCGAGTTGATGTCCTCGATGTTGGCGATCGCCTGCGCCGGGTTGGGCAGGGTGATGCCGTCGATGACGGTGACCGGGACGGGCAGGAAGTCCACCGGGTGCAGCGCGTCGGTGGTCAGGCCCGGCACGGCCGGGTTGCAGGCGACGAAGCGGTACACGTCGTCGTGCGAGATCGTCTCGTAGCGTGAGTAGGCGGCGCAGAAGACGACGCCGACGAGCAGCGCCCCGGCGCCGTAGTGGAGCAGCGCGCGGCGCCCCGCCGCCTCCCTCCACAGCACCGTCTCGGCGCGCCGCGGCCCGGCCAGGCGCCGCAGCGCCGGCACCAGCGCCGCCGCGTACGGTGCGAGCAGCCGGAAGCCGATGAGGGCGGCCATCACCACCAGCGGCGCCAGCGCGGTGAGCTTGGCGGCGAAGGCCAGCCCCAGCGCCAGCGCGGTGAGGTAGAGGGTGATGCGCCACTGCCTGCGGGTGCGGGCCTGCCAGTGCAGTAAGAAGAGGTAGTAGACGATGGCGACGAAGAAGATGGCGGGCATGTCGATGAGACCGGTGCGGGATTCGACGAAGGCGAGCCCGTCGAAGCAGACGAGGAGCGCGGCGCAGACGGCGAAGAAGCGGTCCCGGCGCAGCCGCAGCGCGATGAGGTAGAGGAGCCCAACGAACAGGCTGCCCGTCACCACCTGGGTGATCCGCCAGCCCCAGGTGTTGAAGCCGATCCAGGCGATCGACGGCGTCATCAGCAGCTTCACCAGCGGCGGTTCGGGGTCGAAGTAGCTGATCGCCGGAGAGTGCAGGTCGTCGGCGGCGTCGGTCGGGAAGTAGACCTCGTCGAAGATCTGACCGCAGGCCTTGATCGTCGAGTTGCCGATGGCGACCGCCTGGCAGGCGCTGGGGTCGCTGTTGAAGGCGTGGCCCACACCGAGCACCTGGATCGCCGGCTGGGGGGTCGCGTTGCCGCCCAGGAAGTTGGGCAGGATGGGGCTGGCGAAGCGCAGGACGAAGGCGAGGAGGGTGAGCGCCACCACCAGGATGACGTCCGTCCGGCCCAGATCCAGGAAGCCGCGCAAGCCGGCCCGGACCAGCGGGCGGTCGCTGGGCGCCGGGCGGCGCGACGGGGGCTCCTCGGAGGCCCCGTCCTCGGTGCCGTCCCACGGCTCCTCCGCCAGGTCCCCGGACGGCTCGCCCAGGGGCTCCTCCCCCGTCTTCCCGGCCGCCTCGGGGGACGGCTGCTCCGGCGACGGCTGGGGGATCTCGCCCGTCGGCGCGGGGGGTTCCTCAGGCGTCGGCGTCATGGGGGGACCACCTTCGGATCACCGGCGCCGCCGGTTCCGGCGCGTTCCCGCGGGACGGGCGCCGTTGGGAACGGGATCCTGGCGGGGAGATGTCACCGTCTCGATGTCGCGCAGGAGTCCCCCGGCATCCAGCAGCGGGACCACCACCTCGTCCTCGAAGACGCAGCGGCGGCCCAGGACACGGCGCAGCCGGCCATCGTCGGGCTGGCGGAGGCGGAAGAGCAGCGCCTCCCTCTCCTGCCAGCGGCGGACCGCCGCCCGCCCCCGCGGCAGGTAGCGGCGCCGGTCCGGCTTGTCCAGGGCGCCGAGCAGCCGGCCCACGCGGACCCGGCGGATGTCGGCGAGGTCGATGCGGCAGCTGGTGGCGTAGACCCGGATGAGCAGCAGGTCCCCCTGCAGCTGGACGTAGCTGAAGCGCTGGCGCAGCCACATCGAGCTGGAGAAGCCGAGGCAGACGGCGGAGCAGATCAGCCAGGGGGTGCCGGAGTCGGCCTTCTTGTTGAGGGTGTAGATGAGCGTGATGGTGAGGCCGGCCAGGGCCAGGACCACCAGCCAGTTGCCGTAGCGGCGCCAGGTGTCGAGGACGTAGAGGTTCTTGTAGCGGCGGGACATCGGTGGCGCCGAGCATAGCGGGCGGCGGCGTGTCTCCACGGCCGCAATCCGGTCCGGTTCCCGATCGACCCGGGCGGGGGCCCTCCCGTCCGCCGCCCGGCCGCCGGCCTACCCGGTGATGGCCACCATCCGGTCCAGGGAGAGGCGTGCCCGCTCGGCGATGGCCTCGGGGACGGTGACCCGGGGCGCCATCCGCTCCAGGCAGGCGGCCACGTTCTCCAGGGTGATCTTCTTCATGTAGGGGCAGACCGCGTCCTCCGACGCGGGCAGGAAGCGCTTGCCGGGGGCAAGCAGGTTCATGCGGTGGATGATGCCCACCTCGGTGGCGACGATGAAGGTGGAGGCGGGCGACTCCACGGCGCGGCGGACCATCCCCTCGGTGGAGGCGACGACGCAGCTCGACCCTCCCAGGTCGCCGCGGCCGAGGCGGTACAGCGTCGCCGAGGTGCAGCCGCACTCGGGATGGAGCAGCAGCTCGGCGTCCGGGTGGCGGCGGCGGGTGGCCTCCAGACGTTCTGGGTCGATCCCGGCGTGCACGTGGCACTCCCCCATCCAGACGTGCATGCGGCGCCCGGTGACCCGCTCCAGATGCGCTCCCAGGAACATGTCCGGGCAGAAGAGGATCTCCCGGTCCTCGGGGATGGACCGGATGACGGCCTCGGCGTTGCCCGAGGTGCAGCAGTAGTCGGATTCGGCCTTCACCTCGGCCGAGGTGTTGACGTAGGAGACGACGATCGCCCCGGGATGCTGGGCCTTCCACTCGCGCAGCTGGTCGGCGGTGATGGTGTCGGCGAGCGAGCAGCCCGCCTCGAGGTCGGGGAGCAGCACCGTCCGCTGCGGCGAGAGGATGGCGGCCGTCTCCGCCATGAAGTGCACGCCGCAGAAGACGATGACCTCGGCATCGGTCTCCGTCGCCAGGCGGGAGAGGTTCAGTGAGTCGCCGACGAAGTCGGCGATGTCCTGGACCTCGGGAAGCTGGTAGTTGTGGGCGAGGATGACGGCGTTGCGTTCCCGGCGCAGCCGGTCGATCCGGGCCGCGAGCTCGCGGGCGGGGGCGCCGGCAAGGGCGGCGTCGGGGCGGGCGAGGACGACGGCCATGCGATCTCCTGGCTGAACCGGGGGGCTGACCCGGGTTTAGGTCAGCCTGACTTTATGTCAAGTATACCTTAATTGCCCGGCATGGTCACCGGGGCCCGCGGGGGACAACCGGCGCCGGTGCCCGCCCCGCCGGGCTCAGACCCATCGCCGGGCTCAGACGGCTCGCACGGTGATGCGGCTGGCACCGCCGCTGACCTCGAGCTCGTAGCGGTCGACCGCCCGCTCGTAGCCGGGGCTGTCCAGCGTCGCCGGGCCTCCGGTGGAGCCGAGCTGCCGCCCGTCGATGCTGAGGCGGCTCAGCCCGCCGTTCACCCTGATCCGGAAGGGGACACCGGCGGGGCGCAGCAGGGTCACCCGGCTGGCGCCGCCCGAGACGCGCAGCGGGACGGTGCCCTCGGGGCGGGGCAGGCGGACGCCGACGTTGCTGGCGCCGCCGGTGAGGCTGAACCCGGTGACCCGGGTGGCAGCGAGGTCCGCATCCACCGTGGAGGCCCCGCCCTGCAGCTCCACCTCCCAGGAAATGGCGCCGTTGAGGAGCATCTCCCCCCGCCCGACCCCTGGGGAGAAGAGACCGGGGAAGGTCATGGTGACCGTGCCGTCGTGGACCACCACCCGCGGGGTGCGACGGTCGAAACGGGCCCGGAAGAGCTCGGCCATCCCGCTCGCGGCCCGGATCCGGAACCTGGAGAGGTTGCCGACGAGCACCAGCCGGCCGGCGGTTGTCTCACCGAGTGGCGCCGACAGGCCGTCGGTGTACTCGCCCGGGGGCTCGACCTCCGATCGCAGCCGGGCGGTGATGGCCTGGGTCAACTCCGCGCTGCGCGTGGCGTAGTCGGTGAGCAGGGCGAGCTGGCCCTCGTCGTACCCGGCGTACAGCGTCGCGACGGCGGCGGCGATGGCGGCGTATTCGGCGGCGACGCGCTCCATCCCCTCGGGGACGAGCCGGGCGATCACCCGCCGGCGGTCGGCGGGGTCGGGTTCGCGGCGCACCATCCCCGCCCGCTCCAGGCGGTCCAGGACGCCGGTGACCGCACCCGTCGTGATTCCCATGAGGACGGCCAGCCGTCCGGCGGTCATCGGCCCCTCGATCGCCAGCAGGTTGGTGCAGTGGAGATCGGTGATCCCGAGACCGAGGCGGTCGGCGATCGCCTGGTTGTGCAGCACGGTCCAGGCGACCTGGCGGCGCACCGCGGTCGTCAGGCGCTCGATGAGCTCGGCGCGGCTGGGGGCGGGTTCCGGCGCGGGGGTTGACACGGGGCTGGGCCTCTGCTTACTATCTCGTTAGCTTAGTAACTAAGATACCACTGATGGAGAGCCTTAGCATGAGCCAAGAGAAGTATCCCAGCCCGGCGACCGCGGTGGGTGGGGAGGCCCGGCGGCGGCACCAGCTTCCGGAGATGGAGGGCCGCATGGCCCGCTGGTACGCCCGCAACCGCGGGTCCGCCAGCCAGCTCGCCGAGTGCCGGCGCCAGGCTGCCCGGCTGACCGCCTCGCTGCCGGCGGGTGCCGCCGTGCTCGAGGTCGCCCCCGGGCCCGGCTACCACGCCGTCGAGATGGCACGGCGCGGCAGCCTGCGGGTGACCGGGCTGGACATCAGCCGCACCATGGTCGCGATCGCCGCCGAGACCGCCCGGCGGGCCGCGGTCGACGTCGACTTCCGCAGGGGCGACGTGTCGGCAATGCCCTTCGAGGGGAACGCCTTCGACCTCATCGTCTGCCAGGCGGCGTTCAAGAACTTCAAGCGCCCCGTCAGCGCCATCGACGAGATGCACCGCGTGCTCCGCCACGGCGGCGTGGCGGTGATCCAGGACCTGAACCGGGACGCCTCCAACGCCGACATCGCCCGGGAGGTGCGGGGGATGGGGCTGAACCCGGTCAGCGCCTTCATGACCCGGCTGGTCCTCTCCACACTCCTGCGCCGCCGCGCCTACTCGCCGGCGCGCTTCGAGCGCCTCGTCGCGGGAACGCTGTTCGGCACCTGCGAGGTCACCACCGAGGGGATCGGCCTCGAGGTGCGGCTGACCAGGGCGGCGCCGTGACAGGCGCGGGCGCGGCGCCGTCCGCGGTGCGCGTCACCGGGCTGCGCAAGGCGTTCCAGAGCCGGCGCGGCCGCGTGGAGGCCCTCCGCGGCGTCGACCTGTCCGTCGCCGCGGGCGAGATCTACGGCCTCCTCGGCCCCAACGGGGCGGGGAAGACGACGGCCCTGCGCATCCTCACCACCCTGATGCCGGCCGACGCCGGCGAGGTCGTGGTCGCCGGTCTGGACGTCCGCCGCCGCCCCGCCGAGGTGCGGCGGCACATCGGCTACGTCGGCCAGCTCGGCGGTGCCGACACCGCGGCGACCGGACGGGAGAACCTGATCCTGCAGGGCCGCCTGTACGGCATGGGCAGGGTGGAGACGGAGCGCCGCGCCACCGAGCTCATCGACCTCCTCGACATCGGCCCCTTCAGCGGGCGCATCGTCAGCACCTACTCCGGCGGGCAGCGGCGCCGGCTCGAAGTGGCGCTGGGGATCGTCCACCGCCCCGCCGTCCTCTTCCTCGACGAGCCGACGCTGGGCCTCGACCCCCAGAACCGCGCCAACCTGTGGGACCAGCTCCGCGGCCTGCGGGGGATGGGCACGACCGTCCTCCTCACCACCCACTACCTGGACGAGGCGGACCAGCTGAGCGACCGCGTCGCCATCATCGACAACGGCCTGGTGGTCGCCGAGGGGACCCCCGAGGAGCTGAAGAGGCGCCACCCGGCGGCGGTCACCATCACCACCCGGCCCGGACCGGCCGATCTCGCCCAGCTGGCGGGGGAGCTGGCGCAGGAGCCCCTGGTCCGCGGGGCGCGCTCCGACGGCGGCGCCATCCGGGTGGATCTCGACGACCCCACGACGGCGATGGCGGCGATCTTCGACCGGCTGCGGGACCGCCGGGTCGACGTCGTCGGCGTCACCCTCCGCGAGCCGTCGCTGGACGACGTCTTCCTCCACGAGACGGGACGCTCCCTGCGCGACGCCGCGGATCCGGGCGAGGCCGGGAGGATCGCCTCATGAGCCTCCTCCTGCAGACCGCCCTGCTCACCCGGAGGCGCCTCCTGGAAGCGGTGCGCCAGCCGATCTGGATCTTCATGGGGATGAGCGTCCCGCTCATGTACCTGGCCCTCTTCGCCCCGCTGCTCAAGCCGCTGGCCGGCGGCCCCGGCTTCCCCGGGGGCAGCGTCCTCGACGTCTTCGTCCCCGGCATCCTCGTCCTCATGGCCTTCGGGTCCGGCATGGGCGCCGGCTGGGTCGTGCTCAACGAGCTGGATTCCGGGGTCATCGAACGCCTCCGCGTCACGCCGGCGAGCCGTCTCGCGCTGGTGCTGGGGACCGCGCTGCGCGACGTGGTGATGTTCGCCATCCCCGCCGCCCTGGTCCTGCTGGTGGCCACGCCGTTCGGCTTCGACCCCCACTGGGGCGGCCTCGGCGTCCTCCTCGTCCTGCTCGCCCTGCTCACCGCCGCCGTCTCGGCGAGCTCGGCGGCGCTGGGCATCACCCTCAAGCAGATCGGCAGCCTCGCCGCCGTCGTCACCGGGCTGCAGCTCCCCCTGACCCTGCTGGCCGGCGTCCTCCTCCCCCTCTCCCTCGGGCCCGGCTGGCTCCAGGGTCTCGCCCACGCCAACCCCATGTACTACGCGGTGCAGGCGGCCCGTGGGCTGGCCGGGGGAACCGTGGCCTCAGGGACCGTCGCCGCCGGCTTCGCCGTCGTCGGGGCGACCGCCCTGGCCGCCCTCGGGTGGGGGACCCGCACGTACCGCCGCGCCATGGCCTGACGCGGGGGCCCGCTCCAGGCGCAGCGCCAGCGAGTTGATGCAGTAGCGGCGGCCGGTCGGTGCCGGCCCGTCCCGGAAGACGTGGCCCAGGTGCCCCTGGCAGCGCGCGCAGCGGACCTCGGTGCGGGGCACGATCATCGACCAATCGCGATGGTGGGCCACCGCACCCGCCTCCGCCACATCCCAGAAGCTCGGCCATCCGGTCCCCGAGTCGTACTTGTGGTCGGAGCTGAAGAGCCGCGCGCCGCAGCCGGCGCAGCGGTAGCTGCCGGCGGCCTGCACGTGCACGTAGGCGCCGGTGTACGGGGCCTCGGTGCCGCGGCGGCGGAGGATCCTGAAGGCGTCCTCGCCAAGCCTGGCGCGCCATTGCTCCTCGGATCGGGGCAGATCCGCCGGCCCGGTCAGAGCCGCACCCGGGGAGCCCGCAGCCATCCCTCGATCTCGGCGACCCAGCGCGCTCCGGGCGGGCCCATGCCCGCTCCGGGAAGGCCCAGTCGCTGCAGCAGGGTGCGCCGCCCGCCCATGCGCACCACCCGGTGGTGGGGCATGCCGGCGAGCTGCTGGGCCTCGCGGACCGCCGCCTCCTCGTCGTCGCAGAGCGCGTCGACCAGCCCCACGCCGACCGCCTGGTCGCCGAGCCACACCTCGCCGGTGGTGACGCGGGCCAGCTCGGCGTCGTCGAAGCCGCGGGCCCCGGCCACCGCGCCCGTGAAGCGGCGGAAGATGGCGTCGACCAGCGATTGCTCCTGGGCGCGGTCCTCCGGGGTGGATTCCCGCCAGGGGGCTCCCAGGTCCTTGAAGGGCCCGGTCTTCGTGACCTCGACGCCGGTGCCGAGGCGACGCATCGCCTCGACGGCGATGGGCCGGACGGAGATCACCCCGATCGAGCCGACGATCGCCGAGGGGAAGGCGAGGATGCGGCTGGCGCCGCAGGCGGCGAAGTACGCCCCGGAGGCGCCGGTGCTGCGGATCCAGGCGACCACCGGCTTCTCCGCCGCGAGCCGCCGGACGCTCATGTAGATGGCCTCGGACTCGCTGGCGCTGCCGCCCGGAGAGTCGATCTCCAGCACCACGGCGCGCACCTGCTGGTTGCGGCGGGCCGCGGTGAGCGTGCGGATCATCTCGCTGGTCCGGACCGCGCCGCCGATGACCCCGTGCAGCCCGATCACCGCGATGCGGCGGCGGTCGACGGCGGAGGCGAGCCGCTCCATGCCCCGCGTCTCGTCAGACATCGAGGGGATCGTACGACGCGGGGAGTGACGCGAGATGCGGTCCCGCGTCACCCGCGCCCGGCCACGACCCCACCCCCAACGATGGGGTTCAGCGTCCGCCGTAGTAGATGAGGGCGCCGAACATCACGACGACGATGAGGAGCACCAGCATCCCGACGCGCAGGACGCGGGCGGCACCGCCGGAGCGCGGCTCCAACTCCGGGTTCGCGGCGCCGGGGGCCGCCGCCGCCTGCGGCTGGCCGGCGATCTGCCGCGGCACGCCGATGGCGGAGGACCCGGGGTCGTCGCGGATGGACGGCGGCGTGGTGCTCCAGTTCGCCGTCGGGTTCGGACGCTGCTCGCGGATGCCCCAGCCACGACCCCCGGCCTCCCCGGTGGGAGCGGGGGCGGGGGGCTCGGCGGTCTGGAAGGTGAGCGGCGCCACGCCCGGCACGGAGGCGGCGTCGACATGGAAGGCGAGGGGGGAGGCGGGTGCCGGGCCGGCCGGCGGAGCCGCCGGCGCTGTGCCGGACGGGGAGCTGGGGGCGGCGACCACCGTCCCCTCGATGGCGAAGATGAGCTCGGGGGGAGAGGAGACGCGAGGGGCCTCCGGCCAGCCGTTGCGGGTGGCGTGGCCGTTGCTCGCGCTCGGAACCAGCGGCAGGGGGTGGCCGGGAGGGGCGGGCGCGGGCGGGCTCGCTGCGGGCGCCGTCGCCTCGGGTGGCGTCGTCTGGGGAGGCGTCGCCTCGGGTGCAACGGCCTCTGGCGGGGACGCCTCGAGCACGGCCGCCGGGGCGCCGCCGGGCGTGGTGGCCGATGCCGCCTCCGGCTGCTCCACGACGGAGAGGGCCGTCGACGCGGGGCGGGGGGCGCTGAGTCCGCCGCCGTCGAAGATCCGGAAGCCCTTCGCGGGGCGGATGACGACCGGCTCGCCGGCCGGCTTCGAAGCGTCCGGGGGGGCGGCCGCGGGCTGGTCCGGCCGGGAGAGCGCCGATGAGCAGCTGGTGCAGGTTGACGCGCCCGTCGCGTTGATGGTCGCGCAGGCAGGACAGATCTGCTCGGATTCCACGGGTCGGCCTCCTCGCCGGAACAGCACGGGTGAACCTGCTTGCCAGACTAGGAGGCAAGGCGGGCGCGATCGGCGCCTATCGGAGCAATGAGCCGACGACGTTACGAATCGTCAACAGGGTGGGCCCAACCGGCTACCGGAAGTCGTGGGAGGCGGGGGGCTTCCAGGCCGGCTCCCCGGCCTGCCCGGGGTCGGTGATGGGACGGCCGTCGCCGTCGAGGGCGGTGACGGTGTCGACGACCAGGTTGAGCCGTCTGGAGCGGGACTGGAGCTCGCCCTCCACCATGAGCAGGGGGTGGGAGCCGGCCACCGCCCGGGTGCGCCGGGCCACCTCGGGCTTGAAGATCAGGTCCAGGTTGGCCCCCTCGTCGGCCAGCGTGTAGAAGCGGAAGCCCCGGGCGGAGACCGGGGCCTGGCGGGCGATGACCAGCCCGGCCACCCTGACCCTGGTCCCGTCGGCGATGTCGCGGACCCTGGCCAGCGGCGTGCACCCCAGTGCCTGCAGCGCGCCGCGGAGGAAGCTGAGAAGGTGGGGACCTGTGCTCACCCCGTTGACGGCGTATTCCGCCGCCACGCGGTCCCGCTCGCTCATCGGCGGCAGCGGCGGCGACGGGGCGGGCAGGTCGAGGAGCGGGCCGAGCGGGTCGACGGCCCCCGCCGGCGGAGCGGCGATGTGGCCCCGGCCCCGCGGCGGGCCCGGCGGCGGCGCGGCGGGGCGGGGCCGCCCGCCTCGTGGCGGCAGCGACCCCTCGGCGGCGGCCAGCTCCCAGAGCAGCTCCCGGCGCGGCCGGCCGGGAGGGACCCGGTCGAAGGCGCCGCAGCGGACCAGCTGCTCCATCGCCGGACGGGTGAGCTTGGTGTGGCGCCAGAAGCCGGCGACGGAGTCGATGGCTCCGGCGTCGGCGGCCGCTTCGCAGGCGGCGCGACCGGCGGGTCCGAGGCCGGCGACGTGGTTGAAACCGAGGCGCACCGCCCAGGCACGCTCCCCCGCCTCCGCCGTCTCCAGCGACTCCACGGTGCAGCGGGCGCGGCTGCGGGTGACGTCCACGGGCAGGGTGCGGACGCCGCGGCGCCTGGCGTCGTCGACCAGCACCGAGGGGTGGTAGAAGCCCATCGGCTGGGCGTTGAGCAGGGCGCAGAGCCAGTGGGCCGGGTACTCCAGGCGCAGCCAGGCCGTCTCGTACACGGTGCGGGCGAAGGCGGCGGCGTGGGACTTGCAGAAGCCGAACTCGGCGAAGCCGGCGACCCCGGCGAAGAGCTTCTCGGCGACGCCGGTGTCGAGGCCGCCGTGCTCCAGGCAGCGGCCCACGAAGTCGTCGTGCAGCGACTGCATCTCCAGCCGGGAGCGGTGCCGGTTCATGGCCCGCCGGAAGCGGTCGGCCTCACCGGCCGAGTAGCCGGCCAGCTCCATGACGATGCGCAGGATCTGCTCCTGGTAGAGGATGACCCCCTTGGTTTCCGACAGAATTGGCTCTAAGCTGGGATGGAGGTAGCTGACCGGCTCCAGCCCCTGGCGGCGGCGCAGGTAGGGGTGCACGGCATCGCCCTGGATGGGGCCGGGGCGAATGATCGCGACCTGGACCACCAGGTCGTTGAACTCCCGGGGCTGGGACTGGTACAGCGACTGCTGCTGAGCCCGCGACTCGATCTGGAAGAGGCCGATGGTGTCGACCGCGCAGATCATGTCGTAGACACGCGGGTCGTCGAGGGTCAGCGCGTCGAGGTCGGGGCGGATGCCGTGGCTGCCCTCGATCAGATCCAGGCACTCGGCGACGGCGGAGAGGGTGCGCAGCCCCAGCAGGTCCATCTTGATGAGGCCGAGATCCTCGACGTCGTCCTTGTTGAACTGGACGACGACGCGCCCCTCCATGGTGGCCCGCTCCACCGGGGCGACGTCGATGAGGGGTTCGCCGGTGACCAGCATGCCGCCGACGTGGACGGAGAGATGCCGCGGGATGCCCTCGACGGCACTGAGCATGTCGAGGAACTGCTGCCAGGGCAGGGCGCCGGCGACGGCCTGCGCGGTCAGGCCGGCCGTCTCCATGGCGGCCTCGACACCGCCCTCGTACCAGCTGCCCACCGACTTGGCCAGGCGGTCGAGGATGGTCTCGGGGAAGCCCATCGCCGCGCCCACCTCGCGCACCGCGAGGCGGGGCCGGAAGGTGACCACGTTGGCGACCATGCCCGTCCGCTCCGCCCCGTACTTCTCGTACACGTACTGGATCACCTGCTCGCGGTGGTCGGTGGAGAAGTCGATGTCGATGTCGGGGGTCCCCTGGTGGTCGACATGGAGGAAGCGTTCGAAGAGCAGGTTGTGGGCGATGGGGTCGACGCGGGTGATGTCGAGCAGGTAGGCGACGATGGAATCGGCGGCACTGCCCCTCCCCTGCCCGGGGACGCCGTGCTCCCTGGCCCACCGCATGATGTCGTGGACGATGAGGAAGAACTCGGCGAGGCTGGTCGTCTGGATGACCTCGAGCTCCGTCTGGAGGCGGCGGGCGACCTCCGGGGTGAGGGGCCGGTAGCGGCGGCGCACGGCGTCCTGGCAGAGGCTGTAGAGGACCGAGAAGGGGGTCTCGCCGTCGGAGACGGGGAACCCCGGGAAGCGCACGTCGGTGAAGTCCAGCTCCAGGCCGCACTGCGACGCGATGTGCGCGGCGTGGTCGAAGGCCTCGGGGTAGGCGGCGAGCCGCGCGCGCAGCGCCGCCTCGTCGAGGAGGCGGTGCTCGCGGTTGGGCAGGAGCAGCCCGTGGGCCGCCGCCCGGTCGAGGGTGGTGCGGTGGCGGATGGCGGTGAGCACGTCGAAGAGCGGCTTGTCCTCCTCCGTGGCGTGGACCGGGGTGTTGCTGGCGACCAGCGGAATGCCGGCCCGCTCCGCCAGCTCGGCGACCTCGGCGGCGAGCCAGCGGTCGGCGGGATGGAGGTGGTTGGTGACGAGGAGCGCCGCCCGGTCGCGTCCGAACGCCTCGCGCAGGCGGTCGGCCAGGCGCTGGGCGCCGCGGCGGTCACCGGCGATCAGCGCCGCCACCACGGCGCTGTCGGGGCCGCCGGCCAGGGCGACGCAGTCGTCGAGGTCGGCGGGGTCGACCACCGCCGGCGGGCCGTCCACCCGTTCGCGGGTCGAGGGGAGCGACGGCCAGCCCTCGGTGATGGGACCGGCGGTGGGGCGGAGCGCCGCCGGGCGCGAGGGCGGCGGGAGTGTCGGTCGCCGGGAGCGGCGCGGGCGGGGCGGTGGGCCGCCGGGCATCCCCGTGGCGCCGAGCGCCGGCAGGGAGGGCTGATCCGCTCCGCCATCCCCCTTCCCGGCCAGCCCGGCGATGCGCAGCCGGGGCTGTCCCTTGACCCCGGCGAGCTGGGCGCCGCTGATGGTCCGGGAGAGCTGGCGGTAGCCGCGGCGGCTGCGGGCGAGGAGGCGGAGGCGGCCCCCGTCGACCAAGTCCAGCTCGACGCCGACCACCGGCCGGATGCCGGCGTGGCGGGCCGCGTCGATGAAGGCGACGGCGCCATAGAGGCCGTTGCGGTCGCAGAGGCCGAGGCTTCCGATCTCCAGACGGGCGGCGACGGCGACCAGGTCGCGCGGCGAGGTCGATCCCTCCAGGAAGGAGAAGGCGGAGCGGGCGGCCAGCTCGGCGAAGCTGCTTGACATCTGCTACAGATCCGTGTAACTATTCGCATGTGTGTTTCTGCTCTGACAAATAAGCCAGGCGAACCCCACTCCCCGATCGGGCCGCCGGTCCCCCTCGGCCGGCGGCCTTCTTGCATCTGATGCTGCATCTGGTGTAGATTCAATGGTCATGTCCATCGTCCGCAGAACCACGGTCGCCGCCCGCGACGACGACCTCGCCGTGCTGGCCGGCGAGGCCCGGGCCCGGGGCCTCTCGTTGAGCCGGCTGCTGGGTGAGCTGGTTGCCGAACGCGCCCAGACGCTTCGGTCCCAGCACCGCCCGAGATTGGCGACGTTCCGTGCCGACTTCGACATCGCCGGCGCGATGGAGAACGAGAACCCGGCCGCCCGGCCTTTCCGTCCCTGATGGCGCTGATCCTCGACACCGGCCCGATCGTCGCGGCTCTGAACGCGGCTGATGCCAACCACCGCCGGTGCGCCGCCCTGCTCGGGGGCGGAGATGACCTCGTGGTGCCCGGTCCCGTGCTGGTCGAGGTCGACCACTGGCTCATCAAGCTCGGCGGGCCCAGGGCATGGGCGGACTTCGTCGCCGACGTGACCGGCGGCGCGTACCGCGTGGTGCACCCCACGGAGGCGGACCTGGTCCGGGCGACCGAATTGGAACGTGACGACGCGGAACTGGATCTCGGCTTCGTCGACGCTTCGATCGTCGCTCTCTGCGAGCGGCTGGGCGAGACCAGGCTCGCCACCCTCGACCGTCGCGTCTTCTCGGTGGTCCGCCCCCGCCACTGCCGGCAGCTCACGCTGGTTCCCGACTGAGAGGTTCCGCGGGAGTGCTGGAAGGCAGGTGCACGAGCGGCGCTCAGTCATAGCGGCGGGACCAGTGCCAACCCCCGGCCTCCAGATCGCGGTAGAGCTCGACGCAGTCCGCCGGGGCTGCCCCATCGCCCGCCGCGCCGGCCGGGCTCGAGCCCTGGCGGCCCCCTCCCCGCCCCTCGAGGAGCAGGCGGACGTAGTGGCGCCGCACCGGGGTGCGCCACCAGTCGGTCTCGACCACCCACCGGTTGGCGACCCGGCTCACCGCCCGCCAGCCGCCGGCGAGGCGGACAGCGCGGAGCTCCCCTGCGGCGTCGACGCGCACCTCGGCGGGACCGCTCAGCAGCTCCGTCACCGTCCCCCCCTCATCGCCGCAGCGCCGGCATCACCGGCACCGCCGGCTGCCTCCGCCCGCGGAGCGCGGTCCCTCTCGCCGGCGCATCGCCGCCGGCGCCCGCCTCCGCCCCCGGGTCGGCCCAGCGGAAGCGGCGCTCGGGGAGGTCACCGGGGTCGACGGCCAGGGCGGCACGCCGCACCGCCGCGCTGCCGAAGCGGGCGCGCAGTCGCGAGGCGGCCCCGCTGATCTCCTCCCCGGCAGCGTCGCCGCGCCGCCAGAGGTCGACCTGGCGGCCAACCTGGCCCTGCAGCCCCTCGATCTCCAGGCGGACCGCGGTCACCGGGGTGGGAAGTCGCAGCCCGGCGAGCAGTTCCAGAGCCACCGGCCACAGCTCCGCCCCGCTCCCCGGCGGCTGCAGCGGAGCGATCCGCAGCTCCTCCGCCTGCGCCTGGTCGAATTCGCAGACCAGGGTGATCACCGCCGCCCGTCGTCCCTGACGGCGCAACCGCTCCCCCAGCTCCAGGGCACAGCGGTGAACCGCGAAGCGGAGCGCTTCGAGGTCGCCGACCCCACCCTCGAGAAGGAGCCGCTCACCGAGCCGCCGCGGCGGGCCCATGGCCCCTCCCGCCATGAGAGGGGAGGCCCCCTCGGGCCCCCCGCTCCGGGGCACCGGCGGCCACTCCCCCACCCCGTCCTCGCCCCGGGCGCGGTGCCAGAGGTCCTTCCCCGCAGGGCCGAATTGCCTCTGGAGATCGGCGGAGGAGAGATTGGCGACAGCGCCCACGCAGTCGAGGCCGAGGGCGGCGAGGCGGGCGGCGATGCCGGCGTCGACGGCAAGGGAGACGAGCGGGAGCGGGGCCAGGAAGACGGCCTCCTCCCCGGGGGCGATGCGGCGGATGCGGCGTGATCCCGCCCGCCCCGCGGCGATCCCGGCCACCAGGCGGGACGAGGCGACGCCGACGGCGACGCCGTCGTCGTCGAGCAGGCCGGTGATGCTCCGCGCCACGGCGACGGCCCAGCCCGACTCCTCGGGATGGGCGGCATGGCGCCCGCTCAGGTCGCAGTAGGCGGCCTCGTCGCCGACCTCGACGATGGGGGCGAGGCGGCAGAGCCGGTCGAGCAGCGCCCCCCGGAGCCGCGCCGCCGCCACCTCGTCGGCGGCGACGAAGGCGGCGGCGGGACAGCGCTGCTGAGCCTCGCGCAGCGGCTGGCCGGGCCGGACCCCGGCGGCCTGGGCCGCCGCCGATGCGGCGAGGACGGGGAGTCGGAGCTCGGCCGCCCCGCCGACCACCACCGGCTCGTGGCGCAGCTCGGGGTGATTGGCCCAGGCGGCGACCAGGGCCAGGTGGGGGTAGCGAGCGCAGAGGACGCGGGGAGGGGGGGTCATCCGGCCGCGGCCGCGATCTGGGACGGGGCCCGCTCCACCACGGCCGTGAGGTCGACCACCGCCGGCCATCCCACCACGTGGGCGGTGGCGAAGGGCCGCGGGTAGCGGAGCAGCAGGGTGGCTGCCTCCCCCGGCGCGCCCACCTTGCTGGCGAGCACGGTCAGGCGGGTGCGCAGCCCCACCACATCGCCGTGGGCCTCCTGCCATCCGGCGGCCTCGCACCCCAGGGTCAGCGAGGCCGCGTAGCCGAGCGCCGGGGGCACGGGCGCCGCGGCGGCGACCAGGCAGACGGCCTGGCGCGCGGACACCGCCTCGACCAGGCCGGTGAGGCGGTGCTCCCAGCCGGGGTCACGGCCGGGCGCGACCGGTGGGAGCGCGACGGCGAGCCAGGGGGCTCCGGCGACGACCAGGCTGCGCGCCATGGACAGCCCCTCCCCCCAGCGTCCGGACGGCGGACGGACCACGAGGAGCGCCTCCAGGTCGGCACCGAGGTCCGCGAGGAATCCGGGATCGAGGCTGCCGGCGAGATCGAGGTAGACGGCGGTCCGCTCCCGGCTGGCGGCGGCGCTCAGGGCCTGGAGCAGGGTGAGGCGCCCACTCGCCCCCGGCGGCGGAGAGGCGGCCAGGAGGCTGAGACGCCCCAGCGGCAGGCCACCGGCGGTGAGCCGGAAGTCGAGGGTGGGGAGGCCCGTCGGCCAGACGGAGCCAGTCCGGCTCAGGGTGTCGCCGGACTGGATGACGGCGTCGCCGTAGCGCCGCCGCAGCGTCGCCAGGGCCTGGGACAGCGGGGTGGACATCGCTCCTTCGCCTTCGGTGGCCCCGGCTCAGGGAGTGGCGGACGGTCGGAGCGAGACCGGGAGTCCCGAGTATAGCGAACGGATGTTCGTGAGTCCACGGACCTGCGGGTCAGGCCTGGCGAGGCCTCCCGCCGACGGCCAGGACGGCTTGGCCCTGCTCCAAGGGTCCAGACCCAGCGATGCCCGGGGGTCTCAGGGTGTGAGTGCCACAGTGGTCGCCCTTCCAACCACGACCCCCTGGCCGTCTAAGCTATCCGCCAGCCAATCCGACCGGGTCACAGAGGGTCCAGCCGTTGCTCGATAACTTGCTCGAGGGGCTGTTCGGGGCCATCGTCGGTTCGGCCATTGTTGCGTTCACCGCCTACCTCGGCTTCAAGCTCACTCGACGCACGGTCAAACATGGGAGCCACGATCAAGCCGCCGAGCTCATGCTGCGACTCGATCACGTCTTCGTCGAGCATCCTCAGCTTCGAGGCCTGATCTCAGAGGAAGCCACACTGGCGTCTGACGATCCGGTGCTCGAGCATGCGCGTTTCCGAGCGGCCACCGAACTCATCGCCGACACGCTCGAAGGAATCCTGGACAGGCTTGCCCTGGGTGAATACGACGCGGACGACGCCAAATCCTGGAGGGATTACGTCCACGAGACCTACACACGCAGCCCGCAGGTCCGCGACCTGGTCGCTCGCAAGCCAGACTGGTACCCAACGCTGGTGGCACAGGAGAAAGTGCCGACCGGCGACGACAAGGCGAAGGCCCGGGGCACCCCTGAGGGCAAGAAGGAACTGCTCGGGACCCATCTCGTCGGTGACCTCTGGTCACCCAAGATCCTCTCCACAGAGGACGCGCGCCACCTCCTACAGGATGTGGCCGTCGCCGTCAGAGTGAACATCAAGGAGCTCGTGGTCGTCCCCTTCGCCAATGCTGGCCTGACGGCCATCGCTGTGCTGGCCGAGAGCCACATGTCACTTCACACCTGGCCGGAGCGCGGATACGTCGCCTTCGACCTCTTCACCTGCGGTCCCAGCGTCGATTCGAGCGCAGTCGCCAGCGTGTTCGAGAGCGCATTCGGTGCGGCCCGGCTGCATCTGAGAGAACTTCGGCGAGGTCCGGACGTGGCGCCGCCTTTCAGCGAGAGGACGCCCGACGTCCCAGGAGAGCACCTCTATCCTGGCGCCACCACACTGGAGAGATTGGACAGCGTCCATCAGAGCATCGCCGTGCTGGAGGTGCCCGGATTGGGCAGGGTGCTCGCCCTGGACGATGTCATCCAGGTCGCGGAGCTCGATGCCTACGTCTACCACGAACTGATCGTCCATCCGGCGCTCTGCGCCCACCCGAACCCGCAGGCGGTGACGATCGTCGGCGGCGGCGACGGCCACGCATTGCTGGAAGTCCTGAAGCATCCCGAGGTCCGCTCCGTGCGACTGCTGGAGCACGACGACAAGGTCATCGGGGTCGCCAAAGCCAGCTTCAAGGGGGTCAGCGCGGGCTTCGCGGATCGGCGAGTCCACGTTGAGATCGGCGACGCCATGGACTTGCTGAAGGCCACCACGAGCCCGGCGGACGTCATCATCTGCGACATGACTGACCCCGTCGGTCAGGCGGCGCGATTCTTCAGCGGCGCCTTCTACAGGCTGGCGGAGAGCAGGCTGGGGAGTGACGGAATCCTGGTCGCGCAGATCGGATCCCTGCACTGGCACGGCGACCTGATCAAGGAGTGCCTGCTGGAAGCACGGCGCGTCTTCCCGCATGTCAGCCTGCTCGCTGGAGCCATGGCCAGCTACCACGGCGCCTGGTGGACCTTCCTGGTCGCCGGGAGGTCCGGCGATCCCCGCCGGGCGGCTCGCCAGGTGGAGCTTCCGACCCGCCTCTATCGAACGGAGGAACACTCCTGGTACTTCATGCCCGAGAGCATCGTCCTCTCTCTCTTGGGGCCACTGGAGTGAGCAGTGCGCGACCGTACGGATGGGAGGTCATCATCGATCTGCAGGGTTGCAACCCGGAGGCGCTGTCCTCCAAGCCACGTTTGACCGAGTTTCTGGATCGACTGTGCACCGACGTCATCGCCATGCGCAGGTTCGGCCAACCGCTGATTGAGTGGTTCGGATCGGCTGCCGACGACACCGACGGGTACACGGTCGTTCAGCTGATCGAGTGGTCCAGCGTGGTCGGCCACTTCTCGAGATCCCGAAGGGCGGCTCACCTGAATGTCTTCTCGTGTCGACCGCTGAGCCCAGACGCCATCGAGTTGTTCGCTCAGGAATTCTTCGGCGGGACGACCTCCATGCTGACGTGCCTCGAGCGAGGCCGATCAGCCTGAGAGGGCACCCACCTGCCGCCGTCGGCGGTGGGATCCAGGGTCGTCGCAGCCCGGCCGCTCCTCGTGGAGCGGGGGCGAGCGCGGCGGCGCGGACCGTCAGATGATGGGCCCCGTCTTGGCGACGACCTCCCCGTCGATCCCCAGGGCCTGGGGGCGCGAGGCGTCCACCGTCGGGGGGATGTAGGCGAGCACGTCCGCGTCGAACGTCGCGAAGATCTGCGGGTATGCGAACGGCGCGAGCAGCCCTCCGAGGTTGGTCTGCGCCTCGTTCTGGACGAAGCCCATGCCCACGCCGAGCGGGATCGTCAGTTCGGTTCCGAAGCTGGTCGTCACCGGGGTCTGGATCTGATCCAAGGGCGGGAGGAGGATCTCCTGGTACTGGACGGTGAAGGGCAGCAGCGCGCCCCCGTCAGCGGTGCGCCAGACGGTGCCGGTGGTCGATCCCGGCAGGGTGGCGTAGGACTCCCCGTACTGCTGCGCGCCCACCGTTCGCTCCGACGTGTAGCACTGGTGCGCGAAGCCCGTGGCGGCCCAGGATGCGGCGAAGCTGCCGGCTGTCACGGCGCCGCTCTGGAGCACGGCGCTCATGTCGTCAGACCAGGCGGTGGCGAGCGACGTCGGGGTCCATGCGAGCAGGGACTCGACGAGGTCTCCCGGCATCGTGTAGGCATATCCGCGACTGTCCGTCGCGAACTTCGGGACTGCCGCACCGGTCACCACGTCGACCAGCCGGTCGATCCTCCAGGAGGACTGCGCCGACGGCTTGGTGAACTCGCAGAAGACGGCGGTGGACGCATGGCCGCGGCTGCTGACGGTCACGATGGCAGCGAAGACCGCGGGGTAGCCGCTCTGGTGGGGCACCGCCACCTCGGCGTTGGCCGTGTAGGTCTGCAGCGAGGAGGGCGCGGTGAACCGGGGGGCCTCATCGGTGATCGCCTTCGTCCGCTCGGTCAGCTCGGGATCCACGGTGACGTTCGCCATGGCCGCCGCGTCGTTGTTCTCGACGGCCGTCTCGAACTGGGGAACCAGCTGGTCGGCCACGGCCTGCGCCTGGGAGGGGGTGATGACGTCGCCACGCGGGAAGGAGACCGTGCTCGGCGCCCCGATCGCCGCGCAGCCCGCCACGGTCAGCGTGATCAGGGTGGCCCCGAGGGCGCGCAGGCGGGCGGGGACCCGTCCGGTGGCGCGGGCCGAGGTGACCCGCCCGGTGCCGGGGCTCGACATCCCGGCGGTGCGGGCGCCGAGCAGACCGTTGCCGGGGACCGTCCCGGGGGGCGGAGGTGGCGCCAGGGAGCGGGGTGGCGGCGCTGGGGATGACGGCGATGCCGCTACCGGGGACGCCCGGCGCGACCTGCGCCTCACCCCGGGGAGCGCCGCGGCCACGATCAAAGTGAGGATCGGCGCCGCGAGCAGCGCGGGATTGTCCGGATCGGTGAGCCCCAGCTCCTGGAGCAGAAGCCCGATGCCGATCCCGGCGATCAGCCCGAAGATCGCACCGAGCGTGCGCTTGCCGATCCGTCGCCGGCCGATGAGGGTGAGCAGGACGCCGAGCAGGCCCAGCGCGCTGGCGAGCAGCCCCACCCGCCCGGCCAGACTGCCCAGCGGGCCGACGCCGTCGATCACCGCCGACACCGTGGCGACGCAGGACCCGGTCGAGGTGGTGAGGTCGAAGACGCGGGTGTACGGGGCGATCCGGCCCGGCGGCACCAGGTTGATGCCCGCCCCGCCGTTCCGTCCCGTGTACGTCCCGACCGGAACGGCGATGCCGTAGAAGTCGGCGTCGACGCTCAGGCGGACCGTGGAGGTCGCGGTGACCACGGACAGACCGAGCGTCCCCGTCCGGTCCACGTGCCAGAGCTTGCCTCCCGCCCACGCCCCCACCCCCGACTGCGCGTAGGCGACGGTGCACGGCCCCTGCGAGGCGGCGGCCGCCTGGAGGGGCAGAGCGGCGGCGACCGCCGCGCAGAACAGCGCCGCCACCGCGAGGAGAGCCCGGCTCGGAGCGGATGCGGATCTGCGGAGCAGGGTTCGGTATCTCACTCGACGGTGGGCTTCAGAGGCCATCCGGGGAGGTTGCGGACGACCGTCCACGCCAGGGCGGCGCCGGCCAGCGTGTACGCGACCCGGTCGGGAACCGCCTCGGATCCCGCCGCCCGGCCCTTCCTCCCCCGCCAGAGCAGCACCGCCAGGGCGGGACTGCACAGGAGGAGGAAGGGGTTGTCGTGCAGCGCGGCCTCCAGGTCCCCGTGGAGCAGGTCGTGGGCGAGACGGAGCCCGCCGCAGGCGGGGCAGTCGAGACCGGTGATCAGCTTGGTCGGGCAGCGCGGCAGGAGGGTCCCCGGACGGTGCGGATCGGCGATGGCCACGTAGGCCAGGGCGGCGGCACCGGCCACCGCGATCTCGAGGCGGCGATCGCGGCGTGCCGCGAGCCTGCGAAGTGCGTCAGTCGCGAAGCGGACGGCCGTACTTGTCACGCACGTTCCCCGTCAGCATCATGATCGCGTCGACGAGGCCCCAGATCCCGCAGCCGCCGCAGGTGAGCAGCTGGGCGAGGGCGATGCCGTTGTCGCCGAGATACCAGCGCCCGGCGCCGAAGTGGCCGAGGAACAGCTCGAGCAGCCCGGCCGTCAGCTTCTGCTTGTCGGAATACGGCTCGCCGGTGAGCGGGTGCCGTCCGAAGGGGGCGGCGGGGTCCACGTAGCCGTAGTAGCCGGGAGGCGGGGAGTACCCGGCGGGAGGGGGCCAGCCGGGCCCGTACCCCGGCGGCGGCATCTGCCCTGGAGGGGGACCCTGGGGTGGCGGTTGCGAGCTCATCGGCGTGGCAAGGGTAGCGTCTGGCCGTGGCGGTTGTGAGTCGCCCTCCGCCAGGCTGCCGGCGTCAACCGGAGCCCGCCGGCGTCTGCGAGAGGATCAGCTGCCCGGTGACGTAGTCGATGACGACCTGCATCGTGGTGTTCGGAGCCGGGCACGGCCCCTCGGTGGCCGGTGGGATGGCGGCCGGGCCGCACGAGACCGGGGGGAAGGTGCCGCGGAAGACGACGACCCACACCTCGCGACCGGGATCGACGGCGCCCTTGGCATCGGGCTCGAACTCGATGAAGGGGCCCGAGGTGGCGGAGACGAAGGTGACCGGTGTGCTCGACGCCTGCTGCGCGTCCACCTCGGCCGACCTCACCGCCGACGTCTGGCCGAGCCCCGGGCCAGGCCCGCCGCAGCCGGCGGCCAGCAGGGCGATGGCGATGAGGGCGGGAAGGAGGCGGCCGGCACTCGACGTCATCGGCCCGCAGTATGTCGCCGCCGCGCCGGCGCCGCAAGGAAGGGACTCGGTGGCGAGGGCACCGCTGTCAGCCGGTCACTCCCAGCGGAAGCGCCAGGCCGCCAGGGTGAAGGTGACGACCGTCCACGCCACCAGGATCAGGCAGTCGGTGGTGATGGCGCTGAACCCGGCACCGCTGTTCATCACCTGGTGCAGGGCATCGCTGACCCACGCCAGGGGGAGGACACGGGCGATCGTCTGCACCACCTTGGGGAGCGCGTCCATGGGGAAGAAGATGCCGCTCAGGAACATGAGCGGGAAGGTGATCATGGCCGCCAGCCCGCGGGCGGCGGCGCTGGTCTTGACGACGCTGGAGATGAGGAAGCCGATGCCGACGAAGGCGGTCGTGCCGAGGATCACAGGAGGGATGACCAATAGCCAGCTGCCGTAGTTGCGCGCCCCGAAGACGCCGAGGCCGAGCACCACGAGGACGGCGATCTGCAGCAGCACGATGAGACCACCGCCCACGATCTGCGACACCAGGATGGTGCTCGATCGCAGCGGGGTGGCGCGGTAGCGCCGCAGCACCTGGCGCACGCGCATCTCCGCCAGCCCGATGGCGACGTAGTTGACGCCACTGAACAGGATGATGTACGCGATCATCGACGGCAGCATGTAGTCCATCTGCGTCACCAGGTTGACCTGCTCCGTCCGCGGTGAGCCCAGCGAGATGCTGGCGGCGCCGCCGCCGGCGAACCCCGCCGTCACCTGGGCCACGATGTCGTCGGAGACGGTCGCCGTCGACGAGGTCGTGTTGGCCTCGTACAGCTGCACCTGCTGGGACGGCCCCTGATGCGAGAGCGCGGCGCCGAAGCCACTGGGCACCACGATCACCGCGGCGACGCTGTCGTTCTTGAGGTCCGTGAAGGCGGCGGCATGACCCTTCTGGTTGAGCGTGACGCCATGCACCGCGGCGAGGACGTGGAGGTACTGCTGGGAGGCCGCACTGTGGTCGTTGTCGACGGCGTCGAGGCTCAGGTTGAGGCTGTTCTCCCCGAACAGCAGCCCGAAGATGACCATGAAGAGGACGGCCAGGCCGAGGGTGAAGATGAGCGCGATGCGGTCGCGGAACGAACCGCGCACCTGGTTGACGACAAGCGCCCGGAAACCTCTCATGACCGCAGGCTCCCACCGGTGAGGCTGATGAAGACGTCCTCCAGCGTTCCCTGGCGAACAATGAGGTCGCGGACGCCATGCCTGCCCTCGCCGTCCGCCGAGGCCACGTCGGCCCACGGCGCCCGGGGATCGAGCAGGGCGTGGAGGACCACCTCGGGCGTGCGGGTGGCGATGCTCACACGCTCGTCGGCGGTGACGTGGTCGACGCCCGGCAGAGCCTCCAGCACCGCCACGTCGAGGCCGGGGACGGCATCGAGCTCGACGGTGGTGCCGGGGGCGTGTTCGGCGATGAGACGGGGTGGGGTGTCCAGGGCGACGATCCGGCCGTGGTCGATGATCGCCACGCGCCGGCAGAGGCGCTCGGCCTCCTCCATGTAGTGGGTGGTGAGCACCACCGTCTTGCCCCGCTCGCGGAGGCCCTCGATGACCACCCAGAGGTTGAGGCGCGCCTGGGGATCGAGGCCGGTGGTGGGCTCGTCGAGGAAGACCACCTCCGGGTCGTTGACCAGGGCGAGGGCGATGCTGAGGCGCTGCATCTGGCCACCGCTCAGCTTGTCGGTGTAGGTGGAGGCCTTCTCCTCCAGATCGAACTCGCGGAGCAGATCCCCCGCCGGCCGCGAGTGCTCGTACAGGGAGCCGAAGAGCTGGATGGCCTCACGGACGGTGGTGAAGTCGGGCACGGCGGTGAGCTGGAGCTGCACGCCGATGCGCTCCTTCACGGCGCGCGGGTTGCCGGCGACGTCGGTGCCGAGGATGCGCGCCGCACCGGCATCGGGGACGCGGAGCCCCTCCATCATCTCCAGCGTCGTCGTCTTCCCGGCCCCGTTGGGTCCGAGCAGGCCGAAGATCTCGCCGTGCTCGACGCTGAAGCTCACGTTGTCGACGGCGGTCAGGTCGCCGTAGCGCTTGACCAGCCCCATGACCTCGATGTCCGCCATCTCTCCTCGCGCTCAGGCCGCGGCCTGCGGGGTCTCATCCTTCTCGACACCGCTCACCCGTGCCCCGGGGACCGGCTCGGCGGGATTGTCTCGTACGTCCACGCCCAGACGGCGTGCCGCCGACTGCCCCCGCTTCACCACGGGCACATGCGCGGTCGCCGCCGCCAGGCCGAACCGGGGCATGTTGGCGTAGAGGCACTCGTAGCCGCCGGCAGCGACCTGGTAGGTCTCGTGCCACACGCCGACATCGCCACCGGTACCGACCGACCGGTTGAACCGCTGCCAGGCGCCCCGGTGGGGTTCGTCGTGGCTCCTGGCGAACGCCTCGAGCTGCTCGAAGCTGCGCCAGTACTGCAGGACGGTGATGACGCGCAGGCCCGGCATCAGCCGGTAGCCGAGCATCCCCTTGGCCGGGTCCCGCTCCAGGGAGCGGAGCATGCGGGGCATGGCCAGCGCCACGGGCAGCCACTTGTGGATCTTCCAATAGCGGTTGATGCGCATGCCGACGAGGAAGACGACGAACTCGCCCTCCACGTCGGCGGTGTGGCGGCCCCGAATGACTGTGGCCATGGCCTCCCCCTCCGCGTGGCGGTTCCTGGAACGTTGATTTAGAACTATGTTATAGAACCATGTTCGGATACACTGTGTCAAGTGGCAAGACCAAGGACCCATGACCAGGCGCTGAAGCTCCGCCTCCTCGACGAGGCGGGTCGCCTGCTGGTGGCCGAGGGGCCGGCGGGCTTGACGGTCCGCCGCCTGGCGGAGCTGTCCGGGACCTCCGCCTCCGCCGTCTACAGCCTGTTCGGCGACAAGTGGGGCCTGGTCGAGGCGATGTTCAACGAGGGCTTCCGCCGCCTGTCCCAGCGCTTCGCCGAGCTGCGGCCCACCAGCGACCCGGCCGCCGACCTGCTCGCCCTGGGGCAGGCGTTCCGCGCCGGGGCCCTGGCCAACCCCCACCTGTACGACCTGATGTTCGGCTGCCCCTTCCCCGAGTTCCACCCCGCCGAGCCGAACGCCACCGCCGCCCTGGGGACGTTCACCGCCCTGGTGGCGGGCGTCCAGCGCTGCCTGGACGCCGGCCTCCTGGGAGGCGGCGACGCCATGCAGCTGGCCCTCTTCCTCTTCGGCCAGGTCCACGGGCTGACCGGCCTGGAGCTGAACGGCTGGCTCGGGCCCAGGGAGCAGGCGGACCGGCTCTGGGACCTGGCGATGCGGGTCACCTTCGAGGGCCTCCGCGCGGAGGCGCCCGGCAGCCGGGCCTCGCGTCCGCAGCGCCGGGGCGAGAGGGTGGGGCGGCGGACCGCGCGGCGACCCTGAGGCGGCCGGACCTCAGCCGGCCGGCGCCTCCTCCGCGACGAAGGGCCCGGAGGCCTCGACGCATCCGTCCATCACCGCGGTCATGACCCGGGCCACCGCCTCACGGGAAAATCGGGGGGTCCGGGCGGCGAGGTGCGCGATGACCTCCTGCTCGCGGTCGAGGTCGCGGACGGGGAGCCCGGAACGCCGCTTGTCCTGCTGGATGCGGCGCACCGCCCCGGCGCGGCTCTGCAGCACAGCTCCCAGGGCGATGTCGAGGGAGTCGATGATCTGCCGCTGTTCGGACAGCTCGGTGGCCACCCCGGCGCGCAGCATCGGCGCCAGGACAGCGACGCCGGCGATGATCGCCTCCAGGGTCCCGGGGGTGATGGCCTGGGCCGCGTCGCTCCACGACTCGGCGGGCACGGGGTGGGACTCGATGAGCAGGCCGTCGGCGCCCGCGGCCACGGCGGCCAGCGCCAGTGCCGGCACCCAGTCGGCGCGCCCGGCGGCGTGGCTGGGATCGACGATGAGCGGCAGGGGGGTGCGCTCCCGGAGCACGGGGATCGCCGACACGTCCAGCGTGTTGCGGGTGGCCGTCTCGAAGGTGCGGATCCCCCGCTCGCAGAGGATCACCTTCTCGTTGCCCTCGGCGAGGACGTATTCGGAGGCGGCGAGCCATTCGTCGTAGGTGGCGGCCATGCCCCGCTTCAGCACGACCGGCATGCCGGAGCGCCCGGCGGCGCGCAGCAGCGGGGTGTTCTGCATCGAGCGGGCGCCGATCATGAAGGCGTCCACCCGGCCGGCGAGGAGCTCCACGTGCTCCTCGGAGAGGGGCTCGACGAGGATCGGCAGCCCCGTCAGCCGGCGGGCCTCGAGGACCAGCGGCAGACCCTCCTCGGCCATCCCCTGGAAGCTGCCGGGCCTGGTGCGGGGCTTGAAGATGCTGGCGCGGAGCATCGAGGCCCCGGCCTCGTGCATGGCACCGGCGTGACTGACGTACTCCGGCTCCACGGCGCAGGGCCCGGCGATGACCGGGACCGCCGGGCCGCCGAACACCACGTCACCGATGGTGACGCGTCGGCGCGCGGGAGAGGTCGTCGTGGGGTTGAGCAGGTCGGTGAGCATCGGAGCCTCCAGCTGTCTTGTGAGGACCGGCCCGGTTCGCAGGATCCGGGCTGGGCCTCTCGGCCACCCGGATCTCGGCGCAGGACTACTTACTCAGCAGAACCCCGCGCCGGCCCTGTGGCCGGCGAGGCGTACTCGAAGAAGAAGGAGAACCGCGACGCGATCGCGAACATCGCGGCCGATGGTAGCAGGATTCGGCGCGGCGGGCCCGGTGCCCCCGAGAGCCCCTCCGCTACCGCTCCTCGCTCTCGCCCCCGGCGGTGTCCGGCGTCGCGGCCGGCCCCATGCCGCCCGTCGGGGAGGCCGTCACCGGGTGCGCCGGCTCGGCGGGCCACGGCTCCCTCGGCACCACCGGGTACCCCGGGGCCGGCCCCGGCCGATCCAGGAGGGCCGAGCCGATGAGGCAGAGGGCCACGACGATGAGGACGAGGGGTCCGACCCAGGTGAGCTGCCGGACGAAATCGCCCCGGTCGGCGACGAGGAGCACCCCACCACCGGCGAAGATCAGCCCGAAGAGGAGAGAGAACCAATCGGTCCGATGGCTGCGCATCACCGTCCTCCCAGGAGGCGGTGCACGCCCGCCGCCGTCTCCGCCGGCCGGACCGACCCGGCGCGTCCCAGTGCCGAGAGGTCGTCGGCGGTCTCGACGGTGATCTGCCCGCACCCGACGCTGAGGTTCAGATCGAGGGTCCCGGTCGTCGCCCCGCCCGTGGACCCGGTGGACCTGGCGGCGATCTGGACGCCGGAGTTCGTCGTGCCGAGGATGTCGATCTCCCCGGCGCCGACCTTGCTGGTCACGTCGACCGCGGTGCCGTCGGGGACGATGACGATCAGCTGGCCGACGGCGTCACTGGCGGTGACGGTCACGCTCTGATCGCTGAGGTCGATGCCGCTCAGGTCGACGGTGAGCTGGCCGGCGGCGAGCCGGTAGGCGGGCTGGAGCGCGGTGACGGTCTGGGGGGCGAAGCGCACCTGGCCGACGCCTCCGGTCAGCGGTTCCGGGATGAGCACCGCCGCGGCGGCGAAGGGCACCAGGCAGATGCCGAGGGCGATGAGCCAGTGGGCGCGGCCGAACCGCGACCCGATGATGAGGGCGGCCCCCAGGACGATGAAGGCGAGGCCGAACCCCAGCGCCACGGTCATGTGGAGGACGCCGGCGCTGGTGAGGAGGGCGGCGACGCCGACGACCAGCAGCATCAGGGCGAGGGTCAGGGTTCCGAGACGGATGCCGCGGGCCGGCGGCGCGGCGGGAGGCCACTGGGTCGCGGCGGCGGACCACGGCGGCGTCCCGTAGGCCGGCCGCGCGTAGCCGTACGGGGTCGCGGGCGTGAAGCCGGACGGCGCGTACTGCCCCGTCTGGGATGGCGTCTGGGTTCCCGGCGGTGAGGTGAAGGAACCGGCCGCGGAGGGCGTGAACCCCGCCGGCTGGGCCGGCTCTCCCGGCGCCGGAGGCGGCGCGACCGGGGAGCGGCCGAACCCGGAATCCCCGAACAGGAGCAGCACGCCGATGCCGATCAGGGCTGCGCCCCAGATCAGCCCCGCGTCATGGAAGTCGAAGGTGCCGGCCAGGACCAGAGCTGCGATGAAGAGGAAGACGACGCCGAGGATGAGTCGGGCGTCGTTGCCCTCGCCATGGGCGCGGGGCGGCGGCGGCGCGCCGGGCGGGGCGGGCATCCCCCCGTAGGCGAAGGGCACCCCGCCGTACGGCTCCTCGGGAATGAGCACCCACCCGGCGATGTAGAGGATCACCCCGAAGCCCCCGGTGATGGCGAGGACGACGAAGGCGACGCGGATCCAGAAGGGGTCGACGTCGAGGTGGCGGGCGAGACCCGAGGCGACGCCGGCCACTATCCGCTCGTTGCGGTTGCGGTAGATGCGGCCCCGGAGGGGATGGGTCGGCGTCGGCCCCGCGTAAGGGGGGACGCCCCACGCTGGAGGGACGGTGCCGGCGGGTGGCACCCCCCAGGACGGCGGCGTGGCGCCGGCGGGAGGCGGCGCCGCATCGGCGGGTGGGGCCTCCCCCTCCGGCGCTGGGCCGGGGGCGGCGAGGTCCGGCTTCGGTGTCTCCTCCATCGTCGATCTCCTGCGTGTCGTGGCCTGTCGCGGACGGGGCCGGCGGCCATTGTGCGAGGCGGGCCTGCCGTCTGCCCTAGCCTGGACCTGCGCATACCCGCCGTCCATCCGGGGAGTCCCTGGAGAATCCCCGATGCGGACCGGCATCTCCCCGGGTGTCACCTGATGTCGGGAGCCGCCGCGCCGTGTCACGCTTCGCACCGTGAGCGCCACGTCCGCCACGCACGACACGCAGCAGACGGACGGCTCCGACGGATCCGGACGCCGCCCCCTGCTGGTGCGCAGCCGGACCGACCGCGTCCTCTCCGGGACGGCCGGCGGCCTGGCCGAGACCTGGGGGGTCGACCCCCTGCTGGTCCGCCTCGGCCTCGCTGTGCTCACCGCGGCGGACGGGGCCGGCATCGTCCTCTACCTGGTGCTCTGGGCGCTCAGCGCCGAGCCCAGCGCCACGACGCCCGGCCGCGACGTGCGCGTGCGCCCCCGCAGCCGCCAGATCATCGCCGTGGGCTGCATCGTCATCGGAGGGATGCTGGTTCTCCAGGGCATCGGGCTGTGGCTCGGCGACGCGCTGGCATGGCCGGTGGCCCTCGCCGCCGGGGGATCCGCCCTCATCTGGGCCCGCAGCGACGAGGGTGACCGGAGCCGCTGGACACGCATCAGCGAGCGCATCCCCGGCAATCCCGTCGTCACCGTCTTCGGCGGCCGGGTCTCGGCGCTGCGGGTGGTCGGCGGCGGGCTGCTCATCGCCGCCGGCATGACCATCTTCCTGGTCGCCAACCGAGCCCTGGCCTCGACCCGCACGGCCTTCCTGGCGGTGGTGGTCACCGCCGCAGGTCTGGGCCTCATCCTCGGTCCCTGGATCCTCCGCCTCGCCCGCGACGGCGCCGAGGAGCGGCGCCAGCGCATCCGCTCCGAGGAGCGAGCGGAGATCGCCGCCCATCTCCACGACTCGGTGCTGCACACGCTTGCCCTCATCCAGCGCAGCGAGGCCCCCGCCGACATCACGGCCCTGGCCCGCCGGCAGGAGCGCGAGCTCAGAGCCTGGCTCGACCACCGCCCGGCTCCCTGGACGGAGCAGGATCTGCGCGGCGCCGTGGATGCGCTGGCGTCCCGCATCGAGGAGCTCCATCACGTGACCGTCGACACCGTCGTGGTGGGCGACGCCCCCATCAGCGAGAACATCGGGGCGCTGCTCCTCGCCTGCCAGGAGGCGGCGACCAACGCCGCCCGGCATTCGGGTGCTCCCCGCGTCTCCATCTACGTCGAGGCCGACGCCGACGGCGTCACCGCATACGTCCGCGACGACGGCAGGGGATTCGACATCGATGCCGTCCCCCCCGACCGCCGCGGCCTCGCCGAGTCGGTGATCGGCCGGATGCGCCGCCACGGCGGCACGGCCACCGTCACCAGCCGTCCGGGTCAGGGCACCGAGGTGCAGCTGCAGCTGCCGAGGACGGCGGCATGAGCCCGCCGGGGGCGCGGACGCGGCTCTTCCTGGTCGACGACCATCAGCTGTTCCGCAGCGGTCTCCGCGCCGAGCTGGAGGGCCAGTTCGACATCGTCGGCGAGGCCGGCGACGTCGACGAGGCGGTGGCGGGCATCGCGTCCCTGCGTCCCGACGTGGTGCTGCTCGACGTCCACCTCCCCGGCGGCGGGGGCGCCACCGTCGCCGAGGCCGTCAACCGCCTCGGCATCGAGGAGACGCGCTTCCTCGCCATCTCCGTCTCGGACGCCCCCGAGGACGTGATCGGTGTCATCCGCGCCGGAGCGCGCGGCTACGTCACCAAGTCCATCGCCCCCTCCGAGCTCGCCGACGCCATCCGCCGCATCCGCAGCGGCGACGCCGTGTTCTCGCCACGATTGGCAGGATTCGTCCTGGATGCGTTCCGGGGCGAGCTGCCCAGCGCCATCGATCCCGAGCTGGATCAGCTGACGCCCCGGGAACGCGAGGTGCTGCGCCACATCGCCCGCGGCTTCACATACAAGGAGATCGGCGTGCGGCTCAACGTCTCCGCCAAGACGGTGGAGACACACGTCTCGTCGGTGCTGCGCAAGCTGCAGCTCTCCAGCCGGTACGAGCTGACACGCTGGGCGATGGACCGCCGCATGATCTGAGCCGTCGGCCCTCGCAGCCTGCGCCAATACATGGCCGCCGCGTTCAGGCCCGGCGCGTCGGGCAACCTTCCGGCCATCCGCTACTCCGTTGGGTCGGTCCTGACCGGAGGTCGTCGCTGCGACACAGGGTGACGGGGCGGTCACGCCGCCCGAGAGGGTGGCCCGATACGTTGACCGCGCGGAGAGCTGTTGGGTGACCGCATGCGCGCTGGCACGGTCATCGGGTCGTTCTAGGGCCGGCTTGCCGACCGAGTTGCTCAACCGCTCGCCGCTGACGGTGACGGGGCCGGCACCCTCACCTGTGGCATCTCACCGATCGATGTGCTCATCTGCCTCGGGCAACATCGCCACCATCCGTTCAAGCGCAGTGCAAACATCAGTGCGTTCGTCAACATTGAGAACCCTGTTCTCATCGAGCGCCCCAGCCAGAACCTGCGTGCCAGGGCGAAGAGCGCTGATCGCCACCGTGCCCCCACTGGCCAGCACCACCCGGGAGTCGGCGCTGAGACTCTGCCCAACGCGGGGGATGGCACTCAGGTCGTCAGTGGCCAGGGATCCGCCCTCGTCGGCGATGGACGCATTAGCGTCTGTGGCATCTCAAGCATCTTGTCATCTGCATCAAGTCGTAGGCTCCGCATCGGCGGGCCTTCCCTCGACGTAAGCCTTGAGGGCGTCCGGTGTGACCCGACCCGCCCACATACCCATAACCACGTCCCAGGCATCCCGCGAGCGCGTGCCCAGCCACTCTTCCCACGAGTCAAGCGCTATGCCTCGGTTCAACGAGATGTTCTGTAGGTCTTCGATCAACCCAACAATTAGGACGTTGCGGATAGCTGCGTCGCCCCGAGCGAGCCATCTCTCGAGAGCGCCGAAGACAGCCGGAAACAAGGCAAATGGCCCAGCAGCCGACAGGTCGACTAGGTGGAGTGCAAGACTCGCAAGGACGGAGTATGGCCCGGTCTCTTCAGCTGCTGCGGGGTGCGACCACCCGTCGCGTCTGACGACATCGACAATCTCGGTGAGCGCTTCGTCGATCATGGCCCCGGATATCCTTCTCCTGCCATGGCAGAGATCAGCTCCTGCAGCATCGATTGGGTCGTGTAGATACCTGAGGGCGAAGCTCCCGGATTGTCAGCGATCCAGCTGCCCAGGTTCGTAATCCATTCGGAACCCTTGATGATGTGGCCGAATCCAGCGCGGATGGCGTCGCCCGTTCCGCCGTTTCCGATCGACGCACCAGGGCGGTAGAGCTGATCAGCAATGCTCTGCAACTCGGGGTTCTGTATTCTGGGGGGCTTGACTGGATCCCAATCGGGGCCGCCGGTGAGTGGGCAGTCATGCACGAGCACCGCAGTGTTGACGGTGACCACGCAGAAGTCATGATCGTTGGCCACGGTCAGATCCCACATGTCCTCGGCCCCGGGAACGGTGACTGTCCGGACGCCGGCTGGTCTTGCCGCGTCGGGTCCGAGGCCAGGCTGGCATCCTGGACGCTGCCACAGTTGCCACGCCTCTGGTGCAGGCCACTCCGCGTCAACCCGCATCCCAGAGGTTGATGTAATTGGCGTTGGCATGGTCGGCCTGCTCAGACGCTGTTGTCGGTTGGGCGCTGATCGTCGCCAGAAACGGCCCCGGCCCCCGAGCATCGAGCCAGTAGTCGCGAGAGAGCGCGACGGCTCGGGTAACGACCGAGCATCAATCGGCCCCGCGTCCGAAGAGGTTCCTCGGACATGTCCACCGTCAGACACCCGAGACCGGTCTGAGACTGTCCCAGCCCCATCGGCTCGTGATCCACCCTCGCCATTCGACCGAGCGCCCAGCGGAGCCGATCAGGGGAGCCGTCGAGAACGAAGAGCGTGGTCCCGAAGGTTTGCCTGAAGTTGAAGAAGCCGGTGACCAGCCGGACATTAGAGGCCTGATGCTGCCGTGCGATCACGTCGTAGACGTGATCGACGCACTCCTTGGCGTGCTCCTCGCCGATACCAGCACCGTCCACCAGCCCAATGAGCCACCATGCCCAGCGGCGACGCTTCCGCAGGAGGTGGCGTACCCTGCCGCGCGCAGACGTCACGTCCATCCAGCCCTCGCGGCGCAACTCCTCAGCCAGCGCGTCCACGACGACCGCGGCTCGTTGCGACGTCATGACACGCCATCCCGCGTATTCATCCTCATGATCCTCGCACAGAGGGGCCGCAACGGCGCAGCACCCGCCGGACCGCGTCGGAACACGAGTCATACGGAATCCCATCCCGTGCAGCTCTACACTCCATGTCTTTCCTCATCATCCTCGAGGGCGCAACCCGTAGCGGGGATTGAAGTTGGGGTTGTCGCTCGGGGCGACCCACACCATCCCCGACACGGCCATCGCCGCCAGCATCGACCGCGCCAGTAGCCCGCGCCACCCGCGAACCGTCTGCCCCGACCTCGGACCCGCACCACGACAGCGTGACGGCCGTCGCGACAGCAATAACGGCTGACCGGACACGACGACCCTCCCGAGCCTGGGCGGGGCCTGTCAGCGAGGCCCCTTCGCTGACCTCGGTCGGCGCGCACCCCGCACACGCTGAGAGCCTTTGTCAAGGGATGTCCTTCGGTGGCCTGCGCGCTTCGACAGCTCGCCGGCAGGGCTCCGAAGTCCGTGGCCCGCCCGTGCTTCCGCCGCCCGCGCGGGGTCCCAGACGACTCAAGGAATTCGCCGGACTCGCTCACCTGAGGGCTGGAGTCCGAAGCCGGCGGGAGCCGGATCGGGATGCCCAGTGGCGAGCGACGACATGCCGCGCTCGAAGAACATCCAGTGGTGCCGCAGGTGCGGCGGTATCTCCGTGCCCTCGTACGGCTCGCGCTCGACGAAGCCGCGGGAGCGGTAGAGACGCTGCGCCTCGGTCATGAAGCGGCAGGTGTCGAGGCGCAGCGTCGTCGCCCCCATGCCTCGCGCCTCGGCGATCAGCCGGTCGAGGATGGCGGACCCGACGTGCTGCCCGCGGCGATCGGGGACGACGTACATGCGCTTGACCTCGACGACACCCCGGGCGAGCCGCCGCAACGCGCCCACCCCCGCCGCCCGGCTGTCGCGCTCGGCGAGGAGGAGGATGCCGCGCGGGCGCCGGAACGCGTTGAGGCTCTCCGGCACACGGCTCGTGTCGGTGAGCACGTCGTCGACGCCGTGCTCGTTGAGGAGTCGATGTCCCGCCCAGGTCAGGTACTCGATGAAGAGGCCGATGACGGTGGTGTCGTCCGCGCCGGCCACCGCCTCTCGGAGCTCGAGCGTGCCGCTCTCGGTGCCGGATGGTGCCGCGTCGCACCGGTCACGCCGCCCGCCGCCGGCCGGCGAGCCCGCCCCGAGGCCGGCGATGGCGCGCAGCGCCTCGAGGTGGGCGGACAAGGCCGCGTCTCCCACCGGCGTCAGCGACAACCAGGTGCGGGGGCGCCTGCCCACGTGGCCCTTGCGCACGGCCAGGTAGCCGGCATCCTCGAGTTGGAGGGCGTAGCGGGAGAGCAGCGAGTCGCTGATCTGGACCGTGTCTCGGGCGGAGGCGAACTCAACCTCGCCGGCGGAGGCGAGCGCGGCCATGATCGAGAAGCGGACGGGCTGGTGGATCAGCTCGTTGAGGTGCGAGCGTGGGTGCTCCGTCACAGGCCGGGTGAGCCCACGGGCACCGGCCGGGTTTGCCATTCCAAGCTGGACAGTACTTTCTCACCAGGCAAGCGCGCCTGTCAAGGGTATGGGGCGCGCGGCCTCAGGTCGCCCAGCGCCGCATCCCCGCCTCCGGGGTCCAGGCGAGGCCGTAGCCGGCGTCGCCGAAGATGACGAATCCCGCCGACGTGATGTCGACGGCGAAGCAGTGGAACTCGGGCTCCGAGGGCTCCCAGTCGATCCGCGCCCTGATCGTCGCGCGGTAGCGGGCCCGCCTCCCGGGATCGTCCACCGCGACGGCGCGGCCATACAGCTTGAAATCACCCTCGGTCCCCTTCCGGTCGGAGACGACGCTGTGGACGACGCAGCGCGGGTCGCGGAGGAGGTCGCGCGCCTTGGGCGAACGCCACATCATCCCCAGCATCAGCTCGCCGTCCACGAAGTCGGGTTCGACCGGGCTGATGCGGGGGCCGCCGCCCCGCCGCAGCGTCCCGACGAGGCAGAGCTCCCGTGTCCGCAGCCGCTCCTCGCCGAGCTGCGCGATCTCGGGGCACTGCCGGGCGAACTCGTCCCACCGCACGGGAAAAGCCTATCCGAGGCTGCGGGCACCGGGAGTGCGGGCTCGGGCCCCGGGCTCCCCCGCCGCGGGACGGGCTCAGAGGTCGGCGGGGTAGACGACGGCGATCTCCGAGATGAAGGGGGGGAAATCGCGCTGGCTGTTGGTGATGAAGCGGCTCGCCCCCGCCCGGATGGCGGTCGCCAGGTGGATCGCGTCCGACGCCGCCAGCCCGTAGGCGGCGGCGAGGGCGGCGGCGAGCTGGGACGTCGGGCCGTCGACGGGGCGGAGGTCGAGGCGCGCGAGGAGGCCGGCGAGCCGGGCGACCTCGGCCTCCGCGCCGGCGCGCAGCGGCCCGCTCAGCAGCTCCGGGACGAGCAGCACCGAGCCGACCCCCACCGGCTGGTCCTCGTGGGCGGGCGGCCCGAGGGGGAACCGCGGCGCCAGCTTCGCCCCCAGCGGGTGTCCGGGGGCGGCGGCGTAGATGAGGACGTCCGAGTCGAAGGCGTCCACTCAGCGGGCCAGGCGGCCGGCCCGGACGTCGGCGGCCAGCTCGTCAGCCCGCTCGACCGACAGACCGCCCGGCGGCAGAGGCGACCGGTGGGCCAGCGCCAGGGCCTCCTTGAGCGTCGAGGCGGCCGCCATGGCGGCGCCGGAGCGGCGGACGCGGAGCGCGTCCGGCGGGACCACCACCGCCACGGGGACCCCGTGCCGGGTGATCGTCACCTCGCCGCCCTTGGCGACCCGATCGAGGATGGCGGGGAGGAAGGTCCTGGCGTCGGTCGCGCTGACGGTGGGGTTCACCGCCAGATTGTACGTCGATGTACGTTTCCGTACAACTACCGGAGGAGGTCAGTCGGCGACGGGCACCGGGGCCTCCGCGGGAAGGGTGACGGCACCCTGGCTGGCTGACGAGACGGTGGCGGCGTACTTGGCGAAGACACCGCGCCGGTAGCGGGGCGGAGGGGGGGTCCAGGCCCGCAGCCGGGCTGCGATCTCGCTGTCGGGAAGCTCGGCGGAGAGCTCCCGGGCGACCACGTCGAGGCGGACGATGTCGCCGTCCTGGACCACCGCCAGCGGGCCGCCCAGGGCCGCCTCGGGAACCACGTGCGCCACCATCAGCCCGTGGGTGGCTCCGGAGAAGCGCCCGTCCGTGACCAGGGCGACGTCGTCGCTCAGGCCCGCCCCGACGATGGCCCCGGTGACCGAGAGCATCTCCTGCATCCCCGGTCCGCCCACCGGCCCCTCGTACCGGATGATGACGACGTCGCCCGCCTTCACCCTCCCCTCGCGGACGGCGGCGAAGGCCTCTCCCTCCGAGTCGAAGACCCGGGCCGGGCCCCGATGGCCGACGCGGTCGTGGCCGGAGAGCTTGACGACGCAGCCGTCGGGGGCCAGGTTGCCGCGGAGGATGGCGATGCCCCCGTGGGCGCTGACGGGCCGGTCGGCGGGACGGATGACCTCCTGGCCGGCGGTCTCCCGGGCGCGGGCGGCGATCTCGCTGATGGTGCTGCCGTCGACGGTCCGGCTGCCGCCGTGGAGCAGGCCGAGTGCCAGCATGCGCTGCATCAGCACACCGAGGCCTCCGGCGCCGTGGATGTCGGCGGCGGCGAACCGGCCGCCGGGCCGGAGGTCGGCGAGGACCGGGGTGCGGCTGCAGATGGTCTGGAAGTCCTCGATGTCGAGGGGCACCTCCGCCTCGGCGGCGATGGCCAGGAGGTGGAGGACGGCGTTGGTCGAGCCGCCCGTCGCGGAGAACGAGGCGACGGCGTTCTCCAGGGCGTCCCGGGTCACGATGGACCGGGGCCTGACCCCCTCGTTGACGAGCTTGACCGCGAGGCGGCCCGCCGCCTCGGCGGCGGCCTTCTTGTCGGGGTGCAGGGCGGGCACGCCGTTGGCGCCCGCCGGGCTCAGGCCGAGGAACTCGAGGGCGCAGCTCATGGTGTTGGCGGTGTACTGGCCGCCACAGGCGCCCGCCCCCGGGCAGGCGGCCTCCTCGACGGCCCTCAGCTCCCGGTCGTCGATCCTGCCGGCGTTGTAGGCGCCGACGGCCTCGAAGACGTCCTGAACCGTGAGGTCGCGGTCGCGAAGCCGCCCGGTGGCGATGGTCCCGCCGTAGAGGACGAGGCCGGGGAGGTCCATCCGCAGCAGGGCCATGGCGGCGGCGGGGATCGTCTTGTCGCAGCCGACGATGAGAACCAGCCCGTCGAAGCTGTGGCCCCGCGCCACCAGCTCGACGGAGTCGGCGATGACCTCGCGAGAGATCAGCGACGCCTTCATCCCCTCGGTGCCCATGGTCACCCCGTCGCTCACCGAGATGGTGTTGAACTCCATCGGCGTCCCACCCGCGGCGCGAATGCCCGCCTTGACCTGCTCGGCGAGGACGCGGTGGTTCCAGTTGCAGGGCATGGTCTCGATCCAGGAGTGCCCGACCCCGATGATCGGCTTCTCCAGATCCTCGCGGCTGAAGCCGATGGCGCGGAGCATCGCCCGCGCCGGGGCACGATCGGGACCGTGGAGCATCGCTGCGCTGTTGCGGGTCGGGCCGTTCTCAGTCATGGCGTCGAAGGTTACCAGGGCCGCCGCGGCCTCCCCGGGGCGTCGGGGCCGCGGCACCGGGGTGGGGAGCCGGGCCGCCGGGCCCCGGAGCCGGCGCCGTGCCCGTTAACCGACCGTCACCCAATCCGGGTTGACGGGCTCGACTCGGCCCCTGTATGCTCCCGACCACGATGACCTACGCCCTCGCCCTGGTACTGCTGCTGGGCCTGCTCCTGATTAGGAGCGGGGCTTCCGGGCTTCAGGCCGGGGTTGTGCGCACGTAGCTCACCACCGAGACCGGAAGAAGCGAAGGGGCCCCCTCCCAAGGGGGCCCCTTTCTTTTTCTCCACAATCCGACAGGAGGATGCAGCGATGACCAGCAACGGACAGGTCGCCGAGACGGCGCCCGTTCGCCGCATGACCGGCGCCCAGGTCTGCCTCGAGGCCCTGATCCGCGAGGGCGTCGACACCATCTTCGGCTACCCGGGCGGGGCCAACCTCACCCTGTACCGCTACCTCCCCGAGTTCCCGCAGATCCGCCACATCCTGGTCCGCCACGAGCAGGGTGCCGCCCACGCCGCCGACGGCTACGCGCGCAGCCGCCGCGGCAAGGTCGGCTGCGTCTTCGCCACCAGCGGCCCGGGAGCGCTGAACCTGGTGACCGGCCTGGCCACCGCCTACGGGGACTCCGTGCCGGTCGTCGCCATCACCGGCCAGGTGCCCACCTCGGCGATCGGCACCGACAGCTTCCAGGAGTCGGATGTCATCGGCTCCACCATGTCGGTGGTGAAGCACTCCTACCTCCTCATGCGGGTGGAGGACATCGCCCCCACCATCAAGGAGGCCTTCCACGTCGCCCGCTCCGGCCGTCCCGGCCCGGTCGTCATCGACTTCCCCAAGGACCTCCAGGCCGCCGTCACCGAGTTCAACTACCCCGAGGACGCGGTGCGGATGCGCTCCTTCCCGCCGACCCCCGAGCCCGACCCGGCCAAGCTCCGCACCATCGCCAACCTCATCAAGGAGGCGAAGCGGCCGGTCATCCTCTGCGGCCGCGGCGTCCTCATCTCGCAGGCCGAGGAGGAGCTGGCGGCGCTGGCCCACCGGGCCAACATCCCCGTGGGCTGGACCCTGCTCGGCACCGGCGCCTTCCCCCTGCAGGACCCGCTGGCGCTGCAGATGGTCGGCTTCATGGGGGCCGGCTACACCAACAAGGCGGTCTGCGACGCCGACGTCCTGATCATGGTCGGCATGCGCTGCGACGACCGGGTGACCACGCGTCTGGATTCCTTCGCCCCCAACGTGGAGCACCTCATCCACATCGACATCGACCCCGCCGAGATCGGCAAGAACGTCGTGCCCCACGTCAGCGTCGTCGCCGACGCCAAGAACGCGCTGCGTCAGCTCACCGCCCTGGTCGAGCCCAAGCGCGAGCACCAGTGGCTGACGCAGATCGACCAGTGGAAGGAGGAGCACCCCATCCACTACATCAGCAACAACGGCCTGCTCCAGCCCCAGGAGGTGTTGGAGGAGATGTACAGCCGCTGCCACGACGCGGCCATCGTCGTCGCCGACGTCGGCCTCAATCAGATCTGGGCGGCGCTCTGGTTCAACTACGCCAAGCCGGGCCTGTTCCTCAACTCGGGTGGCACCGGCTGCATGGGCTACGCCTTCCCCGCCTCCATGGGCGTGAAGCTGGCCAACCCCGACCGCACCGTCTTCTGCGTCGCCGGCGACGGCGGCTTCGTCATGAACATGCAGGAGATGGCGACCATGGTCGAGAATGGCATCGACGTCAAGATCCTGATTCTCAACAACGACTCGCTGGGCATGGTCCGCCAGTTCCAGGACGACTTCTACGAGGGCGTGCGCAGCGCCAGCGAGCTCAGTCACATCCCTGATTTCGTCAAGCTCGGCGAGGCCTTCGGCATGAAGGCGATGACCACGTCGCGCCGTGAGGAGGTGGGTCCCATGCTGGACGCGGCCCTGGCCCACAAGGGGCCGGTGCTCATGAACTTCGACATCGATCCCAAGGCCAACGTCTACCCGATCGTCCCGCTCGGCCGCGGGATGCTCGATTTCGTCGAGGCCAGCTGATGAGCCAGACACGACTCCTCTCCGTGCTCGTGGAGAACAAGCCGGGCGTCTTGATGCGCGTGGCATCCATGATCCGCCGCCGCGGATTCAACATCGACTCCCTCGCCGTCGGACCCACCGAGGACGAGACGGTTTCGCGCATGACCATCTCCGTCCATGTCGGCCGCCAGCAGGCGGAGCAGGCCACCAAGCAGCTGGCCAAGATCGTCGACGTCATCGCCATCGACGACATCACCGGGCTGCGCAGCGTGGCCCACGAGCTGCTGCTGATGCGCGTCCACACCTCGCCGGGGCGCCGGACGGAGATCATCGACACCGTCGAGATCTTCCGGGGCCGGATCGTCGACGTCGGCGCCAGCTCCCTGATCGTGGAGATCAGCGGCAGCACCGAGAAGATCGAGAACTTCGTCGAGCTGATGCGCCCCTACGGGATCATGGAGATGGCGCGCAGCGGCGCCGTCGCCCTGGTGCGGGGTGACCAGGCCCGCATCCGCATCGTCGACTACGAGGTCGGCGAGGAGGCGGTGGCCGGGGGCTCACGCCGCGCCCCGGTCGCCGCCGGCCCGGCCGCCGACCTCACCGGGGACATCTGAGGACACCCGCACCGCCGCCATGACCACCACCATCCCGACATCCCAGCGCTCGACGGCACCGACGCCGTCGGCCGGCACCACAGAGAGGACCAGCTGCAGATGACTGCCCGCATGTACTACGACGCCGACGCCGATCCGGCCGCGCTTCTCGGCGAGAGGATCGCCATCCTCGGCTACGGCTCCCAGGGCCACGCGCACGCCCTCAACCTGCGCGACTCCGGGTTCGACGTCCGGGTGGGTCTGCTGGAGACCAGCAAGAGTCGGGCGGCCGCGCTCGCCGAGGGGCTGCGCGTCCTCTCCCCGGCCGAGGCCTGCGCCGAGGCGGACGTGATCATGATGCTGACCCCCGACACGGGCCAGCGCGACCTCTACGACAGCGCCGTCGCCCCCAGCCTCAAGCCCGGCGACATGCTGATGTTCGCCCACGGCTTCAACATCCGCTACGAGCTGATCCAACCGCCCGTCGGCGTGGACGTGAGCATGGTGGCGCCCAAGGGGCCCGGGCACCTGGTCCGCCGCACCTTCGTCGACGGCCAGGGGGTTCCCTGCCTCTTCGCCGTCCACCAGGATTCGACGGGCAGGGCCCGGCAGCGCACGCTCGCCTACGCGCGCGGCATCGGTGGAACCCGGGCCGGCGTTCTCGAGACCACCTTCGCCGAGGAGACCGAGACGGACCTCTTCGGCGAGCAGGCGGTGCTCTGCGGCGGCGTCTCGGCGCTGGTCAAGGCCGGCTTCCAGACCCTGGTGGACGCCGGCTACCAGCCCGAGCTCGCCTACTTCGAGGTGCTCCACGAGCTCAAGCTCATCACCGACCTGATGTACCAGGGCGGCCTCTCCTACATGCGCTACTCGGTCAGCGACACCGCCGAGTACGGCGACTACGTGAGCGGCCCGAGGGTGATCAACGAGAGCAGCCGCGAGGCCATGAAGGGCATCCTCCGCGACATCCAGGACGGCACCTTCGCGCGCCGCTGGATCGAGGAGAACGCGCTGGGTCGGCCCAACTTCATCGAGTACCGCGACGAGGACCACCACCTGCAGGTGGAGAAGGTCGGCGCCGAGATCCGCGCCAAGATGACCTGGCTCGGTGCCAAGACGGCACCGGGGATGGAGGAGCCCGGGCAGACCGGGACGGGACAGCCGCTGCCCGGTGACGGCAGCGTACGGGAGGCCGTGAAGCCATGAGCGCGGACGTACCCACGAGCTCCGGGGACAGCATCGGCGGGTCAGTCAGCCTGGGCAACCCGCTGCTCGACAGGAGGGCCCCGGAGAAGCTGGAGCCACTGGTCATCCTCGACACCACCCTGCGCGACGGCGAGCAGTCGCCCGGCGTGGCCTTCAGCGGGGACGACAAGCTGGCCATCGCCCACCAGCTGGCCAGGCTTGGCGTCGACGTCATCGAGGCCGGCTTCCCCTACAGCTCCCCGGGCGACTTCGCGGCCGTCAGCGCCATCGCCGAGCAGATCGAGGGCCCGGTCATCGCCGGCCTCAGCCGCTGCTTCGAAGAGGACGTCCGCGCCTGCGCCAAGGCGCTCACCTCGGCCAGGCGAGCCCGCATCCACGTCTTCATCGGCACCTCGCCGATCCACCGCGAGGGCCAGCTGCGCATGACCAAGGAGGAGGTCTACGAGCGGGCGGTGGGCATGACCCGGCTGGCGAGGTCGTTCCAGGAGGACGTCGAGTTCTCCGCCATGGATTCGACCCGCACCGAGCCCGACTACCTGGCCCGGATCGTCAACGGCTGCATCGAGGCGGGGGCCGGGACCATCAACCTGGCCGACACCGTCGGCTACGCCACGCCGGACGAGTGGCGCCAGCTGATCGAGTGGCTCTACGTCCAGGTCCCGGCGCTGAGCGGGGTGACCCTCTCGGTCCACTGCCACAACGATCTCGGCCTCGCCACCGCCAACTCCCTGATCGGCATCCGCGCCGGGGCGCGCCAGGTCGAGGGCTGCATCAACGGCATCGGCGAGCGGGCCGGCAACACCGCCCTCGAAGAGGTGGCCATGGCCGTCCGGCTCCACCCCGAGGTCTTCGGCGTCGCCACCAAGCTCGACCACACCCAGCTCTTCCGCACCTCGCGGCTGGTCTCCCAGCTCAGCGGCATGCTCGTCCAGCCCAACAAGTCGGTGGTGGGCGCCAACGCCTTCGCCCACCAGGCGGGCATCCACCAGGACGGCATGCTCAAGGACCGCCGCACCTTCGAGATCATGGAGCCGCAGGAGGTCGGCGCCGGCTCCAGCCTGGTGCTCGGCAAGCTGAGCGGCCGCCACGCACTGCGCGAGCGTCTCGCCCAGCTCGGCTACCGTCTCGACGACGAGGACCTCAAGCGTGCCTTCATCCGCTTCAAGGAGCTGGCCGACCGCAAGCGCGAGGTCACCGACCGCGACCTCGAGGCCATCGTCGCCGACGAGCGTCAGGGCATCACCGAGGTCTTCCGCCTGGAGCACCTCCAGGTGAGCTGCGGCACCAACCTCCTGCCCACCGCGACGGTGCGGATGCTGCTGCCCGACGGCCAGAGCCGCGAGGCGGTGGCCATGGGCGACGGGCCCATCGACGCCGCCTACCGGGCCATCGACAACCTGGTGCAGGTCGAGGGCCAGCTCGAGGAGTTCGCCGTCCAGGCGATCACCGCCGGCATGGACGCCGTCGGCGAGGTGTCAGTCCGGCTCCGCCGCGCCGGCAAGCTCGTCACCGGCCACGGCGCCGACACCGACATCATCGTCGCCGCCGCCAAGGCCTACATCCACGCCCTCAACCGCCTGGCGGAGCAGGCCGACACCGCCCCGCGCGTGCCGCCGGAGCGCATGGGGGCGGGCGCCTCGGGGAGCGCGGCGGGCCGATGAGCGGACGCACCCTCTTCGACAAGATCTGGGACGCCCACGTGGTCAGCCAGGAGCCGGGCAGCCCGGCGCTGATCTACGTGGACCTGCACCTGGTCCACGAGGTGACCTCGCCCCAGGCCTTCGAGGGCCTGCGCCTGGAGGGCCGCCGGGTGCGCCGTCCCCAGGACGTCGTGGCCACCATGGACCACAACGTGCCGACCACCGACGACCCGGCGCGTGGCGGCGACGAGATCAGCCGGACCCAGATGGAGACGCTGCGCCGCAACTGCGAGGACGCCGGCATCACCTGTTTCGGCATCGGCCACCGCTGGCAGGGCATCGTCCACGTCATCGGCCCCGAGCTGGGGCTGACGCTGCCGGGGACGGTGATCGTCTGCGGCGACTCCCACACCGCCACCCACGGGGCCCTGGGCGCCTTCGCCCTGGGCATCGGCACCTCGGAGGTGGAGCACGTCCTGGCCACCCAGTGCCTCCGCCAGTTCCGCCCCAGGACCATGGAGGTGCGCATCGAGGGATCGCTGCCGCTGGGGGTGGCGGCCAAGGACGTCGCCCTGGGCGTGCTCCAGGCGATCGGCACGGCGGGGGCGGCCGGCCATGTCGTCGAGTACACCGGGCCGGTGGTGCGCGGCTTCTCGGTCGAGCAGCGCATGACGCTGTGCAACCTGACCATCGAGGGCGGCGGCCGGGCGGGGATGATCGCCCCCGACGACGCCACCCTCGCCTACCTGCAGGGCCGCCCCCACGCCCCCCGCGGGGCCGACTGGGACGCCGCGGTGGCGGCGTGGGCGGAGCTGCGCAGTGACGGGGACGCCGTCTACGACCGGCAGGTCGTCATCGACGCGACCTCCCTGGCACCCACCGTCACCTGGGGGACGACCCCGGCGCAGTCGGTGCCGGTCACCGGACGGGTCCCCGACCCGGAGGGGTTCGGCGACCCCGCGGCCCGGGAGTCCGGGCGCCGGGCGCTCGACTACATGGGCCTGACGGCGGGCACCGCCATCGAGGACATCCCCGTCGACGCCGTGTTCATCGGCTCGTGCACCAACGGCCGCATCGAGGACCTGCGCGTGGCCGCGTCGGTGCTGGCCGGCCGGCGCGTCAGCGATCGCGTGCGTGCCCTGGTGGTGCCAGGCTCGGCCCAGGTCAAGGCGCAGGCCGAGGCCGAGGGCCTCGACCGCATCTTCCGCGCCGCCGGGGCGGAGTGGCGCAATGCCGGCTGCTCCATGTGCCTGGGCATGAACCCCGACATCCTCCAGCCGGGGGAGCGCTGCGCCAGCACCAGCAACCGCAACTTCGAGGGGCGCCAGGGACGCGGCGGCCGCACCCACCTGGTCTCCCCGGCCATGGCCGCGGCGGCGGCCGTGGCGGGGCATTTCACCGACATCCGCGGCCTGGACGGCCGGCAGGAGGCACGCCCATGAAGCCGTTCCGCCGCGAGCAGGGTGTGCTCGTCCCGCTCGACCGCTCCGACGTGGACACCGATCAGATCATCCCCAAGCAGTTCCTCAAGCGCATCGAGCGGTCGGGGTACGGCCCCTTCCTGTTCAACGACTGGCGCTACGACGAGACCGGCGCCGAGCGCCCGGACTTCGTGCTCAACCAGCCCGAGTACCGCAGCGGCACGCTGCTGGTGGCGGGGAAGAACTTCGCCTGCGGCTCATCGCGGGAACACGCCGTGTGGGCGCTCGCCGACCAGGGCTTCCGCGCCGTGGTCGCCCCCTCCTTCGCCGACATCTTCCGCAACAACGCGCTCAAGGTCGGCCTGCTCCCCGTCATCCTGCCCGAGCACGAGGTGCGCCAGCTCCTCGACCTCGCCACCGAGCAGCCCGGCGTCTCCGGGGTCGTCGACCTCGAGGCGCAGACGGTGACGGCCGGCGACCTCACCTTCACGTTCACCGTCGACGGCTTCGAACGGCACTGCCTACTCGACGGCCTCGACGACATCGGCCTGACCCTCCAGCACGAGGCGGAGATCACCGCCTTCGAGGCGGGACGGCCTGCCTGGATGCCCGACCTCTCCCGGCCGGCGGCTGAGCCCCTGCGGCGGACCGTGGCCACCCGGGGAGGCGGCCGATGAGCGTCAGCGTCGTCTCACTGCCCGGCGACGGAGTGGGCCCGGAGGTCACCGAGGCGGCCCTCTCCGTCCTCTCGCTGGTCTGCGACGAGGCCGGGCTCGAACTCGCCGTGGACGAGCGGCCGGTGGGCGGCCGCGCCATCGACGAGACCGGCTCGCCCCTCCCCGACGCGACCCTGGACGCCTGCCGCCGGGCGGACGCGATCCTGCTCGGCGCCGTCGGCGGGCCGAAGTGGGACCACCTCCGCGGCAAGCAGCGCTGCGAGGCCGGCCTGCTCGGCCTGCGCAGCGGGCTGGGCGTCTTCGCCAACCTGCGGCCGGTGCGGGTTCACCCCCGCCTCGCCGACCGCACCACCCTGCGTCCCGAGGTGGTGCGCGGCACCGACATGCTCATCGTCCGCGAGCTCACCGGGGGCGCCTACTTCGGCGAACCGCGGGAGCGGAGCGGCAGCGGCCCCACCGAGACGGCGCGCGACACGACGGTGTACAGCGTCGCCGAGGTGGAGCGCGTCGCGCGCATCGCCTTCGCCCTGGCCATGGGCCGCCGGCGCCGCCTCACCTCCGTCGACAAGGCCAACGTGCTCATCACCAGCCAGCTGTGGCGCGACACCGTCACGCGGCTGGGGGCGGAGTTCCCCGAGGTGACCCTGGAACACCAGCTCGTCGACTCCTTCGCCATGAAGCTGATCCAGCGCCCCACCGACATCGACGTGGTGGTGACGGAGAACCTCTTCGGCGACATCCTCAGCGACGAGGCCGGCGTCCTCGGCGGCTCCCTGGGGATGCTGCCCTCGGCATCCCTGGGCGACGGGGTGCCGGGCCTCTACGAGCCGATCCACGGCAGCGCGCCGGACATCGCCGGACGCGGCATCGCAAACCCCTACGGCGCCATCCTCTCCGTGGCCCTCCTCCTCCGCCACTCGCTGCACCGCGAGGACCTGGCCGGGGCGGTGGAGGCGGCCGTGGACGACTGCATCACCGAGGACGTGCTGAGCCGCGACATCGGCGGCACCGCGACGACCCGGGCCATCGGCGAGGCCGTGCGCCGTGAGACCGGCCGCCATCTGGCCACCGTGGGGGCTCCGTCATGACAGGCCTGGAGATCTACGACACCACGTTGCGCGACGGCGCCCAGGGCGTCGGCCTCAACTTCTCGGTCTCCGACAAGCTGCGCATCACCGAGCAGATCGACCTGCTCGGCGTCTCCGCCATCGAGGGGGGATGGCCCGGCGCCAACCCCACCGACACCGAGTTCTTCGCCCAGATGCGCGGCCACCATCTCAACCACGCGGTCCTCTCCGCATTCGGCGCCACCCGGCGCCCCAACGTCGCCGCCCACGAGGACACCCAGCTGCGCGTCCTGCTCGACTCCGGAGCCCCCATGCTCTGCCTGGTCGGCAAGAGCTGGGACCGCCAGGTCACCGACGTGCTGCGCACCAGCCACGACGAGAACCTGCGCATGATCGCCGACTCGGTGCGCTGGCTGGTGGACAACGGCCGCCGCGTCGTCTTCGACGCCGAGCACTTCTTCGACGGGCACCTGGGCAACCCGGACTACGCGATGCGCTGCATCGAGGCGGCGCTGGGCGGCGGCGCCGAGCGCGCGGTGCTGTGCGACACACGTGGCGGGTTCCTCCCCGACGCCATCGCCGGCGTCGTCACCGAGGCGGTGGCCCGCTTCGGCCCGGTGCTGGGCATCCACTGCCACGACGACGCCGGCTGCGCCGTCGCCAACTCCCTGGCCGCGGTCCGCGCCGGCGTGGTGCAGGTCCAGGGCTGCGTGAACGGCTACGGGGAGCGCACCGGCAACGCCAACCTCTGCACCCTCATCCCCGACCTCCAGCTCAAGATGGGCCTGCCGGTGGTCAGCGACGAGCAACTGCGGCGGCTCACCACCATCGCCCGCGACATCGCCGAGATCGCCAACGTGGCGCCGCCCCACTACGCCCCGTACATCGGCACCGCGGCCTTCGCCCACAAGGGCGGCCAGCACGCCGACGCCATGGCCAAGGCCGCCTACACGTACCAGCACATCGAGCCGGAGCTGGTGGGCAACCTCCGCCAGACGGTGGTCAGCGACCTCTCCGGCCGGGCCACCGTCGTCACCAAGGCGGCCGACTTCGGCGTCGACCTCGACGACGACCCCGCCCTGGCGCGCAAGGTCGCCGACCAGGTGAAGCACCTGGAGCACCTCGGCTACTCCTTCGAGGGGGCGGAGGCCTCCTTCGAGCTGCTGGTCCACCGGGCCCAGGGCCACCGGCCGCCGTTCAGCCTCATCGACTTCATCGCCCTGGTCGAGCAGCGCGAGGGGCGGGCCGTCGTCTGCGAAGCGACCGTCAAGGTCCAGGTGGACGGCCGCGTGGTGCACACCGCCGCCGAGGGCAACGGCCCCATCAACGCCCTGGACGCGGCGCTGCGCAAGGCGCTGACCCCCGACTTCCCCGAGATCGCCGCCACCCAGCTCTTCGACTACAAGGTGCGCGTCCTCGACGGCCGGGACGGCACCGCCTCCCAGGTCCGCGTCCTCGTCGAGAGCGGCGACCACCGCCGCCGCTGGAGCACGGTGGGCTGCAGCGGCAACATCATCGAGGCGTCCTGGATCGCCCTGTTCGACGCCTTCGAGTACGCCATCGTCGAGGCCCGGCGGCGCAGCCAGGAGCCCGCCGCGGAGGCCCAGACGGCCGTCACCGACCGGTAGCGGGGGGGCTCAGAGGGGACGGTCCCGGGCGTCGCCCCCGTGGAAGGGGGGCGCCGCCCGGCCGCCCAGGACCCGGCCGGGATCCCACACCGGTTGAGCTCAGAACTGGCGCCCCATCAGTCCGCCCATGAGGCCGCCGGCGGCACCGCCCGCGATCGCGCTCTGGGCGCCGCCCTGGTCGCCGAGGTACTCCCCGATGGCGTGCGCCAGGATCGGCAGCGGCATCGACTGGAGCCACACCCTGCCGGGGCCTGTCAGCTGGGCCAGGAAGATGCCGTCGCCACCGAAGAACTTGTTCTTGATGCCGGGAACCGTGGTGATGCCGAACTGCACGGTGTCCTGGAAGAGCCCGACATGACCGGGATGGGCGCGCATGACCTCGCCGGGAGCCAGGTCGAAGGTGAGCACCTCGCCCGACAGCTCGATCCAGGCGCGGCCCTGGCCGGTCACCTTCTGGAGGATGAAGCCGTTGCCGCCGAAGATGCCGGCACCGAGCTTCTGCTGGAAGCCGGCCGAGAGGACGACTCCCTGCATGCCGCAGACGAACGCATGGCGGCAGGCCATGAAGGTCATGCCGGGCTGCGGTGCCACGTCGATCGGGAAGATCGACCCGGGCACCTTGGCGGCGAAGGAGACCAGCCCGGGCTGGTCCTGCGCGGTGTACTCGGTCATGAAGAGCGAGCCGCCACCGACGGTACGCTTGAAGACGCCGCCGATGCCACCCCCGCCGCCGGCCTGGGTGGACGTCCGCATCTGGATGGAGGCGGTCATCCACGAGAGTTCGCCGGACTCGGAGAAGACGGCCTCGCCCGGATTCAGCGCGACCTCCAGGACCGGCATGGTGGTGCCAATGACACGAGCGTCCATGAACATCTCTCCTGAGGGGGGTGGTGGGCTCGATTCTAGTGCACCGGTCCAGAAATAAGCTTCTGGTTGTAGCGGCGTAGAACCTGGTCG
>CAZUDL010000014.1:0-58312 GCA_964618935.1 uncultured Actinomycetes bacterium
CTCATCTCACCGACTTGCTGGAAGGCTTTTCCACAAGTCTTGACAAGAGCTCCAACGGCCTCACCCCCGCCCGGTTCGGTATCGTTGCCCACCGTCTGCTCTCCGGGTGGGGCCGGCAGCGCCCCGGCGGCCTGACCACCGTGGGGGGGCTTCACACGCGCATATCGCACCCCGGAGGTGTCAGGGTGGTGTCGGAGGGACACCTGGTCGGCGGAGAACCCCACGTGCCGAGGTAGCTCAGTTGGTAGAGCACGGGTCTGAAAAACCCGGTGTCCCCAGTTCGATTCTGGGCCTCGGCACCATGTCTCTCAACGGCTGGTCGGCGCGGGAAGGGATTGCTTCCGCCTCCCTCCGGCCGGCTCTCGGCCGACACCATCTCCCGATCCATCCGGAGTCCCGACCAGAGAGCATCCTCCATGCAGCCGTGCCGTTCAGGCGACGTCTCGGGGCCACCCAGTCGACTGGAGGGGAGGGAGCCGGGTGTCCACCGTCGTCCGCGTCCCGGGCGACGCATCGCCGGCGCCGGCCGCGCCACTGGTCCACCTCTCCATGCTCCAGTCCTGAACGACAAACGCCTGCGGCTCCGCAGCCTCGGCGCCGAAGCGGTCGACCAGGGAAAGGTGGGGCGCTTCCCACTGTGCTGACCCGGCAGGGCGCTCAGCGCCCCGGCGCGGGCCGCCCGAGCCCACCAGCCGGCCTCGTCCGCTAGGGTCCACCGGGGTTGGCGCTGGTCGAGGCGATGGCGTGAGAGGTGCTGACGGCCTGGCCGCTGAGATCGTGGCGACGCCAGAACGGAAATGGGTGCACGGCGCAGTACTTCACGAGCACCCGATGGGACGGCGACGGATTCGGGCCACCCGGTCGTCCGGAAGCGGCGGGGATCCAGCGACCTCCGCGGCGACCCGACCCGGGGCGCAGACGCCGAGGGCTCTCCCCCCGGACCATCACGTTGTGCTGAACGCTGGGCTGGCACCCCGGATCAGAAGCCACACTCCAATCACCAGCTCGAACGGCAGGTATGGAATGTCGAGAAGAAACGGCACATTGATGCTGCTGTCCCAAACCTGCGGCAGGGCGCCGGCGAGGACCGGAACCATCGCCAGCAGAGCCCAGATCGAGAACCCCCGCGGAACCAATCGCGACTTGAAGAACAGTCCGTACCACAGGAAGGCCCCGAGCGAGAAGAAGAGGAAGGACAGGTCGCCGGTGAGCCCCCGCAAGACGGTGCCGAGCGTCTCGTAGTAGGAATTCGCAGGCGCACCAGCCTTGACGAATCCCGCGCTGAGCGGCAGCAGCGCATACAGCCCGAGCACGCTGACTGCAATCACCATGACCTCACCGAGAAACAGGATCAGAGCAACCAGCGCGACTGGCCGGCTCTGCGCTCTCAGGAGGACGTAGAGGAGCGATGTCATCACGATGATGCCAACGCACGTGGCGAGATAGAGAACGATGGCCGCCCGCATCTGGACGGCGTTGTGGTTGATGCTGACCATGTCCGCGGAGATGCTGCCGGTCACGAGGGGAGTTGAGAGGGCCTCGGCCGCAAGGCTTGTGATGAATTGCGCTACGAACGCCGCCCCCAGCCACCTGACCCAACGAGCGTCTGCAATCACGTGGAGATCCTCTTCCTCTGTCGTGGATGAACGATCCAGCGGTCCTCGACCACGGTCACCCTATCCGGGGCGGGCGGGCCCCGCCATCCGTGGAGTCCCGGGCACGGTACTGAGTCGGTGGTGATGGCCCCACAGAGGCGGCAACCTGGTCCCCTGGGTCACGAGGCTGGCCCGCCCGTCTCCACCGGCGACGCAGCCGGCACCGGATGCCAGGCGCGGCTGCAGCGTGGGGCTCTCCCACTCGAACATCATGCTGTGCTGAACGCTGGACTGGGGCCCCTGGCGAGAAGCCACAGACCCACCACCAGCTCGAACGGCAGATAGGGGATGTCGAGAGCGAGGGGGACATTGATGCTGTGATCCCAAACCTGCGGCAGGATGCCAGCGAGAACGAGGACCATCGCCAGCAAGGCCCAGACCGAGAGCCCCCGCGGAACCAGCCTCGACGTGAAGAACAGCCCGTACCACAGGAAGGCTCCGAGCGCGAAGAAGAGCAAGGACACTTCGGCCGCGTGCTGCTCGAGCCCGAGAAAGAAAGTGCCGAGCGTCTCATAGTATGAGGTCGGCGGGGCACCGGCCCTGACGAAGTCCGGGCCGAGCGTCAGCAGCGCATACAGCCCCAGCACGCTGACCGCGCTCAGCAGGACCTCGGTGACCCACAGGACCAGAGCAACCAGCGCGACCGGCCGACTCCGTGCTCTCAGGATCACGTAGAGCAGCGACGTCATGATGATGATGCTGACCCACGTGGCGATCTGAATCAGGATGTCCACCCGGATCTGGGCGCCGTTGTGGGTGACGCCCACCATGACCGCGGGGATGCTTCCGGTCAGGATGGACGATGTCAGACCCTCAGCCGCAATGCTTCCGATGAATTGGGCCACGAACGCCGCCCCCAGCCACCTGACCAAACGAGTGTCTGGCGTCCCGCGCATACCCTTCTCCTCCGTTATTGATGAAGGACGATCCGAGCCTCGCCCACCGTGCCGAGGTCCTTCCGGGCGACCTTCGCCCGGCGAACCCCGGAGGCCAGTCGGACCCGCGGCGCGGGTGCTGGGCCTGCGAAGCACGCGTCGACCCGCTGTGTCGGCGCCTCACCGAACATGTCAGGCACCCTGCTCCGGTCGGGCGGCACCCGCCATCCGTGGAGTGCCGGACGCGGTGCTGAGTGGGTGGCTCGCACCCCTGACCAGAAGCCACAGACCAATCACCAGCTCGAACGGCAGGTAAGGGAGTTCAAGAAGGGGCGGCACCGTGAGACTGTGATCCCAGGCCATCAGCAGGGCGCCGGCCAAGACCGGCAGCATGGCCAGCAGGCCCCAGACCGAGAGCCCCCGCGGAACCAGCCTCGACGTGAAGAGCAGCGCATACCAGAGGAGGGCTCCGAGCGAGAAGAACACCAGGGACAGATCGGCCGCGTGTTGTTCGAGCCCCTGAAAGAGAGCACCAAGCGTCTCGTACGATGAGGTCAGGGGGGCACCGCCCCTGACGAAGTCCGCGCTGAGCGTCAGAAGCGCGTACAGCCCGACCGCGCCGACGACACTGAGCGTGACCTCGGCGACCCAGAGGACCAGGGCGACCAGCGCGACTGGCTTGCTCCGTCCTCTGAGGAGCACGTAGAGGAGCGATGTCATGACGATGATTCCGACCCACGTGGTGGCATTGGCCACGATGTCCAGGCGGATCTGGACGACGTGGTGGGCGATGCTCACCAAGACGGCGGAGAGCTGCCCGGACGTGACCGGCCACGCGAGAATCGCAGCGGCAACGCCCGTGATGAATTGGGCTAGGAACGCCGCCCCCAGCCACCTGGCCCAACCAGCGTCCGCACTGGTGTGGAGACCGTCTCCCCTGTCGTGGACGGAGGATCGATCCGGGAAGCTCGCCTCGCCCCTCCCTGTCGGCGTCTCATGGACCATTCCGGCACCCTATCCCGAGCGGGCTGCACCCGCCATCCGTGGAGTCCCGGGCGCGGTACTGAGTCGGTGGGCGTCCCCCCGGCTACTCGTCGGCGACGGTGACGACGAGCTTGCCGCGAACGTGTCCCTCGCCGACATGGCGCAGAGCGGCGGCGGTCTCCTCCAACCGGTAGGTCCGCTCGATGGCCACCTTCAGCGCACCAGTGTCCGCCATGTCGCCGAGCCGACCGAGGTCGGAGCGGTTGACCCTGGCCAGGAAGAAGACGAGCCGCTGACTGACCAACGGCGCCGCCGTCTTCACCTTCACGATCCGGCCGAACGGCCCGAACCAGCGCCCCCCGCCGCTGCCGCTGTTGGAGATGAGCGTCCCCTCGTGGGTGAGCGCCCGCCGCAGCGCCTTGAGCGGATGGTTGCCGGCGTTGTCGAGGATGAGGTCATAGGGCCGGCCTGCCCGGGTGAAGTCCTGGGCGGCGTAGTCGATGACCCGGTCAGCCCCCATCGAGCGAACCAGCTCGGCGTTGCCGGAGCTGCACACCCCGGTCACCTCGGCGCCGAGGTGCTTGGCGATCTGCACTGCGAACAGGCCCACGCCGCCGCTCGCCCCGTTGATCAGGACCGCCTGGGCCTGGCCGGCCTGCAGCCGTCCGCGGTCCCGAAGTGCCTGGAGCGCGGTGACCGCCGCCAGCGGGACCGCGGCCGCCTCCTCGAAGCTGAGGGAGTGCGGCTTCGGCGCCAGATCCCCCTCCTTGGCCAGCGCGTAGTCGGCGAAGACGCCCGTGCCGCCCCCGAAGACCTCGTCGCCCACCCGGAACTGGGTCACACCGCTGCCCACCGCCTGGACCACCCCTGCCAGGTCCACACCGGCGATCAACTGCTTGGGCCGGCGCAGCCCCATGGAGGTGCGGGCAATCAGGGGAAGGCCGGTGACCAGGAACCAGTCGAGTGGGTTGACCGCGGCTGCGTGAACCCGCACCAGCAACTCACCCGGGCCAGGGTCGGGGCGGGGGACCTCGCGAACCTCGAGGCACTCGGGTGGCCCGTACTGCGCCCCAACGACGGCCCGCATCGTCGCGGCCTGCGTGGTCTGCGTCACAGCAGCCAACTCACGGGCTCGGCCAACGACGGGGGGGCGTCGGTCCTCGGGATGAGGCGCGATGATAGCCGATCATCAGGTCAAACAGCCCGGAAACTCCAGGCAGCGTCGCTGGCCGCTGCCCCGCCGGCGGCTCCAATCACGGCTCGCCCTCTTGCGTCTGCCCGGTGACGTCGACCACCGGCGCGGTCGTGAGGGTCAGCACCTCGTGGCCGCGCAGGGCCTCGAGGAAGGGCTGGAAACTGCCACAGACCAGGCAGCGCAGCACCCGACCCTCGCACACAACGTCGCTCACCCCCGAGGCGCGCTCCACCTGCAGCACCGGCGGCGGGCCGGCGAACCGCACCTCGACGCGCTGGGTCAGCAGCTCACGCACCATGCGACGACGCTACCCGGTCGCCCGTACCGCGGCCATCCGTGCTGCCCCTGATCGAGCACTGAGTCGCCCCGGAACGCTGAGCGGGGCCGTGGTAGGCTGCCGCCCATGGCCGGACGCGCCCATCGCACGGGGAACCTTCCGGCGGAGACGACCAGCTTCGTCGGCCGTCGCCAGGAGATCGCCCAGGTCCGCCGCAAGCTGACATCCGCTCGCCTGGTGAGCCTGGTCGGCCCCGGCGGTGTCGGCAAGACGCGCCTCGCGCTGAGGGTCGGCGCCGACCTCGTTTCGAGCCGTCCCGGAGGGGCCTGGCTGGTCGAGCTCGCCGACATCCACGACCCTGCGCTCATCGCCAACGCGGTGCTGGCATCCCTCGACCTCCACGATCAGACCGCCACCGAGCCGCGCACCCTGGTCCTCTCTCACCTGCGCGACGCGGACATGCTCCTCATCGTCGACAACTGCGAACACCTGCTCCCTGCCGCCGCGCAGCTGATCTCCGACATGCTGCGCACCGCTCCCGCCCTGCGCGTCCTGGCCACCAGCCGCGAGCCCCTCGCGGTGGCCGGCGAGCAGGTGGTCCCGGTCCCACCCCTGCCCCTGCCGGCGGCGCACGCGCCCGAGCCGCTGGCCCAGCTTCGCCTCAACGAGTCGGTCATGCTCTTCAGCGAACGGGCCGCGGCGGCAACCGGGCGATTCGACCTGACCGAGGGCAACGCCGCCGTGGTCGCCGACCTCTGCCGCCGGCTCGACGGTCTGCCGCTCGCGATCGAACTGGCGGCGGTGCGCACCCGGGTGCTCAGCGTGGAGCAGGTGCTCGCCCGTCTCAGCGACCGCTTCAACCTCCTCGCGGCTGGAGGTCGCGCCGCGCTTCCCCGCCACCAGACCCTGCGCACCACCATCGAGTGGAGCCACGACCTCCTCACCGCCCCCGAGCGCGCGTTGCTGCGACGGCTGTGCGGGTTCGCCGGCCGGTTCCTGCTGGAGGACGTGGAGGGAGTGTGCACGTCCGCGGAGGTGCCGGAGGAGCGGGTCCTCGAGCTGCTCTCCTCGCTGGTCGACAGATCGCTGGTGATCAAGACGGATGACCACGGCATCGCCTGCTACCACCTCCACGAGACCATGCGTGAGTTCGCCGCGCTCAAGCTCCGCGAGGCCGGTGAGGAGGCGATGCTCGAGGAGCGCTGCTCCGAGCACTACACGAGCCGTTGTGGTGACGCCGCCGAGGAGGGGCGCTTCCGGCTCGTGGAGTGGCTCGCATGGATGGAGGTCGAGATCGACAACATCCGGGCTGTGCTGCGCCGCTGCATCGCCGGGCGGGACGCCCTACGCGGGCTCAGCCTCGCCGCGGCTCTGGGCCTGTACTGGATGACCCGCGCGACCAGCGAGGGTATCCGCTGGCTCGATGAGCTGCTGGCACTCCCGGGCGGGGATGCCGCAGGCAAGGCGCGCGCCGGTTTCATGCGCGGGTTCCTCGCCGTTCTCCAGAGCGATCCCGCGACCGCCCGGCCGACGCTGGACCGGGCAGCAGTGGCGGCCCGGGAGGCGGGCGACCTACGTCGCTTGACCGAGTCCCTGGCCATGGGCGCGGTGGCCGCACTGATGGACGGAGACACCCCGGCGTCGGACCGCCTCCTCGAAGCCGCCGGGGCCGTCCCCGGCAGCGCCGACGACTACCTGGCACAGCTCTCCATCCTCCAGACCCGGGCTATCGCGGCGATCCTGCGCGGAGACGTCGCCGCGGTGACCGCCGCCGCCGCCGAGGGCGAGCGCCGCAGCAGGGACGTGGGTGATCTCTATGGACTGGAGATGCAGCTCATGAACCTGGGGAGCGCCGCCCTGGTGTCCGCCGAATTCGAACGGACCACGTCGCTCTTCCGGGAGGGGCTCGGCATCGCGCAACGGATCGACGACCGGATCGCCCAGATGCTCTTCCTCGTCGGGCTCGCCTACGTCGCGGGCGGGACAGGGAAGGCCCGCCTTGCCGCGCACCTGCTCGGCGCTGCCGAGACCCTGCGATCGGAGACCGGAAGCGGGATCATCGCCACCCTCGCTCCCTTTGCCGCCATGGCGGAGGAGTCGGCGAGGACCTCGCTGGGCGCCGACGGCTATTCGGCGGCGATCGCGGAGGGAAGACGGCTGAGCCGGGACGCCGCTGTGACGCTTGCCCTCGGCACCAGGGTCCCGGGCGAGACCCCTTCCGCTGACGTCTCTGCGGCCTCCCCGCTGGGCAGGCGCGAGGCCGATGTCGCGCGCCTGGTCGCCGACGGCCTGAGCAACAAGCAGATCGGGGCCCGCCTGTTCATCTCCGAGCGCACCGTGGAGAGCCACGTCCGCAACATCCTCAACAAGCTCGGCTTCAGCACCCGGGCTCAGATCGCCGCCTGGGTTGCTGGCCTGGACCGGTGACATCGCCGTGGAGGAAGGAGGGGTCGACCCGTCGGAGCCTGGGGCCGTCACAATTCGCCAATGCCCGATGAGCAACGCGCCGGTCTGATCGACCGGCTGCGCCACGGGCCGGAGCTGATCCGCGCGGCGCTGACCGGCGTCGACGCCTCACTTCTCGACCTGCGCCCCCAGCCGGACGCCTGGACGATTCGAGAGGTGGTCCATCACGTCGCCGACGCCGAGCTGATGGCCGCCGCCCGCCTGCGACGCCTGCTCGCCGAGGACCGGCCGGCGATCCGCAGCTACGACGAGGCGGAGTTCGCACGGCGGCTCCATTACGACCGCCCCGTCGAATCCTCGCTCCGCCTGCTGGAGAGCCTGCTCCAGGCCAACCTCGAGCTTCTGGACTCCCTCGGCGACGCCGAGTGGGACCGAGAGGGCTCCCACGACGAGCTCGGTGCCTACTCGGTGGATGTTCTGGTCCGCCGTTCCGCCGACCACTTCCCCCTCCACGCCGAGCAGATCGAGGCCACATGGCGGGCCGTCCGCCCCGATGACAGGGCCCGCCAGGACGCCCTGATCCTCCGGCTGCGACGCGAGGGTGAGGCGGGCCGCCGCGCCTACCAGATCCTCATCGAGTTGACGGACGTCACGCCGCCCGTCTGGAGGCGGCTGGTCGTGGCCGACACCGCCCCCCTGCCGGTCTTCCACCGCATCATCCAGACCGCCTTCGGCTGGCAGGATCGCCATCTCCACGAATTCCGGGTGGGGCAGGTCCGGATCGGCGAGCCCGACGACGAGGGAGTGCTGGCCCCCGCCATCGATGAGGAGAGCGTTCGGCTCTATCAGATTCTCGCGGATGTCGGCGATCGCGCCCTGTACGAGTACGACTTCGGGGACGGCTGGACGCACGACATCCTTCTCGAGGACATGTGGGAGGTCGAGGAGCGTCCGGTCCCGCAATGCACGGCCGGGGAGCGCGCCGGACCTCCGGAGGATTGCGGCGGCCCCTCCGGCTACCGGCGCCTGATGGCGGCACTCGCCGACCCATCCGACGAGGAGCACGAGCGGCTGCGCGCGTGGGCGGGCCGCTTCTCCCCCGGCCGGTGTGACCTTGAGCTGATCGACCGGCGGCTGGCGAGGCTAGCGCGCGGGCGCAACCCGGGTGGTTGGCGTCGGCCCCCTCGCCCGTCCCGCGGACCCGCGTTCACGACACCAGGAGACACGGAATGATCGAACCCACGGAGACGCCCCCCACCGACTCGCCGTTCCGCCCCCTCGCCGTGGTCACGGGGGCCGGCGCCGGCATCGGCGAGGCCGTCGCCCACCGCCTTGCGGACGCCGGGTTCCGCCTCCTGCTCGGCGCCCGTCGCGAGGATCGGCTCCGCGCCGTCGCCGCGCGGCTGGACGCCGAGTGGTGCGTCCTCGACGTCGCCGACGAGAGCAGCGTCGCCGCCTTCTGCGCCGGCGTCGACCGCGCCGAGGTGCTGGTCAACAATGCCGGCGGAGCGCGCGGCATGGACCCCATCGCCGACTCGCGCAGCGACCGCTGGCGCTGGATGTGGGAGGCCAACGTTCTCGGCCTGATGCAGATGACGAGAAGCCTGCTGCCCGCCCTGGAGCGGTCGGGGCGCGGGCACATCGTGAACATCTCCTCCACCGCCGGCATCGAGGTGTACGAGGGGGGCGGCGGCTACACCGCCGCCAAGCACGCCGTCCACGCCATCAGCCAGACGCTTCGGCTGGAGCTGGCGGGGCGCCCCGTCCGGGTCACCGAGATCTGCCCCGGCATGGTCGAGACCGACTTCTCCCTCAACCGTTTCGACGGGGATGCCGAGCGCGCGGCCGCCGTGTACCGGGGGGTGACGCCGCTCACCGCCGCCGACGTGGCGGACGCCGTCGTCTTCGCCGTCACCCGCCCACCCCACGTCAACCTCGACCAGATCGTCATCCGTCCCCTGCAGCAGGCGGCGGCCCACAAGGTCGCCCGCCGGGCCTGAGCTCTCAGACGGCAATCACGGTCACGAGCGCGTCCAGGCCCGCCAAATCGGCGGCGTTGCGCGTGCACAGCGCCAACCCGTTGGCGCGGGCCAACGCCGCGATGAGGAGCTCCGCGACCCGGGTGCGGGCCGACCGGGCCACCAGGCCGACGGCGGATACGACCTGGGCGCCGCTGCGCGCCGCCGCTCCTCAGGCACTGAGCAGCAACTCGGCCACCCGGCGCAGGCCGCCCAGGTCGGGGGGGACGCTGACCAGAAGCGTGGTGAGCAGCGAGCCGCGCCACTGAGGAAGCTCCTCGCGGATCTTGGCGGGGGGGCCGATGAGGGCGACGGCCTCGATCATCGCCGTGGGGACGGCGGCCGCCGCCTCCGCGGTTCGCCCCTCCAGCCACAGGTCGCGCACGCGGGTCGCGGCGCCCTCGTATCCCATGCGCGCCAGGGCGTTGAAGTGGAAGTTCCTGCCGCGCGGCCCCATGCCGCCGATGAATCGGGCGAAGAGGCCGCGCAGCCGGTCGGCGGCCGCCTCCACCCGGTCGTCCAGCACGACGGGCACCGTGCCCACGACCTCGAACCGATCCTCGGGGCAGTGCGCCCCCGGGCGGGCCGCCCCCTCGGCCAGGGCGGCGCGGAGGTGGGCGTCATGCTGCGGCGAGTAGTACGTGGCGATCCAGCCGTCGGCGATCTCGCGGGCGAGGGTGACGTTCCGCGGGCCCTCGGCGGCGAGGAGGATGGGCAGGTCGGGTCGCAGCGGCCGGACCATGGACTGGAACGGCCGTCCCAGCCCCGATCCCCCCTCCAGCGGAAGGGAGAAATGGCGTCCCCGGTACTCCACCGGCGCCTGGCGCGCCAGCACGCGGCGGACGATCTCGACGTAGTCGCGCGTCCGGCCGAGAGGAGGGTCGAACGGCTGCCCGTACCAGCCCTCGACGAGCTCCGGGCCGGAGACGCCGAGACCGAGCGCGAAACGCCCCTGGGAGAGATGGTCGAGGGTCAGCGCCGCCATCGCCGTCGCCGCCGGGGTCCGGGCCGCCATGTGGGCGATGCAGGTGCCAAGCCGCATCCGGGTGGTGTGCGAGCCGAGCCAGGCGAGCGGCGTCAGAGCGTCGGACCCCGACGCCTCGCCGATCCACAGGGACTCGTAGCCGAGCGACTCCGCCTCCCGGACCGAGTCGAGCAGCCCGGGCGGCGGGCCCGCTTCGCCCCAGAAGCCGAGGAGGAGCCCGATCTTCACCGGCCGCACCCTACTCCGGTTGGTGGGCCGTCCCGATGGCCGGCCCGACCCGGGTATCCGGGCGAGACTCAGACGCGCCGGCTGGCGACGAAGACCGGGATCAGCCGCGTGGTCTTGGTCTGGTACTCGGCGTACGGCGGGTAGGCGGCGACCGCCCTGGTCCACCACTCCTCACGCTCCGCGCCGCTCACCTCGCGCACCTGGACGTCGAACGGCTCGGGGCCGTCCTGGATCATCACCGCGGTGGGATCCGCCACCAGGTTGTGATACCAGAGCGGGTTGTCGGGAGCGCCCCCCTTGGACGCCACCAGCGCGTACTCGCCCTGATGTTCCACGCGCATGAGGCCGAACTTGCGCAGCTTGCCGGTCTTGGCGCCGCGTGCGGTGATGATGATCACCGGCCACTCGGTGCCGCGCAGCAGGTTGCCACGCGTGCCACCGGAACTCTCGTATTCCGCGACCTGGTCTCTGACCCACTGGAAGGGGCTGGGCTCGTAGTCACCGTGAAGAGGCATGGGCCGAGTCTACGGCCCGGTGTCAATGGCGGTGTCCGTCCCGGCCAGCAGCCGGTGCACCGCCTGCGTGTCGCTGAGATCGGCGAGCACCGCATCCGCGTCGAGCGCCTGCAGCGCCTCCAGGGTCTCCCCGCCCGTCGCCACCAGCAGGCATCGGGCGCCGGCCGCCCGGGCGCAGGCGAGGTCGTTGCCGGTGTCGCCGATGATCCACACCTGCCCCGGCTCGAAGCGCCGGTCCCGCAGCCGCTCCGCCCTCGCCATGGCGATGGGCACGAGGTCGCGACGCTCGGCGCTGTCCGAGCCGTAGGCGCCGATCTCCAGGTCCAGCCAGGCGTCGAGCCCAAGGGCACCCAGCTTGACGGCGGCGTTGGCGGTGATGTTCCCGGTGACCACCGACTGGAGGAAGCGGTCGTCCTGGTCCAGCCTGCGGAGCAGGTCCAGGACGCCAGGCTTGACCGTGCCGTGCTGGGTGATCAGATCCCTGGCCCCGGCGAGCTCCACCTCGGCCCGGGCGAGGATCGCCTCGACGTACCGATCCGCATCGCTGAGGTCGGCCAGCGCGAGGTGCTCACGGACGATCTGCGGATCGGTCTTCCCCGCCATGCGCAGGCGCCGCGACGGCCGGGTCCCGAGAACCTGCTCGATGGCCCGCTCGAAGACGACAGCGGCGATCTCCCCGGCCCGCATCAGCGTCCCGTCGATGTCCCAGAGCACCAGCCTGTCCGCCGAGGCGGCCTTGGCGCGCCACCGCTCCGAGGCCACGGGTGCCGGCCCCCCTCCGAGCGCGTCGTCTCCCATCGTGTCCACAAGCTCAGTCTGCCCGACTCCTCGGAGGAGGCGGCGGGCCCGCCCCCTCCCGGGGCCACCGCGACACTCATGGTTGCATCGCGGACTATCTTGATATATCGTTGACCTATCCTTCAACCCCTCCACGAGGCACCCACCATGGACGACACCACCCACCCGGATTGGTCCGATCACTTCCCGGCCGGACGCCGGCATCACACCCCCCCGGGCGAGTCTGAGGGGCCCGGCCCCTGGCGCCCCCCCCACGGCCCGCACCGTTTCCCCTTCCACCCCGGCTGGCAGGTCCCCCACGGCGGCTTTGGGGGCCCGGGTCGCGGGATGAGGGGGCGGATGCGCCGTGGCGACGTCCGCGCCGCCATCCTGGCGCTGCTCCTGGAGCAGCCCCGCAACGGATACCAGATCATCCAGGAGATCGCCGAGCGCAGCGAGGGCGTCTGGCGGCCCAGCGCCGGCTCCGTCTACCCCGCCCTCCAGCAGCTCGAGGACGAGGGGCTCATCCAGGCCGACGTGGCGAGCGGACGGCGGGACTTCCGTCTCACGGACGCGGGCAAGGAGTACGCCGACACCCACCCGGAGGAGCTGGCCGCGCCCTGGGCCTCCGCCGCGGACTCGGTCAACGAGGACGCGCGGTCGCTCTTCCACCTCATCGCGGCGGTCGGCGCCGCCACCGTCCAGGTCACCCAGGCGGGCAACGCCGCGCAGGTCGCCAAGGCGACCCGGCTGCTCACCGAGACGCGCAAGGGGCTGTACCGCATCCTCGCCGAGGATGCCGACACGGCCGGCGATCCCGCCGGGAGCTGATCGCCACCCCTGCCGCGAACCCCGGGTTCACGCCGGCCGCAGTCGAGCGTGAACCCGGTCCCCGGGGGGTGCGTCGCGCACCGCGGAGACGCGCGACGTCCTCACGGCGTCGCCCCCTTCCGCCGCACCGGCGCCGGGGATCGCCCCCCGGGGCCGGATGGTAGGATCGATCCAGTTCGGAGCGCCGGGAAGTCTGGTCGGCACACGGTCCGTTCGCGTGATGGAGCCGACGTGCGCACTCCGGCTGACCCCCGCCAGGTGGCGACGCCCCACCCTCCCGCCCTGCCGCTGCGCGTGCGCCGCCGCGGTCGAGAGCGCCGGTGAGCGTCGGCGTCTCTCTCGCCCTCTTCCTGCTCGGGGCCGTCGTCAGCGTCGCCACCAGCTGGCTCCTGGTCACCAGGGTGGAGCGCCTCGGAGAGTGGCTCGGACTCTCCGAGGCGCTGCTCGGCCTGCTCGCCGCCCTGGCGGCCGACCAGGCCAACATCGCCGCGGCCGTCACCGCCCTGGCCCACCAGCAGAGGACGCTGGGGGCGGGCGTCGTCATCGGCTCCAACATCTTCAACCTGGCAGCGCTGCTCGGCCTGGGAGCGGTCGTCGCCGGACGCATCGGCCTCCACCGCAAGGTGGTCGCCCTGAGCGGCGCCGTCGCCCTGTGGGTCGCCGCCGTCTGCCTGGTCACCGTCATGGGTGTGATCGACTCCGCCGCCGGTCTGGTCCTGGTGCTGCTTGTTCTGATCCCCTATGTCGTGCTGCTGGGCATGCATCGGGCGGGACGCCGGAGCCTTCCCCTCCCCCGCCGCTGGAGCGCCTGGCTGGCGTCGGCCGTCGACGAGGAGGAGCTCGAGCTGGTGGTCGCCATCCGCGCCCGGCGCGGCACCATCGGGGACCTCCTCGTGGCCATCCCGGCGCTGCTGGTGGTCATCGCCGCCACCGTGGCCATGGAGCGCGGCGCGTCGTCCTTGGGGCAGCACTTCTCGGTGCCCGGCGTCATCACCGGCGGCCTCGTCCTGGCGGCGGTCACCAGCCTGCCCCCCGCCGTCGCCGCCGTCCACCTCGCCGCCAGGGGGAGGGGAGCGGCGGCGCTCAGCACCGCCTTCACCAGCAACACCCTGAACGTCACCGCCGGCCTGCTGATCCCGACGCTCTTCGTCGCGCTTGGCCGGCCGTCGGGCCAGGCGCTCCTCGTGGCCGGCTGGTACGTCGGCCTTACGGGGTTGACGGTGGCCCTCGCCTACGCGCAGCGCAGCCTCCGGCGCCGGGCCGGCTGGGTCCTCATCGCCGGCTACGCGGCGTTCGTGCTGGCGGTCCTGGTGACCGCCTGACCGGCTCACGGCCGGACTCCGCCAGCCGGCGGGAGGCGGCCCGTGGGGCGCCGCCGGTGGGTGCGACGCATGACCATGCCGTTACCCGATCGCCACCCCGACCGCGATCCCGCCGCGACTCGGCGCGGCCACCATCAGCGACAGGATGTCCCGGAACATGCTTGCCCCGAGGAGGAGCCGGTTCACACCAGACGGCCGGTTCTGGTGGGACGGGTACGGCTGGGTGGCCACCCGCGCCGCGGGCGGCAGGCCTCGCGCGACCTGGAGGGACGTCCTGTTCGGCTCCCCCGGGGAGAGCAGGACGAAGGCGATCTGTGCCGTGGTCAGCCTTCTGCTGGCCATCGTCCTCCTCGTCGTCCTCCTCACCACCGTGGCGTCGGACATCCGCTCGTCGGTGAACGGCCCGATCGTCCCATCGACCTCGGCCGCCCAGCCCAGCTCGATCTCCGCCCATTGACCCGGCGGCTCCGCCGCCGCCGCCTTCACGGCCGGAATGCGTCACCTCAGATGACGGACCCGGGCGCCCCTCGGGGCGCGTCCTGATCTGACATTCAGTTCACCGAGGCGTGATTCCCGTGACCACCGGTGGTGGCATGGTGACGCTGGGGACGCGAGACGCTCACGCGTCGATCGGGCGATCTGGTGCAGATGCACTATCCGGGCGTGGTCAGCCTGGCCCAGTGGGCAGGTCCCGTCCACATCACATCCACCCAGATCAGCGGAGAAACGTAGCGGCTCGCCGCACCACGATCTCCAGGAGTACTTGGATCATGGAAGACGGCAAGACAAACGGCGTTTCCCGGCGCGCGACCGCCACCCGCATGGCCCTCACCCTGGCCGTCGTCGTGGCCGGCGCGGGGGCTGTGGTCGGCGGAGCGTTCGCCACCTTCACCGACACCACCAGCGCCGGCCCCCAGTCGATCAGCTCCGGCAAGGTGGTCCTGGCCGTGGGGCCGACCAACGACACGACGACCGCCGCCACCGCCATCGCCCCCGGAGACACCATCCCCCGGGAGGTCGACCTCAACTCGACCGGCGCCACCCTGAACGACGCCAGCATCACCCTGGGCATCACCGCCAGCCCCACCTCGCTCCTCGACACCGACACGACCAACGGGCTGCAGGTGACGGTTCAGACCTGCTCGGTGGCCTGGACGCGCGTTGCCGGGCCCCCGCCCACCTACACGTGCGGTGGCACGACGGTCACCGTGCTGGCGAGCACCTCCGTCAAGTCGCTTGAGACCGCACCGGCGACCCTCACTCCTCTGCTCTCGCTGAGCGCGGGCGGTCAGGACTGGGTCGTGATGACGTTCAGCCTCCCCGTCGGAGCCCCCGGCAACATCGGCCAGGTCTCCACGCTCTGCAGCGGCACGGTCGGCGGCACCTCCGCGACGGAGAACCTCGAGGGGTGCTCCTCGACCCTCACATACAACTTCACCGCCACCCAGCGGACGGCCGCCAGCAAGTAAGCAAGGCCATCCACGTCGGATGAGGGGAGCGGCTGATGCCGCTCCCCTCAACGTGTTCCCAGAGGTTGACACTGATGAACCCCGAGACGCCGCTGGAGGGGGGCGGATCGGCAGGGCAGGGCCCGGCGATCGCAGGCGGTCCCAACGCGATCTCCCGGCGCGCCAGGTTGCTGGCCGTCCTCAGGGCGGCGGTGCGCCGCGCGCGCCTCGCCTCCCGCTGGGCAGCCTCGGTGATCGCCGGAGTCGCCGCACTCCTCTGGGCGTGGGCGCGCCGCGCCGTCAGGGCCGGCGCCCCGAGAGCGGGCAGGAGGGTCGCGGCCACCGCCGCCCTCCTCCGGGGGTGGGTGGTCCGAGCCGTCCAGGCGGGCGCTCCGAGAGTGGGGTCCCGGATCGCGACAGCCGCCGCGCTCCTCCGGGCGTGGGCGCGCCGCGCCGTCAGGGCCGGCGCCCCGAGAGCGGGCAGGCGGGTCGCGGCCGCCGCCGCGCTGCTCCGGGGGTGGGTGGTCCGAGCCGTCCAGGCGGGCGCTCCGAGAGTGGGGTCCCGGATCGCGACAGCCGCCGCGCTCCTCCGGGCGTGGGCGCGCCGCGCCGTCAGGGCCGGCGCCCCGAGAGCGGGCAGGCGGGTCGCGGCCGCCGCCGCGCTGCTCCGGGGGTGGGTGGTCCGAGCTGTCCAGGCGGGCGCTCCGAGAGTGGGATCGTGGATCGCTGCCGACGCCGCGCTCGTCCGGCGCGGGATCCGTCACGACGTCCGGGAACTGCCCGCCCTTCCGGCGCGGCTCCCCGAAGCGGCCGCCCTCGCGGGACGCGGAATCCGGCGCGCGCTCCGGGCCCTCCCGCCCCCAACCGCCTGGCCGGCGGCCGCGCTGCGGTACGTCCGGACGCGGGCCCGCCTCGTGGCGGAGGAGGCGCTGCTCGTCCTCGCCGCCATCTCCGTCCTCGCCGTGCTCGGCATGGCCTGCAACTGGTGGCGGTACGACGTGGTGCTGAGCGGGTCGATGGCGCCAGCGATGCCACCGGGCGCCGTGGTGCTCGCCCAGTCCGAGCCGGACACCCAGGTGACGGTGGGCCAGGTGCTCGCCTTCCACCCGCCGTCGGACCCCAACATCCTGGTCACCCACCGGGTGATCAAGGTGATCCACGTCGGCGGCAAGGTCGAGATCCGCACCCAGGGTGACGCCAACAACGCGCCCGACCAGTGGACGGCCGTCCTGCAGGGCGGCACCGCCTGGCATGTCACCTACGTGGTGCCGGGCCTCGGCTACCTCGCCATTTGGGCCACCGTCGCGTGGGTGCGCATCGTCGCCCTCCTGACCATGATCGGGATCCTCGCGGGGGTCGCCCTGGCGCGCATCTGGCGGGAGGAACCGCGGTGACGCCCCGCCGCGTGACCCGGCACGCCGTGCTGGTCCCGGTGGCGGTACTGGCACTGGTCGCACTCGGCCAGTGCGGAGTGGCGTACGCGATGTTCACCGACCTGACCTCGGCCGGGCCGATGACGTTCCAGACGGCGACGCTGACCGCCCCCAGCGGGGTCACCTTCGCCAACGGCTGCTCGGGCGGGACCGGGCAAACCAACGTCACCGCCTCCTGGACCGGACCCGCGACCAAGGACGCCAGCAACGGCTACCTGGTCACCGGCATGAGAGAGGAGCGCTCCACCAGCGCGGCGGGGACGTACAGCGCAACGGGGACCCCGGGCGGCTCCGCCCCGAACCTCACCGACACGGACGTCAATCCCAGTGGAGCCATCACACCGAATGCGTACGTCGCGGGTGGGGAGGGCTCGGCGGCTACCCTGGCCTCCGTCCTCACCTCGACCAACGCCCTCACCAAGCTGACCACCGGAACGCTGGGCAAGGAGCCCAACGCACTGGCCGTCACCCCGGACGGCACCAAGTTGATCGCCGCCGAGGGCGCCTCCCACGAGGTGCAGATCATCACCACCGCCACCCAGGCAATCGCCACGGTGACGCTGCCGACGGTCGGCGCGGCGTCCGATCCCGTGGCGGTGGCGGTGAGCCCGGACGGGACCACCGCCTGGGTGGTGGACAAGGCCAACAACCTCCTCTACCCCATCACCATCGCCACCGACACTCTGGGGACGGGCATCACCGTGGGCACGCAGAGCGATCCCACCGCGCTGCTCATCACCCCCGACGGCACCAAGGTCTACGTCGGTGACTACGGCGCCCACGAGGTCAGCGTCGTCAGCACCGCCACCAAGGCCGTCACCAACACCATCACCATCGGAGCCACCACGGGTCACCCGATCGCCCTCGCGGTGACACCGAACTCCGCCCACGTCTACGTCGCCGACCAGGCCAACAACGACATCGACGACATCACCGTGTCGTCGGAGACGGTCACCAGCACCATCGCCGTGGGCAGCCTCACCGACGGCAACGTCACCGGCGCCGGCGACCCCAACATCCTCGCGGTGACCCCCGACGGGACCAAGCTCTACGTGGCCAGCTACACGGGCGGCTCCGTCGAGGACATCACGGTGAGCAGCGACACGCTGGCCACCACCATCAAGCTCTCCAGCTACACCGAGCACCGCACCGTCGCCCCCGAGCCGGACGCGCTGGCCATCACCCCCAACGGCTGCCAGCTCTACGTCGCCGACTACGACAACCGCCAGGTCGACGCCATCACGGTGAGCAACGACACCCCCACCGCCGAGCCGGCGGTGGGCACTCCGGCGGACCCGACGGGCATCGCCGCGATCCCCAGCAGCGCGGACGTGTACGTGGCCAACGAGGGCACGCACACCCTGAGCGAGATCGCCACCAGCACCAACACGGCGACCACGGTGACCCTGCCCGCCGGCAGCACGGCGTACGCCGTCGTGGTCGACCCCAGCCCCTACTACTACGAATTCGCCAGCACCCACGGGGGCTGGGCGAGCGCGCTCAGCTCGTCGTCGCTGTACGGGCTCGGCTGGGATTCCGGCACCTGGCAGTGAGGGCGGTCGCCGCCTTCTACAATGGCCCGCCGGTGGCCATGTGAACCGGGAGCCGTCGAGGGGGCCGATGCCGTGAGAGCCGTCGTCCAGCGGGTGCGCCGGGCCCGGGTGAGCGTGGCCGGCGAGACCGCCGGTGAGATCGGCCCCGGCTTCTGCGTGCTCCTCTCCGTCGGTCCCGGCGACACCGATGCGACCGCCCTCCACCTCGCCGAGCGGGTCGCCGGCCTGCGCATCTGCGCCGACAGTGCCGGGAAGATGAACCTGACCCTGGGGCAGACCGGTGGGGCCGTCCTCGCCGTCAGCCAGTTCACCCTCCACGCCGACAGCTCCCGCGGTCACCGCCCCAGCTTCCTGGGCGCCGCTCCCCCGGAGCTGGCCTCCCGGCTCTGCGACCGCTTCGCACTCTCGCTGCGCGGGCTCGGCCTGACGGTGGCGACCGGCCGGTTCGGCGCCCTCATGGAGGTCGAGATCGTCAACGACGGGCCGGTGACCCTGGTGCTGAGCAGCGGCGAGCCACCCTGGGCGGCCGACGCGGGCTGACCGGACCCCGGACCGGCCGGCTACGCCGAACGGCGCGCCCTGAGCACCGCCAGCTGCTCGTTCTCCCCGCCTGAGCCGGCGTAGCGGAGCAGCTCGGGAGGCCGCCCGCCGGTGCCGGCGGGGCTCCGGAAGCGGGTGACCCGAAGGCGCAGCGCCGCCACGTCGGCCTCCCGCACCGGCTTGAGGACGCCGCTGTCGCGGAGCTCCTGGACCCGGCGGCGGAAGGTGCGTTCGCTGCCTTCGGGCCCACCGTGAAGGGCGACGTGGACGCGGAGGAGATCGTCGCCGGTGAACACCTCGCCCAGCAGGGTGACCGCACCGGCCACGTAGCGGCACTCACTCCGCAGGCTCTCCAGGGCGGCCCGGAAGGCCGCCGTGTCCTCCCCGTCCAGGCGCAGGCTGCGGCCGATGGCGTTCCAGCTCGCCGGCCGGGGCACGTCCGCATAGGGGACGGCGGTGCGGTACCAGGCGGTGATGGTGCGCGCCTTCGCCGCCGGCGGGTCGTCCAGGCCGACCAGCGAGAGCCGGGCGCCCCGGCCCCGACGCCCTGCCTCGATCCTGATGCCGGCCTCGGCCACAGCTCGGGCTCCCGCCGCCTCGAAGGTCTCGCGGGCCTCGACGTCGGCCTGGGGCAGGTGCTGCTGGATCGTGAGGACGTGGAGCGCGCGCCCCGGCGCGGTGTCGGGGCTGGGGTCGAACCCGAAGACCGCCACCCTCACCCCCAGGGACGCCTGTGCTCTGGCCATCGCTGAACTTCCTCCGTTCTGGGCGATGATGGCATGAACTTTCGAGGTGGAGGGGAAGTCTTTGCAGGTTTGTTGCGCCGCAGCCGAACCGGTCGCTCGGATCGGGAGCTTCGGCACGCCGCGCCGTTCGGGCCAGGGTCGGCGGCAACAGCGGCGCACGCCCCGCACCCCCGGGAGGGCCCCGGCCGCCGCACGCACGGAGGAGATCGAACGCGTCCAGCCCGCCGAAGCCGGGAGGGCGCCGGAGCCGGCCGGGACCTGGGCGGAGCAGGGTTCGAACCTGCGGCCTTCTCGGTGTAAGCGAGACGCGCTGACCAGCTGCGCCATCCGCCCCTGAGATCACGACTCTACCCGGCGGCGGCTGTCAGCTCCCGAACGCCACCCCCATCGTCACCGACGATGACCCGGTCGGCCATCCCCAGGAAGAGGCCGTGGCCGACCGTGCCCGGCACGGCGTCGATGCGCCGGGCGAGAGCCTCGGGGTCCGAGATCACCCCGAAGCGCCCGTCGGCGAGCAGATTGCCGTTGTCGCTCAGCCGGGGAACCCCCTCACCGTCGCGGCGCAGCCGGAAGGGGGCGCCGCAGGTCTCCAGGGCCGCCAGGGTGGCTCCGGCGCCGAAGTGGAGGATCTCGACCGGAACCGGGCCGCGAAGCTGAGGGACCAGCTTGGAACCGTCGACCACGACGATGAATCGCCGGGCGGCGGCCGCCACCATCCGCTCCCGGACGTGGGCCCCTCCCCCGCCCTTGACCAGGCGGAGCTGGGGGTCGACCAGATCGGCGCCGTCGACGGCCAGGTCCAGGCCGGAGCCGTCCAGCTCGACCAGTTCGATGCCGAGCTCGGCGGCGAGGCCGGCGCTGGCCTCGGAGGTCGCCACCGCCTCGACGTGGACGCCGGATCGGACCGCCTCGGCGACGGCGACGATGAACCAGTGCGCCGTCGAACCCGTGCCCAGCCCGATCCGCATGCCGTTCTCGACGAACCGCGCGGCGGCGCGGCCGGCCGCCTCCTTCCCTGACAGGGAGCTCATCCGGGCAGCCTAACCGCTCCGGCAGGGCTTCGGGGCCGCCCCCTACGAGGCCAGCCGCCCCTTGATGAGGTGGCCGTCGCGGACCGGGGGCAGACCGACGGGCTGGCGCATGAAGCGCTCCTGGGCGGCGAAGATCGCCTCCACCAGGTCGGCCGGGCTCGCCGCCTGGGACACCTGGACGCCATGGTGGCGCAGCTGGGCGAGCACCCGGGCCGGCGGAGCCTGGCCGCGGAGGTTGACCTCCTCGACCTGGATGAGCAGACCGTCGAGCTCGCAGAGCACCTCGCGCCGGCGGGCGCGATACGTGTCCCTCTCAGGAGCCCATTGCAACTGGTGCAGGACGCGGTTCCGGACGAATGTGGCCATGACTGCTCCCTCGGGAAACGCCCCCTGCCCAGCTGGTGAGACGTCGGATGGGATGTCCGGGTGGCAGGACGCTCCAGAAGCCAACATGTTAGCCAAGCCGGCGGCGATTGACCAGCACTTCCAGCGCATCGGGAGGACGAGATCCCGCAACACGCCGCAACGAAGTGCCGAACATCCGGTCACAGCCGCGGCGAAAGACGCGATTGCCACAAATTATGGCCAGCGGCGGCCACAACCCCTCGACCGTACTCGCCAGCATCGACGGAAACTCGGCGGCGAGGAGGGCGTCCCCGAGGGCCGGGGAGCTCAGACCGCGACCGGCGCAGCGCCCCCGGCCCGGCTCGGCCCAGCGCCGGCGGGGGCGGCGGCGAGGCGCGCCAGGTCGGGCCCGGAGGCCTCGAGGCTCGCTCCGATCGCCTCCGCGAGGCAGGCGGCGAAGTCCTCCCCCACCACCCTGGTGGTGAGACCGAAGGCGCCCTCGGCGGCCAGGGAGGTGACCCCGCCGTCCTCGATGCCACAGGGGGTCACATGGGCGAACCAGCCCAGGTCGGTGGTGACGTTCAGGGCGACGCCGTGCTGGGTCACGCCACGGGCCAGCTTGACCCCGATCGCGGCCAGCTTGTTCGGGCCCACCCAGGCTCCGCTCATGCCGGGCCGGCGGCCGGCGACCACCCCCTGCCGCGCGGCGGTGGCGATCAGCGCCCGCTCCAGGGCCCGGACGTAGGCGACGGCGTCGCCCCGGCCCGGGGAGCCGGGGATGGGGAAGGCCCGCGCCAGGCCGAGGATGGGGTACCCGACCAGCTGACCCGGCCCGTGGAAGGTGACCGAGCCGCCCCGGTCGACCTCGATGCACTCCGCTCCCAGGGCGCGGAGCGCCGCCGGTCCGTCCCCGAGGTGGGCGGGGTCGCCACCGCGGCCGACGGTGTAGACGGGGGGGTGCTCGAGGAGGAGCAGGCAGTCGTCGATCTCCCCGGCGGCACGGGCCAGGGCGAGGCGGCGCTGCATCTCCCAGGCGTCGCGATACGGCACGGTGCCCAGCCAGAGGTGGCGGAGCCGGGGCATCTCTGGGTCAGCCGGCCGCGGCCGCCGCCACCGCCTGGTCGGCGGCGTGGTAGCTGGAACGCACCAGGGGCCCCGACTCGACGTGGGCGAAGCCGAGCCCCGTGCCGTAGTCCCTCAGCTCCGCGAACTCGTCCGGGTGCCAGAACCGGATGAGGGGGTGGTGCTTCAGCGAGGGCCGCAGGTACTGGCCGATGGTGACGATCTCCACCCGGTGGCGGCGCAGATCACGCAGCAGGGCATGGACCTCCTCCACCTCCTCGCCCAGCCCCACCATGAGCCCGCTCTTGGTCCTGGATGCCGGGGCGAGCCCCTTGGCCGCCTCCAGGACGTCCAGGGACCTCTCGTACCCCGACTTGGGGCGGACCCGCGGGTAGAGGCGGGCGACCGTCTCCATGTTGTGGTTGAAGATCTCCGGCGCCTCCGCCGTCACCACCGCGACCGCGTCGAGATCACCCTGGAAGTCCGGGGTGAGGACCTCGACGGTGGTCCCCGGCGCCTGCCGGCGGATCTCCCGGATGGTGGCCGCGAAGATCGACGCGCCCCCGTCGGCGAGGTCGTCTCGGTCGACGGAGGTGACCACGGCGTGGCGCAGCCGCATGCGGGCGACCGCCTCGCCCACCCGCCGGGGCTCGTCGGTGTCCACGTCGCCGCCCCGGCGGCCGCTCTTCACGGCGCAGAAGGCGCAGGCCCGGGTGCAGACGTCGCCGAGGATCATGAAGGTGCCCGTCCCGGCGTTCCAGCACTCCCCGATGTTGGGGCAGCGGGCCTCCTCGCAGACGGTGACCAGCCGCTTCTCGCGCATCAGGGTGGCGAGGTGGGCGAACCCCTCCCCCGCCGGGACCTTGGCGGTGAGCCAGGGCGGGCGCCGGTCGACGCCCTCGGGCAGCAGCCTCTGCCAGGTGGGACGCGTGTCGCCGCCGCGATCCGGCCGCGCGGCGGGGGCCGGGACCAGGGGGATCTGCTGCATGGACCGTCCCACTCTACCAGGGCCTCCCCGCGGCACCCGCACGCCTCCGGCCTCCGCCACCCCGTGGCGGCGCGCGGAGCCGGCGGGCACTGATCGGGGCATTCCCCCCGGACGGTGCAGGCGGCCCCATTCCGCCTCGCGACTCCCCGGGTGGAATTGCCACAATCCCGGCATGAGCGCCTTCCCCGTCCCCGTCAACGAGCCGATCCAGCTGTACGCGCCGGGATCCCCCGAGAGGCTCCGCCTGCGTGAGGCCCTCGCCGCCCTCTCGGACCATCCGCGCGAACTCCCCATGCACATCGGCGGCCGGCGGTGCGACGGCCGGGGCGGCGTGCTGACGGTTCGCGCCCCGCACCGGCACAGCCTCGAGCTCGGGGAGACGCCACAGGCCACCGTGGACGACGTGGACAACGCCACCGAGGCGGCGCTGACCGCCAGCCACGCATGGGGTCACTCGTCCCTGGAGGAGCGCGCCGCGATCTTCCTGCGCGCCGCCGACCTCCTCGCCGGTCCCTGGCGGGACCGGGTCAACGCCGCGACCATGCTCGGCCAGAGCAAGACCGCCCATCAGGCCGAGATCGACTCCGCCTGCGAGCTGATCGACTTCTGGCGCTTCAACGTCGCCTTCGCCCACCGGCTCGAGCAGGACCAGCCGATCAGCCCCCGCGGCATCTGGAACCGCACCGAGCTGCGCCCGCTCGAGGGCTTCGTGGTCGCCATCACCCCCTTCAACTTCACCTCGATCGCCGGCAACCTCCCCACCGCCCCGGCGATCATGGGCAACACCGTCGTCTGGAAGCCGGCCGTGGCCCAGCAGCTGGCGGCCACCCTGATCATGGAGCTGCTGGAGGCGGCCGGGCTGCCCCACGGCGTCATCAACATGGTCACCGGCCACGGCAAGGGCGTCCTCGACACCGCCATCACCCACCCGGGCCTCGCCGGCATCCACTTCACCGGCTCGACGCCCACCTTCCAGGGCCTGTGGCGCCAGGTGGCCGAGAACATCGACACCTACCGGACCTACCCCAGGCTGGTCGGGGAGACGGGCGGCAAGGACTTCGTCATCGCCGACGAGAGCGCCTCGCCCGACGCCCTGGTGGTGGCCCTGCTCCGCGGCGCCTTCGAGTACCAGGGCCAGAAGTGCTCGGCCGCCTCGCGCGCCTACATCCCCCAGGCGCTGTGGGCGGAGCTGCGCGGGCGGCTCGCCGAGGAGACCGAGAAGATCCCCATGGGCGACCCGGCCGACCTCTCCACCTTCATGGGCGCCGTGATCGACGAGCGGGCCTTCCGCAAGCACGCCGCGGTGCTCGCCGCGGCGCCGGCCGACCCCCACCTCACCGTGGTGGCCGGAGGCCAGTACGACGACCAGGAGGGCTGGTTCGTCCGGCCCACCGTCATCGCCACCGACGACCCCCACCACGACCTGATGCAGCGCGAGCTGTTCGGGCCCATCCTCACCGTGCATCCGTATGACTGCGACTGGGACACGGCGCTGGCGCTGGTGGACAGCACCTCCCCGTACGCGCTCACCGGCACCATCTTCGCCAACGACCGGCGCGCCATCGAGACCGGGCTGCGCGCCCTGCGCAACGCCGCCGGCAACATCTACGTCAACGACAAGCCGACCGCCGCCGTGGTCGGCCAGCAGCCCTTCGGCGGCGCCCGCCAGAGCGGCACCAACGACAAGGCGGGGTCGGCAACCAACCTCGCCCGCTGGGTCTCCCCGCGGGTGATCAAGGAGACCTTCGTCCCCCCGACGGACTGGCGCTACCCGCACATGGACGCGGACTGAGGAGGTCTCCTCAGAGCAGCCCGGCGCCCTCGTCGATGCCTTCCAGCAGCTCCTTGACGTCCTTGACGAAGCGGGCCGCCTGGAGGCCGTCGTTGAGGCGGTGGTCGAAGCTGAGGCCGAGATTCATGATCGGCCGGATGGCGATCATGTCGCCGATGACGACCGGCCGCTTGATGACGGCGTCCATGGTGAGGATCGCCGCCTGCGGCTGATTGATGATCGCCTGGGTCAGCACCGTCCCCAGCGCCCCGGTGTTGTTGAGGGTGAAGGTGCCGCCCTGGATCTCGTCGACCTTGAGGCGGTTGGTCCGCGCCCGCTCGCCCAGGTCCGACATGGTCTGGGCCAGGCCGCCGATGCTCAGCCGGTCGGCGTTGCGGATCACCGGAACGATGAGGTTCTCCTCGAGGGCGACGGCGATGCCGAGGTTGATCTCGTGGCGCAGCACGATGCCCTGCTCGGTCCACTGCGCGTTGAGATTCGGCCGGCGCCGCAGCGCCTCGCAGAGGGCGCGTGCCACGAAGGGCAGGTAGGTGAGGTTGACGTTGAACCGCTCCCGGAACTCGGCCTTCCTGGCGTCGCGCAGGCGCGCCACCTGCGACATGTCGACCTCCATGGTCAGCCAGGCATGGGGGGACGTCTGCCGGCTGCGCACCATGTGGTCGGCGATGGCGCGGCGGATCGAGGTCATGGGGAGGAGGGTGTCGCCCTCCTCGGTGGCGAGGGCGGGCGCGGCAGGGGCGGCCTGCGGCGCGCCGGCGGGCGCCGGGGCGGGGACATCAGGAGCCGCGAGCGGGCGGCCGGCGGCGTCACGCGCCTGCACATGGGCGAGCACGTCCTTCTTCGTGATGCGGCCGCCGATGCCGGTGCCGCGGACGCTGCGGAGGTCGACGTCGTGCTCGCGGACGAGCATGCGGACGGCGGGCGTGAGGTGGTACCGGACCGCGTCGTCAGAGCCGCCGCCGTCCCGGGGGGCGGAGGCGGGCGGGAGGGCGGCGGGCCCCGGCTGCAGGTCGGCCCAGACCGAGGGCACGGGGGCCGGCGCGGGCTGCGCCGGCGGCAACGCCACTGCGGGGGCGACCGGGGCGGCGGGCACGGCAGCCGCGGGCCGCGCGGGAGACGTCACGGCGGCCGGAGCCTCGGCCCCGGCGGCCACCTCGATGGTGCAGATGGGCTGGCCGACGGTGACCACCGTGCCCTCGGTGGCGAGCACCTGGCCGAAGGTGCCGTCGACGGGCGCCGGGATCTCGGCGTTGACCTTGTCGCTCGCCACCTCGGCGATGGACTCGTACTTGGCGACGGGCTCGCCGGGCTGCTTGAGCCAGTGGGCGAGGGTCCCCTCGGTGACGGATTCCCCGAGCTGGGGCATGCTGACGGTGATTGCCACGCTGTTCCTCAGTATTCCGCAAGCCGGCGCAGTGCTGACTCCAGCCTGTCGACGCCGACGATGTAGGCAGTCTCCAACGGTTTGGCGAAGGGCATCGCGGGGATCTCCGGCCCGCCGATCCGCCGCACCGGCGCATCGAGGTACTCGAAGCAGTCCTCGGCGATGATGGCGCTCACCTCGCTGCTCACCGAGACGGCGAGATTCGCCTCCTGCGCCACCAGCACCTTGCCGCACTTCCGCGCGCTGCTGACGATGGCGTCGCGGTCGAGCGGGCGCAGCGAGCGCAGGTCCACCACCTCGACGCTGATCGAGTCGGCGGCCAGCCGGTCCGCCGCCTCGAGGGCGGTGCCGACCATGAGCCCGTAGGTGAGGACGGTGATGTCCTCGCCCTCGCGCACCACCTCGGCACGGTCCAGGGGGACGGTGTAGTCGCCGTCCGGCACCTCCCCCTTCATCGACCGGTACGCCTTCTTGTGCTCGAAGTACATCACCGGGTCGGGGTCGCGGATGGCCGCCACCAGGAGGCCCTTGGCGTCGTGGGGATTGGAGGGGATCACCACCCGCAGCCCGGGGACGTGGCAGAAGAGGGCCTCCAGCGACTGCGAGTGGTACAGGCCGCCGTGGACGCCGCCGCCGAAGGGGGCGCGGATGACCATGGGGACGTGCCAGTCGTTGTTGCTGCGGTACCGCATCTTGGCGGCCTCGCTGATGATCTGGTCCACCGCCGGCAGGATGAAGTCGACGAACTGGATCTCGGCGACGGGCAGCATGCCGTTGAGGGCGGCGCCGATGCCGACGCCGACGATGGTCGCCTCGGCCAGCGGCGTGTCCAGGACGCGGGCGTCGCCGAACTCCTTCTGCAGACCCTCGGTGGCACCGAAGACGCCGCCCTTGTAGCCGACGTCCTCGCCCAGCACCATGACCCGCGAGTCGCGGCGCATCTCGTCGCGCATCGCCTCGCGGATGGCCTCGACGTAGGTCTTGACCGGCATCACCGGCCCTCCCGTGGCGGGCCGTCCAGCGTGTCGCCGGGGCCGGCCAGGACATGGAGCATCTCGCTGCCCAGCTCCGGCATGGGCGCCGCCTCCGCCTCCCGGGTGGCGGCGTCGAGCTCCGCCAGGATCTCGCTGTGCATCGCCTCGACCGACACCGTGGAGAGGACGCCCAGCTCCAGGAGCTGGGCGGCGAAGAGCTGCAGGCAGTCGTGCCGGGCGTCCTCCTCAAGGTCGTCGGCGTTGCGATAGCGGCGCTGGTCGTCGTCGGAGCTGTGCGAGCTGAGGCGCCGCACCCTGGCGTCGATCAGCGTCGGCCCCTCGCCGCGCCGCGCCCGTGCCACCGCCTCGCCGCAGACGCGGTGGCAGCGCATCGGGTCGTCGCCGTCGATGACGACGCCGGGCATGCCGAAACCGAGCGCCCGTTCGGCGAGGCCGGTCGGCATCTGCTTGGCGCTGGGCATGCTGATGGCGAAGCCGTTGTTCTCCACCATGAAGACGACGGGGAGCCGGTGGACGCTGGCGAAGCTGAGGGCCTCGCTGAAGTCCCCCTCGCTGGTGGCCCCCTCCCCCATCGTCGTCACCGTCACGGCGTCCTCGCCGCGCATCACCGAGGCCAGGGCGATGCCGGTGGCGTGGAGGGCCTGGGTCGCCACCACGCTGCCGGTGCTGATGATGTTCAGCCTTCTGCAGCCGAAGTGGGCCGGCATCTGGCGGCTGCCGCTGCTCGGATCGGCGGCCCTGGCCAGCGCCGAGAAGAGGTGGTCGCGCGGCGTCATGCCCAGCACCAGGGTGAGGGCGAGGTCGCGGTAGTAGGGGGCCACCCAGTCGTGGCCGGGTCTCAAGTGCATGGCCAGGGCGACCTGGGGCGCCTCGTGGCCGATCCCGGAGACCCAGAACGAGGCCAGCCCCTGGCGGTTGAGGACCCAGATGCGCTCGTCGAGCATCCGCGCCCGGAGCATGTGCCGGTACATCGCCCGAAGGGTGTCGGCGTCGACCCGGGCGGTCGCCCGGGCGTCCGTCTTGGCTACTGCCACTCTCTCTCCTCGCCTGGATCGGGGGCCGCTGATGGTACCCGCGCGGGGTGTGCCGGGAGACGTTACCTCGCCGGCGCCCCCTTTGTTCACACGTGGACCGCCTGGCCGGAGACCGCGAGGGCAGCCTCCATGAGGATTTCGCTCACCGTGGGGTGGGGCGCGATGGCCCGGCCCATCTCGAAGGAGGTGGCTTCCAGCAGCCCCCCGAGGGTGGCGGCGTAGATCAGCTCGGTGACCTCGGCGCCGATGATGTGGACGCCGAGCACGGTGTCCTCCGCGTCGGCGACGACCTTGCAGAAGCCACGCTCGGCCCAGATGACCGAGCGGGCGTTGGCGGCGAGGGGGAAGACGCCCACCCTCACCTCGTGCCCGGCGGCCCGGGCCTCCTCCTCGGAGAGGCCGACCGAGGCGATCTGCGGGGTGCAGTAGGTGGTCCGCGGCACCCAGTTGGGATCGAGGGGATGGGGGTTGCGGCCGGCGATCGCCTCGGCGGCGATGATCCCCTGGTGGCTCCCCTTGTGGGCGAGGAGCAGGCCGCCCGCCACGTCGCCGACGGCGTAGACGCCCTCCTGCGCGGTGCGCAGGTCGGGGCCGGCCGAGATGAAGCCGCGGTCGAGCCGGACCGCCGTGCCCTCGAGCCCGATGTCCTCGGTGTTCGGGGTGCGGCCGACGGCGACGAGGAGGACCTCGGCGCTGAGGCGCTCCTCCTTGCCGTCGCGGCTCACCGTGACGGTGACACCCTTCGCGTCGCTGCGGATGGCGGCGAGGTCGAGGGTGGCCGAGACCAGGCATCGGATGCCCCGCGCCTCGAAGTGCTTGCCCAGCTCGACCCCGATGGCGCGATCCTCCAGGGGCACGAGGCGGTCGAGCATCTCCACCACGGTCACCTCGGCCCCGCAGCTCCGCCAGAAGGAGGCGAACTCCACCCCCACGGCTCCGGCGCCCAGCACGATCGCCGAGTGCGGGACGTGGTCGAGGGTGAGCGCCTCGTCCGAGGTGAGCACCGCCCGGCCGTCGGCCGGGGCGCCGGGGAGCTGCTTGGGGCGCGAGCCGGTGGCGATGACGATGGACCCCGCCTCGACCTCGACGTCGCCGCCCTCGCCGCCGCCGACCCGCAGGCGCCCCGGCCCGTCCAGCCGGCCGCGGCCGCGCAGGACGGTGATCTTGTTCTTGCGCATCAGCCCTTCGACGCCGCGGTGCATCTGGGCGACCACCTGGTCGCGGTTCTTCGCCGCCTGCGGGTAGTCCAGCTCCAGGCCGCTCACCCTGACCCCGAGCCGGGCGCCCCCACGCGCCTGGTCGAGGACGAAGGCGGACTGGAGCAGCGCCTTGGTGGGGATGCAGCCGCGGTGCAGGCAGGTGCCGCCGAGCTTGTCGCTCTCGACGGCGACGGTGCGCAGCCCGAGCTGGGAGGCACGGATGGCCCCGACGTACCCGGCCATGCCGCCACCCAGGAAGGCGACGTCGAAACGCTCCGTCATCGCCCCGGGAGTATAGGGGGGAGGAGGCTTTCGACCTGCGGCCGCCACCGCCGGTCCCGCCCAGGCGGTACCCTCACCGCCATGCAGAGCGACTCCGGAGCCCCGGCGTGACCCCGATCGAGCTGCTGGTCGCCTTCGTCGCCCTGGCGGTGGGCCTCTTCCTCGGCTACGACGCCGAGCGCTGGGACCGCAACGTCAACGGCTGGACCCTGGCCGGCGTCCTCCTCAGCGTCATCGCCCTGGGCGCGTGGCTCTCCGTCCGGCACGGCGAGGCGCGCCGGCGCCGGGCGGAGGGCACCCCGCTGCCGCCGTCGATGTGGCGGTGGCTCCGCTCCCGGCGCCGCGGCGGGTCGATCAGCGCCGGCTGAACCGCGCCCGCCACCGGGCCCTGGCGGCCCCTCCTCGGCGTCAGACGTTGAGGAAGCGGCGCACGCCCAGGTAGCTGCCGAAGGCCCCCAGCGCGGCGCCCACGGCGACCAGGATGGCGACCAGCGCGGCGAGGAAGGTGGCGTCGTAGCTGACGCCGAGCCACTTGGCGTCGGCCAGGCCGATCAGCAGGCGGTAGCCCAGGACCACGATCACCGAGCCGAAGACAGCGGCAAGGACACCACCGAAGACGCCCTCCAGGATGAAGGGCCATCGCACGAACCAGTCGGTGGCTCCGACCAGTTTCATGATCTCGACCTCGGTGCGGCGGATGTACACCGCCGTCCGGATGGTGTTCATGATGATGACCAGGCTGATGATGGCCAGCACGATGGAGAGCACGAGGCCGATGCCGAAGATCCAGGCGGCGATGGCCTCCAGCCTGGGGATGACGTCGGCGTTGTAGTTCGTCGGCTTGCCCGCGCTCTCGTCGACGATGGGCAGGCTCCTCGCCAGAGAGTTGAACTGGCTCAGCTCGCTGAGCTTGTGGACCTTGAGGTCGATGGACGGGGGCAGGGGGTTGACCTGCAGCACGCCGAGCACGTTGTCGGTGTTGAGCCCGTCGTTCTTGAAGATGACGACCGCCTGGTCCTCGCTGGTGAAGCCGACGCTGATCACCCTCGGGTCGCGCGCGAAGTTCACCTCGTAATTGGTGATGGTGCGCGACGAGATCGACCCCAGCAGGTAGATGTTGATGCTGCTGCTGGTGGTCTCCTGCTGCGTGACGAGACCGTCGATGGTGTGCGTGAGCAGCAGCGTGCCGCCGACGAGAAGCAGGATCAACCCCATGGTGAAGACGCCGGCCATGGAGACGGCCAGGTTGCGCCGGAAGTTCTGCCCCGCCGCCACCAGGGTGAAGCGGACGGCGGCGAACAGCCGGATCATATGGTGGCCTCGCCTTCGCGCAGGTACTGCCCCTCGATCTCGTCGCGGACGACGCGTCCCGACTCGATGGCGATCACCCGCCGCCGCACCAGGTCGACGATCTCGCGGTTGTGGGTCGCCATGACCACGGTGGTGCCGCGGTGGTTGATCTGCAGGAGGAGCTGGACGATGCCCCACGAGGTGTCGGGGTCGAGATTGCCGGTGGGCTCGTCGGCGAGGAAGATGCGCGGCCGGTGGACCAGGGCGCGGGCGATGGCGACGCGCTGCTGCTCACCGCCCGAGAGCTCGTCGGGGAACTTGTTCAGCTTGTCCTCGAGGCCGACAATCCACAGCGTCTCCTCCACCTTCTCCTTGAGGTGGCGCTGGCCGGGCCGGGTCACCTGGAGGGCGAAGGCGACGTTCTGCGCCACCGTCAGCCGGGGCAGCAGCTTGTAGTCCTGGAAGACGATGCCGAACTTCCGCCGCAGCTTGGGCAGCCGGCGCCGCGGCATCCGCGTCGTCTCCATGCCGTCGACGAAGATGCGCCCGGTGGACGCCGGCTCCTCGCGGATGAGCAGGCGGACCAGCGTCGACTTGCCGGCGCCGCTGGCCCCGACCAGGAAGCAGAAGTCGCCCAGGTAGATGGCCAGGTCGATGTCGCGCAGGGCGAGGGTGCCGTTCGGGTAGGTCTTGCTGACGCCATGGAAGGAGATGACCGGGCGCAGCCCTGGATCCGGGATCTGGCTCAAGCGGGGTGGCAGCAGCGCCGCCAGGCTCACGACCGCCGCCCTCTCGCCGCGCGGGCGCGCCACATTCCGGGCCCACGCGTGGGCCCGGCCGGCGGCTCGCAGGGAGCGTCGCAGGGTCCGAGCAGGAGTGTCCGATCCGTCACTTCAGGGGGGCCCGGCTGAATCGGTGGCCGGGTCGGTCCGCAGGGGTTCGCCGGGACGTCGAGCGCATTGTGACCCCGGGGACCGGCCGAGTATACCCGGGGATGCGCGGAACCGGGCGCTCTCCGTTCACACGCCGGTGGGGGCCTCGTGGGTGACCGCCCAGCGCAGGTATGCCTCCTGGAAGGCGTCGATGTCACCGTCGAGCACCGCCTGCGCGTTGCCCTGCTCGTGCTCGGTGCGATGGTCCTTGACCATGGTGTAGGGGTGGAGGACGTAAGAGCGGATCTGCGATCCCCACTCCGCCGGCAGGGAGTCGCCCTTGAGGTCGCTGATCATCTGGGCGTGGGCCGCCTGCTGGATGGCGAGCAGCCGCGAGCGCAGCACCCGCCAGGCGACGTCGCGGTTCTGGTGCTGGGAGCGTTCGTTCTGGCAGGTGACGACGATGCCGGTGGGGATGTGGGTGAGGCGGACGGCGGAGGAGGTCTTGTTGACGTGCTGGCCGCCGGCGCCGCTGCTGCGGTAGACGTCCTCGCGCACGTCCTTGGGATCGATCTCGACGGTGACGTCGTCCTCGACCTCGGGGGTCACCTCGACGAGGACGAAGCTGGTGTGGCGGCGGTGGGCCGAGTCGAAGGGGCTGAGCCGGACCAGCCGGTGGACCCCGCGCTCGGACTTGAGCAGGCCGAAGGCGCGCGGTCCCTCGACCCGGATGGTGGCCGACTTGATGCCCGCCTCCTCGCCCTCCGACTCCTCGATGAACTCCACCTTCATGCGGTGGCGCTCCCCCCAGCGCAGGAACATGCGCAGCAGCATCTCGGCCCAGTCCTGGGAGTCCGTCCCCCCCGCGCCGGCCTTGACGGAGAGCAGCGCGGCGTGGTCGGTGAAGGGATCGCTGTAGAGCAGGTCGATCTCGCGGCCTCCCAGCTCCGCCTCGATCGAGTCCAGCTCCGCGGTCAGCTCGCCGGTCATCTCGGCGTCGCCGTCCGCGTCCGGCTCGTCCCCCATCAGCTCGGCGAGGTCCCGGGCCTCCTCCGACCGCCGTGTCAGCTTCTCCCAGCCGGCCAGGTCGTCGCGGATCCTGGCCGCCGACTGGGTCAGGGTGGCGGCGCGGCGGGGATCGTCCCAGAGCCCCGGATCGTCGATCTGGGCGTCCAGCTCGGCGAGGCGCGAGCGCTGCGTGTCCAGGTCAAAGGTGGCCCTGTAGCTCGGCTACACGGGCGGCGACCTCCTTGGCCCGGCTGGACAGCTCACTCATGGCGGGAAGGAGTGTACCCAGTGGCGGCGGCCTGGCAGGGGAGCCCCCCTACAGCCGGACGGTGCCGCCCGCCAGGACCGAGGCGATCGCCGCCCGCGCCCGTCCCGGCCCGCACGGGGCCGCCGCCCGCCAGATCTCGGCCCCGCGGCAGGCGCCGAGCACCAGCCACCGCTCACGCCCGGTGGTCACCACCTGGAGCCGCTGCTGCAGCATCGGTCCCTCGGGCGAGTCGATGGTGGCCGCCTCGACCCGCGCCTCCACAGGGGCGCCCTCGAGGCGGCTCTCGACGAGCGGCCACTCCGGGTCGGCGCCGGTCACCGCCCCCGCGGCGTCCCCGGCAGTCCCCCCCAGCCCCAGGTCGTCGACCACCTGCTCCGCCGCGTCCGGGATGCGGAGCAGCCGGGCGTGGTAGACACCGTCCTCCGGAACCAGGTCGAGGACCAGGTCGGTGGCGCCGAGCCGGCCGAAGAGCAGGCGGTCGAGTCCCCCGGCTCCACCGACCGCCGTGCAGCCCGCGAACGACCGGGCGGCCGCGACGGCTCCCAGGGTGGTGGCCAGGGTGCCCGCCACACGCCACCGGGAGCCCGACCCCGCCAGCAGGCCACGGCGGACCAGCCGGTGGGCCGCGGCCCGCTGCGCCGCGCCTCCGCCGCCCTCCCCGGCCACACCGAGGAGGGGCTGGAGGAACCCGATGCGGCCGACACCGCCGGCGCGCAGCTCGTCGACGCTGTAGCGGTCGAGGTCGCGGGCCGGGGCGGACAGAGCCATCAGCGGTCCAGCAGATCAGCGTTCTTGGCGGTGAACTCCTCGCGCCAGGCGGCGATGCCTCCGGGCTGGCCGGCGCGCCAGGCGACCTGCACCTTCATGAATTGCAGCATGCCGGCCAGGACCTCGTCCCTGGTGACCCGATCCAGGTGGGATGTGTAGGCGGGGACGACGAGCCCCTCGAGCCGCCGCGCGCCCTCCGCGTGCCGCCGTGCCGACGGGCTCCACAGCACTCCGCGGCCGTTGTGGATGCTGGTGACCCCGGAGACGTCGGCCTCCCACACCCAGCCACCGAGAACGGTGGCGCCGTCGAGCAGGACCACCCGGCGGTCGCTGGCGACGAGGCTTCCCGTCGCCCCTGTGGTGGCCACCTCGAGGTTCGGTGTGGCGGAGAAGGTGACCTGCTTCACCGGGGCGATGCGCACGGCGAAGCGCTCGCCCGGCTCCAGCGTCCCGTCGCTCAGCGCCGGGTCGCGCAGCTCCCCGGCCTCGAACGCGTACGACCAGATGAGCAGCTGCTGCGGAGCGCCGGGGGGTTGGAGTCGCCTCTGCATCGCCATCTCAGAACGGGTTGAGGTCGGAGAGCAGCTGACCCGCGCCCTTCACCAGCGTGCTGCCGGCGCTCTCGGCGCCGTGCAGCGCCGTGTCCACCCCCTCACCGACCGTGTGGGTGACATCGCCGGCGACATGCTCCCCGGTGCTGACGGCCGAGCCCACGGCGTGCTCGGTGGCGCTCACCGCGGTCCCGACCGCATGGGTGGTCGCGTCGTAGCCGGTGGCCAGCGCGCCGCCCACGTCGTCCGTCCAATGGCAGATGGTGCTCCAGTTCTGGGCGACGAAGGTGCCCGTGAAGTAGAGGGCGGTCCCGATCATGACGGCCTCGCCGACCACGGGGATCCAGTCGGCGACGGCGTTGGCGCCGAGGATGAGTGTCGACGCGGCCATGCCCGTCCCCACCAGGTTGACCGCGGCCATGCCCCTGTCCAGGCCGCTCGACTGCGGGTCGGCGATGGTCAGGACATCGGTGACGGCGCCGAGACCGAGGGAGGCCTTTCCGACGACGTCCATGACGCCGGTGACCGGACCGAGCGGCACCGCGGCCCGGGCCGCGTCGGTGAACGAGTCGCCGGCGACCAGCCCCTCGTAGCGGTACTGCGCGGCGAGGGCCTCGAGACTGCCGGTCCCGAACTGGTCCGCGGTGCTCATCATCGTCGCGTACGCCTCGGGGTTCAGCGTCGCCAGGTAGTCCCAGTCGTTGGTCGCCATGGCACGGGCGGTGCGCAGCCACGCTCCGAAGCCCGCGGCCTCGGGGATGAGGCCCGGGGCCCCGAGCGCCGCCCCCGGCCAGCTCAGGATGTCGACGAACTGGTGCAGCGTGAGCGACCCGATGGCGTTCGCGATGTCGTCCAGCGCGGTGGCGCACGCGTTGGCGGCACGGGCCGCGTCGGCGCTCGCACCGTCGCTCAGCGCTGAGGCGGTCGACCACGCCGCACGCAGGGTGCCGGTGGCCTCCTGCTCCGCCTGATCGGCGGTCTGGCCCGTGGCGGTGATCTGGGAGATGGTCGACGCGCAGTCGCGCTGCGCCTCCTCGTAGCCGCCGATGGCCAGCCTGGCCGCCGCCTGCGCCGCCGCCAGGGCCGCCGCGTACGCGGAGAGCGCGGCGGCCGCGTCGCCGTGGTGTCCCGCCAGGGCGCCGATCCCGGAGTGCACCGTGGACGCCGCCTTCTCGAAGGCGTCGGACGCGGCACCGTCCCAGTCCGCCAGGACCGATGTCGCCGCCCCGCCGATGCGGGCCACGACGGTGTCGAGCGCGGCGGCGCCCGCCTCCAGGGCGGAGGCGGCGGAGCCGATCCCGCCGGGATCACCGTCCGGGACGGAAAGACCGCTGGAGCTCATCGCAGGCCACCCTCCTCGTGCTGGATCGCCGCCTCGTGGGCGGCGTAGTCCGCCGCCGCGGCGGCGGCGGCGGCGCCGAGGCCGGTGACGGCCAGCGTGGCGGCCCGCGACGCGACCGCGATCGCCGCCACGAGCCTCGCGATGGACTCGGCCAGCTGCGCGGGGCCGGCGGCGCCGATGGCGGGCTGCAGACCCGCGCAGGCGTGGCTGCCGGCCGTCGCGAGGTCCTCCGCCACAGAGGCGAAGGGTGTCTGCTCCAGAGCACCCGTGTCGACCGAGATCGGTCCCGTGCCACTGCCGCCCATCACTCTGCCCGCCTATCGAACACCGGGCCGGCGGATCCCGTCACCGCGATCCACCGGCCGTTCCACTGACCCGCTAGCCCTGCTGCATCGACTGGGCGATGGCCTGCTCGGTCTGCGCGTAGGTGGTGGCGGCGTTGGAGAGCAGCGTCGAGATCCCCTGCAGCGCCTGGTTGAGCTGGCCCGCCCCCTGGTTCCACTGCTGGTACATGGTGCCGAACTGCGACGACGCCGCACCCTGCCAGCCGCCCTCGATGAGGTTGTTCACCTGCGCCTGCATGCTCTGCAGCTGGCTGGTGATCTCCGTCGCCCCCGACTGGAGCATCGACGACACGCTGGTCAGATCGTCCGAGGTGACGCTGATGATCATGGGATGGCCCCGCGCCCTCTGCGGTCCCCCTCGTGCCCGGGCGCCTCGTGCTCGACGGGATGGCGGCAACGTAGCAACGCTTTGGAGTCCGCGCAATGGGGAGTCCTCCCCGGCGGCGCGGCACGATCCGTCCGGTCAGTCCGGCACCGGCATCTGGACGCTGACGGCGCTCCCCTGGTTGACCACGACCCCCCGCATGGGGATGGCGCTCCCCACCATCGAGCGCTGCAGGCGCGTGCCCAGGATGTCGCCCTGTGTCACCTGGGTCGGGGCGATGAGGATGCCGCACTTGAACTTGCGCAGCTCCGGGACGACGCCGCGGAAACCGCCCGCCGCCTCGTCGATGCCGGCCGCGGCGAGGAACCTCGCACCACCGTCGCGGATGCCGCGAAGCACGGTGAGCAGGCGGTTCGCCAGCGGGTGGTCGACGAGCATCTCCGCGTCGTCGACGGCGATCACCGACCGGGGGCCGATGCCGTCGAGGGCCTCGGTCAGGGCGGGGCTGTCGAGCTCACCCGGGCCGAAGACCCGCGCCGGGCCGAAGTCCGCGAGAAGGTCGGGCAGGCGCGAACGGCGTGGTGTGATGAGGATGAGATCGGCCTCGCCGCCACCCGCCAGGGTGGAGGCGAGGGTCGCCAGGACCGTGCTCCGGCCCGACCCGTTGCTGCCCAGTACCAGCACCACCGGGGAGTCGACCCGGACCTGGGACAGGTCGTCACCGCCCACACCGGCGAGGGCGCCGTCACCCGGTCCCGGCAGGCGCAGGGCCTCGGCAACGCTGACGCGGAAGGGCAGCGCATCGACATGGAAGGGGCCCCCGGCGGCGGGGAGGGTGCGCTCCCCGAGGTCGCGGATCGCCGCGCTCTGCGCGGCCCCGTCGGCGGACGCTCCCGCGTGGGCCACCTGAACCGGGGCACCGCCCGGCATCAGGAACGCCCTGCCGGTCGGGAGCTCGGCCGGGATGCTGCGCGGGGAGAGGCCGACGACCGCGTAGTCGGTGCGGTCGGCCAGGCGCATCACCAGCTTGGCCTCGACCATGCCGGCGATCCTCCCGGTGACCAGGCTGCGGTCCCCGGTGAGGACGAGACGGAAGCCGCCGGAGAGGCTGTTCTGGACGAGGTTCTGGAGCTGGCCCACCAACCGGCCGCCGTCCGCCTGCTCGAACTGCGAGACGAAGGCGTCGTAGCGGTCGACGAGCAGCAGGATGTAGGGCGGGGCCTGCGCCGGGTGGCTCGCCCGCAGTTCGGTGACGTCGCTGCACCCGGCGGTGGCGAGCAGCTGGAGCCGCGCGATCAGCTCGCGGTTGAGGCGGCCGAGGAGACGCTCGACACGGTCGGGGTCGGCCGGCGTCACCACCGCCCCGCACTGCGGCAGGAGGCCCAGGGAGGTGAGGCCGCCGCCCCCGCAGTCGATGGCATAGAGGTGAAGGTCCGCCACCGGGGTGCCGGCGGCGGCGACCGCGAGGCTGCGCAGGAACGTGGAGCGTCCCGATCGCGGCGCCCCCGCCACGAGGAGGTGGCCCTGATGCTCGAGGTCGTAGACGGCGGGGATCTGGCGCTGCTCGGTCGGGATGTCGATCCGGCCGTAGGCGAGGCGCAGGCGTCCGGCGTCGCCGACCTCGGCGAGCGACACGCTGTCGGGCAGCGGGGGCTGCCAGGGCGGGTCCGGAGCGACGACCCCCAGGTCCGCCGCGGCGGCGCGGATCGCCTCCACCAGCACGGAGAGGTCGGTCGGATCGTCGGGCGCGGGGGGCGCGGCCTCGCTGACCGGAAGCGGACGGCCGACGTCGAGCCAGGGGACCTCCTGCACCAGCACGGTGTCCTCGCGCGGGCGCACCCCGGGGCGCAGCCCGCCGACCCGGGCCGCCTGGAAGGCCAGGGGTCGAGCCGTGCCGACCTGGAGGAAGGCGCGGCCCGGGTGTTCAGGGGAGAGCCGGGCGGCGTCGGGGACGCCGATAACATCGACCGAGTCCTGGGGCGTGGCCACCCGCAGGGCGATGCTGAGGTTGACGTTGGCCCGCATGTCGCCGGTCACCGCCCCGGCCGGCCGCTGCGTGGCGAGGATGAGGTGGACCCCGAGCGACCGTCCCTGGGCGGCGATGTCCACCAGCGCCTTCAACTGGTCGGGCATGGCGTCGGCCATCACCTTGAACTCGTCGACGACGAGCACCAGCCGCGGCAGCGGGTCGACGTCGCGGCGGTCGCCGATGGCGCCCCAGTAGCGGAGGATGTCCGGCTTGTCGGCGGCGTCGAGGACCGCCTTGCGCCGCTGCAGCTCGGCTCGCAGCGACACCAGCGCCCTCTCCACCGAGGCGGTGTCCAGGTCGGTCACCATGCCGACGGTGTGAGGCAGGTCGACGCAGCCCCGGAACGCCGCTCCCCCCTTGTAGTCGATGAGCACGAAGGTCATCTGGTCGGGGCGGTTGTGGGCGGCCAGGGAGGCGACGATGGTCTGGAGCAACTCGCTCTTGCCCGCCCCGGTCGTCCCGCCCACCAGCATGTGCGGCCCCTGGGCGAGGTCGAGCAGGAAGGGCCGGTCGGCGTCCAGCCCGATGGGGACGGCGGTGGTGCGGCCGTGCCTCCACAGCTCCCGGACACGGTCGGGGCCGGGCGGGTCGAGCCGGAGCAGCTCGAGCAGGCGCACGGAGGCGGGCAGCCGTCCCCCCGCCTGCTGAGCCCCGGTGTCGCGCAGCGGCGAAAGGGCTCGGGCCAGCGTCTCGGAGGCGGCGGCGCCCAGCCGGTCGGGCCGGATCCCCTCGACGGGAGGCTCCCCGGTCCGCCGCAGGCCGGCCAGCGTCTCTGGCTGATCGCTGCTCAGGTCGACGATGGCGCCGCAGCCGTCGGGCAGCTGGGTGGCGAGGTCGTCGAGACACAGGAAATGGATGCCGAACTCCCCGCCGGCCTTGATCAGCGGGCCGATGGCGTGGTCCTGGCGCAGCCGGTACGAGCCGTCGAGGACCACGAGGTGCGCGGCCTGCGCCCTCTCCTGGCGATCCCGGGCCCGCTCACCGGCCCGCTCGCGCCGCTCGGCCAGCCGGTCGGCCAGTTCGGCCACCCAGGCCGCGGTGGTGGACGGGTCGTTGCCGACGCGGCAGAGCGCCAGGTCGGCACGTTCCGGCCGGCAGTGCGGGAGCCAGCGCACCCATTCCCACTCGGGGCCGGCCCCCGAGTCGGTGAGGACGGTGATGACCAGGTCCCGGGGACTGTGCGTGGACGCCAGGGTCGCCACGATGGCGCGGGCCAGGTCGCGGACCCTGGCGCGGTCGCCGGCGACCCCCAGCGACTGGCAAGACGGCAGGGAGAGGGTCACCGGTGCCTCCTGCAGCAGGAGTGGCCCCGACTCGCCCTCGCCGCCACCGGTGACCTCCAGCTGGGGCCGGCGGGTGCCGGCACCGATCCGCAGGGTGAGGAAGTCGTCGTCGAGGGGCCGCCTCTCCCAGAGCCGGCTGGAGGGCATCCCCGCCCACAGCACCGCGGTCCCGGGGTCGGGGTGGGTGTCGCGCAGCTGCCAGAGCTCGTCCCGCAGCGCCTGGGCGACCTCGGCCTGGACCTCCGCCACGCGCCGCCGGTAGTCCTCCAACTGGCGGCGGTGGCCCTTCTTCCCCCGGCGCCGATCCGACAGCCTGGTCGCCATGGCCATGATCGGGCTGAGCGCCGCCATGGCGAGGAACGCCGGCTGGTGGGCGATGAACGCCATGGCGACGGCCCCAACCAGTGGGGCGATCAGCGTCAGGACCTGGATCGGGGCACGGGTCGGTGCCGCCGGGGGGGCGGGCACGACGATGGCGTGCGCCCGCTCCGGCGGGCGGATGCGCGGCGGGCGGCTGAAGTCCAGGCAGCCGTCACCGGTCGGCGTCAGCGCGGCATCGGCCAGGGGCGCGGCGACGACCGTCAGCTGGGACTCGCCGGCCCTGATCAGCTCGCCTCCCTCGAGCCGGCACGGCTCGCTGAGCGGGGCCCCGTCCACGCGAGTGCCGTTGCGCGAGCCGCAGTCCTCGACGGTGACCTCCCCGTCGGGTTGGACGCTGACCCGGAAGTGCGTCCGCGAGACGCTGGGATCGCCGAGGCGGATGGGGGCGCTCCGGCCGACCTCGGTGGCGCCCACCGGCAGCGGGGCCCAGGAGCCGGTGGCCGGCCCCCCGGTCACCAGCAGGCACAGCCGCCCGCCGTCGGGGACCGCCGGAGCCGCCCGGCGCGAGCCCAGGTCGAGGATCGTCCCCTGCCTGACGACGCCGGCGGCCAGCGGCGTGGCTCCGTCCACCGGGCTCGACCCCACGAACACGGGGGCGTCCCACTCCGGGAAGAGGCCACCGACCGAGGTGGACGCGTCGGCGGTGACCAGGCAGTGGCGGCTTCCCGCCGGAGACCGGAAGGTCAGGGCTACGCGCATTGCGCAGGGCATCCTCTCAGATGCCCGGTGCGTTCTGATAGGCCTCGGATGGGGCTGGGGGAGCGCTCCCCGTTGCGGTCCACCGCAAGCTCCTGGTACGTTCGCGCCATCCCGTCGAGCACGAGGCGCCCGGGCACGAGGGGGACCGCAGAGGGCGCGGGGCCATCCCATGATCATCAGCGTCACCTCGGACGATCTGACCAGCGTGTCGTCGATGCTCCAGTCGGGGGCGACGGAGATCACCAGCCAGCTGCAGAGCATGCAGGCGCAGGTGAACAACCTCATCGAGGGCGGCTGGCAGGGTGCGGCGTCGTCGCAGTTCGGCACCATGTACCAGCAGTGGAACCAGGGGGCGGGCCAGCTCAACCAGGCGCTGCAGGGGATCTCGACGCTGCTCTCCAACGCCGCCACCACCTACGCGCAGACCGAGCAGGCCATCGCCCAGTCGATGCAGCAGGGCTAGCAGCGCCCTGACGCCAGCCTGAACGAGCCGAGCGGAGAGCCGCGTCCGTGACCACCTTCCAGGTCGACCACTTCACCCTCCAGGCGCTCGCGGGACAGCTGTCCACGATCCAGACGCAGATGTCCGACATCGGGGACAGCGCGGCGCACGTCTCGCCGCTGGACCTTGGCTCGCCCCAGGTGTACTCCGCCCTCCAGGACTTCTACAACAACTGGTCGCAGGGGCTGTCCACGATCAGCAGCAACATCACGACGGTGACGAAGATGCTCAACGCCGCGGCCACCGCCTACGCGACGGCGGAGGCGAAGGCCACCAGGGCGGCGGGGGGCGACTGATGAGCACGACGATGGACGTCCTCGGTGAGGAGGTCGACCTCCCCGACCCCTCCGCGATCGCCGGGCTCGCCGACCACTACGGCGGCATGAGCAGCACCATGCACGATGTCCACGACCAGCTCGCCGGTCTGGGCCACGACATGGAGTGGATCGGGAAGTCGGCCAACCTCTTCCTCGAGGGCCTCGGCAGCCTGCCCGGCGACCTGGTCAAGGCGTACCGGTCGTACGGCGACATGGCGACCGCCCTGCACACCTACGCCAGCGGTGTGGAGGACTGGGTCGGTCGCTTCACCGCCCTGGCCAACCAGGCGAACAACGTCAACTACGAGCTGCAGCAGACGCAGAGAGCCGTGGAGCAGGGCAAGGCTGCGGGGACCAACACCGCGGCCCTGCAGGCGAAGGCCACCGCCCTCGCCGACGAGGTGCAGTCGTACCGGGGCTCGCTGCAGCGGCTCTGGACCAACGATCTCCAGACCCTGGTCGACGCCTGCCTCGCGGGCATCCAGGGGGCTGAGAACGCCGGGATCTCCAACACCTTCTGGGGTGACGTCGAATCTGTGGCGGGCGACGTCGGCGGGTTCATCTACAACGTCGTCATCGAGCCGATCAAGGACCTGCCGGGAGCCGCCCTCAACGTCCTGGAACATCCCCTCGACCTGCAGGACTGGTCCAAGCTGCTGCAGGACGTGAGCGCAGTGGTCGGGGTCGCCTCGCTGTTGATCCCGGGGCTGGGCGAGGTGCTCCTGCCGGCGGCGCTGGCGGTGGACGCCGCGCACCTCGGCGTCGACACGGCGCTGGTGGCCGAGGGTGCCAAGGGGTATTCCCCGCTGAACCTCGCCTTCGACGGGGTGGCCGTGGTGGGGGACGGAGCCGGGGCGCTGAGCGCCGGCGCCAACGCCGGTGACGACGCCGTCAAGGCGCTGCAGGACGCCAGCGACGAGGCGTTCGCCGGCGCTGCGCAGGCCGAATCCAGGGGTCTCGACTTCGCCGACCTCGACCAGGCGGGCATCGACAACGAGCTCAAGGCGACCGCCCTGCAGGGGAGCCAGAGCGCGTGGTCCCTGGCCAGGCAGGGCCTGGTCGACACCGTCACATTCAAGCCGATGCGTTCTGGCAGTGCCTGGCTGGAGGCCGCCAAGGATGTCAACCCGGTCCACGATCTGTCCGCACTGGGCGACACGTACCGTGACCTGGGGGCGAAGAGCTTCTCCTCCAGCGCCTCGGTGCTCATGCATCGGGTCACCACGGTCGCCGGGCTCGGCGCCACGGCGGCCGGGACGCAGGCGCCGCCGGAGGGCGTCCAGGCCCCCGCGGGTTGACCGTCCGAGACAGCACCCACCACGCAGCCACCGCCACAGGGAGACAGAGACGCGATGCCAGGGTTCGTCGGCGGACACCACTACGCCAAGATGGGATCATTCCGCGGCATCTTCGTGGTCGGCGGCGACACGGCGGGAGACGCGCTGGATCGCGCCATGGGGGCGAACTACACCAAGATGCCTCCCGCGCTGATCTTCGAGGGTCAGCAGGGCATGCTCTGGAACGGACGTGACCCCGACGAGGGCTCCGCGAAGGACCGTGACGTCCTCCTGCGTCTGGCCAAGGCCGGCTTCAGCGCCCGCGAGGTCACCAACGACCAGCTCCGCGCCAACCGCGATCGGGGTGGGGCGCCCGCCGCGCCCGAGGAGCCGGCGCCGTGACCGTGCCCGAGTCGCCCCCCGCCGAGGTCGAGTTCGCCACGCCGGGCAACTGGGTCGCCATGCGCCTCCCCCACACCGATGCCGAGGTGGACGCACTTATCGCCGAGACGCTCTCCGGCCACCCCGAGCTGGAGGCACGGCGGGACCTCGTCGTGACCGTGCTCCGGACCCTCGGGCAGGCGACGAGGGTGGCCGGCTGCGTCTACGCCGGGGGCGCCTTCCTGCCCATCACGGACGGCCCCATGCCGGTGACCCTGCTCGTCAACGCGCTGCCGCTCGAGACACTGGGGGATCCCCCCGACCTCCGCGCCGCCGCCACCGCCTCGTACGCGGCGAGCCGCCGCGACTACGTCGCCACCGACGTCGATCTGCCCTGCGGTCCGGCCATCTGCGCAGAGTGGTTCGAGAGTGCGCGGCTGACCACCGCCGGCACCTCCGTCGTCTCCTTCTTCACCCAGTACTTCGTGCTCCCCGGCGGTGCGGGCAGCCTGATCGTCCTCACCTTCTCCTCCCCCGCCGTGGCCCTCGCGAAGCGACTCAAGAAGCTCTTCCTGGACATCGCCACCTCGCTGAAGGTGAACTGAAGGCGACTGCCCACGAGACGGGGAGGCGCGGGAGCCCGGGCCCCGACGCGTCGCCCAGCGCTCCGGCCGCGGCGGCGCCGGATCGGGGCGGAGGAGCCGCACGGACCGGGTGGTGTGGGGGAGGCGAGGCCTCCCCTACACCACTGTGGGTCCGCTGGAATCGACCTAGGCGATGAGCTCCAGGTCCTTGTCTTCCTGCGCGTACAGGTGCGATGCGTACTCGTCCACCTTGCTCGCGGGGAGCCGGAGGGCGATGGCCGTGTAGTAGATGACCAGGCTGAAGATGGCGACGACGAGGAGGTCCCAGCCGAAGCCGAGGCGCCCCCCGCCACCGACGATGAAGTTTCCGTTGTTGATCAGGTTGCCGATGGCACCTCCCTGGCCGAACCCGCCGAAGTAGGAGATGATCCCCAGGCCGATGAGGTACGGGAAGATCCAAATCCCCGCAAGCCAGTCGATCTTGGGCTGCGCGGGGTTCATGTGGAAGGCGGCCGAGACCAGCATCAGGACGTACCCGATGATGACCGCCACCATCAGCGTGCTGTAGATCTGCCAACCCGTCCAGTAGATGATGAGGCTGGCGCAGACGAAGGCCAGCGGGCAGAAGAAGGCGGCGATGGGAAGCAGGTACGGCCGCTTCAGCTCAGGCTTGGAGTAGCGCAGCGCGCCCAGGGAAAGAGGTGCCCCCGCGTACATCAGCACCGAGGCGCCGGTGACGAGGCCGATCAGCTTGCTCCAGGCCGGGAACGGCAGCAGGAACAGGGCGCCGACGACGGCGGCCAGGATGATGCCGAAGACCGGCACCTTGTTCTTCTTGCTGGTCGCCTCGAAGATGGTCGGAACGAACCCGTTCTTGCTCATGCCGTACGAGAGACGTGAGGTCGTCGTGTTGTAGATGAGCCCGGTGCCCCCTGGCGAGACGACGGCGTCGATCCGCAGGATCACCGCCAGCCAGCCGAGACCGGCCACCGTCGCCACCGTGGCGTACGGGGAGGTCGACAGCGCGGGGTTCGTGCCCAGGGCCGTCCAGGTGGCGTAGTGGGCGACGGTCGCCGGGTTGAGGGCGCCGACGAAGGCGAACTGCACCAGGACGTAGATGAGAGCGCCGATGAGGGTGGCGCCGATCACGGCACGGGGGATGTCGCGCTTGGGATTGCGGCTCTCACCTCCGAGCTGCACGGCCTGCTCGAAGCCGAGCAGGGCGAACACGATGCCGCCCATGGGCAGGGCTTCCATCAGGGTCTTGAGGGGGTTCGCGCCCTTGAGGAAGAAGCCTCCCTCGGCCGTGAAGTTGCTGAGGTGGAAGTGAGTCGTCAGCAGCACCACGATGGCCAGGATCGGCACGAAGACCTTCAGGGTGGTGACCCAGGTGTTGCTGCGCGACAGCCACCTCACCCCCAGCAGGTTGATGGCGGCGAAGAGAACCAGCAGGGCCAGCGCCACCACGATCCCGAGACCCTGCAGGGTGCCGGCACCCGTGGCGGGGTCGACCTTGAACCAGCCGGACGCCCACGAGACCGTCGAGAAGTACTGGACGGTGGCGAGCACCTCGACCGGGGCGACGGTCGCGGCCTGCAGATAGGAGAACCACCCGAAGGAGGCGCCGGCCAGGCTGCCGAAGGCGTAGTGGGGGAAGCGGCCGGTGCCGCCGCTGACGGCGAAGAGGCCGCCGAGCTCGGCGTGGATGAGGGCGAGAAGGATGACGATCGCCGAGGCGATGATCCAGGAGAAGACGACGGCGGGGCCGGCGAGGGTCGTGGCGACCAGGGCCCCGAACAGCCAGCCGGAGCCGATGATCGACCCCTCCGAGGCCCACATCAGCCCCAGGAAACCGACGTCACGTTTCAACTCGTTGTGGACGCCCGGGGGCCCCACACCCTGCGCGACTGCTGCCATGGCCTGTCCTCCACAACCCCTGCCGGCGGCGGGCACAGCGCTGTGCGGGTTCGCCGTCACCGGCTGACGCGTTGGGCGGAACAAGTACGCGAAATGTGCCAGGGTTGTCAAGGGCTTTCGGGCACAAGAACCACCTTTGAGGTCGCCTCCCCCGCCGCACCAATTCCGCGGGCCATCGACACCTGCTCTCCGAGTCCCAGACGGCGGCTCCGGAGCCACCGGGCGGCGCCGGGCAAGACGAGCCGCTCAGATCGCCATGGAGAGCTCAGAGGACCTTGGAGAGGAAGGCCTTGGTGCGCTCCTGCTGGGGGTTGCCGATGACCTCGCGGGGAGCCCCCGCCTCGACGACCATGCCGCCGTCCATGAAGATCAGCGAGTCCCCCACCTCGCGGGCGAAACCCATCTCGTGGGTGACCACCACCATGGTCATCCCCTCCTCGGCGAGGCCGCGCATGACGTTGAGCACGTCACCGACCAGCTCAGGGTCCAGCGCCGACGTCGGCTCGTCGAACAGCATCAGCTTGGGCTGCATGGCCAGCGCGCGGGCGATGGCCACCCGCTGCTGCTGGCCGCCGGAGAGCTGCCTGGGATGGGCGTCCACCTTGTCCGCCAGCCCGACCCGGTCGAGGAGCGCCCGGGCCCGGTCCGACGCCACCGCCATCGACTCCCTCTTCACCCGGACGGGTGCCTCGACGACGTTCTCCAGGGCCGTCATGTGGGGGAAGAGGTTGAAGCTCTGGAACACCATGCCGATCTCGGAGCGCTTCCGGCAGACCTCGCGGTCGGGCAGCTCGTAGAGGCGGTCGCCGCGCTGCCGGTACCCGACCAGCTCGCCGTCGACCCAGAGCCTGCCGGCGTTGATCTTCTCCAGGTGGTTGATGCAGCGAAGGAACGTGCTCTTGCCCGAGCCGGAGGGCCCGATGATGCACATCACCTCTTTGGGGGCGACCTCGAGGTCGATGCCCCGCAGCACCTCGTGGCGTCCGAAGCTCTTGTACACGGCCTCGGCGCGGATCATGGGAGTGGCCATCAGCCCCACCTCGAGATGGCGGGCGGCACGGGTTCGGCGTCCTCCACGAACAGCGCCGGCGAGTGGAACTGGAAGAAGAAGTGCCGGAAACGCTGCAGCGGGGTCGGGGGCAGGGCGCGGACGGAGCCGCGGGCGTAGTGCCGCTCGATGTAGTACTGGAAGAAGGTGAGCACCGAGGTCATCACCAGGTACCAGAAGCTGGCGACGATCAGCAGCTCGATCACCCGGTAGTTGGCCAGGGCGATCTCATTCTGGATGAAGTAGAGCTCCGGGACGGTGCAGATGTAGGCGAGGGCGCTGGTCTTGAGCATGGAGATCGTCTCGTTGCCGGTGGGCGGGACGATGACGCGCATGGCCTGGGGCATGACGATCCGGCGCATCACCAGGGAGCGGCGCATGCCCAGCGCCTGGGCCGCCTCGGTCTGACCGTGGTCGACCGAGATGAGGCCGGCGCGGATGATCTCCGCCATGTAGGCCGCCTCGTTCAGGCCCAGGCCCAGGATGGCCGCCAGGAAGGGGCTGATGATGCGAATCGTCTCCCCCTGCCACTGGATGTCGGTGAAGGGGATGCCGAGGTTCAAGAAGGGAAGGATGATGCCGATGTTGAACCAGAACCAGAGCTGCACCAGCACCGGTGTGCCCCGGAAGAACCAGATGTAGAACCAGCTCACCGACGACATCACCGGGTTGGCGGAGAGCCGCATCACCGCCATCAGCGTCCCCAGGCTGACGCCGATGATCATGGCGATGGCGGTGAGCTCAAGGGTCACCACGGCTCCGCCCAGGATGCGGTCGTTGAACAGGTAGTGCCCGACCACGTTCCAGTGCAGGCCCTTCGCCGTGACGAACGTGTCGACGACGAGGGCGGCGATCCCCAGCACGACGATGGCGCTGACCCAGCGCAGGGGATGACGGACGGGAACCGCGCGGATGGCCTCCGGTCTCTGCCGAGGTCCGGGTGGGAGGGGCGGATCGCCCGCGGTGACGTCCGTCACCGATTCCGGGCTCGCGGGCCGGCCACGGTTGCAGGCCTCAGCACGGGCGGTCCGGGATCAGCCGCCCGGTCCGGAGACCGAGGCCTCAGTACGCCGGCACACAGGTCGCGCCCACCGGGTTGTTGTTGTTGACGCTCACCTGGGAGGCGGTGATGGCGCCGTCCTGGACGCCGTAGGTCTTGAGGATCTGGATGTAGAAGCCGTTCTGGATCAGGTAGCTGATGGCATCGCCCACCGCCTTGTCCAGCCCCAGCGACTTCACGACGGCGACCCCGTACGGGTCGACGCTGCAGGGCTGGCCGCTGGTCTTCAGCTTGCCCGACTCGAGCTTCACCTGGTAGTCGGCGATCGGCTGGTCCGCCCAGCCGAAGTCGGCCCGGCCGCTGAGCAGCGCCGTGTTCGCCTCGGTCTGGGTGTCGAAGCTCTCGACGTTGATGTCCTGGAGGCCCGCGGCGGTGCAGTGGTCGGTGTCGCCAGCGATCGCGTCACCGCCCGGCTGCTTGCCCATGTAGCCCCAGGCATCCGACTCCTCAACGGTACCCGCCTCGACGGCGACCGACTTGCCGCACATCTGGGAGGCCGCCGTGATGGTCGGCCCGCCCACCTTGACCAGCCACGACTCGCCGGCCTGGTAGTAGGTGACGAAGTCGATCCCCGTCGCCTCACGCGTCGCGGTCGGCGTGTAGCTGGAGAAGCTCATCACGTACTTGGACGGGGTCTCCAGCAGGGCGGGGATGATGTCGTCGAAGGTCACGTTGTTGATGGTGCAGGCGACGCCGAGGACCTTGCAGACCTCGGTGGCGAGGACGAGATCCCAGCCGGTCAGGTCACCCGTGTTCGGGTCGACGTACTCGTTCGGTGCATACGATGCGTCGGTGGCGATCTGGAGGGGCGCCTCGGCGAGGATCGACGCCGGCACCTCGGCCTGGATGCTCTTCTGCGTCGTCGGCTGGGGGCCGCTGACGCTCAGGGGGCCCGAGGAGCCCGAGGACGACGCCGAGCTCCCGCAGGCGCTCAGCAGGATGGCCGGGAGCATGACGAGCCCGGCGACGGTCCGGGCGAAGGTGGCGGGGCGGTGGGAAACTGGCATTTGAGGGGGGATTGTGCGCGCGCAGCATGGCCTATGTCCAATGGCCGCTTTCACGTCGGACGCACGGAGGGCCGCTGACGTCCGGGCACTCGCGGCGGGCGGGCGTCAGTCGATGTCGCGGAAGTGCCGGCCGCTCTTGGCGGCGGTGCGCACCCCGTTGATCAGCTCCTCGGTGGGGGCGTCCTTGAGCAGGTAGCCCACGGCGCCGGACCTCAGGGCCTCCTTGACCCGCTCCTTCCCGGAGAAGGACGTCAGCATCAGCACTCTGGTGTCAGGGCAGGAGCGCATGAGGAACCGCGTCGCGTCCATGCCGTCCATGTTGGGCATGGAGAGGTCCATGAGGACAACGTCGGGGGAGTGCTTGAGGCTCAGGGTCACGGCCTCCACGCCGTCGGAGGCGAGCCCGATGACCTCAATGTCGTCGGTGCGCTGGAAGATGTCGGCGAGCCCCCGGCGGACCACAGGATGGTCATCGACGATGAGAAGGCGGATCCTGCTGCCGTTGGACATGCCCCGAACCCCTTTGCTTCCTTCCTGCCCTGCCCCCGGTGCGGGATTGTAGGGCGAGGACCCGGCCAGTGGCCCGACGTGACGGCTCAGCGATGGGACCGTGGTCGCGCCGTGCGGCGTGGCAGCGGACCGTTGCGGCTCGTGGCGATGGGGGCCCGGATCTCCACCAGGGTCCCCCGCCCGGGGGCCGACTCGATGCGGAGGCTGCCGCCGCCGTCGGCGACGGTCCGCTGCAGGAGCCCGAGCCCGACGTGGCCCTCTTCAAGTCGGTGCGCCTGTTCGGCGGGATCGAAGCCCCTGCCGTCATCGACGATGCGGAGGACAACATCGCCGCCATGGCCGCGGACCTCTACGGTGAGGTGGTCCGCGCCCGAGTACTTCATGGAGTTGCGCACCGCCTCCTGGGCGACGCGGTAGAGGAGCCCGTTGGTGCTCTCGCCGAGGATCAGCCCCTCCTCGATGTCGAGCTTGGTGGTGATGCCGGTGCCGAGGTTGATGAGCAGATCCTCCAGCGCCGGCCTCAGTCCCAGTTCCCTCAGCTTGGGGGGGGCGATCTCGATGATCAGGCTGCGCAGATCGCGGGTCGCTCGGCGCGCCGTCTCGGCGCCCTCGGAGACGAGCTCCAGCAGGCGGGCGCGATCCTCAGGGCCGAGGGAATCCGCCTCGATGTTGGCGTAGGCGCCGAGGCTGAAGGTCAGTCCCGCCAGGTCCTGGACGATGCCGTCGTGGATGGCGGCCGCCACCCGCTCGCGCTCCTCGTTCGAGGCGTCGATGGCCCGCTGGAGGAGACGAACCCTCGCCTCCTGATACGCCTTCGTTTCGAGCTCGAAGGTGTGAACCCGCCGGGCGAGGAAGACGAGGAACCCCTGCAGGAGGATCAGGGGGATGAGCATGAGCATGAATCCGAACGCCCCCGCCGTCCGATGGAGGAGGACGAAGCCGTCGGCGGACAACCCATACCCCACGAAGTACGGGGCCGTCCCGATCGTTCGGGCGACGTTCCGCCAGAAGCCCATCTGGCCCCGGGTCGCCAGGCGGATGACACCGGCCAGCGGCAGGTGGTTGACGAGGAACTGTGCAGCGCCGGCCGCCAGACCGGCCAGCAGTTGCAGCCACCAGTCGTTTCCAGAGTGGAGCACGGCGTGGAAGACGAACCACGCCGCCAGGTCGGCCAGGAAGTAGTCGGCTGTGTTGTAGAGGGATCGGAACCACCCGGGGTGGAAACGGCGGCTGTTCCCGATCGAGCCGCCGATCGACGCGGCCAGGGCACCGGCCGGGCCGACCGCCAGGGTCAACCCCAGGTGGGCCATGCTCTCGACGGAGAACTCGATCTGGGCACCCGTGAGCGAGTGGACGCCGTATGCCGAAAGGAGGCACGCTGCCAAGGCCCCGAGCACCACCGTGAGCGGGTCGGCCGGCACCCGAACGGTGACAAGAGCGGCAGCCGCAGCGATCGCCCAGATCGACGCCACGTAGATGACCAGCCCAGAGTTGAAGTCCACTCGTCCCAGGGGCTCCTCCGCGGGGAGGACATCGAGGCGCCGTTTCAACGACTCCCAGGCCGAGCTCATCGGCTTCCCGGACGGGGTAGCCGCATGGGCTTGAGAGTTCATGCGCGGATGGTAGGGTCGGAAACCACCTGCGACGGAAGAGGTCGCAGGTTGGTGACGCGGTGGTTGCGCTAGAGTCCCCCCGGAAACGATCCGGTCAAGAGTTGTGAAGGACACTCTCGGACGCTTCCTGGGACGGGAGGGGGAGATCTGGGGAAGGAGGTGGAAAACCGTGGGTTCTTGGGGCATTCGTCTCGACTGGTGCCGTTGGGCGTAAGGCGCAAGGGCGCCGTCTAGCCAGGTAACTTCATCGACCCGGACGGGCCCGGTGGGCAGTAGGATCTGCTGCCACCATGGTGGCCCCCGGGATCGATGCGTCGGTAGCCGCCCCGCCAGCGCGGGGGGCGGGGCGGCTGCTCAGTGCGGCGTATGTGTCCTTCTACGGAGACTGGTTCAGCACAACCGCTTTGGTGGTGCTGCTTCTGCGGCTGACCGGATCGCCCGCGGCACCCGCGGGCTACATCCTGGCCCGGGTCGCGCCACGGGTCGTGGCCGCCGGGTACTCCGGCGGGCTGGGCGAGCGCTGGGGCCCGACCCGGGTGATCGCCACGGCGTGGGTGGCCCAGGGCCTGATCACGGCATCGATCGTGCCTCTCTACGCTGCGCACTCCCTCGTCGGCATCTACCTGGCCGTGGTGGCATCGCAGTTCCTCAACGCGATCGCCCGCCCTTCGATCGGCACCGCGATCCCCCGGCTGGTCAAGCCGGACCGGATCGCCCGCTTCAACACCCTCCTCTCCGGCGCGGACAACTCCTCCATCCTCATCGCACCAGCGATGGGCTCCGTCCTGCTCCTGGTCAGCGGCCGATCCAGCGGGCCCTCGCTGCTTCTCGTCCTCGACGCCATCAGCTTCGCGGTGGCGGCCGTCCTTGTCGCCGGTCTTGTGCCCACGGCACCCGCAGCTTCCGAGCCGACCGACGGAGCCAAGCGCCGCGGCAGCGGATTCCGCATCCTGTTCCGTGACGAACTGCTGCGGCTCGTGGTGTTGACCTTTGCTGCGGGCACCATCACCTCGTCCGCGACTCAGAGCGTCCTCGTCGTGGCCGCCCAGCAACGGTTCGGCGGAGCCTCGGTTGTCGGGTGGCTGTACTCGGCCGTCGGCGCCGGCGCCCTGGTTGCCACACTCGTCCTCGTCAAGAGACCGGTACGGCTCACCCGTTTCAGGCTCTCACTGATGGCGTTCGCCATGGTCACGCCGCTCGCGGTGTTCAGCCTCGTCCATCAGCTGTGGATGGCGCTGGTGCTCCTGGTGATGACCGAAGCCGCCGGGGTCTCCGTTGAGATCTGGGGGAACAGCGACGTCCAGGAGCGGGTGCCCGCCGCCGACCTGCCGCGAGTGAACGCCGCCCTGTTCTCCGTCTGGTATGGGGGCATGCTGGTCGGGGCCCTCGGGGCCCTCGTCCTGGGCCCACTCGTCGGGTGGGACCGGGGCCTGGCTCTGATGTGCGGCCTGGCGGCCCTTCTGGTTTGCGCGGGGCTGGCTCCCCGACAACAGCGCCGGTCGCCGCTTCCCAGCCCGCTCGCCGACATCCCCGACTAGGGTCCACTGATGCGCGTCGAAGCCAGACCCAGCCTGGCGTATCCGCGTGCATCATGATGCTAAGATGTGTTTATGGCGAAGATGCGGACGACCCTGACGATCGACGAGGAGGTCCTTCGGGCGGTGAAGATCCGCGCCGCCCGGGATGGCAAGGGCGAGAGCGAAGTGATCGAGGACGCGGTGCGGCGTGACCTCGGCCTGGACCTCCTGGACCGTCTATGGGCCCGGGCCGAGATGACCGAAACGGAGGCCCTCCGGCTGGCCCTCGAGGCGCAGCACGCGGTCCGCCCCATCGGGGGCTGAGCCGTGCGGGCAGTCCTGGATGTCAACGTCCTGGTTGCCGCGATCCTCTCCCGGGACGGAGCTCCTGCCGACGTGGTCCGAGCTTGGCGACTCGGACGGTTCGAACTGGTGGTTTCGCCCGCCCTCCTCGGCGAGATGGAGCGGGTGCTCACGTACCCCAAGATCCGGCGGCGCATCCCCGAACGGGACGCCGCCGCGTTCGTTGCACTGCTCCGGCGTGAGCCACTTCTGAACGACCCGGCAGCACCGCCCCCAGTCCGGCCCGCGGACCCCGGCGACGATTACGTCGTCGCGCTGGCGATGTCCGCCCGGGCCGTGATCGTCTCCGGTGACGCTCACCTCCTACGCCTCGGCGACCGGCTGCCGGTGTTCTCCCCGGCGGCTTTCCTCGCCGAGCTGCGCCAGGGTCGCCTCTGAGACGGCTCAGCCCGTCACGACGGGAGACCACCTCCCGATGACGACGGTCGCCTCCAGATCCTCATCGGTCGCCTTCCGCGGTCGCAGCCCACTGCCGGCGAGGATCTCGGCGGCGGCAGGAGCCTGAGCCTCGGTCGTCTCCACCAGCAGGTGGCCACCCGATGCCATCCAGACGGGTGCCCCGGCGGCCACGCGACGCAGCACGTCGAGCCCATCCCCTCCCCCATCGAGAGCCACCCTCGCCTCGTACAGGCGGGCCTCGCGGGGCAGCAGCTCGATCGCGTCCGTCGGCACGTAGGGGACGTTCGCCAGCAGGATGTCCACGCGTCCCCGCAGGCTGGCAGGAAGCGGTGCGAAGAGATCGCCCTGGTAGACGTGTCCCCCGGCGCCGGCGAGGTTCAGCCGCGCGCAGCGCACGGCGGCCGGGTCGATGTCGGTGGCGTGCAGCTCCACGCCCTCGACGGCGGTCGCCAGCGCAAGGCCCAGCCCGCCGGTGCCGCAGCAGACGTCCAGCACGATCGCTCCGGGCGGGGCGAGGTCGATCGCCTCGGCGACAAGGAACTCGGTGCGATGCCGGGGCACGAAGACGCCGGGCGCGACGGCGATCCGCAGACCCCGGAACTCGGTCCAGCCGATGACGTATTCGAGGGGCTCGCCCGCCACGCGCCGATCCACCATGGCCGAGAGCTCAGCCGGCGACCGCCCCGCAGAGGTCAGCAGCCGTGCCTCGTCCTCGGCGAAGACGCAGCCCGCGGCGCGGAGGCGGGAGACGATGTCCGGCCGCCGCGGATGTGGCGCAGCCCCGCTGACGCCGCCCCGGCCCGGCCCGCCACGACCGCTCACGGAACGACCTTCCACGGCCGCGGTGAGATCATCGACCGGTGCCGCGGTCGCCCAGTCTCCACGAGACGCCTCGGAGCCCGCGGCAGCCGACGCACCCGATGCAGTCGACACAGTCAACGCAGGCGACGCACGCGATGCACCGGGTGCAGCGCAGGCAGGCGAGGGTTGCGACGCAACTGCGGATGATGCTGCCCAAGACGGTGAGGACGCTGCCCCCCACCGCGGCGCTGGCCACGGTCAGGGCGCTCCCCGCCACAGCGGTCGAGGCCACCGTCCCGGCGCTCCCCGCCACGGCTGCGCTGGCCACCGTCGCCGCGCTGCCGGCCACCGCGGTGCTCCCCAGGGTGACCGCGCTCGCCGCCACCCCGGCGCTCGCCACAGTGAGGGCGCTGCCCGCCACCGCTGCCGAGTACCGCGTCTCGGCGCTGCCTGCGACCGCGGCGCTGTGCCGGGTCCTGGCACTGCCCGCCACCGCCACGCTCGCAACGGTCCGGGTGCTCCCCGCCACCAGCACGTCGTGGACCGCGCCGGAGTCGTCAGTCATCGGGATGCTCCTCCGCTCTCCCGCGACACGCGGGGGCTGCAGCCTCTGTGCATTCTCCACCCGAGGCGAGCGTCCGGGGCCTGGCCCGGTCAGCCCCTGGTCAGGCTGCCTCCCGAGGGGCCCACGGAGCGGTCTGCTGCGGGAAGCCGGCCGGAGCGTCGGTGAACCCCGCAGGGCCGTCAAGGTGGCCGTCGTGCCGGCCCCGACGACCCACCGTCTCCGCCCCGGACTATCCCCAGCCGTGGCGACCAAGGTCGCTTCTGGCTGACGCCCCCGCCTTGGGCTCGGCGTGCCGGGCAGCTCTGGTGTGGTAGCGGCCAGGGGGCGTGGCCCGCGCCTGGCCCACCAGGGGCGTGATGGCCCTGGGACGTCATGTCGACCCTGTCGCCAGCTCACGTCGGCGAAGGCTGTGGAGCCCAGCCTCCCGCCGCCACTCACCCGGGGTCCCGCAATGACTGGTGAAATTGGACCCTAGCGCTTCGCACCGGCGGCTGCGAAGGTCAACTCATGACAACGACAGACCGTGTTGTCGCCATACCAGCGGCCCTCAACCACATAGGGATCCCATCATGAGAGCAGTGCTGCCCCTGCTCGGGCTTGGATTCGCCCTCGCAGCCTGCGGCTCGTCCAGCACCACCCCCGCACCGGCATCTCGCAGCGCCTCGCCTCCTTCGGGGATCCTTGGCGGCGGCTACTGGCACACCAGCGGCAACGAGATCCTGGACGCCAATAACAACCCGGTGCGGATCGCCGGGGTGAACTGGTACGGGTTCGAGACCACTGACGAGATCGTTCACGGTCTTTCGGTCCAGGACTACCACACCATCGTGAACGAGATCGCCAACCTCGGCTACAACACCATCCGCTTGCCGTTCTCCAACCAGATGGTGGAGACGCCGGCCGTCCCCTCGGACATCAGCTTCGAGAACAACTCGGGGCCGATCAACGCCGATCTCACGGGGCTGAATGCGCTCCAGGACATGCAGAAGATCGTGGACTACGCCACGGGGATCGGACTCAAGGTGATCCTGGACCAGCATCGTGAGGAGGCCGGTGACAGTGCCGAGGCCAACGGTCTCTGGTACACGGCGACCTACACCGCCCAGAAATGGGTGAACGACTGGGTCACGCTCGCCAACCTGTTCAAGGGGAACGACGGCGTCATCGGCGCCGACCTCCACAACGAACCGGGCACCCCATCCGCCGCCGCCTACAGCCAGGGCGCCAAGTGGGGTGGCGGGGGACCCAACGACTGGGTCGCCGCCGCCGAGCGGGCGGGCGACGCCATCCTCGGCGTCGAGCCGAACTGGCTGATCTTCGTCGAGGGGATCGGGGAGAACCCGGTGACCTCCTCGAGCCAACTCCCCCCGGGCGAGGGCGGAACGATGAATCAGACCATGTGGGGCGGCGACCTGGAGCTTGCCGGCCACACGCCTGTGGTGCTCACCCTCCCCCATCGGCTCGTCTACTCCGCCCACGACTACGGTCCGAGTCTCCTCGATCAGGTGCCCTGGTTCGACGACGCGACCACGTCCTCAGAACTGGACAGCCTCTGGAACCTGGAGTGGGGCTATCTCGACAGCCAGAACATCGCCCCGGTGTGGGTCGGCGAGTTCGGCACCAACAACACGGGCGGGGGCATCCAGAGCTCCTCCGCCGGCTCTCAGCGCCAGTGGTTCCAGAGCCTGATCTCGTACATCAGCCACCACCCGCACATGGGCTGGACCTACTGGGCGGCCAACGGGGAGGACGGCTACGCGCTGCTCGACACCAATTACGGCCCCACCCCGGTCAGCTCGGCGAAGCAGGCCCTGCTCAAGTCGATCCAGCAGCGGTTCCCCGTCAGCGGTGAGACAGGCTGACGATCCCGCTGTGCTGTGACCGCGCCGGAGCGGCGGTCGCGACCTGCTCCCCCACAGTCAGCCACGATCTGCCTGTTACCGAAGGGGTTTCTCGATCTCCGCTAGCACCCGTGGCAGAACTGGTGACTTCCGGAGCGGCGCGGACATCGCCCTGACATATAGGCGGAATGCCAACGCATTGTGCCTCTACTGAGGCTATTGCGAGGCCGCCCTGCCGCCTCGAACTCGGACGTCAGGAGGGAGGACACTGGTCTGCCCGAGCCTTGGGGAACCTCGTCAACCGCGCATACGACCCTACTCGGGTGGGGGTGGGCGCGTGGCGGACCGCTCGGCTAACGAACTAGTGTTCGCCAACGTTCGGCTCCACCTAGCGATCTCCGAACCGCATCCCAGCGCGCTTGTGTTAGGCCGGATGTCGGTGAGGGCGTCGCGCCACTTGGCGCCAGGGTGCCGCTCAGTCACAACTGACCCTGCCGCTGGGTCCGGACGTGTGCGATCATCCGGGCCGTCCTCGCGACCGCCCCCCTGCGCAGGCTACGCTACCGACGGGTGGAAGGCTAGGACGACGACAACCAGGTCAGCGAGCACTGATGAACAAACCTCTAGGGCTGTCTCGATGACACCGATGCGGACGCCTCTTCACCGACGGCTGAGTGCCGCCGCCGCCCTTCGGGCGCGACGACTCCTGGCGACGGTGCGTACTCGAGCCGTCGAACGCGCGGTGATCACCGGCACGGACGACCTGAGGGAGCAGATGGCCGAGCTCTCCCAGAGCCTTCGCGAAATCCGGGTCCAAGCCATCGGCTCGCGACTGAGCAACGTGGAAGACCAGATCCTACGGGTCCGGCAGCAACTCCGCTACCTCAGTCTTCGCAACATGACCAGTCCGATCCTCTCCGATCCCCGCGATCTCACCCCGTTCGAGATGAGCTTCCTCTCCCAGAACGGCGAGGATGGCGTTCTCGTGGAGATCCTTCGCCGAATCGACGTTAGCACCGGGAGCTTTGTCGAGATCGGAGCATCGCACGCGGAGGCCAACTGCCTCTTCCTTGCCGATGTCTTGGGATGGCCAGGCTGGTTCGTGGACGCGGACGCTGTCGAGGTTTCGCTGCTGAAGCGCAAGTACGCGGGCAACCGGAGTGTGAGGATTGTCGAAGCGTTTGTTGATCGAGACAACATCAACGACGTGCTGGGGCAGGCAGGGGCCACCGGCGAGATCGATGTCTTCTCTCTCGATATCGACGGCAACGACTACTGGGTGTGGCAGGCGTTGGAGGTGATAAGCCCAAGAGTCGTCGTCGTCGAGTACAACTCCGCGTTCGACCAAAACGTCCCCACCACGCAGATCTACGAACCAGCGGCGACCTGGGATGGCACAGACGCATTCGGGTCATCGCGGGAGGCACTCCGCGAACTGGGGAATCGCAAGCACTACCGACTAGTCCACGCGGACGTCGCCGGCGTGAATCTCATGTGAGCTAACTTCAGGACTTGTGGAAATAGCCGCTGAGGACCCGGCGAAGCTGGGG
>CAZUDL010000015.1:0-49189 GCA_964618935.1 uncultured Actinomycetes bacterium
CGAGCGGCACTTGCTCGGCGCTTACGACATGCAATCCGGCGCCACCACCGGCGCCGGAGAGGTCTGCGGTGACCCCGACCACGCCGGCCGGGACGGTGAATGTGTACACCCCGGCCGTGCTCCAGGTCGCGGACCCCACGCCATCTGCGCCCACCGGGACCGCCATGGCGATGGAAAGAGCGGCGATGGCCGCAGGAACAGTGACGAAGATCGAGCGGCTCAGTCTCATGGAAAGCCTCCCCCGCCGGCTGTTCTGCGCGACTGACTACGACCGCGCGGACGGCGGCTGCGCGGCAGCATACGCCAAACATGAACCCGACATCAGCGGTGGCGACCCGTTCCGAGCGCCCGGGTCAGGGGGCTGGGTGGCCACCCTCTCACAGGAGCGCCGAGGCTGACCTGACCCCCCGGAACTGGTCCACGTGGTCTGGGCCCCGTCTGCTGGTCCCGCTGAATGAGAGTCAGGCAACCCTGGCGGACCCCGGATGGAGGTCCTCGTACTCTACGGGCGTGAGCATCCCGAGGGAGCCGTGCCTTCGGGTGAGGTAGTGGAGTATCTCCAGGTACTCGAAGAGTGCGGAGGACAGCTCGATCCGGGTGCGCCACTTCTGGCGGTTGAGCAACTCGATCTGCAGCCGGCCCCAGAATGACTCGATGACCGCGTTGCCGTAAGCATCCCCAACGGTGCCCATGGAGGGCGCCAGACCGGCCTGACGTACCCGTTCAGTGAAGCTCCAGCAGGTGAACTGGCTGCCGTGGTCGGAGTGGATCACCGTGCTGGTTGTGGGCGTTCGATTGTTCAGCGCCATGGAGAGGGCGTTGGTAGCTGTCAGCCATCACCCGAAGGCCCCGTCAAGGATCAGCCGGAGCCCTTTCGTCAAGGGTCAGCCGGATCCATACAAGGGGGGTGGAGCCGACGGGGAGACTCGAACTCCCGGCCTGCCGCTTACGAGGCGGCTGCTCTACCACTGAGCTACGTCGGCGTGGCCCTGGAGTGTACCGCCCCCCGGGAGAGGGATCCGAACTCGTGATGGGGTGGTTCGGCGGGAACGAGTGGCGTAATCGAGGTGTAACCGTGGTCGGAGTGAAGCGATCTGAGCTCAGCGTATGCGGTTTACGAAATCGCTGCTCTACCACTGAGCTACGTCGGCGCGCAGGCGACCTCAGGCGGGCCGGGCCAACGGGGGCGCCATTATCGCAGGTGCCCGGGGAACCCGGGGAGACCGGAGCGACGGGCCGCCCCATCGGCCCGCTGCGCCCCTCCCCCTTGCGATGGCAACATGCCGTACGCATGGAGGTGACCAGCCCGGAGCTCCGGCGGTTCGCCGAGGAGAACCCTTTCCGCGTCCACCTGGACGACGAGGGCCCGGCGCCCGGCGATCCCCTCCTCGGCGTGTACGGCGGACATCTGGGCATTCGCCGGCCGTCCCCCAGCGTCGTCGCCAACTTCGTCATGACCGCCGATGGCGTGACGGCCTTCGGCAGCGGCGGGGGAGAGGGGGCCGGGGCGGTGAGCCTCCATTCCGCCGCGGACCGCTACGTGATGGCCCTGCTGCGCAGCGCCGCCGACTGCGTCCTCATCGGTGCGGGTACCCTGCGTGACGACACCCGCCACCAGTGGACACCGGCCACGGTCATGCCCGGTCTGGCCGCCGAGCTGGCCGCCCACCGCCACCGCCTCACCGGTCAGGACGGCCCGGCCGCACTGGTCGTGGTCACCTCCACCGGCCTGCTGCCGGAGGGACATCCCGCTCTCGTGCGGCCGGACGCCCGGGTCCTCGTGCTCACCACCGAGGCGGGGGAGGCGCGGCTGCCCCGCCTGCACCCGTCGGTCCGCGTCGTCCCCCTCCGCGCCAGCGGCGGCATCCCCGTCGACGCCATCCTCGACTCGATCCGGTACCAGCTGGGCGGGACCACGGTCCTCTGCGAGGGAGGGGCACGCCTCTTCGGCAAGCTGGTCGCCGCCGGCCGCGTCGACGAGCTGTTCCTCACCCTCGCCCCCCACATCGCGGGACGGTCCAAGGCGGCCGTCCGACCCGGACTCGTGACCGGGGTGGCCTTCACCCCGGGATCGACGCCGCGGCTGGCGCTGCGGTCGCTGCGCCAGTGCGGCGACCACCTGTACGTGCGCTACGCGGTGTCGGCGGCCCCCGCGGAGGCGCCGCCGGTCTGAGCTTCGCCGGGGGACGGGCCGCCAGCCGCCCGGTCGGGGAGCGGGGCGTCAAACGGGCGCCCAGGGGTGATGGCGCTGGCGGCATCCGCCACCGGTAACGGGGCGGCCTGGGGGTCGGGAACCTCCACGACCCCTCCCAGGAGGAGACCGCGGCGCTTGGCGAGGCGGCGGCGCACCCAGAACCAGGTGAAGAGACCGGTGACGGTGATCAGCCCCTTGTCGGAGGCGCGCATCAGGAGGGCGGCGGCCACGGCGGCGTCGCCGGGCACGCCCTTGGCGGTCAGCAGCGCGATCACCGTGCTCTCGAAGCCGCCGACGCCACCGCCGGGGCTCGTCACCGCCCCGGAGAGGTAGGCCGCCCCGTAGATGAAGGTGGTTGCCCCCCAACTGATCGGCTGGTTGATGACACCCCGCACCACCAGCCAGAAGAGGGTCACCTCGAGGAGGGCGCTGAGCACGCTGAGGATGATCCAGAGCCAGGTCCCGGGCCGGCGCAGCAGCTGCACCGTCTGTTCGTGGAGGACCTCCAGCTGTGTCGAGGCCCTTCGCACCCCGGGGATGATCCCGACCAGCTTGAGCATGGCGTGGAAGATGGGGTTGACGGTGAGGATCACCAGGATGACGACGATGGAGGCGAGGGCCACGGCGATCCCCGAGATCCCTGCTGTGTAGGCGAGCGAACCGGGCACCGAGACGCCGACGATGACCAGCGTGTAGAGCAGCTCCTGGACCGTCACCGTGGCCATGGTGGCGCCGAGCGGGGCGCCGGTCGCCTCGGTGGCCAGTTCGGCCCGTGCCAGCTCGCCGAACGGCAGCAGGCCGAAGGCCTCGCCGCTGACGGTGAACAGCACGGAGTCCCGGGGGGTGACCGGCACCGACTCGCTGCGCAGCAACTGGTGCCAGCGGAGTGCCTTGCTGAGGTAGAAGCAGGCGGTGAGCCCCACCAACGCCGGGATGAGGATGGGGGGGAAGCGCCCCAGGTCGCCGAGCAGGTCGCCGGGGCGCAGGATGATGATGAGTGCCACCAGGATGCCGACGGTCACCGCCGTCTGGATGATCAGTCGCACCCGGTGGGCTCTGCTCATCGGCTCAGTCGCTCAATTCCCGGCTCACGCGTTGTCGGGAGGCTGGCTGGGTGGCCGGCGGCCGGCCGGTGCGGGAATTGGCGGCACGCCGAGCTCGTCCCGGTCCCCGTCCATCTCGCCCGCCACCAGGGGCAGGGCCGCATAGCCGACCACCCCCGGGCCGGTGTGCGTGCCGATGATCGGATCCAGCGCAACGATCTCGAGGCGGACGACATCGCAGGCCTCGCCGAGCCGTGCGCCCAGTTGCTCGGCCAGCTCGCCCGCCTCGGCGTGGAAGACGAGCACCCAGAGCCGGCCCGGCATCTCCCGCGCCGTCTTCTCCAGTGCCGACAGGACCCCCGAGTGGGTCCGCACCAGGGCGACCCGGCCGGTCTGGTTGTTGCTGAGGCGGAAGACGGGGCGGACGTGGAGGGAGTCGGAGATGCCCGCGAGGAGGCTGTTGATCCTGCCGCTGCGGGCCACGTACTCCAGGGTCTCCAGGGCCCCGAACATCCGGACGTCGCGGATCGCCGACCGGGTGCGCTCCATGACCTCGGGGAAGGCCGCACCTCGGGCGCAGAGCAAGGCGGTGACGCGGGCGATCAGGCCGAGCCCTGCGGCGGCGGTCGCGCAGTCGACGACCGTCACCCGCTCCCGCCCCTCCTCGGCGGCGAGCATCCGCGCCGCCAGCCGGGCGCTGCCGTCCATACCGCTCCACCCGGCCGGCATGGTGAGGCAGATGATGTTCTCTGCCGGCGACTTTCGGAACGCCTCCAGGAATGTCCCGGGGGGGGTCGTCGAGGTGTCGGGCTGGGCGCCGGCGCGCAGGCGGTCGTAGAAGGCGTGCAGCTCAGCCGCCGTGCCGGCGAGGACAGCCTCGTCGCCGATGCGGACCGGGAGCTCAACCACCGTCACCATCGACGCCATCGCCGGGGGGAGCAGCGCGCCGCTGCCGGTGACGACGGCGCAGGGAACAGCCGCCGTGCCCTCCGGGGCACCGGCGGACGGCGGGGTCGAAGCCGCCGCGGCGGGGAAGCGCTCCACTGCTAGCCTCCAGGCTCTCGCACACGCGGCGGCAGACCGTCTCCGAAGCTGCTGCCTAAGATGATAGCCGTGATTCGGGGAACCAACTTGACACGTCCCCAGGGGGGTGGACGCGAGGCATGAGCGCCGGCTGGGTCGTGGTCACCTTCTGCGTCGCCGGGTATGTCATCGGCAGCCTCCCTGTGGGGTTCTGGGCAGCGCGCTGGCGACGGCTCGGCCTCGACCTGCGCGGCTACGGATCGGGCAACGTGGGCACCGCCAACCTCTACCGTCACGCCGGCTTCGGCCTCGCGCTCGTGGTCGGCCCCATCCAGTTCTGCCAGGGGCTGATCCCGGTGCTCCTGGCCCACCTGGTGGGCGGCGTCGGCACCGGCGGTCTGGTGCTGGTCGCGGTCGCCGCCATCGTCGGCAACGGTTGGTCCCTGTTCCTGGCCTTCGACGGAGGCCGCGGCGTGGCCGTCTCCACCGGGGTGATCGTGGCCCTCGGCGTCATGCTGCTCGGCATCGACCTCGTCTTCCCGGTGGCGCTTCTCGCCTGTTTCGCCATCGGAGGGCTGCGGGGCCACATCGCCGAAGGCGTTCTCTGCGGCTTCATCGTCCTGCCACCTCTGGCGGTGGCGCTGCGCGCCGACCTGCTGGCGCTGGGCTTCGCCGTCTTCCTCGTCCTCATCCTGGCCCGGCGGCTGGAGGGGCTGTCCGGCGACGTCTCGAACTTCGGGGGGATGCGTCACCTGGTGCTGGACCGGGTGCTGCACGACCGCCGGCCCGGCCGGCCCCTGGTGGGTCACCGGACGGACCCGTAGGACCCCGCCCGCGAGCCCTCAGACGCCCCGCCCGGCGCTGCCGGGCCGCGGCGCCTCGTCGGTCCAGACCTGGTTGAAGGGGTACCACTGGGCCGGCGCATGGGCCATGAGGGCGTCGAGCCGGTCGGCCAGCTCCTGGGTCATCGCCTCGATGCGGCCCCGCGGGTCGATCGCCCGGTCGACGACGATCCGGTAGTGGTCGCCGTCGCGGAAGCAGGCGACGGGGATGATCGGGCAGCCGCTGCGGCGCGCCAGGACGGCCGGTGCGGCACTGAAGAGGACGGGACCGCGGCGGAAGCGGACCTGGATGGTCGGCCCGCCCTCGGGAAGGTCGACCAGCAGGGCCAGGAGGCGTCCCCGGCGGAGCGCGGCCAGCAGTCCCTTGGCGGCGTCGTCGGGGGTGAAGACCTCCAGCCCCCTGCGCTCCCGCGCCCAGATCACCGTCTCGTTGAGCACCTCGGGGTGGAACTCCCGCATCACCGTGGTCAGCGCCAGGCCGTGCGAGAGGGCCATGGTCGCCGCCATGTCCCAGTTGCCGAAGTGGGCCAGGCAGAGGAGACCGCCCCCGTGCTCCCGCTGCACCTCGCGGATGATCTCGAGCTGGTCGATGGGGTGGCGGCGTCGGACCTCCTCCGGGTCTAGGTCGTGGGCCCAGGCGAGATCCACGCAGGTCCGGTAGTACTCGCGGTACGAGGCTCGAGCCCGCCTCTTGGAGGCGGCCACGGAGAGGCCGGGGTCGGCCCGCCGGTGGCGCGCGGCGCAGGCGGCGACCCGCCCCGGGCGGCTCAGGCAGCCGATGACGGCGGCGGCGTCGGGGAGGAGGAATCGGTGCATGCCCAGGGCGTGCGCGGTGCGGCTCATGCCCGTCCAGGCGGCGCGCACCGCTCGCGGTGGAGGCTTGGCGCTGGCGATGGGGGCACCGATGGCCGCCGCCACGGGAGCGGCCGTCCGGCCGCCGGGCTCGGGGCCGCTGATCCGATCGACGTCGTCCGCTGGTGTCTCGATGGCCGTCCGCCTTTCCGCGCCCTGATCGGCGCCGTCGAGATGATAGCCGGGGGGCCCGCGGGCCAAGCGGGGGGGACGGAGCCGCGCGAGAGTAGGCTATGGCCCCCGGGGACGCTGTGCGCCCGCTGCATCCCCGCGTGTGGCACGGTCGGGCCCGTCGGGATCATCGAGCTTGGAGGTCCATCGGTGGGGTTGCGGGTGGCCTGGTTCGGCCATGCCGGCGGGCGCCGCGCCGACGGTCTCAGCGCCTACAGCGCCCAGACCGTCGCGGCCCTCGTCGCCGCCGGCTGCACGGTGCGGTTCTTCCACCATGAGATGGACGGCGACCGGACGCCGGTGGACGACGCCGTCGCCCTCGACGGCGTCCGGTTCAAGACGGTCACCATCCCCGTGCCCCGCACCCGCGCCGCCATCGAGAGGTCGCTTGCCGAGTTCCATCCCGACGTGGTTCATCTCTCCCTCAGCGTCTCCGTGATCGACGGGGCCGTGGCGCGGACGGCGCGGCGCCTGGGTGCCGCGACTGTGGTCACCTGCCATCTGCCCTATGCGGCGGAGCACAGCATCCGCGGCCGCACCATGCGGGGCATCTACCGGTACCACACCCCACGCCTGCGCCAGTTCGACCGCTGCATCGCCCTCTCCGAGGGCCAGCGCGACCTGCTGGTCGGGACCGGGCTTCCGGCGGAGCGGATCGTCATCATGCCCACCGCCGTGGACGCCCGCCGCATCTCCCCCGGCCCGTCCGCGCTCCGCGAGAAGCTCGGCGCGGCCCTCCTGGTGAGCTACCTGGGACGGCTCGACCCGGAGAAGCGGGTGGAGGAACTGATCCAGTCCTTCCTCGCCCGTCGCTGGCCGGACGACCATCTGCTGCTCGTCGCCGGCCACGGCAGCCAGGACCGGAGGCTTCGCGCCCTCGCCGACCGCGGCTCCGGGGTGCGCATCCTCGGCGTGATCAGCGACGAGGACCGCCTCGACCTGCTGCGGGCGACGGACATCTTCGTGCTGCCCTCGACGGCCGAGGGGCTGTCCCTGGCGCTCCTCGAGGCCATGGCCGCCGGGTGCCCGATCATCGGCACCGCTGCGGGCGAGCACGCCGGCGTCCTCGACGGCGCCGGTGTCCTCGTCCCCACCAACCCGCTGGAGCCGGCCCTGGGCGAGGCGCTGGAGAGCCTGCGGGCCGATCCGGGGCGCCGCCGGCGCCTCGGCGCCGCCGCCCGCCGGCGGGCCGTCGAGAGGTACAGCCTGGACGCCTACGTCACCGGGCTGCTCAGCCTGTACGAGGAGACGCTGAACCGCGGCCCGGTCGCCGAGACCGCGGGCGCCGGTCGCCTCCCCGCCGTCCCCGTCTCACCCCAGGCCTGAGCCCGCAGCGTCCTCCGCGACGTCGCGGAATCCATCCGCTGGGCTCGCGGCGGCATCGCCGGCCCCGGCCGGCCGCGGTGCCGCCCCGTCCGGCTCCCCCTGCGGCGCCGCGTCCACCGGGACCCGGGCGTGGACCGCGGTGCCGCGGCGCGGTCCGGAATCGACCTCCAGGACCCCTCCCGCCTGCCGGGCGAGGTCGCCGATCAGGCTGAGGCCGAGGTGGCCGGCCTGGGCCTGGCGCCGGCGCTGGTCCGCCGAGAACCCCAGCCCGTCGTCGGTGACGTCGAGGCCCAGGTGTCCGTCCCGGCGCCAGACCGCGACCTGGACGTGGCTCGCCTGGGCGTGCTGGGCGACGTTGCGCAGTGCCTCGCGTGCGATCCGGTAGACGGCGACGAGCGCCGCGCCCTGGACGGCGCCGGCGCCGGCCGCGACCCCGATGTGGACGGCGAGCCCGGCCTCGCGCAGCGGCTCGGCGAGGTCGTCGAGGGCGGCGGTGAGTCCGACCTCCTCGAGGTCGGGAGGGGCGATCTCATGGAGCAGCGTCCGGAGCTCCTCGATGGCCTCGGTGGTGGCGTCGGCGGCACGGACCATGGCCACCGCCTCGCCGCCGTCACCGTAGCGGGCCTCCCGGCGCAGGCCCATGGCGATCGCCGCCAGGTCCTGGACCACACCGTCGTGAAGGTTGCGGGCGATCCTCCGGCGCTCGGCCTCGGACGCCTCCAGGGTCTCCTGGTGGAGCCGCTCGCGCTCCCGGGCGTGGGCGATGCGCTGGGCGTCGGCGGCCCGGCTGCGGGAGGCGAGCACGAGGAGGAACATCTGGAGCAGCAGAACCGGGACGAGGATCAGCAGGAAGCCCCCCGCCCCCTCCGCGTCGACCAGGATCACGGCGCCGAACGCCGTCGCCCCCGCCCCCAGGTGGTAGGGGAGGACGGCGGTGACGTTGTTTCGCAGGTAGTCCCACACGGCGAGATCGCGGTGGTGGATCTTCTGCACGCCGACCAGCAGGGCTATGTTGACGACGTACTGGGCGGCGCCGGCGCAGATGCCGGCGCCGACGCCGATGCCGAAGTCCAGGTGGCCGCCGGCGATGGCGTGGAAGGTCCCCCAGGCGGCGAGGTCGCTGAGGAAGCTGGCGGTGACGTTGTAGCCGGAACGGAACCAGCCGGAGCGGAACCGCAGCGCCTCTCCGCCGGCCTCGCTGGCCGCCGCCACCAGCGCCCCCATGGGGCCGGCCACCAGGCTCAGGCAGAGGTGGGCGAAGATCGACACCGACCAGTTGCTGTCGATGCCGGAGAGGACCCGCACGGCGGTGCTCGCCATGAGCAGGGTGACGGCGCCGCCCAGGACCAGGATCAGGGCGTCGCCGGCTGGACGCACCGTCAACGCCGCGGCCGCCACCGCCGCTGCGGCGATCAGGCTGACGTAGGCGATCAGCGGCCGCGAATAGGCGACGGGCATGGAGGGCGGCTCGCCGGGGAGCCAGCGCAGCAGCCCGGCCATGCCCCGGTGGGGGCCGGCGGTGCCCCGCCGGTCGGTCGTCGGCGTCATCATCGCCGGTCTCGCCCGAGACGCCCGCGGTTACCCGGGTGGCCGGGGGACGGCGACGAGCTGCGGTCCGTCGGAGGTCTCCTCCGAGTCCAGCGCCACCAGGCCCATGCGCAGCGCCGTGGTGGCCGCCTCCAGCTTGGAGTGGGTGCCCAGCTTGGAGTTGATGCGGGCCACGTAGTTGCGCAGCGTGTGCTCGCTCATGAAGAGCTGCTCGCGGATGGCGGCGTTGCCGCAGCCCTGGGCGAGCAGCTGAAGGACATCCACCTCCCGGGGGGTCAGCCCGTCCCCGTAACTGCGGCGGGGGCTGTCCTGGTCGATGAGCTTGGCCACCATGGAGGGGGAGATCGCAGTGTTGCCGACCATGGCACCGCGGATGGCGGCGGGGAGATGGATCAGGCTCTCGGACTTGGTGATGAAGCCGCTGCAGCCCGCCTCCAGGGCCTCGTTGAGGGCCTCCCGCTCCTCGTTGGCGGTCACGATGATGACCTTGGTCCGGGGGTGCTCCACCCGGACGTAGCGGGCGGCGACGATGCCGTCGCCGTCGGGGAGCCGGTAGTCCATCAGCACCACGTCGACGTGCACCCGGCGCAGGAACTCCCGGGCGTCGGCCAGCCTGCTGCAGATGCCGTCGACGCGCACGTCGGGCTCGTCCTGCAGCGCCCGCGCCAGCGCCTCGGCGAACATCTGATGGTCCTCGACGATGAGCGCCCGGATGGGCTGGTGCTCAGAGGCCTCCTGCTGTGCGTCGGGTGTGAGGTCGGTCATCGTGCTGGGTAGAGAATATGCCGGTCGGCCCCGGAGCAGTACGCTCGGTCTCCATCTCGCCGGAGTTCGGGACGGCGCTGTCACCGACGGGCCTCGCAGGTGGCATCCACGATCGCCCGGCGTGGGGTGCGCCACCCGGCGACGAGCACCGCGGCTCCGCCCGCGCACACCGCCAGCAGCAGGCCGGACCAGCCGAGCCGGTCGGCGAGCAGAGCGGCGGCCAGGCCCCCGACCAGCATGCCGGCGTAGCCGAACAGCCACACCGCCGCACTCGCCTGCCCGAGGCGGCCGGCCGGCATCATCCGGGCCATCTGGGTGGCGGCCAGGATCTCGTACGGCGCCGAGGCGACGCCGCTCATCACCACCAGGGCGATGTCGACCCAGGCCGGCCCGACCAGGGCGAAGGCGGCCAGCGGGAGCAGTTCGAGCAGGGTCAGCGTCCCCATGGCCCGCCGCCCGATGCCGCGGCGGCAGGTCCTCAGCAGACACAGCCCGCCGAGGACGTTGCCGGCCCCGACCCCGGCGTACACCCAGCCGATCGCATCCGGGTTGCCGAAGCGCGCCGCGGCCGCCGCGGGGAGCACCGCCTGCAGGGCGGTGATGCCGGCGAAGATGCCGAACTGGGCGAGGGCGAGCTGGCGCGGGAATGGCCGGCTCAGGATCAGGGCGATGCCGCTCCACATCCCCGCCCGCTGCGGCGGCGCGGCCGGGACCCGGGAGTGGTTGGCGGGCAGGGTGGCGAGGACCCCGGCGAGCGCGAGGAAGGAGATGGCGTCCGCTGCCACCAGCCAGACCCAGTCGCCCCCGGCCGCGCCGAGCAGCGCCGTGGCGATGCCGGGGCCGACGACGAGGGACAGCGAATCGATGACGCCGATCCTGGCGGTGAGGCGGCCCACCGCCGCGGCGGGCACCAGGCGCGGGACGGCCGCCTGGCCGGCGGGCTGAGCGGCGCCGCCTCCCGCCTGACTCACCACGAGCAGGGTCAGGACGGCCGGGATGGCGCGGGCCTCCAGGGCGACGGCGAGGAGACCGGTGGCGGCGGCGCGGCCGAGGTTGAGGATCACCAGGGTGGGCATCGGCCCGAAGCGGTCGGCGAGGTGTCCCCCGGCCAGCCCGCCGAAGGGACGCGGGGCGACCCGCAGCACCATGGCCACGGCGGGCGCGGCGAGACTGCCGGTCAGGCTGTAGAGGGCGACGGCGACGGCAATGGTGGTGAGCCAGTCGCCGCAGTTGGAGACTGCACGGCCGGCCAGGAAACGCGACGCGGGTTGCCCGAGGAGGCTCTGGGGCGGTTCCGGTTCGGAGAGGAGAACCGCCACGGGGGGCCCCGCCGGCCCGGCGGAAGAGGCGGTGATCACGGAGGACCTCCCAGGAGGTGCCAGGGAGGCGGGCCCCCGGTGGTCAGCCGGGGCGCCCGCCTCGGGGATGAGGAGAATCTGTGGATCAGCCCCAGCCGTTGTAGGACATGCCGTTCTCCGGTGTGGCGCCCACCCCGGCTGTCCGGCACCTCCGAGAGAGGAGCCGGCTCGGCGTGGAGGCCTTGCTGCCTGCCCTTCCATCGTCGAGAGGTCGGCTCACCGCAACAAGACACCGATGTCCCTCATTGCGGGCGATTCGGTATCCGGTTTGGCGCTCACCGTTCCGCGGGCATCCCCATTCCGCCATCGGATGGCGCAGATGTATCTCCCGGTGGGGAGACGTTTGCACTACGACTGCGCTGTGGTGTGCCCCGCCGCGGTGCCTTCGGCGGCCGTCGGCCGCCGGCCGGAAGCCCTGCCTCCGCTCAGCCCAGCCAGGCGGCGAAGCCGGCCGTGGTGGTCCCCAGGCCGATGCGGACGCGTGGCAGTTGCCAGAGCGCCGTGCTCAGGTCGACGTCGCTGTTGACACGCAGGTCGAGCAGCCCGCCAACATAGCCGAAGCTGTGCAGTGTCGCGAACATCGGCGCCTCCTGCGTGCCTCCCTGCGAGGCCGTGTCCCACGGGTAGGGGCCGCTGTAGGCGATGAACTGGATGGGCTGCCCGGTGAGATTCTCCAGCAGCTGCTTGCTCTGCTCCGTCAGCGTGTTCAGCGTGGACACCGACGCGTTCCACAGCGAGACGTTGTCCTTCAGCGTGTGATCGCCGACCGAGAAGCCCGTGTCGTCGAGGCTCTGGATCTGCGCCGACGACATGTAGACCTGGGGCCCGTTGGTGGCGCCGATCAGCGCCGTGCAGGGGAAGAAGACGGCCGTGAAGCCGTACTTCTCGAGGATCGGCGCGGCCGTGGTCCACTGCGACAGGCGTCCGTCGTCAAAGGTGATGACGAAGGAGTGGGGTGGCAGCGCCAGCCCGTAGAGCAGGGCGTCCGCCAGGTGCTGCAGGGAGATGCTGGTCGCCCCGATGCTGTGCGCGTATGCCATCTCCGCCTGGAACTGGCTGGGCAGGGTGGTCAGCCCCACCTCGACCTGCCAGCCGTAGACGCCCAGCTGCGCCGCTTCGCTCTGCGGCGGGACGGGCTGGATCTCGTGGTACATGAAGATGGGGACGTTCACCTGCCGGGCGGTGATGTGGCCGGGGACGATGACCGGGGCGTCCATCGAGGCAGGCCCCTCGTCCACCACCAGCGCCACCCCGGTGGCGGGATCGTATTCCGCCGAGATCGAGAGCATGGAGTAGAGGGGGGCGACGCCGGGGGGGCTGAGGCCGCCCGGGTTGGCGAAGCTGACCGACACCGGGAACCTCCAGGTGCCGGGCACCGACACGTCCGGATTCTCCGGGTCGTACCAGACCACGTCCGGGGCCGGCGGCCCGAGGGTGATGGCGGTGATGGGGGCGATGCCGAACTTCGCCGCCAGCATGGCGGTGCGCGCGGCCTGCCCCGGCCACATCGCCTGCGCCTGCGGGGCCAGCTCCGCCCACTGGTCGTCGAAGTCGCCGAGCGTGGTCTGCACCGCAAACCGCTGGGCTGCCTCGGTGACCGCCTGATCGATCGTTGGTGGCGTCGCCGACGGGGTCGCCGAGGGAACCTGGCTGACCGCCGCCACCGACCCGGTCGGCGTCGGGGCCCCAGCCGGCGCGCAGCCGGAGGCGCCGAAGAGCAGCGCCGCCGCCAGCACAGGCACGAGGAGGTGCACGATCTGTGGGTGGGGGACGCCGGGAGCCGGCGTCTGGAGCCGGGCCATCGCGTCAAGCCTACGGTACTTCCCAGTCTCCCTGCGCGCCGATTCGGGCGATGAGGCGGCCACTCCGGCCGCCGGTCCGGTCCCAATCCCGCCCGGCGACGGCGCCGCCCCGATGTGGCCATCGCGACGCGATACCCTGTGTCACCCGATGGAACCGACCGCCGCGAACCCCGCGACCCCGATCCCACCCGGCCGCCTCGACCGGCTCGATCTCCCCGCCATCGACGCCAAGTGGCAGAGGATCTGGGCCGAGCGCGACACCTACCGCGCCGACATGGAGGGGCCGCGGCCCTTCTACTGCCTGATGATGTTCCCCTACCCGTCGGCGGAGAAGCTGCACATCGGCAACGCCTACGCCTTCACCGGGGCCGACATCTTCGGTCGCTATCGCCGCCAGCGGGGCGACGACGTCTTCGAACCGCTCGGCTTCGACGCCTTCGGCATTCACAGCGAGAACTACGCCCTCAAGGTCGGCGAGCACCCGGCCACGCTGACCGCGCGCAACGTCGAGTACTTCCGCGAGAAGCAGCTCAAGCGGCTGGGCCTGGGGGTGGACTGGTCGCACGAGGTCGACACCACCGATCCGCGCTACTACAAGTGGACCCAGTGGGTCTTCCTCCAGCTCTTCAAGGCCGGCCTGGCCGAGCACCGCGAGGGCCCCGTCAACTGGTGCCCGTCGTGCCTCACCGTGCTGGCCGACGAGCAGGTGCTGAGCGGCCACTGCGAGCGTTGCGGCACCACCGTGGAGACGCGCTTCCTCAAGCAGTGGTTCATCAAGACGACGCACTACGCGCAGGAGATGCTCGACGCCCTGGACGGCCTCGACTGGAGCGAGCGGACGAAGCTGGCCCAGCGCAACTGGATCGGCCGCAGCGAGGGTGCCCTCATCGACTTCAGGCTCAGGGGCTGTGCCCGTGACACGGTGACCGTCTTCACCACCCGGCCCGACACCCTCTTCGGGGCGACGTTCCTCGTCGTCGGGGCGGACCACCCGCAGCTCGCCGCCTTCGTCCGCGAGGATCGCCGCCGCGCCGTGGACGAATGGCGCACGACCCTGCCACCGCCGGATGCCGACCCCGACTTCGGCGTCGGCATCGACCTCGGCACCGTCGCCGTCCATCCGCTCACCGGCGAGGAGATCCCGGTGTGGGCCGCGCCCTACGTGCTGGGCGGCTATGGCACCGGCGCCATCATGGCCGTGCCCGGCCACGACGAGCGAGACTGGCAGTTCGCCAGGGCCCACGCCCTCCCCGTCGTGGAGGTCATCGCCGGCGGCGACGTCGCCGTCGCGGCCTGGACCGGCGAGGGGCCGATGGTCAACTCCGGCGCGCTCGACGGGACCCCGTCGCAGGAGGGCAGGGGCCGGGTGGTCGACCTGCTGCGCGAGCGGGGCGCCGGCTCCGCGCACGTCCAGTACCGGTTGCGCGATTGGATCATCTCGCGGCAGCGCTACTGGGGCCCGCCGCTCCCCATCATCCACTGCCCCGTCCACGGCCCCGTCGGCGTGCCCGACGAGGACCTTCCCGTCCTGCTCCCCGCGGTGAAGGACTTCCGCCCCATCGGCACCGGCGTCTCACCCCTCGCCCAGGTCGAGGACTGGGTCAACGTGCCCTGTCCCGTCTGCGGAGAACCGTCCCGGCGCGAGACCGACGTGAACGACAACTTCCTCGATTCGGGGTGGTACTTCCTGCGTTACCCGTCCACCGATTTCGACGACCGTGCCCTCGACCCTGATCGCACGCGCCACTGGCTGCCGGTGGACATGTACGTCGGCGGCAACGAGCACGCCGTGCTCCACCTCATGTACTCGCGCTTCCTCATGCGCGCCCTCCACTCCCTGGGGCACGTGCCGGTGCCGGAGCCCTTCACCCGCTTCCGGGCCCACGGCCTGCTCACCTTCGCGGGTGGCAAGATGTCGAAGAGCAAGGGCAACGTCGTCAACCCCGATGCCTACATGGAGCGGTACGGCGCCGACGCGCTCCGGCTCCATCTCATGTTCCTGGGGCCGTTCCTGGTCGGCGGGGAGTGGAACGAGCGGGGCATGCTGGGACAGAGCCGCTTCCTCGAGCGGGTGTGGCGCTGCGTCCAGCTCGCCACCTCCGGTGACACCTCCGACCGCGAACAGGAGCGGCGCCGCCACCACACCATCGCCAGCGTCGAGGCATCCATCGAACAGCTCCACTACAACACCGCGATCTCCGCCCTCCACGAGCTGGCACGCGGCATCGACGACGACGTGCGGCAGGGGGCGGGCCGCCGCATCGACGCGGTGACGCTGGTCCAGCTGCTGGCGCCGTTCGCGCCCCACATCGCCGAGGAGCTCTGGGAGAGGCTGGGGCAGCCGGGCTCGGTGCACCGGGCGCCGTGGCCCGGGCACGACGCGGCGCTGGCCGCCAATGACCTGGTGACCATCGCGGTGCAGGTGAACGGCAGGCTGCGTGCCACCTTCCAGTGCGAGGCGGGGACCTCCGCGGACGAGCTGGGCCGCCTCGCCCTGGCGCAGCCCCGGGTGGACGAGTTCCTCGCCGGACGCCCGGTGAGGAAGGTCATCCCGGTGCCGGACCGGCTCGTCAACCTGGTGGTCTGAGCGGCCCGCGCCGCGTCAGCAGGGCGATCCGTTCACCGTGCACGACGCCTGGAAGTTGTAGTAGAGCGCGATGTAGAGGATGGCGATGCCGCTGGCCAGCATGCCGAGCACCAGGCCGGCGATCGCCATGCGCCTGCCCATGCCTCCCAGCCGGCTGGCCCGGGGGACGCCGATGGCGCCGAGGACGATCGCCGCGATCGAGAGAGGCCACGAGATCAGGTTGATGACGGGGATCAGCGAGAGCACCAAGGCGATGATCCCCACGGTCCCGGCGGCCGTCGCCGTGCCGTTGGTGGGCGCCGCCACCATCGAGGGGGAGGGGGCTCCGTACGGCTGCCGGTCCGCGGCCGGCCGGTCAGTCCCGCCTGCCTCGTCCGCTCCAGCCATGCTCCGCACTCCCTGGGGGCGTCGTCCGGCTGCTCCCAATGCCTCCGGTGGCGGCTCCGACCGCACCGAGTATGGAGGACGCGACGGGGCGCCGTCTCCGGGACTCGCCCATCTGCTATCCTGCCCGGGCGCACGGGCGTCCGATCGCATGCCCGCCAGCTGCGCCTCTTCTCGGAAGGATCATGTACGCCATCATCCAGCACGGCGGGCACCAGTACCGGGTCAGCTCGGGCGACCGCCTCGTCGTCAACCGCCTTCCCGACGATGTCGGCGCCGTCATCGGCCTGGAGCCGGTGCTCCTCGTCTCCGATGCGGACGGACTGCGCACCGGGGACGCCAGCCTCGACGGCGTCCGGGTGGCGGCGACGGTGGTCAGCCACACCCGTGGCAAGAAGCTCCGCATCCTCACCTACAAGCCGAAGAAGCGCCACCGCAAGACGCTCGGATTCCGCTCCGACCTGACCGAGCTCAGGGTGGAGGGCGTCCTGGCTCGGGGCGAGGCCCTGCCCGCGCGGCTGGTCGTCGTCGAGGAACCGGAGGCCACCGAGGAGGCGCCGGAGCCCGTCGCCAAGCCCGCCCGCGGCCGCCGTGCCGCCGCCGCCGAGGCGGCGCCCGCCGTCGAGGAGGCCGCCCCCGAGGCCCCCGCGAAGCCCGCCCGCACTCGCCGGGCCGCACCCGCCGCCAAGGCGACCTCTGTCGCCGAGGAGACCGCGCTCGAGGCCCCCGCTCCCGCCGCCAAGCCGGCCCGCAGCCAGCGGACCGCTCCCGCCGCCGAGGAGGCGGCTCCCGAGGCCGCCGCCGCGAAGCCGGCGCGCACCCGCCGGGCCGCGACCCCTGCCGCCGAAGAGACCGCCCCGGAGGCTCCGGCCGCCGCCAAGCCGGCGCGCAGCCACCGGGTGGCCAAGGGCCCGGCCGCAACCCCGGACCCGGAGGTGTAGACAGATGGCCCACAAGAAAGGCGGGGGCAGCTCCCGCAACGGACGCGACTCCAACTCGAAGCGGTTGGGGGTGAAGCGCGGCGACGGCGAGCTGGTGCTCGCCGGGAGCATCCTGGTCCGCCAGCGCGGCACCAAGATCGTCGCCGGCGAGAACGTCGGCGTCGGTCGCGACCACACCCTCTACGCGCTGCGCACCGGACGGGTCGTCTACGACAAGCGGGGCGGCGACCGCACCCGCGCCAACCTCCAGGCGCTGACGCTGCTGACCGTGGGCGAGATGTCCGAGCCAGCCTCCCCGGTGGTCGGGACGGCCGGGACAGCCGGCTGAGCCGGCGCCTCCGGACGCTGGCCGGTTCGATTGTTCCTCGACGAGGTCACCCTTGACGTCACCGCCGGGTCGGGCGGGCGCGGCGCGGTGAGCTTTCGACACGAGAAGTACGTCCCGCACGGCGGTCCCGACGGCGGCGACGGAGGTGCGGGCGGCAGCGTCGTGCTCGTCGTGGACGGGAGCGAGTCCACCCTTGCGCGCTTCCGGGATCGCCGCATCTTCCGCGCCCCCGACGGCCGGGCGGGAGGCCGGAACCTGAGGAGCGGCGCCGGCGGCCAGGACCTGGTGCTGCCCGTTCCCCCGGGCACGGTGGTGCGCGACGCCGAGAGCGGCGAGGTGATCGGAGATCTGGTCAGCCCCGACCAGCGCCTCGTCGTGGTCGCGGGCGGCCGCGGCGGCAGGGGCAATACGCACTTCGCCACCGCCACCCGCCAGGCGCCCCGCATCGGCGACCTCGGCGAGCGCGGCCCGCGGCGCCGCATCCACCTCGAGCTGAAGCTGATCGCCGACATCGGCCTCGTCGGCCTGCCCAACGCCGGCAAGTCGACCCTCCTCGCCGCCCTCACCGGCGCGCGGCCCAAGATCGCCAGCTATCCCTTCACCACCCTGGAACCCAACCTCGGCGTCGCCGAGCTGAGCGGAGGGCGGACCCTCGTCGTCGCCGACGTCCCCGGTCTCATCGAGGGAGCTCACCAGGGCGCCGGGTTGGGCATCGACTTCCTCCGCCACCTGGAGCGGACCCGGGTCCTCATCCACGTCGTGGACTCCGGCGCCGGGGTGGAGGAGGCGCGGCTCGCCCTGCGCCAGGTCGAGTTCGAGCTCGCCGCCTTCAGTGCCACGCTGGCGGCCCGGCCCGGCCTGGTGGCCCTGAACAAGACCGATCTTCCCGGCGCCGCCGCGACGGCCGCCGAGCTGGGAGCGGAGATCGCCGGCGCCCACCTGATCAGCGCCGCGACGCGGCAGGGCACCGACGAGCTCCTCGCCGCGGCCGCCACCCTGGTGACGGCCGCACGGCGGGAGGGGAGCGGGGCGGATGCGGCGGCGGCCTGGCCCGACGCGGCGCCGCCCTCCGAGGGCGGCCACCGCGTCTACCGGCACATCCCCCGCCGTGTCGAGCCGCCGGTGGTGAGCCGCGAGGTCGACGGCGCCTACCGGGTCGTCTCGCCCGCCGTGGAGAGGATGGTGGAGCGGACCGACCTGGTCGAGGAGGACGCCGTGGCCAGGCTCCAGCGCCGCCTCCTCGCCGCCGGCGTCGATGCCGCCCTCGCCGCCGCCGGCTGCCAGGAGGGGGACATCGTCCGCATCGGGGAGGAAGAGTTCAGCTACGTCGAGGGCCTGGCCTCCCCCTCGCCCCGGCCGCCACGGCGGGCGCGCTGATGGCGGTGCGCCGTGTGGCCGTCTTCGGCGGCACCTTCGACCCCTTCCATCTCGGTCACCTCGCCGTGGCCCTGCAGGCGCGGGAGGGCATCCTCGCCGGGGAGACCTGGATCGTGCCCGCCGGGACACCGCCGCACCGCGGACCGGTGGAGGCCGCGGCGGCCGACCGCCTGGAGATGTGCCGGCTGGGCATCGGGGACCGTCCCGGCCTGCGGGTCCTCGACCTCGAGATTCTCCGTCCCGGGCCGGCATTCACCGTCGACACCATGCGCGACCTGACCATCGCCAATCCCGGGGTCGGCCTCTGGGTGGTCCTGGGGGCCGACGCCGCCCGCCAGATCGGCACCTGGCACAGGTCGTCGGAGTTGCTCGCCGGGTACCACTTCGTGCTCGTCAATCGCACCGGGGAAGCGTCGATCCGCCACGACGAGGCGATCCGGCTCGGCTTCCATCCCGAGCGCACCCGCGTGCTGGGGATCGACTCGCCGGACGTCTCGGCCAGCGAGATCCGCCGCCGCGTCCGCGCCGGGGAATCGCTGGACGGCCTGGTCAGCGCTGCGGTGGCGGCCCTGATCGCGCGGCGGGGCCTCTACCGGTGAGGCCGGAGCGGCGCGGCGGCGATGCCATAATGCCTGGCGCATGACGTCCGAGGAGCTCGTGGCGGTGATCAGCGCCGCCGCCGCCGACAAGAAGGCCCGCGACGTCGTCCACATCGACCTGCGCGGCAAGACCACCATCGCCGACTTCTTCGTCGTCTGCGAGGGCGACACGGACCGTCAGGTTCGGGCCATTGTTGACAATATCGAGGAGGCCTGCCGGGCTCAGGGGGTGCGGCCCCTGCACGTCGCCGGGCTGCGTGACGCCTCCTGGGCCTGCATCGACTTCGACAGTGTCATCGCCCACGTCTTCCTGCCCGGCGAGCGGCTCTTCTACGACCTCGAGGGGCTGTGGAGCGCGGTGAGGGCGCAGGCGAGCTGAGCCGCCGCTTCGCCGCCGGCCGGGCGGCGGCCCGCCTCAGAGACCGGCGGCCGTCGGCGAGGCCGGGACGCTGCTCAGGAACGAGACGAGGTTGACCGCGGCGAAGAGCATGGCCACCGCCCCGACGGCGACGACCGTCGCCAGCGCTCCCTTCTGCCAGAGGGCGAGATCGCGCCCGCCGACGGCCCGCACCGGGGGCATCACCAGGCCGATGAGGGCCCCGGCGCAGAAGCCGCCCAGGTGCGCGTAGTTGTTGACGTTGGGGACGATGAAACCGATGGCGGCGGTGAGGATCACCGAGATGATCACCCCCTGGCGCAGCGCCCGCACCAGCCCGGCCGGGACGTCCCTGCCCTGCCTCCTGCCGAGGACGAGGAGCAGCCCGAGCAGCCCCATGAGGCCCCCCGACGCGCCCACCGTCGCGAACGCGGCGCCCGGCAGACCGATGCCGGCGGCGCCAACGCTCACCAGGCTGGCCACGAAGGCGGTGGCGACGAAGGTGGCCAGCATCATCAGCCGGCCGTACAGCGGCTCGACGATGCGGCCGAGGATGACGGTGGAGTAGCAGTTCACCAGCAGGTGGACGGAGAGGTACGAGGAGACGCCGATGCCGCCGGGCACATGGAGGAAGGCGGTGCTGAGGAAGCGCCACCAGTCGCTGCCGTTCTGCCCGAGGCCCGACTCCCCGAAGGAGAGCGCCCCGGAGCCGAGGTAGCCGAGATCGCCGTAGGCCTGCGCCGAGTACCGGTTGATGACCGTGTTCTCGATCAGGAAGATGCCGACGAAGACCCCCACCATGATGTAGGTGAGCCGTGGGGTCGCCAGCAGGACGCGCCGTGCGGGTGCGACGGTGCCCCCGGCCACGGCCTGGCGCTCGGCGAGGTCCACCGCCGCGAGCGTCGGCGCCTCCGCCCCGTCGTGCAGGGTCCGGGCGGTGGCGCGGATCTCCCGGACCGTCGGCGTGCCCGGCGGGGGCGGCAGCACCGCGTCCGCCGCCCCGGTGGCGGTGTCGGCCCAGACCACCCCGACGCTGACGGCGGGATGCGCCGCCTGGGGCAGGCGGACGCCGAGCGGGCCCAGGGCGACGAGCAGGATGTCGCAGCGCTGCGCCCCCTGGACGTGGAGGCGGGCGTCGCCCCAGCGCAGCGCCGCACCGATCCTGCGATGGAGGTCGGCGACCTGCGCCGCGGGGTCGGCCGGGGGGCGGAAGAACGCCACCAGGGCGGAGCGCGCCCCCGTCCATCCCACGGCTGCCAGCTCGTAGTCGGGGCCGAGCTCGCCCAGGCGGGGGTCGCGGGAGTCGGCGAGGCGGAGCCGGTACCGCGTCACCAGCTGCATGGCGACGGCCCGGGCCAGGGCGGGCGGCTGTGGCGGGAGTGCCTCCTCGCCCGGCGGTGTGGTCTGGGTCATCGGCGGCCAGTCTAGCCAGCCGGCGGCCGCTCACCTCTGCGTCCGGCGGCTCCGACCGCCTGCGCCGCCCGCGGAAGCGCTATCGTCCAGCGGCGATGTCCAGTCAACCGGCCCCGCCGCCCGGCCCGGAGAGCCCGCCCGAGCAGCTGACCCTCGGCGCCGTCTATCACGCCATGCGGGCCGGCCTCGGCGACGCCGGCCTGGTGCGGGTCACCGTCGAGTTCCAGGAGCGCACCACCTCGGTGCGCGCCTTCCAGACGCCTGCCGGGATCCCCTCCCTCGTCGCCTCCCTGGTGCTGGGGGCCCGGCTCGATTACGCCGACCAGGGACTGCAGCGGGCCGAGATCACCCTCAAGGGGTCGGGGCCGGCGCAGCGCGTTCTCGTGCAGCGGCAGGGGAAGCTCTACGCCTACAGCCTGGACGGCAAGAAGTGGGGGCGCTTCACCTCCCGGCCACGGATCTTCGAGCTCCTCGAGTTCGAGGCCGAGATCGGCAACATCGCCGTCCACGACGTCACCATCGACCAATCGGTGAAGACGCAGAGCCTGGAGCAGGCGCTCGACGTTGATCTCGACCGGGAGGCGTTCGCGCGCCTGCTCCGCGTCTTCTCCGCCGACGTGGGCGACGAGCCGGGTGACCTCTCCCTGGGCGCCTTCTCGGTGAGCCTGGAGGCGGCCGACGACGTCCAGCTCCTCTACTGGTGGGCACTCACCGGCCTGGGTGGGGCCCCAGCGTCGGCGGAGGAGGGGCCGCACGCCCTGCGCATCACCTGCAGCGTCTCCATTCGGCTCGCCCCCGGCGACGCCCAGGAACTCCACAAGGTGAGGTGGGACCGCGGTCTTCCCGAGGTCGCCAACATCGACGAGGTGTGGAGCCTGCTGCGGGACCGCGACCGGGCCCCTCAACCTGCCGCGGTGACCGAACCGGGAGCCGATTCAGCCTAAGACGGACTCGGACTGGGAATGGGGCTCGGAGTGGGCGTCGGGGCGGGGGTCGGGGTGGGCGCCGCGCTCGCGGTGGGGGTGGCCGCCGGCGTGGTGCCCGGGGGGACGAACGGGGTGGTGCAGTCGGGGTCGCAGATCGCCGTGCCCGTCGAGGGGCTGGTGCCGGGGAGGAAGTAGCTGCCCCCCTCCTCGTACACGTCGGAGGGGGTCGAGTACCAGATGTCGGGCGTGCCCGACAGGACCCCCTCCATGTACGCCTGCCAGATCGGCGCCGCCCCGGTGAGGCCGCTGGTGATGTTGCTCAGCGCGTACTGGGGCTGGTATCCCTGCGGGTTCCCCACCCACACCGTGGTGAGAACGGTGGGCGTCCACCCCACCGTCCAGTTGTCGTACGAGGTGAAGCCGGAACCGCTGGTTCCGGTCTTGGCGCTGACCGTGCGACCCGGGATGGTGAGCCGGTCGCCGTAGCCGAACTCGGGCTGGCGGTACCCGTCGTTGCTGGTGATCTCGCAGATGATGTAGGCGACGTTCTCGGGGAGGACCCGGCGGGCGTTGGCCTCGGCGTCGTACTTGTAGAGCACCTGGTTGTTGCTCACCGCGGTGATCGACTGAACGGGAGCGGGGTTGTGCTGGACGCCCAGGTCGGCGACCGTCGCCGCCGCGTCGGCGAGGTCCAGCGGGCTCACCTGGTAGGACCCCAGCGTGAAGGAGTAGAGGTCGGCGGGCGGGAAGACGGGCACGCCGCCGTTGTAGAGGTAGAGGCCCATGTCAACGGCGAGGTTGGCGATGGTCGGGACGCCCACGGCGTATTCCGCCCGCACGGCAGGGATGTTGAGCGAGTTGCCCATGCAGTACTCCATCTCGCAGTAGCCGCCCGAGGCTCCCGAGTAGTTCTTGGGCTGGTACCCGTTGAGGTCGAGGGGCGCGTTGGAGATCTGCGTCACCGCGGTGTACTGGCGCGACGCGATCAGGGCGGAGTAGGTGAACAGCTTCATCGTCGAGCCGGGCTGGCGTGTTTCGATGGCCATGTTGTACTGCCCGAAGGTGGGGTCGGAGTAGTTCGCGCTCCCCGTCATGGCCAGCACCGCTCCGGTCTGCGGGTCGAGGCTGACCAGGGCGCCGTCGTGCATGTTGTCGGCGTTCGCCACCGGGGCGATCTGGTCGTGGACCGTCGAGTCGGCGAGCGCCTGGTCGGTCAGGTTCAGCGTGGTGTTGATGTTCCAGCCGCCCGGGTCCTGGTAGGCGTCACCGAAGTTGTCGGGGAGGTAGACGTTCTCCAGGTAGTCGAGGAAGCTCTGCGGCCAGGCGCTGCCCATCGAGTACTCCGGGAGATACTGCCACCAGCCGTAGAAGGTCAGCTTCTCGTTGGCGGCGGCGTTGGCCTGCACCTGGGTGATGTCGTTGTTGCTCACCATCGCCTGCAGCACCGCGTCCTGCCTCTGCTTGGCGAAGGGGTTGATGCCCGCGGAGTTCTGGTTGCTCAACGGGTCGAGGTTCGTCGGCGACTGCGGCAGACCGGCCAGCATAGCCGCCTGCGCCAGGTCCAGCTTGCTGGCCGGGACGTGGAAGTACACCTCCGCGGCGGTTCCGATCCCGTACGTCTGGTTGCCGTACGGGATGCGGTTCAGATACATGTCCAGGATCTGGGGCTTGGTGAAGTCGGACGCGATCTCGGAGCCGAGCATGATCTCCTTGATCTTGTAACTGATGCTGCCGTTGTCCTGGAGGAAGCTGATCTTCGCCAGCTGCTCGGTGATCGTCGAGGCGCCGCTCGTGCTGCTATGGCTCAGGTAGCCGAGCCCGGCCTGCACCAGGCGGGGAACGTCGATCGACTGCTCCTGGTAGAAGTGGCGGTCCTCGATGTCGATGGTCGCCTCGATGGCGTATTTGGAGATGCCGCTCAGGTCGGCGTGGAGGTGGAAGGATCCCGAGGTGTGGATGATGTCGATGAGGGTGCCGTCGGACGAGTAGACGTTGCTGTCGAGGGACGGCTCCATGGAGGCGACAGTCGCCGCGTCGGGGATCTCCGCCGCATAGACGTTGTAGCCGGCGAAGAGGGTGGCGACGCCGGCCACCGCCATGGTGCAGAGGATGCCCAGGGCCAGCAGCGAGAGCCGCAGCAGCGGCCGGCGCCGGGGCTTGGCACGGTGCCGGGGCCGGCGGCCCATGAGGGCGTCCCGGCGGGCGCTGCGCCGGGCGGCCGGCGAGAGGGTGCCGCTGGCGCCGTTGCCGTTGCCGTTGGTGCCGCCGCCGTTGGTGCCGCCGTTGCGGACGGCGGACTCGCCCTGGCTCCCGGAGGTGGCCCGCCCGCCTGGGCTGGGGCGCCGCCTCAGGCCGGACCGGATCCGCCACGGGTGCTTGTCGCTGGGAGGGGTGGTGGGCACGATTCTCTGGGGTGATCTCGGCCAGCCGGGTACGGAGGGCCGCTGGGGAGGGTAACGGGCACCGGCCCAGCCGGGTTACGCTCGATCGAGCACTCCACCGGACCGGTGCGCGGATGATCTTTGGGCCCAGTATAGGGGGCCTGCCCGCCGTGGGCCCATCGCCGGCAGCTCCGAGGCGGCGTGACCCAGCGCTTCGGGCGTGTGTCGGGTCGATGACAAATCCTCGGCCAGGGCCGGGGCCGGGCGCGGAGCGATGACACAATCGCAACGGAATGGCTGTGCAGGCGCTCCCGACTGCTCCGGCCCCGATCGCCCTGCCCCCGATGCCGCGCAGCGCCGACGAGACCGGGCTCCCCTTCAGCTTCGTCTGCGACCTCGTTCTTAAGGTGCTGTACTTCAACGGCAGCATGCTGGGAGGCGCCCTGGCTCGCCACGTCTGCCTCCCCTTCGCCTTCGTGGAGGCCACCCTCAAGTTCCTCGCCGACGAGGGGTACTGCAATTCGGCGGGGGTCCGGGCGGCCGTCCTCGCCGAGGACGAGTCGCTCAACGCTGGGATGCAGTACACGATCACGACCCAGGGTCGGCAGAGGGCCCGGGAGCTGCTCGACATCAACCAGTACGCCGGGCCCGCCCCGGTGCCCATCGGCGACTACAACGCCATGGCGGCGCGCCAGGCCCAGGTGGGCGGGGCCGTCAATCGCGAGCGCCTGCACGAGGTGTTCTCGGAGCTGGTGCTGGCCGAACGGGTCCTCGACCACCTCGGCCCGGCCCTCTCGGCGCGTCAGGCATGCTTCCTCTACGGGCCGCCCGGCAACGGCAAGACCAGCATCGCCACGGCCAGCGCCCGGCTGATGGGGCCGCCCGTCTTCATCCCCCGGGCCCTCTACGTCCACGGCGAGGTGATCCGCTTCTTCGACCCCATCTACCACGTGCCGATCGAGCGGGAGCTGCCCCCCCACGACGCCCGCTGGCAGCTCGCCGAACGGCCCGCCGTCACCGTCGGCGGCGAGCTGACCCCGCGGATGCTGGAACTCGGTTTCGACAACACCCTGGGCTTCTACGAGGCCTCCCTCCAGCTCAAGGCCAACGGCGGGCTGCTCCTCATCGACGACTTCGGGCGGCAGCAGAACATGTCGCCCCGTGACCTGCTCAACCGTCTCATCGTGCCGCTGGAGAATGGGGTCGACTACGTCAACATCGCCCGCGCCGGCACCAGCGTCGCGGTGCCCTTCACCTGCCTGCTGATGCTGAGCACCAACCTGCGACCCCGAAACCTCATGGACGAGGCCTTCCTCCGCCGGGTGCGCTACAAGGTCATGGTCCCGGATCCGACGGCGGCCGAGTTCAAGGAGATCTGGCGCCGAACCTGCGCCACCAACCAGCTCCCCTACCGGGAGGACGTCATCGTGGCGCTGATGGAGCGCCACTACCTGGCCAAGGGACGAGCCTTCCACGGCTCGCACCCCAGAGATCTCCTCAATCACGTCATCCATCTCGCGCGCTACCTGGGCGTCGAGCCCGAGCTGACGGCGGAGATGCTCGACGAGGCCTGCGAGACCTACTTCGTCGAGGACACGGCGGACTGACCCGACCCGGGGATCAGTCCTCGGACTCGTCCTGGAAGGGGCGCACCTCGATCGGCAGGCGGCAGGCCACGGTGGCCCGGCGGGCCCACGCGACGGCGGCGTCGAGATTGGGCGCCTTGATGATCCAGCAGCCGCCGGCCGGCTGGTCCACTCGGAGGAACGGTCCCTCCGCGGTGCGAACCTCGCCCTGGACGGCACGGACCACGGTGGCCGTGCCCGGAGGTTGCAAGCCTCCTGCGAAGACCCACGCCCCGGCGGCGCGGAGCTCCTCGTTGAAGGCCTCGACCTCTCTCATGATCACCGCCAGCTCGACGGCCGGAGGCGGCTCGACGTCGGGGTGGTACACGGTGAACAGGAACTGCTTCATCTGGGCGCTCTCCGCGGCACCGCCGCCGTCACTCGGACTGTCGCCCTCAGCCTACCAAGGCACTCGTGGACCGGCGCGGACCCGAACCCCGGACCTCTGCCGTGCGAGGGCAGGGGTGAGTTTCGAAGTCCGAGGTGGGCCGTCAAGGGGCCGATTGACCTGTCCCCCGTGTGGGGCGAACGCTGGTGGCTGGCGCGACGACGTTGGTCGGTCGCCCGGGCGGGGGCTACCGGGCCTGTCGACGCCGACCGCCCCCATCGCCAACCCCGGTCCAGGTCAGCCCGGCTCGATCGCCGGCGACCCGGACGAGCACTGCGGCCCAGGTGCGGAAAGGACGCCAGGCTGCCGAGATCCTCTCCAGGTCGTCCCGGGTGGCGACGGGACGTCCGAGGCCGTACAGCTGTGCAGCGTAGCTGGGCAGGCGCGGCTCGTTGTAGGTCATGACATCGGTCGCCCCCGTGGCACGAAGGAGGATGAGGGTCGCGTAGGTCGGCCCGATGCCGGGCAGCCGCTGCAGCGCGACGAGCGCGTCCTCCGGGGCGCTGCGGCGCAGTGCTCCCGCCTCGAGCTCGCCGCGCATCGCCGCCTGGGCCACCGCGTGCAGACGCTCCATCCGGACCGGCTCAATGCCGGGAAACGAGCGCAGCGCGAGGAGTTGCTCCGGGGTCGGGAAGGCGTGCAGCTGCTCGCCGGCGATCCGCAGCGTCCGGCCGTGGGCGGCGGCGAGGCGGGTGCGCAGCGCCGCCGCCTGGGTCTGGCGGCGCCGCGCGCTGATGACCGACCACGCCGCGGCCTCGTAGGGACTGTGGAAGAGCACGGGTCGCAGGCAGGCGTGCTCCGCCTGGAGCCGGCCGATGACCGGATCACGGTGTCCGATCTCGAGCCATGCATCGCCCCGGTGGTCAAGGGAGAGGATGCGCTGGACCTGCCCCACCACCGCGTCGAGGGGTGCATCGCTCTCGACGTTGCCCGTGATGGTGCCGGCGGGGTCCTGGCGCAGGTGCACCCCGGCGTGATGCCGGAGGTCGTCGGTGACGAAAGCGAGGCGCATCTCCGACCCGTCGGGCCGGGGGCGACCGGTGCTGGGCCCGAAGCCAAACCCGGCGGCTGCGGCCAAGGAGAAGGCGGTGTCCGGGGTGATGGTGAAGGCGGTCGTCGCGTCTCCTTCGCGGCGCGATGGCAGGGCAGTGGGCGTCGACTGGGTCGACGGATCGGGTTGCCCACGCCTTGGCGCCATCACCCCGACCGCCGGACCGCCAGTGCGGGCGCACCAAGGGGGGGACTCGACCCGGTCGTGACGGCGCCGAGAGCGCTGAGCACGTGATCCACCAGGGCGGTGACGTCGTCGACGGTGGATACACGATGGGCGATGAAGCGTCGGTAGAAGAGCGGACCGCCAAGCAGGTCGACAGCCAGCTCGATGTCCGTCGCGGCTGGAAGCTCACCTCGGTCCCGAGCCCGGAGGAGCAGGGTGCGCAGCGGCTCTCGGCGCTGCTCGGTCAGCCCCGCGTGCTGGCTCTTCAACCGAGGATCCCGTTCGGCGGCGTCGATGAAGGCGGCCATCAGGCGAGGGAAGGACGACCCGTCGAGCAGCCGTTCGAAGCCGGAGAGGATCTCGATGAGATCGCTTCGCAGGTGGCCGGTCGTGGGCATGGGGAGGGGCCGGAAGCTCGCGTCCATGGCATCGATGAGGAGCTCGCCGGGCGACTTCCAGCGTCGGTAGATCGTCGCCTTGCTGGCGTCGGCACGCCGGGCGATGGCCTCCATGTTGAAGCCGGCGAGGCCCCGCTCGGCCAGGACCTCGAGGGCAGCCACCAGCACACGGTCACGAGCGTGATGTCCTCGGGTGATCGGCTCCCGGGCAGCTGGTTCCATCAGCCGGACCTCCGTGCCGGCGGTGGGTGGGGGACTTGACCGGCTCATATCGATACGCTATCGTACCACTAAGTAGCGATACGCTATCGGTTCGATACGAGGAGGCGCCATGGCCCGAATCCCCCCGCCGCTGCGACGCCGCCCGATGCGCGGCGGGGTCGCGAGCCCGCGGGCGCCCGGCGAGGGAGACACCTCGCGCACGGCGGGCCGGGGCGCTCTCGGGCATGACTTCCCGTCGCTGAGCCTGACCCTGCGCAATCTCCTGTTCACCGTCGCCATCCCGGGCGCGGGTGGCGTCGCCGGGCCCTGGCTGGTGGTCGCGGGATCCCGGGCACCGCATGCCCCCACCGGCTGGTGGGCGCTCGCGCCCTTCGTGCTCGGTGCCCTCCTCTACCTCTGGGCCGTCGCTGACTTTGCGGTGGTGGGAAAGGGTACCCCGGGATACTGGGACTCGCCGCGGAGCTTCGTCGCCGTCGGTCCGTATGGCTGGGTGCGGAACCCCATCTACATCGCGGCGCTCCTCATCGTCGGCGGCGAGGCCGGGCTCTTCATGTCCCTCCCTCTGCTCGAGTACCTTGCCGTCATGGCGCTGAGCTTCCAACTTCTGGTTGTTGGGTATGAGGAGCCCCACCTCGTCTGGCGCTTTGGAGACGAGTACCTGGCGTATCGGCGGCGAGTTCGCCGCTGGCTGCCAAGGATCCCCGCCGCGGACGCATGACCCCCGTGTGATCGGGAGTGGCGAGAACCACGACCACGAAAGCATGACGATGAATCTCGCCACCCACCTGTTCGGGCCCGACGACGAACATGCGCTGGCACCATCCCCACACGGCTGATCGCGCGTCTCCCCGCCCCACCACCAACTCCTCCTCTGGATCGTTTCGCCGGCATCGAGTGGGGTCGGCACGTGACCTGCCGCGCCGCGGGAACTGCCGCGAAGACGGCCGCCTTAGCCTGCCGCCCGATGATCGCCGCGTCCGCGAGACGGCTGCTCGCCTACCGGATGACGGAGTAGTCGACGAGCAGATAGCCGGTCGGTGAGGTCGTGCTTCGGATCGACGCAAGCCGAATCGCCGGCAGGCCGTCGAGGAGCCTCCGTCCGCTGCCCACGATCGTCGGCGCGATCACCAGCCTGAGCTCGTCGACGACGCCCGCGGCAACCAGTGCCTGGGCGACCGAGATGCTCGCATGCACGCCGATATCGGCCCCGGGTTGTCTGCTCAGATCCCGCACGAACTCGACCAGTTCGCCGTCGACCACAGTCGTATTGGCCCACTTCCGACCGAGCGGCGTGGAGGTGGCGACGTACTTCGCGACCCCGTTGATGAATGTCGCGAACGGCTCGACGTGGCTGCCCGGCCAGAACTCGGCCCACTCCTCGTAACTGCGCCGGCCGAGGATGACCGAATCCTGCGCCGCGATGACGGCGCCGAGGTTGGCCACCATCGCGTCGTCCCAGTCGGTGAAGAACCCGTCGGGCCTCTCAGCGACGCCGTCGAGCGACAGCAGCTCGTACGCGACGACCTTGCGCACGTTCAACACCTCCGATCCACCTTTCCGGGCCTGCTCGAATGCTAAGACCGGCGGTCGCTGCGGCGCCGGCTGATCTGGCGCCAGCCGGCGGCTTCCAGCTCGACGATCACCTCGCGAACGCTCGGGGGCATGGTCGGGGGACGACCCTGCGCCGGGCCGGCGAGGGGCGCGAGCGCTTCACCGACGAGATGACATCGCGGGGGGTGTCGGCGGTGAGACGCGGCAGAAACGCAGGCTCCGCCGCAAGCTCAGGCTGGACGAGCCGGAGGCCTGAGCTGGACCTGGGCAGCGGCCTTCCGAGCCCGATACGCGCGCGCTTTGGCACGGGTCCCGCAGGCGCGCATGCTGCACCAGGCGCCCCGGCCGTTCTTGGTGTGGTCGTAGAAGGCCCAGCGGCAGGTGCTGACACGGCACACCTTCAACCGCTGCCAGGTCCCGGCGACCGTGGCCTCTACGATGCCGATCGCCAGTCCGGCCAGGTAGGCATCCACACCTCGGCCTCCAGCGACCAGGGTGCCGCCCTCATGTGACAGGTGCGGGGACAGCTGAACGCCGGCGAGGAGGCGGTCGAGGCGTTGGCCAGTCTCGGGGGCGGCGGGGGTTCCCTGGTGCGCCTCGAGCAGATCGCGGAGAGCCTCTCGGACGTCGACCATGCGCTTCCGCTCGGCCTCGCTGATGACGCGTTCGAGGATCAGGCCACGTGCCCGCAACCACGTGGTGGCGGATCCGGCGACGGCCAACTCGTCCGTCCCCTTCTCCACATCGCTCGTATTCACGAAAGCCTGAACCTCACCCAGGGCTCCTGGAGCCGGCTGCTTGGCCATGGTGGGCGTGTCCATGGCTCCAGCATACCAGAAGTCACCCTCAATCGCCATTGACAGGTGACGATGAATGAGGTATGGTCGTCACCAGCGAAAGAAGTTAGCAAGTGACGATGGGAGACCCTGATGCATCCCTACCTCATCGGTGAGCTGGCGAGGCTGCGTGAGCAGGAGATCGAGCGAGCCGCCCTGCCGGCCTTCGAGGCCCGGAACCTCGGTGGCGACCGGCACCGGAGGGGAGTGCCCGCCTGGCTCGCTCGGAGGGTGCGCTGGTGGTTCGCCCCCGGTGGAGCTTGTCTCGGATCGGGCTCAGGTCTGCCGCCGACCCTCCAGCCGGGGATCCGGCGCGAGGCGCGCTGAGGCGAACGCGTCGCAGCCGCAGGAATGCCCGTTCAAGAACGATCGGGCAAGCGGCCGTTCCGCGTCCATGGCACAGGCCTCTCGGCGAGAAATCGTTGAGAAGAAAGGGCCCTGGACCGGCGGGGACTCGAACCCCGGACCTCTGCCGTGCGAGGGCAGCGCTCTCCCAGCTGAGCTACCGGCCCCAGGAGCGCCCAGTCTAGCGTGCCCCGACCCCGCACCCCCGGACGCGGAGAGGGCGCCCCCGGGGGCGCCCTCCGCCGCGGACGCGTCGCCGCGTCTCAGCTCGCCCGCCGCTGCCAGCGGGTCTTCTTGAGCATCTTCTTGTGCTTGTGCGCGCGCATCTTCTTGCGCCGCTTCTTGATGACCGAACCCAACCTGCCGTCTCCATGCCCGGCGCCGGATGCGGACCGGCGCTGGCGATTGACCGAAATCGATATCGGTGGGGGCCGACTATACCAAGACCGCGCCGCCGACCTGTGCGATCAGGGCTTCGCCACGGGGCCGGGCGGCGTGTCCAGGTCGCCGCTGAGCGCCTCCCGCAGGCGGCCCGCGGTGACCGCGAGGTGCTGCGGCAGCACCTTGACGTCGGCCAGCACCGGCATGAAGTTGGTGTCGCCGTGCCAGCGGGGCACCACGTGGAGATGGAGGTGGTCGATGCTGGCCCCGGCGGCCCGGCCCAGATTCATGCCGACGTTGAACCCGCCCGGCTGGAGCGCACGGCTGATCGCCCCGAGGGCCCGCTGGGTGGCGGCGAGGAGCGCGGCCCCCTCGTCCACGGTGAGGTCACGCAGGTCGGCGACGTGCCGCCGCGGCGCCACCAGGACATGGCCGCTGGTGTAGGGGAACCGGTTCATCAGGGTCAGCGTCCCCTCCGTCCGCTCGACGACGAGACTGCCGTCGGCGGAGGCGCCCTCCCCGGCCGCGTCACCGCTCGCGGCGGCGCAGAGGAAGCAGGCCTCACCGCCGGGATCGCCACCGGTGACGTAGGCCATGCGCCACGGCGCCCACAGCTGGTCCATCGATCAGACGTTAGACGATGGCGGCGCCGTTGGGCAGTACCCCGGCCGGCGGGACGGATCAGAGGTGACGCCCGCGCGCCCTCACCCAGAGGTAGACCATCGATCCGATCGGGGCGGCCAGGAGGCAGAAGATGGCGAGGGTCACCCCCGAGGACCTCCCGCCGGTGCAGGTCTGCGCTCCGCTCCAGGTGCCCGGGGTCAACAGGCGGGACACTCCGCTGCACCCCCTCGGGCCGACCGAGATCAACCCATCGACCATCGCCATCAGGCCGCCGGGCAGGACCAGCGTCCCCAGCAGCTTCTCGCGATGCGTCCAGGTCGGCGACAGCCAGAGGGCTGCCGCGCTCACCACCCAACCCGCGAGGGGCAGGACCACGCCGCCCAGCAGCAGTCCGACCAGGGTGATGGCGTTGGCCCAGGCCGGCCATGTCCTGCGCCCGGATGTCGCCCCTGCCGCGCTCACCACGCGTTGCTACCCCCAGTGGAGGCCGGGCCGGCGGGCGGACTCCCGCCTTCTCAGCGGTCCCGGGCCGGTGGTGGAGACGGGGGGAATCGAACCCCCGACCTCTTGCATGCCATGCAAGCGCTCTCCCAGCTGAGCTACGTCCCCGGGCCCGAATCCCATGGTAGCGGACGGGGCGGCCGCCGGGGGAAGGCCCACGGCGCCGGGATGCGACGGGGCGCGGAGCCGCGGGACTGCAATCGGCAGCACTTCCCCCGACAGTCTATGATCGACCCTGGTCACGTGCGAAAGCCGCCGGCCGGCCCCCTGGGCGCGGCTGTCGGCGACGACAGGGATGAGGTGTTTGCAATGGCCGTGCCCCCTCTTGAGGACGATGGTCGGGGGAGCCTCCGCGCTCGGGCGCGCCCGTCTCGCGCCACCCGGTCGGCGGACGAGGAGGCCCAGACCGACGCTGGTTCACCGGTGGTCAGGGCCGCCGAGCGCATGGTCAAGCGCATCGAGTCCCTGGTCGAGGAGATCGCCCGTCTGCGCGCCGACAACGAAGAGCTCCGCCGGCAGCTGCGCGGCGCCATCGACCTCTTCGAGAAAGCGTCCTCGGCGCTCGCCGAGCCACGTCCCCGCCGCAGGGGCGCGGCCCCGACCGCGCCGGCCCCGGCGCCGGCCCGGCGGCGCCGCCCGCGCTCCCGTGCCGCCAAGGGTCGGGCCACCCCGCCCGAGGTGACCACGGAGGTGGTGCGCGCGGTCATCGCCAAGCTCGGCCAGGGCACGGCATCGGAGATCGCTTCGGAGATCACTCGGGCTGGGGTGAAGGTCTCGGGCCGCGCCATTCGGTTCCTCGCGGAGAGGGCCGGCGCGGAGACCTTCCGGGGGGAGGATGGGCGCCGCCGCTACCGGCTCTGAGCCGCGGCGCAGTGGCCCTGCCGGTCGAGACGGCGGCAGCGCCGATCTCCTTCTCGTCCACGGCGATGATCGATTCCTGGTGGACGACGAGGTGCGCCGCTGGCGCGCCGCCGCAGGCGCCGAGATGGGCGTCGACGTCGTCGACCCTCCGGCCCCGATCGAGAGGATCCGCGCCGTCATCGCCGAGACGCCGTTCATCGACCCGCGCCGGTACCTGCTGATCCGCGACCCACCCCAGCTCGGGGGCCGGCGGGGCGACGAGGGGGCGCGGGCGCTGGCCACCGCCCTGGAACTGCGTGCCCCCACCACCTCGGTGTGCCTCGTCTGCCACGAGACGGTCCCCGCGTCTCACCCCGTGACGGCGGCGGTGACCCGCCTGGGGGGGCGGGTACTCCTCTTCCGTCAGCTCCGCGGGCGCGATCTCCGGGAGTGGGCGGATCGCGCGGCGGCGGCGCGCGGGCTTCGCCTGCAACCCGGGGGGGTCGAGCACATCCTGCGCGTCGCCGGCAGCGACCTCGGCATCGTCTCCGCCGAGCTGGACAAGCTGACCGCCCACGCGGGCGGAGAGATCGTCGACCTGGAGACGGTGCGCCTCCTCACCGGCGGTTCCGAGACCCTCGAGGTGTGGGCCGTCCTCGAGCGCCTGCTCGGGCCCCGGCCCGGGCTGGGCGCGGCCGCCGTCGCCGACCTGGTCGAGGAGGGGCGGTCAACCCAGCACCTGATCGCCACCCTCGCCGGGCAGCTCCACGAGCTGCGCCAGGTCCAGGGTCTGGTCGGCTCGGGCACCCGCGGGGCGCGGCTGGCGGAGCGGCTGCGGATCCCGGAGTGGCGCGCCGAGCGTCTGGCGAGGCAGGCAGGGGCGGTGAGCCCGGCGCTCGTCGAGGATTGGCTGCGCCAGCTCCAGAGGCTCGACGCCGCCATCAAGCGGGGAGACAGCAACGACCGCAACGCGCTCCAGGGTTTCGCCCTGGGGGCGGCGCGAGCCCTGACGTCCCAGCGACGGGCGGCACGAGCGAAGGGGAGAGACGGCGCGCGCGCGGGTGTTCAGCCAGGCTGATCCCGGTCGACCCCCCGGTGCCGCGCGTCAGGGGCGCTTGGTGGACCGCTTCGCGGGGGCCGCCTTCGTGCCGCCGGCCGGCTTCGAATCGCCCGCCTTTGGGGCGGCGGCCTTCGGGGCGGCGGCCTTGGCGGGGGACGCCTTGGCGCTGCCGGCCTTGGTGGCGGTGGCCTTCGGGGCCGCGGACTTGGGGGCGGCGGCCCTGGCGGTGGCCTTGGTGGCGGTCGCCTTCGAGGGCGCAGCCTTGGGGGTGGCGATGGCCGCGGCCCTGGTGGTCTTGCCCTTGGCGCCGCCGGTGGCGGCCGCCCGGGTGGCCGCCTGCTCCTCGAGGCTCCCGGAGAGCGCCGTCAGACGGGCGGCCATGGCCATGATCCGCGACTTGCGGCGGGCCGCGTTGTTGCGGTGGATGATCCCCTTCTCGGCGGCCTTGTCCAGTGACTTGATGGCGCCCCGCAGCTCCTCGTCGATCCCCTCGGTCTGGCCGCTGATCAGGGCGTGCCGCACCCGGCCGATCTTGGTCCGCACCGCGGAACGGACGGTGCGATTGCGGATGCGCTTGCGCTCACTGGCGCGGATGCGCTTTCGGGCTGAACGGGAGTTGGCCACGTTGACACCTGTTGACGGTTCGACAAGAAGCCGCCACCGCATTTCCGCGGCGGGGGCGGAGGGTGGAGTATAGCAATCGCCGCAATGACCGTCGTTCCCGCCTACGCAAAGCTCAACCTGGCGCTCAGCGTCACCGGACGCCGGCCCGACGGGCGCCACGATCTGCGCTCGGTCATCGTTCGCCTCGACTGGCACGACCTGGTCGGAGTCCGGTTGACGTCGTCGGAGGGGCCGGCCGGCGTGCGGCTGGACGTCTCGGGCCCCCGGGCCGCCGAGGTGCCCGCCGACGACGACCTGACGGTCCGGGCGGCCAGGGCGCTCCTCGAGCGCCATCTGGGAATGTCCGTCCACATCAGCCTGGACAAGCGCCTGCCGGCGGCGGCGGGACTGGGGGGTGGTTCGGCGGACGCCGCGGCCGTGCTGCGGCTGCTCGCGGGCTCAGGCGCGGAGGCCACCGACGCCGGTCTGCTCCGCATCGCCGACGCGCTGGGCAGTGACGTCCCCGCCTGCCTCGCCGGGGGCGGCCTGCTCGTCGGCGGTGCCGGCGAGCGCCTGGAGGCGGTCCGCCATGCTCCCTTCCACGTCGCCGTCGCCGTCGCCGGGCGCAGCGGCACCGGGGTCACCTTCGCGGCCCTCGACCCGGGCGAGTGGCGCGGCCCCGAACGGCCGGAGGCGCTGGCCCGCCTCCTTGCCCAGGGGCGGTCGGTGGACCCCGACCTGTGTGGTTCCGACCTGGAGGCGGCCGCCTGCCGGGCCCAACCGGACCTGGCCGGCGCTCTCCGGCGGCTGCGCGCCGGCGCGCCGGGTGGCCGGTGGCACCTCACCGGGAGCGGCGGCGCCGCCTTCTCCGTGGCGGGAGGACGCGCCGAGGCCGAGGCTCTGGCCGCCGCCGCGGGCGAGCTCGGCTATCCGGCCCGCGCCTGCCGGACGGTCACCGGCTGACCGCCTCCGGTCACGGCCGCCGGCCGGCCCGCCCCCGGACCGCTCAGGCGGGAGCGGTGATCGTGACCGGGCTCTCCTCCAGGTCGGTGAGGTCCGCGGCATCCGCGATCTCGTCCTCGCCGGCCGAGACGGGCCGGTTCGACATCCGAACCAGCAGCGTGGAGACCCAGACGATCCCGACGATCGCGAGCACCAGGGCGGCGCTCCCCTCGGAGAGGGTCTGCGCGCCCGACGGCCAGACCTCGTTGCCCGCCAGGTTGCTGGCGTGGATCAGCAGCAGGGTGCTGACCATGGCACCGACCGCTCCGCAGACGACCACGACCAGCAGAGCGCCGCTGGCCATGACCACGCCCCTGGCCGCACCCGGGGAGCCGGCGCCGGCATCCGTCGCCGCGTCGGGCCCGTCCGGCCGGACCCGCCACCAGGCGGTGGCGAGGGCGGCGAGGGGGAAGAGGACGATGAACGGGGTGATCCACTGGGTGGTGTAGAGGAGGTCGACCTCGACCTGGTTCTGGGCGGGCGACGCGCCTGCCGTCAGCAGTCCGGCGGCGATCGAGCCGACGGCGATGAGGGTGGCGGCGACGAGGAGGCTCACGCCGAGGACCTCACCGAAACCCCACATCCGCGTCCCAATCGGGGTGATGTCGAGCTCCGGCTCGATGCCTTCGTCTTCCACGCTCTGCGCTCCTTGGTGAGAATCCGGCGGTGTACGGGTGCATGTTCACAGGTGGAGGGGTGGGCGGGCGCGGCGCCGGCCGCCCGAGGCTTCGCCCGACGGCCGCGCCCGGAGTGGGCGTCGCGGCGGCTCCCGTACAATCCGGCCTCGTGGCCGCGGTCGAACCCGCCCCGTCCCCGTCGAGCGTGCCGTCCCCGGGGGGCCGGGCGGCCCTGGCCCGGTGCCGGCCCGCGCCCCGGCGTCCGCGCCGCGGCGCGGGGAGCGCGGCGCCGGTGGCGGTCCGATGAGCCTCCGCACCCCCCCCGACCAGGACATCGTCCTGGTCGGCGCCACCGGTGACCTGGCGGCCCGCAAGCTCCTCCCCGCCCTCTACAACCTGGAGCTCGAGGGCCTGCTCCCCACCAGCGGCGACCTCATCGGCGTCGCCCCGATGGCCTGGGACGACGCCCGATTCCGGGCCCACGCGGAGCAGGCGATCCGCAGCTACTCCAGGACCGGGCTCGACCGCCGTGGCTTCGCCCGGTTGGCCAAGCGCCTGCGGTTCGTGGCCATCCAGGGCGACGACAACCTGCTGCCCCTGGCGCTGGTGGCTCAGCGGCCTCTGCGCCTCGTCTACCTGGCGGTCCCGGCGTCGGCATTCGGGACCCTCTCCGGCGCGATCTCCGCGGCGGGTCTTGCTCCGGGGACCAAGCTCGTCATCGAGAAGCCCTTCGGCCACGACGCGGCGTCCGCGACCCAGCTCAACGTCACCCTGCACGAGGCGCTTCCCGAGGAGCGGATCTACCGGATCGACCATTACCTGGGCAAGGAGACGGTGCAGAACCTCCTCGTCTTCCGTTTCGGCAACTCGATCTTCGAACGGGTGTGGAACCGCGACGCGGTGGCCCGCGTGGAGATCACCGTCGCCGAGACGCTCGGCGTCGAGCAGCGCGGACGCTTCTACGAGGAGACGGGGGCGATCCGCGACATCGTCCAGAACCACCTCTTCCAGCTCCTCGCCGTCACCGCCATGGAGCCCCCCAGCTCGTTCGCGCCCGAGGCCCTGCGCAACGCCAAGGTCGACGTGCTCGACGCCCTGCAGCCCGCCGACCCCCATCACGTGGTCCGCGGCCAGTACGCCGCGGGGCGCATCGACGGCGAGGCGGTGCCGGCCTACCGCGGGGAGGACGGCGTCGATCCCACCTCCCAGACGGAGACCTTCGCAGCCCTGCGCCTGCACATCGACTCCTGGCGCTGGGCGGGTGTCCCCTTCCTGCTGCGCACCGGCAAGCGGCTGGCCACGCGGGACACCCGGGTGGTCCTCACCTTCCGGCAGGCACCGCTCCATCTCTTCAAGGGGATCGGCGTCGACCGCCTCGACAGCAACCGCCTCGTCATCCGCATCCAGCCCGACGAGGGCATCTCCGTCAGCTTCGTCGCCAAACGCCCCGGACCCGAGGTCACGACCCTCCCCGTCGAGATGGACTTCAGCTACGAGGGCTCCTTCAAGAGCACCCCGCCCGAGGCATACGAGCGGCTTCTCCACGACGCGCTGAGCGCCGACCACACCCTGTTCATCCGGGAGGACGAGGTGGAGCGCGGCTGGCAGGTCGTCCAGCCGGTGCTCGACCGGCCCCCGCCCGTGCAGATGTACGAGGCGGGGAGCTGGGGCCCGGACGCCGCCGCCCGGATCGCCCGGCCCGGCCACTGGCACAATTCACCCACCGCGGAGGTGCGACGCCGTCGCGCCCCAGCGCGGGGGAGGTCCTCATGAAGCGCCTGGTCGGTATCGATCTCGGTGGCACCAGCATCCGGGCGGCGCTCGCCGACGGGCCCACCGCCCCCGGGGCGCGGGTCACCCGCCGGACGCCCGCGGCCGACGGCCCGGAGGCGGTGATCGCGGCCTGCGCGGCGGCGGCGACGGAGGTCGCGGGCGGGGCCCCCGACGGCATCGCCATCGGCATCCCCGGCCCGGTGGACCCGGTGGCGGGCATCGTCTTCGCCGCCCCCCACCTGCCTGGATGGGAGGATCTCCCGGCCCGAGAGATGCTGAGCCGGGCCGCAGGGTGCCCCGTCGCCATCCACAACGACGCCAACCTCGCCGGCTACGCGGAGTGGGTGGCGGGGATGGGCAAGGACACCCGCACCTTCGTCTTCGTCATCGTCGGCACCGGGATCGGGGGCGCCATGATCATCGACGGCGAGCTGTACGTCGGCACCGTCGGCACCGCGGTCGAGCTGGGCCATGTGCCGTCGAGCCTCGACGGCCCGCGCTGCGGGCAGGGTCACGTCGGCTGTCTCGAGGGCATCGCCTCGGGGACGGGGATCGCCTCCCAGGCCGCCGCCGCCCTCGACGCCGGCGAGGTCTCGCAGCTGCGGGGGGTGCACCCCCTCAACGCCTCGGTGATCGCCGACGCGGCCCGCGGCGGCGACGCCCTGGCCCGGCGCGTGTACGCCGAAGCGGGCCGGGCGCTCGGCCGCGCCTTCGGCGGCGTCATCAACCTGCTGGGACCGGAGGCGCTCGCCATCGGCGGCGGGGTGGGCAGCCACGCCGACCTCCTCCATGGTCCCCTCCGCGACGCCATGGCGGAGATCGCCTTCGCGGCTCCGCTCCGCCGCTGCCGGTTCGGCCCCGCCGAGCTGGGCAGCGACGCCGGGTTGGTGGGGGCGGTCGCCTGGGCGGTGCGGAGCTTCTCCGAGGGCTGAGGCACCGGGCGCGCCCCGCGGACGGCCCCGGACGGAGTCGCACTCCGAGAGAAGCGGCCCCGAGCTCATCACATAGTCGTCACCCGCTCATCGGCGGATGCTCGGATGCGGCCCCCCAGAGTTCAGTTCCTGCGTCCGAGGTGCGCGACAGGAGGTGCGGCTGGGCAAGTCAAGGAGGTGATGCTCCGGTGGTTTCACGGCTCTCCAGTTCCCGCTGGCGCCTGTGGCGTCGTCACCAGGAAGGGCAGGGACTGGTCGAGTACTCGTTGGTTCTTCTTCTCATCGCAATCGTCGTCATCGCGGCACTGGTCGTCCTCGGAAAGGCGACCGGCAATCTCTTCTCCAACGTGAGCAACGCCTGGCCCCATTGACCCGACCACCACGACGCACCAGGGGGTCGCGGGCATCCGCGGCCCCCTGGTCGGTGCCGGTCGCAGGTGCGCCCGGCTCATCCCCCCTCCCGGAGCGTCCGTCACCGCCGGAGTGGGCCGGCGGAGCCCGCCCTCAGTCCGCCGGTCCCGTCAGGCGGCGGGCGGCAGGTGACGGCGGTCGATCTGCTTGCTGGCCGCCTGCGGGTTTCCCCAGGTGACGCTGCCGTTCGGCCAGACCATCGCGGTGGTGCGCGCGGGCCGGTCGGCGTAGATCTCGCCGGTGGCGATGTAGACGGGCCGGTGGAGGCGTCGCGCTTCGTCTTTGGCCCGCTCGAACAACTCGTAATCGACAGGGCTTGGCGCTTGCTTCATGACCATGCTCTTGCACTGCTGATCCGATCGGGGCCCAACCAACCCCGTGCCAAAGAGACTATACACCCGTGCCGTTAGTCCTGACAAACTCAGGCCATTAGGCCCTAACGGGGGCGTCCGGCGGTGGAGCGCCCCGGCGCAGGATGCCGGCCAGCCTGGTCGCCATGGGCAGCTGCCGCAGCTCCTCCAGGGGCAGGGGCAGGGCCAGCGACCAGTTGGGGTTCTGGGCCGTCGTCGTGCCCGGCTGGTTGGGTCTCTCCCGGACCGCGGCGACGTCCTCCAGGGTGGCCGCGATCAGCGCGCACGGGGAGAGGGCGAGCTGCCGGTGGGCGTTGACGATGGCGTCGGCCGCCGGGCAACCGCGGTCGAGGCCGCCCTCGCCGATCCTCTCCACCAGCTCCCCGGCCATGCGCGCGCTGGGGGAGAGGGCCAGCCGGCGCTGCGCCGCCAGGTCGCTGCCGTCCCACAGCCCCGCCACCGTCGGCAGGTCGTGGGTGGTCACCGCCGCCAGCGCCTGACGCGGCCATCGAGCCGGCGGCCTGCCGTCGAAGAGCAGCAGCACGTAGCTGAGCAGGCCGCGGCGGCGAAGCCGGCCGCGAAGCCCGCTGGGCACGGTGCCGAGATCCTCGCCAATGACGATGGCGTGGTGGCGCACCGACTCCAGGGCGACGATGCCGAGCAGATCGTCCAGCGGGTAGCCGACGTAGGCCCCCTCGGCGGGGCCGCTTCGGGGAGGGATCAGCCAGAGACGGCACAGCCCCATGACATGGTCGATGCGCAGGTTGCCGCCGTGGCGGAGGCTGGCTCGGATGGTCTGGATGAAGGGGTCGTATCCGGCGGCGCGCAGCTTCCCGGGCGAGAACGCGGGCAGCCCCCAATCCTGGCCCCGGGGGTTGAACATGTCGGGGGGTGCGCCGATGGTCACCCCGGGCGCCAGGAGGTCCTGCCACAGCCAGGCGTCCGCGCCGCCCGGCTGGAAGCCGACGGGCAGGTCCTGGATCAGCGGCAGCTCGGCGCTCGCCTCGGCCATCTGCGCGTCCAGGAGGGTCTGCACCCAGGCGTGGAAGCGCACCCGCTCCGCCAGCTCCCCGGCGGCCTTCCGCAGTGCCGCGGGGTCGCGGCGGGCGAGCGCGGTGGGCCAGCTCCGCCAGTCGGGCCCCTCGCGCTCGGCGAGGGCGCAGAAGAGCGCGAACTCGCCGAGAAGGGGCAGGCCCGCCATGGCGGCCTCCGCCGTCCCGATGGGGGCCGTGGCCGCGAAGCGGCGCTGCAGGGCGGTGAGTTTCAGGGCGAGGACCCGGTCCCGTTCGATCCGCCGCTCCCGGTTGAGGGCGCGGGCCGCCCCGGCGAGGTCGTCCAGGCCGGGGCCGCCGGTGTCGGCCTCCGGTCGCAGGTAGAGGGGGTTGAGGAAGAGGCGGCTGGCCGGGGAGTACGGACTGGGCTCCACCGGCGGCACCGGCAGCGCCGCGTGGAGGGGGTTGACGAGGAGCGCACCCGCGCCCAGGCCCCGTGCCCAGCGGCCGATCTCGGCGAGGTCGGCGAGGTCGCCGATGCCCCAGCTCGCGTGCGACCGCGCCGCGTACAGCTGGACGGCGAAACCGAAGGTGTGCAGGCCGGCGGGCAGGTGGCAGCGCGGCGGGGTGACGATCAGCGGGCGGCTCCGCCCCTCCCGGTGGAGGCGGTGGTAGCCGAGGGGCAGGTCCCCGGGCAGGCGGTCGGAGAAGCCCCGGACCTCGCCGCCCTCCAGCTCGACCTCGGCGGGCCCGTCCAGCCCCGGCCAACCGCCGCGGACCACGACGAGAGGTGCGGTCTCCTCCGCCTCCGCCATGGCGCCGCCTCCGTCCAGGGCGGCCGCCAGCGCGGCCAGGGTCGACGGGGCGACGCGCCGCCGCCGGCCGTCCGTCCCGCGGTAGCGGCCGGCCACGCCCCACGCCCGTGGGCCCCCCTCCGGCATCTCGTCCCTCACCGCTGTCGCACCGTGCCCCGTACCTTACCGGCCCCGTCCCCGGGTCGTCGTCGCGACCCGGAGCGGGGAGTCGCTATGGTTGGCTGGCACGGCGGCCGCGACCGGTGCCGCCCTTCGAGGGGACGACGTTCGTTGGAGACGATGCCTCGTTCCGCGCCGGAGCGCGGCCACGCCTGGCCCGGGCATCACTTCCCGCTGGGGGCGCACTGGGACGGCGAGGGGACCAACTTCGCCCTCTTCAGCGCCAGCGCCGACGGGGTCGAGCTGGTTCTGGTCAATCCTGACGGAAGCCCCAGGGCCGTCCACGACCTGGTGGACAGGACCGACCTCACCTGGCACGGCTATCTTCCCGAGGTCGGCCCGGGGACGCTCTACGGCTACCGGGTGCACGGCGCCTACGACCCGGCCCAGGGCAAGCGTTTCAACGCCAACAAGCTGCTCCTCGACCCCTATGCCAGGGCGCTCACCGGAGCGGTGACCTGGGGTCCGGCGGTCTTCGGCTACGCGTGGAAGGAGCCGGTGAGCGACGCCGTCCCCAGCGATCTCGACTCGGCGGGCAGCGTGCCCCTTTCCGTGGTCGTCGACGATCGCTTCGACTGGCGGGGGACGCGCGCGCCGCGCACCTCCTGGGCAGACACCGTCGTCTACGAGACCCACGTTCGCGGATTCACCATGCGCCACTCGGGCGTGCCGGCGGAGCTGCGCGGCACCTACGCCGGCCTGGGCCACCCCGCCGCCGTCGGCTATCTGAAGGCGCTGGGTGTCACCGCCGTCGAACTCATGCCGGTGCACGCCTTCATCGACTCGGCGAGCCTCCGGCAGCGCGGCCTGCGCAACTACTGGGGCTACGACACCATCGGCTACTTCGCCCCCGAGGGGCGCTACTCGGCTGCCGGTGCCGGTGGCGGTCAGGTGGTCGAGTTCAAGCAGATGGTCAGGTCGTTGCACCGCGCCGGCCTGGAGGTCTTCCTCGACGTCGTCTACAACCACACCGGGGAGGGCAACCACCTGGGACCCACCCTCTCCTTTCGGGGCATCGACAACCAGGCCTACTACTACCTGGACCCGGGCGACCGGCGCCACTACTGGGACGTCACGGGATGCGGCAACACCCTCAACGCGGGGGCGCCGCAGACGCTGCGGCTGATGATGGACTCGCTGCGGTACTGGGTCACCGAGATGCACGTCGACGGCTTCCGCTTCGACCTGGCCGCGGCGCTGGCGCGCCAGTTCTTCGAGGTCAACCGGCTGTCGGCCTTCTTCGACCTCATCCACCAGGACCCCGTGCTGGCGGAGGTGAAGCTGATCGCGGAGCCGTGGGACATCGGCGCCGGCGGCTACCAGGTCGGCAACTTCCCGGTGGGCTGGGCGGAGTGGAACGGCAAGTACCGAGACACCGTTCGCGACTACTGGCGGGGCGCCCCCATCGGCGTCGCCGACCTCGCCTACCGCCTCACCGGCAGCAGCGACCTCTACGCCGACGACGGTCGCGGCCCCAGCGCCAGCATGAACTTCGTGACCGCTCACGACGGCTTCACGCTGCGCGACCTCGTCTCGTACTCCGCCAAGCACAACCAGGCCAACGGCGAGGACGGCCGTGACGGCTCCGACGACAATCGCTCCTGGAACTGCGGCGTCGAGGGCGAGACCGGCGACGTGGCGGTGAACCAGCTGCGCCGCCAGCAGGCGCGCAACTTCCTCGCCACCCTGCTGCTCTCCCAGGGAAGTCCCATGATCCTGTCGGGCGACGAGCTGGGGCGCACCCAGCAGGGCAACAACAACGCGTACTGCCAGGACAACGAGATCTCCTGGATCGACTGGGAGCACGACGATCCGGAGCTGTTCCATTTCACCCGCAGCCTCATCGCGCTGCGTGCCGCCCACCCCGTCCTGCGCCGCCAGCGCTTCTTCACCGGGCGGGTCGTGGGCGGTGGCCTCAAGGACGTGCGCTGGCTGCGGCGCAACGGGGTGGAGATGACCGACGAGGACTGGGGCAGCCACGAGCGGCAGTCGCTGACGATGATCCTGGACGGCGGGCTGATCGCCGACCGCACCGCCAACGGCGAGCGCATCGTCGACGACACGCTGGCGGTCCTCCTCCACTCCGCCGAGGATCCCTGCGAGTGGGATCTGCCCCCGGGGGACTGGGAGGTGCTGATCGACACCGCCCATCCCGCCGAGGAGCCCGCCGCGCGGCGCGTGGCCCAGGGTGCGCGTCTCCACGTCGAAGCCCGCTCCCTGGTGGTGCTGCGTCTGGCGGCACCCACCCCGGAGGCGGCGCCGGGCGCCACGTCGGGGTCCGGCGAGACGGCGAAGCCCACCGGCCCGAGCTCCGCCGGCAGGGCCTGATCCCGCCATGCCGGCAGGGCTCGCCTTCTCCGGGTTCGTGGAGCACTGGGGCTACATCGCCGTCTTCCTCATGGTCGCCGTCGAGAGCCTCGGCGTTCCCATCCCCGGCGAGACGACCCTGGTCACCGCCAGTGTCTATGCGGGGATCAGCCACGTGCTGGCCATCCCCGCCGTCATCGCCGCCGCCGCCCTCGGCGGAGTGGTCGGCGGCGCCATCGGCTTCGGCATCGGCTGGTGGGGCGGCTACCGGCTGCTGGTCCGCTACGGCCGCTACGTCCGCCTCGGCCAGGCCGAGGTGAAGATCGCCCGCTACGCCTTCCGCCGCCACGGTGGCGTGGTGGTCTTCCTCGGCCGCTTCGTGGCCATCCTGCGCTCCTACGCGGCGCTCCTGGCCGGGGCCAGCAGGATGCGGCCCGCCCCCTTCCTCGCCGTCAACGCCGCCGGCGCCGTCGTCTGGGCCACCCTGTGGGGGGTGGTCGCCTTCGAGGTCGGCCGCCGCATCGGCGGGCTGACCTGGTGGGCGGACCTCGGCCTGGGCGCCGTCGGGCTCGTCTGCGTGGTCCTCGCCGCCGTCCTGGGTCACCGCCAGCGGGCGCGCATCCACGCGATGGCGGAGGCGGAGTTCCCCGGGCCGCTGGAGGGCTACCCGGGCGGCCCGCCCCTCTAGATGCGGCGCCCGGACCCGCCGGGCACGGCCCGGGTACACTCGCCCGCGGCAGCTCCGCCGTCCACGTCGGGAGGAACGCGCCCGTGATCGTCCTGATCACCGTCCATGGCATCGGCTTCCAGCGCGCGCCGAGCGCCCTGGACGTGTCGGACGGGTATGCCGACGCGCTGCACGAGGGGCTGCGCGCCCACCTCGGCGCGAAGCTCGGCGACGATCCGAACCGCCTCGCCGCCGGCGGCCGCGGACCGGTGTACGTGCAGAGCGAGTTCCCGCCCCGGAGCGGCGCCACGGAGGCCGGCGCCGGCCGGCTCGGCCGCTGGATCGCCTCGGGCTCGGTCGGCATCGTCGGCGTGCCGCTGGCACCCCCCGGCGCGGAGGTAGCCCACGTCGCCCTTGTCTACAGCGGCCTCGAGGAGCAGGGCACCGATCTGGTCGCCCTGCGCGGCCTGGAGGTGCTCGGCCTGCCGTCGCTGGCGAGCTACGCGACCCTCGGCGGGATTGCCCGCATGATCGTCTCCGATCTCGAGGCGCTGCGCCGGTCGCACGCCGCCGCCGGGGCGGCGGCGCACCGCGGCGTCTTCGGCCGGCTGCTGCGCCGGCGGGGCGATGAGCCGCCGGCGGACGCCGCCGGCACCGGGTCTCTGGCGTCGTTGCGCGCCTTCGAGGACGGCGTCGCCGCCTATGTCGCGCGCAACGAGCACCGCGAGCGGGTCCGCGCCTTCCTCCGCGACGCGGTGAGCCGCGTGCTGGCGCGCTCGGATGTGGACGGCGTGGCCGTCAACGGCCTCAGCAACGGCACGGTGATGGCCTTCGACACCATCGCGGCGCTCTCGCCGCCCTCGGCGCGCGGCGTGCGCCTGCTGATCACGGCGGGCAGTCCGCTGCGCAAGTACGTCGACCTCTTCGACTGGGGCCGCGACGCCGGCGCCATGCGCCACCTGAGCGGCGGCTGGACCAACGTCTGGGACCCCGCGGACTGGGTCGCCGACCCGCTCGGCCCGCCCCGCGGCTGGAGGCGCGGCGACCCGCTCCCCGACGGGGGAGGCCCCGGGCTCTTCGTCGTCCACGACCCCGACACAGGCGCCGAGCTGCCCCGGCCGGTGACCGACGTCCAGGTCGACAACGTGCGCGATGCCGCGGGCGGCGCGCCGGACCCCCACGACTACTGGGACAACGACTCCTTCTGTGCGGCGGCGGCGGCGCTCATTTCCGGTGCCCTCCGGTAGTCTCCGGGTGGGTCGGGAGCCGACCCGGCGCCGGCGTCACCGATCAGCAGATCGCCTCCGCCAGCGTGAGGCCCGTGCCGAGGCAGAAGGACGACAGGTCGAGGGAGAAGTCCGACTGCCCGGCGTCCGTGGACGCTCCGCTGCTCGGGCCGAACTCCATACCGAACGGAACGGTGTCGAGCCAGTACGTCTGTGCGAAGGTGCTCCATCCGTAGTTGCTCTGCAGCAGATCGGCGACATCGACGAAGGCGCTGCTGAGATCGATGCCGATGACCCCGCCATCCGGCAGAAGAGGCGTGTTCGGCACCAGCCAGACGGTGCCGCCCTCGAGTGGGTTGGATGCGGTGCGGTCCATGCCGGTGACGTACATCGACCACCCGTCCGTCCCCGCGTTGACAACTCCATTCACGGCGAAGGGCAGCGTCGCCGACGAGGTGACCAGCAGGCTCGCCGGAGGCGGGGCGCCGGCGCTGTAATCGGTCCAGACCATGATCTCGACGGTCGAGTTCGTCTGGCATTCCGTGTCCCGGGTGCGGTTCAGCCACATGTCATAGGAGATGTCGTAGGTGACCCCTGCGGGGGGCGGGGAGTAGCCGGTGGTGGCGATGAGGTCGTGGCGTATCGCGCTCAGCCTGATGGGCAGAGTAAAGCTCGCCGAGCCCGGTGGGGAGAGTCCCGGCGAGCACTGGTCCACGCCATAGGCGACGTTGGGAAAGCCGCGCACCCAGGTGGCCACCGGGCACCGTGATCCGTTGCAGGGGGGCGTGCTCGGGAAATCCCCCTGCACGCGGAGCACTCCAGCCGCGTCGACGCTCATGGCCAGCGACCCCGGTGTGGGTCCGCCGGTCCCGAGATTCCACAGGTCTCCGTTCACCTGCGCCGAACCGAGATCGGGATCCTGGCTGGTGCAGCCGGTGGGCCCGGATGGCACCTCGGGGCACGACGCCGTCCAATCCCACGACCGCCCACCGGCCGAGAGGTCGGGCAGCAGGGTGAGGACGAGCGGATGGGCGGGCGGCGACGCGTGTCCTTCGGAAGCCGGGGCGGAGCAGCCGCTCGCCAGGGCGCAGAGAAGACAGAGCGACAGCAGCGCCGCACCCCGGCGGGGAGGCGGGGTGGCCCTCACCGTGGGAACGGGGCCCGGCCTGGCGCGGCTCCGGACGCTGACGTCCATCACCGGGATCGTAGCCGGGCGCTCCACCGTCCATGGCGTGCAATCTCCTCCGTCGCCCGCTACCGCGGAGTGAAGCCGAGGCGCCGCATCATGATCACGTTGCGGTCCAGGGGCGTCCCCTCGAGGCGGGAGCCGAAGCCCGCCCCCGGCATGTTGGCGGCGAGCTGGCGGTGCAGCGACGCCATCTCGAGGGGCGTCTCCGCACCGCCCGGATCCGCCGGGCCGTCGTAGTCGATCATCGTGCTGGCGATGGCCAGGGCCCCGTCACCCATGTCGACGAGTTCGATCGACCGCGCCTGGCACGGCCAGTCCACCAGCGACGCCGTGGTCACCTCCCACAGCCCGCGCCCCGCGCCGGCGGGATCGCGACGTGGGCGGATGGCGTGGGTGTGGGTGTGACCGTTGAGCCAGAGGACGACGTTGTCGAAGCGCAGCAGGGTGGAGAGAAGCCGGCCACCGGCGGTCGGCGTCGATCCGTCGGCGTGCCGTCTGACGCTGGTCACCGTCTCGGAGCCGTGGTGCGAGACGACGACCACGATCCGATCCCCCGCCTGCGTGCGCACCGTCCGTCCCTGCGTGTCGCGGTACGACGAGTGCACCTCCGTCAGCCGCCGCTCGAGCCAGAGCATCTGCTCAGCGTCCATGCACCCCTCCGCGGATCCCGCCGGGCAGGCGAGGTCGAGCACCACGACGCGGACGGCCGCCGTGTCCCGCACCAGGTAGGCGGTGCCGTCACGGAGGTTCCGGTCGTCGAACCCATGGCCAGACCCCGTTCCGTCGATGTGGGCGGTGATGAAGTCTGCCAGCGTGCAGTGACGGCGGCCGGGATCCGCGGTGACGTCGACCGTCGGTCCGGCGAGGAACGCCTCCGGTCGCGTGATGAACGTCTCGAGGGCCCGGTCGCGGTCGAGGCCGTCGGGCAGGGCGATCGGCTTGCGCCCCCCGACCAGCGCGGTCCTCAGGTCGGCCGTCATCCTGCCGACGCCCCGGCAGAGGCCGTCGTGGTTGCCGTGGCAGCCGAGCCAGGGCACCCGCAGGCCCGGCGAATCGAACGGCCGGATGGCGCGTTCGAGCAACCCCGTCGCCACCGGGTAGCCGAAATCCCGCTGGAACATGTCGGGAGCCTCGGGCCGGCCGTCGGGGATCCAGAAGATGTCGTCGGGCCAGGCGACGGATTGCACCCCCTCGTACCGCGGGGCCCCGGAGTTGGGGTCCACGGTCCCTCCATCGAGGAGCCGCAGGAGGGCGCGCATCTCGTTGTGCTGGCCGTTGTCGATGGCGTCGCCCCCGGTCAGGACCAGCTCCAGCGGCGCGCCGGTGACGGGGCCGGCCGCCTCGCCGTTCAGGCTGCGGATGAGCGCCCCGAGGGCGTGTGGGGTGAGGGCCTCCTGGGGCCGCTGCATAGGAATCAGCTCGGCGAAGCGGGGATCGAGGAACTCGCGGTTGACGAACTCGAATCGACCCGGGGACTGGACGTCGGTGATGTGCAGGTCGGTCATGTGGGCCAGACAGCCGACGGGGCGGCGCGGCCCCAGGGGCAGCATGCCCGGTGTCCCGTCGAAGAGCTCCGAGCGGACGAGGTGCTGCTCGCCGCTCCTCCGCATCACGGCTCGATAGGGGGAGAGCGCGCCGGAGCTCACGATCGCGCCCGCCCCCAGGGTCTGGCGGTGGGTGAGCGGCATCGGCGGCCTAGCCGCGCCTCTGGGCGTCGTCGCGGGTGACCAGGACCGGGTCCGGTCGCAGCGCCACATGGACGCGCGCGCCGCCCGGATGGGCCGCGGCGTCGGCGGTCGGGACCTGGGCCAGCACGGTGGTGTCGCCGAGGTCGACGGTGAGGCGGCTCACCGCCCCGAGGAAGGCGACCGCGGTCACCGTCCCGGAGAGGAGGCCGTTGGCGCTCTCCGCGGCGGGGGCTAG
>CAZUDL010000016.1:0-48973 GCA_964618935.1 uncultured Actinomycetes bacterium
CTGCCGCCGGACGAGCTGCTCCGCCTCGCCAAGGACGTCGAGAAGGAGATGAAGCGGGCCGCCGGCGACCTCGAGTTCGAGAGGGCGGCCGAGCTGCGCGACCGTCTCACCGAGCTCCGCCGGCGCCTCGAGGATGGGCCGGAGGGCGGTCGCCCGGTGGCGGTGGGGAGCGGCGCGGGCGGGCGGCGGCGTGCCTCCGGACGGCGGCGCAGCGGGCCCTGAAACCGTTGCGGCGGCCAGTGGATCGCGGCTAGCAACCGATTTGTGACAGGCCCGCCAGATGGAGCCCCCGCAAGACGTCACCGCAACGTCATCTCGCTACGAAACGGCTGGCTAGACTGGGCAACGTCTCGGTAACGTAACGACGACCTGAGGTGGCACTGTGAAGATCTGGCGACGCGCGATGGCACTCGAGCCGAGCGTTGTCCCGGTGCCCTCGGCGCCGATCACCAGCCTCGCCTGGGAGTTCGGAGACCAGTACTGCTCGGCGCGTGGTTGCACACAGAAGACCGGGCTTGCCTGCAGCTACATCGACCGCCGGCAGCGCCCCTGCCCGACGGCGTGGTGCCCGCAGCACCGCACCATCACCCGCGGCGCGGTCTTCTGCAAGACCCACGGCCGCTACATGGAGGGGGCCACCGACGAGTTCCGCGAGGAGGTCAGGGTCGACCTCGAGAACCTCGTGCCCGTGGTGCTCGCCTGGATCGTCCAGGAGGTGGACGACGAGATCTCCGCCGCCATGCTCGACGTCGCCCTGGAGTGGCGGCAGGCGCTGGTGCTGGACCCGGTCCACTTCGTCTTCATCGGCATCAACCGGGTGCGCAGCTGGGAACGGGCCTGGAAGGTGTGCGACAACCTCGGACCCACGCTGCGCGTCGCCGTCGTCATCGAGGAGGCCAACCCCGGCGTCGTCGAGGCGAGGATCAACGCCCGGCCGGTGCTGAGCCTGCGCGTCCCCTGGCACCAGAGCCACGGCTACGGCCAGCCGCCCGCCACCATGGCGGAGGCGCGCGGCGCCGTCTTCGAGTTCCGCGAGAGGCTGCTGTCGGCGCTCATCCGGGGCATCGCGGAGTGGAAGCGCGACAACCTCGGCAACCGCGAGCTGGACCCCGCCAGCCTGCGGGGCTACGCCCGGCCGTCCTCCGACCCGAGCCATCCCCGAACTCCGACCTATCGCGGCTGATCGGCCCACCGGCGGGGCGTGCATACCGCACATCCGTTCGGTATGATGGCTGGCCATGGGAGCACTGGGAGGCGACCCCGGCGGCACCGTCTTCGTCTGCGGGGCCTGCGGTGCCTCCAGCCCGAAGTGGCAGGGCCGCTGCGACGCCTGCCTGGAATGGAACACGCTGACCGAGGAGAGGGCCCGGGCGCCCCGGCGCCGCTCCGCTGAGCCGGCCCCGGTGGCGGTGCGGCTCGGGGGCATCGACAGAGGGCGGACCAGGCGGCTGCCGACCGGTCTGGCCGAGGTGGACCGCGTTCTCGGCGGTGGCCTGGTGGACGGCTCCCTGGTCCTGCTGGGCGGCGACCCCGGCATCGGCAAGTCCACCCTCGCCCTCCAGCTCGCCCACGGCATCGGCTCGGCGCCGGCGCCGAGCCTGTACTGCGCCGGCGAGGAGTCGCCCTCCCAGCTGGCGATGCGGGCGGAGCGGATGGGCTGCTTCGACGAGCGGATCGTCGTCTCGGACGAGATGTCGCTGCCCGGGTGCATCGCCGTGATCGAGGCGACCCACCCGCCCATCGCCGTGGTGGACTCGGTGCAGACGCTGCACGATCCCGACGCCCCCGGCCACCCCGGCAGCCCCTCCCAGGTGAGGGCGGCGGTCACCCGGTTGCTCGAATGCGCCAAGCGCAGCGGGATCCCCATCCTCCTGGTCGGCCATGTGACCAAGGAGGGGGCCATCGCCGGCCCCCGCACCCTGGAGCACATGGTCGACGTCGTCCTCTACCTGGAGGGGGATCGCCACGGTGAGCACCGCCTGCTCCGGGGGCTGAAGAACCGCTTCGGGGCGACCGGGGAGCTGGGCATCTTCCAGCTCGGCGGGACGGGGATGACGGAGGTCGGCAGCGCCGGCCGCGCCTTCCTCGAGGAGGGCAGCCTGGCCATCCCCGGCAACGTGCTCACCGTCACCTCCGAGGGATCGCGGGCCCTCGTCGTCGAGGTCCAGGCGCTCACCGTCGCCTCCTCCCAGGCGATGCCGCGGCGCACGGCGTGGGGCTTCGACCTCCCCCGCCTGCAGCTCCTCGTCGCCGTGCTGCAGAAGCGGGCCCGCCTCCCATTGGGCGAGCGCGACGTCTATCTCAACTGCGTCGGCGGCGTCCGGCTGACCGAGCCGGGGGTCGACCTGGCGGCGGCCATGGCGGTGCAGGGGGCGGAGATCAACGCCGCCGCGGACCCCGGAACCGTCGTCATCGGCGAGGTCGGACTCGGCGGCGAGATCCGGCGGGTGCGCCACCTGGACGCCCGCCTGGCGGAGGCGGCCGCCGTCGGCATCCGGCGCGCCATCATCCCCGCCGGCCAGGAGAGCCGGGTGCCGGGGATCCGCTGCCACCCCGTCGGCTCCTTGCTGGAGACCCTCGACCTTCTCATCCCGGTCGGGGAGCGCGCGCCGCTGGCGCGCCCGGCCCGATCGGCCCGGCCAACGCCTTCATGGGTGCTTCGCCCTTCTGAAACCGTCGCGTGACGAGGGGGAACACCCGAGGCGGTGTTCCCGCCCCTGTGTTTCAATCGGGAGCGATGGTTTCCAATCCGACTCCCGGGGTCCGGAGGGCTCGCACCCTGGCCCGCCTGGTCGGTGCCGTCGTCGGCATGGTCGCCGGCGTCCTGTACGGCAGCCTCCTCGTGAAGGACTCCGGTGGCATGCTCCTCAGCAACCGCGGCGTCGGGCTGGCGGCCCTGCTGGCCACCGGCGTCGCCGGCTCCGCCGCCATGGCCCTGGCCGCCCCGCTGCTCACCGTCGATCCCTTCCTGTGGCTGGAGCACGTCCTCGACGACGCCCCGGTGAGCGAGCTGATCGGAGCGCTTGGGGGCGCCATCGTCGGGCTCCTCATCAGCGCCCTCGTCGCCGTCCTGCTCAGCCCCCTGCCCTGGGGGCTGGGCTTCATCGTCTCGGTCAGCTTCGCCATCTGCCTCGTCTACGTCGGGGTGCGGACCGGCACCCGCCGGCGCGACGCCTTCGCCGAGGTGCTGCGGCGGCGGGCGTCCCAGGGTTCCGTCGTCGAGGAGCTGGGACCGCAGGACGGCGCCCCCATCGTCCTCGACACCTCCGTCCTCATCGACGGCAGGATCACCGACGTCGCCGCCAGCGGTTTCATCCAGGGCCGCCTGCTCATCGCCGCCTTCGTCCTCGAGGAGCTGCAGCGGGTCGCCGACTCCGCCGACCCCCTGCGGCGCTCCCGCGGCCGCCGCGGGCTCGCCGTCGTCGACGTGCTGAAGCGGGAGGCCCATGTCACCTGCGAGATCACCGACCTCGACTTTCCCGGCACGCCCGAGGTGGACTCGCGCCTGATCAAGCTGGCCAGGGCGCGGGGGGCACTCCTCATGACCAACGACTTCAACCTCAACCGCCTGGCCACCGTCGAGGGGGTCCGGGTGCTCAACCTCAACGACCTGGCCAACGCCCTCAAGCCCATCGTCAGCTCCGGGGAGTCCCTGGAGCTGACGATCGTCAAGGAGGGCAAGGAGCCGAACCAGGGGGTCGGCTATCTCGACGACGGCACCATGGTCGTCGTCGAGGGCGGCAGCGCGCAGATCGAGCACCAGGTGACGGCGACGGTGACCTCGGTGCTGCAGACCGCCGCCGGCCGGATGATCTTCGCCGCGCTGGCGGGCGACGGCGCCCGGCCGGCCAACGGGAAGCCGCGCCCGGCACCCCGCCCGGCGCGGGTGGCCAACCGCTGAGATCCGCGGTCATCGCCGCGGGGGCGCCGACAGCGCCATGATCCTCCGGTGAGCGTCTGCGCGATCGTCCCGGCGGCGGGACGCGGCGAACGGGCCGGGCTCGACAAGCTCTGGGCGGACGTCGGCGGCCGTCCGCTGATCGCGCTGACCCTGGAGCGGGTGGCCGCGGCCGGTTCGATCCAATCCATCGTGGTCGTCTGCCCGGAGGAGCGCCACGACGAGGTGCGCGAGATCGCCCTCCACCTCGGCATCGCCGACCTCACCTGCGTCCCCGGGGGGGTGCGCCGCCGCGACTCGGTGGCGAACGGTCTGCGCGCCGTCGGCGCCCCCGAGATCGTCGTCGTCCACGACGCGGCCCGTCCGCTGGTCTCCCCGGCCCTCATCGAGGCCGTCATCGCCGCCGCCCGCCGTCACGGTGCCGCCACCGCCGGCATCCCCTGCATCGACACCATCAAGCGCGTCGACAACGGCGTCGTGGTGGAGACCCTGTCCCGGCAGTCGCTCATCTCCGTCCAGACGCCCCAGGCGTTCGCGGCCCAGCTGCTGCTCCGGGCCCACGCGGCGGACGGGGAGGACGCCTCGGACGACTGCATCCTGGTGGAGCGCCTCGGCGAGCCGGTCGCCGTGGTCCCCGGCGAGATCGGCAACCGGAAGATCACCCACGCGGAGGACATCGAGTGGCTGCGCCGTCATCTCCAGTGGGCCCCGGCGCCGTGACGCTCCGGATCGGCCACGGCCTCGACGCCCACCGCTTCACCGCCGGGCGGCCATTGATGCTCGGCTGCGTTCCCATCCGCTCGGAGCGGGGGCTGGCCGGGCACTCGGATGGCGACGCCGCCGCCCACGCCCTCGCCGACGCCTGCCTCGGGGCTGCCGGCCTGGGCACCATGGGCGACCACTTCCCCTCCAGCGACGAGCGCTGGCGGGGCACCTCGGGGAGGGAGTTCCTCGAGCTGGTCGCCGCCGCGCTGGCGGCGGTCGGCGCCCGCATGCTCAGCGCGCAGGTGGTGGTGGTCTGCTCCGAACCACGCCTCGGCCCCTGGTTCCCGGCCATGGCGACGGCGATGGCGGATGCCCTCGGGCTGCCCGCCGGCGCCATCTCGGTCGGTGCCACCAGCGGTGACGGCCTGGGGGACGTGGGCCGGGGCGAGGGGGTGCTCGCCTCCGCCGTGGCGCTGCTCGACCTCGGCTCAGCCGCCCGCTTCGGTGGTGACGACAGCTGAGGCGTGAACCCCGCGCTGGCTGGTGAGCCAGAGGCGCAGCGTGCCGCCGCCGGTCACGCAGCGCACCTGGACGTCGCACTCCAGGTCGATGGGCAGGCGGTACTCGCACTCGGCGGCGACGGGGACGCGGCCGGGCAGTGACCGGGCGATCTGGTCCTCGACCGCCTGCCAGTGGACGGCGTTGTTGACGTGGCCCATCACGTCGAGGTCGGCGGCCCGCACCGGCCAGGGCCTGGCCGCGGCGTCCGCCGCCGGGCCGGGCTGGAGTAGCCGGGCCGACACCGTGCGGCCGCCGGCCGCCGGCCCCCAGACGCGATCGAAGGCCTCGTTGAGGGGAGCCAGGCGGCCGCTGGCGGGATCCAGCGAGGCCCAGAGCACCGCCGCCTCGACGTGGCCGCCGCCGTCGCCCCGCGCCCTGGTGCGGCGCTCGGCCCAGTGGGGGCCCGACCCGCTGCAGAACGTCGAGTAGGTGACCCGCTCCAGGTAGCGCGGCCACCGCATCACGGCCAGGGCGGCGCGGCGCACCACCCAGACGATGGGCTGGTGGTCCATCCCCGAATCGCGGCTGTCGTCGGTGGCCACGTCCTGCAGATGGCGCGCCAGGGCGTCGAGGCGGAGGCGGCCGGTGGCGTCGGCGTCGCCGAGCCGCACCTGGCGGGTGTTCTCGAAGACGCGCCCGCCGGCGTTCGGCAGCAGGGCCGTCGAGGCGAGCACGCCGCCGGGGGGGAGTTCCTGCACCCCGCCACCCTATCGGATCGGCACGGCCTCCCGGCCGGCGCCCCGCCCGGATATCCTGAGTCCTCGTGACCCTGCAGCTCCACGACACCCTGACCAGGCGGTTGCGGCCGGTCGAACCGCTGGAGCGGGGCCACGTCCGCCTCTACACCTGCGGCCCGACGGTGTGGAACCGCGCCCACATCGGCAACTTCCGCACCTTCCTCTTCGAGGACGTGCTGCGGCGGTGGCTGGAGCACCGCTTCGATCGGGTCACGCATGTCATGAACCTGACCGATGTCGACGACCGGCTGATCGGCAACGCCGGCGCCCACGGGTGGAGCCTGGACGAGGAGACGCAACCCTGGATCACCGCCTTCGCCGAGGACCGCGAGACGCTGGGCGTCCGCCCCGCCCACGTCTACCCCCGGGCGACCCGCCACATCGAGGACATGGTGGCGCTCATCGAGCGCCTCGACGCCGCCGGGGTCACCTACCGCAGCGACGGCAGCGTCTACTTCCGCATCGCCGGCTTCCCCCGCTACGGCGCCCTCTCCGGCATCCCCGCCGAGGGGCTGGTGGCGGGCGCCAGCGGCCGCATCGACGACGACGACTACGCCAAGGAGGACGCCCGCGACTTCGCCCTCTGGAAGGCGGTCGGGCCGCAGGACATCGGCTGGGACACGCCGCTGGGACGGGGGCATCCCGGCTGGCACATCGAGTGCTCCGCCATGAGCATGGCCATCCTCGGGGAGAGCTTCGACATCCACTGCGGCGGCGTCGACAACATCTTCCCCCACCACGAGAACGAGATCGCACAGTCGGAGGCGGCGACCGGGAAGCCCTTCGTCCAGATCTGGTGCCACGCCGAGCACCTGACCATCGCGCGGGAGAAGATGGCCAAGCGGCTGGGCAACTTCCGCACCGTCCCCGACCTGCTGGCGGCGGGATTCCGCGCCTCGGTGATCCGCTACTTCCTCATCACCGGTGCCCATTACCGGCGCACCCTCGACTGGGACGAGGAGCCGCTGCGCGCCGCCGAGGAGGCGGTGCTGCGCTTCGCCGAGTTCCGCGACCGCGTCACCGGGCTGGGCGACGGCGGGGGAGGGGAGGAGGTCGCCGAGCGCTGCCGGGCGGCCGGCACGGCGTTCGAGGAGGCGATGGACGACGACCTCAACGTCCCCGCCGCCATGGGGCAGGTCTTCGCCGCCATCCGCGACATCAACCGCCTGCTCGACGCCGGCACGCCGGAGCCGGAGGTCCGTCTCCAGCTTCGCGGCCTGGTCGACGAGGTGGACGACGTGCTCGGCGTGCTCCCCCTGGTGGACCGCGAGCGGGCGGGGGTCACCCTGACCGCGGACGACCAGGATCTGCTCGACCGCCGGGCCGCCGCCCGGAGCGGCCGCGCCTGGGAGGAGGCGGACCGGCTCCGCACCCGGCTCCTCGAACGCGGCATCATCGTCGAGGACACGGCCCAGGGTCAGCGCTGGAAGCGCCGGTAGCCTGGGCGGTCCGGCCGCCAGAGGTGGGCCGCATCTCCGTGGACATCCTGTACGGGCGCAATCCCGTGCTCGAGGCGCTGCGCGCCGGGCGCGGCGTCCGCCGCCTGGTGGTCGCCGACGGCCTGCCCGACGAGGCACGCCTCCAGGAGATCCTCGACATCGCCGCCTCCCGCGGCATCGCCGTGGAGCGGACGGGTCGGGGGCGCCTTCTGGACATCGCCCATTCGGAGCACCACCAGGGCGTCGCCGGGTACTTCCACAGCCGCCCCGAGCCGCGCCTCGACGCGGTGCTCGCCGCCTGCCGGCCGCCCGCGCTGCTGCTCGTCCTCGACGGCATCCAGGACCCGCAGAACCTGGGCGCCCTGATGCGCAGCGCCGAGGCGGTGGGCGTCGACGCCGTCATCGCCCCCCGGCACCGGGCGGCGACGCTCACCCCGGCCGCGGTCAAGGCCTCGGCCGGGGCCAGCGAGTACGTCCCGCTGGTGACGGTCACCAACCTCGCCCAGGCGCTGGCGCACCTCGCCGACGCGGGCATCTGGCGGGTGGGGCTCGCCGCCGAGGCGGAGGAGAGGTACGACCAGGTCGACTATCGCGAGCCCACGGCGATCGTCATCGGCGCCGAGGCGGACGGGCTCCGGCAGCTCACCCGCCGCTCCTGCGACCGGCTCGTCTCCCTGCCCATGGCGGGGCGGGTGGCGTCGCTGAACGCCGCCGCCGCGGGTGCCGCGATCCTCTACGAGGCGTACCGGCAGCGCGGTTTCGCCGTCCGATGACCCGGCTCATCGTCGACGGCTACAACATCATCCACGCCTGGCCCGACCTCGCCCGGAGCATGCGCACAGAGAGCCTGGAGGAGGCGCGGCGCCGTCTCATCGCCCGCCTCGCCGAGTACCGGGCCAGCACGGGCACGGAGGTCCTCGTCGTCTTCGACGCCCGCAAGCGGCGCCGCGGCAGCACCGACCGCGAGGTGGTCGAGGGCGTCGAGGTCCGTTACGGCAGCGTCCAGGAGAGCGCCGACCACGTCATCGAGCGCCTGATGTACGAGGCGTCGCGCAAGGGCTCGGGCCTCGACCTGGTGCTCGCCACCGACGACCGCCTGCAGAGCGACCTCGTCTCCGGGATGGGGGTGCCCACCATGTCGAGCCGGACGCTGCTTGCCGAGGTGGAGCGGGCGGACACCGACCGCGCCGGCGAGATGCGCCGCCGGGTCGAGGCGCCGGCCGCCGACGGGAGGATCGAGAACCGCATCGACGCCGAGGTGCGGCGCCGCCTGGAGGAGATGCGCCGCGGCGGTGACGCCGGCGGCTGACGCGGTCAGCGTTCCTCGAGCTGGTCGGTGGTCGCGGCGGTGGTGGTGAAGGCGTTGCTGACCACCGCGGGGACCGGGGTGAGCATGGAGTACTGGTACCCCACGGTCACCTGGACGATGTCGTTGGCCACGACGCAGTTCGCCGGGGTGTAGCCGGTCTCGAAGACCCAGCCCGCCGACGCGCTGAAGTAGGCGCAGAGCGTCGGGGTGGTGCTCGCTGTCGTGTTCCAGTAGCTGATGGAGATGCAGCCGCGGCTGCCGGAGGGGACGGTGAAGTTGAAGGTCGTCTTGGAGCTGCCGTTGGGCCCGTACTCGGGGACGGCGGAGCCGTTCCACAGGCAGCTGACGTTGGGGATGCTCGCCTGGGTGGACGCCGAACGGATGGCGGCCTCGACCGTGCCGGCGGGCGGCGTGGCCGAGGTCGACCAGGCGGTGCCGCCGCAGGTGGAGCCATTGGGCACGCACTGCTGGACGACGGCGAAGCGCACCCCGGCCCGGGCGGCGTTCTCGACGCTCAGCTGAGCCCCGTAGAAGCTGCCGAAGTCGATGATGGAGAAGAGCAGGAGGACGAAGACGGGGAGGACCATGGCGAACTCGACCATGGACTGGCCGCGGGAGGTGGAGCGCCGAGCTGCCCGTCTCATGACGCCGTGTTGACCTCCATGGCGTAGGAGCCGACCGCGGTGGGCAGCACCGGCAGGCTGCCGAAGAGAGGCGTGATCGAGGTGTAGACGACGGCCACCGTCACCATGACCATGGAGCCCGTCGCGGCGCAGGTGGCCTCCGTGTAGTTGGTGGCGGCGGTGAAGGTGCCCGAGCTCACCGACCAGTAGCCGCAGGGCACCAGGTCCCAGGAGCCGTTGGGCACGGTCGCGCTCTTCAGGCCGCAGTTGGTCTTGGCGCAGGGAGCGGTGCTGGGACTCCAGGAGGGGGCGGCACCCGTGCTCGCCGGGTAGTAGGCGATGGTGATGCAGCTGCTGCCCGGGCTCGCCGCCGGCGCCACCGTCTGGTTGGGCTCCGTGCCGGACCAGGTGCAGTCGGTGTTCATGAGGTTGATGCCGCCCTGGGCCACCGTCAGGCTCCAGGCCTCGCCCTGCATGATGCCCTCGGTGGTCTGGTCGGAGAAGGTGCAGCCGCCGGTCCCGCCCGGCCCGTTGGGACAGGCCGCCGAGAACGCCTGGGGATTGATGCTGGCGTAGCGGCTGCCGTCGCGGATCACCGATTGGACGTCGTTCGACATCTGCAGGTAGTAGCTGAAGTCCACGATGCCGAGCACGAGGATGAGCAGCAGGGGGAAGCACAGCGAGAACTCGATCATCGCCTGACCCCGGCTGCGCCCTCGGCGCGGCCGCTCGCAGTGACGGGGGCGGACGGAGCGACGGGTGGCCATGGGGTCAGCCGATCAGCCCGGCGCCGGTCACCGAGGCGTAGGCGCCCGGCGCGTTGGCCGCCTGGGTGCTGACCAGGGTCAGCGTGCTGTTGCCGGAGATGGAGGCGGTGTTGACGACCATCACCGAGTTGATCTGGTTGGAGGTGCCGCTGGCGCTGATGATGAGCGGCGAATCGGAGGCGTCGACGCTGCCGCTGAATGTCATGGTCCCGGCGCCCGAGATGTTGATCTGGGCCGTGTCCTTGGGGTCGACCATGAGGGCGACGCCCTGGTAGGTGCCCGAGCTGGGGGCCGTCTGGGAGTAGGCGCCCGAGGCCGCGACGTCGAAGTCGCCGCCGTCAGCGCCGGTGCAGGGCTCCGTGTTGGTCGAGGTGTAGCCGGTGCAGGTGAGGTAGATGAAGACGCCGGCGGTGGCGGTGAGGGTGGCACCGCCTGCGAGGTTGAAACCGCCCTCGAGGACGTAGGTGCCGGCGCTCATGGTCAGCACCAGGCTGCCGTTGGGATCGAAGTTGGTGTAGACGCCCGGCGAGACGGTGCAGGTCCCCGAGCCGTCCCAGTTGGTGCAGGTGGTCTTGAAGTTCTTGGCGGTTGTCGCGACCGACGGGGCGGCGAGGGAGGCGAGGGGATTGGCGACGCTCTTGGCGCCGGTGACCGGCGTCGGGGTCGCCGTGTCGCCGGTGGCGAGGGAGGTGCCGCCGACGATGTTGATGACGCTCCCGGAGATGCTCGTGGTGCCGGTCTCGTAGAGGGCCGAGGATGAGCTGGAGTCGATGTCGATGGGCGCCCCTGTGACCGCGATCTTGGAGCTGCCGATGATGGAGACCGCCTGCGCGGCGGTGGCGTTCATGACGCAGAGCCCGCACACCGGTGTGGAGCTCGTCCCCCCGATGGCGGCGATGGCCGAGGCGGCGATCGTCTCCGTCCTGGCGCTGGACTCGATGAACGAGGAGGTCGAGGTGTTGGTGACCTGGGCCTCCACCTGGGTCACCGACGCCACCGCCGGGCACTGCGTCGTGGTGCTGGGGCAGCCGTTCACGGTGAGCGTGTAGCTGGTGCTCGAGGTGAAGACGGTCAGCACCACGCTGCAGGGCGTGGACGGGCCGGTGCAGTCCAGGGTCGCGACGTCGGCCGCCTGCTTGTAGGCGGTGACCAGGGTGTCCTTGGCGCTGATCGCGGTGGAGGCGGCCAGCGCGGCGGCGTCGGCGACGTTCTGGTCGGCGCGCTGCTCGTCGTAGCCGGTGCCGGCGTTCACGGAGAGCGCCACGAAGCCGGTGAGGATGACGATGAGGAGGGCCACCAGCGGCATCGCCTGGCCCCCCTCGAGCAGGGAGCGGCGGCCGCGCCGGGAGTGACGACGGCACTGCGCAGGCCCGACACCTGGGGGCACGGATGTGAACATGCGCAGCACCGACGTCACCCCCGCGCGCCGCGGCCGGCCCCCGACGGGGTCGGCAGGTCGCGAGACGGCAGGGCGGGTGGGAGCTCCCGGTGGAGGACCGCCCGCGAAGTGGTCAGGTTCGAAACCGAGAGCACGAATGTCGAGAGAGACGTCTCCAGCAGCAGCGGGGTGATCCACCCGTCCTCGCACGACGGGAACCGGAAGGATTCGAGCCCGGCATCAGGCTCACTCCATCCGTGCGTCGCCGCCCAGTCGCTGCCTTCGAGCCAGTCCAGGAGAGTGTCGCGGTCGTCGCCGACGACGAGCATGAGGCCCCCTGGGCCCCCCTTGTTCCAAACGGTCGCAATCCCAATCCGGGAATTGGCTTCCACTGTGCTGCCCCCGTGGTCGGTGTACTCATCGATCATGGGCTGGGGGCAGCTGGCTTCCCAGATTCCGATGCGTCTACTTCGAATGGGTCAACTACACCAGCGGATCAACCGGATCACCCGGCCTGGCACGCCTGTCAGGGCCCGCGTCCGGCACGCCCGCCGCGGTTGGGGATTAGCGCCCCCAGGTCAGACGGCCGGCCCCCCCGCTGCGGGCACGTCGACCACCGTCGGGTCGGTCGGCGCTTGCGGTGCGGTGGCCGGGGCGTAACCGGGCACCGACTCCGGGGGCGCCACCACCCCGGCCGGAGAGGCGCCCGGGGTCGTGGCGGGGCCGGGCTGCCCGCCGGGACCGGCGGCGAACGCCTTGGCCACCTCCGGGTTCACCACCTGGCCGGCGCCGCAATACGTGCAGGTGGCGATGTAGCGGGTGCGGAAGGGGAAGATGGGGATGAAGAACAGGGTGAACCAGCGTTGCGACCTGACCAGCCGGTGGGCCGCCTCCTGGCCGCAGCGCGGGCATCGGGTCCGGACCATCGCCAGAGGGCGAACTCTGCCGCGGAAGCCCCAGATGATCATCGCCATCCCTCCGCCCGTCGCCTGTCAGCCGTCGCAGTGCGAACCGCGCTGGTCGACGGGCGGCGGGACGGGATGCGGCATTGTAGGCCGGCGGCCCCGGCGGCGTCCGGGGCACGGTCACACCGCCGGTTGCCGGATACTGAGGTCGCAGCCATGGATGGCACACCGCGCCCGCTTGCGCCACGCCCCCTGAGCGCCGAGGAACGGTCGATCCTCGACCGGCTGCTGGACGTCGGCTTCCCCGGGTCCGAGGCCCTCCGCGCTCAGCTTCCCTTCGTGTCGGTCGTCGGCGCCTGCCCTTGCGGGTGCGTCACGCGCCACCTCGCGGTCGATCGGGGCCAGGCCCCGCCGGCGCAGGGGATCCACGGCCTCATCCCGGCGGAGGCCCGAATCCCGGCACGGGGCAGCGATCACGGGGGTGGCGTCCTGGTGTTCGCCAAGGACGGATACCTCTGCACGCTCGAGGCGTACTCGCATGACGGCGAGCCCATCCGGACCTGGCCGGCTCCCCAGTTGATGACCTTCACCGTCCCTCGCTGAGCCGGCTCCTCGACCCCCAGCCTCAGGGGCGAGGATGTGGGGTGACGCGGCGGAGACTGGACGGCTTGAACAGATGTACGTTGGACAAGCACACTCCGCCAGGAGGTGATCTGGACGGCCACATTGGGGGAGCGGGCGACTACGCTAGGCACGGCCTGGACGGATCGTTCCAGACGGGCGGGTCTGGCCCGATGACGCCGACGTAGCTCAACGGCAGAGCACCGGTTTTGTAAACCGTAGGTTGGGAGTTCGAATCTCCCCGTCGGCTCCAGTCTCTGTGTCCCCCGGATCAGACTTCATCGGGGGAGAAGCCGCCGACTGCGACCTGAGGTTCAGCTCGTCGCGGGCGCCGCCAGTCCCGTGGCCCACGCGCGGATCGCCTCCCAGTCGCGCAGGTCGCGCCGCTCGCCCCGCCGGCGGCCGGGCGGATCGGCGCCGCCGAAGACGGCGATGGCGGCAGGCACCAGCCATCCGCGCTTCGCCAGCGCCCGGTCGAGCTGGGCGCGGGAGCGCTGCCACGCCACGTCCTCGCCGGAGCGGGGTCCCATCGCGAAGACGGCAACCGGGACGGCTCCCAGCTCGGTCCGGTGCCGCTTGAGGAAGCGGTGCGCGTCCTTGTACCAGCGTCCCGAGTACAGGGGGGCCCCGAGAACGACGAGATCGCAGCCCGCGATGGGCTCGCGCGCCTCCCGTGCGCGGCGAATCTCGACCGCATGACCGCCGTCCCGCAGCGTCTGCGCGATGGCGGCGGCCACCTCCTCGGTCGATCCGTTCCTGGTGGCGAACGCAACGAGGATCCGGCTCACCCCTGCACCCCCTGTTTTACAGACATTGACGAGTCAGCGGTCCCATCATGCCGCCACTTGTCCCCCCCTCCGCGGTGGGCATCAGACCGCCACACCGGCCAGCGCGACGACGACCCCGACCGCCCCAGCGATGAGCAGCCCGCTGACCACGCCGCGGCGCAGCGCGAGGAACCAGAGCAGGGCGGCGGCGAGCAGCGGCACCTGCCAGAGGTGCTGCAGAGCGAGGCCGAGCGGGATCGCAGATCCGGCGATGGCGCCGATTACGGAGGGACCGGCTCCGGTGAGGAACGACTGGACCACGCTGCTGGAGCGGATCTGCTGGAAGTGTGGAGCGCCGCCGAGGACGAAGACGAACGACGGCGCGAACGCGACGGCGGCGGCGAGCAGCGCCCCGCCGACCCCCGCCGCGGCGTAGCCGACGACGGCGACCGTCTGCACGACGGGACCGGGGGTGACCTGACCGAGGGCGACGGCGGAGAGGAACTGGGAGCCCGTCATCCAGCGGTACGTGCTGACGGCGTCGTGCTGCATGAGAGGGACGATGACGAAGCCGCCGCCATACGACAGCGCGCCGACCTTGAAGGCGACCCAGGCGAGCGCTCCCAGGCCGCCGACCGCGGCGGTGCGGACGGCGAGCGTCGCGAACAGCCCGGGGGTGGCACGCGCCGGCGCCGCGCGGCCACGCACCCGGATGAGGATCTCGACCAGCCCGCAGGCGACGATCACAAGCACCAGGTAGGCACCGATGAGCGCCGCCGCGGCGCCGCCGAGTAACGCGTAGCCGGCCCAGCGGATGCGCTGTGCGCGCGCTGTCCCGATGCGCTTCCAGCTTGCGGGGCTCAGCCCCCATGCGGCGCTCAGAGCGACGGCCGGCACGGCGGCGCCGGCACCGGCCGCCGCGCCCAGGATCCAGTCCGGCGGATGGCGCAGCAGGAACAGCGCCGCCAGGGCGGTGATGAGGACGAGCCCTGGGACGATGAAGCAGAGGCCCCCCAGGATCCCACCGATGGGGCCGCGCAGGCGCCACGCGCAGTAGATGGCGAGCTGGGTGGAAGCCGGGCCGGGCAGGAGGTTGGCGGCGGCGATGCCGTCCTCGAACTCCTGCGCCTCCATCCAGCCGCGCTCCTCGACGCACATGCGGCGGAGCAGGGCGATGTGGGTGGGCGGTCCCCCGAATCCGACGCAGCCGAGGCGCCCCCACTCCCGGGCGATGGTGCCGAGGGACACGTGCGGCGAGGGCGGTCGCGTCATTGGCGACGCCGGGCCGGAGCGGACGCCACCCGTCTCGAACAGCCTCCGCCCGGACTCGGAAGTCCGGGCGTCAGTCCGGTCCGAGGGCTGCGCCGCACCTGCCGGTCAGTGGAAGAGCCAGGGCAGCTTGAGCCTCAGGCCGCCCTCCTTCAGCGCGTCGATGACGTCGTCGGCGAGGACCCGGCCCAGCGGCCTGCCCTCGGGGTCGACGACGACCACGGAGGAGGCGCGCGCCTCGGTGAGGCGGTCCACCACCTCGTCCAGGAACGCCTCCGGGTGGACGGTGACCGGCCGGGTGTCCGGCATCAGGTCGCTGATGCGGGTGGCGTCGTCGGCGACGAGAACATCGAAGAGGGGGAGGTCCGCCAGCATCCGACCCTCCTTGTCGACCACGGCCACCGAGTCGATGTCGGCGCTGTGGGCCTTCTGGCCGGCGAGCTGCCGGCGCACCTCGGCGACCGTGGCGGTGGGGATGACCTTGGCCAGGGCCGTGGTCATGAATCCGCCCGCCATGGTCTCCGGATAGCCGAGCAGTCCGGTGAGCTGGCGGGCGAGGTCCACCGGGACGTTGGCCAGGATCGCGTCCGCCTCGGGCCGCTCCATGTCGCGCAGGACGTCCACCGCCTCGTCCGGCTCCATCGCCTCGATCAGCTCGGCGGCGCGCTTCGGGGAGGCGTTGCGGATCACCTCCTCGATCTCGTCCGGTTCCATCTCCTCGAGGGCGTCGGCGACCGCTCCCGGGTCCAGCGTCGTCGTCAGCTCGTCGCGGGCCGGCTGGTCCAGCTCCTCCAGGAGGTCGGCGAGCTCGCCGGGGCGCAGGCGCCGCAGGCCCTCGTTGGGGACCTGGAGGCGCAGCTCCGAGCCCGGGTCGCCGAAGGGGTGGACCGCCGACCAGTCGACCAGCCGGTGGTCCTTGCCCGCGGCTCCGGGGAGCCAGCGTCCCAGCCCGCCCCGGCTCCCGCCGGACCCGCCGACGAGGCGGAGCTTTCCCAGCACCGGTGCCAGGAAGAGGTCGTCGGCGCGCAGCACCTTGACCCCGTCGACATCGACCAGCTGCCGCCCCAGCACGTCCTGCACGAGGCGGAGCTCACCCTCGCGGCGTTCGAAACCGGCGGCGCCCGACTCCAGCTTGCGGACGACCACCGCCCGGGCATCCAGGCGGATGATGTTCGCCACCGGCTGGAACACCTGGCGGTCGCCGAGCGCGAGGACGATCCCGGTCACCAGCGGGTACGGCTCGCTGCCCGTCCAGCGTACCACCACGTCCACCAGGCGGCCGGCTCCCCGGCCCTCCTCGTCGGTGGGGGAGATCTTGCGAAGCCTCGCCAGGGAGATGAGCGACGCCTGGACGAAACGGTTTGTCAGCAGGCGCCGCACCCGTTGTCGGGGACGGCGCGTGAGCGATCCGGAGGTGGACGACATCTCTATCGGCCGGCGGCTTGGCGTGACGGCTGTTCGAAGGGAGTTGGAAGGCTCACCTTGTTAGTATACGGGCGCGCTGTGGCGCGGTTTCCGGTGCCCTCCCCGCCCCCTGACCCGGTTTCCGGAGGCACCGATCAGCAGTTTGCGGAGGTGCGCATGGACGGTTCAAGTGGACCGCCAGGCCCGCCATTCAACGCGCCCGTCGTGAGCCTCTAGCCAACCTGCAAGCGGCCTCATCGGCGTGCGCTCGGAACATCGAGCGTTAACGAAAGCGCCGGGAGGCCAGAGATGCCCGAGGAAGAGTTCCGGCCGGGGCCGGGCTCCGCCGTCCTGGATTCGGCCCATGAGGGGCCGATTCGGGGCGCGCTCGGCACCGTGCCCGCCTACGACGCCGATCGACCGCGCCAGTGGTCACGCCGCCTGCTGACGCTGGCCGCGATCATGGGGCCGGGCCTCGTCGTCATGGTCGGCGACAACGACGCCGGCGGCGTCGCGACGTACGCGCAGGCGGGCCAGGACTACGGGGCCAGCCTGCTCTGGGTGCTGGTCCTGCTGGTGCCCACCCTGATCGTCGCCCAGGAGATGGTGGTGCGGTTGGGGGCGGTGAGCGGGGTCGGTCACGCGCGGCTCATCAAGGCGCGGTTCGGCCCCGTCTGGGCGGGCTTCGAGGTGGCCGACCTCGTCCTCCTCAACTTCCTCACCCTGGTCACCGAGTTCATCGGCGTGGACCTGGGGCTGCGCTACTTCGGCGTCACCCCGCTGGCGTCGGTGCCGATCGTCGGGCTCGGCCTCCTCGCCATGGTCGCCACCGGCAGCTTCCAGCGCTGGGAGCGCTTCATGTTCGTCTTCATCGTCACCAGCCTGCTGATGTTCCCCTTGGCGGCGCTCTCCCACCCGACCGCCGGCCCCATCCTCACCGGCCTGGTCGTACCCGGCGTCAAGGGCGGCTTCACCCCCACCTCGGTGCTGTTCATCATCGCCGTGGTGGGGACGACCATCGCCCCCTGGCAGCTCTTCTTCCAGCAGTCGAATGTGATCGACAAGCGGATCACCACCAGGTGGCTCAAGTACGAGCTGGCCGACACCTCGATCGGCGCCGTGCTGACCGTCGCCGGCGCCGCGGCGCTCATGGTGGGCACGGCGTTCGCGTTCGCGCACAGCGGCTTCGCCGGTCAGTTCGGGTCAGGATTGACCGTGGCCCGCGGGCTCAGCCACCAGGTCGGCTCCGCCTCCGGCGCGATCTTCGCCATCATCCTCGTCAACGCCTCGGTGATCGGCGCCTCCGCGGTCACCCTGGCCACCTCGTACGCGCTCGGAGACATGTTCGGGCTGCGCCACTCGCTGCACCGCAGCGTGCGCGACGCCAAGGGCTTCTACCTCACCTTCGTCGCCCTCATCCTGGTGGCCGCCGTCGTCGTGCTCATCCCCGGCGCCCCGCTCGGCCTGATGACGACCGCGGTCCAGGTCCTCGCCGGCCTGCTGCTGCCCGCCGCCATCGTCTTCCTCCTGCTTCTGTGCAACGACGCCGAGGTGCTCGGCCCCTGGGTGAACTCCTTCAGGCAGAACGTGGCGGCGACGGTGATCGTCTCGGCGCTGGTTCTGCTCTCCCTCATCCTCACCGTGACCACCATCTTCCCCAACATCTCGCTGGGCCTCTTCACGGGGGCGACACTGCTGGTCGGCGTCGTCGGCCTCCTCTGGATGGCGCTCGGCTCACGGCGCCGCCACGCGGCGGATCCGGAGCGCCAGCGGTCGGTGGGGGGCGACCGCCATGTGTGGCGCATGCCGCCCCTGAACACCCTCAAGCCGCCGGCGTGGTCGCGCACCCAGCTCGCCGGCATGCTCGCGCTGCGCGTCTACCTGGTGGTGGCCATGCTCATGCTGGCGCTGAAGATCGGCCAGATCGCGTCCGGCCACTGAGGCGTCGACAGCTCAGCGCCCGCGCTCGACGCGCCGCGCCCGGGGCTCGATGAGGTGCTCCAGCCCGCGCTCGGCCACCAGTGCGCGCATCCGCGAGGCGGCGACCTCGCTCGGCAGGTACCACCAGACGGTGTCGACCTCGCGGTCGACCGCGTAGGCGCCGGCCAGGGTGTCCAGCCGGGCCGAGCGCTTCGGTGTCAGGTCCAATTCGACCGCGACCCGGCGGCCGTCGCCCAGCCGCAGCATCCCGTCGGGGACCCGGCGCCGCCGCTCCCCCCGCTCCCCGGCCCGTGCCGCCCGCATGCGGTCCCGGCGCAGCTCGCGCTCCGCCGTCCACGCGCTCCCCGGATGCGCCGCCAGCAGCTCCTCCGACAGGTCCACCAGGGCAAGGGAGTGGCGGACCCGCGCCAGGTCGAGTGACGCGGCGGGGAGGTCGCAGCCGGAACGGCGGGCCCCCGCAGCGGTGGCGCGCACGACGGCGGGGAGGCCGGTGAGCACCCGGTCGGTGCGCAGCAGCCGGGCCCGTTGCAGCGCCCGCATCCGGCGCCCGGCGGCCTCGACGTTGGGAAAGAAGCGCGCCGCGATCTGCCCCGGGCTGACCATGCCGTGGCGCACCGCATAGCGCAGGACCTCCACGTCCCGCTCGGTGAGCGCCACGCCGGCGCGGGGTCCTGCGATCGCTGTCGACGCCATTGCGGCCGCCGGTTGTACCACGTGCCAGGTCCCGGGGTCACGACGAGCGGCGAGCCTGTCCGTCGCACCTCAGGCGGCGCCGCCGCTCACAGCCCGGCTTCTGCAGGCGGAGGCGATGGCGAGGTGGGGAGCGCCGGCGCCGCCATCACCGCCCCGCCTCCAGAGCCAGCGCGAGCTGGGCACTGCCGGGGGCGTCACCGGCCTGGTCCGGGGTCGATCGCAGGCACTCCATGAGGCAGCCGGCGTCCGCATCGTCGTCGACGACGTGCACGCCGGGGTGGGGGAGCAGGCCGGCCGTCCACTCCTGCTCCGCCACCAGGCCGGCGGGAAGCAGCACCGGCCGTCCCTGCTCCAGGGACAATCGCGCCTGCAGCCTGGCACCCGACATCGGTCCCGCCTCGACGACGAGGGACGCCAGCGCCAGCCCCGCGCTCACCGCGTTGCGCAGCCGGAAGGCGGGCGCCGAGGGAGGGGTGTCGGGGAGGAATTGGGAGACGACGGCTCCACGCGCGGCGATGCGCTCGGCGAGGCCGGCGTTCTCCGGCGGGTGGACGCGGCGGATGCCGCAGCCGAGCACGGCCACGGTGCGACCGCTGGCGTCCAGGGCGGCCTCGTGCGCGGCCGTGTCGATGCCGCGCGCCAGCCCGGAGACGACGGTCACCCCGCCGCGCGCCAGCGAGGACGAGAAGCGCCGAGCCCGCCGGAGGCCGTCGGGAGTCGGCGTGCTCGTCCCCACCACCGCCACCGCCCAGGCGTCGCCGGGCAGCACCTGTCCCCGGCAGAAGAGGAGCGGTGGGGGGTGGGGGAGGCGCCGCAGATTGGCCGGGTAGTCGTCGTCCAGCAGCGTAACGAGGCGGATGCCGCGGGCCCCGCCGTCCCGATGGCCGGCGGCCTTGCCCCCGGCCAGGCCGAGTCCCCAGTCGCGGTACGAACGGATGTTTGCCATGGCCCCTATCATAGGGCGCGCGCGGGCTTCGCGGAGACGCCCGCCGCGGGCCCGGCCCAGGCCGGGTGTCTCAGCCGGTGGCGTCGTGCAGGCGAGCGCGCAGGCCGGAGATCAGCACGTCCAGCCCCCGGGCGAACTCGACGTCCCCGTCCCAGTCCTCGATGGTCGAGTGGGTGGTGCGGAAGGCGGCGAAGTCGGGCCCCCGCAGCTCCTCGACCAGGCTGAGCATGGCGGCTCCCCTGGTCGTCTCACCCACACCGCTGATCTCGCACTGGACGAATCCAAAGGTGAAGGCGAGCAGGGTGGTCCAGGCCGACGCGGCCTCGTGGGGCTCGAAGCCGACGGCGGCGAGGATGGCGAAGGCGCGGGCCGCGGCGGCCAGGCTCTCGCGCTGCGTCGGAGGCCGGGTCGCGAGCAGCGGGAAGAGCGCCGGATGGGCGAGGAGGACCTGCCGGAAGGCGGTGAAGCCGCGGCGCACCGCGTCCTCCCAGCCGGTCGGCGTCGCCTCCGGGAGGGGCACCTCGCCCAGCACGGTGGCGACCAGCCCGTCGAGGAGGGCGGGCTTGCCCGGGAAGTGGTGGTACAGGCTCATCGCCTCGACGCCGAGCGCGGCGCCGAGGCGGCGCATGGAGAGCGCCTCCAGCCCCTCGGCGTCGGCCAGCGCGAGGGCCGCGTCGAGGATGCGGCGCCGGGTCAGCGCCGGCCTCTCGGCCTCCGCCCCCTGGCCCGTCGACTCCGTCACGCCTGGTCCATCCCGCCCCGGGGGAGTTGCGCCCCCCGGCACTTACGTTGTAAGGTTCGGATCCGGATACCTTACACCGTAAGCAGCGGCCGTGGGCGGCAGGGTGGGACGTTGGTCCCGCGCCGTCCGAGACAGGGGAGACTCGGATGACCGGATTGGCCCGCCTCGCCGCGCACCATCCCTGGCGGCTCCTGGTCACCTTCCTCGTCCTCACCGTCTTCGGGCTCGGCCTCTCCGGGGTCGTCTCCGGCCGGCTCAACGACAGCCTCTCCCAGTACCAGGACCCCGCGTCGGGGAGCGCCGAGGCCCAGGCCGAGGTGAAGGCCGCCACCGGCGTGGACATCCAGGAGGGCTACACCATCCTGGTGCGGCTCAGCGCCCCGGCGAGCCTCGAGGCTCCCCCGCCGGCGGCGGTGACCGAGGCGGTCCGCGTCCTCGAGCAGCGCCCCGAGGTCGTCCGGGTCACCGACGCCTGGTCGACCGGGGACCCGGCGATGATCGCGAGCAACGGTCGCAACACCATCGTCGTGGCCAGCCTCCGGCCGGTCAAGGAGGTGGACGCGGTGCACGCCCTCCAGTCCACCATCGACGGCGACCCGCTGCTCACCGGCAGCGTCCTGCTCGGCGGTTCCACCGCCCTCGACGCCCAGGGCAGCGACCAGAGCCTGCAGGACCTCCGCCTGGCCGAGACCGTCGCCATCCCCATCCTGCTGGTGCTGCTGGTGATCTTCTTCCGCAGCGTTGTCGCCGGGCTGCTGCCCCTCCTCGGCGCCGTGGTCAGCATCGCCCTGGCCTCCCTCGGGCTCCTCCTCGCCACCAGCGTGGGCAGCGTCTCCGTCTACGCCCTCAACCTGGTGTACGCGTTGGGGTTCGGCCTCAGCATCGACTTCAGCCTGCTCATCGTCTCCCGCTACCGAGAGGAGATGAGGGCGAGCGGGCCCGGTGCCGAAGCCCTCACCCGGACGCTGAACACGGCCGGGAGGACGGTGCTCTTCAGCGCGTCGACGGTGACGTGCGCGCTGGCCGCGCTGCTGCTCTTTCCCATCACCTCGATCTCCTCGATGGGCCTCGCCGGCATGTTGGTCACAATCGGCTCGGCGATCAGCGCGGTCGTGGTGCTGCCGGCGGTGCTGGCCCTGCTCGGCCCCCGCATCGACTCGCTGTCGCTGCTGCGCCGGGGAGGGCCGCTGGACGGCGCCGACAGCGGCTGGTGGGCGAAGCTGGCCCGAGCCGTGATGCGCCGACCGTTGCGCATCGCCATCGTTGTCGCCCTGGTCCTGCTCGCCGTGGGCAGCCCGGCGCTGGGCGTCGAGTTCACCGGCTACACCACCAAGGGACTGCCCGAGGGCCTCCAGTCGGTGCAGGTGGACAACATCCTCATGTCGGACTACACGTCGCTGAGCGCCGCGCCGCTCCAGCTCGTCATCACGGCGGGCGCGTCGCAGGCGGCGCAGGTCGCCGCCTACGCCGGATCGGTGGCGCAGGTCCGCGGCGTCGTCGCCGTGGCCAAGCCCGAACCGCTCGGCTCCGACCTCTGGGAGGTGGACGTGACGCTGCGCGGGGCGTCGGCGATCTCCGCCAGCTCGCAGAACGCCGCCGGCGCGGTGGAGCGCCTCCCCGCGCCCTTCCCCGTCAAGGCGACCGGCTACACCGCGAGCTTCAAGGACTTCGAGTCGAGCGTCGCCAGCCATCTGCCGGGGGCGGTCCTCCTGCTGGCGGCGACGACCCTGGTGATCCTCTTCGTCATGACCGCGTCGGTGGTGCTGCCCGTCAAGGCGCTGGTCATGAACATGCTGACCCTGGGCGCCACGCTGGGGCTGATCGTCGTCGCCTTCCAGGACGGATGGCTCGGCGGGCTGCTCGGGTTCCCCTCACAGGGCGCCATCAACCTGATGGTGCCGGTGCTGTCGGGGGCACTCGCCTTCGGCCTGTCCACCGACTACGGCGTCTTCCTGCTCAGCCGCATCCGCGAGGGGTACTGCGGCGGCCTCTCCACGCGCGATGCGGTGGCGATGGGATTGCAGCGGGTCGGCCGCGTGGTGACCTCGGCGGCCGTGCTCTTCTGCATCGCGGTGGGGGCGCTGGTGGTCTCCCAGACCGTCGTCCTCAAGGAGATCGGGCTGGCGGGCGCGCTGGCCGTCCTCATCGACTCCAGCATCGTCCGGGCGCTGCTCGTCCCCTCGGTCATGGCGCTGCTCGGCCGCTGGAACTGGTGGGCGCCGCGCTGGCTGGCCAGGCTGCACAGCCGGCTCGGCTTCGACCGGCTGGACGCCGGCGCCAGCGCCGTGCCGGCCGCCCCCCGGGCGGACGCCGCGAGGGTCAGACCGGCGCTCTGACCGCCTGCGCCACCTTGGCGGAGATGGTGCCGAGCATCGCCGCCTCCTCGGCGGTGAGGGGATCGAAGAGCCGGCGGCGGATCTCCCCGACGTGCCCCGGCGCCGCCGCCACGAGGACGTCCCAGCCAGCGTCGGTGAGGACAGCGATGGCGCCCCGCCGATCGGTGGGGCAGTCCTCGCGGCGCACCAGGCCCCTCTCCTCGAGGCGCGCCACGGCGTGGGAGAGGCGGCTCAGGGAGTAGCTGTTCACCGAGGCGAGCTGGCTCATGCGCAGCGACCGGCCGGGGGCCTCGGAGAGCATGGCCAGGATCATGTAGTACGCGTGGGGCATCCCCGAGTCGCGCTCCAGCTGGTGGTCGAGCGCCTCGTCGAGGCGGATGAGCATCTCGCGGAAGGCGCGCCAGGTGCGCTGCTCGTCGGCGTTCAACCATCTGGGCTCGGCCATCGATGCGAGCATAGCACATGGTTGAGGTTTCAATCATTGTCTGCTAGCCTGGAGGGGCCGAGAGGCGACGGCCCCCGTCGCCCGGCGGATCAAGGAGCCAGCAACCGTGCCCATCACCCGCATGAACCACGCCGTCCTCTACGTCAGGGACGCCACCCGCACCGCCGCCTTCTACCGGGAGGTGCTCGACTTCCGCGTCGTCATGCAGATGGGCACCAAGGCGTACTTCCTCCAGGCGCCGGGCAGCACCAACGACCACGACCTCGGCCTCTTCGAGGTGGGGGAGGGGGCCGCCCCCTCCGCCGCCGGCCGCGGCTCTGTCGGGCTGTACCACATCGCCTGGGAGGTGGACACCCTGGACGAGCTGGACCGCATCTCGGGCCGCCTCGCCGAGCGCGACGCCCTGGTGGGGGCGACCGACCACGGCACCACCAAGGCCCTCTACGCCCACGATCCCGACGGGCTCGAGTTCGAGGTGTGCTGGCTGGTGCCCGCCGCCCTGCTCGCGCCGGACATGAGGGAGCGGATGGCCCCGCTCGACATCGCCGCCGAGAGGGCGCGCTTCGGCGGCTCGACCCGGGGCGGCGTGGGGGTGTCCAGCCCGGCAGCCGTCTGATCGGCCGGCAGGCGGGTCGGTCCGGAGGCCGCGTCAGTGAAGGAGCGCCACCACCTCGCGGGCCGGTTCGGACATCCCTGGGTTGAGCTGGTGGAAGGTCCAGATGCCCCGGCGGGTGGAGGTGATCAGCCCCGCCTCGCGCAGCTTCGCCAGGTGGTGGCTGATGGTCGGCTGGCCCAGGTCGAAGGCCGCCGTGAGGTCGCAGACGCAGACCGGCTCGGTCGCCTCCGCCAGCATGTGGATGATCTGCAGGCGCGTCGGGTCGCCCAGCGCCCGGAAGACCGCGGCGCACTCCTCGGCGTCGGAGGGCTCGATGGGGGGCGGCACCGGCTGGCAGCAGCCCCGGACGCGCAGGGGGATTGGGGTGGCGACGGGGGCCACGGTAGGGGCCGGCATGGGACCATTGTACGCATTGACAACCGTCGATGGGAAGGGCTATCCTGCGGGCGACAGATCGACGGACATCGATGCGAGGAGACGCCGATGGGGGCAGAGGTGATCGACACCACCGACGGGGACGTGGTTCGGGAGGCGGTGCGGGAGCGCTATGCCTCGGCCGCCAAGGCGGTCACGCGCCAGGGCGTCGTGGCCGAGTCGGTGCTGACGACGGACGGCTCCGCCACCTCCTGTTGTGGCGGGGCGGCGGGGTCCGGGTGCTGCCCGCCCGCCGCGCCGGCGGACGTGAGCCGCGCCTTGTACTCGGTGGACGAGGTGGGCGAGCTGCCGACCAACGCCGTGCTCGCCTCCCTGGGCTGCGGCAACCCCACCGCCCTCGCCGAGCTGGCGCCGGGGGAGGTCGTCCTCGACCTCGGCTCCGGCGGCGGCATCGACGTGCTGCTCTCGGCGCGGCGGGTCGGCACCACCGGCTTCGCGTACGGCGTGGACATGACCGACGAGATGCTGGAGCTGGCGCGGCGCAATGCCGCGCAGGCCAAGGCCACCAACGTGAGGTTCCTCAAGGGGACGATCGAGGACGTCCCGCTGGACGCGGAGTCGGTGGATGTCGTCATCTCCAACTGCGTCATCAACTTGAGCGCCGACAAGGGCAGGGTCCTGCGCGAGGCCTTCCGCGTGCTGCGACCGGGGGGCCGCTTCGCCGTCTCCGACGTCGTGGTCCAGGGACACCTCCCCGAGGACGTCCGCCGCAAGACGGAGCTCTGGGTCGGCTGCCTCGCCGGCGCGCTGGAGGAGGAGACGTACCGCGGCCTGCTCGCACAGGCGGGCTTCCAGGACATCGGCCTCGAGGTGACCCGCGACTACACGGCCGAGGACGCCGGCCAGGTCGGCGGTGCCGAGGGCGAGCGGGCCCTGGCCTCCGTCCACGGCGGCGGCGGACGGGTCGTCAGCGCCTTCGTTCGGGCCCGGAAGCCGCCGGCCGCCTGAGGTGACGGGGAGGTGAGGGACGTCGCGCGCCGGGCGCTGGCCGAGTTCATCGGCTCCGCCCTCCTGCTCATGGCGGTGGTGGGGTCGGGCATCGCGGCCCAGCGCCTCAGCCCGGGTGACCGCGGGCTGGAGCTGCTGGAGAACGCGCTGGCGACGGGCGCCGCCCTGGCCGCCATCATCTGGTGCCTGGCGCCCGTCTCCGGCGCGCACCTCAACCCGGCTGTGTCGCTCGTCGACGCCGCTCTGGGCGGGCTGCGCGGGCGGCACCTGCCCGCCTACATCGCAGCGCAGCTCGGCGGCGCCGCCGCCGGGGTGGTCGTCGCCAACCTGATGTTCTCCCTGCCCGCGGTGACCGTCTCCGCGCACGTCCGCTCCGGCGGCGGATTGTGGCTGAGCGAGGTGGTGGCCACCTTCGGCCTGCTGCTCGTCATCTTCGGCCTGGTGCGCAGCCGCCGTCCGTCCGCGGTCCCCGTCGCGGTGGGCGCCTACATCACCGCGGCGTACTTCTTCACCGCCTCCACCAGCTTCGCCAACCCCGCCGTGGCCGTCGCCCGCATGCTCTCCAACACCTTCAGCGGCATCAGCCCCGGGTCGGTGGCGCCGTTCATCGCCGCCGAGCTGGGCGGCGCCGCCATCGCCTTCCTGGCGATCCGGGCCCTGCACCCGAGGGCCAACGCCACCCCCGCCGCCGTCGTCGTGCTCGCCAGTGAGGGCACCCCGGCCGAGGACACCGCATGAGCACACCGCCGCAGGAGGAGGACACGACCATGACCCAAGGAGCGACCGCGCACGTGCCCGAGGTGCTCTTCGTCTGCGTCCACAACGCCGGGCGATCGCAGATGGCGGCAGCGCTGCTCGCCCACCGCGCCGCGGGGAGGGTGCGCGTCCGCTCCGCCGGGTCGGAGCCCGCCGACCGGCTCAACCCCGCGGTCGTCGAGGCCATCGCCGAGGTGGGCCTGGACATCTCCCGCGAGTTCCCCAAGCCGCTCACCGGCGAGGCGGTGCTGGCCGCCGACGTGGTCATCACCATGGGCTGCGGCGACGCCTGCCCCATCTACCCGGGCAAGCGGTATCTCACCTGGGAGCTCGACGACCCGGCCGGGCAGCCGCTGGAGGCGGTGCGACGCATCCGCGACGACATCGACTCGCGCGTGCTCGGGCTCGTCGCGGAGCTGGTGCCGGCCGAGACGGCGTAGGGCGCCACGCCTCAGCCCTTGGCCGGGAGCATCCTCCCGTTGATCTGCTGCGTCAGATCCTGGACCTGCTTCGTCAGCTCCGTGTTCTCCTGGAGCAGCCGCTTGAGAACGTCGATTCCCTCCTCGGCGAGCTGCTGGCGCTGGAGGGTGGCGGCCGCCACCGCCTCGCGGTGCTGCGCATCGGCCTCGGAGAGCGCCTTGTCCCGATCGGCCTGACGGGTCTGGGCCAGCAGGATCAGGGGCGCGGCGTACGCCGCCTGCAGGCTGAACATCAGGTTGAGGAGGATGAAGGGGTAGAGGTCGAAGTGGACGACCCCGGTGGCGTTGATGACGATCCAGGCGCCCACCACCAGGGTCTGGCCGACGAGGAACTTGGGGGTGCCGAAGAAGCGCGCGAACGCCTCCGCCCGGCGTCCGAACACATCGGCACCGAACGGCCTGGCGAGGTGCTCACCCTCCCTCAGGAACCTCCGGTAGTGGTCAGCGGGTAGCGGCGCGATCGCCATGGTCGTCCTCCGTCGGCAGCGCTGGGGGTTGGGCAGGAACGGTACGCCGGCTTCCGCGGCCGGCGCTCGCGGCGCCGCGTCTCAGACCGCGACCAGGTCAGCCTCCCCGTCCGCGGGCGCCTGGATCGCGGGGGCCCCGGTGGGCCGGCGCGTGGCACCGGCGTGGGCGCTGCGCTCGTCGCCGACCAGGTGCCCGTCGCGGAGGCGGACGATGCGGTCCATCCGCGCCGCCAGGTCGAGGTCGTGGGTGACGATGAGGAAGGTGACGCTGCTCTCCAGGTTGATGCGGCGCATCAGCGAGAGCAGCATCGCCGAGGTCTCGGTGTCGACCTCTCCCATCGGCTCGTCCCCCAGCACCAGGGTCGGCTCGCCGATCAGGGAGCGGGCGATGGCGACGCGCTGCTGCTCGCCGCCGGACAGCTGGGTGGGGCGGTGATGCATCCGGTCGGCAAGTCCCATCTCCTCGAGCAGCGCCCCGGCCCGCCGGCGTCCGGCGGTGCGGTCGCCGCCCGAGTAGCGCAGCGGCAGCAGGACGTTCTCCATGGCGGACAGCGTCGGCAGCAGGTTGAACTCCTGGAAGATGAAGCCGATGCGGTGGCTGCGCAGCTCGGCACGCTGCCGATCGGTGAGGCGTCCGGTGTTCACGCCGCCGAGCAGGACGCGGCCCTGGGTGGGCCGCATCAGCAGCCCGATGCAGTCGAGCATGGTCGTCTTGCCGCTGCCGGAACGTCCGACGGCGGCGACGAACTCGCCCTGCTCGATCTCCAGGTCGAGCCCGTCCAGCGCCCGCACCGTTTTGGGGGGCTGTCCGTAGTGCTTGGTCAGGCCTTCCAGGCGCAATGCCGGCATGTCTCTCCTCTCCTACTGGGCGCGAAGCGCGGTGACGGGGTCCATCCGCGCGGCGCGGATGGCGGGCAGCAGACCGGCGACGGCACCCATCGCCACGGCGAAGCCCAGCGCGATGGCGGTCAGGCCGGGCGTGATCAGGAACAGGGCCTGGCTGGAGTTGCTGCCGTTCAGCATCGTGGTCAGCACCACTCCCAGGAGGTAGCCGACGGCGCCGCCGATCAGCCCCATGAGGCTGGCCTCGGCGAGGAACTCGGTGAGGATGTTGTGGGTCCTGGCTCCGATCGCCTTCTTCAGGCCGATCTCGCGGACGCGCTCGCTGACCGACATGATCATGGTGTTGACCACCGACAGGCCGCCGATGATCAGCGCCAGCAGCGCCGTCGCCGTGGTCATCACGGTGAAGACGTCACCGCCCGCCTTGAAGGCGTTGACCAGGGTGCTCGGCTTGGTCGCCTGCACCGTCGGAACCTGTGCCGTGATGCGGTTGGCGAGTGCGTCGAGGTTCACCCCCGGCTTGCCGTACACCACCGCTCCCGAGACCAGTTGGTACGGGTCGACGGTGCCCTTCAGCGCCGAGGGCAGGCCGTCGCCCTGCAGCATCTGGGCATCGTGGGTGCTGACGAAGGCGCCGGAGTCCGGCGCGGTGAGCGTCTGATGGAGGATGCCGGCGACGGTGAAGGCGTGATTGACGAAGTCCGGCTTGGCGTCGCTGGGGCGCACCGGCAGGTCGATGGTGTCGCCGACCTTCATGTGGAACTCGGCGGCGAATGACGACCCCAGGTCCACGTCGCCGCGCGAGGCGTTGGTGATCCAGGTGCCGTGCGCGAGGGAGATCTTGAAGCCGGAGTACTGGTTCGACCCGGGCGTGTAGTTGGCGATGTAGTCGGGTGCGCCCATGTTGACGATGCTGATCGCACCGGGCTTGGCGAGCTCCATGACGGAGGGGAAGACGGCGGCGACTCCGGGGACCGCCTGGATCTGCGCCACCGCGGAGAGGGCCATGTAGCCGCCCCCGATCGACCCGCTGGGGGCGTTCTCGTCGGCGACCTGGATGCCGCTGCCGTAATAGGTGATGCCGCCGGCGAGCAGGGCGTCGAAGTGCTCCGCCATGGCCCCCATCGTGGTGAGGGCGAAGATGCCCATCACGATGCCGGTGATGGTCAACGTGGAGCGCAGCTTGCGCCGCCACAGGTTGCGCAGGATCTCCATGTCGCGTGCTCCCCTCGATGGAACGGTGTCCGTACCGGCGTGCCACCGGCGCTCAGCCGGGGACGACGGTACCGGCGGCGCCCGCGGATGCACATCGGGGGACTCCCTGGAACATCCCTGACCGGGCCGCGGATGGATCAGGGTGACGCCGGATGGCCGTCGCCGGTACCATCGCTTCCCGTCCGGCACGCGAACAGTGGCCGGCGCAGGAGGCGATCGCGATGGGTGACGTGACGGTGGCCGGCTTCGCGGATACCGCTGATACCCGCGAGTTCCAGGACGGCAGCCGCCGCCAGACTCTGGACCTGCCCTCGATGCAGGTCGGCCGCGGCGTGTACCGGCCCGGCTGGCGCTGGTCTCTGCACGCCGGCCCCCAGACCGGCGTGCCGTCCGCCGCCCACATCGGCTACGTGGAATCGGGTCGGATGGCGGTGCGCGGCCCCGACGGACGCGAGGTGACCGTGGGCCCGGGGGAGGCCTTCGAGGCGGCGCCCGGCCACGACGCCTGGGTGCTCGGCGACCAGCCGTGCGTCGCCCTGGACTTCTGGCCGCGCGAGCGCTGAGCGACGGTCTCGGCTGCCGTCAGCCGTCGCGCGTGGCGAAGCGGTAGGCCGCGTAGACCAGCAGCGCCGCCAGGATGATGAAGAAGCCGGCCTCCATCACCTGCATCGGCCAGAAGTGGGACGCCGGCTGATACACGATGCGGAACGGGGTGTACGGCCCGAAGCCGCTGTCCGGCGGCAACGGCCGCAGGCGGGAGTCGAGGAAGGTCGTCTCGACGAAACCGGCCGACTGGGGGATCCCACCGTCTTTGAACTCCGACACCAGCCGGGTCGCCGTCGGAAGAAGGTGCGGTCTGGCCAGCGTGGCGAAGCAGACCCGAAGGGCGATGAAGAGCGCGAGGGTGACGCCCATGGCGGGGACGGTGCGCCGCAGCACGGCCCCGGCGGCCGCGCCAAGGGCGATGCCGAAGAGCACGGTGGCGAAGACCATGGGGCCCTGCACGTCGTACAGGACCCAGGTGGTGTTGGGGACGCTGTCCGCCGGGATATGAGCGATCCAGATCTGGGCGGCGACGGCGATCACGGCGGCGGCCAGGAGCGACAGGCCCATGAGCAAACCAAGGTGGGCGGCCGCCCAGCGCCGGCGCGTCACCCCCTGCGTCCAGGCGAGACGGCACGTGCCGCGTTCGAAGTCGGCGGCGAGGAGCGGGGCGCCGAAGAAGACGCCCGCCACCGCGGGGGCGACGGCGAGAGCGACCTGGATCCAGGTGAGGTGGAGGGCCATCCCGGTTCGCGGGCTGGCGGTGAGCGCCACCACGATGAGGGTCGCCGCCGTGGCCGCGGCGAGGAGGCCTGCGACGGCGGCCTGGGCGCGGTTGTTCCGCCAGGCGACCCAGGTGGCCCCGCTGATCGCGCTCATGCCGGCACCGCCTCGGGCATGGGGAGGGCGCCCGCGATGGGATTTGCGAGGTAGGCGAGCACCAGGTCCTCCAGCGATACCGGCTCCGCCGTCCAGCCGGGCGGGACCCGCGGTCGGCGCACGAGTACCCGGCACTGCCGCTCCCCAGTGCCGGCCTGGACGACGGTACCACCGACGCGGCCGGCCTCCGCCGCCGGCCCGATCAACCAGCGATGCTCCGGCAGCAGCAGGTCCAGGTCGCCGGCCACCTGCAGCCGCCCGCCGCCGAGGATGACCAGGTGATCGGCCACTCGTTCCAGGTCGGCGACGAGGTGGGAGGAGAGGATCACCGTCAGACCGTCGGCGGCGACGGCCGCCATGAGCTCGGAGAGGAACAGTCGCCGGGCCAGCGGGTCGAGGTTGGCCACGGGCTCGTCGAGCAGCAGCAGCTCGGGCCGCTTGGACAGCGCCAGCGCCAGCGCGATCTGTGCCTGCTGGCCGCCGGAGAGCCTGCCCACCGGCCTCTCCAGGGGGATCTCCAGCCGGCGCATGCGCTGCTCGGCCATCGGCTGGTCCCACTTCGGGTTCAGCTCCCGGCCCATTCGCAGTGTCTCGGCGACGGTGAAGCGCCGGTACAGCGGGCGGTCTTGGGCCACGAAGCCGATGCGGGCCAGCACCAGGGTGGGGTGCCTCCGCGGCGACCAGCCGAAGACCGTGGACTCACCGGTGTCCGGGGTGAGGAGCCCCACCGCCAATTGCAACAGGGTCGTCTTGCCGGCCCCGTTGGGGCCGACGAGGGCCGCGACCCGTCCGGGGGGGACGCTCAGGGAGAGGTCCCGGACCGCCCACGTCGAGCCGTATCGCTTGCCGAGGCCGGTCGCCTCGAGGGCCGGATTCACGCGACGCGCTTCACGCCGGCCGCGTCCAGAGCGAGGGTGAACAGGGCCTCGACGGCGTCGTGGTCGAGCCCCGCCTCGGCCGCCTCGCGCAGCCAGGTGCGCAAGGAGCGGACCAGCCGGTCGTGGACCTCGAGGTCCACCCCGCGCGGAGCCGTCTCCGCGACGAAGGTGCCGACGCCGGCGCGGCTCGCCGCCCAGCCGTCGCGCTCCAGCTCCGTGTACGCCTTCAGCACGGTGTTGGGGTTGATGGCGAGAGCCGCCACCACCTCCCGGGCGGCGGGGAGGCGGTCGCCGGGGGTGAGCAGCCCGCAGCGGACCGCCCGCTGGACCTGGTGGACGATCTGCATGTAGGCGGAGACGCCGGAGCGGGTGTCGAGATGGAAATCGATCATGGTGCCGTGTGCCCTAGATCAGTAGTGATTTAGTGAATTGATGCACTGTATCGGCGGGGGAGGGCGCGTGTCAACTGGCGACCCTGCCGGCTGCCACCCCCTCCCGATTCCGTACACTTCCGCGTCGCCCGAGGAGTCGGGGCTGAGGAGAGCAGGAGAGGTGGATCGGTTGGCAACTCCGCGGCGGTCGCGTGGCATCGGCGCCCTCATCGTCGCCGGAGCTGTCCTGGCGGTCGTCGCCTCCGGCTGCGGTCCTGCGCCGAAGGATCCCGCCGACCCGTCGCACGCCGCCGGCCCCGCTTCGTCACCGAGCCCGTCTCGGTCGGCGGTGGCCACCCCCACAGCGACGGCGACGCCCATGCCGAACGATGCGACACCGGCGCCACAGGCGACGCCGGACACTCTGCCGCTGCACACGGTCTCGGTCGGCACCTGCTGCACGGTCAGCGTCCCCCAGGACTGGTTGGTCAACGGACCGAACAGCGTGGGCACCTACGTCGCCGAGGGCGCCAATCCCGCCCTCGCTTTCACCCTCACGACAGTGGGAACGTCGGCGAGCTGCCCGGCCGAGCCGGTCAGCGCCGAGGATGAGAGCCGGAGCATCGTCCGCCGCGACGCGGTCACCATCAACGGTGAGCCGATCACCGCATGGGTCACCGCGGACGCCGACACCACGTACCAGTACATCGACGCCGACGTCGTCGTCGGCGGGCTGTGCCTCGACGTCGGCGGGCAGGAATTCGGGGTTGCCAGCAGCGACAACCGAGGATTCCTCGAGTCGATCATGGAGTCGGTGGTCGCCCTGCCCTCCCTGAGCCCCGGCCTCAGCCCGTCGGCCGAGGTCGCCGGCTGAGACGGCGCCGGACGGGGCGCGCCCGCCGCTGAGACGGCGGTGAGATAGGCTGCGGCGCATGGCGAATCGATGGACTGAGGTCCCCGACCGGCCGGTGGCGGCGCTCCCCCGCTGGGCGGCACGGGTCCTGCCGGCCGCGGATGCGTTCATGTGGCTGATGGCCTCACGCCCCGGGGGGCTGAGCCTGCGGAGCGCCTGGGTGACGCCCGCCACCTTCCTGCTGGCGGCCGCCGCGGCGATCGCGGGCGCCGCCCTGGTGGTGCTGGCTGTGACCGGACTGGCGAGGGACGGTCCGGCGGTGCAGGTGGTCGCGGCGATCGCCGGATTGGTGCTCCTCAGCGGCAGCGCCGCCGTCGTTCTCGTCGGGGTTGGCCAGCGTCGCGCGGACCGCCGGTGCGGCCCTGGAGACGCGGACCCCACCGACCGCTGACCGCCGCAGACCGATGGCCGACCGGCGGCGATCGGCGGAGTCGCCGGGCGAGACCGACCTCGTACGCTGCCACGTGATGGCCGTGTCCTCCTCCGGCGCCACTGCGAGGCGGCAGAGCCCGCCACCGTCCGGCGACCCGCCCCCCTTCGAGACGGCGAGGTCGGCGGATGGGACGTCGATCGCCTTCGAACGCCGGGGCGAAGGACGCCCGGTGATCCTCGTCGGCGGGGCCTTCAGCGACCGCTCCGCAGGCATCCCCCTGGCGACGGCTCTGGCACCGTATGTCACTGCGATCACCGTCGATCGCCGGGGCCGGGGCGACAGCGGGGACGCCAACGCGTACGCCGTCGAGCGCGAGATCGAGGACCTGGCCGCCGTCATCGGCGCCGTGGGCGGACGCGCCGCCGTGTTCGGCCATTCCTCCGGAGCATGCCTCGCCCTGGAGGCCGCCGCGCGAGGTCTGCCCATCGACCGGCTGGCGCTGTACGAGCCGCCCTACATCCCGGAGGGATTCCGGCCGCGTCCCGGTGCCGACCTCGCCGCGCGGATGCGCAGCCTGCTCCGCGAGGGACGCCGCGACGACGTGGTGGAGCTCTTTCAGGTCGAGGCGATCGGCCTGCCTCTGGCGGTGGTCCAGGGGTTCAAGGCGAGCCCGATGTGGCCCGGCCTGACGCGCGTGGCGCACACCGTTCCGTATGACGTCGACGTGACCGGGCCCGGCAACCTCCTCCCGGCCGACCGCCTGGCCAGGATCACCGCGCCGACCCTGGTCATGGCCGGGACGGCCGGGTTCGACTGGATGCTGGCCGGCGCCCGTGCGGTGGTGGCGGCCATCCCGGGAGCGCGGCTCCAGGAGTTCGAGGGGTTGGACCACGGCGCCCCCGGCAGCCGGCCGGAGGCCCTGCTGCCGGCGCTGCGTGACTTCCTCGGCTGACGGCACCGGGCAGGCGGGAGGGACGGAGTGGACAGACCGGTGAGCGTGCAGGCGTACCTGTCCGCCGTTCCCGAGCCGGCGCGGACGGCGCTGGAGACGCTGCGGGCGCAGATCCGGGCGGCCGCCCCCGAGGCGACGGAGACGATCAGCTACCAGATGCCGGGATTCCGCCAGGACGGTCGCATGCTGGTCACCTACGCCGCGTTCAGGGATCACTGCAGCCTCTTCCCCATGAGCGTGCGTGTCATCGATGCGCACGCGGAGGAGCTCGCCCCGTACCGGGCGGGCAAGGGGACCCTCCGGTTCACCGCCGAGCGCCCCATCCCGGCCGCTCTGGTGGAGAGGCTGGTCAGGGCACGCATCGAGGAGAACGCGGCCCGAGGGCGGCGCTCGTCAGAGCCGCCTCGGTAACCAGGGGGCGGACGGGACTCCGCCGACTCAGGCCTGGGCAGTTCGCGTCGCGGTGGCGGGGGCGCCGTGCCGCAGCACGAGGCGGAGCGACCCGGCGACGATCAGCGCAGCGAGCAGCACGTCCATGACGGCGGGCTCGGTGCCGAAGGGATGGATGTAGGGATTCACCAGCATCCCCACCGCGGTCAGCGCCGCGAGGAGGGTGGCGGCGGCGCGGGAGCGGCGGTCGACGGCGAGCACGATGAGGAAGGGGAGGGGCCAGGTCAGGTACTGCTCGATGACCACCTTGCTGAAGACGAGGAAGAGCAGGGTGGCGACGGCGGCGCAGAGGGTCAGGTCGTCGATCCGGCTCAGCGCCACCATGACGAGCACGAAGACGGCGAGCAGCGCCTCGCTGATGCGGATCTGCACGCTCGCGGCGAGCACGTGGTGGAAGACGGACTGCCAGGCCAGGCTCCCGCCCAGCACGCCGACGTTGCGGGTGACGTCGGTGAGGAAGGCACCGGGGCTGGTGAGAAGGTACGGCGCCGAGACGCCCCCAACGATGAGGGCGCCCGCGGCGGCGACCCGGATGGCGGTGATCCGCCCCCGCAGCAGCAGGCGGGGGAGGATCACCAGGGGGAAGGTCTTGGCCGCGACGGCGAGGCCGAAGGTCGCCGCCGTCCCCCACCCGGCCGGGGGCGGGAGCCGGTGGCGGCCGCGGGCCTCGCCCGCGATCGGGGTGGGGGTGTCACCTCCGTGCCGGCTGCGGTCGTCCAGGTGGACGGCGAGCGCGAAGAGGCCGATGCAGACGCTGTCGAAGCGGCCGTAGAAGGCGCCGTTGTAGAGGACCAGGGGGTTGAGGAAGAAGAGCCCCGCGGCCACCGCCTGGAGCCGGTCGCCGCGTCCCTGCCGCCGCATCGCCGCCCCAAGCACCGCCGCGGTCAGCACGTCGCCGGCCATGATCGGCAGCTTCCCCATGATGGTGAAGTGGATGCCGCAATGCAGGCTGATCCACTGCATGGGCAGCTCGAGGTCGAGGAAGAGCGGCGTGTAGGTGTAGGGGCCGCCGGGGTAGGCCGGGTGGTGCGCGTAGATGTTGATGCCGGCAAGCGTCGCCCTCGAGGCGAGGTCCCACACCACGAAGTCCTGGCCGTGGGTGATGGGGATGAGGGCCGCCCGGGCGACCAGGCCGGTGGCGAAGACGGCGCTGAGCCAGGGGTGGCGGCGGAGCGGTGGGACCAGGCGCCTGCGCCGTGCGGGCTTCTCCATCGGCACGCCCCATGATGCCCGCCGCGGCATCCCTGGCGGCGGGCATCCCGGACCCTCACGGCCGCCGACCGCGGTGCGTTCACATGCTACCGTCCGCAGTCCGATGGCAGGTGGCGGCTGTCCCCCGCGCAGACCCCTCGTGCCCTTCGCGGGGTTCGAGACAGTCGACATGCGCGTCGGCCGGGTGCTCCGCGCGGAGCGCGCCGCGGGCACCCGGGCACCCTGCCGGGTGCTCACCGTCGACCTGGGCCCTCTCGGTGTGGTGCAGAGCGTCGGCCAGCTCGCCCTCGTGGCCGAGGCGGACCTCGTCGGCAGGAACGTGGTCGTCTGCGTCAACCTGGGCGCCCGGCGGATCGGGTCGTACACCTCCGAGGCCCTCGTCCTGGGAGCGCCGCACCCCGACAACCCCGCGGGCCAGGGCCAGGCCGTTCCGCTGTTCGTCGACGATCGCGCGGAGCCCGGCAGCCAGATCTTCTGAGCGCGTCAGACCAGGCCGCCAGCGGATGACGGCCCGCCTAGTGCCTCGCCTGCTGGCTCCGCAGCAGCTCCTCGAAGCGTTCCGGGGGGACGGGCGGGCTGAACAGGTACCCCTGGAGCAGGTCGCAGTGGTGGCGGCGGAGGAAGGCCAGCTGCTCCGGTGTCTCGACCCCCTCAGCGGTGACCTGCAGGCCGAGCCGGTGGGCGAGAACGATCATCGCCGCCACCAGGGGCGCATCGTCGTCCGCCTGCTTGATGTCGGCGAGGAAGGACCGATCGATCTTGAGGCGGTCGACGGGGAAGGTCGCGAGCTTGCTCAGGCTGGAGTACCCGGTGCCGAAGTCGTCGATGGCGACGGTGATCCCGGCGTCGCGCAGGTGGCGCAGCTCGTTGAGGGCCGCCGCCGGCTGTGCCACCGCCGCCGTCTCGGTGATCTCGACCTCCAGCCGATCACGGGGAAGCCCGTTCTTCAGCAGCGCGGCGGACACCCTGTCGACGAACTCGCCCCGACCCAGATCGCGCCCCGAGGCGTTGACGGCGAGGAGCAGAGTGGGCAGTCCCGAGGCTCGCCACGCCGCCACCTGGGAGCACGCGGCGTCGATCACCCAGGCGTCGATGTCGCTGATCGTCCCCGACTCCTCGGCGAGGGGGATGAAGGCGTCCGGCATCACCAGGCCGCGGATCGGGTGGTGCCAGCGCACCAGGGCCTCGCAGCCGACGATGTCACCGCTGTCCACCGAGACGATTGGCTGGAAGAGCAGCCGCAGCTCTCCGCCCGCCACGGCGTGACGCAGGTCCTGGTCCAGGGTCAGGCGCTCGGTTGCCGGCGCGAGCATGCTGGGCACGAAGACGTCGGCTCTGCCCCTGCCGGCGGCCTTGGCGGCGTACATGGCCAGCTCCGCGTTGCGGAGCAGCTCACCGGCACGTGCGTGTGCCGTCGATGCCGTGACGATGCCGATGCTGAGACTCACCACCAGGCTGTCGCCCGCGAACTCCAGGGGAGTTCGGAACGCGTCGCCGAGGTGCTCCGCCACCTGGAGGGAGTCGCTGGCGGGGCCGACGTCCTCGAGGAGCACGGCGAACTCGTCGGAACCCAGCCTGGCCACGGTGTCGTTGGGGCGGAGAACCGCCTGGAGCCGACCCGCAACCGCCCTGAGCAGAGCGTCGCCTGCCGCGTATCCCAGGCTGTCGTTGACGTTCCTGAAGTGATCCAGGTTGATGACGAGGACCGCGACGGTGGCGTGGCGGCGGTGCATCCGCGCTAGCGCGTGCGCGACCCGCTCGGTGAACAGGACCCGGTTGGCTCCCCCGGTCAGGGGGTCGCGGAACCCGCCCTGGCGCAGCTGTCGATCCAGCCGGTTGCGCTCGGTCACGTCGTTGACGAGCGAGAGGAGTCCGGGGCGGCCGCCGAACTCGAGGGCGACGGTGGTGACCTCGACGTCGATGACGCGCCCGTCCCGCAGGTGGTGGCGGGCGCTGAAGGCCGCCCTGCCCGTGCGCGCCCGGTCGAGATCGAGGGCGAAGTGGGCCGCGTCGAGGCGGATGGCGGTGATGGGCAGGAGGGCGAACTCCTCGGCGGAGTACCCGTACTTGTCCACGGCGGCGTCGTTGACGGCGAGGAAGTTCTGGGTCTCCGCGTCGAGAACCCACATCGGCATCGGGTTCTCGAAGAAGAGCCGGTGGAACCCCGCTTCGCTCGCCAGCGGGCTGCTGTCACGGCGGCGGTTCATCTGGCGCAGTTCGGTGATCGCCTGTGACCCGGCCGCCGCCGCGATGACCAGGCCCGCAAGGAGCTGGAGGACGGCCGTCTGGGCGGCGTCGAAGGCGTCGACACGGGACGAGGTGACGGTGATGGCACCGAGGCGCGACCCCCGCCGGTGGAGGGGGACGGTGACCACCGACCGCGTTCCGAGGCGGCGGCACACCCCCGGGTCCACGCGTGGGTCATCCTGGGTGTCGGCGCACGTCTGCGGGGCGGTGTCGACCAGGCCAACCCAGGGGTCGTTGGCAGCCGGGCCGGCGCTCCGCGAGCGACCGCCGGTGCCGGTCCCCACTACCGCACGGTGGAATGAGCCGTCGCCTTCGATGATCTCGACCAGGGCTCCGTCGGCCCAGCTGAGGGCACGGGCCCGCTCGGCAGTTCGCCGGGCGATGGCGCCCAGGTTGGAGCCCAGGTCGAGAACCTCCTCCTGGAACGATGCGAGGGCGAGGATCTGCCGCACCGACGGCGTCAACTCGAGGGGGCGCCCGGCTGCGGGGATGGGCCCCGGTTCTCTGATCGGCAGGCGTGCCGACATCGCAGGGCTAACGCTAGTCCGCGATGGCGCCCTGTGCAATACATAGCCTGAAGCTCGGCGGTCTCCTTCCCCCACGGGTGGCCGGGGTGGGCTCCCGGTGAGACCGCTTCAGTTCGCGTGATCGGAGCAGACCCTGGGTTTCGGGCGAGGCTCCGATGCGCCCGCGCCGGGCCTGTGGCGGAGGCGGGCGCCGCCCGCCTTCCGACCGCGCGTAATCTGGCCGGGTGGAACAGCGGGTCCTCGGCCGGACCGGGATCAGCGTCAGTGAGCTCTGCCTCGGGGCGATGATGTTCGGCGCCTGGGGCAACAAGGACCAGGACGACTCCATCCGCGTCATCCACCGCGCTCTCGACGCGGGGATCAACTTCATCGACACCGCCGACGTTTACGCGCAGGGCGAGTCCGAGGAGATCGTCGGCCGTGCCCTCGCCGGGGGACGGCGGGACCGGGTGGTGCTCGCCACCAAGCTGCATGGCCAGATGGGCGACGACCCCAACGCCCAGGGCAACTCGCGGCGCTGGATCACCCGCGAGTGCGAGGCCAGTCTTCGGCGACTGCAGACCGACTGGATCGACCTGTATCAGATCCACCGGCCCGACCCCTCCTGCGACATCGAGGAGACCCTCGGCGCGCTGACCGACCTGGTCAGGGCCGGCAAGGTGAGGTACTTCGGCAGCTCGACGTTTCTCCCGTCGCAGATCGTGGAGGCCCAATGGGTGGCCGAGCGCCGGGGCCGGGATCGCTTCGTCTGCGAGCAGCCGCCGTACTCGCTGCTCGTGCGCGGAGTGGAAGCCGAGGTGCTGCCGGTCTGCCAGAGGTACGGGATGGGGGTCATCCCCTGGAGCCCGCTCGCGGGTGGCTTCCTCTCCGGAGCCTACCGCCGCGGCCGGGGTGCGCCACCCGGCACACGTGCCGCCCGGCAGGATCTGACGCTGCCGGTGAACCAGCGCAAGCTCGAGGCCGTCGAGGCCTTGTCCCAGCTCGCGGACGAGGTGGGCATCAGCCTGATCCACCTCGCCATCGCCTTCGTCCTCCAGCACCCGGCGGTGACGGCGGCGATCATCGGCCCCCGCACCATGGAGCATCTGGAGAGCCAGCTCGGCGCCGCCGAGGTGACCCTCGACCAGGCCACCCTCGACCACATCGACGACATCGTCCCTCCGGGGACCAATGTCAACCCCGCCGATGCCGGCTGGACCGTGCCCGAGGTCTCCGACAGCCGGTTGCGCCGCCGCTGACCGTCCTCGGCGCGCTGTGCCGGGATCTGAGCGCCGGGCCGCCGCTCTCGCGCGGCGGCCGGGCGAGCTCGGATCCCATCCGGCCCCTGGTCGGAGGCGGCAACTCCGCGAGTCGGCGCTGAGAAGGTGAGAACTCCCATGGCGAGGGCGGGTGGCGAGGCCCCCGGCAGTGGCCGGGCCCGCACCTGTCAGAGCTCGTCGGGATCTCAGATCAGGAGTGGAGGGCCATGAGACTTCGTGCATTGCTTCCCGTGCTGGCCGGGTTGGTCGCCGTCTCGCTTGCGTCGGCGTGCGGCTCCTCGAGCACGCCGACGTCGTCCCCGTCCCCGACCAGCAACACCCCCGCGACGCAGGCGCCCACACCGACCCCGGCGACCCCGACACCGACGGCCACCGGGGCGCTTTCTGGGACCTGGTCGGGGCAGTACAGCGGCGCCTACTCAGGGTCGTTCACGCTCACGTGGCAGGAGTCCGGGTCGACGCTGAGCGGCAGCATCCAGCTCTCGGATCCCGCCGCCACCCTCAGCATCAACGGGACCCTGAACGGGAACGCCATCCAGTTCGGCACCGTCGGCTCGCTGGAGATCACGTATTCGGGCACGGTCACGAACAACACCTCCATGTCCGGCAACTACGAGGTCGGAGGAGCAACCGGTGGCTCCTGGAGTGCCTCGAAGAGTTCCTGACACGGCTGACCGGTCGCGGAGCCCCTGGATCTGATTCCACGCGTCGCCTGCTGCGGTCGGCGGCTCTGCGGGAGCCGCTGACCGCACTGGCGGCCGAGCCTGCCCGGCGGACGCGCGCAGGCCAAGACTCCGTCAGAGCGTCTCGGGCGTGCGGTTGCTGCACGTGCCGTCCCGCGCTCCCACCATCGACTGCGATGGGTGCTGCTGCCCCCCGAGGGCAGTCGCCCGGAGACCATCCCATCACCATCGACATGGTGAGCGTCCCCGCCATGACCGAAGCGGCGTGAACGCGTCGGACGACGCCTAGCTGGGCGGGGTCCTCGCGCACCACCTTGACAGGCGCTCGCCGCCATGGGAGGCTTTCGTCCGGACGGGGTTAGCACGTGCTAATACCTCGATCCCGAGAGGGGCGGCCGAGGGCCGTCATCAGCCGAGGATGGGAGGCGCCAGGTGTCTGGAGCGAATCAACCGAGCCATCGCGCCCATCAGCAGGAGCAGAGTGGCCCCGACCACCGCCGCACCGGGCTGAGGAGAACGGCAACCACGCCGCGGCGCCGGCAGGGCTGGCGGGCCGCGGCGGGACTGGTGCTCCTGGCGGGTTCCGTCATCGGGACGGTCGGACGGCCGGCGGACGTTCTGGCGGCCGGTGTCCAGCAGGTACAGGAGGTGGGGGGGACCGAGGCCGCTCAATCTGCCAATCTCACCACCGACATCGCGACCACCAGTGGTGATCTGATCGTGGTGACGGCGACGCTCCGGGGGGTGAACGCGTTCGCGTCCACGCCGGTCGAGGATTCGGCGGGGAACACCTACACGGCAGTCGGGACGAAGGCCACCGGCACCAACGTCACGGGGATGTTCTATGCCGCCGACGCCACGGCGGTCACGTCGGTGACCGTCCAGGCGAGCGCCGCAGCGACCATCGCGATGTCGGTACAGGAGTTCTCGGGCATCAGTCCGACCGCTCCCCTCGACGTCGAGGTCGGCGGCACCGCCACCGGCACCGCGCCCACCAGCGGCACCTCTGCCGCCACCGCGCAGAGCACCGAGCTGGTGGTCGCGGGCATCGGTTGGAACGACCAGGCCTCCATCTCAGGACAGAGCGCTGGGTACACGGTCAACCCGGCCCACCAGTCGACCCCGTCAGCCCACAACAACGTGCAGACCGCGTACGTGGTGACCAGCGCCACGGGGACCGAGAGCTACTCTGCCACCCTGAGCGCGTCCGTGTTCTGGGGTGACATCCTGGCCACCTTCATGACCCCTCTCCCGGCCGCCACGCCCCAGCAGGTGCAGGAGGTGGGGGGGACCGAGGCCGCTCAATCTGCCAATCTCACCACCGACATCGCGACCACCAGTGGTGATCTGATCGTGGTGACGGCGACGCTCCGGGGGGTGAACGCGTTCGCGTCCACGCCGGTCGAGGATTCGGCGGGGAACACCTACACGGCAGTCGGGACGAAGGCCACCGGCACCAACGTCACGGGGATGTTCTATGCCGCCGACGCCACGGCGGTCACGTCGGTGACCGTCCAGGCGAGCGCCGCAGCGACCATCGCGATGTCGGTACAGGAGTTCTCGGGCATCAGTCCGACCGCTCCCCTCGACGTCGAGGTCGGCGGCACCGCCACCGGCACCGCGCCCACCAGCGGCACCTCTGCCGCCACCGCGCAGAGCACCGAGCTGGTGGTCGCGGGCATCGGTTGGAACGACCAGGCCTCCATCTCAGGACAGAGCGCTGGGTACACGGTCAACCCGGCCCACCAGTCGACCCCGTCAGCCCACAACAACGTGCAGACCGCGTACGTGGTGACCAGCGCCACGGGGACCGAGAGCTACTCTGCCACCCTGAGCGCGTCCGTGTTCTGGGGTGACATCCTGGCCACCTTCATGACCGGGCCGCAACAGTTGACCAACTCCCTCGCCGGTTGCAACACCTACGCGACCTCGCCCCCGACGCCGGCGGGGGCGTGCGACAGCTCCATCTACTCCGGAGAGGTGATGAGCTCCGCCGGCTTCCCTGCCGGTGCCAGGCAGTTGAACGAGGTGGCGGCATTCTGGACCCAGCCTGCCGTTCCCGCGAACCCCCTGGACACCTGGCAGAGCGGGTGGCCGCAGACGATGCCTGGAGGTGTGCCGCGGGCGACGCCATGGGTGGGATTGGGCGGAATAGCCGGCGCGCCATTGATTCAGATCGGCTGCAACTCGTTTGCCACGACGCCGCCGGCGATCTACTGCTGGTGGGAGGATGCTGGATCCACCCAGTCGGATACCAACGACGGTCTTCCCAACTACATCCCCGGCTTCACGCCGGCGCCCGGTGACGAGGTCTACGCATCCGCAATGTACAACGGCACCACCGACACCGCCTGCGCCGCCGGTGGCGGGAACACAACCTTCTACATCGAAGACGCCACTCAGGGCACCGTGTGGGGCCCGAAGGCGGAGTGCACGGACGCCTACAGCGGCTCGACCGCCGACTTCATCGTCGAAGGTCCGCTGAATGCGCCAACCGATGCCTCACAGGTTCTTCCTGCCTACGGTTCCGTGAAGATGTGGGACTGCGGGGCGGGGGATGAGCCCGACAACTACATCAGTCTCTCCAGCTCGAACGCCGTTCCATTCTACATGGCGTATTCCGCCAGCTTCGTGGAGTCCGAGCCGGGCCCTGTTAGCAACAGCACGGCCGGATTCTCGGCGTACTACGAGACGTGGCAATCGTACTCGCCGCCCAACGCCGAGCTGGGCGCCAACTACAACTACCCGTTCGTGGCGAATGGCACCGGCAACACCTATGGATACTCCGGGAACCTGCCGGCCGGTCTGTCGCTGAGCAAGGCCGGCGTCCTCTCGGGCACCACGAGCGCGGTCGGCTCGTTCACCTTCACCATTCAGGCGACGGACAGCGGTGGAGCGGTTGACACGCCGTCACTGACGGTCGTGGTGAGCAACCCGCCTCCACCCAATCCCCCGTCGGTTTCGGCGGTACCGAGCGGCGACTCGATCACCTTCTCCTGGAGCGGTGGCGGCGGTACTGCTGGCGATGCCATCAACTACTACTACGTCTGCACCACGCTGGGGTGCAGCCAGCAGTACAGCGCAGGCTCTGTGGACATTGATTACGCCTGCTACACCACCGCGTCGATCTCCGCCTATGTCATCGACGTCGCGGGTCAGCAGAGCTCGACCGCCGCAACCAGCGCAACCACGCAAGCATGCGCGCCGCCCAGCCCCCCGTCGGTCGCGGCGGCACCGAGCGGTGACTCGATCACCTTCTCCTGGGGCGGTGGCGGGGGCACGGGCGAGGCCATCAGCTACTACTATGTGTGCACCACGCTCGGCTGCAGCCAGCAGTACGGCGCAGGCTCCGTGGCCATTGGGTACGCCTGCTATACGACCGCGTCGATCTCCGCCTATGTCGTCGATGTGTCAGGGCAGCAGAGCTCGACCGCCGCAGCCAGCGCAACCACCCAAGCATGCCCGCCGCCTGCCCCCCCGTCGGTCTCAGCGGCGCCGAGTGGTGACTCGATCACCTTTTCCTGGAGCGGCGGCGGCGGCAGTGGCGAGGCCATCAACTACTACTACGTGTGCACCAGCCTCGGATGCAGCCAGCAGTACAGCGCAGGAGCCGTGGCCATCGGCTATGCCTGCAACACGACCGAGTCGATCACCGCCTATGTCGTTGATGTGTCAGGTCAGCACAGCTCGACCGCCGAAGCCAGCGCCACGACGCAAGGATGCTCGCAGCCGCCGTCAATCAGCATCGGAGTCAGTGGCTACTGGATCTCGATGACCTTCAGCAACTTCACGAACGGTGGCTACAACTGGGGATGCTACGAGGACTACGAGGGCAATGTCTCGGAAGTCGCCGGCTCGACCGTCCAGGTCACGTCGAACCCCGACACGTTCGACAACGTCTGCGAGCTGAATGGCCCGGTGAACAGCACCTACTGGGTGGAGGCGGACGGCGTCATATCCAATGCCTACACCATTCCACCCCAGGGTTACTGACCCTTGGGGTGAATCCAGCGCGGTGTTCCGAACCACCCGAACTCAGTCTAGCTCCCCCTCATTTCACACGTCGTGATCCGCATGAGGCCTCGGTTCACGGTGGTCCTGACGAAGGTTGGGGTTGTGATCTGCGCCACCACCGAGGCCGGCGATGGTGTCATCCCCCCCAGTCCTCCCAGGCGAGGCCGGGGATCCGCCGGAACTCGTCGGCGTTCGCCGTTACCAGGGTTGTGCCGTGCCGGAGCGCCTGGCTGCCGATCAAGACGTCGTAGGCGCCGATCGGGGTTCCCGCCGCCTCCAGGGACGCGCGGACCCGTCCGGCCGCCTGCGCGTCGTCGTCATCGAAGTCGATCACGTCGATGGGCCCCGCCAGGAACGTCGCTAGTCGATCCGCGTTGGCCTCGGGTCGAGCGCTCTTGGCCACGCCGTACCAGAGCTCGAAGGTGACCACGGACGACGTGGAGACGCGGGCGGCGGCTTGGCTCCCCTCCTCGAACCGTCGCCGGACCCCGAGGGGCCTCCCGTTGATCAGGGCGATGCAAGCGTTCGTATCGAGCAGGTAGTTCACAGGAGGTCGCGGCCGGTCGGCGTGGGCGGCTGATCTCGACCGTCGACCATGAACGGCTCCGGTCCGAAGCGGTCGAGTTCTCTGAACCAGTTCTCGGGACTGAGGATCGGTTCGAGAATGACGCCGGTCCCGACCCGCCGAACCCTGACCTGGTCGCCGGCGAATCGGAACTGCTGCGGTAGCCGAACCGCCTGGCTCCGCCCGTTGCGGAAGAGCTTTGCGATGCCGGTGTCGGACATGGGATCTCCTGGGATAACGATCTATATCGATAGTATATACCAAGAAGGAAGGCGCAAGCAACCCGCGCTGACGGGTAGCGTCACCCGCCACCCTGGCCTCATGGACGCTCTGCCGTCACCCGCGACCGCGGGCCATTCGCGCCGCGGGGCCGCCGGACACCGGCGCGAGCGCAGGCGCCGTCCGACCCGTCCCCTCGGCCCCGTGGGCCAAACGCCAAGGGGACGGGCGGCTCGTGAGAGCCAGCGCCCATTCACCGGCTACGATGCGTTCTGATGCTTGGCCTGCCCGTCGCAGACCCCCCATGCGTTCGCCGCACCCATGCCAGCTGAGAAGGTCCGACTCAGGATCGGTGACCTGGCCAAGGCCGTCCTGGTCACCGGGCAGGCATATCAGGACCCGAAGGACGCCCTGAATGAGTTCGTCTCCAACGCCGCCGATGAGTATGCGGAGGCAGGCCTGACCGGCGGCCGGATTCGCGTCGTCCTGCGCCGTCGCGGCCGGCACCCGGTGATCGCGGTGGCCGACGACGGGCGGGGCATGGACCTGGATCAGTTGCGCCAGATCGCGCGCAACCTCTTCGACTCGTCGAAAGCCGGCGACCCGCGCACCATCGGGGAGAAGGCCATCGGCATCCTCGCCTTCCAGCAGTTGGGCGGACGTTGTGACATCGTCACGAGACCTCTGGGTCAGGTGGCCACGCATGCCTTGCGGCTGGCGCGGGGCGAGGCCATCGCTACCCTGGAGGCTGATGATCGCCGTCACTCTCGAGACCTTCCGGGTACCACCGTCTACATCACGGACCTCGACCCGGATGTCCTCCGGGTCTTGACCGCGCGCAAGGTGATCGATTACCTTCGCCGCCGCCGGGCTGGCGCCCTTGCCCGCGGCCACTATGAGATCGAGGTGATCGAGGGTAAGACCGCCGAGTTGGTCACGCCGGAGCGACCTGACGGCGTACGTCTCGACCTAGCCGCCACTAGCACCTTGTGGGGACGTCTCGAATTCGGCCTGTACGTCGCTCCTCGATCCGACCGCCTGAGACGCGTGGCGGTGGTCGGCAGAGGCGGCACCACCATCGTCGACGACATCTGCGAGCTCGAGGAGTTCGATCGACCGCCGTGGGACACCGATCAGGTGTCAGGGCAGATCGCGTTCGACGCGCTGGCCCAGGCTGCTGGGCGTCGCGCCATCCTCCGCGACCGCGATGCGTTCCCGATGTTCCTTGATGCCGTCAAACGGGTGGAACCGGCAGTGCAGCGCGCCGTTGAACGGGTCGCGCGAGAGGTGGACGAGGTCATCGCTGCGCGCGTCTCGGAGCTGATCCGGCGGATCTTCGGCCAGGTGCTGAAGGAGCTTGCCGACCTGGACAACCCGATGCGCGCGCCGGTTGGGGACGAACCTGGCTCGGGTGGCCTCTTCGAGCCCTTGCCCGAGGGCCGACCGGCAGGGACGGACTCAGACACGTCGCGCGGCACCCTGGATGGCGACCGCATCCCGGTTCCTGGGGAGCCCCCCGGCCTCGAGGAGCTCGTACGCGAGCATGCACGCGAAGACGTCCCACTGGCGCAGGCACGGCCCGACCGACGGCGAACCACCAGCCTGCCGACAATCGCGCCGGATCCCACGCCGGGATCCGGACGCAGCCGCTTCGATGCGGAGGTGGGCGTGGTCCTCTACAACGAAGCACACCCTGACTATCTCCTCGCCAAAGACGAAGAGGCTGCCCTGCTCGATTACCTCGCGACACTCGTGGCGAAGGAGTACATCGTGTACAACAACCCGCGTGCCTCGGCTGACGACGTGACCGAGGAGATGGTCCGGATCCTGGTGCGCCTACGACGCCACCTTCCCGGTCGACGCTGACGGCCGCGCTACCCGCCGAGCGTCGCTCGAGAGGCATGCCCGCTGGGCACGCCCTCTGAGCAGCGACGAGTGCGCGAAGGGTTGCGGCCTGGAGCGGGAGGCGGAGCTCGAACCCGTGACCTCTACCTTGGCAACGTAGACCATGCAGTTTGGCGCCATCTGAATTCGGACCGCGTCGCTCCAGCGCTCGAACCCACTACCTGGGGCGTACTTGGACGGAGAGTACGCCATCTTGGACGACGACCCGGGAGGGATCGAAGCAGACTGCGAGGGCCTGACGCGCACCAGCAGTCGCCCGACAGCGCAGATCCTGATGAGCTCGTGCGACAATCCGGCCCGTGACGGCCTGGGTTCGTGGACGGCGGTTCGGCCCGAAGGGTAAGGGTGGCAGTCGCCTCCGGATGAGCAGTTGGTGCGTGGCGCTTGTGGTGCTCCTCATGACGGCCGCGTGCGGCACCGGCGCCTCTTCGACACCATTTCCCGAGCGCGCGACGGCGACGCCGGTGCCCTCCTCCGGTTCCATGACCGCGACGCCCACCGCCACCGCGCAGCCGGGCCAGACGCCTTCGCCTACCGCCTCGCCCGCCCCTTCGGGGGATGCGACCCCGGCTCCGACCTCGGGTGATGTCGATGGAGCGCAGCAAGCCGTGATCGGCCTGTACGCCGGGATGGGAAACCCGCGCCTACCGGGCACCAACTGTATTCAAACGACCTCCACTGATTCTGCCGACTTCAGTGGCTGCCCGGTCACCGCTCGCCTTGCTGCTCGCCTTGACCAGATTGATGGTGTCGGTGCCTTCCCTCTCTTTGCAGACTCAGAATCGCAGCCATCAATAGCCATCGGGTCACCCTTCGCCACGACAGCAGGTGCCACTGTTCGGATCACCTTCAGCCCAAACCCGCCGAACCCGATACAACCGGTCTTCATCATCGATGCCGTGGTGATCTCCACCTCGTCGGGGTGGGCGGTCGACAACCTTTACTTCTACGGCGAGCCGGGCTACGAAGGGGTCATGTGGCTGCCTGGGACGAGCGGCGGCCCATGGTCCGTGTACGACGCGTGTTGGACCTGGGCGAGCGGCGACCCCGGGGCCACTTGCTGACGAGTTTCCCGCACCTCTAGCTTGCACCTTCGACAACAGCGGAAGGACTTGCCGTCGCTTGGGGATGGGTCCGGAGTGAACTCAGCGAGATCATCTGGAGTCGACTCAAAACGGATGAAGCGGGAGGCGGGGCTCGAACCCGTGACCCCTACCTTGGCAACCTTGGCGGGCGCGTTTGGGCGATCCTGAATTCGGAATCCGCCCAGAGTCGTTCCACAACTCCCTCATTCGGGTTCCTGTGACCCGCATGAGACCTCGATTGCGGGCCGGTTGGGGGGTCGTAGGCGGATCGTAGCTGGCCTTCAGTTGCGGGAAACGGGATGCTACGGGGGATTCGGCGGGACGCGGAGACGTCGTCGGTCAACCCATGCTCGGCGCGCGTCAGCACGGCCCGTCTCTGGCACATAGCTGCGCACGCCAGTCGCTCACGCCTCGGTGCCACAATCCACCGCTAGAGTGTTCCGAGCTCCCCAACGGCGGTTCACCTCCGTGTCCTTCGAAGCCGCCCGTGGCCGGCTCTGTGGATGCGTGGTCTTGGTCACGGTCGCGGCGATGGCTGGATGTGGCTCACCCGGCTCCCCGAGATCCCCATCCGGACCGAACTCCCCGAGCGCGAACACCCCTAGCAGCCCGTCCTCGTAACGCTTGAAGGCCGGGGGACCGGCCAGCGGGTG
>CAZUDL010000017.1:0-44774 GCA_964618935.1 uncultured Actinomycetes bacterium
AACTTCTGGTACTGCTTGACGAAGGCGTTCTTGGGCTCGGTGAGGATGCGGACGATGTCGTCCTCGTCGAGGTAGTCGAGGGTGACCACGATGGGCAGCCGGCCCACGAACTCCGGGATCAGCCCGTACTTGAGAAGATCCTCGGGCTGCAGCTCACGGAGCAGCTTGGTGGACTCCTTCGTCCGGCCCTTGCGCACCGGTTCGCTGGTGAAGCCGATGGCACGGCGGCCGGTGCGGTGCTCGATGATCTTCTCCAGGCCGTCGAAGGCGCCGCCGCAGATGAAGAGGATGTTGGTGGTGTTGATCTGGATGAAATCCTGGTGGGGGTGCTTGCGACCCCCCTGCGGCGGAACGTTGGCGACCGTCCCCTCGAGGATCTTGAGCAGGGCCTGCTGCACGCCCTCGCCGCTGACGTCGCGCGTGATCGACGGGTTGTCCGCCTTGCGGGCGATCTTGTCGATCTCGTCGATGTAGATGACGCCCCGCTCCGCCCTGGAGATGTCGAAGTCGGCGGCCTGGATGAGGCGCAGCAGGATGTTCTCCACGTCCTCGCCGACATAACCGGCCTCGGTCAGGCTGGTGGCGTCGGCGATGCTGAAGGGGACGTCGATGATCTTCGCCAGCGTCTGCGCCAGCAGCGTCTTGCCGCAGCCCGTCGGACCGACGAGGAGCACGTTGGACTTCTGCAGCTCGATGTCGCTGTTCGCCTTGATGTTGGCGATGCGCCGGAAGTGGTTGTAGACGGCGACGGAGAGGACCTTCTTGGCGTGCTCCTGGCCGACGACGTGCTGGTCAAGGGAGGCCATGATCACCTGGGGCGTGGGCATCATCCCGGCCTTGGTGCGGCGTTGCGACGTCGAGCGGTTGTCCTCCTCCAGCACCTCCTGGCACAGGTCGATGCACTGGTCGCAGATGTACACACCGGGGCCGGCCACCAGCTTGCGAACCTGCTCCTGGCCCTTGCCGCAGAAGGAGCAGCGCGTGTGGCGGCGGCGGTCTTCGCGGTCGGTCATATGTCTCGCCGCGCCTCCCGGCTAGCGGGTGGCGGCGCCTCCGCCTGCCTCGGGGCCTCCGCCCGGGTCACCCCGGGACCGTGCGCTGGAGCTGCCGCTCACCCTGGGGGGCGTCTGGGCACCGTCACCGGCGCTCTTGGGGCGGGCCTGGATGATCTCGTCGATGAGGCCGTACTCCTTGGCCTCGTCCGAGCTCATGAAGAAGTCCCGATCCGAGTCGCGGTGGACCACTTCGATCGACTTGCCCGTGTGGTGGGCGAGGATCTCGTCGATGCGACGGCTGACGCGGAGGATCTCCTGGGCGTGGATCTGGATGTCGGCGGCCTGCCCGCTGAACCCGCCGCTGGCCTGATGGATCAGCACCCGCGTGTTGGGGAGGGAGTAGCGCAGTCCCTCGGCTCCCCCCGCCAGCAGGACGGCGGCCATGGAGGCTGCCAGGCCCATGCAGATGGTGCCCACCCGCGGCTCCACATACTGCATCGTGTCGTAGATGGCGAGCCCTGCATACACCGACCCCCCGGGGGAGTTGATGTAGAGCCAGATGTCCTTCTCGGGGTCCTCGCCAGCCAGGAAGAGGAGCTGGGCCATGACCACGTTGGCCACCTGGTCGTCGATGGGGGTGCCGATGAAGATGATGCGGTCCTTGAGCAAGCGGGAGTAGATGTCCATCCCGCGCTCGCCGCGGTTCGTGGTCTCGATGACGTAGGGGATCAGGGTCATTTGCAACCCAGTATACCCACGGGCTGCCGCCGTGCCCGTCGGGGCCGGCCGGCGCCGGGAGAGGCTCAGACGTCCCCCCTGGCGATCTCCACCGCTCGCCCGACGGCGGCCTGACGGAGCAGGTCCTGCCGGGCCGCGACCCGGAGCCGGCGGCGCTGGTCGGGCGTGACCCGGCGGCCGGCGGCGATCCGCTGGGCCTCGCGCTCCACCTGGGACTCGTCGACGTCCAGCTGCTCCGCGGCGGCCAGGGCGCTCAGCGCCAGGTCGAGGCGCACCCGCTGGACCGCGACCGGTCGCCGCTCCTGGCGGAACTTCTCGGCGGTGGTCCCCGCGTACTCGAGGTAGCGGTCGAAGGGGATGCCCACCGCCGCCATGCGGATCTCCATCTCGGCCGCCTGGCGATCCAGGTCCCGCTCGATCATCAGCTCGGGAATGTCGACCTTGACCCGGTCCCGAAGCGCCGTCAGCACCTCGTTCTGGTAGTGCTCCTCGTCGGCCCGGGCCGCCGCCTCGATGAGCTCGCCGCGGTGCAGCTCCCGCATCTCCTCGACGGTCGTCCCGGTCTGCGCCCGCCTGGCCAGGTCGTCGTCGAGCGGGGGCAGGCGGCGCTCGCGCACCGCCACGAGGCGGACGTCCGTCTGCACCGTCACCCCGCGCAGCTCCTCCTGCGGATAGTCGGAGGGAAGCGTGAGGGGGAAGGTTCGCTCGGCCCCGGCCTCGAGACCGAGCAGGGCGTCGACGAGGCCGGGGATGAGGCGCTCACGATCCAGTTCGATGTCGCGCTCATCGGTGCCGCCGGAGAGCACCTCGTCCCCCCGGCGCATGACCAGGACGCAGCGGAGGACGTCGCCCGACTGGGCGGGACGGCTGACCTCCTCGAGGTCGGAGAGCTGCCGGCGCACCTCCTCCAGACTGCGGTCGACGTCGTCGTCGGTCACCTCGGTCGTCGTCGGCTCGATGCGCTGGGTCAGGTAGTCGCCGAGATCGACCTCGGGGCGCACCGTGACCTGGGCCGTGAACTTGACGGGCTCGCCCCGCTCCGCCGTCTCGACGGTGACCTGCGGATCGCCAACGGTCTCCACCCCGGTCTGGGCGACGGCCCGGGCGAAGAGGTCGGGGATGAGCTGGTCGATCGCCTCCTTGCGGAGCGTCTCCCAGCCCACGGCGCGCTCGACGATCGCGGCGGGTGCCTTCCCGGGCCGGAACCCGGGGATGCGGAGCCGCGCGCTCACCCTCTGGCCGGCCGCCCGCAGGGCGGCGTCGAGCTCCGCGGCGGGGGCCTCGACGCTCAGCTCGACGATCCAGCCAGGCTTGCGATCGACAAAGACGGAGAGATCGGCGTCGGCGGGGGTCACGCGAAGCTCCTCCAATGGGGCACGAGCAGGATGCGGCAGCGAGGGCGTCGCCGTCCCTGCCGGGCGGCCCGGCTGCGCGGACCGAGACTCGAACTCGGACGGGTCACCCCACGGGATCCTAGGTCCCGCGCGTCTGCCAGTTCCGCCACCCGCGCCCGGTCAGCGCCTTTCGGCCGCCGCGAGTGTAGCACCGGCCTCTTGAGGCGAACGGCCCTGGACAGCACGGGCAGCGACCCCCTAGGCTAGGCGGTGACGCGGCTTCACCGCGCCGAGGCACCGATGGCCGAAAGCACGGAGGTCACCGTATGGAGCCGAGCCAGTGGACAGCAACGGTCGGACAGCCGCAGGAGACCGTTGCGAAGATCGATCAGAAGGCGCTGCGGTTGTCTGCGCTACTGCGGGACATCGACAACCACCCCATCGAACTGGCCCCGGATCTGATCGAGAGGCTCGATGAGATCCTGGAGATGCTGGCGTGCCGGATTGCCGCGACGCGCGCCCTTCTCCACCAGACCGCCGACCCACTGCGGAGCATCGGCATAGCCTGAGCCCCACCCGGGGTTGAGCGGTGCCGCGCCCGGCGGAGGCAGCGGCACCGCTCGGCGCGTGCCGGCAATTGCCGGCGCGGCCGACGGCATGCCCCTCGGGCGGTCCGCCGCGGTCCTGCGGGCCTCAGGCGTCGCCCCCACTGCCCCAGGCGTCGTGCAGGCACGCGGGACGCCGCGCCCCCTCCCCTCGGCCGGGAGCTCCGCGCCCCACCGGCCCCCACCTCGCCCGGACGCACGCGCACCGCGCGGCGCCCGGGCGGGCGTCGGCCCGGGCACGCCCTACGGCGTGCCCGGCCCCGCTGCGTTCACGCGTCGTAATAGAGGAAGAACTCGTAGGGATGGGGCCGGAGCGCCACCGGATCGACCTCGCGCTCCCGCTTGTAGGCGATGTAGGTCTCGATGACGTCGGGGGTGAACACGTCCCCCTTGAGCAGGAAGTCGTGGTCGGCCTCCAGGGCGTCGAGAACCTCGGGCAGCGAGCCGGGGAGATCCTTGACCTGGGCGGCCTCCTCACCCTCCAACTCGTACAGGTCCGCCTCGATGGGCTTGGGCGGCTCGATCTTCTTGGCGATGCCGTCCAGCCCGGCCATCAGCATGGCGCTGAAGGCGAGGTAGGGGTTGCAGGTCGGGTCGGGCGAGCGGAACTCCAGGCGCCGCGCCTTGGGCGAATCGCTGTAGGTCGGGATGCGCACACAGGCGCTGCGGTTGCGGGCGCTGTAGGCGAGCTTGATGGGGGCCTCGTACCCGGGCACCAGGCGGCGGTAGGAGTTGGTGGTCGGCGCCGCCAGGGCCAGCAGGGCCGGGGCGTGCTGGAGCAGGCCGCCGATGTACCAGCGTCCGATGTCGCTGAATAGGGCGTACCCGTTCTTGTCGTAGAACAGGGGCACGCCGGCCTTCCAGAGCGACTGGTGGACGTGCATGCCGCTGCCGTTGTCGCCGAAGAGCGGCTTGGGCATGAAGGTGGCGGTGTAGCCGTTCTTGGCGCAGACGTTCTTCACGATGTACTTGAACTGCAGCACGTTGTCGGCCATCGAGACGAGCGGCTGGAAGCGCATGTCGATCTCGGTCTGACCGGCGGTGCCCACCTCGTGGTGGTGCACCTCGATGTCTAGGCCCGACTCGAGCATGGCCAGGACGATGCGGCTGCGCAGGTCCTGCAGCTGGTCCGCCGGCGGCACGGGGAAGTAGCCTTCCTTGTACTTCGGGCGGTAGCCGAGGTTGGCACCCGCCCGGCCGCTGTTCCAGATGCCCTCGTCGGAGTCGACGTGGTAGTACCCCTCGTGGGAGTTCTGGTCGAAGCGGACGGAGTTGAAGATGTAGAACTCGAGCTCCGGGCCCCAGTAGGAGAGGTCGGCCACGCCCGACTTGGCGAGGTGGGCCTCCGCCTTGCGGGCGATGTAGCGCGGGTCGCGCGAGTACGGGCCCTTGGTCAGCGGATCCCGGATGTCGCAGACGATGGCCAGCGTCGGCACCTCGAGGCAGGGGTCGACGAAGCAGCGCCCCGGGTCCGGCATGAGGAGCATGTCGCTCTCATGGATCTTCTGGAAACCGCGGATCGAGGAGCCGTCGAAGCCGATGCCCTCTTCGAAGAGGGAGTCGGTCAGCTCGCCCACCGGGATGCTGAAGTGCTGCCACGTCCCGGGGAGGTCGGTGAAGCGGACGTCGACGAACTGGACGCCCGCCTTCTTGGCCCGGGCGATGACGTCCTTGGGCGATGCCGTGGTGGCTAGGGTCTCGTCGCTTGCCATGCAATCCCCCTTTCGGAGTGCGGTTCCTGCCGGCGCGCGGGCGTGCAGCCCAGGTCGGCCGATCTTCAACCGCGTGAGCCTACCGGCTTTGTGGCCCTGCCCGCCATGGACGGCGAGGCCGAGGGGCGCCCCCGGCGCTTAGGGCGGGGCGCACAAGAACGGCATACTCGTTCATCCCCCCTGCACAGGGAGCGTTGCCAGGTGGCGCCGGCCGCCGTCTGGCCGGCGGCGGGCCCGTGTTAGGCGAGGGGCTTGAGCCCGTCGACCTTCTCGCGAGCCGCACCCCTGTCGGCGAAGTACAGCTTGTTGATCTCGACGTAGGCGACCTGGGCGGTGGGGACGTCCTCCTCCGCGAAGATCGCGTCCACGGGGCAGGGATCGACGCATGCGCCGCAATCGATGCACTCGTCGGGATCGATGTAGACCATCCGGTCCTCATCGGTCTCGTGGATGCAGTCGACGGGGCACACCTCGATGCAGGACTTGTCCTTGAGGTCGATGCAGGTCTCGGTGACGATGTAGGTCATCTCCCGAGGAGTCTAGTGCCCCGGCGGCGCGTCGCGTCGGGAGGAGGGCCGGCAACGGCCGCGGCGGCCCGCCGTCCCGCCCCGGAGCGGAGGCGCCCGCCGTCCCGCCGGATCGAGAGGGGGGAAGTGGGCCCTCGCTGGCACGGCGCGAGGACCCAGGCGATCAGCCTGGCACCGCGGCGCCCCGGAGTCACAGGGCTGCGCGCCCGAATTCCGGGGCGCCTGGGTGGGTCGTCCCGCACGAACGCCCCCGGCCCGGGACCTGGGCCCCGGGCCGGGGGCGCAGCGCGGTCAGTGGCCCCAGTGCTCGGGCTGGAGATGGCGGATGGTCTCGTCGCCCCGCTCGCCGGTGCGGATGCGGACGGAGTCGTCGACCGGGAGGATGAAGATCTTGCCGTCGCCGATCTCCCCGGTCCGGGCCGCCCCGGTGATGGCGTTCACCACCGTCTCGACGACGTCGTCGACCAGCACCACCTCGACCTTGACCTTGCGCTGCAGGGAGATGTTGGCCCGCGCCCCCCGGTACGTCTCGGTGTAGCCACGCTGCTTGCCGCAGCCCAGCACCTCGGTCACCGTGACCCCGGAGGAACCCAGCGCGTCCAGGGCGTCCTGGACGGCCTGCAGCCGGTCCGGCCGGATGATCGCCTCGACCTTCTTCATCGCGTCGTCTCCAAATCAGGCGCCGGCCACGCGCTGGCGCGCCGCCCCGGCGATTGCGTCGGGGTGAATGTACGCGCCGCCGGGCACCGGCATGAAGGACTCAGGATAGCCCCACATGCCGTGCTCGCTGATGTCGAGGCCGTCGATCTCGTGGCGCTCGCTGACGCGCAGCCCCACCGTCTTCCTGATGACCCAGAAGATGCCGAAGGAGAGGCAGAAGACGGTCGCGAAGATGGAGACGGCGGCCACCGCCTGCGCCCCCAGCTGGGTGAAGCTGCCGGTGTAGAAGAGGCCGCCGTGGCCGACGCCGTTGAACCGGGCCAGGGCCGGGTCGGCGAACAGGCCGCAGGACAGGAGCCCCCAGATGCAGGCCAGGCCATGGGCGGAGAGGGCGCCGACCGGGTCGTCGAGGACCCTGTCGATGAGGAGCACGCCGTAGACGACGATCACGCCGGCGACGGCCCCGATGATGAGCGCCGCCCACGGCTGCACGTAGCCCGAGGGGGCGGTGATGGCGGCCAGGCCGGCGATGGCGCCGTTGCCGATCATGCCGACGTCCAGGCTCTTCTGCCGGAGGTAGATGACGGTCATGGCGGCGAGCGCCCCACTGGCGGCGGCGAGGTTGGTCACGATGACCACGTCGGCGAAGTGCAGGTTGAGGGCCTGCAGGGTGGAGCCGGGGTTGAAGCCGAACCAGCCGAACCAGAGGATGAGGACGCCGAGCTGGGCCAGCGGCATGCTGTGGCCGGGGATGGCGTTGGGCTTGCCGTCGCGGCCGAACTTGCCGATGCGGGGGCCGAGCAGCAGGAGGCCGGCGAAGCCCGCGGTGGCGCCGGTCAGGTGGACGACACCGGAGCCGGCGAAGTCCTGCACGCCCAGGTTGGCCCCCAGCCACCCGCCGCCCCAGACCCAGTGGCTGATCAATGGGTAGATGACGGCGCAGAAGGGGATGGCGAAGAGGATGTAGACGATGAACTTGGTCCGCTCCAGCATCGTCCCCCAGACGATCGCCAGGGAGATGGCGCAGAAGACGAACTCGAAGAAGAACTTGGCCGCCGACGGGACGTCCGAGCCGGCGAGGGCGGGCAGGTTCAGGGTCGAGCCGGGCAGGAAGGATGGGGCGAAGGCCGAGCCGCCGCCGATGAGGTGGCCGAGGAAACCGCTGCCCGCGCCGAAGGCGAGGGCGAAACCCACGGCCCAGTACAGGATGGAGCTGATCGAGAGGTTGACGACGATCTTCGCCACCACCGTCCCGACGTTCTTCATGCGGGAGAAGCCGACCTCGAGCATGGCGAAGCCGGCCTGCATGAGGAGGACCAGGGCCGCCGCCATGACAACCCAGACGGTGTCGACGGCGACCGCCGCCTGCCGGCCGACCGACTCGCCGGCGGCGAGGGTCACCAGCGGGAGCGTGGCGGCGGCGAGGGCGAGACTGCTGCCGAGGCGGACGCGCGTGTACAGACGCAAGGGACCTTCTCCGTGCCCGATCTGATCCTGCGGCCGGGACCGTAGCGCGGCGAGGGTGCGAAAAGCCTCACCCACGCCGCACGAAGACCGCGAACCGGCCTTGTGCTGGACGCACAGAGGGCCCCCTCAGGCCCTCCACCGGCGGTCGGTGGAGGGCCCGGGGAGAGGCCCCGAGGAGAGATGGCGCGCAGGATCGGCGCGTCGAACAGGCGGCGCGCGGCCTCACGCGGCGGAGACTTCCGCCCGGTGGTGGTGCACCCTGACGGGACGCCGGAGACGCCGGCTGTTCCAGGCGAACCAGGCCGCCCCGATGACGAACCACACGGCGACGATGCCGACGGCGGTCAGCGCGTCGCTCTGCGTCTGCGAGCCCACCACGGGCACGCCGTTCACCTTGAGGTTGCCGGCGGTGACGGCCAGGTAGAGGACCCCCAGCAGCATGGCCAGGTTGGCCGCCGCCCCCAGGACCGGCACGAACGTGTGCTTGAAGAAGCCCCGCTCGTGGGCGCTCCAGAAGGCGACCAGGGCGATGACGTTGGTGGCGCCGTAGACGAGGAAGGTCCCGATGTTGGAGCCGTAGATGATGACGGCGAGGTTGTCGGTGTTGATCACGCCGTAGATGCCGAGCAGGGCGCTGACGCCGCCCAGGATCCAGACGCCCATGTGCGGTGTGGCGAAGCGTCCGTGAAGCAGGCCGAGGATGGACGGCATCTCCTTGTCCCGGCCCATGGCGTAGGTGATCCGGACGCCGGTGTTGAGGCAGGCGAGCATGGTCCCGAAGAGGGCGATGAGGACGGTGGCGGCAACGATGAGGGCCAGCACCGTGCCCACGCTCCCCCCGAAGACGATGTCGCCCATGTGCTTGATCATGGTGCCGATCGGGGCCGAGTCCGCCCCGGCTGCGGCGTAACCGGTGGCGCTGCCACCGCTCACCGAGCTGCCCACCACCATGTTGGCGGCGAAGTACTCGAACATGTACATGACCAGGCCCTGGATGGCGAGCGAGAGCAAGATTCCACGGCGGATGTCCTTCTTCGGGTTCTTGGCCTCCGCCCCCAGCGAGGTGATCGACTCGAAGCCGACCAGGAGCAGGATGGCGATCGTCCCCTGGCCGAGGATGCCGGTGAAGCTGTGGTTCCCGGTGAGCACGCTGCCGATGGTGTTGTCGTAGTGCAAGCCGGGGTGCGTGACCCGGAAGACGATGGCGAAGATGGCGAAGGAGACCAGCGCGACGAGCTGGATGACGTTGATGACGATGGCGGTCATCGTCGAGCCGCTGATGCCCCGGTAGGCGACGTAGGTGTTGAGCAGGGTGAAGATGAGGACCACCGCGACCAGCAGCGCCGTCGACGGTGCGTGACCGCTGGCGACGCTGTAGAGGTAGCCGAAGAGGATGCCCCCGAAGGCGGCCATGATGCCGGGGTAGATCCAGTAGTAGAGGTGGGCGAGCCAGCCCACCGAGAACTTGGCCATCCTGGCGAGACTTCGGTGGTGGGCCTTCTCCTTGTCGAGGAGCGCGGCCTCGGCGAAGTAGTACGACGAGCCGGTGCCGGCTCTGGGATAGCGGTTGGCCAGCTCGGAGTAGGAGTAGGCGGTGAGGAATGCCAGCACCAGGGCGAAGGCCAACCCGATCCACATGTCGGTGGCCGTCGCCTGGCCCCCCACCGACTGGCCCGCCTGACTCTGGAACGTGGTCCAGAGGAAGGCGCCGGGCGCGATGAGCGCCATGGCGTTGACGGTGACCCCGGTGAGGCTGAGCGTCTGTTTCATTCCCCTGGCGCCGCCGGCCCCCGCGGCGGCGCCGTCCACACGTCCGGTCTCGATGGCCACCAGCAGTCCTCCGATCGACCCGGATCACAACGGATCCGGCTGCGTCGAGCGTAGGGGGCCGGGCGATCCGGCAATAACGCCACCGTCGACCCATCATGGACGCCAGTATCTTGGGCGCCACGCCCAAGGAGCTGGCCGTCGAGGGCCGGGGCGTGGTGCGGGCAGCACCAGGCACGGCCGCCCCCGCCGCGGTCAGAGGTAGCGGGTCAGCTCCCAGTCGGTGACGTGGGCGGAGAACTCCTGCCACTCCAGCCGCTTGGCCTCGGCCAGCCGCTCGACGAGCTCGCCGCCGAGGGCATCGACGATGACGTCGTCGGCGACCAGCGCCGACACCGCCTCCCCAAGGGAGCTGGGGAGGGAGCGGACGTAGCGGCTCTCCACCGCCTCCGGATCGAACTCGTAGGCCTGCTCCTCGAGCGGGGGCGGCAGGGGCAACTGGCGCTCGATACCGTCGAGACCGGCGGCGAGCATCGCGCTGAAGGCGAGATACGGATTGCAGGCGGCGTCGGGGCATCGCAGTTCGACGCGGGTGTCCGTGCTCTCCGCCTGGCTGACGCGGGGGACGCGGATCAGGGCGCTGCGGTTGCTGTGCGCCCAGGTGACGTGGGATGGCGCCTCATAGCCCGCGACCAGCCGCTTGTAGCTGTTGACGACAGGGGCGGTGATCGCCGCCAGCGCCGGGGCGTGCTCCAGCTGACCGGCGATGAAGTGACGGGCCAGCGGTGAGAGATGGTAGCGGTCGGCGGCGTCGAAGAAGAGGTTGGCGCCGTCTCCGGGGCGCAGCAACTCCTGGTGCGTGTGCAGGCCGCTGCCGCTCAGCCCCGCGAGGGGCTTGGGCATGAAGCTAGCCCGCAGACCGTGCGCCGGCGCCAGCGCCCGGGCCGCGACCCGGAGGAGGACCACGGCGTCGGCGGCGGCCAGCGCCCCCTGGGTGGCCAGGTCGACCTCGTGCTGACCCCCGGCCACCTCGTGGTGGCTGCTCTCCACGCCGGTGCCGAGCTCCACAAGGGTCGCCACCAGCTCCGCCCGCACGCGGGCGCCGGCATCGAGGGTGTCGTCGAAGTAGCTGGCGGTGTCGCTCAGCCGCGGACGGTCGCCGCCAGCCATGTCGAAGAGGAAGAACTCCACCTCGCAGCCGACGTGGTAGGCGAAGCCGAGATCCGCGGCACGCTGGAGCTGGTCGGCGAGCACCGCCCGCGTATCGCCGGAGAAGACGTCGCCCTCCGGCGTCCGGACGTTGCAGAAGACCCGCATCACCGGGCCCGTGGCCGCCGCATCCCACGGCACGGCGGTCAGCGTGGCAGGATCCGGCACCAGGTACATGTCGCTCTCCAGCACCCGGGCGGCTCCCTCGATGGCGGACCCGTCGAACCAGGCACCCCGTTCGCAGACCGCGGCGAAGCGTGACGCGGGGACGTCGACGCAGTTGACCGTGCCGAAGAGGTCGACGAACTGGAGCTGCACGTGCCGGGTGCCGGACTGCTCGATGCGCCGGACGCTGGCGGCGATGTCGTCTGGCTCGATCATCGGTGCTCCAAAAGCATGGTGATGACAACGGCGAGGACGATGAAGAGTGTGAAGCCGGCGCCGATGAGCCCGCCGACGAGCAGGATGTGCCTGTCGGAGGGCATCGACCCGGCGCGCTCCGGGCCCATGACGAACTGGGCCAGGTCGATGTCGTCGAGGTGCTCCAGGTCGTGGAGCATCTTCTCCGCCGACTGGTAGCGCTCCTCGGGCGCCTTGCGGATCGCCTTGTGCACCACCGCCTCCAGCGGGGGCGGCACCGCCCGGTTGCGTTCGTGGAGGGGGACGGGCGCGTCGTGGACGGTCTGGCTCATCACCGCCAGCGCGTTGTCGCCGACGAAGGGGACCTGTCCGGCCAGGAACTCGTAGAGCATGACGCCCAGGGCGTAGACGTCGGTCCGCTGGTCCCCGCGCTTGCCCTCGATCTGCTCGGGGGCCATGTAGTCGGGGGTGCCGAGGCGATCGTTCAGGTACCGCCAGGTGACGCGGCGGGCTCCGGCCATGAGGGCGATGCCGAAGTCGAAGAGCTTGAGCTGCCCGTCGGTGGTGACCAGGACGTTCTCCGGCTTGAGGTCGCGGTGGGCGATGCCGTGGGCGTGGGCGTGAGCCAGGGCTCCGGCGAGTTGCGTCCCGTACCCCACCGCCTCGTCGACGCTCAGCGGCAGCCGGCCGCGAAGGCTCTGGCGCAGGGTCTCGCCCTCCACGTACTCCAGCACCAGGTAGGGGCGGCTGCGATTCTCCCCGACGTCGAGCGACCGCTGGACATTCGGGTGGTCCAGGCGGCGTGCGATGGCCATCTCGCGGCGGAACCGTTCGAAGGTCTGCGGGTCGCCGATGATGGCCAGCGACGGCAGTTTGAGCACGACCCGGGCCTGTGTGCGCTCGTCGATCGCCTCGTATGCCTCGCTGAAGCCGCCCTCGCCCAGCCGCCGCACGATGCGGTAGTGGTCGATGAGGGCGCCGGCGCCCAGCTGGCCTTCGGATGTCACCGTCATCGCCAGGGCAACCACCGGCGCCCGTGCGTCACGGGGGGGGCCTCCACGGGCCCCGCGACCCGAACGACAACCACGCTGACATTATCCGCAGCCCCCCGATCCACGGCAATCCGGATCAGTGAGGATGCGACGGCATCGGGGTCGGCCTCGGCCTCGGCGGCGATGGCGATCTCGTCGCGGGTCACCTCGCTCCAGAGGCCGTCGCTGCAGAGCACGAAGACGTCACCCTGCAGGACCCGCCGCCGGCTGACGTCGACGTTGAGGAAGAGCTCGGCTCCGAGACTGCGCGTCAACTGGTTGCGGGCCGGATGGCGGACCGCCTGCTCGGCGGTGATGATCCGCATGCGCAGCATCTCCATGGCCTGGGTGTGATCGCTGGTGCACTGGGTGATGACGCCGTCGCGGAGAAGGTAGACCCGGCAGTCGCCGACGTGGCCGATCACCGCGTCGGGCCCGGTGAGGATGAGGGCGGTGGCGGTGGACTGGAGGTTGAAGGCCTCGGGATGGCTCTGTGAGTGGTTCCAGATGGCGAGGTTGGCAGCGTTGAACGCCTGGCGCAACCACCGCTCGGGACGGTCCGCCGAGGGCCGGCCCTCGGCCAGGGTCTCCATCACCATTCGGCTGGCAACCTCCCCGGCCCGGTGCCCACCGAGCCCGTCGGCAACCGCGAAGAGATGGAATCCGGCAGCCGCCTCGCTGCGCACGAGAACGGCGTCCTCGTTGTTCTCGCGGTTGGGTCCCTGGTCGGTCCGGCCGGCGGCGCGGACGAGCGGGACCGCCGTGACCGCGTCCGTGGGCGTCGCCGATTCCGTGCCGGGAGCGAGCCGCATCGCGCCGAGCCTATCGATCGGCTGACCCGACCACCTACGGTCATCCTGTCCCACCAGCGGGGGCGCGGAGGTGGGCGTGACGCCCAACTCCCAGGGCTGTGACGAGCCCCCGACCGCGCCGATCACCCCGCTGCCTGGAGCACGTCGCGAATGCGCAGGCAGAGCTGGAGGTTGAGACGGGTGGCCGCGTCGCCGAGATTCACCCGGCCCACCTCCTCGATGCGGCGGAGCCGGTAGAGGACGGTGTTGCGGTGCAGCTTCAGCCGCTGGGCCGTCTCGGTCGGCGAGCCATGGCAGTGGAAGAAGGCGTCGAGGGTGCGCAGCAGGTCGCCGCTCCCCTTCTCGTCGTAGGCGATCAGGGGGCCCAGGGAATCACGGTAGAAGTCGTGGAGCTCGGGGTGCTGGGCCATCGAGTAGAGCAGTCGGTGGAGGCCGAGATCGGCGAAGCTGACGATCGCAGCCGGCCCGAAGAGTCGGAGCCCCATGCCGATCGCCTGCTCGGCCTCCCGATGGGAGGCGCGGATACCGCCGAGGCCGTGCTTGGTCCGCCCGATCCCCACCGCCACGTCGGCCCCGCCGGCGGCCGACCGGCAGTCCGCTGCGATCTCCAGCGCAGCGCGGCGCGGATCGGCGAGGTCGGTGGCGACGATCACCGCCGCCGCGTTCTGGTGGGCGGCGGCCAGCACCGGAAGATCCCGTCGCTTGGCCCAGCGCTGGACGGTGCGGACGCCGCTCTCGGGCCACCCCTGCGGGTCGCCGGCCGGGCCGGGGCCGGCGGCGCGCACCACCATGACGACGGCGTCCTCGCCGATCGTCGCCCCGAAGCGCCGGGCCCGGTCCAGCATCGCCGTCTCCGAGCTGTAGGCGCCGGAAAGGAGGGCGGCGACGAACTCGCCCTCGAGATCGTCACGCGCGGCCAGGACGGCCCTCTCCCGGTCCAGCTCGATGGCGCACGCCGACGCGGCCCGGGCGCAGCCGAGGCGCGCCAGCTGCCCCAGGTCGGCCTCGGCCCCCAGCACCGAGATGAAGCCGCCGATGCCGCTGCGCAGGGGGATGGGGGCGACCAGCTTGGCGATCCCCTGCCGGCCGACGGGGAACTCGCGCACCGGGGGGTCGGCCGCCAGCACCGCGGCGGAATCGGCGAAGCGCCGGATCGCCGCGAGATCGGTCGACCAGGGGGCGGTCCCGGCCCCGGGGAGGGGCTCCCCGGCGGCGTGCCGGACCTCCCCCTCGTCATCCTGCCAGGCGACGGGGAGGCCGAGCAGCTCGGCGAGCCTCTCGACGATGCCGACGGGCCCGGCCCCGCCGAGGGCCAGCTCCATCAGGTCGGTCTGCAGCTCCTGGGCGCGGTCGTGCAGCGCGGTCCGCTGGTCGAGGATGAAGCGGATGGTGGCCTGCTGCACGTCGGCCAGATGCGCCTGCTCGGGCAGGAGGAGGAGGGGCAGCATCAGCCGGTCCGCCAGGCCGATGGCGTCGGCGGGGATGGCGCCGACCACCGCGGCGGCCACCCCCCCCTTCTCGGCGAAGCTGTCCAGGACCCGCGTCAGGTCGAGACGCTCGTCGAGAAGCTTGATGGAGCGGACGGCGATGAAGGCGATCTCGCCCCCCTTGATCGCCTCGAAGGCGGGCGGGCGCGTCCGCAGCGAGGTCGCCCATTCGACACGACGCTCCAGGCCGGCCCCGCCGCCCACCAGTTCCGTGTGCGGCGGCAGCGCACTCCGCCAGACGTCCTTGACGGTGATCACGGCGGGCTCAGGCGCGCTCCAGGAACTGGTCCACCTCCCAGGGGGTCACCTGGGCGCGGTACTCCTTCCACTCCAGGATCTTGACCTCGAGGAAGCGCTCCGCCAGGGTGTCGCCGAGGGCGTCGAGCACCACCTCGTCAGCCTCGAAGGCGCTGATGGCGTCCTTCAGGTTGTCGGGCAGCAGGCCGACGTTGCGCCGCTCCAGCTCCACCTCGTCGAAGCCGTACAGCGACTCCTCCACGGGGGGCGGCAGGGCGAGTCGCCGCTCGATGCCGTCCAGGCCGCAGCGGAGCATGACCGCGAACGCGAGATACGGGTTGCAGGACGGATCGGGGCTGCGCAGCTCGATGCGGGTCGCCTCGGGGCGCCCCACATGCGGGACGCGGACCAGGGCACCCCGGTTGGTGCGGGCCCACGAGACGAAGACGGGGGCTTCGAAACCGCGCACCAGGCGCTTGTAGGAGTTGATCAGGGGCGCCAGCACCAGGCACATGCCGGCGGCGTGGTGGAGCTGGCCGGCGATGAAGTGCTTGGCGATGTCGCTGAGCCCGTAGTCGTCGTCGCCGGCGAACGCGTTGGTGGAGTCGCTGCCCCGGGACAGCGACTGGTGGACGTGCATCCCGCTGCCCGGCCGCCCATAGAAGGGCTTGGGCATGAAGCTGGCGAGCAGTCCGTGCTGCTGGGCCACCGCCTTCAGTGTGTAGCGGAAGGTGACGACGTCGTCGGCCGCCTTCAGCGCCGACTGGGTGCTGAGGTCGATCTCGTGCTGGCCACCCCCCACCTCGTGGTGGAGGGTGTTGATGACCATCCCCATCGACCGCAGCTGCTCCGCCATCGCCTGGCGAACGGAGACGCCGGTGTCACTGCCGAAGTCAAAGTACCCGCCCCGGTCGTTGAACGGCGCCACCGGGCGCCCGCTCTCGTCCCGATCGAGGAGGTAGAACTCGATCTCCGGTCCCAGGTCGTACTCGAAGCCGAGGCCCGCGGCGCGCTCGATGGCGCGGCGCAGCGCCCCCCGGGGATCACCGGGGAAGGCCTCTCCCTCGGGATTGGTGACCCAGCAGATCATCCGCCCCGTCGGGGTCGGCGCCCAGCCGAGCACGGCGAAGGTCGATGGGTCCGGCACCAGGTACATGTCGGACTCCGCCGTGCGGGCGAGGGATTCCACCGACGAGCCATCGAACCACACGCCCCGCTCCAGGGCGACCGGGAGCTGGTCGGCCGGGATGGTCACCGTCTTCACCGACCCCATGACGTCGGTGAACTGAAGGTCGAGGTAGCGGATGCCGGCGGCCTCGGCGGCGGCGACGGCGTCAGGGATCGCCGGCCGGCTGGAAGTGGGGGACATGCACACCCTCAAATGAATGGCTGTTCGTGCGCTGCGCATGAGGATAATCGAGAATCCATGACGCTGTCCAGCGCCAAATCCGCGCTGCACCGCGGCCACCCCAGGTGCGCTAGGGCGGCGCGCCCAAGCCACAGCGGCGGCATGCGCCCGGACGGCGGCGCCGGCCCGCCCCGTGGGGTGGACCGATTCCTTCCCCGCGCATCCGCGCCCGCCGGGCGTCCGTATGTCCCCCGGGCAGCCGTTGCGACGGCGCCCCCGCGGGGCGGTGACGAGCGAACACGCGCGGGTGACAGATCGACGCGTTCAGTGCAATTGCACTAACCAGAATTGACGCCCGTTGATCTCGGACGAGTCGGGCGGCGCCGCGAGAATGGGGTCTGCCCACCAAGCCACGGGCACGAGAGCCACCGTGACCAACATGACCACCTCCCCCACCACCCCGCCCCCCCTCACACCGCCCAGGGCGCGCCCGATCAGATCAGGGCGCGCCCGGGCGGCCAACTCCGCCCTGGCGCTCCTGGCGCTCGGCACCGGGATCCTCGCCGCCACCTGGCTGGTCGAGGGCGGCACGCACGCGAACGCGGTGGCCGTCTCGGTGGCGGCGGGCGTCGCTCTCCTGGCCGCGCTGACCGGCCTGGCACGTCTCATCCGCGGCACTCATGGCAGGCTTGACCGCCGCTTTGACAGCATCCTGCAGGCCCTCAGCGGCATCAGCGCCGAAGCCGACACGGAGTCGGTGCTGACGGCGTGTGGCAGGGCGGCGGCGGACCTGCTGCCAACCCGCAAGAACTCCCCGGTGATCGCCCGAGTATTCCGGATCGAGCGCGGCACGATGGTCCTGGCCAGTGACCGTGGCACAGCCCCCCGTGCCCTCCTGGCAAGCCGTCCCCTCAGCGCCGATCCCCTGATCATGGCCGCGGTCACCGGGGACCGCACCCTGGCCGAAGCCGGGCCCGACCCCCATCGGGTCGCCGGCCCCATCCACGATGGAGCCGGCATCACCGCCGTGCTGCTCGCCGAGAACCCGCGCCGCTCCTTCCACGATGCGGACATCGTGCTCCTGGATGGTCTGGCCAACATCGCCTCCCTGGCCATCGGCAGCCTCGCCCGCGAGAGTGGACCGGTGGCGGCCGAGCCCGTCCAGGCCGACTGGCTGACGGGCCTGGGAACGCGCGCCGCCTTCGAGCACGAGCTCGCCCAGGTTCGCGACGTCTTCGCCGTCATCTCCGTCGACATCGACCATCTCGACCAGCTCAACGACGCCCTGGGCCGCGAGGCGGGGGACGACATCCTCCGCTCCGTGGCGCACGCGCTCCTCTCCTCCACACGCGAGCACGACGTCGTCTGCCGCACCGACGGTGACGGGTTCACCATCCTCATGTCGGGTGCGGCAACCGCCATCGTGGGCAGCGTCGCCGAGCGCATCCGCGCCGCTGTCGCCGAGCTGGTCAGTGGAACCTTCCCGGTCCGGGTCAGCGTCGGATGGGCGGTGGGCGCCGCCGGCGACGATCCGACCGCCGTGTGGGGCCGCGCCGAGGACGCCCTCGGCCGGGCCCAGCGCGAGGGTCGCAACCGGGTGGCCGGCTCCATCGCCGGCCGCCCGGCAACCGCCCCCGGGCGCGGCTGGAGCACCCTGCTCAGCCGGGTCCTCGCCTCCCAGCAGATCAACCCCGTGTACCAGCCGATCGTGACCCTGCCCGAGGCCCACATCGTCGCCTACGAGGGACTGGCCCGGCCGGCCAACCTCGACGGGGCCGACAGCGTCGAGGAGTTCTTCGCCACGGCGCAGCGGCTGGGGGTGACCAACGAGCTGGACTGGATCTGCCGGCGGGCCGTCGTCCGCGGCGCGGAGGGCATCCGCACCGACCTCCAGCTCTACGTCAACATCGACCTCGCGGCGGTCGCCGACGTCAACGAGGACGTCGAGCAGATGCTCAGCCTCCTGGAGTGGGTGGGCCGGGACCCGGGGAGCGTCGTCCTCGAGGTCGCGGATGCCGATCGCTTCAACAACCTGGGACAGCTGGCGGCTCGGATCGACCAGTACCGGCGCGCCGGCTTCCGGATCGGCATCGACGACGCCGGCCGCGCCGGCATCGGCGTCGACACCCTCTACGCCGTGCGCCCCGACGTCATCAAGATCGACGCCAGCGTCTCCAACCGGTTCAACGACGACGATGCGCGGGCGCTCATCTTCGAGTGCATCGCGCTCGCCGAGCAGATCGGCGCCGAGGTCGTGGCCGAGGGCATCGAGAAGCTCAGCGTCGCCGCCGAGCTGACCCGCCTGGGGATCACCCGGGGTCAGGGCTTCCTGTTCGGCCGGCCGGATACCGTGGCCGCCCCGACCCGCGAACTCGAGGGCGAGCCCGTCCTCCGGGTGCTGGTGGGCTGACCTCGGCACCAGGCGGGGGAGTGCAGGGCGGGATCACTCGGCTCCGGCAGATCTCCGCGTACACCGCGGCGCTGCGCTTCGGGCGGCGTTCCAGGGTGGCGCGGTCGACGGCGATGAGGCCGAACCGCATGGCGTACCCATCCAGCCATTCGAAGTTGTCGAAGCCCGTCCAGTACAGGTAGCCGCGGAGGTCGGCACCCTCGCGGACGGCCTCCATGGCAGCGCGGAGGTGGTCGGTGATGTAAGCGGGGCGCAGCTCGTCATCCTCGTCGGCGACGCCGTTCTCGGTGACCAGGAGGGGAAGGTGGAACTCCCGCCAGAGGTCGGTCAGGACGCGCCGGAAGGCGTCCGGGTCGATGGCCCAGCCCGCCGCGCTCCGCGGCACGGACGGGTCCGGCTGGGGGCTGACGAACAGGGTGGTGTACGCCCGAGGGTCGAAGCGCACCCGCTCCTCTGTGTAGAAGTTGACCCCCAGGTAGTCGAGGGAGCCGGCCAGTCCGGGGAGATGCTGGCCGCCGCCCACCGGCGGCAGCAGCCGCCCAGTCGCGCAGGAGCGGAGGAACCAGCGGTTGAACAGGTAGTGGGGAAGCGGCGCCGCCAGCCGTGCCGCCGCCGAGCCGGGCAGGGGGCGGAAGGGGCGCTCGTGGTGGGCGATCGACACCATGACGCGGTGGCCGCGGCGGGTGGCGACGTCGCGCAGCGCGCGGGTCGCGGCCACGTGCATCCGCAGCAGAGCCGCCTGGGCACGCATGGCGGCGACCGGGGAGCGGCGGTGCGGCGGCCACTGGCCGGCGGAGTAGGCGACGGCGGCCAGGACGTTGGGTTCGTTGATGGTGACCCACCAGCGCACCGCGTCGCCGAGGAACTCGGCGCACACGGCGGCGTACCGGGCGAACAGCCCCGGCGCCGCCCGGTCGAGGAGCCCTCCGCGATCCGCCAGCCACACCGGCAGGGTGAAGTGATGGAGGGTCACCACCGGCTCCATGCCCAGCCGGCGGCAGGTGGCGACGACGTCGGCGTAGTGGCGCAGCGCCGCCGCGTCGAAGCGGCCCGGCTCCGGCTCCACGCGGGCCCACTCGATGGAGAAGCGCTGGGCGTTCTGCCCCAGCCCGGCGAGCATCTCCAGGTCCTCGCGGTAGCGGTGGAGGTGGTCGATGGCGGCGGCCGCCGAGCTGCCGTCCTTGATGCGCCAGGGATCCTGGCGCTCCATTCGCATCCAGTCGTTCCACAGGCCGCCCTCGACCTGGTGCGCGGCGCTGGCCGTCCCCAGAAGGAAGCCCTCGGGGATGCGCCGGGACGCGCCGGCGGGGACCGCCCCGGCGACGGAGCCGCTCACCGGTCCAGGCGGCGCAGGACGATGCGGGTGCGCCCCTGTTCCCGGCTCTCCTCGACAACGTCTCCGCCCGCCCGCCGCGCCCAGACCCTGACCGCGAACGCCTGCTCGGGGACGGTCGTCAGGACCTCCAGGAGCTCGCCGGGGTCGAGGGTCGCGTAGGCGCGACGGACGCGGCCGAGGGCGCTGTCGCCGCAGCCCTCCTCAGCGGTGGCCAGATCGAGGTTGCGGTGCCCCATGCGTCACGACAGTCTACGGGGACGCCGGTCTCAGGCGGGGACCGGCTGGGGCACCTCCGCCTGCGCCTTCTCCACGGGGACGCCGACCGAGTTGCCCCACTCGCTCCAGGAACCGTCGTAGTTGGCCACGTTGGGGTAGCCCAGGAGGTAGGTGAGGACGAACCAGGTGTGGGAGGAGCGCTCGCCGATCCGGCAGTAGGTGACGATGCTCTTGTCCGGGGTCACCCCGCGGCTCTGGTAGAGCTCCCTGAGCTGCTCGGCCGGCTTGAAGGTGTCGTCCTCCTGGATGGCCTGGGCCCAGGGGATGTTGACCGCTCCGGGGATGTGGCCGCTGCGCTGCGCGCCCTCGTTCAGGTACTCGGGCGGCGCGCTGATCTGGCCGGTGAACTCGGCGGGGGAGCGGACGTCGACGAGTCCGTGGTCGGCCCGGCCGATGAGGTCGCGGACGCCGGGCAGGAACTGGCGCAGGGAGGTGTTGGCCGCCTCCGGCCGGTAGTCGGTGGCGATGAAGGAGGGGGTTGTCTCGGTGACCGCCCTGCCCTCCTCGAACCACTTGCGGCGCCCGCCGTTGAGAAGGCGGACGTCCTCGTGCCCGTAGATCTTGAAGGTCCAGAAGGCGAAGGCAGCGAACCAGTTGCGCATGTCGCCGTAGAGGACCAGGGTCGTCTTGGGGGTCACCCCGAGACGCCGCATGAGAGCGGAGAACTGCTCGGCGGAGAGGATGTCCCGCCGGATCGTGTCGTTGATGTCGCGCTTCCAATCCACCAGGGCGGCCCCGGGGACATGGCCCAGCTCATAGGCGGACGCCGGGTCCCAGTCGACCTCGAGGACGCGCACGCCGGGGTGGTCGAGGTGCCCCGCCAACCACTCCGTGTTGACCAGAACCTCGGGATGGGCGTAGTCGGTCACCGTGTCATACCTCCAAAGCGATGGCCGTTGTCACCGAATCCCGACCATTTTACTCATGTTTGCTGGACGGCGACTCCACGGGCGGGGTCGGGCGCTGCCGGGGCGTTCCGCACTGCCGCGCCGGGGCTCCGCTCCTCCACCCGCGACGGGGACCGCCCCGGTGGAGTAGTCTTGCGCCCTCCCGCGGGAGTCCCGCGGCAGGACGCGGAGGATGAGGATGGACATCACGGCCGAGGCCAGGGCGAGCCTGCGGCCCGGTCAGACCCCGGTGGCGGGCCTGGTCGAGCTGGTCACCGAGCGCCCCATCATCCTTCCCCGCCAGGACGGCTTCGGCCGCGCCCGGCTCGAGCAGAGCCTGGGTGAGCGCCCCTGGATCCTTCCCAGCCTGCTGACCGCCCTCCTCGTCCTGTTCCTTCTCCGGCGGCGCTGAGCCGGGCGGGCCCACCGCCCGCAGGAGGCGCGGAGGGTCAGCGCGGTCCCGCCGCGGGGCCTCCCCTATCGGTGACCCCCAGGGCGCCCAGCAGGCGGCCGTTCTCGGCCGGATCTCCCACGGTGATGCGGAGGTGGTCGGCCTGGTCCGGGAAGCGGCGGACCAGGATCCGCTGGCGGCGGAGCTCCGCGGCCACTCCGGCGGCGTCGCCGCCCGGCGGCCGGACGAAGACGAAGTTGGCCCGGGAATTGCCCACCTCCCAGCCCGCATCGCGCAGCGAGCCGGCCAGACGCTCCCTCTCGGTGACCACCAGCTCCACCAGGCGAGCGTGGTGTTCCCGGTCACCCAGGGCGGCGGCGGCGGCGGCGATGGCCAGTCGATCGACCGGGTAGCTCTCCAGCACACCGGCCAGGTCGGCGATCAGGTCGGGGTGGCCGAGCGCGTAGCCGACCCGCAGCCCCGCCAGGGCGTGACTCTTGGCCAGGGTGCGCACGATCAGCCAGTTGTCGTGGCGGGCGAGCAGCGGGACGCACGACTCCGGGGCGAAGTCGCAGTAGGCCTCGTCGATGACGACGACGGACGTCGCGGGGCCGAGAACCTGCTCGACGGTCGAGGGGGGGAGCCACGTCCCCGTCGGCGAGTTGGGATTGACCAGCAGGCGCAGGGCCGCCGGAAGGGCCGCCATGGCGGGAGGGACGAATCCGTCGACACCGAGGGGCACGGTCTCCACGGCGACGCCGCCGAGGCGGGCGAGCACCGCCAGCAGCGAGTAGGTGGGACGGGTCAGGACGGCGACGTCGCCTGGTTCGCAGAAGGCCCGGAAGCAGGCCTCCAGGACCTGGTCGGCGCCGTTGCCCAGCAGGACCTGCTCGCGGCGCACGCCGTGGTGGCCGGCGAGGGCCGACCGCAGCGGTTCGGCGGACGGATCGGGGTAGCGGCGCAGGCCGTCCACCGCCCCGGCGACCGCCGGAGCCACCCGCGGGGAGGGAGGCAGCGGGGACTCGTTGGTGTTGAGCTTGATCCATCCCTCCCCATCGGGGGGCTGCTCCCCGGGGACGTAGCCGAAGGCGGGGCCCAGCGAGGGCCGGCGGAAGCGCGACATGGCCCGAGATTGTGGGGGATGCGGGGGCTGCCGCGCGGATGGCGGGACGGGGCCTAGGAGGACGGGACGACCGCCTCCACCTCGACCGTGCTGCCGGGTGCGGCGAGGGGCAGGAGGTTGCCCTCCACCACCGTGCCACCCACGATCAGCCGCGTGACCCGGCCGGTGGACCCCACCGGCTTGGTGACCCGGATGCGGTAGGTGGCTCCCCGGAAGCGGCGGGTGACACGGAAACCCGGCCAGGCGGCGGGGATGACGGGGTCGACGCGGAGCCCGTCGTGCTCAGGGCGGATCCCCAGGATCCACTGGGTGATGGCCACGAAGTTCCAGGCGGCGGCGCCGGTGAGCCAGGAGTTCTTGGCCTCGCCGTGGCTGGGAGCGTCGCTGCCGGCGATCATCTGCGCGTAGACGTACGGCTCGCAGCGGTGGAGCTCGCTGATGCCCTCGCGCGCCGACGGGTTGGTGCGCCGGTAGTAGTCGAAGGCGAGGTCGCCGTCGCCCACCATGGCTTCGGCGATCATGATCCAGGGGTTGGTGTGGCAGAAGATGCCCGCGTTCTCCTTGTACCCCGGCGGGTAGGAGGAGATCTCGCCCAGCTCCACGTAGTAGTGGGTGAACGCCGGCTGCAGCAGGTTCAGGCCATGCGCGGTGCCGAGCCGCTGGGCGACGCTGTCCAGGGCCTGGCGGGCCCGTCCATCGCCGAGACCGACCCCCGCCATGACGCACATGCCCTGCGGTTCGATGAAGATCTGGCCCTCGGCGCACGAGGCGGAGCCAACCGGCTTGCCGAAGTGGTCGTAGGCGCGGCGGAACCAGGCCCCGTCCCACCCGTGCTCGACGATGGCCGCCTCCATCCGGCGCGCCTGCTCCCGGTAGCCGGCCGCCTGCTCCGCATGCCCCAGCCCCTCGACGATGGCCGCCATCTCCGTCGCGGCGAGGACGAACTGCCCCGCGATGAAGACGGACTCGGCGACCCCTCCCTCACGGTTCTCCGTGGTCTGGAACGGCTCGCCCGGGGTCTCCGAGAAACAGTTCAGGTTGAGGCAGTCGTTCCAGTCCGCACGGCCGATCAGCGGCAGGCCGTGGGAGCCGAGACGGTCGAGCGTGTAGCCGAGGCTCCGCTCCAGGTGCTCCAGCAGGGAGGTGGCGCTCGCCGGGTCGTTGTCGTAGGGAACGGCGGAGTCGAGGATCGCCGTGTCCCCGGTCTCCCGCAGGTAGGCGGCGACGCCGAGCACGAGCCAGAGCGGATCGTCGTTGAAGCCGGAGCCGATGTCGTTGTTGCCACGCTTGGTGAGCGGCTGGTACTGGTGGTAGGCCCCGCCGGTGGGCAGCTGGGTCGCGGCGATGTCGAGGATGCGATCGCGGGCGCGCTCGGGGATCATCTGGACGAAGCCGAGCAGGTCCTGGTTGGAGTCCCGGAATCCCATGCCACGGCCGATCCCCGACTCGAAGAGCGACGTCGACCGGCTCATGTTGAAGGTGACCATGCACTGGTACGCGTTCCAGAGGTTGACCATGCGGTCGGTGTGCTCGTCGGGACTCTCCACCTGGAAGGTGGAGAGCAGGGAATCCCAGCGGTCGCGGAGCCTGGTGAGGCCCTCCTCCACCGTGGCGGGCTGCAGCCAGCGCTCGATGACCGGGCGCACCCGCCGCTTGTTGACGGTCTGGCTGACCCTCGGGTCGAACTTGTCATCGCGGGGGTTCTCGGCATAGCCGAGCAGGAAGACGATCTCCTTCTCCTCATGCGGCCCCAGCTCCAGCCGGACGTGGTGGGAGCCGATCGGCGACCATCCGTGCGCCACCGAGTTCCCGGCGGTGCCGCGCTCGACCGCGATGGGCCGGTCCCAGCCGCGGTAGGGGCCGAGGAAGTCCTCGCGCTGGGTGTCGAAGCCCGCCAGCGGCTCCGAGCAGGCGAAGTAGGCGAAGTGGTCGCGCCGCTCCCGGTACTCGGTCTTGTGATAGATGACGCCGTCGACCACCTCGACCTCACCGGTGGAGAAGTTGCGCTGGAAGTTGGTGCCGTCGTCCTGCGCGTCCCAGAGGCAGAACTCGATAGAGGAGAACACCGAGACCCGGCGGCGCTCGGCGCCCAGATTGCTGAGTCGCAGCCGCCACACCTCGAGGGTCTCACCGAGCGGCACGTAATAGAGGGTCTCCGCGCGGATGCCGAGGTGGGTCGAGGCGATGCTGGTGTAGGCGAGCCCGTGCCGGCACTCGTAGGCGTCCAGGGCCGTCTGCGTGGGCTGCCAGGAGGGGGACCAGTGCTCGCCGGTGGCGTCATCGCGCAGGTACAGGTAGCGGCCGCCGGCGTCGGCCGGCGCGTTGTTGTACCGGTACCGGGTCAGCCGCCGCAGCCTCGCGTCGCGGACGAAGGAGTAGCCCCCGGCGGTGTTGGAGATGATGCCGAAGTACTCCTCCATGCCCAGGTAGTTGATCCAGGGAAGGGGGGTGTCGGGGCGGGAGATGACGTACTCGCGTCGCGCGTCATCGAAGTGTCCGTAGCGCACGGCCTCTCCTTGTCAGATTGGCACTCCTGGCGGCAGGGACACTACCACTCATCGCGCCACAGGGGCCTTCAGCTGACTCCTGGGACAGGCTGGGGGCCGGCGGGAGGGCCCTCGGCCGGCCGCCCCGCGATGGGACGCCGGCCGGGGCCACCACCCCTGGCCCCGGATCCGGCCGGCGCGGTGCCGGCCGGATCTGGCCCGCCCATCACGCTGGGCGGGCCGACCAGGGAACCGTCCTCTGACCCGAGGTCAGAGTGACATTAGATGCGTCAGCCGACGGGCTTGAGCTGCATCAGGATGTACGGAAGCTGCGGGTCGTCCGGCGAGGGATCCATGTAGGGATTCGCGCCATCCGGCCAGCCAACGTAGTGAGCGGAGCTGTAAACGTTCCAGTCCGCGCCGTAGAGCAGAGGCACAACCGGCGCCTCAGTCGAGATGATGTTCGTGAGGGTCTGGACGGCCGTGGTCACTGCCGCGGTGTCGTCCGGGTTGGTGCCCTCGAGCGTGGTCAGGGCTGCTGCCGCGTCTGCGTTCACGTACTTGCCGTAATCGCCCGCGGACTCAGGCTGGGACGAATCCAGCCAGTTCTGCAGCTGCACGAACGGGGTCGCACCACCATTGCCCCAGTGGATCATCGACTGGAAGTTGCCATCGCCCATGTCGGTGTACCAGCCGGTGTCAGGGTTGTCACCCTTCGACCAGGCGGCGATACCCTCGGAGTTCAGCTCCGAGACGATGAGCTGGTCATCTTCCCAGTAGTCGGAGTAGGGGACCGGGTCCTCGATCGCGAACACGATCGGGGTTCCGCCCTTGGTGTAGCAGTTGGCGGGCACGGGCGGTGCTGCGCCAGAGGCCGAGGTGCACGAGCCAGCGCCGGCGGCGGGGGCGGTGTAACCATCGGCAGTGAGGATCTTGTTGACCTTGGCGGGGTCGTTGTCGGCCTCGAGGTCATTGGTCTGCGCCGCGGTCAGGTAGGCCGACTGGCTCGGCAGCTCGAGACCGCTGGACGACGTTGCCGGCTGCTCGTAGCCCGACTCACCGAGTTCGGCGAGAGCCGTGCGGTCGATACCGGCGCTGATGGCCAGGCGAACCTGGGCATCTTCAAGGGCGGGCACCGCGTTGGCGCCGCTGACGTTGAACCACAGGGTCACGGTGTTGCCAGGGGCAAACCATGCGTGGTTGGTCGAGGGGTTCAGGTCCACGTAGTTGGCGTAGACGTTGGCGATGTCGTTGCCGGCCCAGTCAAGGGTACCAGCGACGAGAGCCTGGCTGGCCGCGTCATTGGTCGCGTAGTACGGAACGTCAATCTCCGACTCCGGAGGAGTGCCGCCCCAGTAGTACTTGTTGGGCTTGAACTTGATCACCTGGGTGGAGAAGCTCGACAGCATGAAGGGACCCGAGCCGACCGGGTTGGCGATGGTCGCCGTGGCCGGGGTCGAGACGGAGGTCCACTGCTTCTGCGGGACGATGAGGGTCGAGCCCAGGATCGAGTTGAGGTTCGTGAACTGGGCCGTCGCGAAGTGCAGCGTCACGGTGTCGCCGCTGACCGTCGGGGCAGACGACTGAGTCGGAACGCCGCTGACGTTCGCCGCAGAGTTGTTCATGATCAGCGAGAAGGTGAAGGCGACGTCGTTGGCCGTGAGGGCCGAGCCGTCGTTCCACTTCACGCCACTACGCACGGTGACGGTGAGGTTGTCACCGGTGCTGTCGAAGCTGTACTTGGTGCCGAGCCAGGGATGGATCTCGGCCGGGTTGAGGGCATCGAACTCGAACAGGGGCTCGTACACGAGCGACGTCATGTTCATCGCCTTCGCCGTCGACGAGGAGTCGAACGGGTTGAAGTTCTGAGTGAACGTGACTCCTGTGTTCGCTTCCTCAACGAGAGCAGGCCCCACCTTCGAGGAGCTGCTCGACGAGGACGAACTGGACGACGAGCCACATGCGGCCGCCCCGAGGGCGGCTACAGCGGCCAGCGCCACCAATGCTCTGGGATTCATCTATACGTGATCTCCGTGATGCGCGGCCCGAGTGAGCCGCACTCTGCTAATGGGTGCCGGTTTCCGGAGGAGCCAGCTACGGAGGCCGATCGGGCCCGGCGTCGCGCTGACGCGCGCCGAGCGGCGGTCTCCATCCGCTCGCGGAGGCCGGCGGGGTTCGAACTATGCCATGGGCCATCTCCTCCTCAGTCCTCCTCCGGGGTGCTACTCAGGGTTGCGATCGCAGTGTCAGGGGCGCCTTCGAGGCGCCGTTTCGCCGGCTCGACGTGAAGCCAGCAGGCGGCCGAATGCCCGGTCCCCACCTCGACGCTCGGGGGCGCCTGCTTCGAGCAGATGTCCATCACGTAAGGGCAGCGCGGGTGGAAGCGGCAACCGCTGGGCGGCGCGATGAGGCTGGGCGGGGCGCCGCTGCCGGCGAGGGTCGGGGGTTCCTGGCGGTCGGGGTCGGGAGCGGCGGAGAGCAGCAGCTGGGTGTAGGGATGCGCCGGGTTGTCGGTGAGGCTGCTGCTGGGAGCCTGCTCGACGAGCTGGCCGGCGTACATGACGACGATGGTCTCGGCGAGGTAGCGCGCCGAGGCGATGTCGTGGGTGACGTAGAGGATGGCCAGGTGCTCGCGGTCGCGGAGGTCCGCAAGGAGGTTGAGCACCCCGAGGCGGATGGAGACGTCGAGCATCGACACCGGCTCGTCGGCGAGCAGGACGCGGGGGCGGACGGCCAGGGCGCGGGCGATGGCCACCCGCTGGCGCTGGCCGCCGGAGAGCTCGTGGGGGAACTTGTCCACGAACTGCGAGGCGGGCTCCAGGGCGACGCGGCGGAGCAGGTCGGCCACCGCGCCGTCGATGTCCCCGTCGAAGGTGTGATGGATCTTCAGGGGCCGGACCAGGTCGTAGCGGACCCGGTGCACGGGGTTGAGGGAGGCGAAGGGGTCCTGGAAGACCATCTGCACGTTCGAGGCGTACTGCCGCGAGCGCCGGTGCGGGACGCGGGTGCCATCGAGCAGCACCTCGCCGACGTTGGGGTTGATGATCTTGGCCAGCATCCGGGCGACGGTGGTCTTCCCGGAGCCACTCTCCCCGACCACGGCGGTGACCCGCGAGGCTGCGAGGCTGATGGAGACGTCCTCCACAGCGCTGAGCCGGGCCCGGCGGGAGAACACCCCCCTCTTGTTCTTGACCCAGAAGTACTTGGTGAGGTGACGGCCCTCGAGCACGGGAGAGGGGGTGGCCGTCTCCGCCGGCGTCTGCAGCGCGGCTGCCAGGCTCATCGATCGGCCCTCCGGACGCGCGGGGCGGCGGGCGGCGAGGGGGGCTTCGGCGCGGACGGGTCGGGGAGGCCCAGCTCGGCGGGGACCGTCGCCCCCGCGCTGTGGAGCCAGCAAGCGGCCTCACGGCTCGAACCGTTGATCGAGGACAGGACGGGCACCTCCAGCCGGCAGCGCTCCATGGCCCACGGGCAGCGCGGGTGGAAGGCGCATCCCGACGGGATGTGCTTGAGGTCGGGCGGCGACCCAGGGATGCCGTCCATCGAACCCCTCTCGCCGTGCATCGGCGGGAAGCAATGGAGGAGGCCGTACGTGTACGGATGGCGCGGGGAGCGGAAGAGCGAGGCGGAGGCGGCGCGCTCGGCCAGGCGGCCGGCGTACATCACCGCGATGTCGTCGGCCAGCTCGACCAGCAGGGAGAGATCGTGGGTGATGAAGAGGGCGGCGAACCCGAGGCGGTCGCGCAGGCCCATCAACTCCTCGAGGATCTCCCGCTGGGTGACCACGTCGAGGGCGGTGGTCGGCTCGTCGAGGATCATCACCTGCGGCTCCAGCGCCAGGGCCATGGCGATCATGGCGCGCTGCCGCATGCCGCCGGAGAGCTCGTGGGCGAAGCTGCGCAGCCGGTCGCCGGTCATCCCCACCAGGTTGAGGAGGTGGGCCGCCCGCTCCATCCTCTGCGAGCTGGAGAGATCGGGCCGATGCACCCGCAGAAGGTCGTCGAACTGGTAGCCGATGCTCTTCACCGGGTTGAGCGCGTTCAGGGCGCTCTGGAAGACGACCGAGATGTCGGACCACCGCACCGAGCGCAGCTGCTCCTCGCTGGCGGCCAGCATGTCGATGGTCACCCGCTCCCCGTCGGGGCCGGTCTTCCTGGAATAGAAGGTGACCTCGCCGCCGGTGATGATGCCGGGGGCGCGCAGGAGGCGGATGGCGGCCATGGCGATGGTCGACTTGCCGCTGCCACTCTCGCCCGCGAGGCCCAGCACCTGTCCGCGCCGCAGCGTCAGGTCGCAGTCCACCACCGCGTGGACGGCCTCCTCTCCATAGCCGTAATCGACGCAGAGGCCCTTGATCTCGAGCACCGGCTCGGCGACCTTCGGGGCCACAGCGGAGGCCACCGGCCCCACCGGGGCCGCGGTCGGGGTCATTGGCCACCCCCTTCGGCCGCGGCCGGCGCCGGCGCCGACTTCCGCATGACGGGGGTGTAGCCGAACTTCGGCCGGCCACCCACGCCCGCCTTGCGCGCCGCCTTGGCGGAGACACCGGAGGCGCGCAGCCGGGGATTGATGAACTCGTCGATGCCGAAGTTGACCAGCGCCAGAGAGGTGCCCACCAGCGCGATGCAGATGCCGGGCGGCGCCCACCACCACCACCAGCCACTGATGACGGCGCTCTCGGCCTGGGCGTGGAAGAGCATCGTCCCCCAGTTCCAGACGGTGGTGCCCGCCAGCCCGAGGAAGGACAGGGAGACGTAGGCGCCGATGGCATAGAGGGTGGTGAAGAGGAACGAGGCCGCGACGATGGGGACGAGATTGGGCAGGACCTCGGCCAGGATGATGCGCAGCCGGCTCTCGCCGGCGACCCTGGCCGCCTCGACGAAGTCGCGGTTGCGCAGCGACAGCGTCTGCGCTCGCATGACCCTCGCGCCATACGCCCAGCCGGTGACGGCGACGATGAGAGCGATCAGCACCGGGTCCGTATCGGCGGACGGAACGTAGCTGGCGAGAACGATGAGGAGGGGCAGGCCGGGGATGGCCAGGAACACGTTGGAGAACAGCGACAGCCCCTCGTCGGAGTACCCGCCCAGGTACCCGGCGCTGACCCCGACCAGCACCGACATCGCGGTCGCCATGAGCCCGGCGAGGAAGCCGACCAGCAGGGTGGCTCGGGCTGACCAGAGCAACTGCGACCAGACGTCCTGGGCGTACAGCGTGGTGCCGAGCCAGTGGGTGCTGGAGGGCGAGAACGGAAGCGGGTAGTACTGGCCGGGGACACCCGGGACCTGGACGAGGTGAACGAAGGTGAGGCTGTAGTAATCGGGGGAGTAGGGGGCGATGATCGGGCCGACGATGGCCATCAGCGCGAACAGCGCCAGGATGACCAGCCCCACGATGATCTTCGGGGACCGCGGCATCCGCAGCACGCGGGAACGGGTCTCCGCCGCGGCCGACGCCGGCGCGGCGCCCGGCGTTCCGGTCAGGGTGGGGGCGATCGTCATCCGGGTCAGGCCTCCTGACGGGCTCGGGGGTCGATGAACACGTACACCACGTCGGCGAGAAGGTTGGCCACGAGCACCACCAGGGTGATGACCAGGAAGAGGCCGTCGACCAGCGGGTAGTCGCCCTGGGTGACGGCATCAAACAGCAGCTTGCCGATGCCCGGATAGCTGAAGACGATCTCGACGAGGAGCTGCCCGGCGACGATGAGGCTGATGGAGAGCGCGAAGTTTGCGACGCTGGGCAGGAGCGCGTTGCGGGCCGCGTACCAGACGACCCTCCGCGAGGGCAGCCCCTTGGCCCGGGCCACCAGGACGAAGTCCTCGTCCATGGTGATGACCATCATGTTGCGCATGCCCATGATCCAGCCGGCGATGGAGGCGAGCACGATGGTGAGGGCCGGCAGGAACCCGTGGTCGAGGACCCCCCCGATGTAGGCCATGTTCCACCCGGGGGTGGTGTTGATGATGTCGTAGCCCTGGGCGATGGGGAACCACTTCAACACGGTGCCGAAGAGCATCAGCAGCACCAGGGCGAGGAAGAAGTAGGGGATGGCCTGGAAGAAGGTGGTCCCGGGCAGCACCCAGTCCAGGGCGGAACCGCGGAACCAGCCCAGGACGACGCCGGCGAGGGTGCCGAGGACGAAGCTCAGGACGGTGGCCAGGCCGAGCAGGCCGACCGTCCAGGGCAGGGCCTGGCCGATCAGGGAGCCGACCGAGGCGCTCTCGAAGTAGGAGTAGCCGAGGTTGCCGTGGAAGATGTCGCCCCAGTAGGTGAAGTACTGGGACAGCCAGCTGGCGTGGAGGCCGACGCCGAACTGCTTCTGGAGGGCCAGGATGCATGCGTCGTTGCAGAGGTGGCCCTGGGTCAGCCGGCCGATCATGCCGGCGACGGGATTGCCGGGCACGAGACGGGGCAGCGCGAAGTTGACGGTGATGGCGACCCAGGCGGTCAGGAGGTAGAAGCCGAGCCGGCGGATGATGACCCGCACGGTTAGGCGGTCTCACCGGCGAGCAGACTCGCCATCTTCCACTCTGTTCCCTGCTGCCGGCGCATGCTCTCCTCCGATCGGCGGACGGCGCAGTCGCGCAACTCGCCGGGGCCGAACTTTAGGGAGGCTCCCGAGGGACTGTCAATCACCCCAGTGGGTGATACGTCGACCTCTAGTTGAGGGGAGTGGCCGTTTCCGAGGCCGCCGCGGCGGCCCGGGCGGCCTCCGCCGCGGGCTTGTGCCCGTTGGCGCCAGGGGTCTCGGCGACGGTGTAGGTGGAGGCCCGCTTCAGGTCGCCGGCCATGCTCGCCTGGCTGCCCGAGGCGACGGCGAGCTCCTGGGCCGTCGTGGACACCTGCTCGCTGGCGATCCTCACCTGCTCCATGGCCTCGACCACCTGCTCGGTGGCCGACTGCTGCTGCTGGGTCGCCAGCCGGATGCCCGAGCTGGCCTCGGCGACGTGCTCCATCAGCGAGAGGCCCACCTTGAGCTGCTCGGCCCCCTTGTCCATCGCCATGACGGTGGCGTTGGTCTCGGACTGGACGCTCTCGGTGATCTTGGAGATGTCGGAGGCGAGCGTCTTGGAGCGATCGGCCAGCCGCCTCACCTCGTCGGCCACGACGGCGAATCCCCGGCCGGCCTCCCCGGCGCGGGCCGCCTCGATGGCGGCGTTGAGGGCCAGGAGGTTGGTCTGGTCGGCGAGCTCGTTGATCAGGGAGAGGATCTTGGTGATGTCGCGGACGCGATCGGTGAGGTTGAGCGTCCGCTCCGTCGAGGCGAGGATCTCCTCGCGAGCCTGCTCCAGCTTGTCCCTGGTGTCGGCCGCCTGGGAGGCCACGCGCTCGACCGTCTCGGCGATCTGGGCCGAGGTCCGGGCCAACTCCTCCATGCTCGCCGATGTCTCGGTCGCGCTCGAGCTCTGCCGGGCCGTGGTGGCGGCGAGCTGGTTCGAGGCGGCCGAGAGTCGGGTCGCCGAGTCGGAGAGGTCGCTGCTCGTCCCCTGGACGCGGCTGACCAGCCCCTCGAGGCGCTCGACCATGCGGTTGAAGGCATCGCCGAGGGTGGACACCTCGACGGCGCCGGCGGGCGTGACGCGGGCGGTCAGGTCTCCCCCGGAAACGCGGCGGGCGGCCCGCGAGAGGGCGGCGATCGGCCGGACCTCGATGCGCGCCATGGCGTAGGCGAAGGCGATGAGGAGGATGACGCCCACACCGAGGGTGAGGAGGCCGGCGTTCGTCAGCGCGGTCACGCCCGAGAGGGCCTCACTGGCCTGCTCGTTGACGGTGATCGCCCAGCCGACGGAGGTGGCCTCGCTGAACCCGGTGATGGTGTCCTTGCCGTTGATGGTCAGGCGCGCGGCACCGACCGCTCCCGTGAGGCCGGCGGTGACGGCGGGGTTGTCGACGCGCGTCCTCAGCGAGCCGTCGGTGATCATCTGCGTGTCGGAGGGGTTGCCCATCGTCGAGCTGTAGATCAGGAGGTGCGAGGCGTCCACGGCGGTGACGGTGCTGGAGACGCCGGTGGCGGTCTTGACGCCGGAGAGGAGCGCGGCGAGCTGGTTGCTGCCGCCTCCCGCCCCAACCCAGGTCTGCAGTCCGATGGCGCCGACGAGGAGGCCCTTGAAGCTGTAGTTGCTGGTGTTCGCGGGAACCGCCATGAGCCACTGCAGGTCGCTGCCCGCGGCGTTCATGGTGATGTCACCGACGTACGGCTGCCCGGACTCGACCGTGGCGCTGATCCACGACTGGCCGCTGACGTCGACCTCGTTGGACACGCTGTTGGCGGCCTGGAGGCTGCCGTCGGAACCGACCAGCTCCAGGACGACGAAGGGATCGTTGAAGCTTGCCTTCGCCAGCAGCGGGATGGCGGCCTGGGCACTGGTGGCGTTGGAGCTGTTGATGATCGCGGCGAGCTGGGTCAGCTCGCGTTCGCGGTCCTGCACCCACGAGTCCACCTTGCTGGCCACCTGCTGGGCGACTCCCTGGACGCCGACCGAGGTGGCGGAGGCGAGGCTGCCGCCCGAGACGCTGGTGAGCACCAGGACCATCGCCCCCATGACGGGGACGCAGACGATGAGGATGCCGCCCAGGAACCGGGTGAAGTAGCGGCCGCGAAGCCGCTCGAAACGCGATTGTGCCCCCCGGAGGATGTCCACGACGCCCTTTCTGTGCACCCAGGTCACGGCCAGGCCACGCACCATGGCCGGGCTATATCGGCCGCATCATCTCTCCGCGCCTGTGACAGCGCCGCTGCACAATGCGGAGGCTGGGTGACGGGGATTGACGGTTGCCGACAGAGGATGACGCCTCCTCACGGTCCGCGACCGGTCCGTGACCGCGCCGTCACCACCTCCAGCTCCCGGCCCCGACGGCGCGGATGCAGCCCCGCGGCGGGGCGTCAGGGGACCCGGGGCGGAGCGGGGACGCCGCCGAAGATGTCGAGGAAGAGCGCCTCCAGGAGGAGCCGCGGGTGCGCGTTCGCAGCCGCGTCGGAGCTGGCCTGGAGCAGGGAGTCCAGGATCAGGCTGCTGCGGTCCAGCGGCAGCGCCTCGGCCCAGAGCTCCAGCGCCGCGCTCCGGCTGCGCCAGCGGGCCATCTCGGGGGCGCCCGCCGAGTGCAGCGCCGCGTCGCGGACGAAGGAGGTCCAGACGGCCAGGTTCAGGAGTAGCCGCCGACGGCCCTCCGCGCCCGGGCCCGGGGCCAGCTCGGCGGCGGCCGCCAGCGCCGCCACGGTGCCGCTGCCGCCAGCGGCGAGGAACCGATCCAGCGAGGCCAGCTCGGCGGAGAGGGCCGCCGGGTCGCCGGCCAGCTGCAGCGCCCGCCCCGGGCGGCCGGCGGCCAGTTCGGCGGCCACCGCCGCGGTCGCCTCGGCGAAGCCGTGGCGGTCGCGGAGCCAGCTCTCGATGGCGCCGGCGGGTACGGGGCCGAGGCTGAGACGCTGGCAGCGCGACACGATGGTGTCGGGCAGCCGCTCCGGGTTCTCGGCGGTGAGCAGGATGTGGCTGCCGGGCGGTGGCTCCTCGATCGTCTTCAGCAGGGAGTTGGCGGCGGGCTCGGTGAGCCGGTCGGCGCGGGCGATGACGGCGGCGCGGGCGCCCCCGGCGTAGGCGCGCAGGCTGAGGAACTCCTGGAGGCTGCCCGGCTCTCGCCCGGCCCGCATCCTCTCGATGCCGATCCGCTCCGCGGGGCCGTCCTCCAGCCAGAGGTCGGGATGCGTCGTCGGGTCGCCCGGCCACCCCCCTGCCGGGAGCAGCTCGGCGGCGACTGCGAGCAGCAGCGTCGTCTTGCCCACCTGATCAGGACCGGTGAGGAGCAGGGCGTGCCCGAGCCGCCCGGCACCCAGGGCGTCGCGGATCCAGCCGACCGAGTCGGCATTGCCCAGGAGATCGCCGAGAGGCACGCCGAGCAGTCTATCCGGCGGCGGGCCCCGCCCCCCACGGCGCCGGGGACCGGCCCATGCGCCCGGAGGGGAGAGCCAGAATGGGCGCGATGACCGCAGCCCCGTCCCGTCCCGGCGCGACGGGGCACGACCGGCCACTCAGCGGGACGCCGTGGGATTGGAGCGACGTCCTTCTGTTCCTCCTTCTCTTCTTCGGCGGCCTCGCCGTCGCCGGGACCATCCTCCTGTCCTCCCCGGTCGAGGCCTTCGGCCGGAGCCTGGTCCGGGGTCTGAGCTCCCAGTCGCAGACGGCCGCCGGCAACCTCCTCCTGCAGACGGTGACCTACCTGGTGGGCGTGGCGGCGGTCTTCGTCCTGGTGCTGGGCCGGCGCCACTCCACCCTGGGCGCACTGGGCTGGCGGCTCCCGCGGCTGCGCTGGTTCGCCGTCGCCCTGGTGGCGGCGGCTCTCTCCGTGGTGCTCCTCGGCGCCCTCTTCGACGCCCTCCAGTGGCTGACGCACATCCAGAACGCCCAGGTCGGCGCGATCCGGCAGGAGTACGGGCACGACCTGGTGCTGGCCATCGTCGCCGTCTCGGTGGTCGCCCCCGTCGCCGAGGAGACGTTCTTCCGGGGTTTCGTCTACGGCTGGATGCGGCGGCGCCTCGGGGTCCCGGTGGCGGCGGTCCTCTCGGGGTGCGTCTTCGCGGCCGCCCACCTCTCCTACGGTGGGCCGAGCGAGCTCCTCCTCTTCCTCCCCCTCGCCCTGCTGGGGGTGGTTCTGGCACTCCTCTATGAGTACTCGGGCTCGCTGCTGCCAGGGATGGCCGTCCACGCCTGTTTCAACCTGGTGAACGTCATCTCGATCGTGTGAGGGGCGGCGGGCGGACCACCCGGGCGCCGGAGCCAGCCGCAGCCGACCGGGTGCGGCTCAGATTCCGGCCGGGGCGGCGTGGCGCGCCTGGCGCCAGACGAACCAGATGCGCTGCAGGGCGGTGACGTTGGTGAGCACCGCCAGCACCCAGAGGGCGGGGACGAGGAGCACGGGGACGATGAGCCCGGCGACGGTGATGACGACGCGCTCGGGCCTCGCCAGCACGCCGCCGTCGCAGACGAAGCCCAGCGATTGGGCCCGTGCCCGGACGTAGGAGACGAGCAGCGACCCGCTGAGGGCGACGATGACCAGCATCGCCGGCACCTGGTTGCCCGCCCGGGAGACGAAGTGATAGAGGAGGGCGATGTAGGTGACGGCCTCGCTGTAGCGGTCGGTCGTCGAGTCGAGGAACGCACCGTACTTCTGCACGCGGTGGGTGACACGGGCCACGGCGCCGTCGAGGATGTCGAAGAGCCCGGCCAGGAGCAGGACGATCCCGCCGGCGATGAGCCACCCCACGCCGATGAGAACAGCCGCCCCGATGGTAACGACGAGCCCCGTCATGGTCAGGGCGTTGGGGGAGATGCGCCGGAGATGGAGGAGGGTGACGAGGCCGCGGGCACGGGCCCGCACCCAGTCCTGGATGCGCTGGGTGAACATCAGGCGCCGACCGATGTCACGGTGCTCGCCGCCACCAGGTGGGCCTCCGACCGCTGCTGCGCCAGGGCGTAGACGTCGAGGATGGAGTCGACGACGACGCTCCAGTCGTAGCGCCGCGCCTTGGCGATGCCGTTGCGGCCCATGCGCCGCCGCAGCTCGGGGTCGTCGAGAAGGGCGGCGATCTCGCGGCACCAGGCCTCGGGCTGGCGGGGTGGGACAAGCCTGCCGTCGCTGCCCGCCTCCACCACCTGGGCGAACCCGGGGATGGCCGAGGCCAGCACCGGGACGCCGCTGGCCATCGCCTCGAGGAGGACGATGCCGAAGCTCTCCCCCCCCGACGCCGGGGTGCAGAAGATGTCCGAGCTGGCGTAGACGCGGGGCAGCACGGTGGCCGAGACATGGCCGAGGAAGGCGACGTCGGGGACACCCTTGGCCTCGCACTGCTGCTCGTACGCCCAGCGCATGGGACCGTCGCCGACGATGACCAGCCGGCAGTCGGCCCGCTCGCGCCGGAGCCTAGCGTAGGCGTCGAGGAGGACGGGCAGTCCCTTGCGCTGCTCCATGCGGCCGACGAAGAGGATGGTGGCCTTGCCCTCGGTGCGCAGCTCGGGGACGGCGGGGAGGCCGGGGTTGAAGCGCGTCCCGTCGATGCCGTTGGGGACGATGGTGAAGTCCCCCTCGAAGTACCGGGCGATGAACTCCCGCGCCGCCTCGCTGACACAGATGCAGGCGTGCAGGCGGTTGAAGTAGCGCCGCAGCACGGCTCGGCCGTAGTAGTAGCCGAGGTTGCGCCGGGCGCTGGCGTGGAAGGTCGCGACGTTGACGCCGCGATGGAAGCGCAGGGTGGTGAGGGGCAGCCCCGGCACCAGCGGCTCGTGGTAGTGGACGACGTCGAAGTCCGACTTGCTGAGCAGCGAGCGCACCCTCCGCACCAGGTGGAAGGAGAGGGCGAGGCGCGCCACCGATCCGTTGCTGCGCACCGGGACGCTGCGGCCGATGCGGACGTAACCGGGGATGCCGTGGTCGTCGGGGACGCTCGACGACGGGGCCAGGATGGTGACCTCGTGACCGCGGTGGCGGAGCTCCTCGGCGAGGTGGCGGACGTGCTCGGTGACGCCGCCCGGGTGCACGAAGTCGTAGGGGGAGACGAGGCAGATCCTCATCCTGGCGGCATCTCCCAGATGGGGTCGAGGACATGCCACTGCTCGGGATGGTCGCCGATCACCTTCTCGAAGACGGCGAGGATCTCCGTCACCACCCGGTGGACCTCCTCGGCATGGGGGGCGAGGCGGTCGTAGGGGATCTCCGGGCCGATGTGGACCTCCACCCCGCCCGGGACGCGGGGAAGGAAGACGGGCAGGATCACCGACCCCGCCCGCATGGCCGCGTCGACGACCCCGACCGGGATGGGCGCCGGGGCGCCGAAGAACGGGTACGGCTCGCCGTTGCCGATCAGGTCGCGGTCCATGGCCAGGGCGATGGCGCCGCCCTTCCTGAGGATGCGGAAGACATCGCGCATGGCGGACGCGCCCAGCCGCCGGGCGGTGGCCTCGTCGGCCTGGCGGATGCCAGCGATGTCGATCGGGACCACGTGGACACCCTGCGCCATGCGGGCTCCCACCACCCGGTCGAAGAGCTGGCGCGGCCGCATGTACTCCGCCAGCAGGGCGAGAGGGTAGCCGAGGTTGTTGCCGGCGGCGAGCCCCCGCTCCCAGCTGCCGAGGTGAAGCGAGATGACGGCGACCCCCCGGCCGGTGGCCAGCGCCGTCTGGTACCGCTCCTGCCCGCCCTCCTCGACGGTCAGCCCGCGGCGGATGCGCTCGCCCTCGAAACGCATGGCGATGACGTCGACCCAGAACCGCGCCTGGTCCCGCAGGTTCTTGCGGACCACCCGGTGCAGCTCCCGGGGGCTGGCACCGGGGAGCACGTGGGAGAGGTTCCAGCGCAGCCCCCTGACCGCACCCGGGCGGACCAGGCGCACGGTGTCGGCGCAGGCCACCGCGACCCCGTAGGCGGCCCGCCGCGGCAGGGCCCAGACCAGGGCCTCGGCGAGGCGATAGCCGTAATAGGGGAGCATCGAGCCGTCGTCGCCGTGGGTGGCCACGACCAGTGGCGCGTCGGGGGCCTCCCTGCCGGGGGCGCGGCTGCTCACGGTCACGCCGGCTCCGGGATGCGGCGGCGGGTCCCGGGCGCCCGTCGGGGCGCCCGGGTCCTCGATCCGCCGCCGGACGGCCGGCGCAGGTCAGTGGACACGGTGACGAGGTTAGCCGACTGTCTGGTCGGATGTCGCCGTCTTCGGTGGGGCGACGTGGCGGGCCGCACGGGCGTGGCCGTTGCCCGCTGTGGGCGGGCCGCCGGCGATGAAGGCCTCGGTGAGGTCGCGGGCGACGCTGTCGGAGTACTGCTTGGGCGGCGACTTCATGAAGTAGGAGGCGGGCCCCTCCAGGGTGCCCGAGAGGCCACGGTCCAGCCCCAGCTTGCAGCAGCGGACGGCGTCGATGACGATGCCCGCGCTGTTCGGCGAGTCGTGGACCTCGAGCTTCAGCTCGACGTTGATGGGCACGTCGCCGAAGGACTTGCCCTCCATGCGGATGTAGCACCACTTGCGGTCGTTGAGCCAGGGGACGTAGTCGGAGGGTCCGATGTGGATGTTGCGGTCGGCGAGCGGCTGGTTGAGCTGAGAGCGGACGCTGTTGGTCTTGCTGATCTTCTTGCTGATCAGGCGCTCGCGCTCCAGCATGTTGAGGAAGTCGGTGTTGCCGCCGAAGTTGAGCTGGTACATGTTCTGGATCTCGACGCCGCGGTCGCGGAAGAGCCGGGTGAGAACGCGGTGCACGATGGTGGCGCCCACCTGGGACTTGATGTCGTCGCCGATGACGGGCACACCGGCCTTGCGGAACCGCTCCTGCCAGTAGTCCTCGCGGGCGATGAACACGGGCATGCAGTTGACCATGGCGCAGCCGGCGGCGAGGATCTGCTCGGTGTACCACTTGGTGGCCTCCTCGCTGCCCACGGGGAGGTAGTTGACGACGACATCGGTGCCGGTGTCCTTGAGGATACCGACGATGTCGGCGGTGGGTCCGGGCGCCTTGACGATGACCTCCTTGAGGTACTTGCCGAGGCCGTCGTGGGTCATGCCCCGAACCACCTTCACGCCCTTGGTGGGCACGTCGGAGAACTTCACGGTGTTGTTCAGACCGCTGAAGACGGCCTCGCTGAGATCCTTGCCCACCTTCTCGACGTCGATGTCGACGGCAGCGGAGAACTCGATGTCGGAGATGTGGTAGCCGCCGAGATTGACGTGCATGAGCCCGGGGACCATGGTCTCCGGATCCGCGTCCTTGTAGTACTCGACTCCCTGGACCAGGGATGAAGCGCAGTTGCCCACCCCGATGATGGCAACGCGGACCTTGTCGCTCACGGCATTCCCTCAGTGATGGGCGTCAGCGACGCCTCGATGGACCGGGTCAGTTCGGAAAAGGCACCGGTGTCGCCGGTGTCTCGGCCGAGGATCTGGACGAAGCTCTGCAGGTGGCGGGCGATGGATTCGCGGTCGAGCCGGCAGAAGACCTCACGCCCCTCCGGCCGGGTGGAGACCACCTGGGCGTGGCGGAGGATGCGCAGATGCCAGCTCATCCGCGGCTGGCTGACCTTGCACAGCTCGGCCAGCTCCGACACCCTGGCCTCACCGCCCCTGGCGAGCACCTCGACGATGGCGAGGCGCGTCGGGTTGGCCAGGCCCTCGAAGTGGACGGAGAGGTCGAACGCCCCGGCGGCGATGGCCCCGGGCACGGCCCGCCGCGGTGAGTGGGGACGCATAACGGACTCTTTCATAAAGGTGCCTTGAATAAAGAATACGTTATATGTTGGCCGGATGCAAGCGTTCTGGGCGGTACCCCACCCGGTCGGGTCCAGGAGCACCGCCGGTCGCCACCGGGGCGGGAGGTCGGCGGGGAGCGACGGCGGCAGCTTGCCCCTTCACCCAGCCTCTATGCTGCGCAGGGCATCCCAGGGTAGCCAAGTGGCCAAGGCAGCGGTCTGTAAAACCGTGTATCGGTGGTTCGAGTCCACCCCCTGGGACCAGGCCCACCGACGGCGGATCACCGCACCCGGGCGCTTCGCGCGGGTGAGCGTCTCTGGACCTGTCGAAGCCAATCCGACGGCACGTACACTCGTTCGCAGCGGCGACGCCGCCGGCGCCTTCGCGCGTCTGGTCGACCAGGCGGGATCCTGGCTGGAGAGCCTGAAGGTGCTGGTCGCGAACCTTGCGCTCCACCCGGTCTGCTCGAAAAGCTTCCTGGCGGTGGTGATGGCCGTCATGGCGCTGGGCCAGCCGGCGTAGAAGGCGATGTGGGTGATCGCCTCGGCCTCAGCGATGGGCGGAGGGCTGCGGGATCTGCTGTCGCTGAGACGCTTCAGCGCTGCTGAGACGTTCCACGAGTCATCGCCGGTGGGCGTGTGCGGTCAGGCGCGTGCCTGCTTCATGGACCACGTCGACACGTGCGAAGCCCACCTCGCAGAGCATGTCCACCACGCACTGCCTGTTCGGCCCCCAGAAGCTCGTCGAATCCGCGTTCAGGGTTTCGCCTGGGTAGAACACCATCATCGGGCGCCCGTAATCGTTGCCGTCGACATGCGTCTCGATGATGGCGATGTCGCGCGTCACCGAGAAGACGTTGCGGAGGTACCGCATCGGATCCTGGGCGTGATAGAGAACTCCCAGGAAGAGGACGTAGTCAAAGGTCCCCACCGTCTGCGGTGAGATGTCCTCGACCTGGATGTCGAGCTTCTCGACCCGGCTCTGCAGGGCCCAATGGGCGATGTCGAATCCTCGGCCATCGCCGATACCCTTGGGCAGGTTCCAGCAGTGGTGGTCGGTGGCGAGGACGCGTGCCGCGCCGCGCCTCTCGGCCTCGAACGAGAAGTATCCGTCCCATGCGCCGATGTCCAGGACGGTCTTACCGTCCAGTCGAGGTGGCAGGCTGAGCCAGGTGAGCTTGAAAGAGCTGTCGTCGGCCCCTGGGGTGGTGACACCGTGTCCCAAGTCGAGGCGGTGGAACCACGGTCGCGACGTCACGAGCTGCTGCAGCAACTCGGCGTCGACGTGCTCCGGGAGATCCAGCGGGTCAGTGGTCATGACCGCCAAGTCTAGGCCGCCCACGTTCGCGGCGTCAGGTGCGGCCGGACGTGCTCGGCCGCCTCGGTGTGGTGCTCGCCGCGTCGACCTGCGCGGCGATCGTGGCGGCGATCACGCGAGAGGCCGTGGAGGCGTTCGGGCGGCTGATCAGCCGTCCTCGCCGGAAGCCGGCCTGAAGTCGGCGCAACCCGACACCGGCCCGACGCAACCCGATCAAACGGGATCGTGCCGAACTCGGGGGGCTGAGGAATCTGATAGGCTCCGAACGCCCTGGCCCGACTGTGGAACCGTGTCTCGGTGGTCTGAGTCCACGCCCTGAGTCCAGCCCGGCCCCATGCCCCTCCGAGCCCTGCCGCCAGGTCCCCTCTCACCCATGGACCCCTCCATCCCCTCCCCCATCACCGAGTCCACCGCCCGCCGGGCGGAGTTGATCGAGCGCAACCTGGCCGAGCTGCTCACCCGCGAGGAACTCCTGGCCCTGCTGGCGGGCGGGCGCCACATCCGCCACTACATCGGCTACGAGATCTCGGGACGGGTCCACCTCGGCGGCGGCCTGGTGGCCATGGCCAAGGTCCGCGACTTCACCGAGGCCGGCGTCGATTGCACCCTGCTGCTGGCCGACTGGCACACCTGGATCAACGACAAGCTGGGGGGCGACCGCGACCGGATCCGCCACATCGCCTTCTCCTACTTCGCCGAGGCCATGAAGGCCGCGCTCCTCTGCGTCGGCGGGGACCCCTCATCCCTGCGCGTCGTCCTCGCCTCCGACCTATACCGGGACGTCGAGGACTACTGGGCCACGGTCGTCGAGGTCGCCAAGCACACATCGCTCGCGCGCATGCAGCGGAGCATCACCATCCTGGGCCGGAAGGAGGGGGACAACGTCGACTTCGCCAAGTTGCTCTACCCGGCGATGCAGGCGGCCGACATCTTCGCCCTGGGCGCCCACATCGCCCATGCCGGCATGGACCAGCGCAAGGCCCACGTCGTCGCCCGTGACGTGGCCACCCAGCTCCACATCCTTCCCCTGCGCGACGCGGCGGGACGGACCATCAAGCCCCTGGCGGCGCACCATCCGCTGCTCACCGGGCTGCTCAAGCCGGACCGCTGGCCGGTGCCGCCGGCGGAGCGGGCCCACGTCCTCGCGGAGATGAAGATGAGCAAGTCGAATCCGAAGTCGGCGGTCTTCATCCATGACTCCCCGGACGAGATCCGGCGCAAGGTGCGCGGCGCCTTCTGCCCGCCCGAGGAGACCGAGCTCAACCCGGTCATCGACTGGATCGCCCAGCTCTGCTTCGGTCTCGGGGATGAGCAGCTCCACGTGGCGCGGACCGCGGAGAACGGCGGGCCGGTCACCTTCCACACGATCGGCGAGGTCCGAGAGGCCTACGCCTCGGGGGCTCTCCACCCCATGGACGCCAAGACGGCGCTGGCCGACCGGCTCATCGACCGCCTGGAGCCGGCGCGCCGCACCTTCGACGATCCGGAGCGGGCCGCCGCGCTCGCCGAGATGGAGCAGCTCATCCACTGAGTGCCCGGGCCGGGGCCGTCCGGGCCGGCCGTCCTCAGGGATGTGTCGCGGCGGGTCGCATGGCCACCGCCAGCCTGGCGAGCTGTTCGGTGGTGCCCATGGCGACGAGGATGTCGTCGACGGCGAGCCTCTCGTCGTCGCCGGGGCCGACGCGCAGCACCCCGTCGCTGGAGCGCAGCGCCAGCAGGACGGCGCCGGACTGGCGCAGGTCGCGGGCGGTGAGCCCGGGTGCGCCCTCGGCGCTGACCACCAGTTCCTCGACCCGCATCGGCGTGTCGGTCCCCCCGGTGAGCAGGTCGAAGGTGTCCACCACCGCCGGCTGCATCGCCAGCGCCGCCATGCGGCGCCCGCTCAGGGTGTAGGGGCTGACGACGCGGTCGGCGCCGGCCCGCCGCATCTTCTCCAGCGAGTCCGGATGCGACGACCGGGCGACGATGTAGAGCCCGGGATTGAGCGACCGCGCCGTGAGCACGATGTAGACGTTGCCCTCGTCGGAGTCCACGGCGCTGACCAGGGCCCGGGCTTGGCGGATGCCGGCGCGTTCCAGGACCGAGTCGTCGGCGGCGTCGCCGATGACATGGAGCACCTGGTCCTGCTCGACATTGGCGAGCCCGTCCTGATGCCACTCGACGACGACGAAGGGCTGCTTCGACTGGATCAGCTCGCTGGCCACCTGGCGGCCGGTCCGGCCGTAGCCGCAGACGATGACATGGTCGGCCATGTCCGACAGACGGCGCTCCACTCGACGCATCCTCCAGTACCGCTGCCACTCGCCGCTCGACATTAGCTCGACGAGGAGGCCGAAGGTGTAGAGGAAGTCGATCACGCCGAAGGCGATGACGGTCATGGTCAGCACCTCGCCGCCGGGGTGCAGCGGGCGGACCTCCTGGAAGCCGACGGTGCTGATGGTGATCACCGTCATGAACAGGGCCTGGAGCGGGCTGTAGTGCTCGACCAGGATGTAGCCGGCGGTGCCGTAGGCGAGCAGCGCGACCAGCCCGGCCAGTGCCGCCCCCAGGCGCCGGAGCAGGCGGCCCAGCTCCGGTGAGGTCAGCGGCGGCGGCGGTCCGGGCACGGGATCAGCGGTCTTCCTCGCTGGCCCGGCGCTGGCTGATGCGATCGCGCAGGGTGTCCTCGATCTCCCCGGAACCGCCCTCCTCGCGCCCCAGCCAGAAGGGGATCTTCTCGCCCCCGGCCTGCGCCTCGCCGGCCCGGCGCGTCGACCCCAGGTGGCTCCGCAGCGCCCCGTCGACGGCCTCGCCGAGCGGCGCCCCCGAGGCGGTCAGCGCCGCCGCCAGGTCGTCGGCGATGACGACGCTGTGAGGGTGCGGCGGTGGGCTCGAACCGAAGAGCCGGCCAAGCCAGGACATGACAGGAGTGTACCGGGGCCGATGGAGCGAGGGGTGGAGCGGCAGGCTCGCACCCCGAGCGGAGGACGCCCCGGAGCCTCCCTGCTAGCAGCCCGTCCTCGTAACGCTTGAAGGCCGGGGGACCGGCCAGCGGGTGGG
>CAZUDL010000018.1:0-41438 GCA_964618935.1 uncultured Actinomycetes bacterium
TTGACTCACATCCGCCCCGCCACCCGCCAGCGGTTACCGGGACGGGCTGCTAGCCTACAGGACCACCGCCCGCGCCCCGGCCCGGCCGCGGAAACCGTTACCGGCGGTCAGTCGACCCCGATGTCGAAGGCCGCCGTCTCGTCGCCGCGGCCGTACGAGCGGATGGCGAGGTGGGTGTCGGTGCGGATGATGCCGGGGAGGCCTGCGACGTGCTGCGTCACCAGCGATGCCAGCGCATCCAGATCGGGGACGCGGACGACCGCGATGAAGTCGGCCGACCCGGTCGTGGTGTAGACCTCGGCGACGCCGTCGGTGTCGGCGAGGGCCCGGCCGATGCGGGCGATCGCCGCCGGTTCGCAGACGATGTTCAGGAATGCCGTGAGCATTCAGGCACCGCCGGCGGGGATGGCGGGGTGGGGCTCGGCCGGCATCGACACGCCCCGGATGGTAGACGTCTCCGCGCCCCGGCGTCACGTCACGTCCGGCCGATGCCCACCGCCGATGGGATCGCCGTCACGTCACGCCGGGGTGACGAGGCGGGATTCACGGCGCGGGAGAGGGAGAATCCGCGCATGCGCGAGCAGTTGGTGTGCACCAAGTGTTGGCGGTGGTATGACGAGAGGACGACCTGCCCGACGTGCAAGCTCCCCCTCATCCACGCCGACAGCGGGCGCCCCGTCACCGAGATCCAGGCGCCGCCGCCACCGGCGCGGCAGCCGAACCCGATGTACCACATGATCCCGGGCGCCGGGGCACCCCCCGGGACGCCCGGCGCGACGCCCTCCGTGTCCGGTTACCCCTCGGGGTCTCCGGTCGCCCCCCTGGCGCGACGCGACATCCAGAGCCGTCTGGAAAGGGCCCAGGCCGCTCCTCCGGTGGGGATCCCCCTGGAGGGGAGCCCGGTCCTGCCGCCCTCCGGCCCTCCCGGCCCCCTGCCGGCCATCTTCGGCCGGCCCCTGGAGGCGTCCTCCGATCCGCCCGCTCCGGTGCTGCCGTGGACCCCGGTGCCGTCGCAGGCCGGCGATGCCGCCGCCGCGCCGCCTCCGCCTCCTCCGCCCCCTCCGCCTCCCGCCGGGTTCACCCCCGCAGCGCCGCCGGCGCCACCCGTCCCGCCGTCCTTCTCGTCGCCGTCCGCCCCCCCTGCGGGACCGGCAGGCGTCCCGACCTTCGCCGGACCGTCCCCGATCCCCTGGGCGCCGGACCCCGTCCCCGCCCCCGGCGCAGTCCCGCCCGCTCTCGACCCGGTCCCCGAGACCTGGGCGCTGGACCCCGTCACCCCCCCGGAGCCGCCGCAGCAGGTCGTTGACCCTCTCCCCTGGCTGGCGGCGCCGGACCCCGCGCCGGCGTCCGTGGCCCCCTCCCAGTCGGCGACCCCGGCCACCTGGAACACGCGATCGTCGCCGTCGGCGAGCCCCGGTTCCTCCAGTTGGGACTCAGACGGCGAGCTGGTGCATCACCCGGCGCCGGTGCCCGAGGGCCTCCTCAGCGTCGACCCGGTGCCCCCGGCCCCGGATCCGGCCACCCTCGGCCCTGCCCGGCCCGCTCCCATGACCCCCGCCCCGCAGGCGGCGGCGCCCGCCGGCTTCGTCCTCTCGCCGGCCCCCGCCGGGCCCCTCGCCGCCGTCGCCGTCGCGCCCGCCCCCGTGGGCGGCCCGATCCCCCTGGCGCCGTTCTCGTGGGAGCGCACCTGGGGCACCCTGTCCACCGCCGAGGCCCAGCCGATGCGGGGTGCGGACGGGATCACGCCGCCACTCGCCCCCCGGAGCGGGGGCGCTTCCGAGGCCCACCCCGCCGCCGCCGCGGCTCCCGACTGGGAGCCGGCACCGGAACCTCAGCCGGAGGGCCTGCACCTTGCCACCGGCGGTGCCCACGCCCCGGCCTGGGACGAGGCGGAGGAGACACCGGCGGTGGCGCAAGAGTATTCGCCCGTCATGCCGGTCGAGGCGGACAGGGCGATGCGGAAGGGCCCGGGGTTCCTCGCCGCCGAGGCCGCCGCGCTCGGGATCTGCGCCCTGCTCACCGCCCTCTGGGTGGTCTGCGCCGCCAGGACGGGGATGGTGCTGCCCGAGCTCGCCGTCCTGGTGGGCTGCGCCGCCGGTTTGACCTTCCGCCGCCTGGGCATCTCCGGCCAGAGGCGTGCCGCGGTCGCCGCGGGCCTGATCAGCCTGGTGGCCGCCGCCGCCGGTCTGGTCCTGGCCGCGGTGGCCGTCATCGCGCACACTGGCAACGCGACATTCCTGACCACCCTGAGTGGCTTGAACCGCTCCTCCCTGCCCGGCATCTGGGCGCAGATCGGGGCCGCAGGCGCGGCCCTCGGCGCCGCGGGGGTGATCGTCGCGGGGACGGTCGCGGCGATGCTGCCCCGGCGGCGGCCGCCCTCCGACTGACAGCCCGCCTGGCGGCCTGATCCGCCACAGCGAAGGGCCGGCACCGAGCTACACTGGCCCCTCCCGCGGGAGTAGCTCAGCTGGCAGAGCATTTGCTTCCCAAGCAAAGGGTCGCGGGTTCGAGTCCCGTCTCCCGCTCCAGGGTCCCGCCGCCCCGCCGGCCGCCGCCACGGAGACCGCGGCGTGCCACATGCACCGCTCCGCCTGGGACCGATGACCGGACCGCGGCCCCGCGGCACCCTGCGGGGCGCGGCGCCGCAGAGCCGCCAGCGCCGCTGTCACGGACCCCCGGCTCCGCGCAGGGGCGATGGCCCGGGATTCCGCCCGGGCCATCGCTGTGCGGGTGGTCACCTCACGCCGGCTCCGGTCCCGGGATCGACGGGACGCTGGGTTGCGGCGTCAGGCGACTAGTACCCGAATTGCCAGACCGCCATCATGAGTCCGGGGTGGTACGTCGCCTCCCACGACAGGTCGCCCCCGACGGTCCCGTAGCTGATCGTCCCATTGCCATACCAGTTGGACTGGACGATCGGCGTGGTCGAGGACTCGGGGGAGCTGCCGGAGTAGTTCCAGAGCAGGATGAAGGTGTGCTGCCAGCTGCCGTTGATCCAGCCCGTGTCGCTGCCCCAGCCACCCTGCTGCGCGGGGTCAGGGGAGAGCTGGATGATGTCCCCCACCTGGGCGTAGCGGAGCGCGTTCTGCCACTGAGAAGGGTTCTGCGCGTAGCCCCACAGTGAGATGGGGTAGGGGAATCCACTCGCGGAGACGTCCGCCCACGTGTTGTAGTAGCCGTAGGCCTCGCCGGTTGCAGGGTTGTACGCGCCGGTCGCGGGGAAGCTGAGCGACTCCCTGTACTCGAAGAGCCACGCCTGGTCAGCCGCCCACCGGGCGAGCGCGATGCACTGCCCGCCGTTCGGCCCTGCCGATCCGGCCGGCAGGCTCCCGGCGTAGTCCGAGACGAGGGACGAGGGGAAGTTGGCGGAGGCCTGGACCATGGTCGTCCCTGTCAGCGCCAGACCGCCGAGGGCCACGACGGCGACGATGCCGGCTCGGCCGAAGGGGAAGCGAACTCGATGCGGTCGGGTCCGCGGCGCCGCACCGCCGTGCGACGAGTTCTGAACCGTATCCGGTATGGCCATGTCTGAGCCCTCCTGAAATGGACCGCACAGACTGCGTGAGCGAGGTCCACGGAGCGCCGGCAGTCCCATGAGCGCGCCGCGGAAGACCCGTGGACGAGCACCTCGCGGGTCGCACGTGTGCGACCGGCGGGGATGCCAACTGATCACGGTCGACTCCACCGCTGCGATGCGTCCCCGAGCACGTCGCCCCAGGCTTCCCTTTCGCGGAGCGGTGGCCGGTGGAGGCCCTCCTTCGACGAGCGAGTCGCCGCCCATCTCCTGTGAGCGTGGGGCGTCCCCGCGCGCGAACCGGAAGGCCATCTTCACCCCCTGATCGCTGGCCGGCTCGCCGGCGACATCGGTCTCCGGCCCGGGGAAAGATGCAGCTTCCTGAGGCCGCCGCGCTACTCCCGGATGTCCCGCAGATTGGGCGCATCCGGGAGTAGACACCCGGGTTCAGGATCTGCTAGACGGGGCGCCTTCGGCCGCTCATTTCGTCAGTGCCCGGCGACGTGATGCACGGGGACTCCCGGCGCGAACGGCGAGCGCGACCACCGCACCGGCCGGCCCTCGCATCCGACCGCATCGTGGGCACGTTCCCGGCGGCCTCATGCGCCGACGGCGGCGGCGAGGAGCTCGGCCATCATCCCCGGCCGTTCCAGCGATGGCGTGTGCGCCACGCCGTGCAGGACCTGCAGCCGCGCCCGGGGGAGGCGTCGAGCCAGTTCCTCGCACCGCTCGCGGAGGGAGGGGACGTCACGATCGCCGCAGACGACGGTGACCGGGCAGCGCACCTCGGCGAGACGCCCCCAGGTGTCGGAACCTGACGGCACGGCCAGCTCCGGCCGGCGGTTGCGGAGGATGAGCGCGTTCATCTCCAGGGCGAGGTCGCGAGCCGCGCCGCCCACCCGGCCCTCGCGCTCCCCCGGGCCGTCCAGCCACAGCCACGTGTCCCAGCGATTGGCCTGCTCGAGGTCACCGGCGGCGAGCGCCGTCTCGATGAGACCGTCGAGCCGTTGCGTGGCCGGGTCGAGGGCGGGGGAGGGTGCGCCGCTCACCGCCGGGGCGACGAGCACCAGGCCGGCCACGCGGTTCGGTTCCACCAGGGCCAGGTCCAGCGCGAGGCGGCCTCCGGCGGAGTTTCCCACCAGCCACACCGGGCCCTCCACCACCGCGTCGAGCAGGGCCTGGAGGTCGGCGAGATGGGAGAACCGGGCTGTCGGAGGCGCGGTCTCGCCGAATCCGCGGCGGTCGTACGTGACCACCGTCGCCCGCGGAGCCAGGAGCTCCGCCACCCCGCGCCAGCTCCGGCGGTCGGTGACGGCGGAGTGGAGGATCACCGCCACCGGCGAGCCGGCGGTACCGGGCCAGCGCTCGCCCATGAGCCGGGTGCCGGCGGCTTCCACGGCGAGGGGGTGGCCGGCGGTCATCGCCCGATTCTGACCGGGTCGGGCGGGCCGCCCCGTCCTTCGACCCATGCTGTTGACGGGGTGCGGGCCGATGTATTGTCTTGAACCCCGTGACGTCCGCTCGGTTTGGGAAGTCTCCCGGCGTCCTCGCCGTCGCGAGGCGGCCCCGACGGCGCACGCCCAGCCCCGAACAGCGCGGCGCCCGGTCGTGATCGCGGCCGCCTGGGGGGCTGCCACCGACCGCGGGCGGGTGCGAGCCGTCAACGAGGACAGCATGGTGGCGGAGCCGCCGGTGTTCATCGTCGCCGACGGGATGGGCGGGCACGCCGCCGGCGACCTCGCCAGTCGCATCGCCATCGACGAGTTCGCCGTGCTGGCCGGGTCGCCGCGGCTCAGCGTCATCGACGCGCTGGCGCCGGTGAGCCGGGCCAACCGCGCCATCCTCGAGGCGGCCCGCGAGGACCGCGCCCGGGACGGGATGGGGACGACCATCGCCGGCCTGGTCGTCGTCCGCGCCGCCGGGTCGGAACACTGGATGGCCTTCAACATCGGCGATTCCCGGGTGTACCGCCTGGCGGGGAACGAGTTCCATCAGCTCACCGCGGACCATTCGGAGGCGGAGGAACTCGTGGCCACCGGGGTGATCAGCCGCGAGGAGGCCCGCGTCTACCGCCGGCGCCACATCGTGACCCGCTCGCTCGGCACCGAGCCGCCCCCGGAGGCCGACTGCTGGGTCTTCCCCCCGGAGGCGAGGGAGAGGTTCATCGTCTGCTCCGACGGCCTCACCGGCGAGCTCGCCGACGCCGAGATCGCCAGCCTGGCGCGGGAGATCGGCGACCCGCAGAAGCTGGCCCGGGCGCTCGTCGATCGGGCCCTGGAGGCCGGCGGGCGCGACAACATCACCGTCATCGTCGTCGACGGCCAGCCCGGCGAGGACGGCGGCGCCGTCGACGAGGACACCCGGCCGCGCAGCGGGACGGTGACGCCGTGAACGCGGAACCCGGTGGCGGCGTCAGGGCGTCCTACGTTCCCGGGGAGTGGGTCGCCGTGGCCGGGCGCCGCATGTGGGTGCTCGCCGATCTCGACCAGACGCACGAGGCGATCGACTCTCTCTGGCAGCTGCTGGAGCGCGGCGCCGACCACCTCGAGGTTCTCAGCGTCCTGGCCGGCATCGGTCTCCGGCGCATCCCCAGCGTCGCCCTCGCCAGCGCGACGGAGAGAGGGCTCACCGTCGTGCTCCGAGGCGCCGCGACGGCGCGGGTCGGGTCGGGCCCCGAGGCGAACGAGCGGACCGCGGCGGGCGTCAGCACCTGGGTCGAGTACCCGTGCGGGGTCTCCGTTCGGGACCTGGAGCTGATCGGTCGGGCGGCCGCCGTCAGCGAGGACCTCCCCCTCTCCGCCGGGGTCGTCCGGGCCTGCCGGCTCCATCTCCACTTCGACGCCGAGGCGTTCTCCGCGCCGCCCGCCGGGACCAGGGCGGCGGCGGGGGAGAGGGCGGCCTCGTCTTCGGAGCCAAGGGCGCCCGCCGCAGCCAAGGAGAGCCTACCCCCGGAACCGAAGGCGCCGGCGGCCCCCAGGCCGGCGCTGCCCCTGGAGCTCGGGGTGCTCGGTGGGAGGGAGGCCATATCTGCGGAATCCAAGGGGCCCGTGGCGTCCCGGGGGGCGTTGCCCCTCGAGCTCGGGGCACCCGCCGTGCTGAAGGCGAGCTCGGCTGCGGAGTCCAAGGGACCCGTGGCGCCCAGAACGGCGCCCCCCCTCGAGCTCGACGCGCCCGCGGTGGTGAGGCAGACGCAGGCCCCGGAACCGAAGGCGCCGGTGGTCCCGAAGGAGACCCCGCCCGCAGCGCCGGCGGTGCGGAAGGAACCCGCGCCCTCGGAACCAAGGGCGACGGTGGCACCCCGGGAGCCACCGCCTCCCCAACCTGCAACGCCGTCGACGGCGAAGGAGACGCCGCGCCCCGCCAGCGAAGCTCCCACGACGACCATCTCCACGTCGGTGACCCGCAGGTTCCGGGCGGAGGAGGAGAGGGCGGCGACGGTTGCCCCCGGCGGACCGCCGCCCGTCACGGCGCAGCGGCAGCCGGACGCACCCGCGAGGGCCGGCCAGGCGTCGCCCCCGGCCCTCCCGGTGCGGAGCGCGGTCCCGCCGGTGGCGGGCACCCCGCCCGCCCCGGCGCAGGGGCCGCCGCCCCCGCCCTCGGAGCCACCACCCCCGCCGCCGCCACCCCCACCCTCGGGTGCCGGGCTGATCGATCGGGTGCCCTGGGCACCGCCCCAGCAGGCGTCGCGACGGGTTGTGCCCCCGGCCCCACCCGAGGTTCCGGTGCCGGCGGCCGCTCCCGCCGACGACGAGGGCGACGGGCTCACCATCAGCCGAGAGGTGCAGCAGAAGCTCATGCTCCGGGCCGCCGCCGCGGGCGAGCTGCCGCGTCCCGGGCCCACCGTGCACGCCGTCCACTGCCCCGGCGGGCACCTCAACCCGGCCCACGCGGTCCAGTGCCGTGTCTGCCATTCGGAGATCCCCGACAAGGCGCCGGTGACCGTTCCGCGTCCGGTGCTGGGGGTGCTGCGACTGTCCACCGGTGACGCCATCACGCTGGATCGCGGGGTGCTCATGGGACGCAGCCCGAGCCCGACGCGGCTGGTCGGGGCCGAGCGCCCGCATCTGGTCCGGATCCCCAGCCCGGACAAGCAGATCTCGCGCAACCACCTGGAGATCCGCCTCGACGGGTGGCACGTGCTGGTGACCGACCTGAAGTCCACCAACGGCACGCTGGTGACCCTGCCCGGCCGCGAGCCCGAGCGGCTCCGTCCCGACATTCCGGAGCCGATCGAGCCGGGGACGACGGTGTCGCTCGCCGACGAGGTCACCTTCCGCTTCGAGGTGATCGATTGACCCCGCGCTCCTCCAAGGACGCCCCGGAGCTCGCCGGCCTCACCTACGTCAAGGAGATCGGTGCCGGCGGGTACGCCGACGTCTATCTGTACGAGCAGGCGATGCCGCGCATGCGGGTGGCCGTCAAGGTGCTCGCCGCCGCCGGCCTGTCGGACGAGGGGCGCCGCCGCTTCACCGCCGAGGCCAACGCCATGGCGGTGCTGGCCGACCACCCCTACATCGTCCAGGTCTTCCGCGCCGGGCTGACCGAGGACGGCCGTCCGTTCCTGGTGATGAAGTACTACCCGCAGCGCAACCTGGCGGCACGCGCCAAGCTGGAGCGTCTCTCGGTGCCGGAGGTTCTGGCCATCGGTGTCCGCATCGCCTGCGCGGTGGAGACGGCGCACCGCGCGGGCATCCTCCACCGCGACATCAAGCCCGCCAACATCCTCACGAGCCAGTACGGCGAGCCCGGTCTCACCGACTTCGGCATCGCCACCACCAAGGACGAGACCACCGGCAGCGCTGAGGGCATGTCGATCCCGTGGTCGCCCCCGGAGGTCGTCTTCGCCACGGCGCCCGCCGACGCCCGCTCCGACATCTACTCCCTGGGGGCCACGCTGTGGCACCTGCTCGTCGGGCGCTCCCCCTTCGACGTGCCCGGCGGCGACAACTCGTCCTTCGCGATGATGCGGAGAATCCGCGAGCAGCCGCCGCCGCACACCGGTCGCGAGGACGTCCCCGCGGCGCTCGAGCGGGTGCTGGCCCAGGCGATGTCGAAGGACCCCGCGAATCGGCCCTCGACCGCTCTCAGCCTGGCCCGATCCCTCCAGGCCATCGAGCGGGCGGAGCGCTGGGCGCCCACCCCCCTCGTGCTGCTCGACGAGACGCTCGATGCGGAGGCGGAGGCATTGCCCGAGGAGGAGGGCGCAGCGGACGAGAGGACCCGGCTGCGCTCACCACAGGTGGTGGTGGCGCAGCCTCCCTCCCCGGTGCCGCCGGTGCCGCCGCCGCCCGGGTTGGCGCCGCGCCCGGCCGCGCCCCCACGGCAGCGGGTGATGGCGCCGCAGGTGCCCGCGGTCCCCGCCGACCCGGCCCTGGAGCTGACCACCTCCGCTGAGGGCCTGACGGTCGCCCTGGTCCGGGCCGACGGCGCCCCCCGGGCCGCCGCCTCACGGCTCCGAGCCGGGCGGCCCGTCGCCCCCGCCGTCCCGGCCGCCGCCCCACCCGCCACACCGCCCGCCACCCCCGTCGCGGTTCCGCGACCCCAACCGCCGGCCGTCGCGCCGTCGCCCCGCGCCGCGACGCCGGCGGAGGGGGAGGCCCCGAGGGGTCGCCGGCCCAACTCCCTGATCATCGCGGCGGCCGCCGCTCTCGTCGTGGTGCTGGGCGCGGTGGCGATCCTGGCGGCACACGCCGTCGGCGGGGGGCGGCAGGCGACCCCGTCGAACACCCCCATCTCCACCCCCTCGCAGAACGCGATCCCCGATGCCGGCGCCCCGGGAACGCCACAGGTCACGTGGATCCGTTCCGGCACCCAGGTCACCTTCTCCTGGACGTACGCGGATCCACTGGCCGGCGACGACTTCCAGTGGCGCATCGTCAGCAATGCGTGGACGCCCACCACGGTGCCCAGCGCCACCGTGACGGTTCCCCTGGGCCACGAGGTCTGCATCGAGGTGGAGGTGGGCAGGGCGGACGGCACCTCCTTCTCGCAGACCTCCGCCCCCACCTGCGGGGGCTAGCGGGATGCCGGCCGTCGTCGAGTTCTGCGGTGAGACCTACCCGCTCGACCCCGACCGCCCGTTCACCATCGGCCGTGAGGCCGACCTGGTCATCGATGACAACCCCTTCCTCCATCGCCGCTTCCTCCAGCTGCTCCATGCCGACGGTCTGTGGTGGCTGGCGAACGTCGGCACGCTCCTCTCGGCCACGCTGGCGGACGAGGACGGCCTGGTGCAGGCCTGGCTCGCCCCCGGGGCGCGCCTGCCGCTGGTCTTCCCCCGGGTCTCGGTGTGCTTCACCGCCGGACCCACGACGTACGAGTTCTTCGTCGCCACCGACGACGCCCCCTTCGACGCCGCCGTCAAGGATCCCGTCGCCTACGGCGAGACGACCAGCGGGCCGGCGTCGTTCAGTCCGGAGCAGCGCCTGCTCCTCATCGCGCTGGCGGAGCCGGTGCTGCGCAGCGGGGTGCGGGGGTCGGCGGCCGCCCCCTCGTCCGCGGAGGCGGCCAGGCGGCTCGGCTGGTCGCTGACCAAGTTCAATCGCAAGCTGGACAGCGTTTGCGAGAAGCTGGAACACCAGGGGGTCCGCGGGCTTCACGGCGGGCCCGAGCGCCTCGCCGCCAACCGCAAGGCGCGCCTCGTCGAGTACGTGCTGGCGGTCCGCCTGGTCCGGCTGGAGGACCTCGACCTGCTGCCGCGCTGACCGCGCTGCCCGGGTTTCCCCCTGAATGGGGAGCACTCCCCATTGTGGGTGGCGACTCCTCCTCCCTATGATCCCGCCCGGAGGATGTCCCTATCGGGTGGCTGACGGCTGCCCGGATACAACCGGACGGAGACGCGCAGTGCGACCTGGAGGACTTGGGGGCCCGGTGCCCAGGACCCGGCTCATGTCGTCGGCAGCCCTCTCGGTGGCCGGCATCGCGGTGGTGGTGGCGGCGATCGCCGCCAACGGGTTCCCCGTCGATCACGTGGTGGCCAACGACGGCGCGATCTGGGTCACCGACAACTCCCTCGGCTCCTACGCCCGCTTCGACTACCCGGTGGCCGAACTCGACGCCGGGTTCGGCCCGCCGGGCGCCTTCCAGTCGGCCTACGACCTGGACGTCCTGCAGGAGGGGCCCACGGTCCTGGCCATCGACCGCAACCGCGGTGACCTCTACTCCGTCGACGTCGACGCGGGCGCCCTCATCGAGCCGGGTGTCCCGCTCCCCGGCGGCGCGGACGCCGACGTGGCCCTGGGCGGGGGCGTTGTGGCCGTGCTGGACACGGACAGCGGGAAGCTGTGGGCGGCCGTCGTCGGGTCGGGGACCCCGGCCTCGCTGGCGTCGCTGAACACCTCCGCCGCGCCCCTGGTCACGGTCGACGGAGCGAGCGCCCTGGTGGTCGGTCAGGACGGGACCGTCGACGTGGCGTCGCAGCACGAACTGGTCAGCATCGCCGACACGGCGGGCGCGCTGGGCAAGCCGCAGCGAACCGCCCTCCACGGGGATCTCGATCCTGACCTGCAGCTCACCGCGGTGGGCACGACCGCGGTGATCCTCGACCCCGGCAACGCCGAGGTGCTGGTGCCGTCGACAGGCAGGACGGTGAACATCCCCGGTGCGACCGGTTCCTCCGCGGATGCCATCCAGCAGGCCGGACCGGCGTCGGCCTCCGTGCTCGTGGCCACCGCCTCCACCCTCTACCGGCTGCCACTGGACGGCGGGCGCATCGAGACCGTCGCCGGTGGGGGCGCCGGCGTGCCGGCGCAGCCGGTCGTGCTCGGCGACTGCGTTCACGCCGCCTGGGCCGGGACGCCCGGCGTCTACGCGCGATCGTGCGCCGGGTCGCCCCCGTACGACGCCGACCTGCCCGGCGGGCTGACGCTGGGCGAACCCGTCTTCCGCGTGAACAACGCCGAGATCGTCCTCAACGACCTGGCTGACGGGGCGACCTGGTCGCTCGGCGGCACCCCGGCGCTGGCGCTCAACGCCGGGGACTGGCAGAAGCTGCTGACCGGCTCCGAGCACCTCAATCAGCAGCCCAGCCAGACGGCGTCCGCGGTCGCCGCCCCAGAGGATCAGCCGCCCAAGGCGGTCGACGAGACGCTGGAGGCGAGGTCCGGGCGCACCACCGTCCTGCACATCCTCGACGGCGACTCCGACCCGGCGGGGAGCGTCCTCTCCATCGCCTCGGTGACGCCGCCGGCGGGGACCGGGTTCTCCGTGCAGATCGCCCCGGACATGCAGACCGTGGCGGTCACCCTGGAGCAGGGGGAGGTCGCCCCCATCCACTTCCAGTACGCCATCGTCGACGCCCGGGGCCAGTCGGCCACGGCCACGGTGACGGTGACGCCGACGACCGCGGAGACCCCGCCCCACCTCCGCGCCGGTTTCACGCCCCCGATCCGTCATGTGTCGTCGGGCGCGACGGTCGCCTACCAGGTGCTCGGTGACTGGCGCGACGACGAGGGCGACCCCCTCACCGTCACCGACGTGTCGGCGTCGCTGGGTCAGGTCACCGCCACCGACGACGGGTTGCTCACCTACGCGGCCCCCGTTGTCGAGGCGGACACCGTGGTCACCGTCGTCTACCACGTCACCGACGGGCTGTCGGCGCCGGTGGCGGGCCAGATCGACCTCACGCTGCTGGGCCGGGGGGACATCACCGAATACCCACCGGTGGCGATCGCCGACGCGGCCGAGGTCGTCGTCGGGCAGGCCGCGGTGCTCGACCCGCTGCTCAACGACATCCCCGGCGCCGACCCCCTCCACCCTGACGCACAGATCATTCTCGCCGGTCCGGTGGCGGCACCGACGGGGCTCGACGTCAGCACCGACGTGAGCACCGGCCAGCTCACCCTGACGGCCCTGCAGCCGGGCATCTACTCGCTCACCTACCAGGACGCCTTCGGATCGGCCCCTCTCGCCCAGGGTCAGATCCTCGTCGATGCCAGGGCTGCGAACGGAACGCCCGCGTCACCGGTGACCATACCGAGCGCGGTGCTGCTGCGCGGCCAGATGGCGTCGACGGTGGACGTGCTGGCCAACGACTACGATCCAGCCGGTGGGCTGCTCACCGTCGTCGGCGCCACCGCGCCGGCGGGTGTCGAGGTCGCCGTCATCGACGGTGAGTGGCTCCGCCTCGTCGCCACCACCACAGCGCTCGTCGGCCAGCAGCTCGTCGACTACGAGGTCACCAACGGCAACACCGACCCGGTCGAGGGCCAGGTGACGGCCACCTGGCTGCCGGCGCCGGCGTCCGCGCCTCCGGTGGCGCCGACGATGTATGCGACGGTGCGCGCGGGCGACGAGACCGACGTCCCCGTGCTGCAGGGCGCCACCGACCCGGATGGCGAGCCCCTCGAGCTGGTGCCGGGCGCGGTGACGATCTCCCCACCCGGCACGGGGGCCGCGTCGATCGAGGGCGCGCAGCTGCGATACGCGGCGCCCCTGCCGGCCTCGGTCACCAGCGTCGAGCAGGTGGACGTCGACTACCAGGTGGAGGACACGTCGGGCGAGACCACCACGGGCGAGGTGGTGGTGACCGTCAACCCCGCGGACAGCGCCCACGACGCGGCGCCGGTGCCGGGCGAGGTCGACGCCCGGGTGGTGGCGGGCGGCACGCTCACCATCCCCATCCCCACCACCGGGGTCGATCCGGACGGCGACTCCGTGGCGGTCAGCGGCGTCGTCATCCCACCGCAGCTGGGGCGGATCCTCGGGGTGGCGGCCGGCAGCATCACCTACCAGGCGTACCCGCTGAGCCACGGCACCGACACCCTGACCTACCAGGTGGAGAGCAGCTTCGGTCTGACCGGTGAGGCGGAGGTGCGAATCGCCGTCACCCCGCCCGCTCTCGTGCCGGCGCCCGTCGCCGTCGACGACTCGGTGATCGCCGCGCCCGGCAGCAGCGTCACCATCGACGTGCTGGCGATCGACATCATCGCCCCAGGTGACGAGGCCACCGTCGAGCCCTTGTCCCGCACCAATGCGACGGTGCCGCCGGGCGCCGAGCTGATCGGCAACGACCTCCGGGTGACGGCTCCGATGGGCGCGGAACCGCTGGTCATCGCCTATGGAATCACCGACGGCACCGCCTCGTCGGTGGCCCACGTGACGGTGCGGGCGCAGACCGGCTACATCACCCCGCCGGTGGCCATCGACGACTACCCACCCGCACCGGCCGCGGGGCAGACGTCGATCACGGTCGACGTCCTCGCCGACGACTACGACCCCGCCAGCACGACCAACGACCTGACCGTCGCCGAGGTGTTCGACGCCGACGTGAAGATCGTCGACGACAGGCTGGTCATCCCCGTCGGGGCCGACCCGCGCTCGGTCGCCTATCTGGTGCGCACCCCGGCGGGCGGGACCGCGGTGGGGGTGGTGCACGTGCCCGGGACCTCCACCGGCCCGACCTTGCGCGCCGGTGGCACCATCCAGGTCCCTGCCAGCGGCTCGGTGGTCGTCGACATCAACGACTACATCTCCGACTCCCGCGGCAGGGTCCAGCTCGTCTCCTCCAGCGACGTCTACACCACCCCCGAGTCGGGCCTGGCGTGGCAGCCGGACACCTACACCAGCCTGAGCCTGAGCGCGCAGGGCGGCTACCTGGGCCCCGGGGCTCTGACCGTCGAGGTGACCGACGCCACCTCCCCCGGCGACACGCATGCCCAGACTGCGGCGGTGACGATCCCGGTGCAGGTGGGCCCGTCGACGCCGGTCCTGCGCTGTCCCACCACCCCCATCCAGGTCACCGAGGGCGGCACGCCCGTGTCCCTCGACCTGCCCTCGGTCTGCGCCGTGTGGACGCCGACCCCGGACGGTGCGGCGTCGTTGACGTTCACCTCCAAGTGGGCGTCGGCGCAACCGTCGGGCGTCAGCCTGGGGTGGGCGGACGCCGCCCACCAGGACCTCGAGGTGACCGCGGCGTCGGCGGCCCAGCCGGGGAGCGCCGGGGACGTCACCGTCGGGATCTCGGGGACCTCGGTCACCGCGACGCTCTCCGTCGACGTGGTCGCGGCGCCGCCGCCCACCATCGCCGCCATCACCGTCCCCGCGGTGGAGACCGGCCAGACGGCGGCGGTCGACGTGAGCCAGTACGTCACCAGCCCGCTGGCCGATCCGAAGATCCTGGTGGTGGAGGTGGAGCAGACCTCCGGGCAGTCCGTGCCCACCCCTCGCATCAGCGGCAGCGTCGTCCAGTTCAGCCCGCAGCCCGGGACGCACGGGACGATGACCTTCTCGGTCGAGGTGACCGACGTGCCGGGCCGGGCCGACCGCACCGTCATCGGGGAGATGACGCTCCAGGTGCTGGACGCCCCGGGGGCGGCCACCGACCTCCAGGGCGACGTCGGCAACCAGCAGGTCGCCCTCAGCTGGGTGGCGGCGCCGGACAACGGATCGCCCGTCGACCATTACGTGGTCTCCGTGGCCGGGGGCGCCTCCACCGACGTCGCCGGCACCTCGTACACGTGGACCGGTCTGACCAACGGCATCACCTACCAGTTCACCGTCACGGCGCACAACCAGGTCGGCCTCAGCACCACGTCGGTGACGGGATCCTTCATGCCGCAATCGGCCCCGAGCGCGACCGGAGCGGTCACGGCCACACCCGGCGACGGCGAGGTCGCACTCTCGTGGACGGCCGCCAACCCCAACGGGCGCGCCATCGACAGCTACCTCATCACCGTCAACCCCGCCCCGCAGTCGGGGTCGGCGTTGCAGACGGTGTCGGGCACGGCGACGTCGTACACATTCAGCGGTCTGGACAACAACGTGGGGCCGTACACCTTCACGGTCACCGCCCACAACGCCTTGGGACCGGGCCCGCCGACGCAGTCGTCGGCCGTCTACACGTACGGGACGCCCGCCACGCCCTCGGCGCCGACCGCCGCCGCGCAGGTGTCGCCGGACCAGACAACCACCACCATCACCGTCACCTGGCCGGCCGTCGGCCTCTGCAACGATGCCCAGCCGTGCGCCTCCTACGCGGTCACGGAGCTGGTCAACGGCAGCACCGGCCAGACCGTCACCGAGACCTCGGCGTGCTCGGGCTCGCAGTTCTGCGCCACCTTCCCGTCCATCACCAATAACGGCGACAGGTACACCTACACGGTGCAGGACGTGAACCGTGAGGGCGAGAAGTCGGCGGAGAGCGCGCCGTCGGAGCCGGCCATCGCCGCCGACGGGGTCCCGGCGCCGATCGAGGACCTTGCCGTCAGCCACGGCGACCAGTCGCTGACGGCAACCTTCGTTCTCCCAGCGTCCCACGGGGCGTCCATCACCACCGTCGAGTACACCGCCGCCAACACCAGCGGTGGGAGCAACGCGTCGGGGTCCTGGCCCAGCCCGGGGGCGTCCGGAAACCAGGTCGACGAGACCATCTCCGGCCTGGTCAACGGCGACACCTACAGCGTCACCGTCGAGGCCTGCAATGAGGCGGGAGAGTGTGGCAGCCCATCGAACGCGGCCACCGGCCTGCCCTACGGCCCGCCCTACGCACCCTGGGTGACAGCGGTCGCCAGCGGTAACACGGTCATCTACTCCTGGGGCGGCGGCGGGGACAACGGCCTGGGGGTGCAAACCTACGCCGTCTTCGTCGACAGCACCCCGGTCATGGACATGAGCGCCCCGGGATCGTATTCCTACACCTATAGCTGCGGCCAGACCCATTCGGTCTACGCCTACGTGCAGGACACGGCGGGTGAGGACAGCCCCAACTCCGGCCCGGCGTCGGCGGCGACGCAGGCCTGCGCGCCGCCGCAGACGGTGACGGTCTCCGAGGGGGCTGAGGACACCTCGTACTCCAGCTGCACCTCGACCGCCTGCCATCTCATCGACGTGGCGGTGTCAGGGTTCGCGCCGGGCACATACACCGTCTGGTACAGCAGCGACTGCGCCGGGCATACGGACACCTTGTGCGACGACTACGGGGCCGGCAGCCCGGAGAACTTCATCTCGGAGAAGCTGACGGTCGGCGCCAATGGGCAGGGCAGCTCGGCCGCGGCCGTCTTCGGCTTTCCCAACTCCCACGTGTGGGTGAACGTCGGCGCCCAGTGGCCGGGCGGGGTGGAGTCGAATCACGTCACCTGGTCGGCGACATGATCACAGAGCGAAGCAATGCCGTCACTCCGCGACGGCCCACCGAGTGAAGGACGAGAGATGGCTGACATGACACCGGAACAGGCGGGCTGGTTCGCCGACACCTTCGGCAAGCTGGTCGCCAACATCGAACGCGCCGTGGTGGGCAAGACCCACGTCGTGCGGCTGGCCCTGACCTGCCTGCTCTCCGAGGGGCACCTGCTCCTCGAGGACTTCCCCGGGACGGGCAAGACGTCGCTGGCGAAGTCGCTGGCCAACACCGTGCAGGGCACCAGCTCGCGCATCCAGTTCACCCCCGACCTGCTGCCCAGCGACGTCACCGGGGTCTCCATCTACGAGAGCCGCAAGGGGACGTTCGAGTTCCACCCCGGCCCCATCTTCGCCACCATCGTGCTGGCCGACGAGATCAACCGCGCCTCGCCGAAGACGCAGTCGGCGCTGCTCGAGGTCATGGACGAGGGCCGGGTGACCGTCGACGGCGTGCCCCATCCCGTCGGTCCCCCGTTCATGGTGGTGGCCACCCAGAACCCCATCGAGCAGGCGGGAACGTACCGCCTTCCCGAGGCGCAGCTCGACCGCTTCCTCATGAAGACCAATCTCGGCTACCCGGACCACGACTCGACCGTCATGGTGCTGGCGGACGCGGCCAACCGTGACCGCAGTGCCGCGGTGGCCCCCCTCATCACATCCGCCGCGGTGGGGGACATGTCGCAGCTCGCCGACCTGGTCCACGTCGACGCCTCCATCCTCGCCTACGTCAGCCACCTCGCCGAGGAGTCGCGCCGGGCCCGTCACATCCGGCTGGGCCTGTCGGTGCGCGGATGCCTCGCCTGGGTGCGCACGGCCAAGACCTGGGCGGCCGCCGACGGCCGCCACTACGTCGTCCCCGACGACATCCGGGAGCTGGCCATCCCGGTGCTTTGCCACCGCCTCCTCCTCGACGCCGAGGCGGAGTTCGGCGGCGTCGCCGTCAACGACGTCATCGCCGGCATCCTCGCCGAGGTGAAGCCGCCGGCAGAACGGGCCGCGTAGGGGGGAAGTCGAGGTGGCGGTGCAGGCGGTCGCAGGGCGTGAGGTGGCGGACCGGGTGTCGCTGACCCCGGAGCGGCCGCGGCGCGCCCTCCTGGCCACGCTGCGGTCGTCGGCGGCGTCCACCACCTCCCGGGTGCGCTCCGCGCTCGGCCCGCCGCTGTCGGCGGTCACCCCCCTCGGCTGGTCCGTCCTCACCCTCGGCGTCCTGGCCTGGATCGCCGGGGCTGTGCTGGGCTGGCAGGAGATGCAGCTGGTGGCGGCCACCTGCCTGCTGGCGCTGGCCATGGCCGCCTGCTTCCTGGTCGGGCCGACCTCGCTGCGCATCGACGTCGACCTCGACCCCCGGCGGCTGGTGGCCGGCGGGCGGGCGGTGGGGCGGGTGCGCTTCACCAACCGCAGCGGCCGCCGCACCCTCGCCGTCGACGTGGATCTGCCGGTGGGAGAGGCGGTGGCCGCCTTCCACGCGCCCACCCTCGCCGCGGGCGCGGCGGCCGACGAGCTGTTCGTGATCCCCACCGAGCGCCGCGGCGTCATCGTCATCGGGCCGGCGACGACGGTGCGGGGAGACCCGGTGGGGATGCTGCGGCGCCGGGCTCCCGGGGGAGGCGCCACCGAGCTCATCGTCCACCCCAGGACGGTGCCGATCCCCTCCTTCGGGGCCGGTGTGCTCCGCGACCTCGAGGGCCTCACCACCAAGGAGGTGTCGGCGAGCGACCTCGCCTTCCACAGCCTGCGCGAGTACGCCCCCGGCGACGACCAGCGGATGGTGCACTGGCGGAGCACGGCGAAGACCGGCCGCCTCCAGGTGCGGCAGTTCAACGACACGCGCCGCTCCAGCCTCACCGTCATCGTCGACGCCAGCCCGGCGGCGTACGCGGACGCCGAGGAGTTCGAGACGGCCCTGGAGGTCGCCGGCTCGCTCGCGCTCCGGGCGTCGCGCGACGGCCTGCAGGCGCTGATCCTGGCCGGGGACCAACTCGCCATCGCCTCGGTCCCCTACCTGCTGCTCGACGCCCTGGCCCGTGCCCAGCTGGCCCCCGCGGGGCAGAGCCTGGCGCTGGCGGCCGCCAAGGCCGCCCAGCGGGGCACCAGCACCACCCTCGCCGTCATCGTCAGCGGTTCGGCGGCGCCCGCCTCCGAGATGCGGCGAGCGGCCCTCCGCTTCGCCTCGGAGGTGAGGACGGTGGCGATCCGCATCGTCCCCGGCGAGAGCTGGACGGCGGGTTCGGCGGGTCTCACCACCATCATCCAGCTGGGCGAGCTGACCCAGCTGCCCGCCGTGGTGACCTCGGGGGCGGTGGCGTGAGCACGTTCCCCGCCCGCCTCCGCGACGCCGACCTCGCCGGCGACAACGTCGACCGGCTGATCGACGCCGCCTTCGTCCTCGTCCTCTCCGTGCTCGGGCTGGTGGGGTTCCAGAACACCTTCGGGGGCGAGACCTACCTGATCGTCGGCGGCGTCGCGGTCGCCCTGGGCATCGTCATCGCCGAGCTGTCCCAGCGGCTGCGACAACCGGTCCTGGTCGACGCCCTGCTCACGGTGGCGGTCTTCCTCCTCCTGGGTGGCGTGGTGGCCGCGCCCGCCAGCGCCGTTTGGGGCGTCGTCCCGACGCCGAACACGGTCACGCTCCTGGTCGGCGCGGCGGTCCAGGGCTGGAAGGAGCTGCTCACCACCGCCCCGCCGGTCGGGAACGTCGGCAACCTCCTCGCCATCCCCTACCTCACCGGCCTGGTGGCTGGCGTGGCGGGGTACGGCCTGGCCCGGCGCACGCGGACGATCGCCGTCCCGGCCATCGCCCCCGCCCTGGTCCTGGCGCTCGGCATCCTCTTCGGCGCCGAGGTCCCCGTCGCCCTGCTCCTCCAGGGCGCGCTGTTCGCCGCCCTGCTGCTCGCCTGGCTCACGCTGCGGTACCGGCGCACCCATCCCGCCTACCTGGCCGGCACCAGCCGCAGACGCCGCATCGTGGCGGCGGTCGGCATCGTCGCCGTCGCGGCGGCGCTGGCCCCCGTGGTGGGGCCGAATCTGCCCCTCAGCGGCAACCAGCGGGTGGTGCTCTCGCGCTATGTCGCGCCGCCCTTCGACGCCAGCAACCAGCCCAGCCCGCTGGGCACCTTCCGCACCTACACCGCCGGCTCGCCCCACTCCCTTTCCAGCACCACCCTGTTCACCGTCAGCGGGCTGCAGCCGGGGTCTCTGATGACCATCGCCACCATGGACTCGTATGACGGCCTGGCCTGGGGGTTCGGGGGTGAGGGCGCCTCCACCACCGGGCCCACGTCGGGTGACGTCTTCCGCCGGTACGGCTCCGCCATCCCGGCCGCCTACTCGGGTGTGAGCGAGACGGTCACGGTCCGGGTGGACGGGCTCCAGGGCACCTGGATCCCGGTGGCGGGCGAGGTCACCGGCATCCAGTTCTCCGGCCCCGGGGCAGCCGGCCTGACCGCCGACTTCCGCTACGACGCGACCACCGCCACGGGCGCCGACACCGCCCCCCTCTCCAGCGGCGACAGCTACACCCTCGACGTCATCGCGCCCAGGGCCCCGACGGCGGCCCAGCTGGCCGCCGCCGCGGCCGGCACCGATCAGCTCGCGGTCAGCGTCCCCACCGCGGTGCAGACCACCGCCGAGCAGTGGGCCGGCGGCACCGCCGGGGCCTGGAACCGGGTGATCGCGCTGGCGGAGAAGCTCAAGGACGACGGCCGGTTCAGCAACGGGACGGAGAACCCGCCGCTCTCGACGGCGGGGCACAGCGCCGGCCGGCTCACCGCCTTCGTCGACGGCGACCCGTCGACCGGGACCCAGCTGGTCGGCGACGACGAGCAGTTCGCCGCGACGCTCGCCCTCATGGCCGACGCGGTCGGGGTGCCGGCCCGCGTCGTCCTCGGCGCCCAGGTGGGCGCGGGGGGAACCGTCACGGGGAGCGACGTCCACGCCTGGGTGCAGGTGTCGCTGGCGGGGCTCGGCTGGGTCACCGTCGCCCCCAGCCTCTTCCTTCCCACCCGTGCCGCGGCCCAGCCCCTTCCCCAGGCCGAGCCGACCCAGCTTCCCCAGGCGGTGGTAGCCCCGCCCACCGTCACCGAGCTGCGGCCCCCGCCCGCCCCACCCCTCCGGTCGACGGCGCAGACCCGGCCGCCGGTCCGCTCCCACCCGGCCTCCCATGCCGGCATCTCGGCGGTGCTCGTCGACGTGCTGATCTTCGCGGGCGCGCCGGTGTTGCTCCTGCTCCTCGCCTGCGCCGTGATCCTCGGCCTCAAGGCGCAGCGGCGGCGGAGGCGGCGCGTCGGCGGCTCGACCAGCCTGCGCTTCGCCGGCGCCTGGAGCGATCTGCTCGACCACGCGCGCGACCTGGGGCACGTCCTCCCCCGCGGGCAGACCCGGCGGGAGCAGGCCCGGCTCATCCCGGCGCCCCACGTGGACACCCTGGCGAGGACGGCTGATGCCGCGGTCTTCGGCCCCGGCGACCCCCTCCCGGAGCACGCCGCCTGGTACTGGAAGGCGACGGGGGAGGCCCGCCATGCCCTCACCGCACAGTCCGGGCCCTGGCGGCGGCTGCGGGCCGCACTCAGCCTCACGTCGCTGCGCTCCTCCCGGCAGCTCTGAGCTCCTGGCCGCCCCGCCGCGGCGACCGGAGGGCATTCCCCGCGGCCATTGATGCGTGTCGGGGACACCGTCGCGGGGGTCCGGCTGCTTTACGAGCAGGACGCCCTGCCTAGCAGATCCTCGGGACCTCCGTCTACTCCCCGATGCACCCGATCTGCAGGACATCCGGGAGTATCACGGCAGCCTCTGGAGGCGGCATGCTTGCCCGGTCGGAGATCGTGAAGGACAGTACGATGCTGCTCGATCTCTCTGTGCCGGCGCTCAAGGCCCGGAGCATCCGGGTGGCGGCACGGCTGCGCGGGCTTCCTGCTGCAACCGGGGAAGATCGGTGAGCGGCGACGACCGCGTGCGCGGCCGGGTGAGGCGTGCGGCAGCCGTCGTCGTCGTGATCGTTGCCGCGCTGGCCGGATGCGTTCTCACCGTCAGTTTGGTGTCGGACCACGGTAGGCCCCGCGGCACGAGCGGCATCTCCTCTCCCACTCCCGGCACCGCAGCCCGAACGTCCCCCGCGACCAAGCCGGTGCCACCGACATCGGGAACCGCTGGCACATCGCCCATCGGGGCCGGTGTGTTGTCCACGATCACTGCCCCACCGCCCTTGATCGTCTATCCGCTCGCGGGCGAACTTGGTGCCTTCGAAGCTCGCGGGGACCAGGGCGACATCGCCGGGACGTTCTCCGTTCCCCCTGCCTTCGCGCAGCGGTGGGGCTACCCATCGGTCGCACCCGACGGCTCGAAGGTTCTCCTTGGCAACGGCGTCGTGATGAGCATCCAGGGAACGGACATCGGTGACATCGCTGCCGCGGGGCTGACCGGTGCCGTGTGGGGCGACGACTCCGACCACATCTGCGGCATCGGCGCCTCGGGCGATGCTCTGGTTGAGACAGGTCTCACCGGGGCGGCCCAGGTTGTCTCGCCAACGGGCACGTCCCTGCTCGACGTTCTGGGGTGCAGCCCCGAGGCGGACCGGGCGGTCGTTGTCGAGGACAGCACCTCCACAGACTCTCCGTCGGCGGTTGCTGTCATCGAGCTGTCGACGGGCCAGGTGCTCGCCAGTCACCCGGGAGCGGCCGGAATCGTCACCCACGACTGCAGCCTGTTCGCCGAGGACGACGCCGCCGGTGTGACGATCCGAGACGTTGCCAGCTGGCAGGTCGTGGCTCAGGTGACGCGCCAGTGGCCCAGCCAGACACCGAACTCCACCTCTGTCGCCGTGGCTGCCGCCTTCTCCTGGGACGGCACACGGCTCGCCCTTGCAGGGGGGATCGCGGGCCAGCCGAACGACGCCGTGTGGGTGGTCACGTGGTCCGACGACACCACCCTCTATCAGAGCCAGGACAGCGTCCAGGTTGCCCAGGGCTCAGGTGTCGTTGCGGTGTTCCCTGTGATCGGGAGTTCTGCGTTCGTCCTGGTCGAGTCCGGCGGTGTCTACATGCTCGGGGCCGATGGTGGGGCGCAGTTGCTGCCGGGGTGAGGGCGTCGGGACTCGTCGTCGCGGCGGAGGGCGCGGTCCACCCAGCACGCCGTCGCCTCCATGGTCACCCGGACGAATGCACCGGTCGTTTCGTCACCCGCGCTTGGGCGTTGCCACACCGCCCCGGGGCGCATGGCCCCCGCCCCGCCGGAGTGTCTCACCTGGGGGCGCCGTCCCCTCGCGGCGGCCCTCCACCGATTCGGTCCCGGCGACCCCATTCCCGAGCACGCCGCCGGGTACTGGAAGGCGGCGGGGGAGGCGCACCATGCCCTGACCGCACATTCCAGCCCTTGGCGGCTGCTGGGGACCGCGCGCAGCCTCAGGTCGCTGCTCTCCGCCGGCGAGCCCTGACCTGCTCCGCGCCGATCCCACCCACCGGAACTCGACATGCCCCACTACCTGATAAGGCCTAGTACACGGCGTATCATCTGACCGATGGGCCCGACGCACGATCCCCAGCTCCTCAAGGGGCTGCTGTCGCCGCTCCTGCTCCGGCTCCTGGCGGAGCAGGAGTCCTACGGCTACGAGCTGGCGCAGCGGCTGCGCGCCCTGGGCCTCAGCGAGATCCCCGACGGCACCGTCTACCCGGCGCTGGCCCGGCTGGAACGCGAGGGGCGGGTGTCGTCGCGGCTGGTCTCCTCCCGCTCCGGACCGGCCCGCAAGTACTACCGGCCCACCCCGGCGGGCTACGCGGCCCTGGCCCAGGCGGCCGGCGACTGGCTCTCGCTGGCGGCGGTGGTGACGCCCGCCCTCTCCTCTTCGGTCCCCCGTCAACCCCTACCCCCCAGCGAGGAGGATCTGCCGTGAACCGGCGCCTGACCCTGATGGACCGGCTGCGCATCGAGAGGGTGCTGTGGACGGTCGATCTGCTGACCTACGACATCCGCACCGGCGGGCGGCGCACCATCCGCCGGGACCTGCGCACCAACCTGCGGGCGGCGGCCGGCGAGGCGGGGGTGGGGGAGGCCATCCGGCAATTGGGTTCCCTCCGGCAACTGGCCAGGGGGTACGTCGACGCTCAGTACGGCGACGGGGCGCGCCGGCCGCGCTGGATGGGCGGCCTCTGGTGGGCGTTCGTCTGCGCCATCCTGCTCGTGGCGATCACGGGCATCGGGGCCGCCGCATTCCGCGCCGGCGTGCAGGCGGCCAACCCGGGCGCCACCGGCACCTACGTGTGGAACCAGGTCTCCGGTGTGGGCCTGAGCACGGTGACGATCAGCCTGGCCCATGGGCAGCCGGTCCGCGCCGAGATCACCCTCCCCTTCGGCTCCATGCTCTACGTCGCCGCCGCCGTGATTCTCGGAGGCCGTCTCTGGAGGCTCGTGCCCCGCCGCAGGGCCTGACCGGGGAGGCGACCACCCTTCGCACGTTCGGCGGGGCCGCCGGAGGGGGGACCACGTCTAAGCTGACCTTCAGGACCTGATGATCAGCCTGCTCGTCGTCGGCTTCGTCGCCGGGCTCATCACCGGCATCTCCCCGTGCATCCTGCCGGTGCTGCCCGTCGTCCTCGTCGCGGGCGCCACCGGCACGGCGCCGGCGTCGCGTCGCCGGCGCTCCGTCGCCGTGGTGGCCGGTCTGGTGGCGAGCTTCAGCGTCATCACCCTGGTCGGCACCACCGTCCTCAGCGCCATCGGGCTGCCCCAGGACCTGCTGCGCGACGCCGGGCTCCTGGTTCTCGGCCTGTTCGGCATCGGCCTGCTGGTGCCCGCCATCGGGGAGATCCTCGAGCGCCCCTTCTTCCGCCTGCGCGGCCCGCAGCCGACCACGGCGCGCGGCGGCCTGGTGCTGGGCCTGGGGCTGGGCGCGGTCTTCGTCCCCTGCGCCGGCCCGGTGCTCGCCGCCATCACCGTGATCGGTGCCACCAACCACCTGAGCTTCACCGGCCTGCTGCTCACTGTGGCCTTCGCCGCCGGTGCCGGCGTGCCCCTGCTCGCCGTCGCCCTCGCCGGCGACGCCGTCATCGACCGCGTCCGTGCGCTGCGCGACCGGGCCCGGGGGATGCGCATCGCCGGCGGCGCCGTGCTCATCGTCATGACCCTCGCCATCGGCCTCAATCTCACCAACGGCCTGCAGCAGGACGTCACCGGTTACACCAACGCCCTGCAGAACAGCGTGGAGGGTGGCAGGACGGTGAGGACCCAGCTGCAGACCCTGACCAAGGGCAACACCGGGGACGGCTCCCTGCTCAGCTGCACCGACTCCGCGACGCTGGAGAACTGCGGGCCCGCCCCCGACTTCGCGGGCATCACCGCCTGGCTCAACACCCCGGGTGGCGCGCCGCTGTCGCTTCCCGACCTGCGCGGCAAGGTCGTGCTCATCGACTTCTGGACCTATTCGTGCATCAACTGCCAGCGCACCATCCCCCATGTCGAGGCCTGGTACAAGCAGTACGCGAGCGACGGGCTGGTGGTGGTCGGCGTGCACACTCCCGAGTTCGCCTTCGAGCACGTCGTCTCCAACGTGCAGGGGGCGGCCCAGCAGCTGGGCGTCACCTACCCCATCGCCGTCGACGACAACGACATCACCTGGAGCACCTACGACAACGAGTACTGGCCGGCCGAGTACCTGGTGGACGCGACCGGTATGCTGCGGCACGTCGACTTCGGCGAGGGCGAGTACGGCCGGACCGAGTCGCTCATCCGCCAGTTGCTCGTCGACGCCAACCCGGGGCTGAAGCTGCCGGCTCCGACCGACCTGCCCGACCGGACGCCGACCGCACCCACCAACCCCGAGACCTATCTCGGCTACAGCCGGCTGCAGTACCTGGTGGGGGCGACCCCGGTCATGGACGCCCCCGCCGTCTACAAGTTCCCCAGCTTCATCACCCCCGAGGAGTACGCGCTGTCCGGCTCGTGGACGATCGGGTCGGAGGAGGCGACGGCCGGCGCCGACGCGCGCCTTGAGCTGGACTTCGAGGCGCACGACGTCTACCTCGTGCTCGGCGGCAGCGGGACGGTGGCCGTCTCCCTCAACGGCAAGGCGGTGACGACGGTGGACGTCAGCGGCATCCCCGGCCTCTACACGCTGGTGTCGGGTTCGTCGGAGAGCTCCGGGGTGCTGCTGCTCACCGTCTCCCCCGGCGTCGAGGCATACGACTTCACCTTCGGGTAGCGGTGGTACGCTCGGCGCCGTGAGGTCTCGGCGCCTGGGTCGCACCGGCTACACCGTCAGCGAGATCGGCTTCGGCGCCTGGGCGATCGGCGCCGACTGGGGCACCGTCGACGACGCCACCAGCCTGCGCGCCCTGCACGCGGCGGCGGACGCCGGCGTCACCTTCTACGACACCGCCGACGTGTACGGCGACGGGCGGAGCGAGCGGCTCATCGGCCGCTTCCTGCGCGAGCGCAGCGGCGAGCGCCTCATCGTCGCCACCAAGATCGGGCGGCGAGCCCCGCTGGCGATGGCGAGCTACACGCCGGAGAACCTCCGCGCCTGGGTCGACCGCTGCCGCGACAACCTGGGGGTGGCCACCCTGGACCTCGTCCAGCTGCACTGCCTGCCCACCGACATCTACTACCACCCGGAGCTGTTCGCGGCCCTCGACGAGCTGCAGGCCCTGGGCGCCGTCGCCCACCACGGGGTCAGCGTCGAGCGTGTCGAGGAGGGCCTCAAGGCAATCGAGTTCCCCGGCGTGGCGACGGTGCAGGTCGTCTACAACATGCTGCGCCAGCGTCCCGCCGAGTCGCTGCTGCCGCAGGCGAGGGCGCGCGACGTCGGCATCATCGTCAGGGTCCCCCTGGCCTCGGGGCTGCTCACCGGCAGGCTGCGGCCGGACACCCGGTTCGAGCCGTCCGATCACCGCAGCTACAACCGCCACGGCGAGGCCTTCGACGCCAGCGAGACCTTCTCCGGCGTCGACTACGACCTGGGGCTGGCCGCCGTCGAACGGCTGCGCACCATCCTCCCCGACGACGCGCCGATGAGCGGCCAGGCCCTGCGATGGATCCTCATGAACGAGTGCGTCAGCACCGTCATCCCCGGTGCGAAGACGGCGGAGCAGGCGGCCGCCAACGCGGCAAGCTCCGACCTTCCGGATCTCGACGACGACGTCATGGCGGCGATCGCCGAGCTGTACCGGGAGCGCATCGCCCCCCTGGTGCACCAGCGCTGGTAGCGGGGGGACGGCGGGTCCTGCGGCTCAGCCGGCGGCGGGGATCCTCATGGTGATCGCCGTCCCCTGACCCTCGGCGCTCTCCACCCCGACGGTGCCGCCGTGGGCCTCGACCAGCTGGCGGACGATGGCCAGCCCCAGCCCCGACCCGGTCGACCCCGGCCCCTTGGCGAAGCGGTCGAAGACGCGTGGCGCCAGGTCAGCGGGGATGCCCTCGCCGTCGTCGCGGACGGTGATCCGCACCAGCGGGGCCGCCCCGCCCTCCGCCGCCTCGCCGGCGGCCTCCACCGCCACGCTCCCACCCGCGGGGGTGTGGGCGAGGGCGTTGCCGAGCAGGTTGCCGAGGATCTGGCGCAGGCGCGCCGGGTCGGCATCCGCGGTGGGGGTGTCGGCGGCGACGCGGTTGTCGAGTCGGATTCCCGCCTGGTCGGCGTCGGGACGGAAGGCGTCCAGGGTCTCGCTGACCAGCACGGAGACGTCCACCGGCTCGCGCTCCAGCCGCAGGCCGCCCGCCTCGGCGAGGGCGAGGGTGCGGAGGTCGTCGGCCAGTGCCTCCAGCGCGTGGGTGGCGGCGATGATGGGGGCGAAGTGCTCGGCGTCGGGCGGGTTGACGCCGTCGGCGATGGCCTCGGCCTGGCTGCGGATGACGGTGAGCGGGGTGCGCAGCTCGTGGGTGATGTCGGCGAGCACCGACCTGCGCCTCGTCTCCTCCTCCTCCAGCCGCGCGCTCATGGCGTTGAACGCCCTCGACAGGGATCGCAGCGAGCCCGGTCCGCGCAGCGGCACCCGGGCCGAGTAATCGCCCCTCTCCACCCGGCGGGCGGCGTCGACCAGGCCGCGGACCGGCACCGCCAGCCGCCGCGCCGCCACCGCCAGCGCGATGACGCCGATGACCCCGACGCCGATCCCCACCGCCGCCACGGCGGTCGCCAGCGGCGCCGAGCTCACCGTCCCGGTGAGGCTGAGGACGAGCCAGATCATCGCCGTCACGCCGCCGACGAGGAGGAGCAGCAGGCAGCCAAGCGCGCAGCCGACCCTGCGGGCGACCCTGGCCGCCCCGCGGTGGAAGTCGGGGCCCTGGGGCGGCCAGGCGCTCCCCTCCGGCCACCAGTGGGGACGCTCCCGGCCGTGGCTCGAGTACGGGCGGCCGTGCCCCGGGCCGGGCGGGTTCACGCCGTTCCGTCCGAGAGGCGGTATCCGACGCCGAAGACGGTGAGCAGCAGGCGCGGCGCGCGGGGGTCGCGCTCGATCTTGCGGCGGAGGTTCTTGATGTGGGCGTCGATGGCCCGCTCGTACGACTCGACGGCCACGCCGTGGACGGCGTCGAGGAGCTGGGCCCGGGTGAAGACACGGCCGGGCTGGCGGGCCATGTGGAGCAGCAGCTGGAACTCGGTCGCCGTCAGCGACACCCGCCTGCCCTCGACGACCGTCTCCATGCGGGGCACGTCCAGGGTGATGGCGTCGCCGACCTGCACCACGTCCTCCTGGGACCGCGCCGCCTGCGTGCGGCGCAGCACCGCGCGCACCCGCGCCACCAGCTCGCGGGCGCTGAAGGGCTTGGTCACGTAGTCGTCGGCGCCCAGCTCCAGGCCGGCGACGCGATCCGTCTCCTCGGTGCGCGCCGTCAGCATGATGATGGGGACATCCCCGTCGCGGCGCAGCGCCCGGGCGACGTCGAGGCCGTCGAGGCGGGGGAGGGAGAGGTCGAGCACGACGAGGTCGGGACGGGACCGGTGCGCCGCGCGCAGCGCCTCCTCGCCGTCGCCGGCGGTCACCACCTCGAAGCCGCCCCGCTCCAGGTAGTCGCGAACCAGCCGGACGATGTCCGGCTGGTCGTCGACGATGAGCACCCTGGTCATCGCGGGTAATCGTACGGGGGGCCGGCGCCACGCAGGCGACGGCCGGCCGATCACGCGGTGGGCGCGGGCGGGGTGGCGGCCATCGCCTCGTGGGCCTTGCTGTGCCACTCCTGCAGGCGGTCGTGCCCGGACCACCCGCCGCAGCCGTGGCCGCGGTGCCCGGCGAGGCCCTCGCCGTGGAACTGGCGGCGGGCGTGGTCGAAGTGCCCGGGTCCGGCGAGACCGAGCATGCGGGGCACGATGAGCCCGCCCAGGAAGGTGATGACGATGTAGGCGGCGTTGTGGGTGGTCAGTCCCACGGCGATGGCGCCGCCGACGGCGGCGAGGTTCCAGAAGGTGCGGAGCGGGCGGTTCACGATGCGGTTCTCCTTGGTTGCCCCCGGGTGAGGACCCGGGTTCGGACGACGTCAGGGTCGCCTCCCGGTGTGGAGAGGATGTGAACCGCAGCCGGAGAACCGTGGAGAGGCCACGCGCCACGGGCGGCGCGCGCCTCAGGCCAGGTTCTTGACCAGCCGCACCCGGTCGCCCTGCGCCGCGTAGCCGGCCGCCGTCCAGAACGGCACGGCGCAGTCCGCCGAACCGACCGCGATGGCCGCGGCCCGCCGCGCCCCGACCTGGAGGAGGCGTCGCTCGCCCTCCCGGACGAGGGCGGTGGCGATGCCCCTGCGCTGGAAGGACCGGTCCACCGCGAGGCGGTAGAAGGATCCCCTCCACCCGTCCCATCCCCAGATCAGGGTGCCGACGACGGCGCCGCCCTCCACCGCGACGAGGAGCGACTCGGGGCAGAACTCCAGCAGCGCCCGCAGTCCGGCGACGTCGTCGGTCACCGTCGGCTCCGCGCCGGCCGCACGCCAGAGATGCAGGACCTGCTCCAGCTCGTCGACCCGGCAGCCGCGCACATCCATGGGAGGCAGTGTATGGCGGTGCCCGCCTCCCTCTGATCCGTCCCGCCATCCCGCTCCGGCACTCCCCATAATCGCCCTCGTGGTCGCCACCCCCGGCTCCGGCACGGACGCCGCCCTCCCCGGCGCGCGAGCGGCGATGCCCGCCGGCCTCCCCGGCCGGCCCATCCCCAAGGCGGAGCTGCACCTCCACATCGAGGGCACCCTCGAGCCGGAGCTGGCCTTCGAGCTCAGCGAGCGCAACGGCATCGGCCTGGCCTGCCCCGACGAGGCGGCGCTGCGGCGGCGGTACGCGTTCACCAACCTGCAGTCGTTCCTCGACATCTACTACGCGACCACCTCGGTGCTGCTGACCGAGCGCGACTTCGGTGACCTGGCCAGGCGCTACCTGGAGCGGGCGCGCCTCCAGGGTGTCCGCCACGCGGAGATCTCCTTCGACCCGCAGATCCACGCCGAGCGCGGCATCCCCATGGCGACGGTGGTCGACGGCCTCTGGTCGGTCCTCGCCGGCAGCGAGGAGCGGTACGGGGTCTCGACGTCATTGATCCTCTGCTTCCTCCGCGATCGCGGGGCCGAGGCCGCCATGGCCACCCTCCTGGAGGCGATGCCGCACCGGGATCGCATCGTCGCCGTCGGCCTCGACTCGGCCGAGGTCGGGCATCCCCCGTCGGAGTTCGTCCGGGTCTTCGACCGCGCCCGCGAGGCGGGCTTCCGGTGCGTCGCGCACGCCGGCGAGGAGGGTCCTCCCGCCTACATCTCGGAGGCCCTCGACCTGCTCAGGGTCAGCCGCATCGACCACGGCGTCCGCTGCGTCGAGGACGCGGAGCTGATGGCCCGGCTGCGCGACGAGCGCATCCCGCTGACGGTCTGCCCGCTGTCGAACGTGCGCCTGCGGGTGGTCGACCGGATCGAGGACCATCCCCTGCCCCGCATGATCGAGGCGGGCCTGGTCGTCACCGTCAACTCCGACGACCCCGCCTACTTCGGCGGCTACATCGAGGACAACTTCCGGGCGGTGGGCCGCGACCTCGGCATCGACCGCGCCGGGCTGGTGCGGCTGGCCGAGAACTCCTTCCGCGCCGCCTTCCTCAGCGAGGAGAGGCGCGACCGCTACCTGGGAGAGCTGGCGGAGTTCTCCGCCGCGGGCTGACCCTATCCGGCGAGGCGCCGGCCGGCACGGAGGAGGATCTCGCCGGCCACCCGCGTCATCGCCGCATGCTCGTGATTCCGGCGGCGATCCACCCGGACCTGCCGGGCGATGCGGTCGATGTCGGCGTCGTGCTGGAGATCGTGGATGCGAGCTCCCGACGCTGCCTGGGCGATCCATGGGTTCATAGCCATATCGGTATCTTGGCATATACCTGGCACAGAGTCAAGCAACATAGTGATATAGTCAGGTGGCTATGCCACTCTTCCACGAACCGACGGCGGACGCCGAGCCCTCGCTGACCGTCGCCGTCGGGGGCTCCATCGCCGCCGAGCTGGACTGGGTCCTCCACGCCGCATACCAGCCGGCCTTCCGCCGCGACCACGCCACCCTGGACAGCCTCTACACGGAGGCGCCCGAGCTGGGCGAGCGGGTGCGCGCCTTCTGGGGGCCCGAGGGCATCACGGAATGCAGCGGCTCCATGGAGATGACCATCCTCGCCCACCGCGGCGGCCTGCTCTTCTCCCTCGATGCGGACGAGCTGCTGGGCCGGCTCGAGGAGCTGGCCGCCACCGTCCCCACCGACCTGCGCCTCGCCTCGGAGACGGAGGCGGACCAGATCGCGCTGCGGGCCCGCCTCGCCCGCCTGCGCACGTCGCCCGCGGCCCGCCGCGGCTACCTGGCGCTGGTGCGCGACGTGTGGTCGGCCGTCGAGCCCGACTGGCGCCGCAACGGGCTGCGCAGCGTGCAGGCGGCGGTGGCGGCCCGGCGGGAGATCCAGCGGCACGGCGGCTCCTGGCGCGAGGTCGCCCACAGCAGCGGGACGCCGCACCAGCGCCAGCTCGACGAGCTGGTGGCGTCGCTGCCCAGCGGTGGCGTCGTGGCCGTGGTGCCGGCGTACTTCGCCCATCTCGGCTCGCTGGTGGACCTGCCCGGCACCGTGCTGGTCGGGGTGCGCGCCGAGGGCAGCGGGGCCGAGGCGCGGGCGCGGACGGAGCTCCTGGCGCGGCGCCTGAAGACCATCTCGGATCCCACGCGCCTCGCCATGATCGAGGTGCTGCGCACCGGCCCCAGCACCGTCAGCGAGCTGGCCGCGCTGTTCTCCCTGGCGCAGCCCACGGTGAGCAACCACGTCAAGGTCCTGCGCGACGCCGGGCTGGTGGCCAACTCCGCCGTGGCCGGCCACCGCGGCCTGGTGCTCCAGCGCGACGCGGTCCGCGACCTGCTGCAGCACGTCGAGGGGATCCTCGCCCCTCCCGAGCCCTCCGGCATCGCCCACCACTGAACCCCCGCACCGCGGCGTACCGGCGGCGGGGTCAGACCGGCGTGCGCCCCACGGCCTTGAAGAACGTGTAGCAGAAGACGCCGCCCGGCCCGGCGGTCCGGTACAGGTCCTGGATGCCCTCGTCGAAGCGCGACGGCTCGATGAGGCCGGCGGCGATGGCGGGTTCCCGGACCCCCTCGATCATGGCGGTGAAGGTCCTGCGGGTGAAGCCGTCCACCATCTGGGGCAGGCTCTCGTCCGCGTACACCATGCGGGGAGAGACGCTCACCGCGTCGAACCCCGCCCGTGTCAGCAGCGGGAAGAGACGCCGGCCGATCAGGGCGTCACCGCCGCCCTCGCGCTGCAGCCGCACCAGGCACGCGATGGCCTCGTGGGCGGCCGCGCTGTCGGGATGGAAGTAGGCGGAGCCGTGGTCGCCCTCGATGACGGTGATGCCGCCGCCGGGGCGGAGCAGGCCTCGCAGGATGCCCAGCGCCGCGACGGGGTCGGGCAGGTGCTCCAGAAGGAAGCAGACGAAGACGTGGTCGAAGGACGCCGGCGCGAACGGCGGCGCGAAGATGTCCACCTCGCGGAACTCGACGTTGCGCAGACCGGCGTCCTCGACACGGCGCGCCGCCTCGGCAAGCGACTCCGCGGAGATGTCGACGGAGGTGAACCGGGCGCCGGGGCTGCGCCGCGCCAGGGTGACGGTCTGGGCGCCGACCCCGCAGCCCGCCTCGAGCACGCTGCTGCCGTCGGGATACCCCGTGTCGCAGTGCAGCAGGTCGACCAGCGCAGAGGCCTGGTCGTGGAGGCGTTCGTGCTCCCGCGGGTGGTGCCCGTGCACGTAGCGGCGGCTGGCGGTGGCGTCCATGGGCGGGCATCCTGCCACAGCGCGGCTGTCAGATGCCTGTCGCACTCTCAGCGCCGTCTCAGAGGGGCTTCGCCGTCCTCTCAGTTTCCGGTCCCACCATGGCCATCCATGAGAGGTGCGAGCACGGCCGCCGGCCAGGAGGGCCCGCGATGACCTCGCGCCTGCCCCTCTGCGCCGCGCTGCTCGCCGCCGGCCTCGCCGTCACCTCCTGCGGCATCGAGGTGACGGCGGCGCCGGGCACCACCGGCGGCCAGGCCACGCCCGTCGACCTCGCCGCCGTGCACGGCGTCGGCGTGGACGCGGTGCCCGTCGAACTGCTCGACGGCAGCGCCGAGTCGCCGACCGGCCAGGCGCTCGCCACCGTCATGCAGCAGGACGGGGTCCAGCTGGTGCGCCTCGCCTGGGGCAACCAATATGCCTCGCGCATGGATGACGGCGGCTGGAAGGTCGCCTTCGACCGGCTGGAGGCGGCGCACATCGACGTGCTGCTGACGCTGCACCAGCAACCGCCGGGCGCCAGCCAGGGGCCCGGCGTCTCCAACGCGACCATCACCGACCTCGGCAGCCTGGTGACGGCCGAGGAGGGCGTCCTCTCCGCCATCAAGAGTCAATTCGGCGGCACCTATCCCGCCAACCTGGTGGCGCTCGACGTCTTCAACGAGCCGGTGCTGAACTCGTCGACGGTCTCCTCGCTGCGGCAGCTGGCGGACGACATCAGGACCTACTCGGCCGGCATCCCGGTGACCATCGGCGGCTGGCGGAGCGCCGGGCAGACCGTGGAGGGCGCCTTCAACCAGCCGTCGCTGGCCGGGCTCGCCGCCTCGATCGGCGACTTCGTCAGCGTCCACCTCTATCCCGACAACAACACCGGTGGCGGCGGGCTGAGCACCACCGATCCCGCCGAAATCACCCCGTATGCGACGCAGTACCTGTCGACCGCCATCAGCCAGATCGACGCCAGCGGCCACACCGGCATGCCCATCCTCATCACCGAGACGGGCGGCCAGAACGGCCAGGCGCCGGGTGGCGGATTCCACCAGGACATCTCCGGCTCGCCGGCGCACCAGGAGGCGACGCTCGCGGCGGTGCTCGAGGCCGCCGAGCAGTTCCCCGAGGTCCGTGGCGTCCTGGACTGGTGGATCACGCCGCCGCCCGGCGAGAGCTGCAACGGGTCGGCGCTCATCTGCTTCGACGGCACCTACACCTCGCCGGCCCTGCCGCTGCTGGCGCAGAACCAGTTCTCCTGACGCCGAGGGGAGGGTGGCTGACCCCGCCCTCTCCTTGGCTCCCCCGCCACAACCGATTGGCTGCAAGAGGTCGGGAGCAGGCGGCGCACGAGGCGATCCCGGGGAACCCCTCCGCGTCCGCCGCTCAGGCCGGGCCGGCCACCTGTCCCGGCCGGGCTGCCGCGCCGCGAGCCACCCGGCGCCGCTCGGTCAGGCGCCGAGCCTTCGACCCGGTGCCGCACGCCTCCATGGTGCACCAGCGGCGAGACCGGTTCCGGCTGTGGTCGAGGAACAGCCAGCCGCAGCCCCCCTCCTCGACGGGGCACATCCCGAGGCGGTCCAGATCGACGTCGCAGAGGAGGTCGACGGCGTCCTGGGAGATGCGATCGGCGATGAGGAGCGCCGGCGACGAGTCGATGGCCCAACGTGCCGCGACCCTTCCATCAGTGGTCGGGGCGAGGCGCGAACGGGAGGCCGCGGCGGCCCAGGCGAGGGAGAGGTGCTCCAGCTCGTCCCGCGTCGCCGCGGCGGCCGCGCCCCGAGCCAGGTGCGCCGACAGCACCGCGGACAAGGCGTCGCGCGTCGCCCTGACGGCGACGAGGGCCCGGGCCGCCGCCGCGGGTGACGCCGCCCAGGCCGCGCCGACGGCTCCCGCCTCCGACGCGTCGACGAGGCCGGTGCGTCCGGCCCAGACCAGGAGGTCCTCCGGGGTCGCGAGGTACTCGTCCTGCGCCTCCACCGGGATGCGCGGGGCGACCGTGTTGACGAGGTCGAGGGCTCGGTGGCCTCCGATCAGGGGCAGCCGGGAGATGCGGTCTGGCATGGGGCAAGCGTAGCAGGGCTACCTGCCATGAGCAAGATGCAGGTTTGACATCTCGGGGCGTTACATTGACACTGACCGTTCTGGGCTGATAAGCTACCAGTGAACACACTATGACAGGTACAGAGCCAGGAACGAAGGCAGGGAGGTAGAGATCATGTTCAGCTGGTACACGCTGGAGCTCCTTCGCGTGGAGCGACCCCGGACGGCCGCCGAGCTTCGCGAGAGTGACATCCGCCGCGGTGAGCTGGCCGCGGCCACCTTCTCGAGCTGGCGCGCTCTCACGGCACCGGCGCGGGCCTTCGGCCGCGCCCGTGGCCGGCCTCGTCCCGCCGCCGCCGAGGAGCCGGTGACCTGGCTCACGGGCACGCCCGCCGCGGGCTCACGGCGGACCTCACCGATCCGCATCCCCGCCGGCCGGGGTCGCTGACCGCCTGCCGCTCGGGCTCAGCGCTCCGCGGCGCGCCAGAGGTACCAGCTGGCGACGCTGCGGTACGGCGCCCATCGCGCGCCGCGCCTCGCCACCTGGTCGCGGTCGGGCATCTCTGGGGTGCGGAAGGTGGCCTGGAAGCCGCGGCGGAGGCCGTAGTCGTCGACGGGCAAGACGTCGGGGCGGCCGAGGGTGAACATGAGGAACATCTCCGCCGTCCAGCGGCCGACGCCCCGCACCCGGGTGAGCCGCTCGATGATCGTCTCGTCGTCCATGGCGCGCGTCTCCGGCAGGGAGGGCACCTCGCCGTCGATCGTGCGGCATGCGAGGTCCCGCAGCGCCCGCTGCTTGGAACCGGAGAGGCCACAGGCGCGGAGCGCCTCGTCGGAGGCGTCGACGACCTGTTCCGGGGTGGGACAGCCCGCCGCCGCCGCGGCGTCGGCTCCGGACACGGCGGCGCAGAAGCGGCCGAAGATGGTCGCCGCGGCCTTCCCCGACAGCTGCTGATACACGATGGCCTCGGCGAGAGCCTCGAAGGTGGTCGCCACCGGCGGGATGGTCAGCCCATACGGGCCCACCCTGTCGATCAACCGTCCCAGGGCGGTGTCCGACCGTCGCAGGTGCCGCAGCGCCGCGTCGACGTCGAGGGCGGGGGCGGCGTCAACAGGGGCGGGCACCGCCTCGGTCACCGTGGCGTCCGCGGCGTGGGGCGCAGCGACGTGCCCTCGAGGGCGAGCAGACGCGCCTTCGTCGCGGTGCCGCCGGCGGCGGAGAAGCCGCCCAGCCGGCCGCCTGCGGCGACGACGCGGTGGCAGGGGACGACGATGGCGAATGGGTTGCGGCCCAGGGCCTGGCCCACCGCCCGCGCCGCCATGGGGCGTCCGGCGATGGCGGCCACCTGACCGTACGTGAGCGTCGCGCCCGCCGGGATGGTCCGCACGGCGGTGTAGACGGCGCGATGGAACTCCGGGAGCCCCTCCATGTCGAGGCGGGCCCGCGAGAGGTCGGCGGGCTCGCCCCGCTGCAGGGCGGTGATGCCGTCGACGACGCGCCGGACCTCGGGCGGCGGTGTGCCCTCCACCGCGGCCGGGAACTCGCGGGCGATGCGCGCGCGGGTCCCGTTCGCTGTCCCCTCGGGCAGCTGCACCGAGCGGATGCCGCCGGGTCCCCAGGCGATGGCGCACGGTCCCACCGCCGTCTCGAAGAGGGCGAAACCCTGGGCCGTGCCGCCGGCGGGCGCCCTCACGGCGACCGCCTCCGCAGCGGTGTGGTGTGCGGCGCATCCATCGCCTCATCGAACCACGTCCGCACCTGCGCGTGGTGGGCGGACCACGCCGACCATGTCGCCGCGGCCCATGCGGAGACCACGGCCGCCCGGGCCTCCGGGTCGGCGTCCGCGACGTCGCGAACCGTGACCGCGTACGCGGCGGGGTGGGGGAGGAGGAGCGGGTAGTCGCGGTGGGTCCAGCCGCCCATCAGATGGCGAAGCCGCGCGCCGGGGACGCCGTCCTCCAGGGAGGCGCACAGGCTCATCAGGTGGACCGCGACGGACTGGCGGTTGCGGCGGTCCGGGTTCGTCGGGTGCTGGGCGGCGTACGCATCGACCATGAGCTGGCCCACCGTCGCGGCGGACGGTCCCGGGAGTGACGGCCGCCACTCCAGCAGCGTGCCGTACAGGGCCCAGCACCCCGGGGCGGCGAGCATGTACGCATGCACGGGCCCCTCGGTGCCCGGCACGGTGGCGCCGCATCCGAAGCACACGACCTCGCCCATGCGGTGACGGTACCGGACGGGACCCGAGATGGGATGCGCGGTGGCCGCCGGCCGCGCCCGGATCGCACCCCGGGCGAGGCGCGCCGGGGAGAATGGAGGCCGATGGTGGCACCGTGAGCCGGGCCGGCACCGCGGACCCCCTGGGGGTCGAGGCCCCCGCGCGCCCCTCGCCCCGAGCCGTCCTCGCGCTGCTCCACCCCGGCCCCTCCCTGCTGGTCACCGCCTGCTTCGTCGCGGCGGTGGCGGCCGCCCGGCACCGGCCCCCGGACCTCACCACCGGCATCCGCCTGGTCCTCGTCATGCTGCCGATCCAGTTCGCCATCGGCGCCCTCAACGACCTCTGCGACCGGGAGGCCGATCGGGTGACCAAGCCGCGCAAGCCGCTGGCGAGTGGTGCCGTGGCTCCGCGGGTCGCGGTGGGCGTCACCGCCGCCGGCCTGCTCCTCGGCGTTGCCACGGCGGCGACCTTCCCCCTCCCCACCGTGGCGCTCGCCGCCACCGGCGCCGGGGCCGGGGTCGCCTACGACCTCTGGCTCCAGCGTGGCCTCCTCTCCTGGTTCCCGTACTGGGTCGCCTTCGTGGCGCTGCCCCTCTGCGCCTGGGCCACGGTGGGGCACCTGGACCGCCGTGCCGCGCTCGCGGTGCCCCCCCTGGCGCTGGTGCTGGCGCTGAGCCTCCACCTCGCCAACGCGGGCCCCGACGCCGCCGCCGATCGATCCTCGGGCGCGGCCGGGCTGGCCGCCCGCCTGGGGGCGCGATGGTCGCGCCGGCTGAGCCTGTGGCTCGCCGCGGTGGCCGCGGCGGCTGCGGTCCTGGCCGCCCCGGTGCTCGGCCAACCGGCCGGCGTCGTGCTGCTGGGCGCCATCCCCCTGCTCGGGGCCGCCGCCGTCCTCGCCGCCCTCCGAGGCGCCCGCACCTTCCCGGCGCTCGCCTGCGGCACGGCCATCCTGGTCGCCGTCTGGCTGCTCGCCCTGCCCTGAGGTTCCCCCGGCGCCGGCGCGCTAGTATGTGAGCACTCAACAAGGGAGGTGGTCCCCATGGCCAGCGACGCGTACGAGGCGGCGCGGACGGTGCTCGCCGTCCGCGAGTACCAGGACCGGAAGGTCCCCGACGATGTGATCGGCCGCATCGTCGAGTCGGCGCACCTGTCGGCGAGCTCGAGCAACCTGCAGCCGTGGCACTTCGTCGTGGTGCGCGACCAGGAGCGCCTGCGCCACCTGGGGGGGCTGGTGAAGTACGGCCCCTATGTCGCCCAGGCCGCCTTCGCCGTCGTGGCGGCATACGAGACGGAGAGCCCGTTCGGCGTCTCCGACCTCAGCCGCGCCATCCAGACGATGATCCTGGTGGCGTGGGCCGAGGGGGTGGGATCCAACTGGGCCGGATTCGGAGGCCTGGACGCCGTGCGGGAGTACGTGGGCCTGGAGGCCTCCTACACCGTCCTCGCGGTGATCCCCTTCGGCTATCCGGCCAGGGCCATCGGCCTGGGGAGGAAGAAGCGCAAGCCGCTCACCGAGGTGGTGTCGGCGGAGCGTGCCGGGACCGCCTTCCAGTAGCCGTCCGCCTCTCGCGGTCGGCTCAGCCGGCGATGCAGGAGCCGACGCCGACCGCCTTGGTGCGCCCCTTCGCCGCCTGGATCTCGCCGGTGAACTCGGACGTCGCCAGCGCGTACCCCTCGTCGGACACCACGGTGCTGACGGCGAAGGTCACCCCGATCACCTGGCCGTCGAGGTTCACGAGCGGGCCCCCGGAGTCCCCGGGGATGACGTCGGCGGAGACGACCACGATCTGCCGGTTGACGTAGGTGTCGCTGTAGATGTTGAGGCCGTATGCCTCCTCGGTCCCGCGGACCGCGGCGCCGGTCGAGGACTCGTTGCCGCCCCCCGGGTAGCCGATCACGGCGCCCTGGGTCCCGGCCGAGAGGGGCCCGCTCTTGATCGGCAGCGCCGCCATGCTGGCGCCGGGGACGTAGAGGATGGCGATGTCGACGTTGGGGTCGAAGAGCACCACCACCGCCGAGTGGACGCCGCCCTGGGGCGTGTCCACCTCCTGCCGGTACGAGCCGGCCACCACGTGGGCGTTGGTCAGCATCAGGTTGCCGCCGACCGGCCAGGCGGAGCCGGCCTCGGCCCCGCCGCAGCCGTACGCGATGACCCGGGAGGTGGCCTCGGTGGCCGACCGCACGCCGGCGGTGTCGATGCTCTTCGGCAGCGGCTGGTTGGGAAGGTCCGGGGTGAGGCTGGCGAAGGGGTTGGGCAGCTCGTCGTTGCGCAGGAACTGCTGGACCTGGGCGAGGAAGGCGGGGGGACGGGGCGCGACGTCCTGCAGGGCGTGTTCGATCGCCGAGCCGCTCACCTGCTGGCTGATGATGGTGAGCGAGCTGTCGGCGAAGGTGAAGCCGAGGAACCAGGCGGCGAAGAGGACCCCGAAGCCTCCGGCGAAGGTCCCCGCCACCGAATCCCAGGTGGCGAAGCGGGTTCGCATCGTGGCCATCCGGGCGCGGAAGCCGACCGCCGTCCCGATTCCCTGGATGATCAGCAGGCAGGCCAGGAAGATGCCGGCGGCGATGAGGGGCTGGTTGGCACCCCCCGGCTGAGGCGAGAGGGCACGGGTCAGAGGCGGTGCCACGAGCGCACCCACGACGCTCCCGATCACCAGCCCGGCCATGGAGAGGCCACCCCAGGTCAGCCCGCGGCGGTACCCGGAGAAGGCGACGGCGACGACCAGGAGGACGATGACCGCGTCGAGGATGTCCACGGACCGGGAGTCTGAGGGGTGCGAGGCCCCCTGCGCGTATTCGAAACCCTCACGGGTGGGGGAGGGAGGCGATCGGGCGGCTCACCGGCCGGGACCCGTGCCCGGCCCGTGGTGGTGGCCTATGCTCTCGGCATCGGGGCGTGGCGCAGCCGGCAGCGCGCTTGCTTTGGGAGCAAGAGGTCCCCAGTTCGAGTCTGGGCGCCCCGACCAGCCGTCCTCCAGATGGCGATTCTGAATTCAGCTACAGCGTTTGCTTACTGTCCGGAGTTCATCCTGGTGATGGCCCTGAGATTGTCCCGTTCGCACAAAGCAAGTCCTGTGGTGAAGGACGGTTCTGGACAAACGTCCTGTCGATTTGCTACGGTTTGGGGCACGCCCAGCGAGGCTGCTGGCGACGAGCGGAGGCGCTGCGATGGCCAAGCCCGGGTCCGGACCCCGGCCCCTCACCCTGGTCCCGCCACCGTCTCCGTGGGACACGTGGATCGGCGACTACCTCGATGAGAAGCGCGCGGGCGGCGTCTCCCGCCACACCATCGCCATCTACGACTACTCGCTGCGCAAGGTGCTGCTCCCCTACTGCGAGGCTCGCGAGATTGCGGAGCCGCGGCAGCTCACGGCCGCACACCTTAACTCGCTGGTGGCCGGCCTCCTCGACGGGAGTGGGTCGCGGTCGGGCCGGCCACTCGCCAAGGACAGCGTGGACTCCTACGCGCGGACCATCAACACCTTCCTCGCCTGGCTCCAGGGCCAGGCGAGCGACGTTACCAAGGCCCGAGCTCAGCGCCAGAAGCTCTCCAGGCGGGTGCTCGAAACGCTCAGCCGGGAGGAGATCCAGAAGCTAGAGGACGCCGCCGAGACCGAGCGGGACAAGTTGATCATCCGCATCCTGGCCGACACCGGGATCAGGGTGGGCGAGCTCCTTGGACTAACGAAGGACCCCATGCGGCTCGACGGGCGGCGCCACTACCTGAAGGTGCTCGGAAAGGGGGACCAGGAGCGCCTCGTCCCGCTCCAGCCGGGCCTGGCCGCCCGCATTGCGCGCTTCGCCAAGGGGACGCGCAAGGAGTCCGCCAGCCAGCATCTCTTTCTGAGCAGCCGCCGAGGGCGTCGCTCCGGCGAGTACGAGGCCCTCACGAAGAGCGGCGTTGAGCAGTGGCTGAGCCAGCTCGGCCGTGATGTGCTCGGCGAGAGCCGCCGAATCTACCCACACCTCTTCCGCCACTCGTTCGTGACCGAGCAGCTCCGGCGCGGCATGCAGCCGATTCTGGTCGCCAAGATCGTGGGCCACAGCAGCCTCGAGATGGTGGACCGCGTCTACCAGCACCTCTCGGTCTCGGACGCCCACGAGGCGCTCATGCGGTCCCTGTCCGAGGATCGGTGATCTCTGGGTCTGCCCCACTTCACCGGCGGCGAAAGCGAAGCCACCACCCGACGCACTGCGTTGTCGCCCGCACGCGCTTCTCGAGTCCTTACTGGGCTCGCCGCCTCAGTCGCGTGAAGGGCCCTTAGGGTGGGCATTGGAGCTCTTGTCAAGACTTGTGGAAAAGCCTTCCAGCAAGTCGGTGAGATGAG
>CAZUDL010000019.1:0-41264 GCA_964618935.1 uncultured Actinomycetes bacterium
ATCGATCGACGCCCTCGACAGAGGAGAGAGCGGACGTGTCGGTCCCAATCCTGATACCTACGAGGGCGTCTGAGCTGGGCTCCTTGACGCCTCGCGTCAATTCAACTCGAACTCGAGGAGTGGAGCGGGAGACGGGACTCGAACCCGCGACATCCAGCTTGGAAGGAAGGTGCTCAAACGTGCATTCACATTCGAGGTTGGCGCCCCACAGAGCGCATTACTTCAGATCTTGACGTTAGAGCGAACCTGGAAGCGACTCGAACGAGGCTTCGCGTGATCCGTGCGGCCGACATCCCAGCGAGTGGCGCAAGCTCTTACGCGGCGGGTCGCCCGGACCTATATGTGAGCACCATGGTGTCGCCCGCCCTGGTCGCGTCGACTGCCTGAAGGACCACTGGTTGCCCGGCGTCGCAAAAGAGCCGCTTGCCGGCCCCGAGCACTATGGGGAACACCATCAGCCGATACTCATCGACCAGGCCAAGCTCGATCAAGCCCTGCACCAGTTGGGCGCTGCCGTTGATGAGGATGTCGCCGTCGATCCGCTCCTTGAGCTTGTCAACCTCCACCGCCAGATCGTGCCCAAGGATCGTGGAGTTGTACCACTCAGCACGCTTCAGCGTGCTTGAGACGACGTACTTCGGCATGGAGTTCATCTTCTCGCCGAACTCGCCGGCGCCCTCCCTTGTCGGCCACGCAGCAGCAAATCCTTCGTAGGTGGTGCGACCGAGCAGCAGCGCTCCAGCAGCCATCACCTCATCGAACTTGAACTTGTCTCCTTCCGGCCCACGGCTGAACCGAAACGCCCATCCCGAACGGTCAAATCCAGGGTCGTTACCAGGCCCTTCGATAACACCATCAAGGGTGATGAATTCCGAGACGACGACGTCGCTCATGCTGCCTCCATATGCGCTGGGTCTGCGCGAATGCGCACCCCCGCCGCAAGAACTTATCGGTCTTGCTCAGCCAGACGGCACGGCGGATGCGCGACCACGTGTCGAGCTGCTCCTGCTGCGCGGGAGTGATCCTGAGCGCGGCGCGGAGGCGGGCGTGGCGAGATTATCTGCCGGTTCCTCTCGACGGTCAAGGTACCAGTGAGACATGTACTGCCCGATGCTGACCCGGCCGTCATGGCCAGCCAGCTCCCGGCGTCGGAGCCGGAGCGGTGAGCACCTGTCCGGTGCGTTCCGCAAGGACTTTGTCCAGTTGATCGGTGCCGCGCCATTCCGTCGCCACCAGGAACAGCGTTCTACGGTCAGGGCCGCCAAGGGCGCAGCCCAATATCGAGCGGTCGTGTTCGACCCGGTTAAGTTCCTCGCCGCCTTCCCGGACCCGGGCGACGGCTCCAGCGGGCGAATCGTCGCGGCCTGTGGAGAGCCGGGTGTCCCCCGTCCCCGTCCAGACCGCCCCCTCTGCATCCATGCAAATGGCATCCGGACCAAGCCCCTCCGCCCACACACGGCGGTTGGATAGGTCGCCCGTAGCGTCGATGTCGAAGGCTGTGAGTCGACCGGCAAAGGACTCGCCGATGATCAGCGTCGCGTTGTCGGGCGTGACGACCATGCCATTGGGGAACCTCAGACCCCCAGCCACCTGACGGGACTTGCCGTCCGGCGTCACTAGAGCGATGATGCCCGCGTCAGGAGGCTTACCGGCAAGGTAGTCGAAGGCGATGCTGGTGACGTACACATTGCCGCGCCCATCGACAACGATGTCGTTCCATCCCAGCTGAGCAATGTCGCTGAGATCTGCATATGGGACGGCCGATCCATCGGGTTCGACGCACAGCAGCTGTTTGCCGGTGACCAGCAGGCGTCCGTCGGGTAGCCAGTCGATCGTCCAACCGAGGCCCTCAGGTCCATGGGCCATCACCTCGCTCGTGCCTTCGAGGTCTACGGCGACGATCTCGCCCGCGCCCCAGTGAGCGAACCACAGGCGGCCGTTGTGCCAGCGAGGGGACTCCACCATGGCGAGCCCGTCCAGGAGGACCCTCGGCTCAACAGCAGAGGAAGGCATGATCCTCGGAGTCTAGCGGCAAGCTCGTGAGGCGCCAATGGAGCGGGAGACGGGACTCGAACCCGCGACATCCAGCTTGGAAGGAAAGACGCCACCGCGCAGGCGGTGCGCGTATTTAGAAAGGCCCTCGACGCCGACTTGGCGCACTTTCCTTGGCCTTTACGCCTCTCTCTCAACCCTCCTTCCGCGTGGCTAGACGCCACACAGGATACCGCTGGTGGACGAGGGCTGTGTGGAGCCCCGGCATCCAGATGCTCCTACACCCCGGTGGCACCGGCCACCGTCAGCGCGTTGCCGGTTCCTGAAGCTGAACGCAGGCCCAAGACCGTGAGGCCACCCGGAAGTAAGTTGGGGCTTCAGGTTTCGTTGGTACCCGACGCCCTCAGAGGCTCTTGCAGAAGAAGTGTAGCTTCTCGCCGGGTGGGAAACCCTCGAGAGCCCCGAACTCCTCATAACCCATGTCTCTATAGAATCCAGGTGCCTGAAAGCTGAAGGTGCACAGCCAGGCGGCGCGGCAGCCCCGCCGTCTTGCAGCGTCTTCAGCTGCCCCGACAATCCGTGCTCCCACCCCCTGACGCCGTGCATCCTCACTTACCCAAACGTGGCTGATGTACAGCCAACGCCAGTGCGTCACCCCTGTGGCGCCTCCGATTAGACGTCCTCGCTGATGAACGACGACGCCCAGGGGCCGGGGCGCCTCAGCACCCGCCCGTGCAGTGTTATAGGACAAGAGTCCCCGAACAACGGCGTCAACGTCCTCTTGCGATGGCTCGTCGCTCACGGCGATGCTGAAGTCATTGGGTTCAGTCTGCACGGTGACAGTCCGTTACCTTGCAATTCAAATTGACCCACCGTCCACAGTCGACCACTTCCGCGTTCCAAGTCACGGAGATATCCTCAGAATCAAGCGGCTCGATGCGGATGGCGAGAATGCCGTCCGGAACTGGATTCGTCCACCGAATCGCATGCGTCGCGTCTAGGACCTCGATCGCACGATCCCCGACGGCGACCGCCTCGTGGTAGGTCCACGTCTCGCCAACCCAATGCGATGGCACCCCAGCGCGTTCCCATAAACGACGCCACGTCTCGAGCTCGTAGTAGGTCGAGCGGCCCAAGGCGAGCTGCACGCGTCGACAGGTCAACCCGCGCCCCTTAAGGGCCAGTTCAGCAACCGCCGCGTGTACGCCACAGTCGCCGTGCTCAATCCCAATAAGGTCGCACCACGCCAGCGGCCACCGGACGGGCCCCCAGCTGAACAACCGCCCGATCCATGCTAGATCCTGGGGCGCGCCCGCCGCCTCCGAGTGCGCCATTAGCCATGCACGTGCTGCGTTGCAGCACCCCCTCTCATGGCTTGTGATTCTGCTTGACCAGCCAACCCCGACCCACGGTTCGTTGCGGTCTGTCAACGAGCACCGCCCGTCGCGAATCGGTACCGCATACTCGCATCGTAAGCCCCTGCGTTGTTGAAGATAAGCACGTCTCCCGCCTCAAGGTCGTCAAGCTGAAGTCCAATAGCGACGACGTCGCCCTCAATGCAGGTTCTCCCCACTAGGCACCCTTCACCCCGTGGGAGCTCCCTCCAGCCACTACGTCGTCTTACATATACGCTACGAGGCAGCGATACCTGATCCGGCATCTCAGCAATGGCAGCATCAACGACAGCCAGTCCCGCGTCGATCACTTGGAGCACGTGAGTAACAACGAATCCACACGGCGCGGTCAAGGCCTTGCCGGGCTCCACGATGATCTCGTTGCAATTGGGAAGCACTCGACTGATGAACTCCTCAAGCTCCGCCATCTCCGACGCGCAGAACACGTCAAACGCCGTTGGCGTCCAACCGCCGCCAATGTCCATGGTCCTGATGCCTCGACCAACCTGCTCCTGAAGGCTCGACGCTAAGTACACACAGGATCGGACCAGGTGATTCCACCTACGCGTGCCGATAGTGGACTGCGCATAGTGAAAGTGCACGCCCAGATCCACATGGTCCGGAACTGCGCTAAGTGAACGTGCGACGCGCACAAGTGTCGGACCCTCACCCAATTCAATGCCGAACCGGGAGCAAACACCCGGGGGGCGCACACGGGGCCCGAAAGCCCGAGGCCACACCGACACTGACCCTATCGAAGCCTCGAGCTCGGCAAGTGAATCGGCAAAGACGGCTCGGACGCCCGTGACCGGCGGACCTGGCCAACGCTTGGCGCCTTCAGCACCGGCCAGCTCACCGAGACACCCTGCCCTTGAGGAACATCACCCCCCGAGCTGCTGGCTTTGCAACCGGGTCATGGACGGCGGTCAGGACGGAGCGAACCCGAACTCGGCCGAGGCAATATCCGAGGCGGACCTGGCCTAGACCCCAGTGGCGACGGCAGCGCCCGCAGCCTTGCGCCGACGCCCTCAGATACCCCTGGCCCTACTCCAGGCCTCCTGGGGCTTCCCATGGGCACGCTTTTGATAGGAATGGTATCTGTGGGGCGATTTAAGGGGCAGCTGGCGTCCCGAGCCGCTCCGACGAGCCCTCCGACGCCGTGGCAGGCGGCCAGGAAGTGCGCCACCCCGGCAGGGAGGCACCTTCCCGAATGCGCAGGCGGCCGGCGGGGGCCCTCCAGCCCTCACCGCTTGAGGTCAAGGGGGGAGGGGAGGGGCGTGGCCTCAAGTGAGGCCACCCTCGCCCAGCGGAGTGTCCGGCAATCACACTCGACGAGCCAGCGCCGTCCTCTGAGCAGGGTCAGTGGCGCGCTTCAGAATCTGATCCGCCACCCAGGGGAAAATGAAGCCCTCGTTCCACCCCGAGCCCTGGAGGTAGTAGGGTGTAGCTGAGAGGTCGTAGATGGCTTTGATGTCAGCTCGACGGCGAAGGTTCCGCAGACCATCTAACCACACGCGAGCGTCGCGGTTGCGCTCCTCGGCCTCTTTGTCGGCCGGGTCGGAGCCGACAGCCTTACTCTGGTAGCAGTGGTGAGCTTCGTCGTTCATCACGACAAGGCCGCCCTCGCCGCTCCCGATGGACCGCACGATCCGAGCCGCAATCATCTCAGGCGTCTCAGTAAAGGGGTCGTCGTCTTCTGACTGGGTTCCCCGAAGGAGCTTTCGTGTGTTGGTGGCCACCCCCTGAACCTCCTTCGCGACCTTGGGGAGGAAGCCGTGGTAGTTGACCACCAGGATCTGAGCGCGGAGAAGCGCGTCCCAGAGGTCAGGCGGCACGAGGTCGCGCTCTCGGTAGTAGCAATCGTCCCGTTCGGGATGGAGAACGCCGAGACGGTCGCGGATGGTGATGCCGGGTGTGACCACGAGGAAGCGCCGGGCGAAGCGCGCGTCGCGCGGCGCCATGACCTTGTTGATGGTCTGCCAGGCGATCAGCATCGCCATCACCACTGTCTTTCCGGTCCCGGTGGCCATCTTGAGAGCGATGCGCGGTAGCCCATCGTTATGCACCGCGTTCTCCACAGCCAACCGGCTTCGATAATCGGCCGTCCCGTGGCGTCCGGCCACCTCGGCGAGGAAGATCGCCGTCTCGGCTGCCTCCCGTTGGCAGAAGAAGACCGGCTCATCGCGCACGGGTGGCAGCGCTGCCCAGTGGAGGAGGAGTTTGCGCGTGTACGGCGTGACGCCGGGCCAGTTTCGCAATCGCCACAGCTCGACCTCGCGGCGGATATCGTTGATGAGAGAGTTGACCTCCCGGCGCTCCCCTGTGGTGTCGAAGTCGAGCAGTTCCTGCTGTCCGCCCTCCGTGGCCCGCCGCCCCTTGCGGCTCACGGGAACGGGGATGAACGATTCACTCAGTCGGCGCCCGGCCAGGATGCTCCCCGTGGGGCCGTTTGGACCGATCTCAAAGTGTTGCTGGGGCGGATCGAACGGCGTGTTGAGGATCGGGTTCGATAGAGCTTCCATCTCGGGTGGGTGCATGGTCCCAAGCTTGCCACCACCTGGGGCGGATCGACTTCCGTCTTTCGATTCAAGGGGCTTGGTCGGGGTCGGCCTGGGCTCGCTGAGGGTCGGGGAGCGCGGAGGCGGTGCCGTTCCGTCACGGGTGCCGCCGCCGTGACGTCCGTATTCCCGGCGGATCCGTCCGAGGTGCCTCTTCATCTCCTCGAGTTGGACGTCATTAGGGGCGAGCCGACCCGTCTCCCAATGCGAGACCAGGCCGCGTGAGACGCCGAGAAGCCTGGCGAGTTCGGCCTGGCCGAGCCCGTTTCGGAGGCGGGCGCGACGGAGCGCGTTGGCCAAGGCTTCATCTGGCATTCGTGGCCCAAAGGGTAGCGGCAGAGAGGCGCGGCTGCTCAGATCCCCGGGCCCGACCCGGGAGCCTCCTGCGGCTTCCTGCGGGCACATCTTTGGACCGACTGGCCCGCGTGCAGCGATGTCATTGGCAGCTGGCCTCCAAACCGCGACGACGGGGCCTCCGACGCCGGCGGTCGCGAAGCGCGCCATGCCGGCACCTGAGCCACTTCCCGGGGCTACGAAGGCCTCCGGCGGGGAGCCCTCGGGCGCTGGGAGCTTGTGGGCTGTCGGCCGAGACGAACCGTAGGCTGAGGCCGCCAGATCGGTGGGGATCGCCTTGGGGAGAGGAACGCCACGAGCCCGATCCCTCACGATGGGCTTGCTTCGGCTATCCGAACTGTGGGTGCCGCCCGCCACGAGCCGCTACCAGCGGGGCTGGTTGGTAGGAGGTGCACGTCGTGGTTGAGCCACCTGGGTTGGCGTGGCCGCCTGCAACGACCTTGTTCCCGGGGTTCCCCCCAGCGGTGGGGGACCTGTACCTTCAAGGCAGGGTCAGGGGTCGGCATCCCCGCCCTCCACCGCCCCTACGCCGATCAGGAACCCCGCGACCATGGCGACCCCAGTGCTGGCCCGCCGCACCGGCACCGTCCACGTGGACGGCGTCTGGCTACAGCGCCAGCTCGACCTGCGGCTCCTGACCCTGACGGCCTTCGCCGGGGAGGTCCCCTGCGACGTCGCCACGGTGCGCAAGGCCCTGGACGGCGGCCACATCAGCCGCCGGAAGGCAGCGGACATGGCCCAGGCCCTGCGCCGGCTGCCGGTCGAGGAAGGGGACGTCATCGTGGACCTCCTCGGGGTCCGGCAGCAGACCCTCCCCACTAATCCCCCCTCTCCTGGAAGAACCTGACCGCGTCAGCCGCGGCGAACTTGATGTACCGGTCGGCGGCGCTGCTGGTCCGCCAGCCTCCGACCTCCTTGATCTGGCTCTGATTCATGCCCCGGCGAGCACACCAGGTGCCGAAGGTGTGGCGGAAGCGGTGGACGTGGGGGTTCTCGACCCCCGCCGCGGCCCCGAGGCGCCGCACGAAGGACTGGATGCCCTCCGCCCTCCACCTCTTGCCGTCCTCGTTGAGGAACAGCGCCTGGGCCGCGTCGGCGCTGCCCTCCGGGTCGTCGGGGTCGCCGTACGGGGTGCCGCGGTCGTGGAGGAGGTAGCGGCGGATCTCCATGCTGAACCTGGTGGTCTTGGTGTCCAGCGGGACCACCCGCCAGCGCCGGCTGGGCTTGGCCGCCGCCTGCGGCACGTGGAGGACGGGCCCGTGGCTGTCGTTCCCCACGTCACCGATGTTGGCGCGCTCGATCTCCGACACCCTCAGCCCCGTCCTCCAGGCGAAGCGGACAAAGAGCTTGCGGGCGGGGGTCGGTGCCGCCGCCTCGAGGGCGGCGATCTCCGCCTCCGAGAACGGGTCGGGGGGCTCCCCGTCGCCCAGGTCGACGTTGGGGACCTCCAGCGCCGCCGCGTCGATGGAGAAGCCGCCGTCGGCCCGGCACCAGCGCAGGAAGGTCTTGAGGTTCTTCACATACTGCTGAGCCGACGCCGGCTTCATCTCGGCCTCGTTTAGAAGGTCCTGCTTGAGGCGCTCCACCCGCTCCGGGGTCACGTCCTCGGGGACCTGGATCTCGTTCTCGTGCCGCCACTGGCGGCAGCGGGCACCCTGCAGGATCCAGCGGTAGTTGTCGGCCTGGCCCTCCCCGAAGGCGCGCTTGCCCTGGGGCCCGCGCTCATCGATGAAGGCGGTGACGGCGGCGTCCCATCCCGCCCAGTCGGCGATGAGCCGGGGCTTGAAGGCCGGCCGGGGGGGTGGCGTGTAGCGGTTGCCGGCACGGCGCCGGACCGGTTTCTGGGGCATGGCCCACTCCTTGACGCAAAAACTGGAAGGAAGTGCGTCAAGGGCCCTCTTGGCGTCTTTCTTGACCCCTTTCCCAGGCCCATCATTGGCCCCCCGCGGGGGTGCCCGTCTACTGTCGTTTCAAGATCGAAACGAGTTCACGAAGGGGTCAATGGAGCGGGAGACGGGACTCGAACCCGCGACATCCAGCTTGGAAGGCTAGCGCTCTACCAGCTGAGCTACTCCCGCGTCGCGGGCACAGGATACCAGCGGCCCCCGGGCCCCACCGGCGGCCCCAGGGTCAACCCCGCGCCGGCTCAGTGGCCGCAGGCCTTGGCCTCGCCCGCTCCGTCGGCGGTCTGGAAGCTGTGGCCGCAGCCGCAGGTGCGGACGGCGTTGGGGTTGTGGATGGTGAACCCGCCGCCCATCAGCTCGTCCACGTAGTCGATCTCGGCCCCCTCGAGGTACTGGGCCGAGTACTCGTCCACGTAGACCCTCAGGCCCTCGACCTCGGTGACCTCGTCGTCCTCCTTCGGCGGGTTCTCATCGAGCCCCATGCCATAGGAGAAGCCGCTGCAACCGCCGGACTGGATGAAGAGGCGGAGACCGACCGTGGGCTGGGGCTGCTCGCCGATGAGGCCCTTGAGCTGCCCCAGAGCTGTCTCGGAGACGCTGATCATTCGAGCTCCCTGTGGTCCGGTGGCGGCACTGCCGCCGCTTGTTCGACGCCCATGATACGACAGGGGCCTGGACGCGTCACCTGCCCCTCGGAGTCAGGCCCGCCGCGGCGACTCAATCCCCCCGGGCGGCCTCGCTGGCGTACCGGGGCAGGTGGACGTCCCCGCTCCCGGCGAAGCTCATGGCGCGTGCCACCCGGTGGTGGCCGGCCACCGTGTCGATCTGGTCGAGCATCTCCCGGGCGATCCGCCGGTAGCTGGGGTGCCCCTGGGGCGAGGTGCGCAGCTCGATGAGGTGGAGGGCCTCGCGGGCGCTGATCCTCATGACGTAGCGGATGCGGTGGGCCAGGGTCACCAGGTACTGGGCCTGCTCCGGGAATTGGGGCCGGATCGCGTCCCAGGCGCTGACGGCGGCATCGGCCGCCTGCCGCCAGCGCGCCCCCAGCCCGGCCGCCTCCACCTCCTCGGGGACGGCGTAGCCCAGGTGGGGGGTGAGCGGCTGCCACTGGATGGTGAGTAGCCGGTGGCGCTGGAGATCGCGGAAGGCCCCGTAGTCCGACACCAGCTCGAAGGTGTAGGCCGTGTGCTCCAGCCCCCTCCCCGGGCGGTGGCGTCGGTTGCCGCGGGCGCCGACGGCGGCGGCGAAGACGCGGTCCCGCTCGGCGCCGGAGAGGGTGCGGACCCGCTCCATGACGGTCGCCATGGAGGCGTCGGTGTGCGGCAGGAGCGCACCGGCCAGGATCCGCTCCTCCCCGTCGGCATCCCATTCGAGGAGGCGGACGGCCTCACCCCCGCCGGCCTCCTGCTCGCCCTCGGCGGGCGGCAGCAGCCGCTGGGCCTCGCCCCGCAGGGAGGAGGCCGTGTCGCGCAGGTAGTCGACCCAGATCCCGCCCCGGTCGGGGCGGTCCAGGCGGGCAACGAAGTCGGGAACGGTCGCCTGCAGCTCCCGGTCGATCAGCTCGGCGTACGCCCCGGCCTCGGGCAGGGGGTGCGCGCGCAACCTCATGACCATCTGTTCCAGGGCCTGCGGCGAGGCGAAGACCCCGACATTGCTCACCGTCCCCGCCGGCAGCAGGCCGCGGAGGAGGTCGAGGGCGAGGGCGCGGATGGCCCGGCGGCGGGCCCGGGCGTCCTCCTCGGGCGGCAGGGTGCGGTCCAGGTGCTCGCGGAGCAGCGGCAGCAGCTCGCAGTACGTGTCGAACAGTAAGTCCATCGCCGAGACGTACCTGGTGGCGTGCCCCGAGGCCATCAGCGCGGGGTCGCGGTGGTAGCGGTACTCCCCGTCGCGCCGGTCGGTGTAGGGGATGTAGCGGGTGGACTGCTCCAGGTAGGCGGCGAGGCGTCCCCACTCGATCGCCTTGGCGAGGGGCTGGCTCACCTGCTCGCAGGCGAGGTGGACGCCGCCGAGCTGGGCCACGGAGTCGTCGCCGAACTCGGCGATGACCCGGCCGAAGAGCTCCCCCGCCCTGGCGCTGCCCGCACCCTCATCAGCGTCGGCCGCGGCGACGACCCCATCGTCGAGGAACTCGTCGAGGAGCAGGCGGCGCAGGCTCTTCGAGCTCCGGCTGTAGCGGGCGAAGAGCGCCGCCGCCGTGATCTGGGGGAGACCGGTGAGGGCGAAGACGGGGGAGTCCAGGTTGCTGACGTACGGCCGCAGCCTCGCCCTCTCCGCATCCGTGAACGCCTCGAGGTGGTAAGGGCCGGCCATCGCCCGACACTCTACCCTCGGGCGACGGCGGCGGAGTCCACCCTCTCCGCCCGCCGTCGCGGCGTGCCGCAGTTCGCTATGGACGCAAGTCCCGACCCAAGAACGGTCCAATGGCTCTGGTACACGGGACCCCCCCCAACGTTGACTGACGGCCATGGCGCGTCCGCCCGCCTCCACCGACCTCCATCCGGTGATCATCGACCGGTCGGGTCTTCAGGCGCTCATCGACGCCCTGGTCGCCGACGGCCGCCGCGTGATCGGCCCGACGGTGCACGAGGGGGCAATCGTCTACGACGAGATCAGCGGGATCGGGGACCTTCCGGCCGGTCGTGGCGACGAGCAGAGGCCGGGACACTACCGGCTCCGGCCGCGCGATGACGACGCCCTCTTCGGCTACGCGGCCGGCGCCGACTCCTGGAAGAAGTTCCTCTTCCCGCCCACCACGGTGACCTGGCGGGTCGAGGTCGGGGAGGACGGCGTCGCCGTCGCCCCGCAGCCGGCCACCCCGCACTACGCGTTCCTCGGGGTCCACGCCTGCGACCTGGCGGCGATCGCCATCCAGGACCGCATCCTCGTCAACACCGCTTTCCCCGATCGCGATTACTCGGCCCGGCGCGAGAGCGCGTTCCTCATCGCGGTCAACTGCTCGGCCCCCGCCGCCACCTGCTTCTGCTCCTCGATGGGCGCCGGTCCGCGGGTGGGCCACGGCTACGACCTGGCCCTGACCGAGCTGCCGGACCGCGCCGGATCCCGATTCCTGGTCGAGATCGGATCGGAGCGCGGAGCCGGCATGACCGCGCGGATCTCCGCGACCGAGGCGACCCGCGCCGACCGCGAGGCCGCCGCAGCCGTGTGGACGGCGGCGTCGGCGGCGATCAGCAAGACGCTTCCCGCCGTCGGCATCGGGGACGTCCTCACCCGCAACCTCGAGCATCCCCGCTGGGACACCGTCGCCGCCCGCTGCCTTGCCTGCGCCAACTGCACGATGGTGTGCCCCACCTGCTTCTGCGTCGACTTCCGCGAGGCCGGGGGCCTCTCGCCGGACCACAGCGAGCAGCACCGGACGTGGGCGTCGTGTTTCGCCGTCGACCACTCCCAGCTCCACGGCGGGTCGATGCGGTGGACCACCCGGTCGCGGTACCGCCAGTGGATGACCCACAAGCTCGCCACCTGGCAGGAGCAGTTCGGGACCCTGGGCTGTGTCGGGTGCGGGCGGTGCATCGCCTGGTGCCCGGTCGGCATCGACATCACCGAAGAGGCGACCGCGATCCGCGCCACGGACGGACTGACACGCCTCCCGGCGGGAGCAACGCCATGAACACCATCGCCGACCTCATCGCCAAGGAGGAGTTCTTCGCCGGGCTCGACCAGAGCACCCTGGAGTTCGTCGCCGGATGCGGTCGCAACGTCCGCTTCGCCGCCGGGGATCGGATCCTGACCGAGGGCGAGCCGGCCGACACCTTTTACCTGCTGCGCAGCGGCAGCGTCGCCATCACCTTCTACGTGCCGGGACAGGGCGGCGTCATCGTCGACACCATCGGCGCCCAGGACGTGCTGGGCTGGTCGTGGCTCTTCGACCCTTACCGCTGGCAGTTCGACGCCGAGGCCCGGGAGGACGTGTCCGCGGTGGCCTTCGACGGGGTCTGCCTGCGGACCAAGTGCGACGGCGATCCGCAGCTCGGCTACTCCCTGATCCTGCGGTTCGCCCGGGTCATGCTCAAGAGGCTCCAGTCCGTCCGCATGCGGGTGCTCGACATCTATGGCTCTGGCCCTCTCAACTGAGACGCGCGTCCCGGACGCGATGGTGCCGGTCCCCTACCGGGTGGTCGGGCGTGCCCGGGAGACCGCGGACACGGTGACCCTCAGCCTGGAGCCGGCGGCGGAGCCGATCGCGACGCCGCTGGCCGGTCAGTTCAACATGCTCTGTGCCTTCGGTGTCGGCGAGGTGCCGATCTCCGTCAGCGGCGTCGACCAGGGGCACCGTCTCCGTCACACCGTGCGCGCGGTGGGCGCCGTGAGCCAGCGGCTCTGCGCCGCGGAGGCCGGGACGCTGGTGGGGGTCCGCGGCCCCTACGGGACCGACTGGGGCCTGGAGTCGGCGTTCGGGCAGGACGTGATCGTCATCGCGGGCGGCATCGGCCTGGCCCCGCTGCGTCCGGTGGTCCACGAGTTGCTCCGCAACCGCCGCCACTTCCGGCGGGCCACCGTCCTGGTGGGGGCACGGGCCCCGGAGGAGATGGTCTTTCGCGGTGAGGTGGCGAGCTGGCAGGCGAGCACCCGGATCACCGTCCGGACCACCGTCGACTACGCGACCGCCGCCTGGAAGGGCGAGGTAGGGGTGGTGCCCACCCTCATCGCCGGGGTCACCATCGATCCGGAGGTCACCACGGTGATGATCTGCGGCCCCGAGGTGATGCTGCGGTTCACCGCCGCCGAGGTGCTGGGCCGCGGTGTCGCCGCCGACCGGGTGCGGGTCTCGATGGAGCGGAACATGCAGTGCGGGATCGGTCGATGCGGTCACTGCCAGCTCGGGCCGGTGCTGATCTGCACGCACGGTCCCGTCTTCCCCTGGTCACGGGTCGGCCCGCTGCTCGCTCGGAGGGAGCTCTGATGCCCGGACCCTCGGCGGGCGGCCCGCCGCCCAAGCTCGCGGTGTGGAAGTTCGCCTCCTGCGACGGTTGCCAGCTCTCCCTGCTCGACTGCGAGGACGAACTGCTCGAGGTGGCGGGGACGGTCGAGATCGCCCACTTCCTGGAGGCCTCCTCGGCGATCGTCGAGGGCCCCTACGACGTCTCGCTGGTCGAGGGCTCGGTGACGACACCCCACGATGCCGAGCGCATCCAGGAGGTCCGCCGGGTCTCGCGGCACCTGATCGCGATCGGGGCCTGCGCCACCGCCGGCGGCGTCCAGGCGCTGCGCAACTTCACCGCGGTCGACGAGTACGCCGCCGTCGTCTACGCCCACCCCGAGTACCTCGCGACCCTGGAGAGCTCGACGCCCATCTCGGCCCACGTCCCGGTGGACTTCGAGCTCCGGGGTTGCCCGGTGGACCGGCCTCAGCTGCTCGAGGTCCTCACCGCCTTCCTCCGGGGGCGCCGACCCAACATCCGCACCCACAGCGTCTGCATCGAATGCAAGCGCCGGGGCAACGTCTGCGTCATGGTCGCCCGCGGCACCGGCTGCCTCGGGCCGGTCACGCAGATGGGCTGCGGCGCCATCTGCCCCGCCTTCGCCCGCGGCTGCTACGGATGCTTCGGGCCGATGGAGACGCCCAACACGCAGTCGCTCTCCGCCGCCCTGGCCCGCGGCGGCATGGACAACCACACGCTGATGCGGCTCTTCCGCACCTTCAACGCCACCGCCCCCGCCTTCGAGGCGGCCAGCCGGGCCCGGGAGTCCCGGGAGGGAGGCCTGTGACCCACAGCACCCGCGACCTGACCGTCGAAGGGCTGGCCCGCGTCGAGGGCGAGGGCGCGATGCACGTCGTCATCACCGACGGCGAGGTCACCGACGTCAGGCTGCGCATCTACGAGCCGCCCCGCTTCTTCGAGGCGTTCCTGCGCGGCCGCGCCTACACCGAGCCACCCGACATCACCGCGCGCATCTGCGGCATCTGCCCCGTCGCCTACCAGATGAGCTCGTGCCAGGCCATCGAGCAGGCCTGCGGCGCCGTCATCGACGAGCCGATCCGAGCCCTCCGCCGCCTGCTCTACTGCGGGGAGTGGATCGAGAGCCACGTCCTCCACATCTACTTCCTGCACGCCCCCGACTTCCTGGGCGCGGCGAGCGCCATCGAGCTCGCCCGCGACCACCGTGACGTCGTCGAGCGCGCCCTCCAGATGAAGAAGATCGGCAACCAGATCATGGAGGTCGTCGGCGGGCGGGCGATCCACCCCATCAACGTCCGGCTCGGCGGCTTCTACCGCGCCCCCACCCGGCAGGAGCTGCGCCCGCTGGCGGAGCGGCTGCGCTGGGCGCGCGACGCCTCCATCGAGACCGTGCGCCTGGTCTCCACCTTCGACTTCCCCGATCTCGAGATCGACCACGAGCTGGTGGCCCTCCACCATCCCGACGAGTACGCCATCACCGAGGGACGGGTGGTCTCCGATCAGGGCCTCGACATCGAGGTGTCGGAGTGGCCGGAGCACATCGTCGAGGAGCACGTCGCCCGCTCGACCTCGCTGCACGGCCACCTCATCGAGCGCGGACGCTACCTGGTGGGCCCGCTGGCCCGCTACACCCTCAACTACGACCAGCTGCCGGCGGTGGCCCGGGAGGCCGCCACGGAGGCGGGACTGGGGAAGGAGTGCCGCAACCCCTTCCGCAGCATCGTGGTCCGCGCCGTCGAGACGGTCGCCGCCTGCGACGAGGCGATCCGCCTCATCGAGGGGTACTCCGAGCCGGACCGGCCCGCCGTCCCCGTCGAGCCGCGCGCCGGGGTGGGCCACGGCGCCACCGAGGCGCCGCGCGGCATCCTCTACCACCGCTACAGCATCGCCGACGACGGCACCATCCTGGAGGCGGACATCGTCCCCCCCACCGCGCAGAACCAGGACGCCATCGAGGCCGACCTGCGCAAACTGGTGGCCGCCAATCTGGAGCTGAGCGACCACGACCTCCAGCACCTCTGCGAGCAGTCGATCCGCAACTACGACCCGTGCATCTCCTGCTCGACCCACTTCCTCGACTTCACCGTCGAGCGGCGGTAGGTGGACGGAGCGGCCGGCGCCCCTCCAGTACGGTCGGCGGCGTCGCCGGTCCGCTGCGGAGCGCGGGACGGGCAGCCCCGCATCGTGGTCGTCGGCGTCGGCAACCCGATGCGCGGCGACGACGGCGCCGGCATCGCCGTGGTGGCCCGCGCCTGGCCTCTGCTGCCCCCCTCCGTGGAGGTGCACATCCAGTCGGGTGAAGCGACGGCCCTCCTCGACGCCTGGGAGGGCGCGGACCTGGCGGTGGTGGTGGACGCCGCCCGCTGGGCCACCCCCCCGGAGTTCGGGGTCACGCGGATCGACGCGGTGGATCAGCCGGACGCCCTGTCCGGCTTCGGCGCCGGCGCCAGCAGCCACAGCCTGGGCCTGGCCGAGGCGGTCGGGCTGGGGAGGGTCCTGGACCGGCTCCCGAAGCGGCTCGTCCTCCTCCTCGTCGCCATCTCCGACGACGCTCACGGTGCCGGGCTCTCCGTGATGGCGGAGCAGCGCGTCGGGGAGGCGGTCCTCGCCCTGGTCGCCGAGGTCCACGGGGTCACGGCCGCCCCGGCCGGATAGCCGTCCCCGCAGCGCCGGCGGCGGGGCGGCGGCAGGGCCCGACGCCGGCCCGGACACCCCTACAATCGAGCGCCAGTGACGGATGTGGCCGTTCCGCCCCCGCGCTTCCTCGCCGACATCTACCAGGCCGTCAGCGAGTGCAACAAGTGCTCCCTCTGCCAGGCGGTCTGCCCCACCTACCAGGTCAACCCGGTGGAGTGGGAGACGGCGCGGGGCCGCGTCTCGCTCATCCGCGACGCCATGGAGGGCCGCCTCGAGCTCGGTGACATCGCCGACGGGCCCCTCTCCACCTGCCTCACCTGCAACAACTGCGTCGCCGCCTGCCCGCCCCGGGTGCCCACCGCGGAGATCGTCGGCCGGGCCCGCCAGGAGCTGCACGAGCAGGAGGGATACCCCCTGGGCCAGAGCTGGCTACTCCGCGGTCTCCTCCCCCATCCCTGGGGCATGCGCCTGCTCCACCGCCTGGGCCGCGCCGCCCAGGTCACGGGCCTGTACGGGGTCGCCCAGCGCCTGCGCCTGCTCCGCCTCCTCGGAACGGCCGGCGGCATGGCGGAGCTGGCCGGGCGCCTGCCCCACCGCCGCGCCGACCAGCGGGTGGCCGGGCTGCCCGCGGTGACGGCCCCCGTTCGCGGCCGGGTCGCCTTCCTCATCTGCTGCTACCAGAACATCGCAGCCCCCGGGGCGACCGAGGCGGCGATGCGGGTGCTGCTCGCCAACGGCTACGACCTGGAGGTGCCACGTCTGGGCTGCTTCGGCATGCCGGCGCAGAGCCTCGGCGACCGCCACGCCGAGATCGACATGGCGGTGCGCACCACCACCGCCCTCGGCCCGCTCCGGGTGGACGCCCTGGCCGGCGACGTCGCCAGCTGCATCGGACACGTCCAGGGGTACGGTCGCATCCTCGGCGACGACCGCCTCCTCGGCGCCGACGCCCGGAGGGTGGCCCGCTCCACCGACCTGGCCAGCGCCCTCCTCGCCGAGAGGGGTTGGCGGGCACCGCTCGGCCCCCTGCCCTGGACCGTCGCCGTCGACACCCCCTGCTCGCTGCCCCTGGACGGCCCGGCCCGGGGAGTGGCGCGGTCCCTGCTGGAGCGCATCCCCGAGCTGAGGATCACTCCCCTGGCGGAGTCGGAGATGTGCTGCGGCGGCCCCGGCGCCTATGCTGCCTCACAGCGATGGCGGAGTGACGCCATCCTCGCCCGCAAGTTCGAGAACGTGGTCAGGAGCGGCGCCGAGGTCCTCGTCACCGAGAACATCAGCTGCCTGGTCCAGCTCCGCCGCGGGGCCCGGCTCCACACCCCCCAGGTCCGGGTGCTCCACCTGATGGAGGTGCTGGACACCGCCATCGCGGCCGCCGGACCTCCGGCCTATTGAGCCTGTCCCCGAAGGACCCTGGCGCGTCACCATTGGGGGGTGGGATCCCGACGCGGGGCATCGTGGTGGCGGGGCGCGGCCCGGCCGTTCCAGCGGCGGCCGGTGGTCTCCGCGCTGGTCCTGGCCGCCGTCATCGCCGCCGGGCTCACCGGCCTCGGCCTCTCCCACCGCCTCCCCCAGGCCACCCTCCCCGCACCGCGGACGGTGGGGACCGTGCCCGTCACGGTCCCCCTGACCAGCACCGCCTTCTCCTTCCCCGCCGGATACGGCCTGCCCCACGACCTGGTCGCCGACCAGGCCGGGGCGGGGGTCTGGTTCCCCGCCGAGTCGGCGGGCGAGGTGCGGCTCTTCCACTGGGACGCGACGAGCGGCGCCCTCACCTCCCTGCTGCTCCTCTCCTCGCCGACGGTGGCGACCACCTTCTACCTCGGGGAGGGATCGGTCTTCGCCATGCAGGGCCGGTGGGCGGTGGTCGGCACCTCCACCCCGGCCGCCGGCGCCGCCCCGATCCTCCTCGACGCCGACACCGTGAGCGGGACCGTCCAGACCCTCTCGCTGCCCGACCCCGGGACCGGCACCATGGCGGCGGGGGCCGATCCCCACACCGTCCAGGCCGCCGCCATCGCCGCGGACGGCCGCGTCGCCTACGCCCTGACGGCGGAGAGCGGGGTGGGGATCTGGAACCCGGCCTCGGGCACCTACTCGTCCATCCCGGTGCCCGGCGGTGGCGACGCCGACGACCTGGCCTTCGCCCCCGACGGCACCCTGGTGATGGCGGTGGACGGCAACGGGTTCGGCGCCCCCGACGAGGTGGCCATCGCCACCACCGGCGGCACCGCGACGCTCCTCGGCGGGGTCGGCGGCGGGCTGCTGTCGCCCGACGCCGACGGCGTGCTGGTGAGGACGTCGAGCGGGGTGCGCCAGGTGTTCCCGTCGGGGGCGGTCACCGCCCCGTCCGTCGCCGCCCCGGGGACCGTGTACGCCGACGACCCGGTCGTCGAGACCGCCTCGGGCCGGTACGTGGTCGCCACCGACACCGGTGTGGACATCGAGGGCACGACGACCGAGCGCTTCCGCCTCCCCACCTCGGTGCAGACCTGCGGATTCTCGTACTTCCCGCCCGCCGGCAACGTGCTGGGATGGACGCCGCCCCCCGCCAGCGCCTCCTGCACCTTCCCGGGCTTCCCCATCAGCCTCGGCGCCGACGCCGCGGACAACATCTGGATCATCGCGAGCGGTGACAACCAGGACATGCAGCTGATCCCCGCCCGCGCCTACTGACGGGACCGGCCCCGGGCGCCGGCAGGTTCAGTTGCCCTCTGGACTACCATGCGCGCCATGAGCGGCGCCGCTGCGATCGTCTGCGAGAAACTGACCAAGGACTATGGGAGCAAGCGCGCCCTCGACCACGTCGACCTCGAGCTGCGCAGCGGCGAGATCTTCGGCTACCTGGGCAGCAACGGCGCCGGCAAGACGACCACCATCCGCTGCCTGCTCGACCTCATCCAGCCGACCTCGGGGCGCGCCACCGTCCTCGGCCTCGACAGCCACGACGACAGCATCGAGGTCCGCCGGCGCACGGGATACCTGCCCGGCGACCTCCGCCTCTACGAGAACCTGACGGCGCGCCAGCTGCTCACCTACCTGGGCAGGCTGCGCGGCGGGGTTCCCGCCGCACGGGTCGAGGAGCTGGCGCAGCGCATGGAGCTGGATCTCGGCCAGCGCTGCGGGGCCATGTCCCACGGGCAGCGGCAGAAGGTGGGGGTCATCCAGGCGCTGATGCACGACCCCGACGTGCTCATCCTCGACGAGCCGACGGCGACGCTCGACCCGCTGATGCAGCGGACCGTCCACGACCTCATCCGCGAGGCCAGGGACCGCGGCGCCACCATCTTCGTGTCGTCGCACGACCTCCCCGAGGTCTCCCGGCTCTGCGACCGGGCGGGCATCCTGCGTCACGGCAGGCTGGTCGCCGTGCAGGACGTCAACGAGTTGGCCGAGCAGGGCCAGCACACCATCGCCATCGAGTTCCGCGAGCCGGTCGCGGCCTCGGCGTTCGAGGGCCTCTCCGGCGTCTCACAGGTGACCGTGGCGGACCGGACGCTGACCCTCACCGTGAGCGGCGACCTCGACAGCGTGGTCAAGACCGCCGCGAGGTATCAGGTCCACAGCCTGCACAGCGCCGAGGTCGACCTCGACGAGGTCTTCCACGACTACTACCGCGCGGGGACCGACGATGCGCCTTGACGTCTTCCGCCGCGAGCTCTCCGACCACCGCCGCTCCGCCATCGCCTGCGCCGTCGGCGCGGCCCTGCTGGTCGCCATGTACATCTTCTTCTACCCCACCATCCACAGCAGCGGCGCCGGGGTGCAGCAGCTGCTCAACACCATGCCCAAGGGGTTCCGCAACGCCTTCATCGGCCAGGGCGTCGACTACCTGACGCCGGACGGCTACCTCGGCACCGAGTTCTTCAGCTTCCTTCTCCCCATCCTGCTGCTGGCGATGGGGATCATCGCGGGGAGCCGCGCCCTCGCCGGGGAGGAGAAGGCCGGCACCATCGACCTGCTGCTCTCGACCCCCATCCGCCGACGCCGTCTCGCCGTGGAGAAGATCGCCGGCGCGCTGCTGCCCGTGGTCCTGGTCGCCGCCGTCATCTGGGTGGTCGTCACCGCCATCGGGCCGTCGCAGGGACTGTCGGTGGGCGCCGGCGACCTCGCCGCCGCCCTGGCGGCCATCGCTCTCCTCGGCATCGGCTTCGGCATGCTGGCGTTCCTCATCTCGTCGGCGACCGGCTCCACCGGCCTCGGCGGCGGCGTCGCGGGAGGCCTGGCGGTGGCGATGTACGCGCTCAACCTGTTCGGGTCCCTGGTGAGCGGGCTCACCGGCTTCGCCGACGCGGTGTCGCCCTTCCACTGGTACGGGGGCTCCGGGGTCCTCGCCAACGGCGTCCCCACGTCCGGGATCCTGCTGCTCATCGCCTGCCCGATCGTGCTGCTCGCCATCTCGCTGGTCCTGTACGACCGGCGCGACCTCACCGCCTGACGGAGAGGTGCGGGTGAGGGACGGCACGACCCCTCGACCGGTCCGGAGGCCGGCGCCATGAGCGTGTGGCTGCGCCTCCTCATCGCCGTCGCCGTGGCCACGCACGGCTTCGTCTACGTCCCCTTCGGCCTCGTGGTGCCGGGCACCCTGAGGGGGAGGGCGGGACCGTCGCTCCTCCTCGGGCACATCGCGCCTGCCCCTGTGGTCCGCGGCGCGGTGCCGGTCCTGCACGTGCTGGCCGGGATCGTGTTCCTCCTCTGCGGCACCGCCATCGCCCTGGCCCCCTTCGCACCGGATCTGTGGCGGCCCCTCGCCATCATCGGCTCCGCCATCGGGCTGCTGGCGTTCGCTACCCTCTGGGACGGCAGCCGGGAGCGTGCCGTCGAGGAGGGGGCCATCGGCGCGGTGGCCAGCCTGTGCATCCTGGCCGGCGCCTTCGCGCTGCCGGGCATCTTCTCCTGAGCGGTCAGGAACCGTACCCCGGAACCGGCCCGATGATGGGCTGGTACCGCCAGGTGCTCCCGCCGTCGGCGGTCACCCGGCCGGTTGCGGTGCGCCGCCGGGTCATACCCATGACCGAATGGCGCCTGACGGAGGGTCCGTCACCTCCCGCGCCGCGCGCCCCGTGCCCCCCGGGCGATGGCGATCAGAAGGGTCATCACCACGACGGGGACGAGGGACAGCAGGACCCGTCCGGAACGCTGGAGGGATACGAGACGGCGGCGGAACCGGCCATCGCCGCGGCGATGAATCCGATGTCCATCACCTGGATGGCGCCGAGCACCAGGGAGGCGAGGCCGCGACGTCGGACGGCGAACACGACGCCGCCCGCGACGTTGAGCCCGACCATCGCGAAGGCCGCGATGACCAGATGGATCGTGAACGCGAGCTGCTCCGGCGATGGCGGCGCTCCGAGACTGCCCAGGTCCCTCAGGGCCCACGCCAGACCTCCGACGAACAGGAGCACCAGCCCCTCGGCGAGAACCAGCAGCAGGACGCCCCCGATGGCGAGCCCCCTGCCGGTGATCGGCCGGGGCATCGGAGCGGCGACCTCTCCCCCGGGTGGTGGAACGGTGGAACGCCGCTGGGAAGGCGGCCGAACCGGGCCCGTCACGATGGCATTCCTTCCTGTTCAGCTCTCAGCCGGCGGAGGCATCCTTCCCGCTCTCGCGGGCGGCCTGGGCGAGAGCGGCCTTGCGCAACAGCCGCTGCTCCCTTCTGACCCGCGCCTGGGCCTGGCGGCGGCGCTCCTGGTCGGTCTCGGCAACGACGGGCGCCACCTGGGTCGGCCTGCCCTGGGCGTCGAGGCCGACGAAGACGAGGTGGGCGCTGGCGACGTGACGCCTCTCCCCGGTGGGCACCGTCTCCACGTCGACGCGCACGCCGACCTCCATGGAGCTGCGGTGGACGTCGTTGACCATCGCCTTGGCCGTCACCAGGTCGCCGATGAAGACGGGGGCGAGGAAGCTCATCTCGTCCATCGTCGCCGTCACCACGCGGCGGCGTGCATGCTTCATGGCGGCGATGCCGGCGGCGCTGTCCACCAGCCGCATGATCGTGCCGCCATGCACGTAGCCGGCGTTGTTGGCGTGCTCGATCTCCATGAGCTGGGTGATCACCGTCTCCGACGCCGACGCCGGCCGCGGATCGAGGTCGGGCTCCGCCTCCGTCAGCCTCTGCAGCCCCGGCCGCAGCGTGAAGGCGTCGCTCATGGCAGCGACGCCAGCAGCGCCCGCACCGCCGTGGCGAGGCCGACGTCCAGGGCCCGCTCGTCGATGTCGAAGGCGGGATGGTGGTGCGGCGGTCTCTCCGCCTGCGCCGGGTCCCCCGCGCCGACCAGGAAGTAGCAGCCGGGGACCCTCTCCAGGAAGTAGGCGAAGTCGTCGCCGACGGTGATGGGGCGGCCGTTCTCGACCATCGCCTCGCCGACCGCGTCGACGGCGGCGCGGCGGACCACCGCGGCGACCGCCGCGTCGTTGACGACGGGAGGGCAGCCGTCGAGGAGCTCGTAGTCGAGCTCGCAGCGCAGCGCCACCGCCACCGCCCGCGAGAGCTCCTCGACGCGGGCCAGGAGGCGACGCCGCAGACCCTCCTCGGAGGCACGCACGGTGCCGCGCAGGCGCACCTCCTCGGCGATGACGTTGAAGGCCTGACCGCCCTCGATGCGCCCGATGGTGACGACGGCGGTGCCCTGCGGCGAGACCTCCCGGCTCACCAGCGTCTGCAGCGCCACCACGACGTGGGCGGCGGCGACGACGGGATCGATGCTGGTGTGGGGCAGGCCGCCATGGCCACCGTGACCGCGGACGGTGAGGCGGAACTCGTCCGCGCTGCCGAAGACCAGATCCGGCGAGACGGCCACCCGGCCGGTGTCGAGGGGCGCCCAGAGGTGCAGGCCGATGGCCCGGTCGACGCCGTCCAGCGCTCCCTGCGCGATCATCCGCTCGGCACCGGCGGCGACCTCCTCGGCCGGCTGGAAGCAGAGCCGGAGTGTGCCGGCCCACCGGTCCCTGAGCGAGGCCATGACGGTGGCGACGCCGAGGGCGATGGCCAGGTGGCCGTCGTGCCCGCAGGCGTGCATGGCGCCCTCCACCTCCGAGCGCACCGGCCGGCCGTCGTCGCGCTCGACGATGGGCAGGGCGTCCATGTCGGCGCGGTAGAGGACGGTGGGGCCGGGGCCGGCGCCGTCCATGTCGGCGAGCACGCCGGTGCTTCCCACCCCGGTGCGCACCCGGTAGCCGAGCTTCTCGCAGCGGGCCGCCGCCAGCGCCGCGGTGCGATGCTCCTCGTGGCCCAGCTCGGGGTGGCGGTGGAGGTCCCTTCGGGTGGCGACGACCTCGTCGTGGACGGAGGCGAGCTGGGCGTTGAGGCGGTCGTCCGCGGCGGCGGTCACGCGAGAGGCCCCTCGACGGCGGCGAGGCGCAGCGCGGCGTCGGCCAGATGGCGGTTGGCCACCACCTGGCTCGCCCCGGCGGCCATGGCGCGCCGGCGCAGCTGGTTGTCGTCGTGGTCGCAGAAGCCGACGATCATGGCCCCGGCGTTGCGGTGGCGGAGGCGGCCGATCGTCTCGAGGCGCGCCTCCGCATCGCTGTTGAGGTCGACGAAGAGCAGCGGCGCGTCGGGGAGGTTCTCCTCCCTCGGGGTCGCCACCAGGGCGACACCGCGAGCGGTGAGGGCGCTGCGCAGACGGCTGGAGAGGATCAGGTCAGCGCCGAGCAGAGCCACCCGCGGGACCTCGCTCATCGCCGGCCATCATATGGGCCGCGAGGCGCCGGGCGTCAGTTGGGCCGGGGGCCGAGGGCGGGCTCGCCCGGCCGCGGCGGCTGGGCGACGGTCAGGCCGATGCCGGCCAGCAGGCGGTCGCTCGAGGAGTACTCGACGCGGTACCGGCCCGGCTCCCCGAACATGGGCGACATGTAGGTCACCGTGCTGACGGTGATCTCCTCCTGCTCCTTGGGGATGGCCGCGGCCTGGAACTGCAGGGTGGCGGGCGGCAGCACCAGCTTGCCCTCCGCGTCCACCAGGCGCACCTCGACGGCGTGGACGCTCTTGGCGTCGGCGGCGGTGAAGCGGAAGCCCGCCACCACCGCGAAGGTGGCCCGCCCCGGGAGGGTGGGCATGGTCAGGGTGGTGAAGCCGCCGCCGAGCACGTAGAGCTTGCGGTCGGGGGGCACCACGGCGCTGTCGGCCAGGAATGCGAAGGCGACATCCATCAGGCGGTGGGGCGGATGACGCTGGCGGGGCCCTCGTCCTCGACGGTGCCGAGGGCGGCCAGGATGGCCAGCACGCCGACCACCAGGTCGAAGATGTTCACCGCCAGGGTGAAGTGCAGGCCGGCGAACGAGCGGGCCCCCGACAGGGTGTCGCCCATCACGAGGCCGAGGATGGCGAGGGCGAGCAGGACGGCACCGGCCACCGCGGTGACGATCCGGCCCAGCCTCCGCCCGAGGACGAAGCCGACCGCCGCGAAGGCGGCGAGCAGGACCAGGTCGAGGACGTCCCTGGCGTAGGTCATGTGCAGGACGACGCCCTCGACGTTGCCCTGGGCCTGCCCGGTTGCGACATGGGTGGCGTTCCCCAGGAAGAAGCCGCCGACGGTGACGATCAGGAAGACGAGGGTGCAGATCTGGGCGTAGAAGCGTGCCATGGCACCGGGATCATAGAGGGTCCGGGGGCCGCCTCAGGCCCGATCGACGCGGCCCACCGCGGCGGTGACGTTGTCGGTCGCCCCCGCCGACAGCGCCGCGGCCACGATGCGCCGCGCCGCCTCCATGAGGTTAGGTCCGGCGCTGAGGAGAGAGGCGATCTCGGCGTCCTCCAGGGCCCCCCAGAGGCCGTCGCTGCAGAGCAGCACCATGTCACCGGCCTGCGTCTCGGTCCGGGTGACATCGGCCGCCACCGGGTCGCCGAGGAGGGCCCTGGTCACGTAGTTGCGCCGCGGGTCGTGGCGGGCCTCGGCCCGGCCCAGGCGGCCGGCGCGGACCTGGTCGGCGACCAGGCTGTGGTCCTCGGTCAGCTGCCGCGCCACCCCGCCCCGGATGAGGTACGCGCGGCTGTCGCCGGCGTTGGCGACGGTCAGGTGGCCGGGGGTGAGGAGCGCCGCGACCATGGTGGTGCCGGGATTCCCGCCCAGGGTGCGGCGCACGCCGGCCACCGCCTCGTTGGCGAGGTCGACGACGGCCGGCAGCGGGTCGGCCCCATCACCGGGCATCCCCAGCCGCACCGTGGCGGCGGCGACGGCGGCCTCGGCGGCCTCGCGTCCGCCGTTCTGGCCGCCCATGCCGTCGGCGACGATCAGGCCCAGCCCGGCGCCGGGGAGGGGGACCAGCTGGAAGGCGTCCTGGTTCTCGCGGCGGACCGGTCCCTGGTCGGTGTGGGCGGCGCCCACGAGACGCCAGGAGGCGACGGCGACCGCCACCTCCTGATCGTCCGTCCGGCTCACGCGGGCTCCGCCCTCGATCTCAGACGAAGGTCGGGGAGCTCGGCGCGGGGGGCGCCGCGGGGGCGGCCACCCGGATGCGCCGGGTCGTGGCGACCCGCTTCGCGGGGGCACGCCTGGCCGTCGTCGCACGCTTGGCGGGAGCCCGCTTCGCCGCCGCGGCACGGGTGCCGGTGGCGCGCTTCGCCGCCGGGGCACGCTTCGCGGTCGTGGCCCGCTTCGCACCCGTCACGCGCTTCGCCGCGGGCGCGCGCTTCGCCGCCGGGGCACGCTTGGCGCGGGGCGCGGCGGGACGCGCCGGGCCTGCCTGCGCCGCCAGCTGCGCCTCGAGCTTCACCAGCACGCCGGCGAGGCGGATCACGCGCTTCTGCGCCTCGGCCACCTCCGCGCTCATCCGCTCGTGCGCCTTCTTGGCTTTGGCGACAAGCCGCTGCAAGTCCTTGACCGTGTTCTTCTTGGCCATAACCTTCTCCCTGGTGCACTCCGCGCCATCCGATGCGATCCGTCGCTGCGCTCGTGCCGTCGAGGCGTCACGACCTGCATCCCGCGCTCCCGGCAAGCCTACTCGCGATCGGCCGGTTTGCGTACCCACTTCGTCGAGGGCGCTGCGCGCGGTCTGTTCCGATCCGGCGGAGGCGGTGACGAACGCCGTCCGCGGCCGGGCGGCCTGAGGCACAATGGCTCGCATGTCCACCGCGAGCGAGCGGGCGCCGCGCCGCCTCAGGATCGAACCGGCCGCCGTCACCGCCGACGGCACCACGCTGCAGCCCTCGCTGGAGCTTCCCGTGGAACGCGAGCGCGCCCGCCCCGCGCCCCACCCGGGTGCGGCACGGTTGCTGAACCGCGAGCTCTCCTGGCTCGACTTCAACTCCCGCGTGCTGGCCCTCGCCGAGGACGAGAACGTGCCCCTGCTGGAGCGGGCGCGCTTCCTCGCCATCGCCAGCCGGGGGCTGGACGAGTTCTTCCAGGTGCGCGTCGGCGGCCTCAAGCAGCAGGTCGCCGCGGGGTTCGAGGGCGCCAGCGGCGATCCCTCGAGCCCGCGGGCCCAGGTGCAGGCGATCCGCCCCAAGGTGGAGAGGCTCTACGAGCGCCAGGGGCGGGTCTTCCTCGACAGCCTGGGGCCCGAGCTGGACCGTCACGCCATCCGCTTCTGCGACTGGGAGGCGCTCGACGACGCCGACCGCGCCTTCCTCGACACCGAGTTCGAGGATCGCATCTACCCGGTGCTGACACCGCTGGCGGTGGACCCTGGCCACCCCTTCCCCTACGTCTCCAGCCTCTCCCTCAACCTCATGGTGGTCATCGCCGAACCGGCGACGCACCAGGAGAGGATCGCCCGCATCAAGGTGCCGCCCCTGCTCAGCCGCTTCGTCGTCCTCCCCGACGGCGAGCGTTTCGTCCCCGTCGAGCAGGTCATCGCGGCCCACCTCGGCCACCTCTTCGAGGGCATGAAGGTCGTCACCCACCACGTCTTCCGCCTGACGCGGAATGCGGACTACCAGCTCGACAGCGACGACGAGGCCGACGACCTCGTCGAGGCGGTGCGCGCCGTGCTGCAGCAGCGCCGCCGCTCACCGCTGGTGGTGCGCATGGAGGTGGGGGCGGACATGCCGCCCACGCTCGTCGACCTGCTGATGCGCGAGGTCGACATCGAGGCGCGGGACGTGTACCGCGTCGCCGGGCCGCTCGACCTGGGCGGCCTCTTCGAGGTCTGCAAGCTGGACCGGCCCGAGCTGAAGTACCGCCCCTGGTCGGCGGTGACGCCCGCCAAGGCCGCATCCGCCGTGGGCGCGGCCGAGGCGGACATCTTCCGCAACCTCCGCCAGGAGCACATCTTCGTCCACCACCCGTACGACAGCTTCGAGAACACCGTCGAGGCGTTCATCGAGCGTGCCGCGGAGGACCCGCGCGTCCTCGCCATCAAGCAGACGCTGTACCGCACCTCGGGACCGGTGAGCCCGATCATCCGCTCGCTGACCCGCGCCGCTGAGGCGGGCAAGCAGGTGGTGGCGCTGGTCGAGCTGACGGCGCGCTTCGACGAGCAGAACAACATCAACTGGGCGGAGGTCCTGGAGGACGCCGGCGTCCACGTCGTGTACGGCACCGTCGGCCTCAAGACGCACGCCAAGGTCACCCTGGTGGTGCGCGAGGAGCAGGGCGGCATCCGCCGCTACTGCCACGTCGGGACGGGCAACTACAACCACGACACCGCCCGCATCTACGAGGACCTGGGCCTGCTCTCCAGCGACTCGGCGCTGGGGGCCGACGTCGGTGAGCTCTTCAACAGCCTCACCGGGTACAGCCGGCGGACGCGGTACCGCAAGCTGCTGGTGGCCCCGGCGTCGATGCGCCCGGCGCTGCTCAGCCTCATCGAGCGCGAGACGGCCAAGGGCGCCGAGGGCCGGATCATCATCAAGGTCAACAACCTGGTCGACCCCGAGATCATCGAGGCCCTCTACGCCGCCTCACGGGCCGGGGTGGACATCGACCTCATCGTGCGCAGCATCTGCTGCCTGCTCCCCGGCGTCCCCGGCCAGAGCGACAACATCCGGGTGCGCTCCCTGGTCGGCCGCTACCTGGAGCACTCGCGCATCCTGCGCTTCGGCCGCGACCCCAAGGACGCCGACTACTACATCAGCTCGGCCGACCTCATGCCCCGCAACCTCGACCGCCGCGTCGAGGTCGCCCTGCCCATCCGCTCCGCCGACCTCCGGGCGCGGCTCGAAGAGATCCTCGGCATCAACCTGAGCGATGACGTGCTGGCCTGGTCGATGACCCCCGACGGCACCTGGGAGAAGGTCCCCACCGTGACCGGCGTCGACACCCAGGTCCGTCTCCAGGAGCTGGCCCTGGCCCGCTTCGAGGCGGAGGGCTGACGACGGGCCCGCTGGTCCACCGGCGCCACCTCGACTTCACGGTCGGCCCCACCTTCCGGCTCCGCCAGTTGGGCCTGCACCCGGTCACGGAGACGGTGGTGGACCGCTTCCACAGCATCCACTGGGACACAGCCGACCTCCGGCTGGCCCAGTGGGAGGCGGGGCTGCGGTACCGGCGCGGCCGCGGCTGGCGGGCGACCCTCGCCTCGTACATGGTGGCCGGGGTCGCCCACCAGGTCGAGATGGATTTCGACGGGCCGCAGGAGACGCCGCCGCCCGAGGCGGTGCGCCTGCTCGACGGGTACCTGCGCGGAGCGCCGCTGCGGCCGGCCGGTGTGGTGCGCCACCTGGAGAGCCGCCGGCAGATGGGGGACGTGTGCCTGGTCCACCAGGTGGTCAGCCGCATCGAGAACCGCCACGCCGTCCAGGGGGCCCGCCGGCTCAGCCTGCGCAGCGCGGCGGAGCCCGGGGAGCGGCGCCTGCTCGCGGCGCTGCGACGCGCCGGCATCATCGACCCGAGCCCGCTGCCGCTCGTGTCCGAGCTGTTCGGCGAGGAGGCCCGGCCGCTGTGGCGGGTGGAGGGCCTGGAGGCCACCAGCAGTGTTGCCGCCACCGTCTCCAGTGCGCTGCGGGACTTCACCGCCCGGTTGATCCGCAACCAGCCGCTGCTGCTGGAGGGGAGCGACCCCGAGGGCGTCCACCAGGCCCGGGTCGCCTGCCGGCGGTTGGGCTCGGCGCTGCAGACCTTCTCCACCGTGGTGGACACCGGCTGGTCGGAGCCGCTCCGCGCCGACCTCACGTCCCTGACCGACGCCCTGGGCGCCGTCCGCGACACCGAGGTGCTGCTGATGCGCCTGCGCGGCAGCGCCGCCCGCGTGCCGGGGCTGGACGCCGCCACCGCCGAGCGGCTGCTGGGGCAGCTCGAGACGCAGCGCACCGAGGCGCGCGAGGAGCTGGTCCGCCGCGTCTCCTCGCCCGACCACCGCGCCCACCTGGAACGGCTGATCGCCGCCGCGACCAGACCCTGGGTGCTCGCCGACACGGCCGAGCGCCCCGCCGTGGAGATCCTCTCCCCGCTCGTCGAGGCGAGCTGGCGCAAGCTGCGCCGCCAGGTCGGACGCGTCGGGGCGCAGCCGGACGACAGGGGGCTGCACCGCGTCCGCATCCTCGCCAAGCGCTGCAGGTACGCGGTCCTGGCCGTCGCCCCGGTGGCCGGCGAGGCGCCGGCACGCACCGCCGTCATCCTCGGCGAGCTGCAGGACGCCCTCGGCGAGCAGCACGACGCGGTGGTCGCCGGGGAGTGGCTGCGGCGGGCCGCCGATCCCGAGACCTCCTTCGTGGCCGGGATCCTCTACGCCAGGGAGCGCGAGCTGGCCGAGAGGGGGCGCACGGCGTGGCGGGGCCCATGGCGCTCGCTGGTGAAGAAGGAACGGTGGCGCTGGCTGTGACCCAGGTGCTGCTCATCCGCCACGCCGACGCCGGCGACAAGTCGCAGTGGACGGGCGACGACCGGGAGCGGCCGCTCAGCGAGGCGGGACGGGCCCAGGCCGACCTCCTCGTCGGGACGCTCGATGCGCACCCGCTGCGGCACCTGCTCACCAGCGGCTACGCCCGCTGCGCGCAGACCCTCGCCCCCGTGGCGGCCCGGCGAGGCCTCCCCGTCGAGGCCGTGCCCTGGCTGGAGGAGGGGGCGGACGCCCGCGAGGTGCTGGGGGCGCTGATCAAGGGCGGCGACGTGGCGGCCTGCACCCACGGCGACGTGGTCAGCGGCGTGCTCTTCGAGCTGGCCGAGCGCGGCGTCCAGCTCGGCCCGTCGCCCCGGATGCAGAAGGGGTCCACCTGGGTCCTCGACGTCGAGGACCGCGAGGTGCGTTTCGCCCGCTACCTGCCGCCACCGGCCTGAGGGCTCTTCCCGGTCGGAGGGCCTCCTCGGGCCCCGAAGACGCTTCCCGGCTACGGGTGCGTCGCGATCGCCCAAACGACAAGCGCGATCATCGCGGCGACGAGGGCGCCGATGGTGCTGATGAAGATGCGCAGGTAGCTGTCGGAGCGCTTGAGGATGGCAGCTGTCGTCTTGATGTAGCCGTCCACCGAGGTCTTGAGTTCCCCGACGTTGGCCGACAGGGTCGCCATCTCGCGGATGACCTCTCTCAGGGCGTACCCCCGGTGCTGGCGGATGTCGTCGATCTCGCCGCCTGTGATCTTGTCCTGCTCCTGGTACTCGTCCCCGGCGCGGGCTCCGTATGGCTGCCCCACGTCCGCGCCGAGGTCATGGAAGACCAGTGTCACCAGTGGTTCGCCATAGGCAATCGCGATCTCTCGCGGGCTGAGGTTGACCAGCGCCACGTGAAGCCGGCCGCGGAAGCCAGGGTCGATCTGGGGACCGGCGAGTAGGTCCAGCCCCTTCCGGGCGAAGGCGGAGCGCAGCCCGATCTGTGCCGCATACCGGCTGCCAACGCGGACCTTCTCCAGCGTGGTGACGAGCGCCAATTCGCCCGGTGGAATGGTCAGCAGCCGCTTCTCCACCAATTCCACGATGTCGGTGCCGGTGCCCAGGAAGGCCTCCGGCCCGAGATGGAGGTCGAGGCTTGAGACCTTGATCCATTCCAGCCTGGCGGGGGGATCGAGCTCGATGCCGCCGGACGCGAAGGTCTGACGCAGCGCCACGTCACTCATCACCGCCATAGCTCACCCCCGGGAGGCGGACATCTGTTCGACAGCATGGTGGCGGGTGTCCGCGGAATGCCCAAGCCTGACCCGCCACGACGCGGTGAGCGAAGTGTGGGTCGCCGCCCGCCTCAGGGCGCGGGAGCGGCCGGTGCCGGGGCGGCGGCCTCGGCGGGCGCCGCCGCCTCGGGGGCGGCCGCGGGCAGGTGGACGATGAAGGTCGTGCCCCGGCGCGGCTCGGACTCCACCCGGATCTGGCCGCCGTGCGCCTCGACCACGTGGCGCGCGATGGCGAGCCCCAGGCCGGTGCCCTCCCCGTCGCGCTGCCGCGAGCTGTCCGCCTTCCAGAAGCGCTCGAAGATCCTCGGCAGGTCCTCGGGGCGGATGCCGACCCCGGTGTCCTGCACGGTGAGCTCCACCCACCCGCCCCCCTCCAGGGGCTTGGCGGTGACGGTGATCCGCCCCTCGGGCTGGGTGAACTTGATGGCGTTGTGCACCAGGTTGCGGAGCACCTGGCCCAGCCGCGAGGCGTCGCCCAGCAGCGGCGGCGTGCCCGGGGCCACCTCGACGCGGAGGTCCAGGCGGCGCTCCTCGGCCAGCGGCCGGAGCCGGTCGATGGTCTCGACCAGATCGTCGAGCGGCACGGGCGCCAGGTTCAGGGGGCGCTGACCCGACTCGATGCGGCTCAGCTCCAGCAGCTCCTCGACCATCTGGCCCATGTGGCCGACCTCGAGGGCGATGCGCTGGATGAAGCCGGCGGCGACCTCGGGATCCTCGACGGCACCCTTCTGCAGGGTCTCGGCGAGCAGCCGGATGGCCGTGATCGGCGTGCGCAGCTCGTGGGAGACGTTGGTCACGAAGTCGCGGCGCACCCGCTCCAGGCGGCGCAGCCGGGTCTCGTCGCGCACCAGCACCATGGCCGCCACCTGCTCGTGGGCGACCGGGAAGGCGCGGACGACGATCACCGCCCGGGAGTCGCCGATCTCCCGCTCCACCGCCGCCTCAGCCTGGCGGCAGGCGGTGAGGACCCGGAGCAGCCGGTAGTCGGCGCCCAGCTCGGCGAGGGTCCGCCCGTCGCACTCGTCGGGGAGGTCGAGCAGGTGGCGCGCCTCCTCGGTCGCCACCAGGATGCGCTCGGCGGCGTCCACGGCGATCAGCCCGTGGCCGCCCTCCATCTGCTCCCCCACCGCCGCCAGCAGGGCGACGGCCGAACCCGGCGTAGCCAGCTCGGGCGGGGCGTCGACGGCGCCGAGCAGGCGGTGCCCGGCGGCGCCGCCGCCCCCGCGGCCGGCCACGGACGAACGAGTATCAGCCATCACTGGCAGTAACCTGTGAGGAACGAACTCAGGAACTGGCTGCGGAAGCGCTCCGGCGCGATTCCCGGAAGCGGCTCCCAGACGCTGTTAACCGTCCGATAATCTGAACGATGTTTCGGTGCGTTAATGGCGCGATAATCTTTGGTGCGCTTCGGGTTTCGCGCGCCGCGCGCTCCGGCTCCGCCACCCCGCCTCATCGCCGTCACGGTGCATAATCATGGCAGTTCATGAGAACGGACTGCCGTCTCCGACCCGGTGACGTCCCGACCGGCGGGCCCGACTGATGGCGGTTCCCCCGAAACATATCCTGGTCGTCGAGGACGAGGATTCGATCCGCCACACGCTCCGCTACAACCTCAGCCAGGAGGGGTACTCGGTGAGCGAGGCGGCCACCGGCACCGAGGCCCTGAACGCCGCCCGGCGCCACCGCCCCGATCTCATCCTCCTCGACCTGATGCTGCCCGAGCTCTCCGGCCTGGAGGTCTGCCGCATCCTCCGCCAAGAGATGACCATCCCCATCATCATGCTCACCGCCAAGGGCACCGAGCTGGACAAGGTGGTCGGGCTCCACGTGGGGGCGGACGACTACGTCACCAAGCCCTTCTCCCTGAACGAGCTGCTGGCCCGCGTCGCGGCCATGCTGCGCCGGGCGGAGATGACGGCCCGGGAGCAGATCGCCGAGCGCGAGGTCGAGGAGGTGGGCAACTTCCGCATCGATCGCGGCGCCCGCACCGTCCACATCGACGGCGAGGAGCTGCACCTGGCGCCCAAGGAGTTCGACCTCCTCTCCCTGCTGCTCCTCAACGCGGGCCGGGCCCAGTCGCGCCAGGTCATCATCCAGAGGATCTGGGGCAGCAAGTTCTACGGCGACCACAAGACGGTGGATGTCCACGTCCGGTGGCTGAGGGAGAAGTTCGAGCGCTTCGACAAGCTCCCCTTCCGCATCACCACCGTCTTCGGGGTCGGATACCGCATCGACCGCCTGGACAAGACGGCGGCGTAGCCGGGGCATCCCACCCGGGATGCTGACCGCGAATTCGCGAATCCTTAAGCGATCGGCACATACGCTCCGAGCGTGGCGAACCCCGGCTCCCCGGCCCTCCTCGAGCGGCGTGTGGCAACCACGCCGGAGAGGACCGCCGCCGGTGACCCAGGATCGCCATCTCTCACCGTTCTCACCTGGCCGTTCCCGCCTGCCGGCGGAGCGGAGCCGCGCCGGGCGTCACCATCGCCCCGGGGCCTCGCCCTGGTGGGGCACGCCGGCCTCGCCATCGACCGGCTCCACGGCACCCCCGACCTGCGCCGCATCGAGGCGGCGGCCCGGCTGGGCCTCGACCGCCTGGAGCTGGACCTCTGCCACACCGCCGATGGCACCATGGTGGTCCGCCACGACGACCGCCTGGAGCCCCGCAACGTGGCCCGCCCCCACCTGCTGGAGGGCCGGGCGGGGTCGCCGGTCGCCTCCACCACCCTCTCCGAGCTGCGGCGCCTCGACCCCGAGGTGATGACCATCGACGACGCCGTGGACGCCGTCGGCCGCCGGGTGCCGCTCCTCCTCGACCTCAAAATGGCGTCGGTGGCGCCGCTGCTGGGCAGCTGGCTGGCCGGCCGGCGGGACACCCGCGACTTCGCCGTCTGCACCGAGAGCGCCACCGCCCTCCACGAGCTGGGCGACTGGGCGCCGCAGGCGGAGCGTTGGCCCACCTTCCCGGCCATCGGGCGGCGCCGGCGTGAGCACGTGGGACGGGTCCTGGGCGGGCTGTGGCAGACCAACCGCGATCTGCGCCGGGCGGGTCGCAGCCTGCGGGAGCTGGGCCGCGCCGTCCGCTTGAGCCTGGATCCGGCGGAGTGCCTCGGGGTCATCTGCGGCCTGCCATGGCGGTCCCGGCTGCCCGACATCGTCGCCCGCCGCAGCCGGGAACTCCGGGCGTCGGGCCTCTGCATCCAGCACTGGCTGATCAGCCCCGAGCTGTGCGAGAGGGCTCAGCGCCTGGGGCTCACCGTCACCGCCTTCACCGTCAACGACCTCCGCGTCGCGCGCCAGGTGGTGGACTGCGGGGTGACCATGATCACCACGGACTCCGTCCCGCTGCTGCGCCGGGCGCTGCGCCCCGCCGGGGAGCGCATGGAGACGATCGGGCGCTGATCGCGCGGGCCCCCCGCCAGAGGGCGGTCAGGTCCGAGGGCCGTCAGGTCAGAGGAGCTGCTTGACCAGGTTCTCGATCTGGGCGAGCGTCGCCGGCGTGCCCTCGGTGAAGATGCCCACGAAGTTGCTGCCCTGCCCGGCCACCACGCCCTCAACGGTCAGGCCGGCGGCGGAGTACTGGTACGTGGCCGCCTCGTCCCCCACCCCCGACAGCGGGGCGAAGCTGACCGTCACGCCAATCCCCTGCAGGCTCGTCAGCTGCTTCTGCTCCTCCTGGGTGATGAAGCCGGAGGGCACGCCGCTGGCGAGGGCGACGATGACGACCACGGGAGTGGCGCTCTCGGAGATGTACGAGCACGCGATCCCCGACTCGCCGCTGGGGACGGGGGTTGCCCCGGCGGCCGGGGTGACGACGGTCGGAGCCGGCAGGGTCGTACCCAGGGCGCTGCCGACGGTGGACGCCGAGGGGCACGAACCGGTGGCGATGGCGGAGTTCGTCGCCGGCGTGGGGGTGGGCGCCGTCGACGCGGGCGTCGCCGTCCCGCCACCCGGCGCCGACGAACCGGAGGACGGCGTCGTGGAGGAGGAGCCGCAGGCCGCCAGCAGCGCAGCCGCGAGCGATCCAGCGAGCAGCGTGGGAAGAGTGGTGCGACGGGACACGGGAGGCCCCCCTCCGATTGCCCTGCTGTCCCCAGGGCGCTGGTCCCCCAACCGACCTGACAGTACGGGGTTTCGACGGCCGTGACAAGGACGGGGTTGGGCGCCCCGGTCACCGCGGACGCCGGGGGCCGCCGCGCGCCGGGCCGCCCCCGGCGCCCCTCCCCACGGGCAATCGGTGTCCTGGTACTGTCCCGGGATCGTGGCTCTGTGGATCGCCATCTTCTACGGGGTCTTGCAGGGATCGACCGAGCTCTTCCCCGTCTCCTCCCTGGGCCACGCCGTGGTCGTCCCGCCGCTGCTCCACATCCCCGTCCACGAGAGCTCGAAGAGCTTCGTCCCCTTCCTGGTCCTGCTCCACATCGGCACGGCGACGGCCCTCATCGCTGTCTACTGGCGGCAGTGGGGACGCATCGTGGGCGGGTTCTTCCACAGCGCGGTGACGGGCCAGATCGGTCACGGGGACGACCGGCTCGCCTGGCTGCTCATCGTCGGGACCATCCCCACCGGCATCGTCGGCTTCCTCTTCCAGAAGCCGCTGCAGAACCTCTTCGCCGACCCCCGGCTGGCCAGCGGCCTGCTCATCGCCAACGGCGGCATCCTGCTCGGGGCGGAGCTACTCCGCCGCCGCTCGGAGCGGCGCGCCGGGATCTCCCACCGCGACCCGGGCCTGGAGGCGGGCCGGTACCGGACGGTGGAGGATCTCGGCTTCGTCCAGGCGGCGATGGTCGGTGTCTGCCAGACCCTGGCCCTGTTCCCGGGCATCTCCCGCTCCGGCTCCACCATGGCGGGCGGGCTGGTCGCCGGGCTGCGCCACGAGGAGGCGGTGCGCTTCTCCTTCCTTCTGGCGACGCCCATCATCCTGGCCGCCGGGCTGCTCGAGCTCCCCTCCCTGGCGGGGGTGGCCGGGCTCGGCTCGATAATCGTGGGGGCCGTGGTGGCCGGGCTCACCGCGTACGCCAGCGGCCGTTTCCTGATCCGCTTCTTCCGGGTCGGCCGTCTCGACCCGTACGCGTACTATTGCGCCGGCCTCGGTCTCATCGGCCTGATCCTGCTCACCTAACCACCTCGGGGGAGACGCATCCGTGATCGCCAACAGCCGCAAGGGTCACCGCGGCATCGCCGTCGGCCTGCTCGTCATCGCCGTCGCCTGCATCGTCATGGCCATCTACTACCTGGTGGTCAAGACAAGCTTCCTGGCCAGCCACTACGGCACGCAGCCGAAGCACGCGATCGTCCTCGCGGTCGTCGCCGTGATCGCCCTGTTCGCCGCCAACATCGCCTGGAGGCACAAGGCGGCCTGAGCCCTGGCGGAGTACATCCGCGTCGACCGACCCGCCGGGTGACCGATGATGGCGTGGCGCCGCGCAACCCGCGCACGGCCGCTGCTGGAGCCGGAGATTGGTGATGTCGACGAGGAGCGACGCCGTGGCACGACCGCATGACGGCGACGCGGCGGCGGGCGATCCTCCCCGGAGGGGGTGGCGGCTCGCCGCCCTGCTGGCAGTGGGCGCCCTGCTGCTCGTCGCCGTCGCCGTGGGTTCGCGCAGCAGCCCCAGCGGCGCCCTCAGAGTGCCCACGACGGTCGGGGCGTGGCAGGCCGCCTTCCAGGCCGTGCTCGGCATCCTCGCCGGGGCCATCGTGGCCGCCGACGTCGCCATCCTGGTGCTGAGGGCCCTGAGCCGCTCGGGGAGGCGCGAGCCGAAGGCGCCGGAGTGGATCGTCGAGTCGATCCCGGCCTCACCGCTGACGGCGCTGATGCTGGTCCTCCTCCCCGTCCTGATCGTGGGGGGGCTGATCGCCTGGATCGTCTGGACGATCATCCACCTCCCCAAGACCGTCCACCACGCCGCGGTGCTGCCCCTGGTCCCCCTCCGGCCCGGCTCTCCGTCCGGCACCGCGGCCGCCGTGACGGCCGGCCTCCCCACCCCGGTCTGGGTCGGGATGCTGGCCGGGGCGGCGCTGGTGGCGGCGGCGGCGCTCGTCCTCGTGCTGCGCCGGCCGCCAGTGCCGGGGCCGGCCCTTCCCGCTCCGCCCGCCGAGACGCCGGTCGAGGTGGTGGACGCCGCCATGGGCGCCTTGGCCACCGAGGGCGACCCGCGGCGGGCGGTCATCGCCGCGTACGCCACCATGGAGCGCCTGCTGGCGTTCGCCGGCTCACCGCGCCGCGCCACCGACACCCCCGCCGAACACCTGGCCCGCAGCCTTGTCCTGCTCGGTGCCGGCCGGGAGCCGGCGGGGCGGCTCGCCGCCCTCTTCGAGAGGGCCCGCTTCAGCCATCACCCGATCGACGAGAGCGTGCGGCAGGCGGCCCTGGACGCCCTGTCCGGGGTCCGGATGGGCCTGGAGCCCCGGGGGGCGGAGCCGTGAGGCGCGCCGCCGGCCCGGTCGCGGTGGCCGTCGCCGCAACGGTCCCCACCTCCTTCCTCGCCGCCGGCCGGGGGAGCGCCGGGTGGGCGGTGGTCCTCTACGTCTCCTGCCTGGTGGGCTGCGTGTCCTGGTGGCTGCTGCAGGGGGTTCGCCCCGAGGGGGATGCGCCGCGGGAGCTGATGCGGTCAGCCCTCACCCCCGGGCCGTCCGCGCCCGGGGCCGACCGGCCGGCGGACCTGATCCGGCTGCAGGGTCTCATCGCCTCCTCCAGGGGCTCCGCCCTGGATGCCCAGGCGCGGCTCCGCCCTCACCTTCGCGAGCTCGCCGCCTCGCTCCTGGCCAGCCGCCGCGGCGCCGTCCTCGATCCCGCCCGTGATGACATCGCCACGGCGCTGGGGGCTCCCGGCGAGCCGCTGCTCGCGCGCGGCGCCGACCGGCTGCCGCCGATCACCGAGCGGGGCCCGCCGGTGGAGGACATCAGCAGGGTTGTCGCGCTCCTTGAGAGGATCTGACCGATGACCGATGTCCACGACGTCGCCGTCACCGGGGACGCCATCCTCACCGAGATCGAGCGCGTCGTCGTCGGCAAGCGCGAGACGCTGGAGCTGCTCCTCACCGGGGTGCTCGCCGGCGGCCACATCCTCATCGAGGACTACCCGGGGCTGGCCAAGACCCTGATCGCCCGCTGCCTGGCCCAGGTGACCGGGCTCGAGTTCCGGCGCATCCAGTTCACCCCCGACCTGCTCCCCGCCGACATCACCGGCTCGGCGATCTTCGACCAGCGCGCCGGCACCTTCAGCTTCCAGCCGGGGCCCATCTTCACCAACCTGCTGCTCGGCGACGAGATCAACCGGACGCCCCCCAAGACCCAGGCGGCGCTGCTCGAGGCGATGGCCGAGCACCAGGTCACCGTGGACGGGGTCAGCCACGGGCTGGCACCGCCGTTCATCGTCGTCGCCACCCAGAACCCCATCGAGTACGAGGGGACCTATCCCCTCCCCGAGGCCCAGCTCGACCGCTTCCTGCTGCGCATCGCCGTCGGCTACCCGACCGGCGACGAGGAGGCGGAGATCCTCCGCCGGCGGGTGGAGCGCCGCAGCGACGCGGTGAGCCTGGACCGGATCGTCGACCGTCCCACCCTGCTGGCGCTGCAGCAGGCGGTCGAGGATGTGCACATCGATGACACCATCACCGGCTACATCGTCGCCCTGGTGGCGGCCACCCGAGAGCGGGCCGACGTCCTGGTGGGCGCGAGCCCGAGGGGGAGCCTCGCCATCATGGCGGCGGCCCGGGCCCGGGCCGCCCTGCACGGCCGCGACTACGCCGTCCCCGAGGACGTCAAGCGGGTGGCGGTGCCGGCACTGGGGCACCGTCTCAGCCTGCGGCCCGAGCTGTGGGTCCGGGGGGTGCGCGGCGACGACGTGGTCCGGGCCATCCTCGACAGCGTGCCCACGCCGCCCACCGAGGCCGGGCGGGCGGGGTGACCTGGGCGCCGACGCCGCGCCTGCTGGCGTACCCATGGCTGGCGGCGGCGCTGCTGGTGGCGGCGCTTGCCACCGGCCGCCCGGAGCTGGCGGCGGTCGCGGCGCCGTTCGTGGTGGTGCTCATCGCCGGGCTGGCCACCTCCCGCCGGCCGCAGCCGGCGGCGGCCCGCCTCTCCGCCGCGTCGTCGCGGGTGATCGAGGGCGAGACCCTGGAGCTGACCGCGGAGGTCGGCGTGCCCGGCGGGATCGACGTCCTGGAGGTCGGATTGCCGCTGCCCTCGGGGATGGAGCTGGCAGGGACGGTGAACCCCGTGGCGATCCGGGGTGCCGGCGCCCAGTCCGTCACCTTCACCGTCCGCCCCACCCGCTGGGGCGTCTACCCGGTGGGCGGCCTCCTCGTCCGCGGCTTCGACGACCTGCACCTGCGACGCTTCGAGATGCGGCTGGAGGGCGCGGTGGAGATCCGCGCCTATCCCCGATCGGACCGGCTGCGCACCCTGATCCAGCCGGCCCGCACCCACGTCTTCCCGGGAAGCCGGGTGTCCTCGCAGAAGGGCGAGGGCGTGGAGTTCGCCGACGTCCGCCCCCACGTCGCCGGGGACGCCGTGCGGAACGTGAACTGGCGGGCCTCCGCCCGCCGCGGCGATCTCTGGATCAATCAGCGCCATCCCGAGCGCAACGTCGACGTCGTCCTCCTCCTCGACACCTTCACCCACGCGGGCCCGGCGGGGGCCGGCTCGCTGGAGCAGATGGTGCGGGGGGCGTCGGCACTGGCCGCGGCGTGGCTTCGCGACCGCGACCGGGTCGGCGTCATCGGCTTCGGCGGCATCCTGCGCTGGCTCGAGGTGGGTGGCGGGACCCGCCACGCGTACCGGCTGGTCGACGCCCTGCTCGACACCCAGGTGGTCTTCAGCTACGCGTGGAAGGACATCGACCTCATCCCCGCCCGGCTGCTGCCGCCGCACGCCCTCATCGTCGGGCTGACGCCGCTCCTCGACCGGCGCGTGGTGGATGCGCTCCTCAACCTGCGCGGGCGCGGCTTCGACGTGGCCGTCGTGGAGCTCCCGCCGGACCAGCACCTGGCACCCGCCGCCTCCGAGACGGCCGCGCTGGCCCGGCGGCTGTGGCGTCTCGAGCGCGAGGTGCTGCGCTCCCGATTCCTGCGGGCGGGCGTCGCGGTCGCCGCCTGGAATGAGGGCGAGGCCCTGGAACCTGTGGTCTGGGAGGTGGAATCGTGGCGGCGGCGCGCCCGGCTCCGCGGTCGCTGACCCCCGCCGTCCTCGCGGTCGCCCTGGCAGTGGGGCTGGCCGCCGCCGCCGCCCTGCACGGCGGCCTCGACGGGGAGCGCGCCTCCGTCACCCGTGCCGTCGCCACCCTGGGTGGCATCGGCGCCCTCACCGTCGCCGTCGCGGTCGCTGGCGGTTGGCCGAGGGCGATCGCCGGGGGGATCGCCCTGCTCGCCGCCGCCTACGCCGTCACCGTGCTGGGCGACGGCAGCCGTCTCGACCTGACGGCGCCCCTGGTCGGCGCCCTGCTCGTCCTCACCGCCGAGCTCGCCCACACCGCGTGCGAGTGGCGGGGCCCCCACGCCGTGAACCGGGCGGCCGAGGTGGGGCGGTGGTTGCGCCTGACCGGTGTCGTGGCCCTCGGCGCCGTCATCGGGCTGGGCGCGCTGGCCATCACCTCGGCGTCGGGGGCGGGGCCCCCCGCGGTGCTCCTGGCCGGCGGCGCCGCGGCCGTCCTCCTCCTGATCATGGTCACCGTGCTGCACCGGCAGGCCTGAGCGCGGCGGTCCACCGATCATGTCCGGGGCTCAGGTCACGCGGCGCCCCTGCCGGCCGATGCGTGATGGACGAGGGCGACGTCCTCGGCCCCCAGGGCCTCCTCCTCCTCCTCGTCGACCACCACCGGCTGGAACAGCCGCTGGGCGATCAGGGTCGGCACGAAGGCGGAGAGGATGACCACGGTCACCAGCACCGAGTACTGGGGCTGCGTGATGAGGTGGTGGGTGAGGCCGTACAGGGCGGAGATGGAGCCGAAGGTGAGGCCCGTGGACATCAGCAGGGTGGTGTAGGTGCGCTCCCGCCGGGGGATGCCGAACGCCGCCGCCATGGGCCAGACGCCGATCCCCTTGGCGGTGAGCTTGACCGCCAGCAGCAGCAGGATCACGCCCGCCCCGGAGAGCAGGGCCGGAGCCGAGATGAGCAGCCCGGCCCGCAGGAAGAAGAAGGGGGTGAGCAGGGCGAAGGCGATCGACCGCATCCGGTCCATCACCACCCGGTCGTGGAGGAAGGTGCCGGCCACCACCAGGCCAGCGATGTACGCGGGGAGCACGGCCTCGCTCCCGGCCGCGGAGGCCAGGGCCCCCAGGCCGAGCAGGATGAGGAGGAGGAACTTGATCTCCGGCTCGCTGACGCGATGGCCGAAGTGGCGGATGACGAATCGCAGCCCCCGGGGCATGAGCGGCAGGACCACGGCGGTGACGCCGAGGAAGAGGAGCAGGCCGGGACCGTAGCTGGCGAAGAGCAGGCCGAGGGCGAGCACCGTCCCCAGGTCGGTGACGAAGCAGGCGGCCAGGATGAGCTTGCCGATGTCCTGGCGGTTGAGGCCGGTCTC
>CAZUDL010000020.1:0-36928 GCA_964618935.1 uncultured Actinomycetes bacterium
GTGGCAACTGTGGCAGCGTCCAGGATGCCAGCCTGGCCTCGGACCCGACGCGGCAGGACCAGCCGGCGTCGGACGACGAGAACCAACTAGACCCGGGTGGGGCGGGGGTGCTGACCGGCGACGGCTGCGACAATTGGACGCTGGACGCGTTCGACCGGACCCAGACGTACAGCGCGGTGGGCCTCGGGGTTGCGGCATTGTCAGGGGCCGCGGCTCTGGCGATCGCGTCCATCGCGGTGGGAGGCGCCGGAACCCTCGCCGATTTCATGGCGTGGCTAATCCGCCAACTCGAAGGACGAAGTCCGCAGGTCCGGAGAAGTGAAACGCCATGACTAACGAACCTAAGCATCCGCGGAGTGGCACCTACTTCGCCCGCTACAGGCAGAGGCTGGAGCCTCTGATTGGGTCAGAAGCTGCCGCTGCCACAGCCGCGTATTACAAGTGGGTTATAGGCTTGGCCAGCTTCCTTCTCCTTGGCTTCGGTTTCGCCGTGGTCGCAGCTCTTGGACCCGCCCTTGTCGCCGGAGTCGCCTCCGCGCTGTGCTTCACTGGGATGGCCTGCTGTGAGGTGAGAGTACTTATAGTCGGAAACCGCGGCGGCAAGCTGGCAGCGGAGCATCTGGCCAAACAGTTCGGCCATCCTGTTCGAAATCACGGACTCAAGATCAGCTTACGCTGGTGGCACGAGTACGTAGATGGCGAAGGTACAACGCTTCGCGATGCGAGATGGCAACGGCACGATTAGCGACCGTCCAGGTCGGTGAGCATCGCGTTCGTGGCAGCTGCTACGATCTTGCCACCGAACCGTTTGACACACCAGACGGTGAGCTGCCAGCTTGAGTACGACCGACGACGACCTACACGGACAACGCCAGCGGGGAGCAGGCGACCCAGACGGCGGGGGCACCGGCAAGTGAGACGCGTTGTACGTCGCTTGGCGAATTGGCTCTATGCCCTTGGCGGACCCGACGGGGCATACGGCCTCGGGCGCCGCCGAATCCGGCAGCGGAGGTATGAGGAGGCTGCGGCGTGGTTTGGCCGAGCGGAGCGTGAGTACTGTGCGCGATCAGGGGCGAGCAGTTCTCGAGTGATTGAAGCGATGTCCCAGCGGGCGTGGTGCCTCGTAGCTCTCGGCCGGCCCAGCGAAGGTGCGGAGGTGTACAGGGCGGCACTCGACAGGAGATTGCTGCGTGAAGACGATCTCCTCCCGGCGTCGTCGGAGTTGAGCCGCCTGCTTGCCGATGCGGAACAGCGAGCGCAATTGGCAATGATCGAGCGATTCGACGAGCTTGCCCTGGTCGGGAGGTTGGAGTCTCTGAGCCCGGCCTTGCGCGCCGCCTTTGCCGGCGCTTGTGCTGAGCGCATGCTGCCGTCGTACCGGCGGTGGTCCCAGTCGACCGGCCGGGGGAACGTCCACCACCTGAGCGGGACGCTCGCCCGTCTGTGGGCCGACATCCTGTCTGGACCCATGGTCGAAGCGGTGGTGGACGCCGAAATCGAGGAGTGCATGCGATTGCTTCATGAGGTCGGTGATCTGACCTCGGTGTCGGAGTGGCCGGCAGCGGCCCACGCGGTGGCCGCGGTCGCGTATGCGCTGAGGTGCTGCCAACGTGGGGGAGCACAGGACGCGGCGTGGACAGCGCGGCATGCGTATGAGACGCTTGCGGCGTTTGTCGCACATACGGACGGCATCGACCTGCGTGCGCCCGGTGCTGAGATCGCCGTCGTCAAACACCCCCTGATTCAGGCCGAACTGGGCCGGCAGAGCCGGGACATCGAAGAAGTGTCGACAGGAGGAGCAGACACCGGGCTCCTGGTGGGTCGCCTCCACTCGCGAGCCCGGGCAGAGGCTGGCACGTTCTTGCAGCTAGGAGAGGCGTGAGTGACCGGACCCCGTTTTCTGGTCCACCTGATCTGGACCCCATTTCCTGGACTCGGTTTGTGAGAATCGAGGCGCTCAACAGGGAGATGGTCATGCCGAAGGAGTACGCGGCAGAGTTCCGCCGGCGGGCGGTTGCGTTGGCCCGATCTGGAAGATCAGTGGGACAGCTGGCAGCCGGTACCGGTCCGATTACCGATGCATTTCGTGAGGTTCATCGATGCGACTCGAGTACTTTGAAACCCGCCGCGATCCGGCGCGTCGGGCATCCGCGGAAGACGCGTGGGATGCCTTTGGGGGATTGGGGCTGCAGCAGAGAGTTCAGCCGGCAGCGTTGCAGTGGAGTACAGAGTTTGGCGTCCAAGCGTCGACCATTGCGGGTCTTGCCGTTGCTGCGACGGCGGAACTGTCTGACCACGTGAGAGCGGTATGTGAGAAGGTTGAGTTGGATCCGACGTTCCTTCTGGGCTACCTAACCGGGCAGGCCGCAGTCTTCGACGAGGTCGCACGAGCGTCAATCTACATGACGTACCGGAAGATTGCCGAGGGGGGAGTCTCGAAGGCAGGATAGGGTGATTGTCACATGCACTTCGCTGAGGGGATGGGCTGCAAGTACCGCGGAGGAACCGACTCCGTCAGCCAAACACCATTGTCGGAGACGAAGAAGCGGTAGCCATCGCCGTACATGCGGGCCGCCTCGATGCGGAAGACACCATCCTCGCATCCGAATCCGGCGCCCACACCGCCGCCGGTTGAACCTGGATGGCTTCACGCACAAGGGTGCGTGGACATGACCCTCGGAGGCGTTGCGGGGACGGGGTTTGGCCTCGTTCTCGCGTGGGCGGGGGTCGCCCTTGCGGGCGAACCATTCGGTCTCTCGCTTGTGCTGGTAGTCCTTGGGCTAGGGATGAGCGGCGGTGGAGGTGTCCTGACGTACATTGGGATCAGTAGCTGTGGCTGATGAAGGGACCGGTGGCGTGAATAGACCGATGCAAGGGCCAAGGAGTGGCCTGCCGCCGGGCCGGCGCGCATGGGCCGTGCGCAGGGTCCTCTGGATGTCATCCTGGCTTCTCTCAATGGGCCTGTGCATGCTGATTGCGTGGTGTCACGGCGCCTCCACCCTACACGCCATTGCGGGCGGAGCATTAGTCGGCAGCTGGCTCTTATCAGTCGCCTTTGGTGCTGCGGAAATGGTAGCTCCGCGGCTATTCCTGCGGTGGAGAAGAGCAATGCTCGAGGCCGGCCCCCAGGCGACACAGTTCGTAGCTGAGTCGAGTGAGAAGCTTCTTCTGGGACACGGTGGCGTTGATTGGGACGGTGATGTCACTCGGGTTCGGTTCGTAGGGCTCGCAGTGATTCTGTCTGCGACTCTCGCAACGGGACTCGTTTGGTTTGTGTGGGTTACCTTGAAACTGGTGTAGAGCTCCGGAGTTGGCCGGAAGCGACCACGACCTCACCGCCACCGGCGAGACCGCGGCGGGGCATGGGGCTCCGTGGCGAGCCACACAACGACGTTGATGCTCCGGCTGATTGGCGCCGGGCGATGAGGGTGAGACGACCCGCGCGGCTCAGCCCTCGGCGGCGAAGACGTGGACGTCGACGTTGTCCACCAGCCGGATGAGGCGGCGCAGCGTCCTCGACGTCTTGTGCTTGGCGCTGCGCAGCACCAGGATCTCGGTGATCCGATGGTTGCGGGCGTAGTCGGCGATGGCGCGGGCCACGTCGTCGCCGTCGATGGTCACCATCTCGCCTCCCAACTGGTGGGTCAGCGTGGTGTAGCCGCCGAGGAGCAGCTTCTGCTCGTCGCTGCGCCGGCGGCGGCGCACCGACACCGCGGTCAGGGCGTCGTCGCGATAGGCGGCGTGGAAGGCGGCGCGGCGGATGAGAGAGTCCTGGCCCGGTCGCGGCGGCACGAGGACGAGCACCCGGGGGCGCGCCTCCCACGGCTCCTGGATGCGGGCGGAGCTCATGTAGGTGACCAGCCGCCGGTCGCAGTGCTGGGCGACACGGCGGAAGGCCGTCTCGCGGAGCGCCGACAGCACCTCGGGGCGGAACTCGCCCTGCAGGGCCTTCAGCGCGTCGGCCGGCGGCATGATCTCGCCCTGGCGCAGGCGCTCCTCGAGCTCGGCGGGCGGAACGTCGACCAGCTCGACCTCGTCGGCGGCGTCGAAGGCGGTGTCGTCGAGCAGCGGCCGCCCCGCGGCGCGGCGCATCACCGTGCCCATGACGGCGACCGTGCTGCGCAGGTCGGTGATGTGGACGGTGCCGATGACGGTGATCCCCGCCGCACGGATGCGGGGCAGCAGGAGCGCGACCATCTGCCCGGTCGTGGTCGGACCGGTGAGGTCGTCGACGGCGACGACCTCGGGATTGCGGGAGAGGAGGGCGTCGACGTCGAGCAGGCCGCGGGCGGCGGGTGAGGCCCGCCCGCCCAGCAGGTTGAGGCTCCCCAGGCTGGCCGCGCCCCCGCCGCTGACGGCGCCGACGACGACGTCGGTGCCGCGCTCGGCGCGGCGCCGGGCCTCGTCCAGCATCGCCGTGGTGGCGCCCGTGCCCCGCGCGTAGCCGACGTAGAGGCGCAGCCCCCCGCGGGGCCGGACACCGGGCATGCCGGCCAGCAGCGAGTCCGGGTCGGGCCGACCGGCGGGGGCGCTGGGCACCGCGGCATAGCGGGCGATCACGTGGACGTCGACGTCGGGCAGCGCCTCGATGATGCGGTCGACCAGGGAGGCCCGCAGCCCGGCGATCAGCCCCCGCGGGCGCGGCTCCCCCACCACCACGTGGCGGCTCCCCCGCTCGCGGGCGATCGCCACCAGGGTGGCGGCGACGTCCTCGGCCTCCGGCTCGATGACCGCCGTCTGCAGCTCCGCCGCCAGCTCGCGCCAGGCGCCGTCGTCGGGGAGCGCGCCGGGATAGGGGTGGAAGGTGCGGACGTGGACCACCGTGCAGAGGCCGCGCCGCCGGCGGGCGAGGCGGACGGCGCGGCGGATCAGGGCCTCGGCCGAGCCGGGTCCGGCGACGGCGACGAGGACGTCCTCGGGAGCGCTCTGCACGCCGCCGCGGTCCCCACCGACCCTCTCGGCGACGAGGCGAAGGCCGATCTCGCGGAGCGCCGCGAGATTGCCGGGGCGGAAGAAGTTGCGCAGCGCCGTGTCCACCCGCTCCAGGGGGTAGACGTTGCCGTGGCGCATCCGCTTGCGCAGCGCCTCGGGGGTGATGTCGATGAACTGCACCTCGTCGGCCCGGTCGAGCACGGCGTCGGGCACCGTCTCGTGGACGGTGATACCGGTGATGCGCTCGACGACGTCCTTGACCGACTCCAAGTGCTGGATGTTCATGGTGGTGATGACGTCGATGCCGCTGTCCCGGATATCCTCGATGTCCATCCACCGCTTGGGATGGCGCACCCCGGGGACGTTGCTGTGCGCCAGCTCGTCCACCAGGGCGACCTGGGGCCGCCGCGCCAGCACGGCGTCCACGTCCATCTCCGAGAGCGTCGTCCCCTTGTAGGGGAGCTCGAGACGGGGGACCACCTCCAGGGTGCCGATCGCCTCCGCGGTCCGGGCGCGGCCGTGGGTCTCGACGAAGCCCACCACGACGTCCTCGCCGTCGCCGCGCCGGTCCCGCCCCTCGCGGAGCATGGCGAAGGTCTTCCCCGAGCCGGAGACGGCACCGAGGTAGACCTTGAGGCGGCCGCGCCGGGGCGCGGTGGCGGCGCCCGGTGCGGGAGTTGGGTCGGCGGCCGTCGTGGTCACCCCACCAGTGTCGCACCACCCGCCGCCGGCCGTGGGCGGCCCGCCTCCCTACCCGCGGCCCCCCCTCTCGGGACCCGTGCCGGGGATGGCGCGCGCCGCGCGGGGGTCGCGGAGGCCGGCCGACGGCCCGGTCTCATCCCAGCGAGGGCGGCTGCCCGAACTGCTTGTTCAAGGCCAGGTTGAGCTGGAGGACGTCGACCACCGGCTCGCCGAAGATCCACAGGACCCTTCCCGTGATGTTGGTCTCGACCAGGCTGTGCACCGCCGTGGGGTCGATGCCGCGGGCCGCCGCCACCATGTCCACCTGGGCCAGCGCCGCCGCCTCGCTGATGTCGGGGTCGAAGCTGGTGAAGTCGCCGGTGGCGAGGTCGACGGGGATCGGCGTCGTGGTGGCGCCGGTGCTCAGGCAGTCCGTGCCGGGGTCGGTGGCCGCCGCCTGGAGCTGGGCCGCGGTGAAGCTCCCGCTGGTGTCGATGCCGACGCAGTGCAGGTAGGCGGCGTAGGTGTCGACCCGGCTGATGAGGAGCGAGTTGCTGGGCCCGAGGTTGCTGCCCTGCGACGACGCGGGGTTGCAGGGGGGATTGAGGGGCACGACCTCCTCGGCGCCGCTGGGGCTGGTCGCCACCGTGTACGAGGGGCGGCCCTGGAAGTAGCTCGGGTCGACGGTGTAGAAGGTCTGCCCCTTGTAGGAGGTGGTGGTGTAGACGACCTGGCCGGACGTCTCCTGCGTCGTCTCGTAGAAGCACTGGCCGATGAGGTTGGCGCCGATCACCGTGCCGCTGGAGTTGGTGATCAGGCCGCCGTTGGCCTGCCCGGGGAAGGCCACCTGGGCGACCCCGGTCATCACCAGCGGGTAGATCAGGCCGCCGATGACGGCGATGACCAGGGTGACGCGGACGGCGATCCACAGTTCGCGCGGGGCGTTGCGGAGGTTCTTCATGGCTCAGATCAGGTGCAGGTGGGTGATGATGATGTCGACGACCTTGATGCCGAGGAAGGGGGCGATGACGCCACCCACCCCGTAGAGGAGGAGGTTGCGCCGGAGCAGCGAGGCGGCACCCACGGCGCGGTACTTGACGCCGCGCAGGGCGAGCGGGATGAGGGCGACGATGATGAGGGCGTTGAAGATCACCGCGGAGAGCACGGCGCTGCGCGGACTCTGCAGCTGCATGATGTTCAGCGCTTCCAGCGACGGCAGCGCGCCGGCGAAGATCGCCGGGATGATGGCGAAGTACTTGGCGACGTCGTTGGCGACGCTGAAGGTGGTCAGCGCCCCGCGGGTGATCAGCATCTGCTTGCCGGTCTCGACGATCTCGATGAGCTTGGTCGGGTCGCTGTCGAGGTCGACCAGGTTGCCGGCCTCCTTGGCCGCCTGGGTGCCGCTCTGCATGGCGACGCCGACGTCGGCCTGGGCCAGGGCGGGGGCGTCGTTGGTGCCGTCACCGGTCATCGCCACCAGCCGGCCGCCCTCCTGCTCCCTGCGGATGAATGTCAGCTTGTTCTCGGGCGTCGCCTCGGCGAGGAAGTCGTCGACGCCGGCCTCCTCGGCGATGGCCTTGGCCGTCAGCGGGTTGTCGCCGGTGATCATCACCGTGCGCAGCCCCATCCGGCGGAGATCGTCGAAGCGTTCGCGGATGCCGGGCTTGACGATGTCCTTGAGGTGGATGGTGCCGAGCACCTCGGCGTCCTGGGCGACCAGCAGCGGGGTGCCGCCGCCGCGGGCGATGGTCTCGACCTGCTCGCGCACGGGCTCCGAGAGCATCCGGCTGCGGCCGCCCGAGCACCACAGGGCGACGCTGTCGCCGGCGCCCTTGCGGATGCTGACGCCACCGCGGTCGACACCGCTCATCCGGGTCGTCGCGGTGAAGGGGACGAACTCCCAGGAGGCGATGTCCGGGTCCTCGGCGACGCCGAGGCGCCGGGCCAGGGCGACGATGGAACGGCCCTCGGGGGTCTCGTCGGCGACGCTCGCCAGGTCGGCCGCCCTCACCAGTCGCTGCATCTCGATGCCCGGGGCGGGGATGAACTCGGTGGCCTGACGGTTGCCCAGGGTGATGGTGCCGGTCTTGTCGAGGAGCAGGACGTCCACGTCGCCGGCCGCCTCGACGGCACGGCCGGACATGGCCAGCACGTTCTTCTGCAGCAGGCGGTCGATGCCGGCGATGCCGATGGCGGAGAGCAGCGCGCCGATGGTGGTGGGGATGAGGCACACCAGCAGGGCGATGAGCACGGTGACCGACACCGAGGTGCCCGCGAACAGCGCGAACGGCTGCAGCGTGACGACGGCGATGATGAAGATGATGGTCAGGCTGGCGAGCAGGATGTTGAGAGCGATCTCGTTGGGGGTCTTCTGCCGCGACGCCGACTCGACGAGGCCGATGATGCGGTCGAGGAAGGTCTCCCCGGGGTTCTGCGTGATCTCGATGACGATGCGGTCGCTGAGCACCCGGGTGCCGCCGGTGACCGCGCTGCGGTCGCCGCCCGCCTCGCGGATGACCGGGGCCGACTCACCGGTGATCGCCGACTCGTCCACCGAGGCGATGCCCTCGACGATGGTGCCATCGCTGGGGATGACGTCGCCCGCCTCGCAGACGACGACGTCGCCGCGGCGCAGCTCGGGAGCCGGGACCCTCTCCTCACGGCCGCCCACCCCGCCGGCGAGGCGGCGCGCGATGGTGTCGGTGCGGGTGCGGCGGAGGCTGGCCGCCTGCGCCTTGCCGCGCCCCTCGGCGACCGACTCGGCGAAGTTGGCGAAGAGCACGGTGAACCAGAGCCAGAGGCAGATCTGGCCCACGAAGCCCTGGTCGCCGTGGTCGAAGAAGCCGGTGATGAAGACGTAGGTGGTGATGGCGGCGCCGACCTCGACGACGAACATCACCGGGTTGCGCGCCATCCACCTGGGGTTGAGCTTCTTGACGCTCTCCCAGGTGGCGGGCCCCAGGATGGCGGGGTCGTACAGGCTGCTCTGGCTCCGCCGCTTGCGCGTCGCGGGGACGCCGCCGGCGCTCGGGATCAGTGTCATGACCGCACGCTCCTACGGGTGAAGAATGCCCGCGTGCAGCTGGAGCTGCTCGAGGATGGGGCCGAGCGTCAGCGCCGGGAAGAAGGTGAGGGCGCCGACGATGATGATGGTGCCGATGAGCAACGCGGTGAACAGGGGCGTGTCGGTGGGGAAGGTGCCGGCACCGGCGGGGACGACCTTCTTCTTCACCAAGGACCCGGCCAGGGCGAGGACGGGGATGACGAAGATGATGCGGCCCAGCCACATGGCGGCGGCCAGGGTGGTGTTGTAGAAGAGGGTGTTGCCGGAGAGGCCGGCGAAGGCGCTGCCGTTGTTGCCGGTGGTGGAGCTGAAGGCGTAGAGGATCTCGCTGAAGCCGTGCGGCCCGGCGTTGAGCGGGCCCGCCTGCCCCGCCGTGGTCAGCACCGCGAGCGCGGTGAAGCCGAGGATGGACAGGGGCAGGATGAGGATGGCCAGCGCCGCGTACTTGACGTCGCGGCCCTCGATCTTCTTGCCCAGGTACTCCGGGGTGCGGCCCACCATCAGCCCGGCGAGGAAGACGGCGACGATGGCGAAGGTGATCATGCCGTAGAGGCCGGAGCCGGTCCCACCCGGGGTGATCTCACCCAGCTCGATCAGCACCATGGGGACCATGCCTCCGATCGGCGTGAAGCTGTCCTGGGAGGCGTCCACCGATCCCGTGCTGGTGCCCGTCGTCGCCGTGTTGTACTGGGCCGACTGGATCGGGCCGAAGCGGACCTCCTTGCCCTCCATGTTGCCGCCCGACTGCGTGCCGCTGGAGACCTGGCTCACCTCGGTGGCGCTGTACGCCGGGTTGCCGGCCTGCTCCTGCTGGGCGGTGAGGGCGGCGCCGCCGATGAGGATGATGGCCATGGCGGCGAAGAGGGCGAAGCCCTGCTTGAGGTTGCCGACCCACTTGCCGAAGGTGATCGCCAGCCCGAAGGGCAGGCAGAGGCAGAGGACGATCTCCAGCGCGTTGGTGAGGCCGGTGGGGTTCTCGAAGGGGTGGGCGGAGTTGGCGTTGAAGAAGCCGCCGCCGTTGGTGCCCAGGTCCTTGATCGCCTCCATGGCGGCGACCGGTCCCTGGGCCAGCGTCTGGCCGACGCCGGAGAGGGTGGTGATGGAGGTGTAGGGGCTGAGGTTCTGGATCGAGCCGCTGGCCACCAGGATGAGGGTGGCGACGATCGAGATGGGGAGCAGGACGTAGAGCAGGCAGCGGACGATGTCGACGTAGAAGTTGCCGATGGTGCTGGCGCTGCGCCGGGCGATGCCCCGGATCAGGGCGATGGCCAGGGCGATGCCGGTGGCCGCCGAGAGGAACTGGTGGAAGGTGAGCCCGAGCATCTGGGAGAGGTAGCTCATCGAGACCTCGCCCGAGTAGTTCTGCCAGTTCGTGTTGGTGGTGAAGCTGACCGCGGTGTTGAAGGCGAGGGCGGGGGGAAGCGCCGGCAGGCCCTGCGGATTGAGGGGCAGCTTGTCCTGGATGCGCAGGATCAGGTAGGTGAAGGCGAGGCCGATGACGGAGACGAAGAGCATGGCGACCAGGTAGCCCTTCCAGCCCTGCTCCTTCTCCTCGTCGATCCCGGTCACCCTGTAGACGCCGCGCTCCACGGGGCGCAGGACGACGTGGAGGAAGGTGCGCTTGCCCTGGAAGACCTTGACCATGTGGAGGCCGAAGAACCAGGCGGCGGCGAAGACGGCGGCGTAGGTGACGACGACGGCGATGATGTCGAGCGCCATCGGTCAGAACCTCTCGGGGAAGATCATCGCGGCGACCAGGTAGACGGTCACCAGCACGGCGATGGCGAAGGCGACGATGTAGCCGACGGTCTCTCCCATCAGAGCTTCCCCAATCCCGCGACGTAGAGGAAGCTCAGCCCGACGAGGGCGACCAGGATGATCAGCATCAGGAGGTCTTGGGGCATGCCGTCCTCGCCGGGTGGTGGGCTTCGGAGATCACAGCGGAAAGGTTCGCGCCGGAAGCGTCAACGATCGGTCAACGATCGCCCAGCCCCCCGGGCCGGCCGGGAGGCGCCGCTCAGGGGGCGGGGGACGGGCCCGGGTCGGCGGCGGGGCCGAAGCGGTAGCCGCGGCGGCCGGCGGTGACGATGACGGTGGGCTCGGCGGGGTCGTCCTCGAGCTTGCGGCGGAGCCGCTGGATGAAGGTGCGCAGGTAGTTCCGGTCGCCGGCGTACATCGGCCCCCAGACGCGGCTCAGCAGGGTGCGGTGGTCCATCACAGTTCCCGCGTGCCGGGCCAGCTCGGTGAGCAGGACGTACTCGGTCGGGGAGAGCCGGATCTCCTCCCCTCCCCGCCGGACCAGGCGCGCCCCCAGGTCGACGACCACCTCGCCGCAGCGGACGACGCGGGCCGCCTCGGCGGTGCCGCGCACCCGGCGCAGCACGGCGCGGACGCGGGCCAGCATCTCGTCGGCGCCGAACGGCTTGGTCAGGTAGTCGTCGGCCCCCAGGTCGAGGGCCCGCACCTTGTCCCTCTCGTCACCGCGGGCGCTGATGACGATGACCGAGGGCTGGCGGCGCCCGTCGAGGGACTGGAGCAGCTTCCACCCGTCGACGAAGGGGAGGCCGATGTCGAGGAGCACCACCTCGCAGCTCCCGCTCCCCAGCTTCGAGGCGCCCTCCAGGCCGTCGCCGGCGGTGTCGACCACATGGCCGGCGCGCTCCAGGGCACTGGTCAGCACGCGGCACAGCGGCGCGTCGTCCTCGACGACGAGGATCCGCCCGACCGGGGCCGCCGCCGTCCCCCGGGGCGACCTCGCCGGTCCGGCGCCGTCGGCGGCGGGCGGCGGGGGGCCGCCGTTCCGGGGCGGGGCGGGGGATCCGGGCACCGGCGTCAGCCCGGCGCCGGTGGCCGGTACCGGGCCGCCAGGGCCGGCAGGTTGCCCTGGGCGAGCATCTGGCGCTGGGCGTCGTGGTACCGCTCGACGACGCCGGCGTCCTCCAGCGCCGGGACGCAGACCGTCTCCGCCACCTCCAGGGCGTGGAGCGAGGCGGCGACGACGTCGTCCGCCGACATGGCCGCGACCGGCCGCGCCATGCCGGCGACGTCGTGGAACTCGGTCGCCACCGCCCCCGGGCAGCACACCTGGACGCGGATGCCCTGGGCGGCCACCTCCTGGGCGACCAGCTGCGTGAAGGTGACGATGTACGCCTTGCAGCCGGCGTAGGTGGCCCGGGCGAACCGCCCCATGGAGACCGACTCGCTGAAGGCGAGGAGCGAGGCGACGTTGATGATGGCGCCGTCCCGGCGCGGCAGCATCACCGCCACCGCCGCCCGGGTGAGGCGGGTGACCGCCCGCACGTGGATGGCGACGAGGTCGTCGGCGACCTCCGGGGGGAGCGTGGCGAAGGGCATGTAGCCGGCGAACCCGGCGGAGTTGACGACCAGACCCACACCCTGGGCGATCCTCGCCTCCGCCGCGGCGAGCCCGGCGGGGTCGGTGAGGTCCGCCACCAGCGGCTCCACGCGGACCGGGGAGGTGGCCCGGATCTCGGCCGCCAGCGCCTCCAGCCGCTCCTCGCGGCGGGCCACGGGGATCAGGTCCCACCCCGCCGCCGCGAGCTGGACGGCGTAGGCGCGGCCCAGCCCGGAGGAGGCGCCGGTGATCAGCGCCAGGGGCCTCGCAGCCGATTCGTCCATGACCCGCTCCCGCTGTCCGTCGGAGGCGCCGCGCCACGCGGTGAGCCTCGTCCCGACTCCGTCAGCTCAGGTATGGTGCCAGCCCCTGGGCCTGTTCCGCTGCGTCCATGATCAGCTCGCTCACGGTGGGGTGGGCGTGGATGATGTCGCCCAGCTCGTCCACGGTGAGGCCGTCGCTGATGGCGACCCCGACCTCGTGGATGATCTCGACGGCGTGGACGCCCATCACCGTCGCCCCGAGGATCTCCCCGGTCGTCTGGTCGGCGTAGAGCTGGGCGAGGCCCTCGGTCTCGTTCTCCCCCTGGGCCTTGCCATTGCCGAGGAAACGCGCCTGCCCGACCTTCACGGTGCGGCCGGCCGCCGCCGCCTGCTCCGGGTTGAGCCCCACGGTGGCGATCTCGGGATGGGTGTAGATGCAGGAGGGCACCACCGTCCGGTCCATGGGACGCACCTGGACGCCGAGGGCGTTGTCCACCGCCCGGGCCCCCTCCGCGCTGGCAAGGTGGGCGAGCTGGAGGCCGCCGATGCAGTCGCCGGCCGCCCAGATCCTGGGGTTGGCGGTGTGCAGGAGCTGGTCCACGACGATGTGCCCCCCCGGGGTCAGCTCGACCCCGGCCGCCTCCAGCCCCAGGTTGGCGGTCTGGGGGGCGCGGCCGACGGAGACGAGGAGGAGGTCGCCCTCCAGGGCGGTGTCGCCATCGAGGCTGACGGTGACCAGGGCGTCGCCATAGGCGACCGACTCCACCCGGCGCCCGGTGTGGAAGGCCACCCCCTCCTGCTCGACCAGGGTGCGGAACTGGCGCACCACGCGCGCGTCGATGCCGGAGAGGATCTGGGGGAGGACCTCGATCACGTCCACCCTCACCCCCAGCGCGGCGAAGAGCGAGGCGAACTCGCAGCCGATGACGCCGCCGCCGATGACGACCAGCCGCTCGGGGAGCTTCTCCAGCCGCAGGATGCCGTTGGAGGTGACGACGAGGGGATGACCCATGTCGATGCCGGGCAGGCCGCTGGGCTCGGTGCCGACGCAGACGATGAGATGGTCGTACTCGATGCGCTCGTCGCCGACGCGGACGGCGCCGTCGTCGAGGACGCCCTGGCCCTTCACCACCCGCACCTTGCGGCGCTTGCAGGCGGCCTCGACGCCGCCGCGCATGGTGAGGACGACCTCCTCCTTGCGCTGCATCATGCGTCCGAAGTCGACGCTCACCGGACCGACGGAGATGCCCAGGTCGGGGGCGCGCCGGATGCGGCGGAGCAGGTCCCCGGTGGCGAGCAGCGACTTGGTGGGGATGCAGCCCCAGTTGAGGCAGGTGCCGCCCAGCTCGGCGCGCTCCACCAGCACCACCTCGGCGCCGCGCTGGGCGCCGCGCAGCGCCGCCACGTCGCCGGCGGGCCCGCCGCCGAGAACGACGACCCGCGAGGTCACGACGAGCGCGACCGGCGGGCGGCGGTGGAGCGGCGCGGCGGCGGGATGGGGCGGATCTGGGCCAGCTCGGCGGGGACCGCGTCGTGGCCGTTGCCGCCAGAAGGCTCCTCGCCCGGGGTGCTCAGCCTCGGCCGCGCCGTGGCGACGAACTCGCGGGCGGCGGGGGACGTGAGCAGCGCCTCGCGGATGATGCGCTCCTGCTCGATGACGTGGGACCCCTTGTATCCCTCGGAGGGGCTGGCCCGGCCGGGCCGGCCGATGTACTCCCAGCTCACCTCGTACGGGCGGGCCAGGCCGATGGGGCGCTGCACATGGCCCCAGGCCCCCATGTTGCGCGGCTCCTCCTGCACCCAGAACAGCCTCTCCAGGTTGGGGTAGCCGGCGACGAGCTCGAGGATCTCGTCCAGGGGCAGCGGGTCGAGCAGCTCGACGCGGGCGATGGCGAGGTCGGGGGCGTGCTCGCGGAGCTCGTGTCCCTGCAACTCCCAGTGGATCTTGCCGGTGCAGAGCAGGAGGGTGCGCACCCGCTCCGGATGCTCCGCCGCCCGGGCGTCGTCGATGACGGCCCGGAACGCGCCGCCGGTGAGGTCGGCCAGGCGGGAGCTGGTCTCCTGCGCCCGCAGCCCCGACTTGGGGGTCATGATCATCAGCGGCCGCGGCAGTGTGGCCAGGGCCTGGTTGCGCAGCAGGTGGAAGTACTGGCCCGACGTCGTGCAGTTGGCGACCCGGATGTTGCCGTGGGCGGCCAGCTGGAGGTAGCGCTCCACGCGGGCGCTGGAGTGCTCCGGCCCCTGTCCCTCGTACCCGTGGGGCAGGAGCAGCACCAGGCGGGAGCGCTGGCCCCACTTGGCCTGGGCGGCGACGATGAACTGGTCGATGACCATCTGGGCATTGTTGGCGAAGTCGCCGAACTGGGCCTCCCAGAGCACCAGGCAGCCGGGCTCGGCGGCGCTGTAGCCGTACTCGAAGCTGAGCGCCCCCACCTCGCTGAGCGGGCTGTTGTGGACCTCGAAGGTGGCCCCCGCCCCGTCCAGGTGCTGGATCGGGGCCCAGGCGGCGCCGGTCTGCTCGTCGTGGAGGACCATCTGGCGGTGGCTGAAGGTGCCGCGCTCGGTGTCCTGCCCGGTGAGCCGGATCGGCACCCCGTCGAGGAGCAGCGAGCCCAGCGCCAGCGCCTCGGCGTGACCCCAGTCGATCCCCCCCTGCTCCAGCGACGCCCGGCGGCGCTCGAGCTGGCGGGCCAGCTTGGTGTTGACGGTGAAGCCGTCGGGGACCTCGAACAGCCCCTCGTTGACCCTCCGGAGGATCTCCTCGCCGACCGCGGTGGGCGGCGCCGCGGGAGCGTCCAGCCCGCCCTGGACGCGGCCGTTGGAGGTGTCCTCGTCGATGAGGGTGGTGAGGTGCTCCTTGATCCGCCGGTGGGCCTCGGAGAGCCGGGCGAAGACCTGGTCCGACTGCGCCTTCGCCTCGTCGTCGGTGATCAGCCCCTCCTGGATCAGCCGGCCCACGAAGAGCTCGCGCACCGTCGGATGCTCCCGGATCCGCTGGTACATCAGGGGCTGGGTGTAGCTGGGCTCGTCGGTCTCGTTGTGACCGAAGCGGCGGTACCCGACCAGGTGGATGAGGACGTCGCGATGGTGGGTGCGCCGGTAGTCGTGGGCGAAGCGGGCCGCGGTGACGCACCCCTCGGGGTCGTCGGCGTTGACGTGGACGATGGGGATGTCAAAGCCCTTGGCCAGGTCGCTGGCGTAGCGGGTGGAGCGGAGGTCGGAGGGATCGGTGGTGAAGCCGAGCTGGTTGTCGACGATCACGTGGACGGTGCCGCCCGTCGTGTAGCCGGCCAGGGACTGGAGGTTGAGCACCTCCTGGACCGCGCCCTGCCCGCTGAAGGCGGCGTCGCCGTGGATGAGGATCGGCATCGCCGCCTCGGGGTCCAGCTCCAGAGCCGCCCCGTCGCGGTGCGACTGGAGGGCACGCGCCCAGCCCTCGACCACCCCGTCGACCGCCTCCAGGTGGGAGGGGTTGGAGACCAGCCGGACCTCGATCCGCTTCTCGCGCTCGGTGATGTAGGTGCCGGTGGCGCCGAGGTGGTACTTGACGTCGCCGGTGGGGTCGTCGATGGCGCCGCTGACCCGCGGGCGCAGCTCGCCTCTCTCGAAGGATTGCAGCAGCTGCTCGTAGGGCCGGTTGACGACGTGGGCGATGACGGCGAGGCGGCCGCGGTGGGCCATGCCCATCACCACCTGGTCGGTGCCGTCGTCGGCGATCAGGCCGAAGAGCTTCTCCAGCATGGGCACGAGCATGTCGACGCCCTCGCCGCTGAAGGTCTTCTGGCCGAGGAAGGCGCGCCGGAAGTAGCGCTCCATGGCGTCGACCTTGGTGAGGCGCCAGAGCAGCCGCAGCCGCTCGTCCTCGGCGAGGGGGAGCCGGTGGGTGCCCGACTCGATGTGCTCGCGCAGCCAGAGACGCTGCTCGTGGCTGGAGATGTGCTCGATCTCGTAGGCGATGGTGCCGCAGTAGGTGCGGCGGAGGTTGGGCAGGACCTCGGCCAGGGTGCGGCCGGGGACGTGGACGTTGAGGAGGTCGGCGGGGATGCGCTCCATGATCTCCGGGGTCAGGTCGTAGGTCTCCGGCCGCAGCGCCGGGTCGCCCGGGGGCGGGGTTCCCAGCGGGTCGAGGGAGGCCCCCAGGTGGCCGTGGGTGCGGTGGGCCTGGACCAGGGAGGTGGCCGCCTGGATGGCCGCCACCAGCGCTCGGTCGCCCTCCGTCGCCGCGGCGGGCGCCAGCGAGGCCGCCTGCGCCTCCGCCGCGGCCCGCAGGGCGGAGATCTCGTCGACCGGCACGTCCAGGCCCAGGCTGTCGAAGACCTGGGTGTAGAAGGCGTCGGCACCGGACAGCAGCGCCTCGATGCGACCGAGGAACTCGCCCGACTCGGCGCCCTGGATGATGCGGTGGTCGTAGGTGGAGGTGAGCGTCACCACCTTGGCGACGCCGCGCTGGCGCAGCTCGGCCTCGCCGAGGTGCCGGTACTCCGGGGGATAGCCGATGGCCCCGGCGGCGACGATGCAGCCCTGGCCGGACATCAGCCGCGGCACCGAGGCCATGGTGCCGAGCCCGCCCGGGTTGGTCAGGGTGAGGGTGGCGCCGCGCAGGTCGTCGGGGGCCAGGCGGTTGCCCCGAGCCAGCTCGACGAGGCGCTCGTACTCGGCGTGGAAGCCCACGAAGTCCAGGGCTGCGGCGTCGCGGATCACGGGGACGACGAGGAACCGGCTGCCGTCCTTGCGCCGGCTGTCGACGGCCAGGCCCAGATGCACGCCGTTCTCGACGCGCACCGGTCTGCCCTCGTCGTCGCGCTCCAGGTGGGCGCACATCTGCGGCATCTCGCCGGCGGCCCGCGTCAGCGCGTAGCCGATCAGATGGGTGTAGGAGATCTTGAGGTCGCGCCCCGCCCGGCTCAGCGCCGCGTTGAGCTGGCGCCGGCGCGCGTCCAGGTGCGCGACGGGGATGGTCCGGAAGGAGGTGGCGGTGGGGATCTCCAGGCTCCGCTCCATGGCGTCGACGAGGGCGCCGGAGGGGCCCCGCAGCGGGGTCTGCGTCGGGGCGTCGCCGCCGGCGAGGGGCACGCCCGACGGCACCAGGCCGCGGTGGGGCGGCGGGGTCTGGCGGGGGGGCTTGGCCGGAGACCGGGGAGCCCGGGCGGCGGCCTCGACGTCGGCGCCGCGCACCATCCCGCCGGGGCCGGTGCCCCGCACCTGGCGCAGGTCGATGCCGGCGATGGCGGCGGCCCGGCGTGCCAGGGGCGATGCGGCCCCAGCGCCGGGATCGGGAGGGGGCGGGGGGATGCGCTCCGCGGACTCGACGGTGGGCGCCACGAGCTCGCGCGCGGCCGGCGCCGGGGTGGGTGCCGCGGCGGGGGCCGTCCGCGGGGGGGCGGAGGCCACCCGCGCGGCGGGAGGGGGCCCCGAGGCCGGTGCGAGGGGGGCGGACTCGGCCGCGCGCGGCTTTGCAGCCGCCCGGCTCGGGGCGCCGGCCTCCACCAGGCCCAGCCTGCCGCCCACCGGCACGGCGTTCCCCTCCTGGGCGGAGATCTCCGAGAGGACGCCGGTGATGGGCGAGGGGACCTCGATGTCGACCTTGTCGGTGGTGACCTCGACCACCGTCTCACCCTCGAGGACGGGGTCCCCGACCTGTTTCGCCCAGCGGGCGACGATCCCCTCGGTCACGGATTCCCCCAGTGCCGGGAGGAGGATGGGAGCTGTGTCAGGCACGGATGGGCTCAGCCTTCGGAGGCGACTGCTCTCGGGGGTCGGATGGGCACCGCAAGGGGCGCCCCCGGCTCCATATCCTCTCACCTCCGCGCCAAACGGTGACCACGCCCTTTGAACCTGCCGGGGGGCCGGGCCGCTCCCGGGCGCGGCCGTTTCACGCCGGCCACGGCGAGGTAGGGAATTCAACGAAGGCGCCGCCACCGCCCCGTGGCGGCCCACACTTCGCATGATGGCCACGACCTTCCACGACTACTACGCGACCCTCGGCGTCGCCCGCACGGCGACCGAGAAGGAGGTCAAGAGCGCCTTCAGGAAGCTCGCGCGCCAGTACCACCCCGACGTCAACCCGGGGAACAAGGAGGCCGAGGCGAAGTTCAAGGAGATCACCGAGGCCTACGAGGTGCTCGGCGACCCGGAGAAGCGCACCAAGTACGACGAGCTGGGACCCCGCTGGGAGGAGCACGAGGCGTGGGAGAAGGCGGGCCGGCCCGCCGGCTTCCGCCCCGGCGGCGGGCCCGACGTCGAGTACCGGACCGTCTCCCCCGAGGAGCTGGAGGGCCTCTTCGGACGGCCCACGCCGTTCTCCGACTTCTTCTACGACCTCTTCGGCCACGGGGGGACGGGAGGTGCCACGCACCAGACCGGCCGGACGGCGGCGCCCGTCGCCCGCCGCGGCAACGACGTCGAGGGAGAGGGCGAGATCAGCCTGGAGGAGGCGTTCCGCGGCACCGTCCGCACCCTGGAGCTGACCGGCTCCGGTGGGACGCGGCGGGTCGAGGTCCGCATCCCCGCCGGGATCCACGACGGGGCCCGGGTGCGCGCCACGGGGCAGGGCGGCGCAGGCGCCGGCGGAGGGGCCAACGGCGACCTGCTGGTCAAGGTGCACATCCGCCCGCACCACACCTTCACCCGCGAGGGCGACACGCTTCGCGCCAGGGTCGCCGTCCCCCTGGACGTCGCCCTCCTCGGGGGCAGCGTCGAGGTGCCGACCCTGGCCGGCCGCCGGGTCGCCCTCACCGTGCCGCCCGAGACCCAGAACGGCGCCCAGCTCCGCCTGCGCGGCCTGGGCATGCCCCGCCTGCGCGGCGAGGGCGCCGGCGACCTCATCGCCGAGGTGGACGTCCGCCTCCCCCTGCCCCTCACCCCCCAGCAGCGGCAGGCGGCGACCGGCTTCCGGCTCTCCTGAGGCGACGGCCGGGGGCGGGTACCCCGACGGTCGACGCCGAAGGGGGCTCCTACCAGGGTGTGGGGTCCGAGCCCCCACTTGCCTTCGCGCCCGTCCCTTTTCAGGCTGGCGTGAGTTCCCTGTGGTTGTGGTTGTTCTCGGCTACCCGGCGACCGCGAACCTCGGCGAGGACAGTCATTGCTTGACCAATCTGGGAGCGAAGATTCTCAACGTCACCGACCGAAGTGGCCCGGTCAACCTGGGCCATCAAATCAAGAACTTGCACTCGAAGGCGACGTTCGGACTCGACCAACGGGTCATCTACTGCCATGGTACGCGCCTCACCAAAGTCAGACCGATCCTTCCTGCCCGACCCTCAACGTACGCCTGGGAGGGTAACACCGCCATGGCGGCCGGCAAACGATCGTATCTCATCCGCCTTCGCCGGCCGGGCTCTCCGATTCCGGCTCCTCGGACAGCTCAAGAGCAGAGAGAGCCGAAGTAGCTGTTTGCCGGTAGGTGCCCGCCTTGCTCTGCTCCACCGCTTTCTGCCTCCTCTGGGACAACCCGGCTATCACTGTACCTCCGCTGACCCCCGCAGCCAGCGAGAGGCCCGCTTGGTGCCCGAAGTCCAGCTTGCCCAAGTCGCCCAGCCAGAATGTCGCCAGAGCGGCGACCGCTCCGATGAATCCGGTCTTGAGAAAGCCGAGGGAGAAACCCTGCCGCGATATGGCGGGCCAACGAAAGAGGTCGCCTGCCGAAAGCGCCAAGTTGGCGAAACCACCGATCGCCCCCAATAGCGCCACCCACCACCAATCCAGACCCTGCGGTGTCATCGGGGCCGCATCATAGCTGGGCACATAGGGCTCCTTTTTGGTGGTCGCCTAGACGGCCCCCCTTGGCCCCCGGCCTGAGGCCGACCAGGGCGGACATCTCAAACTGACCGACTCCTCGTCCCGAGGTTAGCTTGACACAGGACCACACACCTGTATAACCTTCCGCGGTCGGCCGGTCAGCGGCCGGGACCGGTGGGGCGGTCAACCGATGAATCCGGTTGTCCAGGAGGCCCCACCGATGGATTCGCTCAAGACGCTCGTCGACAACTGGGTGCTGATGGCACAGGGGGTGGTCGGCAGCCTCGGCGCCCTCGCCCTCCTCGCCGCCTTCATCTACCGGATGTTCGCCGTCGACCCGCGGACCGCCTATGAGGCGCGCCGATGGATCGGTCGGATCATCGTCGGCACCATCGGGGCCGAGCTGGCCGGCACCCTCACCCACGCTCTCATCGCCACCATCCCCAGCGGCATGCACTGAGACCCGGCGATGCGCGCACACGTGATGCTTGCGTCCCTCAATCCCCTGAGCAGTCTTGGCGGGCTCATCGCAAGTCTGCTGAGCCAGTTCGTGAACAGCGGGCGGAAGGACATCCTCAGCCTGCTGAACGGGTACCTGTTCACCACCGTGGACACCTCGCGCCCCGGGTCGCTGCCGCTCACCAGCAACCCCCACCTCGCCGCCTTCAACGGCGACTTCAGCCTGGCCGGAGACGCGCTACTCGTGCTGGTGGTGCTCGCCGTCTTCGTGCGCAGCATCCTCGATCGCAGCGTCACCTCGACGCACGACCTGAAGGCTGCACTGCCCAGGGTCCTGCTCGCCGTCTTCCTGATGCACGCATCGCTCTCCCTGATGCAGGGGGCGATCGACCTCAACAACAGTCTGAGCACGTTCGCCCAGAGCCTGGGCGGCGGTTCGATGCCCTGGACCAACCCGCTCGACCCATCGTCCCTCCAGCAGGCGAGCCTCGCCGCAGACCTCTTCAAGATCGTCGTGGTGCTGGCCCTGGTGGTGGCGGTGGTCATCCTCGCGCTCGCCTACGTGGTGCGGATGGCGGTGCTCCAGGTGCTGATCGCCGTCGCGCCGCTCGCCGCCCTCGCCACCATCCTGCCGGAGACGAGGGGCCTCGCCCAGACTTGGGCCCGGCTCTTCGGCGTTGCCCTCTTCATGCAGGCGGCGCAGATCACGGTGCTGCGCGTCGCCACCGCCACCGGACTCGCCGGAGGCTCGAGCCTGGCGGCCACGCTCTACGCGCTGGCGACGTTGTGGGTCGCCCTCAAGGTTCCCCAGGTCCTGGCCTCGGCGGCCCGCCAGGGCGGAGCCTTCTCCGCCGTCAGCCGCGAGCTCGGGCGGCAGGCACGCCGCACCTCGCTGACACTGCGCCCGGGGAGCACCTGAGCATGCTGCGCGCCATCGCCGGCCTGACCGCCGCCCTGGTCGCCGGCCTGAGCCTCCTCGGAGGCGCGGGAGCCGCGGTTCTGGATTCCGCCACCACGGGATTCGTCAAGCCCGTGACGGGGGCGGTGATCACCCAACCCTTCGGCTGCACCTCGTTCGCGCTGGAGCCGGTGGACCCGGACTGCCCGGGAGGGCATTTCCATTCGGGGATCGACCTCGCCGTCGCGGCCGGCACGCCGGTCCACGCCACCCTCGCCGGGGTCGCACAGGTCATCGACGACACGACGGGCTACGGGCTTCACATCATCATCGACCACGCCGACGGTCTGAGCAGCCTGTACGGGCACCTGGAGAGCGTGTGCGTCACGACGGGCGAGGACGTGGCGGCGGGCGAGGTGATCGGCCAGGTCGGCTCGACGGGCGACTCGACGGGGCCCCATCTCCATTTCGAGATCCGGGTGAACGGCACCCCGGAGAACCCTCAGCAGTTCCTCGAGCTGCCCTGACGCACGGGACGGCGGATCGGCTCATCCCACACCAATGGAGGCATTGTCATGGTCAACCGGGTGATCCTCATCGGCAATCTGACGAAGGACGCGGAGAGCCTGCCCAGCGGTGGCAAGCCGATGACACGGCTGCGCCTCGCCACCAACACCCAATGGCGCGACGCCGAAGGCAACCGCCAGGAGGAGACGGAGTACCACGCCATCGTCGCCTTCGGCAGGCTCGCAGAGGTGTGCGCCCTGTACTGCACCCGCGGGCGACGCGTGTACATCGAAGGGCGGTTGCGGACCCGCGAGTACGCGGGGGCCGATGGCGTCCGCCGCTACAGCACCGAGGTCGTTGCGGAGACCGTCAAGCTGCTCCAGGCCCGCCGGCCGGGTGCGGACGAGGTCGGCACCGAGATCGACCAGACGGCGACACCGCTGGCAGAGGCTGTCTGACCACGACATCGTCGCCCGCGGCGCGACACGGCCAGGGGGGAGAGTGCGACCGGCGCCGGTGATGGACCGGCGCCGGTTGCCGCAGTTGTCTCCGGAATGCGATTGCCGGAAACGCCGAGTTATGACGGGACTGGGATTAGGATAAGCGCCATGAGCGACAACCCAGAAGGGTCGGCGCCAGAGAACCGGGACGGCGGCGACGCGGAGCCCAATCCCGAGAGCGCACAGCCCAGTCCTGAGATCGGTGGGTGGCCGACGGTCCCCAGCGAGTGGCTTCGCCCCCAGGGACCCCCCGACGGGCCACCCGAGCCAATCCCACCCCTTCCGGGCTGGCCGCTCGGAAGCGGCGCGCGGGCGGCTGAGGAGGCCGGACGGACGGCCCTCACGAATGCCGCCGGATCGGCCGCGGGGGACGCGCCTCGAGAGGGCTTGCCTGCTCCCGATCCCTGGGCTGCTCCCGCCGTGCCCTCCCCCCGCGGTGCCGCACCCGATCCCTGGCCCGATCCGATCAACCCCACCCCGGCGGAGAAGGCGCCCGAGCCCTGGCCTGCCCCCGCCGCTCACGCCCACGACGAGCCGGCACCTCAGACCCACGAGGACACCGCAGTGAACGCGACCGGTCACGAGCCGTCAGACGTCGATGAGTACGCGGATTGGACACCGGGGCCACACGACCTGATCCCCCTCTTGCCCCGTGGCACCGTGATCTTCGAGGGCATCCCGTCGGAGGCGGTCGTCATCGCGGCGCTGGCCCCGGCCATCGTCCACGGCGCCGTCGTCGTCCGCAAGCCCGAGGCGGTCGGGGTGGTCCTGGTCAAGGACGGCGCCCTCTTCGAGGAGTACGCCTTCCAGGGCGAGGCGAAGCTCTTCGGCGAGGCCGCGCTGAACCTGATGAGCGGGTGGGCCGACGCCACCGTGGCGGCCTACCTGTTCGATCCCCTGATCGTCGACGTCGCCCCTTCCCTCTTCCGCGGGAACCCCTGCTACCAGGATCTCCGGCTCTCGTGGACGGACTGGCCCGGCCTGCTCGCGGACCTCTGCAGCCGGCCGGGATCGCACGTCGTCGAGCTCGACACCCCGCTGGGCAGGGGCGTCACGCTCATCCTGGACGGGCGCCAGGTGGCCACGTACACGGAGAGCCACCCCGAGCTCGGCGAATCGACGCTTCTCGACCCGCTGGCGGCGACACGGAAGGGAACCATCTGGGTCCGGCGCGAACCGAACGGGGCGGAGGAGTCCTCCGCCGAGTTCGTCCCGCCCCCGCCCGCGGCGGCGGAGACCTCCGACCCGCAGGGATCTCCTGACCCGCCGGGGCCGGCCCGTGGCGGCATCGACTGGTCGGCGCCACCTCCGTGGACGGCGGCGGAGACGCAGCAGCTGTACACCGATCCCTTCGAGACCTCTGCCGCGATGCCGCCGGACGCCCCCCCGAAGGCCAGGTGGGGAGCTCCTCCGCCGAGCATCTTCGAACCCGAGGTCCAGACGCCAGCCTCGCCCATCGCCACGATGGCCCCCGAATTGAAGCGGGTCGCCCGGGAACGTCTCCAGCGCTCCTCTCCCAGGGTGGAGGCGATGATCGACGAGGCGGTGGCCCGCAACCTTCCGCTGGACGGGCTGCTGGTCCAGATCCGCGGCCTGGTCATCCGGGGCATCATGCAGTCCACTCTCGACGAGGTCGTGGCCGACATGGCGGCGGTAGCCGGGAGCCCGCCCGTCTGATAGTCTTGAAGCGATGAAGTGGCGTGGATGGGTGCGCCTCGTGGCGCTCTCCCTGGGGCTGCTTCTGATCGCGTCAGGCGTCACCGTGATCGTCACGGGCGTCTACCACCAGTGGCTCGACCAGCAGCAGGTGGCGGCGCGCGCCTACAACGACAGCAGCGCCCTGAACTCGTGGAAGAACGGCGGCAGCCAGGCGCTGGCCGGGGCACCGTCCTCGACGGCCACGCCGGCGGCCACCCCGACCCCGATCACGATCAGTGAGTGCGGCGGGGGTGGTTCGTCATCCGACGCCTACGCCCTGGTCGCGTTCAGCGGCCTTCCCCAGTACGACTACGCGAGCGTCGCCGTCGACGGTGACTGGACCGACCTGGACGACCGCTCCATGGTCCACTGGTCGGGCAGCCCCGCCCCGGGCGGCGCGGGGAACGTGATCATCGCCTTCCACCGGGAGCCGAACTTCGAGTACATCGATCAGCTCGGTCCCGGGGAGACGGTCACCATCCAGGACCGGAGCTGCAACACCTACGTCTACACGGTGACCCAGCGCTGGCAGCTGGCGCCCAGCGACGTGACCCAGCTCGTCCCCACCGGCGGTCACGAGCTGACCCTGGTCACCTGCACTCCGTGGTGGGTCGACTACGACCGGCTGGTGTGGCGAGCCGACCTCACCAGCGTCAACGGCGTCCCCGCCTGAGCCTGCCGCCGTTCCGGCACGGCCTGGCCGTCAGCGGCCGACCGGGAAGGGCACGGGGATCAACTCCGCTCCTGCGGGCACGTCGATGCTCAGAACCTGACCGTCGCTGCACCGGCGCTGCCACGCTCCCGGCGCCGTCAGGTTGTACACGTCGACGCAGGCGAACGAGGCACCATCCGTGTGGAAGAGGCACCGCTCCCTCACCTCGGACGACGTGGGGGCCTCGAGCGCGCAGACCGCCCGCACCTCCACGCCCTTGTCGTACGTGACCCCGGAGGCGATGACAGAGCCATCGGGGCCGGTGGTGAGGACCATCGTCGCCGCACCCGTGTAGAGGCGGCCTGTGGTCAAGCCTCCATTGCCGGGAGCGTGAGTCAGGGTGAAGCCGTCCACGTGAACGGCATCGCCGCTCAGATAGACGGCGATGGGTGGGCGGGTCACCGTCACGAGAACGGCGATGAGGGCCAGGATGAGGCCGGCCACAGCTGCCAGCTCCACCCGATGCCGCCAGAGGCGCACCGGGCGGCGGATGATGCGACGCCGTCGCACCGGACGGAGAGCACCGAGCGGGACCGGCAGATACTGGGCGTGCCGCTCGATTGTCCCCGGCCGACCGCTGGGTTTGGTCATGACCTCAACGCCGAGGCATGCCCACCGTCATCGGCGCGACCCGCCGACGCGGGGCATGACAGCGATTGCCTCGGTCAGCGCGCGATAGGCGACGCGCAGGCTCGGTGAGAGCCGTTCCGCCGGCACGCCCGACATGCCGGCGAGTCGCACCGCGTTGGCGTCATCGGGGATCTCGACGACGGCCGCGGCCCGGGACCGGATCGCCTCCAGGTACTGGAGAGTGAGCGGGTTGTCACGGAGGCGCTTTGACGTGCCGGCGATGTAGGGGACGACCGTCGGGGGCAGCCCTCCGACGTCGAGGAAGTCAAGGACACCGTCGAAATCCGAGCGGGATGCGGTGGTCGGCAGGACCAGGACGTCTCCCTCCTCCAGCCAGTATGCCGCGACGGCGGCTTCGGGCCCCGCGGTGGGATCGGGCAGACGGTTCGACATGTCGACCACGATGAAGGTGTGGCGCCGGCGCAGATGGTCGGCAAGTCGTCGAATCTCGGTGCGCGAGTACTCGCACGGTTCGCGCCCTTCCGGGTAGCAGGCAAGCGCGGGTGTGGCCGCATGAACGGGGGGCGGAGGTTCCCGGTTGGCGAGCAACGCTGCCACAACGTCCCGAACGGTCGCCGCCCCGGTGGGAAGGTGCATCTGACCCCACGCGTCGGGGTTGGCGAGGTTGGCGTCGACGATGCAAGCACTATGGCCGATCTGGTCGAGGACGGTCCCCGCGACAACGGCGATCCCGGCAGCGAAGCTGGTCTTGCCCACACCACCCTTGCGGGAGCCCATGACGACAATGGTCGGACCGCGGCCGGCCAGCTGCCGGGCCAGATCGCCGTCAGACATCGGTCGGTGACCGTGCCGCCTCGGCCGAAGGAATCCGCCACGGACGGCACCGCCGCGGGGAGCCGGCTGCCGTCGCGATGCTTCAGGCCTTGAGCCAGACCGTTCCGGAGCGTCGGCAAGAGCCTGGGGGGGATAGGTCGGATGGCTCTGATCGACGGCACGATCCGGAGGAACACCCAAGATTCGAGCTGCCTCGGCCTCGTCGAACACCCCACTGTCCCAGAAGTCGCGCGCCACCTGGACGGCGAAGTCCAGGGGGCTTCGACAGAGGAACACCCGGGTGCCGGGGCACGCCGCATAGTGACCGCTGACTCCCGCGTCAGGTGCACCAACGTAGAAGGTGCCATCGACACCGCCCTGCCAATCGGGCAGGGACCCGTCATGCATGATCAGGTACACCGGGTGCGCGTCGGCCGGCACGGCGGCCGACCACCAGATGTCCACGTCGGGCTGCTGGATGGCGTCGGCGAAGAAGGCCAGCCCTCGCACCGGCGGGGTCACGATGACGGCCGGGCACCGGCGTGCACCGCCCCTCAGCCGATCCAGGATGCCGGCAAGTTCCGCGGCATCGTCCCGATCCCCGAGGAGGACGACGAAGGCATAGCCTGGATCCTGATCAGCGGGCAAGGGACTCCGCCTCCCGGACCTGCTGGGGGCCATTCCCGCAGCAGAAGCCTCCCCCCGTGTCGACCCGCTGGGCGATGCCCATCCCCAGAAGGATCGCCCCGGCAAGGACGAAGGCCACAGCGCGCACGGTGGGTGGGAGGCCACGCCTGCCACCGCGGTCGCGACCCGCACCGACGAAGGCCACACAGGCGGCGCCCACCAGGGCCAGGTCGAAGGTGATCGAGAGGAACGCCAGCGCGGAGGCCGGCGATGGGTATGCGCCGCCCAGGAACTGGCCGGCCAGACCGAGGTCGGGCACACCCAGGGTCAGCAGGGACGCCCCCAACAGCACCACGGCCACCGCTCCCCCTGCCAGCGCTTGACGCGGCGGCAACCGCCGATCAGCCACTGCCGAGTCCCCCGGTGATGCTGGCGAACACCGGCGCGGCGATGAGGACGATGAGCGGGATGAGCATCCCCGCGATCGGGAGCGTGACCAGCATCTTGGCACGCGCCGTATGGAAACGCGCCTCGGCGAGTCGCTGCTGGTACACGGATCCGGCGAGCCGCGTGTAGATCTGGCGCTCGCTGAAGCCCAGGTTGGCGTTGGCGGCGGCGTCCGCCACGGTGGCGAAAAGGGGTATCCCGTAGGCCTCGGCGATGAGCCGGTAGAGGTGGATCGTGCTCCGATGCGGACCCTCCACCAGGCGCTCCCAGCCGCGGTTGTCGACGATGGTTTGAAGTGCGCGGTGGTCCGCCGATCGAGACAGAATGCGCACTGCATCCTCCAATTGAAGGCCGCGCCCATCGGTGAGGATGGCCACCAGCATCAGCATGTCGCCGAGAGCAGTCCCGGCCTGGTCGCGATGGGCGCGCGCACTGCTGCGCAACCAGGAGACCTGGAGCAGGAAGACCAGCCCTGCGAGCAGAAGCGCCACCGCCGGCGGCAACGGCCATCCGCCGGTCTGGACGAGGGCGACGACCAGCGCAGTCAGGCAAAGGCCGCAGGAGAGGAGGGAAAGGAACAGGGATCGGAGCAGGAACCCGGCGGCGGTCTCGTTGCGGCCGGCAACGCCGATGAGCCGCGGCAGGTCCAGTTCGTCTTGAATCCGCCGGAGCATCGGCACGCGGGCGGCTGCTCTTTCCAGGCGTCCCCGCGCGGGGGCATAGCCGCGCAGCGCGGCCAGCCGGTGCCAGGCATGCACGTCAGCGGGAGTGAAGACGTCGAGATGGGACAGGATGGCGGCCCACAGGGCGACCACCGCGACAGCGGCCAGCGCATACGGCAGCACCGCCCCGACCTCAATCACCCAGTCGCTCCTGCTGCTCCGCCATGCTGCGCAGGTCCCAGCGCGTCCACTCGCGAGTTCGTGCGATGGCACCAAGCAGGCCCACGAGCATGGCGAAGAGGAGCGCGACGATGACCAGGACCAACTGGCCCGCCGGCGACTGATAGTACTGCCGGAAGCTGCTGATGCGGAGCAGCACCGCGAGCATCACGGCCAGCAGCGCCGACATCGCGAAGGTCACGGCGCGCTGCTGGGCGAGAGAGACCATACCCTCCTCCTGCACCGCCAGCTGCGCCTCGCCCACCGGAATCAGAATGGTGTCGATGGTGTCGATCAGGGACTCGAGGCTGCGGCTTCGCGACCAGATCAGCACTCCGGCGGCCTGGTCGACGATGGGGGACCGAGCGCGCATCCCCATCTCGACGACGTTGGCGACGGTCGAGCCACCCCGGCTGAGCGGCGACAGCACGTACTCGAGTTCGGGCCCTGGGTTTCGCCCCAGCTCCTGGAGCGCCGTGTCCAGCGATTGGTTCGACAGGGCCATCCTGTCCCGAAGATTGCGAAGCTGGCCGATGAAGGCCCGCTCCATGCGCAGTCGCCGGTCGGCTGCCCTCCCTGCCAGGGCGAAGCGGAATCCAACAGCTCCGGCGATCGGCCCGACGACGTAGAGAAGATTGATGCCGGTGACGAAGGCGACCGCAATCCCGAGCGCAATGAACACGATCCGCAGACACATCCACCGCTGCCAGGGCCATCCCAGCCCGGCAGCGGTGTCCTTCTCCCTCTCCAGCAGGGCGAAGCGACGGCGCCGCAGGGCGGTCAGGTGCCCCAGATCGACATCGAGGATCGCGGCGCAGACGCCGCACGCACAGGCAAGGATCACCACCACGCCGGCGACAAGGAAGCCGGGCGCCGGCGCCGGCAGAGCGAGGGCGATCACGGTCGGGGGATCTCCTCGCCCCAGAGATGCGGCTGGAGCCGCGGACCCAACCTGGCCAGGTTGCCGACCAGTTCGGTCATTCGCTCCCAACCTCCGACAGGCGTCTGCCGGTACACCCACTTGTGGTTCCCCCCACGCTCCACGGCGAGAACTCCCGTGATGCGGCGCCGGCCGTCCTGGTTGGCGATGTGGATGACGACGTGAAACGCCTGCTCCACGATCCTGCGAGCCATCCGCTCGTTGCCAGCGAACCGGCGGTTCTCCATGACGTACTGCACGGCCTGGTCAAGCGCCAGCTCGGCATCCTCGGCGTGGATGGTCGTCATCGACCCGTCATGCCCGGTCATCAGAGCCTTGCACACCGCAGCCATCTCCTCGCCTCTGGACTCGCCGAGGATGACCCGGTCGGGATGGAAGCGGAGGGCGTGGCGAACGAGATCGAACATGGTGAGCTGGTGCGTCTCCACATCGGCTCGAATCGACGGAATCGTCGACATCGCGGAGGTCAGGGCGTGCCAGGGTTCCCCGTCTCCCCGGTCCTGGTCCAGGTGCAGCTCAGCTCCGTCCTCGACGACCACGATATGGTCGGCCGGCGACACGAGCCCGCACAGCACCCGCATCAGGGTCGTCTTGCCCGTCCCGGTCCCGCCGGCGATGAGGATGTTCGCCCGCCCGCGGACCAGCGCCTCGATGAGCAGCGACATGGGCTGGGACATGACCTGGCCATGGACGTAGTCCGCCAGATCGCGCACCTTCGACCGAGAAGGGATACGGATGGCCGCTTTGACGGCGGACTGCCCCGAGACCGCCGGTCGCTTCGCCACGACCAGCCGGATCACCGATCCGACGTTCGCCTCGGCGACGGGCATGGCGTCCGTGATCGTCCGATCGCCGGTGACGCCGCGGAGCCTCACCACCCGGCGGAAGTACTCGATCACCTCGTCGTCGCTTCGGAAGGGAGAGCCGCCACGGAGTACCGTCTTGTGCCCGACCGTCGACACCATCCACTCGTCACGACCCAGGCAGGTGACGTTCTCCAGATCCGCTCCGTAGATGAGCAGGGACACCGGCCAGAGGTGGGACGCGATGATCATGGAGTTGCGAACCGCCACGGCGCGGTAGTGCGGATCCCAGGACAGAGCCGAGACGGCGGCCAGCGGCAGGCCGCTCGTCTGAGGCGATTCGATGGCGCGATGGATCACCAGCTCGACATCGCCCTCCAACCGTTCCTCGTGGAGGACGGAGGGAGGCTCCGCGCCCCTCATCTGCGCCACCCGCGCGGCGATTACCTGTGCAACCTCACGCTCCTCAGGGGGAATCCGAGGCCACTCGCGCACAGCGACGGTGTCAGCGGTCGGCATCGCCTCGTCGCCTCGGACGGGCATCGCGGTCACAGACGGAGGTCCTCAACGAGGCCGGCCGCCTGCATGGGGACACCGCTGTCTCCCATCCTGGCCGCGGCCCTCTCATCCCAGTGCCAGACGTCGCGGACGGGAAGATCGGGCAGCTCGCGGGCAATGGTTTCGCCGATGCTGCGCTGGAAGGCCCGCGAACGCTGCTGGCAGACGATGATCTCGCCATGGGCGGGATGTGCCGCGCGAAGGACGTTGATGCTTCGGGCCACCAGGGCGGGCTCGTCACGGATGACGGCGAATGTGCGGTGGAAGACCGAGCAGATGGCCTCCGCGCTCGTTCGGGGAGACCGCAGCTCCGGGTGCGCGAGCGGATGGCCGAGATCGGCGATGACCACATCGTCGTCGAGGCTGGCGAGACCTGGTCCGACCCGACGAAGGCATTCTGAGACCTCGAAGCCGTAGCTCTGCCGGAGCCCGGGGACGACTCGCAGCCCTGGCCTCCCGGGCACGGGGACCGCCTGCGCCTCGAGGTCAGTCCCGCGGACGGGGCGGTCGCCGAAGCAGTTGCCGATGCTCCGATCGTCTGTGCGCAGGTAGAGGACATCGGCGGTGGTGCCCCCCTCCATGTCACAGTCCACCAGGGCCACCCGGCGGTGCTCGGCGAGGGTCCACGCCAGGGAGATTGCCCAGTAGCTCGACGTCTGACCCGCCCGCGTGGTGTAGACGCCGACGAGAAGGCTCACCGGGATGGGGACGGCGACGGCGACGCTGACGGCGTGGGAGTCGCCGGCGTCGTCAATGGTGCCGCCGCGCTGGCGCATTGCTCGCCGGCAAGCTGGCAGATGGCGGCTTCAACGTCGGGTGCGGGGGTCCCCAGGGGTGCCAGGGCGCTCGCTCGCACTGCATGGAGTTGGGTGTTGGAGGCGGCGATCTCGACCCAGGCGAGCTCATCCTGGCTGCTCACCAGAACGGTCAGAGTGTCCCCGCTGACCTGCTCCACCGGGAGCGCGTGACCGATCAGGACCTGGCTGGAACCGCTGGAGGCGAAGAGATCGACAGCATCCCCCGGCTGGAGGGGCGGCGGTTGGGACACCGTCAGGGTGATCTCGACGCCGGCCGTCCCGGGTTCGAGGTCATCGGGGCGAAGGAGGTCGCCCGGTTGAAGGGACAGGGCGAATCGGGAGTTGGCTGGAACCGTCCCCGGAGCCTCGTAGTTGAGGTCCCCCGCGCCAAGCCGCAGGGGGACGGCCTCGACGTCGGAGGCGCTGAACACAGCACCTTCGTCAACGGCCGTGCGTAGTCGGAGAACGGTCACCGTCTGAGTTCCACTCTCAATTTCGGTGACAACGAGCAGGCCTAGGACGGCGATGAGGACGACGCTGAAAAAGACCGCCGCGTAGAGCCGACGCCGGTTCATTGCGGTCCCTCCCTTCGGGGCTGAGGCGGTGCATGGTAACCAACCGCCATCACCTTTCGCAGGGGCCTTCGCTATCATGGCCCGCCGCTGTCCGCGAGCTGGCGGGGAGCGGCGGGAGAACTCGGCATGGCGGTGGACCACCTCCCTCGAGACGCTCCGGCGCGGGACCGCGACCGGGCCCTGCTCGTGCTGTCCGGCGACGACGATTTGGCAGTCGGACTGCATGAGCAACTGGATTGCGTCTACGTGGTGGTGAAGGCTGCGCGTCCTGGGGAGGCGGCCGATGCCGCCCGGATGTGCCACCCCTGGCCTTGGATGCTGGTGGGGACCGGGCCGGACCTCCCTGCAGAGGTGGGCGCGCTCCTCCGGCTTCGACCCGTCTTGACCGGGTGGTACGGGCGGGCTCCAACGCTCCTCCCCGCCCACAACCTCACCTTCACGCGCTTCACCGATCTCGTCGCCTTTGTGCGGTCGGCCCTGTCCAGCGAGGTCTCGGGCATGCGGCTCGCGCCCGGCGTCGGCGTCGACCTCCCCGGGGGCGGCTTCGCCCGCAGCCCCGAGCTCGAGGCTCTGGTCTCGGCCCACTCGCGCCCCTTCGACCTCCCGCTGACGACGTTCCGGAACGCCACTCGGGTGCTCGCGCGCCACGGGGTCCCAACGCGGCCGGGCCGCGACCGCCAGACGGGACTGGTATCGCTAATGCCGGTGGAGGTCGCGGAGCGATGAGAGCCGACGCCGAGGTTTTGATCCTCGAAGACGATCCGGAGACACTGGAGGGACTCCGCCGGCACTTCGAACGCAAGCGGTTCCGCCCGCTTGCCGCACGGAGCGCCTCCGGGGCGATGGCCACGCTGAGGAGAGGTGGGCCCGCAGGGCACCCCATCCTGGCCATCATCGACTGGGACCTGTCGATGGCGCCCGACCAGAGCCTTGCCAGCAGCCAGGTGCTCACCGTGCTCGCGCGCGACTTTCCCGATTGCCTCGTCGTTGTCTACACCGCCAACGCAGACTCCTTCCAGGTGCGCAGCGGGATCCAGCGGGCCCATCCCCGCGCCTGGCTGCACGACAAGCGCGAGACCGACGCGTCTCTCATGCAGCGAGTGGACAGGCTTCTCGACCGCAGCGTCGCCGATCTGAGCGTGGTGAACGGCAGCCTGCTGATCCACGTCCCGACCCAGGCGGAGTACCACCATCGGGACGCCGTCCGCCTGGTGGTGCGCCAACCCGAGGTCGTCACCTTCACGTCCGACACCGCCACCCGTGCGGTGCGCCGCTTCGGCGAGTGGCTGCGCCGCCAGGGATCGAGCGCGACCGTGGTGTCGCACGGGAACCGCATGTACCGGCTGGCGGTCAAGGGGCCCGATGCGATGCCGCCAGATCCTCGGTCGGCGCGATGAACCTGACGATCCCGGAGATCCACACGCTGCCGCTCGCGGCCGCCCTCCTCGACCGTGACGACTGCCTCATCGCGGCCACGCCGGAATGGGAGGCTGCCGGGCCGGGAACCGTCCACTTCGCCGTCCGGGCAACTCGCCTCGCGGTGGCGACGGCCCCTGCCGACACGGCGTCGACAGCGCTCCTCGATCGCCTCTTGAACGCCCTGGGGGTGGCCGCGAACTCCATCGGCGGGAATCAGAGCCTGCGCGTCACCATGTTGGAGTCATCACTCCGCCTCGTCGTCGGGCGGAGCGTGGCCGACGTTGGAACGTCGCACGACGTCATCGACCTGGCGGTGGCGGGGATCACCGCGCGCACCGGCCTCCAGGTCGCCGTCGAGGGCCGACCTGCCTTCCCCGTCCGCGCACCGGCCGCCGCCGCCCTGGTGCTCGTCCAGTTCGCGGTGAACGCCGAGCGCCACACCCGGGCGAGCTCGGTGACGTTGATCCAGGATACGAATGCCTTCCACGTCGCATGGCCGGGTGTGGCCGCGGAGACGAGCGTGTCCACCGCACGCCGGCACGCCGATCGCGGGCGCTGGGGGCTCGGCTTCTGCCGGATCGCCGCCGACGCATTGGGGGCGGCGGTCTACCCGCCGGCGGACCGCGGTGACGGGACGGTCGCCGCGACACTGGACCTCGGCCTCCGCGACCTGGCCCTTCCCCTGGCGGCCGTGCGCGGCGGGCGGGTCCTCAAAGCAACCCGCACGTGGGGTGAGGAGACCGGATGTCCGCCCGGAGCTCCGGTCGAGGCCGGGTCACGACTGGCCCACTGTCTGGAGGCGGCGTCCGCGACGGGGACACTGGCCTGCGTCGGCGGCTGGGCGGTTCGCCGTGCGGGGGACCGGTGCTGGGTCGCGATTCCGCCGGACGACGTCCTCGACCGGGCCCGCGACGTCCTCGACGGGATGGCCCACGAGCGAGCCCTCTGGGATGGCATGCCCGAGCCACATGCAACGCGGGTGTTTGCCCTGGCGGCGCTCTGCTCGATCCGGCTCGGAGGTCCGCTGCCACGGGTGCCGGCGGGGGCTTGGAATCGGCGAATGGCCGACCTGGCTCCCATTCTCCAACTGCCGATGAGCGCGCCCCGCCTCGATGGATTGGCAGCACTCGACCCGCGCGTTGTCGCCTACCTGGCCACCGCCGTGGGCACCGAGCTGGTGCCGGACGGAGAGGATCTGCTCCTGCGCATCCGTCCCGGCTGCGAGGGCGACGAGCGCCTCACCGACCTCGCCCGGGTGGGCGACTGCGTTCGATTGAGCTGAACCGCTCCTGAGAGCTTGCGCCAGTCGGAGGAGTCGCTCGTCCCGGGTCCACAGCGGGCGTCAGCCATTCCTCGAGTGGTGGTGCCGCCACATCTCGCCCACGACGCGAGGGGGCTGACCGGACTAGCGGCTGACGCCGCCGCCGTGAGCGGACGCCTGCCGAGAGTTCGGTGTGCTGGGAGGTGCCGGTTGAGATGGGGCAAGCGGGCCGGGAGGCTGCTGACCGGAGTTGCGCCACATCTCCCGAATGTCATCGGGCGTGGGGCGCCGGGGGGGTGTTCCGCGTTTGATCACGAACCTAGCTTAGTCCCTGTGGCGGCCTCGGCCGCCCTTCAGGGACGGATCGATGAACAGGAACGAGCCCCACGACCAGTACAGCGGCTCGAGGGGATTCCAGCCGTGCTGACGATGATGAAGGAGGTGCGCCAGGGCGATCTGCCAAGCGCCTCGCTCGACCCACTCCTCCACCTTCACGCCCAGGAGGGAGGGATTCCGGTCCAGGACGAAGGTGACCTCTGTGTCGATGCGCTCGCCCGGTTCGAGCAGTCCGGTCCCAACCACGAAGGTGGTTGCCCCCGACCGATCAGTCACCGGCTTTCCCTCGACTGCCTCCAGCAGGTTGGCAGGCCGTCAGAGGCGGAGGACGAGATTGCCGTCGGCGCCAACCTGACACGCGTCGTAGGCGGTGGCCTCTGCGTTGACGTCCTTGGGGAGCACGCGGGATGAATTGGTGAGGCGCACGCCGAGCACAAGGATGCGCGTGGCTGTCGGCCATTCCCCGACGCGGGCCACCTTCCAGTACACGTCGAAATCAATCTTGGGCTGCCCCTCCCGGTGCTTCCGGTAGAGGCGGAAGGCCCAGATGCCACCCGCTGCGAGGACCATCGTCTGGACCAAGGTGGCCTGCCCTTGGTTCAGACCCCAGATCCCGTTCCAGACGCCGGTCCAGAAGCCGAAGGAGCCGCTCCACAAGAAGACCCCGATCACGGGCGAGAGCTTAGCCAGTCAGACGGCCCTGGGTTTGGTGGCCCCCCTCCACCCCGCTCGCTACCTGTCCCCGTTCCACTCCCACCAGGGATCGGGCTCCCCAGCCCAGCCGTCGCCCCGGTGCACGGCGGTGACCACCGTCTTGATGTTGCCCCGGACGTTGAAGTCCCCGACCACCTCGCAGTAGCGGGGATCGAGCAGCGCCACGAGGTCGTCGAGGATGCCGTTGACGGCGTCCTCGTGGAAGACGCCCCGGTCACGGAAGCCGTTGATGTAGAGCTTCAGCGACTTCAGCTCGACGCAGCGGGGACCAGGGACGTAACGGACGTTGAGGGTGGCGAAGTCGGGAAAGCCCGTCCTCGGGCAGAGGCAGGTGAACTCGGGAATGGAGAACTGGATGGTGTAGTCGCGGCCGGGGGTGCGGTTCTCGAAGCTCTCCAGCCGGTTCTCGGCGATGGCGCGACGTCCGGGCAGGGGGGGGTCGGTCATGCGGCGCGCTCCTTGAAGAGGCTGCGGAGGCCCGCCAGACGGACGGGCGCGAACGACGTGTGGCGGTCGTACGTGTCGACCCCCTCGACCCGCTTGGCGACGGTGACGATCAGGTAGGTGAGCGGGGTGGCGACGACCTCGTAGACCACCTTGAGCAGCCAGACGCTGCCGATGCTGCTGAGCACCACCGAGCCAGGCAGGGTGCCGAGGAAGCCGAGGCTCAAGAAGATGGCGCTGTCCACCCCCTGGCCCACCACGGTGGAGCCGATCGTGCGGGTCCAGAGGAACCGCCCCCGGGTGGCCAGCTTCAGCTTGGCGAGAACGAAGCTGTTGAGGAACTCGCCGCACAGGTAGGCGGCCAGCGAGGCGAGGACCAGCCGCGGGGACTGGCCGAGGATGGTGGAGAAGGCCGCCTGCCCGTGGAAGCTCGAATCACTCGGCAGGGCGATGGCGATGGCGATGAAGGAGACGGCGACGATGTTGGCGAAGAACCCCGTCCAGATCACCAGCCGCGCCACCGCGTAGCCCCAGACCTCGGTCAGGACGTCGCCGAAGAGATACGCGAGGGGGAAGATCACGATCGCCGCCGGGGCGGTCAACGGCCCGAAGCGGGTGATCTTGACGGCGATGATGTTGGAGGTGACCAGGCAGGCCACGAACAGGGCGCTGACGCCGAGCAGCAGCGGGCTGAATCGGGGGGCGCGTGCCGGCTGATCCATGGCCCCACAGGGTAGCCAAGGCGGCCGGGATGGGGGGCGTCAGGCGGGCTCGGCCGCCGCCGGCTCGCCGCGGCCGATGCTGAGCTCGCCCCCCTTCGCCTCCACCTCCACGGTGTCGCCCTCCGTGTAGCGCCCCTCGAGGATGGCCATGGCGATGGGGTCCTGGAGGCGGCGCTGGATCACCCGCTTGAGGG
>CAZUDL010000021.1:0-29881 GCA_964618935.1 uncultured Actinomycetes bacterium
CTCATCTCACCGACTTGCTGGAAGGCTTTTCCACAAGTCTTGACAAGAGCTCCGCTTGGCCTCGGCCAGCGTCTTGCCGTAGCAGGCGACCCGCTTGCCGTCGGCGAGCTGGGCCCGGACAACCCAAAGGCCATCTTCGCGCCGGTACCCCTCCCCCTTCCGCCGTTGCCCTTCGGTGACCGCCATGGCCCGGGAGGCAACCACAACTGTGCCTTTCACTGTGCCATTCAAAGGCACAGGCTGGCACGGCCAGGCACAATCTGCCTGCTACAGAAGGGGAATCCCGAGTTCGGCTAGCGGCCGTGGCAGAACTTGTACTTCTTGCCGCTGCCGCACCAGCAGGGCTGGTTGCGGCCGATCCTGCCCGGCGGTGGCCCGCCGGGGCCCCCGGCGGCGGCGCCGTTGGTGCGGCGCGCGCCCTCGGCGGAGCTCTCCACGACGTTGACCATGCGCTGGGCCCCCGGCAGGCGCACCGGGAGGGGCGGGACCGCCCGCGGCGCCGGCGGCGCGGCGGCGGGCAGGGCCGCGGCACCGGCGCGCACCGTGGCGCGGGCCAGGGCGCCGCTCGCGGCGGAGGCGGCGGGCCGCGCCGGCGGAGGGGCGAGGTCCACGTCCGCGTCGCGCCCCGAGCCGGCCTGGTCGGCCCGCGGCGACGGCGCCGCCGTCTCCTCGGCGACCGCCTGCGTCGCGGCGGGCTGCATGAGGGGCTGCATCGCCTCGACGCTGAGGTGGAAGAGGATGCGGACGATCTCGCTCTGGATCTCCGCGGTCAGCTCCTGGAACGAGGTGAAGGCCTGCTGCTTGTACTCGGTGAGCGGGTCCAGCTGGGCGTAGCCGCTCAGGCCGATCCCCTCGCGCATGTGCTCCATCTGGGTCAGGTAGCTGCGCCATCTCTCATCGACGACGCTGAGCATCACCGCCTGCTCGGCGCGGCGCATCAACTCGGCCCCGTGCTTGGCCTCCATCTCCTCGTGAACGGAGATGAGCTCGCCGATGATGGTCTCGGTCACCTCGGCCACGGTGTTGCCCAGCTTGTCGAAGTCGACCTCGTTGACGGTCGGCAGGACCGGCGCGGCGTAATGCCGCACCCGCTCCCAGAGACCCTCCAAGTCCCAGCCCTCGCGGTTGCGCCCCTCGCAGAAGGTGGGCACCTCCTCGCTGACGATGCGCTCGATCATCCCGTACAGGTTGGCCTTGGTGTCGGTGCCCTCGAGGATCTTGCGGCGCTCGGCGTAGATGATCTCGCGCTGCTTGTTCATGACGTCGTCGTACTCGACGACGTTGCGCCGGGCGTCGAAGTTGTGGCCCTCGACGCGGGACTGGGCGCCCTCGATCTGGCGGCTGACCAGCTTCGACTCCAGGGGCACGTCCTCGTCGATGTGCAGCCGGTCCATCAGCCCCTGCATGCGCTCGCCGCCGAAGACGCGCATCAGGTCGTCCTCGAAGGAGAGGAAGAACCTGGTCTCCCCGGGATCGCCCTGCCGTCCCGACCGGCCTCGCAGCTGATTGTCGATGCGGCGGGACTCGTGGCGCTCGGTGCCGACGATGTAGAGGCCGCCCAGGTCGGGGACTCCCTCGCCGAGCACGATGTCGGTGCCGCGGCCGGCCATGTTGGTGGCGATGGTCACCGCCCCCTGCTGGCCGGCCTCGGAGACGATGGTCGCCTCCCTCTCGTGCTGCTTGGCGTTGAGGACGTTGTGGACCACGCCGCGCTTCTCCAGCATCCGGGAGATTCGCTCCGAGCGCTCGATGCTGGTGGTGCCCACCAGCACCGGCTGGCCCGTCTTGTGGCGCTCCACGATGTCGTCCACCACCGCCTTGTACTTGGCGCCCTCGGTCTTGTAGATGAGATCGGGCTCGTCGTTGCGGATCATCGGCATGTTGGTGGGGATGGGGACGACCTCGAGCTTGTAGATCTTGTCGAACTCCTCGGCCTCGGTCAGCGCCGTGCCCGTCATGCCCGCCAGCTTCTGGTAGAGGCGGAAGAAGTTCTGGAAGGTGATCGTCGCCAGGGTGATGTTCTCCTGCTGGACCCGCACCCCCTCCTTGGCCTCGATGGCCTGGTGCAGGCCGTCGCTCCAGCGCCGTCCCGGCATGGTCCGGCCGGTGAACTCGTCGACGATGATCACCTCGTCGTCGCGGACGATGTAGTCGCGGTCCAGCTGATAGTGCACCCAGGCGCGCAGCGCCTGGTTGATCTGGTGGGCCTCGATGGCGTGCTCCAGGTCGTAGATGTTGGGGATGCCGGTCCACTTCTCCATCTTGAAGACGCCCTCGTCGGTGAGCGTCACCGACTTGGTCTTCTCGTCCATGGTGTAGTCGTCCTCGGCGACGAGCCGGGGGATCAGCCTCGCGTATGTGTAGTACTTCTCGGTGGGCTCGTTGGCCTGGCCGCTGATGATCAGAGGCGTCCGCGCCTCGTCGACGAGGATGGAGTCGACCTCGTCGACGATGGCGTAGTGGAGACGCCGCTGGACGCACTGCTCCACCGTCTGCGCCATGTTGTCGCGCAGGTAGTCGAAGCCCAGCTCGTTGTTGGTGGCGTAGGTGATGTCGCAGGCGTAGGACTCGCGGCGGGTGCTCGGCCGCAGGTGCTGCAGCCGAGAGTCGGGATGGCTCTCGTCGAGGTACTCGGGGTCGTAGACGAAGGAGAGGTTCTGGCCGGCGATGACGCCGACGCTCATGCCCAGGAAGTGGTAGAGGGGGGCGTTCCAGCCGGCGTCGCGCCGGGCCAGGTAGTCGTTGACGGTGACCAGGTGGGCGCCGTGCCCGCTGAGGGCGTTGAGGTAGAGGGGCAGCGTCGCCACCAGCGTCTTGCCCTCGCCGGTCCGCATCTCGGCGATCTTGCCCTGGTGGAGCACGATGCCCCCGACCAGCTGGACGTCGAAGGGGCGCATGCCCAGCACCCGACGGGCGGTCTCCCGCACCACGGCGTAGGCCTCGGGCAGGATCTCGTCGAGCTGGCGGGCCTGCTCCTCCTGCCGCTCTTTCTCCTCCAGCCGGGCGGCCTCGCGGTCCACGTCCTCCGCCCCGCCCCCCAGGACGGCGTCGACGTAGGTCTGGCCGTAGCTGATGTCGGGCCCCTCGTAGCCGAGGCGCTCGCGGAACTCCTCGGTCTTGTGGCGGAGCTCGTCGTCGGAGAGGGCCTTGATCTCGTCCTCGAGATCGCCGATCTCCTTGACCAGCCTGGTGTGGCGTCCGATCTCCCGCCGGTGGGGATCGCCGAAGACCTTGTCGAGCAGGGACATGAGGGTTCCATGGTGGGGTGCGGCGTCCCGCCGTCGCCGCCATGGGCCGCGTGCGGGGCGGTCGCTCGGGATCGTACCAGGAGCCCGGCCCAACCAACCGCGGTTCAGATCAGGGAGAGGACCGTCCCCCGGTCGATGCCCAGCCGCTTCAGGGTCCCCACCGGCAGCTCGACACACGCCTTGGCGCCGCCGACGATGGTGGAGACCCGCCAGGGGCGGAGGCCGTGGTAGACGCGGAGGACCCGCCCCTCCCCGTCGACGAAGGCCACGTCGAGGGCGATGTGCATGAAGAACATGTGGATGGAGTTGCACCTCTGCAGGCAGAGGCCCTCCCCCTCGGGCAGCTCCCGGCGGCCCATCAGCCCCTTGAATCGCGCCATGAAGCTGTCGGCGACGGCGCAGCGCTCGGCGACGACGGTGCCGTCGCCCGTCTCCAGGCGGTGGGTGGTCTGGGTCATGCCCGGATGGTAGCCGTGTACGGTTGGACCATGAGCGACATCACCGTCACCGTCCACGTCGACCCGCTGTGCCCCTGGGCATGGCTGACCTCGCGCTGGCTGGTCGAGGTCGAGAGAGTCCGCCCCGTCCACGTCACCACCCGCCTGTTCAGCCTCGCCGAGGTCCATCGCGGCGACGACCTCAGCGAGCCCCACCGGCGCGGTCTCGCCGCCGGCGAGACCGCCATGCGGGTGATGGTGGCGGCGCGCCGGGCCGGCGGCGACGGGGCCCTCGCCCGCCTCTACACGGAACTCGGAGAGGCCCACCACGAGCGCGGCGAGCCCCTCGATTCCGAGGAGGTCCTCCGCCGGGCCGTGGCGGCCACCGGCCTCGACCCCGCCCTGGTCGCGAGCGCGCTGGCCGACCCCACGACGGCGGCCGAGCTGCTCTCCGAGCATGCCGACATCGTCCGGCGCGGCGCCTTCGGCGTCCCCACCCTGGTCCTGGAGGGCCACGCACCGATCTTCGGGCCCTGCCTCGACACGAGGATCGGCGGCGACGACGCCGGCGACCTGTGGGACCGGGTCGCCTGGATGGTCCGGGCCGACCACTTCTTCGAGCTGAAGCGTGAGCGCCCCGCCCCCCAGGTCGGCCGCCAACGGGTGCCCGCCGCGAGCTGACGGCGCGACGGACGCCGAGGGTCCCGCAGAGGGCTAGGCGGGGGCCGCCCGCCCCGCTGCCGCGGCCGGGGCGGTGTGGAAGACCATGCGCACCTCGGTGCCGGCACCGAGGACGCTGCGCACCTCCAGCGAGCCGCCGAGGTTCTCCACCCGCTCGCGCATGCTGATCAGCCCCAGGCTCTGGGTGCGGCCCAGGCGGGCCTCGGTGCCGCTCACGTCGAAGCCCTCCCCGTTGTCGGAGACGACCCCCTGGAGACGGTTGTGGCCGAAACCCAGCACCACCTCCACCTCCTTGGCCTGGCCGTGCCGCCAGGCGTTGTCCACCGACTCGGCGACGACCCGGAACGCCGCCAGGGCGACGGCCGGGGGGAGCTTCCGCTCCTCGCCGATGACCTCGACGCGGACGGCCACGGTGCCGGCGAGGTCCTCCGCGACCCGCCGCACGGACTTGACCAGGCCATCGTCGGCCAGGCCGATGGGGCAGATCCGGAAGAGCAGACGCTGCATGAGGTCGAGGGCCGTCTCGGTCGCCTCGCGGCAGCGTGTGATCCGCTCGGCCACCGTCACCGCCGGGTCCCGGCCGACCCGCCGGCCGATCAGCTCGACGGCCAGGGCCACGTCGGCCAGCTCCTCCATGGGCCCGGTGAGGAACTGCTGGGCGATCGCCTCGTGGTCCTGGACGACGAGCTGCAGCAGCTGCCGCTCGGCGCGGCGGCAGATGACCCGCGGATCGTCGGCGGTCACGGCGCGGATGGCGTGGTCACGCCCCAGCTCGGCGGTCATCTGGCGGATCTGCTCGATGTGGGCCAGCTCCTCGTGCAGCCCGGCACGGCGGGCCTCCATGCCCTCCATCTGGGTCTCGATGCTGCGCAGGCGGCCGTACAGATCGCTGCTCTCCTGGAAGGCGGAAACCATGACGTGGCCGCGCACGGCGGCCCGGTGGTCGAGGACCTGGATGCGAAGCTCCTCCGCCCGGGCCACGGCCAGGCGCAGGCGGTGGCGCTGCGCGGCCGCCTCCCCCGCCGCCGCCTCCAACCGGGCGAGCTGGTCGGCGATCTCCCGGGCGCGCGATTCCGCGCCGAGGCTCAGGCCGGCGAGTGGGGACACCCCGGCTCCCGTGCCGTTGTCGCTCCCGGGCGACCGCGTCCGCGCGTTCGCATCAGAGGACGTGACCACTGCAATCGAGAGACTATCAGCCGTGGACGGGTCGCGTCAGGGGGGTCCCGCGCCGGGTGAGCGGTGGCGCGCCCTGACCTGGGGCGGGGCGCGGGGTCAGTCCCGCCGGCGCAGCCGGAGGCGGATCAGGTCGTTGAACGTGGCCGCCGAGTCCCGCAGGGGGCTCACCCGCGATTCGTCGGCATGGCGCCAGTGGACGCCGACCTCGGCGATGCGCCAGCCCCGCCGCCTCGCGCGGAGCAGGACCTCGGCGTCGAAGCCGAAGCGCAGGGTCTGGAGCGGCTCGAAGCAGGCCTGCGCCGCCTCGGCGGTGAAGAGCTTGAAACCGCACTGGGTGTCGTGGAGGCCGGGCAGCGCCAGGAGCCGGAGCAGCCGGTTGTAGCTGCGCCCCATGAACTCCCGCCGCCAGGGCTGGTGCACCTCGATGACGGCGCCGGGAACCGCCCTCGACCCGATGGCGACGGCCGTCTCCCCGTGGATGGCCTCGCGCAGCCGCGGCAGCTGGTCGATGGGCGTGCTCATGTCGGCGTCGGTGAAGAGGCGGAGATCGCCCTGGGCGGCGAGCATGCCCGCCCGCACCGCCGCCCCCTTGCCGGTGTTGCGCCCCAGGCGGACCAGCCGCAGCTGCGGCCACAGCCCGGCCCTCGCCGTGACCAGGCGGGCGGTCCCGTCCACCGATCCGTCGTCGGCGACGATCACCTCGTACGCCTCGTCCCGGGCGTCGAGGTAGGCGCGCAGCGAGTCCAGCGTCTCGGGGAGACGCCGGGCCTCGTTGAAGGCGGGGACGACGACGCTCAGCACTCCAGGTCCTCGGTGACGGGATGTCGGGGCGACAGTCTGACAGGCGGCCGTCCGCCCGAGGACGGCACCCGGCTCACCGCCGGGCCTGGCGGTGCACGGCGACCACGAAGCGGGGGATGGCGAGCTGGCGGCGCAGCCGCCGGGGCTCGCGGCCGAGGCGCCAGAGCCACTCCAGGCCCACCCGCCGCAGACCCGGCGGTGCCCGCCGGATGCGGCCGCCCAGCTCGCGGAAGTCGAAGCTCCCGCCCTCGCCGATGAGCACGCCGTGCTCGAGGCGACCGGCCAGGCGGGCCATCAGCCGCTCCTGCAGCGGGAAGCCGAGGCCGACCAGGATGACGTCGGGGGCGGCGCGCCGCAGTCCATCGACGAGAACCGCCTCGCTCCCGCCGTCGATCCGCCCCGGGGCGGTGCCCACCAGCCTCAGGCCGGGGAGGAGCCCCTCCAGGTGCTGCGCCGTGGTCGCGATGGGGTTGGCCTTGGGGGAGCCGATGAGGAAGACCCGCAGCCCCCGCTCCCGGCACTCCTCGAGGAGCGAGAGGGTGAAGGTGACCCCCGCCGTCCGCTCCGGGACCACCGCCGCCACCGACCCGGGCCGGAGCACGATGCCGGCGAGGCTGCGGACGAGGTCGACGGTGCGGTGGTGGGGCAGCCGGTCGTAGGCGGCGGCCCACTGGACGGCGACGCCGTCGGCGAGGCTCAGCCAGGCCCCCTCGAAGATCTCCCCCAGGCCGGCGCCGGCACGGGACCCGAAGAACTCGACGTACGGCTTGAGGACGTAGACGGGGCGGCTCCCCGGCTCGGCGGCCCGCTGTGCGATCCGCTCCACGGCGTCGCCCATGGTCAGCGGGTCGATGGGGACGCCGAGGACCCGGACCCTCACCGCCGCGACGGGTGCGGGGCGTCGGCCACCGGCACCTCCAGGCGCGCGACGTGGGCGGCGTGGGCCCGGTCGACGAAGGCGAGCAGCCCCTCCCGGAAGCGTGGGGCGGCGAAGCGCTCGGCGGCGGCCACCAGCTCCTGGGGGCGGATGTCGAGCCCCGCCAGCCGCTCCAGCGCGGCGCGGAGAGCCGCCACCGACTGCTCCTCGAAGAAGACGCCGGTGCGATCGCCGGCGATGATCTCGGTCAGCCCGCCGCGGGCGTAGGCGACGACCGGGGTGCCGCAGGCGAGGGCCTCCACCGCGGCGATGCCGAAGTCCTCCTCGCTGGGGAAGATCAGGGCCTTGGCGGTTGCCAGCAGGTCCGCCCTGGTCCGGTCGTCGACGTGGCCGGCGAAGCGGATGCCGGGCCCGGCGAGACCCTCCAGCCGGCGCCGGTCCGGGCCGTCGCCGATGACGACGAGCGGCTCCCCGGAGGCGGTGAAGGCGCGCACCGCGAGGTCGACCCGCTTGTACTCCGTCAGGGTGCAGAGGGTGACGCAGTGCCGGCCCCGGAGCCCCGGCGCGGCGGGACGCAGCCCGGCCACGTCGACCGGGGGATGGAGCACGGTGACCTCCCCGGCCCGGTAGTACTTGCGGATCCGGGCCGCCGTCGTCTGCGAGTTGGCCAGCCAGGCGTCGACGCGCCGGGCCCCGGCCAGGTCCCAGAGGCGGGCCCGCGACACCATCCGGGTCACCGCCAGGCGCTTGAGCGGGCCCGCCCCCATCTCCTCGACATAGCGGGGCCAGTAGTCCCAGGCGAACCGCATCGGCGAGTGGCAGTAGCAGACGTGGAGCGTCCGCGCCGGCGTCAGGACGTTCTTGACGAAGGCCACCGAGCTGGAGATGACGATGTCGTAGGCGGAGAAGTCCCACGACTCGACGGCGCTGGGGATGAGGGGAAGCAGGTAGCGCGGCCGGGAGCGCAGCGGATGGGGCAGCCGCTGCAGCCAGGAGGGGCGAACGCGGTCGGGATCGAGACGGCCGCGGTACTTCTCCGGGTCGAAGAGCAGGGTGTGGATGGGGGCGTCGGGGTAGAGCTGGGCCAGCTCCAGCAGGACGCGCTCCCCGCCGCCGACGGGCCGGTCCAGCCAGTCGTGGACGAGGGCGACGCGCGGCGTCACCGCCGGGGTCTCCTCAGCGTGGCCGCCCTTCGGGAGGCCGCGGCGACGCGTCGAGAGTGGCGCTGCACCGGTCATCGACTGTGATGATGCCCCACGCGGTGGGATTCCGGGGGATCAGCGCTTGGTGTACTGGGGCGCCTTGCGAGCCCGCTTCAGGCCCGGCTTCTTGCGCTCCTTCTCCCGTGGGTCGCGGGTCACCAGGCCCGCCGCCTTGAGCACACCGCGCAGTTCCGGATCGGCGACCATCAGCGCCCGGGCGATGCCGTGGCAGACGGCGCCCGCCTGGCCGGCGACGCCGCCTCCCGCCACCTTGATGGTGCCCGCGTAGCGTTCCACCGTGTCGGTGATGCGGAGCGGCTGGGTGACCACGGTCTCCAGGTCGCGGCGGCCGAAGTACTCGCTCGGCGGGTGCCCGTTGATGAGGAGGACGCCGTCGCCGTGGGTCAGGCGCACGCGGGCCACCGCGGACTTGCGCCGCCCGGTGGCGTAGTAGTAGTGCTCGTCAGCTGCTGGCAACGATGATCTCCCCGAGTGGTCCGAAGGTGACGGGGCGAGGCAGCTGCGCCTCGTGCTTGTGCTCGGCCCCAGGATAGACCCGGAGCCGCTTGAGCATGTCGGCGCCCAGGGTGTTGTGCTGCAGCATGCCCTTCACGGCATGGCGGACGGGGAAGGTGGGGTCGCGGGCGATGGCCTGCTCGAAGGTCCGCAGGCGGCGCCCCCCCGGGTATCCGGAGTACCGGTCGTACTCCTTGAGGCGGCGCTTGCCGCCGGTGACCACGATGTCGGCGGCGTTGATGACGATGACGTGGTCACCGGTGTTCTGGTGCGGGGTGTACTGGGGGCGGTGCTTGCCGCGCAGCACGCGGGCGACGTTGACGGCGAGCCGTCCCAGCGTCTGGCCCCTCGCGTCCACGATGTACCACTCCGAGGTGACCTCTCCGGCCTTGGCCATGTAGGTGGTCTGGGTCATCCCTCCGCCTCCCCCCGGGACGGCGCCGGGGCGTCCGGCGATCCGGCGTCGGCGTAGGTGACGCTCCATTGATGCAGCCCGCGCGCCGGGGCCACGGTGGCCCGCGCCGGGCGCGTCAGCGAGACGTCGAGAGAGCCGGCCAGCTCGGCACTGGTGAGCCGGCCCGTGCCGAGCGCCACCAGCGCCCCGGCGATGCCGCGCATCATGCCGCGGAGGAAGGCGTCGGCACCGACCTCGATGACCACGGCCGAGAAGCCCTCGCCGCCGCCCAGACCGGAGACCCGGCGCACGCTGATGTCGGCGATGGTGCGCACCGTGGTGCCTCCCGGCCGGGGGCTGCTGCCGAAGGCGGCGAAGTCGTGGCGCCCGCGGAAGATCTCGGCGCCGCGGCGCATGGCCGCAAGGTCGAGATCGCCCGAGACCTCCCAGGCGAAGCGGCGGGCCACCGGCACCCGTCGCGGCACCACCAGGTAGCGGTAGGTGCGGCGGACGGCGTCGTGGCGGGCGTGGAACCCGGCGGGTGCCGCCGTGGCGGCGCTCACCGTGACGTCCCGGGGAAGCACGGCGTTGAGGGCAAGGCGGAGCCGGTCCGCGGGCCACTCCCGCGGGAGGCTGACGCCGACCGCCTGACCGTGGGCGTGGGCGCCGGCGTCGATGCGCCCGGCGGCGGTCAGCTCCACGTCGTCCTGGACGACGCGGCGCAGGGCCGCCCGCAGCTCGCCCTCGGCGGTGCGCAGCGCGGGCTGCCGCTGCCAGCCGTGGAATTCGCTGCCGTCGTACTCGACGGTGAGGCGGTATGTGCCCACGCTCAGCCCTCGGCCCCCACCATCTCGATGATCGCCATCGGCGCCGCGTCGCCCATGCGGGGACCCAGCTTGATGATGCGGGTGTAGCCGCCGGGGCGCGCGGTGGCGACGGTGAAGTAGCGCTCCCGGTAGGTGGTGAACAGCTTGTTGCTCACCTCGCGATCGGTCAGCCAGATGGCGATCTTGCGGCGCGAGGCGACGTCGTTGCCCTGCGACCAGGTCACCACCCGCTCCGCCCAGCGTCGCAGCTCCTTGGCCTTGGCCTCGGTGGTGGTGATGCGCCCGTGGCGCAGCAGCTCGGTGATCTGGTTGCGCGTCAGCGCCTGGCGGTGGTCGGCGGTGCGACCGAACTTCCGGCCGGCCTTGCGATGACGCATGGTCCCGTCTCCCTCCGGCTATCGGCCCGAGGGCTGGAACAGCGTCTCCAGCTCCTCCGGGGTGACGAAGCCGCGTTCGACCAGCTTCTCGCGGATCTCGTCCAGCGACTTCTGGCCGAAGTTGCGCAGGGTGAGCAGCTCCTCCTGGCGCATGGCGACGAGGTGGCCGATCCGGGTCACGTCGTTGGCCTTGAGGCAGTTGAGGGCGCGCACGGAGAGCTCGAGATCCTCGATGGGCACGTCGGCGAGACGGCTCGGCAGGTCGTTGCCGCGCTGCTGGCGCACCGCGGGGGCGGCCAGGTTGTCGCCGAAGCGGACGAAGAGGTCGAGGTGCTGGGTGAACAGCGCCGCCGCCTGGCTCACCGCCTCGACGGGCTGCAGGGTGCCGTCGGTCCAGACCTCGACGATGAGCTTGTCCCACTCGGTCTCCTGGCCGACCCTGGTCTTCTCCACCGCGAAGTTCGCCTTGCGCACCGGGGTGAAGATGGAGTCGATGGGGATGACCCCGATGGGCTGGCCTTCCTTCTTGTTCCTCTCGGCGGTGACGTAGCCCTTGCCGCACTCCACCATCAGGTCCATGCGCAGCTGCGCCTTGGGGCCGTCGAGGGTGCAGAGGTAGAGGTCGGGGTTCTTGACCTCGACGTCGCTGGGGCACTCGATGTCGCCGGCGGTGATCGCCCGCGCGCCGCGGACGTCGAGGGTGCAGCGCACCGGGGTGGCGCTGTGCGAGACGACGTTCACCCCCTTGAGGTTGAGGATGATCTCGGTGACATCCTCCTTGACGTGGGGGATGACGCTGAACTCGTGGCTGACACCGTCGATGGCGACCGAGGTGATGGCGGCGCCGGGGAGCGAGGAGAGGAGGATCCGGCGCAGCGAGTTGCCGAGCGTCGTGCCGAAGCCCGGCTCGAGCGGTTCCACCTCGAACTTCCCATAGGTGGCGGTGCTCTCGAGCTCGTGGACGGCGGGGACAGCGATCGTGGTTTCGGTCATCAGTGCGAAGGGAGCCTCACAGGTGCGCTGCGGCGCGTCCGGCGCAGCGGGATGGCGGGTGTCGCGCCGGTGCCGTCGCACCGCCGCGGGGAGGGGTCGGAGAGGAGGCGCCGCATCATCGGCTGTAGTACTCGACGATGAGCTGCTCGTCGATCATCTGCTCCATCTCCGGCCGCTCGGGGAGCCGCAGCACGGTGCCGCGCAGCGCCTCCGTGTCGACGGCGAGCCACTCGGGGACGGCGCGGTTGACGACCAGCGACTGGGCGTTCTCGATGGGGTTGAGCTTGCGGCTGCGCTCGCGCACCGCGACCACGTCGCCGGGGCGGATCTGCGCACTGGGGATGCTCAGCACCCGTCCGTTGACGGTGTAGTGGCGGTGGTTGACGAGCTGGCGGGCCTCCCGGCGGGAGGCCGCGAATCCGAGGCGGTAGACGACGTTGTCGAGGCGCCGCTCCAGCTGCTGGAGGAGCACCGTGCCGGTGACGCCGGCGGCGCTGTCGGCGCGCTCGAAGTAGCGGCGGAACTGCGTCTCCATGACCCCGTAGGTCCGGCGGGCCCGCTGCTTGGCACGCAGCTGGATGCCGTAGTCGCTGACCTTGCGCCGCCGGGCCAGGCCGTGCTGGCCGGGGAGCAGGGCGTTGCGCTTGTCGAAGGTGCAGTTGGAGACGCACTTGGCGCCCTTGAGGAAGAGCTTGACGCCCTCCCTCCGGCAGAGGCGGCAGACCGGACCAGCCTGATTGGCCATCTCGCTGTCTCCTCCCTACACCCGGCGCCGCTTGGGGGGGCGGCAGCCGTTGTGCGGGATGGGCGTCACGTCGGTGATGGCGCTGACCTCGAGCCCCGACGCCTGGAGGCTGCGGATGGCCGCCTCCCGTCCGGCGCCCGGGCCCCGGACGTAGATCTCGACGCTCTTCAGCCCGTGCTCCATGGCGCGCCGCGCCGCCGCCTCGGCGGTGACCTGCGCCGCGTAGGGGGTGGACTTGCGCGAGCCCTTGAAGCCCTGCGCCCCGGCGGAGCCCCAGGCGATGACGTTCCCCTGCGGGTCGGTGAGGCTGACGATGGTGTTGTTGAAGGTCGCCAGCACGTGGGCGTGGCCGATGGCGATGTTCTTGCGCTCGCGGCGGCGGGTGCGGACGACCTTCTTCTTCTTGGCCACTACTTCTTCGCCTTGCGCCGGACGCCGACGGTCTTCTTGGGACCCCGCCGGGTGCGGGCGTTGGTGCGGGTGCGCTGGCCGCGGACGGGGAGCCCGCGGCGGTGGCGCAGGCCGCGATAGGTCCCGATCTCCATCAGGCGCTTGATGTTCAGGGCGATCTGGCGGCGGAGGTCGCCCTCCACCTTGCCCTGGAGCTGTTTGGCGATGACGTCGCGCAGCCGGCCCACCTGGGCGTCGGAGAGGTCCCGGGTGCGGATGTCGGGGGAGACCTGGGCGAGGCTGAGCAGGCGCTTCGCGGTGGAGGGCCCGATCCCGTAGATGTAGGTGAGGGCCACCTCGATGCGCTTCTCGCGGGGGACGTCGACGCCGGCGATCCTTGCCACTCTCTGCCCCTATCCCTGCCGCTGCTTGTGCTTGGGGTTGTCGCAGATCACCCGCACCGCGCCGCGGCGCTTGATGACCTTGCAGTGCTCGCACATGCGCTTCACCGATGCCCGCACCTTCATGCGGCCACCGGGCCCCGGGTCAGGTCGCCGCGCGACCCGGCCGGTGTGGAGCTCCCCTGGAGGCTGACGCCTCGATTCTGGTTCTTCTTCATCTCTTCTGACTGCTGATCGCCGCCGGCCCCCGCCGGTCAGGCAAGACGCTGGATGATCCGCCCCCGACCCGGGTCGGCGGCGGAGAGTTCGACCTGGACCCGGTCACCGGGCAGGATCCGGACCGCCTGGAGGCGGGCCTTCCCGGCCGGGTGGCAGAGCACCTTGTGACCGTTCGCCAGCTCCACCCGGTAGAGCGCGTCGGGCAGAGGCTCGATTACCCGCCCCACGAGCGGCTCGCCAGTCCCTGTCATCGGGCACGCCGAATCGGGCTGCCGAGCAGCCACGGCCGCAGAGTATACCAGCCCGCCCCCCATCTCATGCCCCGCCTCCGCCGGAAGCCGCCACCACAGGGCGGGGGGTGAGGATCTCGGGGCCCGTCTCGGTGATGGCCACGGTGTGCTCGAAGTAGCAGGAGAGGCGGCCGTCGGCGGTGACCACGGTCCAGTGGTCGTCCAGCACCCGGGTGTCGGCGACGCCGGCGTTGACCATGGGCTCGATGGCCAGGACCAGGCCGGGGCGGAGCAGGTTGCCGCTGCCCGGAGTGCCGTAGTTGGGCACTTGGGGGGCCTCGTGCATGTCCCGGCCGATGCCGTGGCCGACGTACTGGCGGACCACCGAGAACCCGGCCGCCTCGACCGGCACCTGGACGGCGCGGCCGATGTCGCCGATGTGGGCGCCGGGACGGGCCGCCTCGATGCCGCGACGCAGCGCCTCCTCGGTCACCTCCAGGAGCCGGGTCACCTCGGGGCTGGGCACGCCGGCGCACACGGAGAGCCCGGAATCGGCCCACCAGCCCTCGAGGATGAGGCCGCAGTCGAGCGACACCAGGTCACCGTCCTGGATGACCCTCAGCCCCGGGATGCCGTGGACCACCTCCTCGTTGATGGAGACGCACAGCGAGTTGGGGAAGCCGTCGTAGCCGAGGAAGCCGGGGATGCAGTGGTGGTCGCGGATGAAGGTCTCCGCCTCGCGGTCGAGGTCCAGGGGGCGGAGGCCCGGCCGGGTGATCTCGGCGAGGTGGGACAGGCAGGCACCGAGAATGGCCCCGGCCCGGCGCATCGTCTCGATCTCCTCCGGCTTCTTGCGCCGGAAGCTGTCGACCCTCACGCGGGGCTCCCGCCGGGCTCGAGGACGGCGAGGATCTGGGCGGTGACCGTGTCGATGGGCGGGGCGCCGTCGATCCACTCCATCCGGGTGCCCCGCGCCTTGTAGTGGTCGACGACGGGGGCGGTCTCCCTCTGGTAGACCTTCATCCGCTCCACCAGCGCCTCGGCGGTGTCGTCGGTGCGGCCGTCGATGGCCGCACGGCGCAGGATCCGCTCCTTGATGAGCTCCGGGTCCACGTCCAGGTAGAGGACGACGCCGACGTCGCGGCCGTTGCGCCGCAGCATGAGGTCCAGGGCCTCGGCCTGGGGGACAGTGCGGGGGAAGCCGTCGAGGATCACTCCCGCAGCCGCGTCCGGTTCGGCGAGCCGGCCCTCGATCATGCGCACCATGAGGTCGTCGGGCACCAGGGCCCCGCTCGCCATGATCGGCTGGGCCTCACGCCCCAGCGCCGAATCCCTAGCCACCTCGGCGCGCAGGATGGCCCCGGTCGAGACGTGGGGCGTGCCGAGGACCTCGGCGATCCGCTGCGCCTGGGTCCCCTTGCCGCTGCCGGGAGGGCCGAAGAGGACGACGATCACTTGATGAACCCGCGGTACTGGCGCATGAGAAGCTGGGTCTCGATCTGTTTCATGGTGTCCAGGCCGACGCCGACGACGATGAGGATGGCCGTGCCTCCCAGGTAGAGGCTGGTGGTCGAGACGCCGGTGAAGACGCTGGTGATGATGGGCAGGATGACCGTGACGGTGGCCAGGAAGATGGCGCCCGCTAAGGTGATGCGACCCATGACCCTCCCGAGATACTCGGCGGTCTGCCGTCCTGGTCGGATGCCGGGGATGAAGGTGGACGACTTCTTCAGGTTGTCGGCGGCGTCGTTGGGATCGAAGATGACCGCCGTGTAGAAGTACGTGAAACCGAGGATGAGCATGAAGTAGATGCCGTTGTAGAGGATGTCGAGGAGGATGGTGCCGCCGTTGGGCGACCAGTTGATGCGCAGCCAGCCGGCCACGCCGCCGACCCACCCGGTGGCGTTGGTGAAGAGGTTGGCGAAGATGGTGGGGAAGGTCATGATCGAGATGCCGAAGATGATCGGGATGACGCCCGCGGCGTTGACGCGCAGGGGCAGGAAGTTGCGCCGGCCGCCCGCCGACGCCATCCCCGTGCGCGGGTTGATGACCCGCTGCGCCGACTGCACCGGCACCTTGCGCTGTGCCTGCTGGACCTCGATGATGCCGGCGGTGGCGATGAGCGCCACCAGGGCCATGCCGCCCAGCCGGATGACGTTGGCACCGCCGGTCTGGCCGTAGCTGAGAACCGCACCCGGCAGGCGGGCGATGATGCCCGTGAAGATGATGAGCGACACGCCGTTGCCGACGCCGTACTCGGTGATCAGCTCGCCGAGCCACATGGCGATGACGCAGCCGGCGGTCAGGGTGATGATGATGCCCAGCGTCTCCGTCGGCGTCGGGTTGGTGATGATGGCGACGCCGTTGGTGACCGCCGGGTTGGTGAACAGGGCCATGTAGCCGTACGCCTGGATGGCGGCCAGCGGGATGGTCAGCCAGCGGGTGTAGCGGGTGATCCGCTTGCGCCCCAGCTCACCCTCCTTGGAGAGCTCCTTGAGCCGGACGGAGACCACCGTCATCAGCTGCATGATGATGGTGGCGTTGATGAAGGGGTTCAGGCCCAGGCCGACGATGGAGAACTGGGAGAGGCCGCTGCCGCTGAACAGGTTGAGGAGGCCAAGCAGCGAATTGTTGCCGAACAGCTCGCCGAGCGCCGTCGCGTTGGCGCCGGGGATGGAGATGGCGGCCAGGACCCGGTAGGCGAGCAGCAGCCCGAGGGTGAAGAGGAGCTTCTTGCGGAGCTCCGGGATGCGGATCGCCTGGGACAGGGCCTGGAGTAGGTTCACTCCCCGCTCTCCGCCTCCCCTCCTGCGGCCACCTTGACGTCGAGGATGTCGACGTGCCCCCCGGCGGCCTCGACGGCGCGGCGGGCGGCGGCAGAGGCCTGGAAGACGCGAACGGTGAGGGCGACACGGAGCCTGCCCGCGGCGAGCAGCTTGACGCGGGCGCCGGGGTCGCCGACCAGCCCGTGCTCGTGGAGCGCGGCGCCGTCCACGATGGACCCGGCGGGGAAGCGGTTGAGCTTGCTGAGGTTGACGATGGTCGCCTCGACCCGGGAGTGGTTGACGAAGCCGCGCAGCTTCGGCAGCCGCATGGTCAGCCGCATCTGGCCGCCCTCGAAGCCGCGCGGGGTCTTCGCCCCCTGGCGGGCGCCGGCGCCCTTGGTGCCCCGGCCCGAGGTCTTGCCCTGGCCCGCGGAGATGCCGCGACCAACGCGGGTGCGGCTCTTCCGGCTGCCCGCCGGGCTCCGCAGCTCATGCAGTTTCATGGTTCTCCCCGGCGGCGAGCCTGGCCATTCCCGCCGTGCTATCCGCGGCGACGCCGTCGACGCTGACCAGATGGCGCACCTTCTGGACCATGCCGCGCAGCGCCGGCGTGTCCTCGTGCTCCACGGTGTGGTTGAGGCGCTTCAACCCCAGGGCGGCGATGGTTGCCTTCTGGTCGGCCGCGTAGCCGATGGCGCTCTTGCGGTAGGTGACGCGCAGGCTGCTCATTCGGACGCCGCCGGCGGGCTCGCCTGCTGCACCTCGCCCAGCATCTGGGCGGCGCGCTTGCGGCCCACGATCTCGTCGGGCCGCTTGCCGCGCAGCGCCGCCACGTCGCTGAGCGTGCGCATGCTGGCCAGGGCCGCGACGGTGGCGCGGACGACGTTGATCGGGTTGTTGCTGCCCAGCGACTTGGTGAGGATGTCGTGGATGCCCGCGGCCTCCACCACCGCCCGCATCGCCCCACCGGAGATGACGCCGGTGCCGGGCACGGCCGGCCGCAGCAGCACCTTGGCGGCGCCGAACTTGTAGCGGAGGTCGTGGGGGATGGTGCGACCCACCAGGGGCACCGTGATCATGTGCTTCTTGGCGTCCTCGACACCCTTGCGGATGGCGTCCGGCACCTCGCCCGCCTTGCCCAGCCCGGCACCCACCCGGCCCTGGCCGTCACCGACCACGACGAGGGCGCTGAACGAGAAGCGGCGACCGCCCTTGACCACCTTGGCCACCCGGTTCAGCGAGACGATCTTCTCGGTCAGTTCGCTGCCGCGATCGCCTCGCGCGTCGTCGCGGCGCTCCATGCGCATCGCCATCCTAGAGCTCCAATCCTGCCTGGCGGGCGGCCTGTGCCAGCGCGGCGATCCGGCCGTGGTAGAGATAGCCGCCGCGGTCGAAGACGACCTTTGAGACGCCCAGGGCCAGGGCGCGGGTCGCCACCACCTCCCCCACCACCTGCGCGGCGGCCGAGGAGCTCCGGCTCCCGGTGATCTTCCCCGCCACCTCGGACTCGACCGTCGAGGCGGCCACCAGCGTGGTCCCCAGCGTGTCGTCGATGACCTGGGCGCTGATGTGGCGGAGGCTGCGATGGACGCAGAGGCGCGGACGGGCCGCGGTGCCGCTGACGTGGCGGCGGACCCGCCGGTGCCGGCGCACCCGTGCCGTCTGCCGATCGTGCTTGGTGTACATCTCTCTGCCCCTGCCTACTTGCCCTTGCCGGCCTTGCCCGACTTGCCCGCCTTGCGCCGCAGCTTCTCGCCCCGGTAGAGGATGCCCTTGCCCTTGTACGGCTCGGGCTTGCGGAAGGAGCGGATCTTGGCGGCCACCTGGCCGATGATCTCCTTGTCGGCGCCCCGCACGACGATCTGGGTGGGCACCGGGACGTCGATGGTGATGCCCTCCGGGGGCGTGTAGCGGATGGGGTGCGAGTACCCCAGGGTCAGCAGCAGGTCGCCCCCCTGCTTGGCGGCGCGGAAGCCCACGCCGACCAGGTCGAGGTTGCGGGTGAAGCCGGTGCTGACACCCTCCACCATGTTGGCGACCAGGGTCCGGGTCAGCCCGTGGAGGGAGCGGTGGACGGTGCTGTCGCTGGGACGCTGGACGTCGACCACGCCCTCACCCACGACCACGGTCATGGCGGGCGGGATGAGGCGTTCCAGGGTGCCGCGGGCACCCGTCACCGACACGTGGGCCCCGGTGGCCTTCACCTGGACGCCGGCGGGGACGGGGATGGGACGGCGGCCTATGCGCGACATGAGCCGGTCACCACACGAAGGCCACGACTTCGCCGCCGAGGCCCTCCCGCTGCGCCCGCTGGCCGGTCATCAGGCCGTGGCTCGTCGAGATGACGGCGACGCCCAGACCACCCAGGACGCGGGGGATGTCCGACTTGCGCGCGTAGACGCGCAGGCCGGGACGGCTGATCCGGCGCAGCCCGGTGAGGGGACGGCCCCGGGGGCTGCGCGGCTTGAAGGTGATGTCGAGGAGCTCCTGGGGCTTGTCGCCGGTGATGCTGTAGCCGGCGATGAAGCCCTCCTCCTGGAGCACGCGGGCGATCTCCGTCTTCATCCGGCTCGCCGGGATGCTCACGGTGCGGTGATTGGCACTGCTGGCGTTGCGGATCCGGGTCAGCATGTCGGCAATGGGATCGCTGATCATGGCCTCACCACGAGCTCTTCTTCACGCCCGGGATCTGGCCGACGCTGGCCAGCCCACGGAAGCAGATGCGGCACATGCCGAACTTGCGCATGTAGGCGCGGGGACGGCCGCAGAGGGCGCAGCGATGGCGCTGCTGCGTCGAGAACCGCGGCGCTCTCAGCGACTTGGCGATCAGGGATTTCTTGGCCACGCTGCACCTCTCCGTGCCGTATCGGCGGTTGCCGACGCGCGCGGTGTGACGTTGCTCGGCGATCCAGCGCCCGGCTGGGTCATTGCTCTCATGTCTTGCGGAAGGGCATGCCGAAGTGGGTGAGCAGCGCCCGACCCTCCTCGTCGTTCTTGGCGGTGGTGACGATGCACACCTCGAGGCCGCGCAGCTTGTCGATCTTGTCGAAGTCGATCTCCGGGAAGATCAGCTGCTCCTTCAGCCCCAGGGTGAAGTTGCCGTGACCGTCGAAGGCCTTGGGTTCGACGCCGCGGAAGTCGCGGAGCCGGGGCAGGGCCACGTTGATGAGCTTGTCCAGGAAGTACCACATGCGCTCGCTGCGCAGCGTCACCTTGATGCCGATCGGCATCCCCTCCCTGAGCTTGAAGGCGGCCACCGACTTGCGGGCCCGGATGACGATGGGGGCCTGGCCGGTGATGGTCTTGATGTCGGCGACGGCGGCGTCGATGGCACGGGCGTTCTGGATCGCCTCGCCCAGCCCGACGTTGACGACGATCTTCTCCAGCCGGGGGACCTGCATGGCGTTGGTGTAGCGGAACTCGCGGACCAGTTCGGGGGCGACCCGATCCTGGTAGAGGCGGCGCAGCCGCGGCATCTCGGCGCTGCTGGTGGCGGTGGCCATCAGGAGTTCACCCTCTCGTAGCGCTCGCCGCACTTCTGGCAGATGAGCACCCGGGCGCCGTCCTCGGCGACCTCGTGGCGGATGCGCGTGATGCGGTCGCAGCGGGTGCAGACGAGCTGGACGTTGGCGTAGGCGATGGGGCCGTTGAAGTCGACGATGCCGCCCTGCATGTTCCCGGCCACGCCCGCCTTGGTGTGGCGCTTCATGAGGTTGACGCCGCGCACGACGATGCGCTGGTCGGCGATCAGCACCCGCTCGACGACGCCGCGCTTGCCGCGGTCCTTGCCGGCGAGGACCTGCACCGTGTCGCCGGCGCGGATGTCCAGGGCGCGAACCCTGCCTCCGTCCCAGCCCTGGCGGCGCAGGGTGATCTTGAGCCGCCGGGCGTGCTTGGCCAGGCGCTTGGCGACCGGACTCATCGTGCTCATCTCACCGCACTCCGCAACCCGTGGCCGCTGCCGCGGCGCACCTCATCACCCGTCTCACTCAGAGGACCTCCGGGGCGAGGGAGACGATCTTCATGAAGTTCCGCTCGCGCAGCTCCCGCGCCACCGGCCCGAAGATGCGGGTGCCCCGGGGGTTGTTCTGCGGGGTGATCAGCACGGCGGCGTTCTCGTCGAAGCGCACCTGACTGCCGTCGGGGCGATGGAAGGGCTGGACGGTGCGGACGATGACCGCCCGGACCACGTCCCCCTTCTTCACCTGGGCGTTGGGCTGAGCCACCTTGACGGTCCCGATGATGATGTCGCCGACCGAGCCGTACTTGCGCTGGCTGCCGCCGAGCACGCGGATGCAGAGCAGCTCGCGCGCACCGCTGTTGTCGGCCACCCTGAGGACCGTCTCCTGCTGGATCACGTCACTTCGCCTTCTCGATGATCTCGGACACGCGCCAGTGCTTCTCCTTGGAGATCGGCCGCGTCTCGGTGATGCGGACCCGGTCGCCCACGGCGCAGAGGCCCTCCTCGTCGTGGACCTTGAGGCGCCGCCGGTGGGTCACGACCTTCTTGTACAGCGAGTGGGGTTTGCGCTCCTGGACGAGGACGACGACGGTCTTCTCCATGCGGTCGCTGACCACGACGCCGTCACGGACCTTGCGCCGCGTGCGCGGCTCGATCGGCTGCTCACTCATCCTCGTCAACCTCGTCTGCGCCGACCTCGTCAGCGCCGTCCTCGCCCGCCTCGGCGGGGCCCTCGGGCTCCTCCGCGACGGCATCCTCGGGCCCGCCGTCGCCGTCCGCCGGCGTCTCCGCCTCCACCTCGGCGATGGCCTCCGCCGCGGGACGCCGCGCGCGCCGCCGCTTGGGCGCGGGCTCGGGCAGGACGGCCTCGACCTCGGCGGCTTCCTCCCCCATCTCCAGGTCCAGGTCGGACACCAGGTGGTGGCCATGGGCCAGCTCGATCTGGATGGTCATGGTCCGGGCGATCTCGCGGCGGATCTCGCGCAGCTGGCGATGGTTCTCCACCTGCCCGGCGGCCTGCTGGAAGCGGACCTCGAAGAGGCGGCGGCGCTGCTGCCGCAGGTGCCCGTCCAGCTCGTCGACGTTCATGGAGCGGAGGGCGTTGACGGCTTCCACGTCCTTGCTCACGCGGTGTCCTCCGTCTCCACCCTGGTGCCCGGCTCGTGGCGGGCGACGAAGCGGGTGTGGATGGGCAGCTTGAAGGCGGCCAGGCGCATCGCCTCGCGCGCCGTCTCCTCGGTGACGCCGCTGATCTCGAAGAGCACGCGGCCGGGCTTGACCACGGCGACCCAGCCCTCGGGCTGGCCCTTGCCCGACCCCATCCGGGTCTCGGCGGGCTTCTTGGTGTAGGAGTGGTCGGGGAAGATGCGGATCCAGATCTGACCGCCGCGGCGCACGTGGCGGGTCATCGCCCGCCGGGCCGCCTCGATCTGCCGGTTGGTCATCCAGCAGGCCTCGAGGGCCTGGAGCCCGTAGGTGCCGAAGCTCAGGGTGCTGCCGCGCTGCGCCGTTCCCTGACGGCGACCCCGGTGCAGCTTGCGGAACTTGGTCCGCTTGGGCATCAGCACCGTCAGTCCTCCTCGCTCTCGGACTTCGGCTTGCCGGCGCCCGTGATCGGCTTCTTGGCCAGGGTGGTGCGCCGCCGCACCGCCGGCTTCTTGGCCGGCAGCTTCTCGACCTTCTCGCCGCTGTCGGCGTCCGCATCGGTCTCGGAGATGTCCTCCTCCGCCTCGGGCACCTCCGCCTCGGACAGGTCGGTGTCGGCGAGCAGGGCGAGATCCTCCGCGGCGGCGGGGACCTCGACGAGCGCTTCGGGGGCGGCGGCGAGCGGCCCGGCCGGCTCCGCCTCGGCGAGGGCGGCCGGGGCGGCCACCGCCCGCGCGGGCACGGCCGCGGCGCGTGCCGGCTCGACCGTCTCGCGGGTCTCCCGTCCGGGCCCGCCGCTCATCACCGGCTCACCGGTGGCGGTGACGTAGTCGCCCTTGTAGATCCAGCAGGTGACGCCGATGCGTCCGTAGGTGGTCCGCGCCTCGGCCTTGCCGTAGTCGATGTTGGCGCGCAGGGTGTGCAGCGGCACGCGGCCGTCGCGGTCCCACTCACGCCTCGACATCTCCGAGCCGCCCAGCCGGCCGCTGACCTCGAGCTTGACGCCCTTGGCGCCGGCTCGCATGGTGCGCATGATCGTCTGCTTCAGCGCCCGCCGGAAGGCGATGCGCTTCTCCAGCTGCGAGGCGACGTTCTCGGCCACCAGCTTGGCGTCCAGCTCCGGCGTCTTGATCTCGTGGATGGTGACCCGGACCTTCTTGCCGCTGATGCGCTCCAGCTCGTCGCGGAGGGCGTCCACCGAGGCGCCCTGCTTGCCGATGACGATGCCGGGCTTGGCGGTCTGGATGATCACGGTGAGCTGGTTGGCGCTGCGCTCGGTCTCGATGCGGGCGACCCCGGCGTTGCGCAACCGGCTGGCGATCAGCCGGCGCATCGCCAGGTCCTCGTGGAGCAGCTTCGTGTACTCCTTGTCCGCGTACCAGCGCGCGTCCCACTGCCGGTAGATGCCGAGGCGGAAACCGATAGGGTTCACCTTCTGGCCCATCAGTCCTTCTCCTCGTCGTCGGGGGTGACGTCCTCGGCCACCGTGGTCTCCTGATCCTCCCCGGCCTCGATCTCCTCCGGGGCCGGAGCGCTGGCGGCCTGCGCCTCCGCCGCCGCAGCCTCCTGGGCCCGGCGCAGCTGGGCCGGGCGGCGGCGCCGCGCGGCCACGGGCTTGGTCGAGGCGCGTCCCGGCCGGCCCGGCATGGCCACCAGCGAGCGCCGGCGCCGCTCGGGTGCCGGCTCGTCGTCGGTGACATAGCAGCGCAGGTGGCTCATCCGCTTGAACACGCTGCCCGCCATCCCCCGAGGCTTGGCGATGAAGCGCTTCATGATCCCGGCCTGGTCGACGTCGATCCGATCCACCCGCAGCGAGGACTGCTCCAGGTTGTAGTTGTGCTCGGCGTTGGCGGCGGCCGACTTGATGACCTTGGCCACCTCGCGGGCCGCGCTGCGGGGGGTGAAGGCGAGCAGGGTGAGAGCCTCGGCCACGGGCAGGCCGATCACGCTCTGCGCGACCACCCGCGCCTTGCGCGAGGTGATCCGGACGTCCTTGGCGGTGGCGACGACTCGCATCACCGGCACCCGCTCACGAGCCATGCGGTCATTTCAGCGCCGTGCTCCGCTCGGTGTGATGGCCGTGGCCGCGGTAGCGCCGGGTCATGGCGAACTCGCCGAGCTTGTGGCCGACCATCGTCTCGGTGATGAAGACGGGGTTGTGCTTGCGCCCGTCGTGGACGGCGATGGTGTGGCCCACCATCTCCGGGAAGATGTCGCTGCGGCGCGACCAGGTCTTGACGATCTTCTTCTCGCGGTTGGCGTTCAGCCGCTGGATCTTGAGCAGCAGGTGCTCGTCGCAGAAGGGGCCTTTTTTCAGGGATCGGCTCATGCTCTACTTCTTCCGCCGCCGCACGATCATGCGATCGGTCTTCTTGTTGCGGCGCGTGCGGTAGCCGAGCGCCGGCTTTCCCCAGGGGGTCTGCGGGTTGCCGCCCGCGCCGCTCCGGCCCTCGCCGCCTCCGTGGGGATGATCGAAGGGGTTCATCGCCATGCCCCGCACCGACGGCCGCCAGCCGCGCCAGCGCGACTTGCCCGCCTTGCCGATGTTCTGGTTCTCGTGGTCGACGTTGCCGACCTGGCCGATGGTCGCCGAGCAGCGGATGTCGATGCGCCGCACCTCCCCGGAGGGCATGCGCACGGTCGCCTCGCCCCCCTCCTTGGCCACCAGCTGGGCGGCGCCCCCGGCGCTGCGCACCAGCTGGCCGCCCCGTCCCATCTGCACCTCGAGGTTGTGGATGGTGGTGCCCAGCGGGATGTTGGCGAGGGGGAGGGCGTTGCCGGGCTTGATCTCGGCACCGGCGCCGGCGCTGACGGTGGCCCCCACGGCGAGCCCGAGGGGGGCGAGGATGTAGCGCTTCTCGCCGTCCTCGTAGTGCACCAGGGCGATGCGGGCGCTGCGGTTGGGGTCGTACTCGATGGCCGCGACGCGGCCGTTCACGGCCAGCTTGTCGCGGCGGAAGTCGACCACCCGGTAGAGCTTCTTGTGACCGCCGCCGCGGTGGCGGACGGTGATCCGCCCCGTGTTGTTGCGCCCGCTGTTGGTCTTGAGATGGACGGTGAGGCTGCGCTCCGGGGTGGTCTTGGTGACCTCCTCGAAGGTGCTCACCGCCATGAAGCGGCGGCCCGGGCTGGTCGGCTTGTACTTGTTGGTCGGCATCGCTCACACGCCCTCGAACAGCCCGGGGATCTTCTGGCCGGGGGCCAGCGTGACCACCGCCTTCTTCCAGGCGGGGCTCCGCCCCACGATGCGGCCACCCTTGCCGCGGCGCAGCTGCCGGTTGCGCACCTTGCCGCGGACGCTGATGACGTTGACCGCCAGCACCGTCAGCGCCTGCTCCGGGAAGGCCTCCTCGATGGCGCGGCGGATGTCGATCTTGGTCACGTCGCGGGGACAGGCGAAGGTGTAGCGGTTGAGCTGACCCATGATGTTGTAGGACTTCTCGCTCGCCACCGGGCGCAGCAGGATCTGATGGAAGGGGCGGCCCTGCGTCATGCCCAGGCCTCCGCGACATGGTCCACGGCGTCCTTGGCCATGACCACGGTGTCGGCGGTGAGCAGGTCGCGCACCGAGAGGTTGCCGGCCATCACCAGGCGGACCTCGGGGAGGTTCCGGGCGCTCTTCTCCAGCGGCTCGTGGTGCGAACCGAGGACGAGCAGCACGCGCCGGCCGGCGTCGAGCGAGCTGAGCAGCTCGACCACCGCCTTGGTGCGGGGCTGGTCCAGCTCGATGCCGTCGAGGACGGTGATCTGCCCCTGCTGCGCCTTGACGCTGAGGGCGCTGCGCAGCGCCAGGCGGCGCTGCTTGCGCGGCATGTCCTGGCGGTACGAGCGCGGCGTGGGGCCGAAGACGACGCCGCCGCCCGAGTAGTGCGGAGCCCGGATCGACCCCTGCCGGGCCCGGCCGGTGCCCTTCTGGCGGTACGGCTTGCGCCCGCCGCCGCGGACCTCGGAGCGGTTCTTGGTGTCGTGGGTGCCCTGGCGCGCGTTGGCCAGCTGGCGCAGCAGCGCCTGGTGCATCACCGCCGGGTTGACGGTGATGTCGAAGACGGCGTCGGGCAGGTCCAGCTCTCCCCGGCTCGCCCCGGTCAGATCGACGACGGGAGCGCTGCTCATGCCCCGAGGCCTCCGCTGCGGTCGGTGTCGCGGACCATGACCACGGCGTTCTTGTGGCCGGGGACCGCGCCGCGCACCAGCAGCAGGTTGCGCTCGGTGTCGACGCGCACCACCTCGAGGTTGCGGACGGTGGCCTGCGAGGCGCCGAGATGGCCGGCCATGCGCAACCCCTTGAAGGTGCGGGCGGCGTCGACGGAGCCGATCGAACCCGGCTGCTTGATGTTGTGGGAGCCGTGCGTCACCGGGCCGCGCGAGAAGTTGTGGCGCTTGTGCTGCCCGGAGAAGCCCTTGCCCTGGGTGACGCCGGTGACGTCCACGCGCTCCCCGGCGGCGAAGACGTCCACCGTGACCCGGCCGCCGACGGCCGGGCCGCCCGCGTCGCGGACCTCGGCGAGGTGGCGCAGCGGGGCGATGCCGGCCCGCTTGAAGTGGCCGGCCTGGGGCTTGCTGGTGTGGCGGGGCGAGCGCGGCCCGAAGCCGAGCTGCACCGCCTCGTAGCCGTCGGTGGCGCCGGTCTTGACCTGGACCACCTGGCAGGACTCCGCCTCCAGGACGGTGACGGCAACCACCGTCCCCGTCTCCGTGAAGAGCTGGGTCATGCCCACCTTGCGCGCCAGAAGACCCTTAGCCACGCTGGTCCCCCAGCTTGATCTCGATGTCCACGCCGCTCGGCAGGTTGAGGCGCATGAGGGCGTCCACCACCTTGGGATTGGGGTCGAGGATGTCGAGGATCCGCTTGTGGGTGCGCATCTCGAACTGCTCGCGGGAGTCCTTGTCGATGAACGGCGACCGCACCACCGTCCAGCGGCTGATCCGCGTCGGCAGGGGCACCGGCCCGGCCACGTGGGCACCGGTGCGGACCACCGTCTCGACGATCTTCGAGGCGGCCTGGTCGAGGACGCGGTGGTCGTAGGCCTTGAGGCGGATGCGGATCTTCTGGGCCATCACCCGGCCTCCACGAGACCGGGCAGCCGGCCGGGACGGCCCGCCGGGGCCGGGGCCTCATCGCTGCAGTTCACGGGGATCAAGGATCCGTTTCCTTCTGTCGGCGGGGTGAGGGGCCTCATCCCGCCCCGGTCATTTCTGGATGCTGGTGACGGCGCCGGCACCGACCGTGCGGCCGCCCTCGCGGATGGCGAAGCGCATGCCGTCCTCGACGGCGATGGGGGTGATCAGCTCCACATCCATCTCGATGTTGTCGCCGGGCATGACCATCTCCGTCCCCTCGGGGAGGGTGATGTTGCCGGTGACGTCGGTGGTGCGGATGTAGAACTGCGGACGATAGCCGGTGAAGAAGGGGGTGTGCCGGCCGCCCTCGTCCTTGTTGAGGACGTAGACCTGGGCCTTGAACTTGGTGTGCGGGTTGATGCTCCCCGGCTTGGCCAGAACCTGGCCGCGCTCCACGTCCTCGCGCTTGATGCCGCGGATCAGGCAGCCCACGTTCATGCCCGCCTCGCCGCGGTCGAGGAGCTTGTGGAACATCTCGACACCGGTGACGACGGTCTTGCCGGTCTCCTTGATGCCGACGATCTCCACCGGCTCGTTGACCTTGATGACGCCGCGGTCGATGCGTCCGGTGACCACCGTGCCGCGACCCTCGATCGAGAACACGTCCTCGATGGGCATCATGAAGGGCTTCTCGATGGGCCGCTCGGGCAGCGGCACGTAGCTGTCGACGGCGTCCATCAGCTTCATGATCTGGTCGCCCGCCTCCTTGTCGCCCTCCAGGGCCTTGAGGGCGGAGACGCGGATGACGGGGATGTCGTCGCCGGGGAACTCCTGCCGGGTGAGCAGCTCCCGGATCTCCAGCTCGACCAGCTCCAGCAGCTCCTCGTCGTCGACGGCGTCGACCTTGTTGAGGGCGACGACGATGTAGGGCACGCCGACCTGCCGGGCCAGGAGGATGTGCTCCCGGGTCTGCGGCATGGGACCGTCGGTGGCGGCGACGACGACGATGGCGGCGTCCATCTGGGCGGCGCCGGTGATCATGTTCTTGATGTAGTCGGCGTGGCCGGGGCAGTCCACGTGGGCGTAGTGCCGGGTCGCCGTCTCGTACTCGACGTGGGCGGTGGCGATGGTGATGCCACGCGCCTTCTCCTCGGGGGCGTTGTCGATCTGGTCGAACGAAACGAACGAGTTGGCCCCGCCGACCCGCTCGGCCAGCGTCTTGGTGATGGCAGCAGTCAAGGTCGTCTTGCCGTGGTCGATGTGACCGATCGTGCCGACGTTCACGTGGGGCTTGGTGCTGTCGTATTTCTTCTTGCCCATGGCCTTCTCAGTTCCTCTGCTGCTCGTGCTGCTGGCTGGGTCCGGGGGTTCCTCGGGATTTCGGGGTCATGACCTGGCCTTGGCGACGATCTCGTCGGCGAGGCCGGATGGTAGCTGCTGGTAGTGGTGGAATTCCATGGAGTAGGAGGCGCGGCCCTGGGTCATCGAGCGCAGCTCGGTGGCGTAGCCGAACATGGCGGCCAGGGGCACAAGAGCATGCACGATCTGGGTCGTCCCGCGCCCTTCCATGCCCAGGATGTGGCCCCTGCGGCCGGAGAGGTCCCCCATGACGTCGCCCATGAAGTCCTCGGGCATGGAGACGTCGACCTTCATGATCGGCTCCAGGAGGGCCGGCTTGGCCTTGCGCATGCCGTCCTTGAAGCCCATCGAGCCGGCGATCTGGAAGGCCTGCTCCGAGGAGTCGACCTCGTGGTAGGAGCCGTCCACCAGGGTCACCTTGACGTCCACCACCGGGTAGCCGGCCAGCACCCCGTTGGCCAGGGTGTCGGCGATGCCCCGCTCCACCGGCTTCACGTACTCCCTGGGCACCGATCCGCCGACGACCTTGGAGACGAAGGTGAAGCCGGCGCCGGGCTCGTTCGGCTCCAGCTCCAGCTCGACGTGGCCGTACTGGCCGCGGCCGCCGCTCTGGCGGACGAACCGGCCGGTGCCGTGGGCCCTGGCGCTGATGGTCTCCCGGTAGGCGACCTGCGGCTTGCCCACGTTGGCGTCGACCTTGAACTCGCGGAGCAGGCGGTCGACGATGATCTCGAGATGGAGCTCGCCCATGCCGGAGATCACGGTCTGGCCGGTCTCGTCGTCGGTGCGCACCCGGAAGGTGGGGTCCTCGGCCGCCAGCCGCTGCAGGGCGAAGCCCATCTTGTCCTGGTCGGCCTTGGTCTTCGGTTCGGCGGCGACGCTGATGACCGGCTCGGGGATGACGATCGCCTCGAGGACGATCGGCGAGTCCTCGGCGCACAGGGTGTCCCCGGTCGTCGTGCTCTTCAGGCCGATGGCGGCGGCGATGTCCCCGGCGCGGACCTCCTCGACGTCCTCCCGGTGGTTGGCGTGCATCTGCAGGAGACGGCCGATCCGCTCCCGCTGGCCGCGCGTGGAGTTGAAGACGTAGGAGCCGGTGGTGAGCACGCCGCTGTAGACCCGGAAGAAGGTCAGGTTGCCCACGAAGGGGTCGTTGGCGATCTTGAAGGCGAGGGCGGCGAAGGGCTCGTCGTCGTCGACGCGGCGGCTCCGCGGCTCGTCGGTCCCCGGACGCACCCCCTCGGTGGCGGGGATGTCGAGGGGTGAGGGCAGGTAGTCGACCACGGCGTCGAGCATCGGCTGGACGCCCTTGTTCTTGAGGGCGCTGCCGCAGAGGACGGGGACCAGCTGGGTCCGCAGCGTGCCGATGCGCAGCCCGCGCTTGATGTCGTCGGGGCTGAGCTCGGCCCCCTCCAGGTAGCGGGTGAGGAGCTCGTCGTCGGTCTCGGCGACCGCTTCCAGCATCGTGTGCCGGGCGGCGTCCACCTCGGCGCGCATCTCCGGCGGGATGTCGCCCCGCTCGCTGGTCGTGCCCAGGTCGTCCACGTAGACGACCGCCATCATGGTGATGAGGTCGACCACCCCCCGGAAGCCGGCCTCGGCCCCGATGGGGAGCTGGACGGCGATGGCGTTGGCCCCGAGGCGGTCGCGGATGGACTTGAGGGAGCCCTTGAAGTCGGCCCCCATGCGGTCCATCTTGTTGATGAAGCAGATGCGGGGGACCCGGTAGCGGTCGGCCTGGCGCCAGACCGTCTCCGACTGCGGCTCGACGCCGGCGACGGCGTCGAAGACGGCCACCGCCCCGTCCAGCACCCGCAGGCTGCGCTCCACCTCCATCGTGAAGTCCACATGTCCGGGTGTATCGATTATGTTGATTCGGTGGCCGCGCCACTCCGCCGCCGTGGCGGCCGAGGTGATGGTGATGCCGCGCTCCTGCTCCTGGATCATCCAGTCCATGGTCGCGGCGCCCTCATGCACCTCCCCCATCTTGTGGATGCGGCCCGTGTAGAAGAGGACGCGTTCGGTCGTCGTGGTCTTGCCCGCATCGATGTGGGCCATGATCCCGATGTTCCGGT
>CAZUDL010000022.1:0-27798 GCA_964618935.1 uncultured Actinomycetes bacterium
TCGAGCAGATGGAGATGGAGTTCTTCTGCGAGCCGGGCACCGACGACCACTGGTTTGAGCACTGGCGCGGCGAGCGCTTCCGCTGGTACGTCGACGAGCTGGGGGTGCGCTGCTCACGCCTCCGCCTGCGCGACCACGAGAAGGACGAGCTGGCCCACTACGCCAAGGCGGCCACCGACGTCGAGTACCTCTATCCCTTCGGGTGGGGCGAGCTGGAGGGCATCGCGAACCGCACCGACTTCGATCTCTCCGCGCACCAGAAGGCCAGCGGGGTGGACCTCAGCTACCTCGACCCGGTGAGCGGGAGCCGCTACATCCCCTACGTGATCGAGCCGGCCGCAGGGGTCGACCGCATCATGCTCACCATCCTCATGGACGCCTTCGACGAGGAGATCGTGCGCGGTGAGACCCGCACCGTCCTGCGCATGCACCCCGACATCGCTCCCGTCCAGGTGGCGGTGCTGCCCCTCTCCAAGAAGGAGGAGTTGACCGTCCCTGCCCGCGCTCTCGAGCACCGGCTGCGTCCCCACTTCGCCACCGACTACGACGAGACCCAGGCGATCGGCCGCCGCTACCGGCGCCAGGACGAGATCGGCACTCCGCTGGCGGTGACCTACGACTTCGACAGCGTCACTGACGAGGCGGTCACCATCCGCGAGCGGGATGGGATGACCCAGGTGCGGGTCCCCATCTCCGGTCTCGAGGAGGCCATCCGCGACCAGCTGGTCCTCTTCCGGACGCGGACGGCGGAGCGGGCCGCCGCCCCGGCTGGGTAGCGCGGGCCGCGACCGGGCCCGTCCCCCGGCGGCCGCTGGACGGCTGGGTCGGGTATGTTTCCTCCGTCATGCACGAGACCAGGCTCGCCTACCTCGCCGCTGCCGGCGCCGCGGGGACCGTCGTCAAGCTCGAGGAGGTCGGCGCGCGGTGGGCCGAGCCCAGCGCCCTGGCGGAGATGACGATCGGGGACCTCACCGCGCACCTGGTCAGAGCGGTGACATCGGTCCCGGACTGCCTCGCCGAGCATGTCCGCGAGAAGGAGGAGCCGCTCTCCGCCGCCGCGTACTTCCTGCCGGTCACTGCCGACCTCTCCTCGTCCATCAACACCCGCGTCCGCCACTCCTCCTCCGACGCCGCCCGCGCCGGCCACGCCGCCGTCGTGGCGGACCTGGAGCACGCCCAGGACATCCTGCGGGTGCGGCTCAGCGCGGAGCCGGAGGACCGGCTCGTGGAGGTGAAGGCGCGCGGCGAGGTGCTCCTGCTCGACGAGTACCTGAAGACGCGGATCATCGAGCTGGTGGTGCACATCGACGACCTGTGCGTCAGCCTCGGCCGTCCGACGCCCACCCTCCCCGGGGTCGAGGTCGCCATCTCCACCCTGATCGACGTGGCCGCGCTCCGCCACGGGGAGCTCTCGGTCCTGCGGGCCCTGGCCCGGCGCGAGCGCGATCCCGACGAGGTCCTCCGCGTCATCTGACCGGGACCGCTCCGGTGGCGGTCGCCTCCCGGAGGACGGCCCGCCCGAGTGGAGCGGACCGTCCGGTTGGGGAGCGGTGCCGGTGCCCCGCCGAGGGGGGCTGGCGGGGCCGGAGCCGCATGGTCGGGAGGGGCTCCAGCCCCGAGGATCGAGGCTAGGCGCGCCGTCTTTCGAGTCCATGACGGGAGCCCGCGCGGCAGGGATCGGCGCGCGATCGCCGGGGCCCGGCAATCAGTCCAGGAAATCCCGGACGCTCTCGAGGAAGCGCCGGGGCTCCCTGATGACGAAGAAGAGGTGGCCGCCCTTGAAGACCACCAGCCTCGATCCCGCGATCCGGCCGTGCATCTCCTCCGCCAGTGCCAGGGGCGCCACCCGGTCGTGGCCGCCGTGCAGGATCAGCACCGGCATGGTGAGCTGGGAAAGCCTGTCCGTGGCGTCGTATCCCGTCGATGCCTCGAACTGGCGGACGAACGCGTACCTCGGCTGCGGGTGCCGGCTCCTCAAGAGGGGCAGCCCGGAGAGGATCGGCCAGAGCCGCCCCCTGCCCGGCTTGCGGACGACCCTGGCGGACGTCGACGTCAGGATCAGCCGCTCCACTCGGTCGGGGTGGCCGAGCGCCAGCTCCATGGCGATGCGGCCACCCAGCGAGATGCCCAGGACGGCGGCGCGGGGGACGGCGAGCGCGTCCAGGAGCCCGAGCGCGTCGCTGGCCATCATCTCGATGGAGTAGGGGCTGTCGGGCTTGCCGCTGCGCCCCGCTCCGCGGTTGTCGAAGGCGATGACCTGGTGGCCGGCGGCGAGCCCGTCGATCAACCGGGTGCTCTCCGAGACGTCGCCGGCGAGACCGAGGATGAGGAGGAGGGGCGGGCCCTCGCCGTGGACCTCGTAGTAGAGGCCGATGCCGTTGACCGTCAGGGAGGGCAGGGGAGGGCCTCCGCGATCACGACGCTTCGTGCCTGTCGCCGGCCCGGAGCAGGTCGCGGACGGCGACGCGCAGAACCCTGGCGAGTTCCGCCGGATCGTGTGGAGCGCTGCCCGTCTCGACGGCCAGGGTGGCGCCGGAGAGCACCAGCGCCAGCGCGCCGCCGATGCGCACCCGGTCGTCGAGGCTGAGCCTCGGGTCACTGAGCATGTCGCGGAAGACCTGGTCGGGCTCGACCTCGGCGCCGCCATGGCTGGAGGCGATCTGATCGAGGTGGTGAAGGCCGGCGAAGGCGGCGGCGTTGCGCTGATGCAGCAGGAAGAGCCGGCTGCTGGAGGCGATCTGATCGACGATGCCGTCGAGGAAGGCAAGCCACGCCGTGCGGCTCGGCGCCTCGCCGGCGAGCTGGGCGGCCGACGTGCGCATCAGGTCGTGCATCCCCATGTGGAGCGCCATGAGGATGTCGTCCTTGCCCTGGAAGTGGTAGTAGAGGGCGGCCTTGGTCACCCCCAGGCGCTCGGCGATCTCGCGCAGAGATGTCTTGTCGAAGCCCTGCTCAACGAAGAGATCCAGGGCGACGTCCAGGATCCGTTCGCGAGTGCCGGACACCGGGACGCCGGCCGCCGCGGCCGGAGCATCGGCCGGCGCCCGGTGGTCCCTGCGCCCTCGCGGCAGCTGGCCGCGGTCCTCGCGGGGCGCGCCCGCAGCGACGTCGCCGGAAACCTCTGATCGGGCGGACTCGATCGGCGTCACAGATAACCTACTTGACGGCCGGTAAACCGGCGACTTACTATACGGTCAGTAAGCATACGCCCGGCACGCGGAGGCATCCGCTCGGAGCCCCGCCGCCGTTGGGAGAACCGGAATGACCGACCGGCCGATGATCGAGGCGGAGGGTCTCGTCAAGCGCTTCGGGAACACGGTGGCGCTGGACGGGGTCGGCTTCTCCGTCCCGGCGGGGGCCATCCTGGGGGTGCTGGGGCCCAACGGGGCGGGCAAGACGACCGCCATCCGCATCCTCACCACTCTCAGCCGGCCCGATGGAGGGCGGGCCTCCGTGGCCGGGTTCGATGTCGTCGGCCATCCCGGCGAGGTGCGCCGCCGGATCGGCGTGGCAGCGCAGTCGACCACCCTCGACGAGCTCCTGACCGGGCGCCAGAACCTGGTCATGGTCGGCCAGCTCAGCGGCCTGCGGCGCTCCCGGGCGAGGGCTCGGGCCGCCGATCTGCTGGACCGGCTGGAGTTGATCGACGCGGCCGACCGCCTGGCGCGGACCTACTCCGGGGGCATGCGCCGGCGCCTCGACCTGGGTGCCTGCATGATCATGGCGCCCCCGGTCCTCTTCCTCGACGAACCCACCACCGGTCTCGACCCGGCCAGCCGGCTCTCCGTCTGGGAGGTGATCCGGGAGATGGTGGGGGGCGGCTGCACCGTGCTTCTGACGACCCAGTACCTCGACGAGGCCGATGAGCTCGCCGACCGCATCGCCGTGTTCGACCACGGCCATGTGATCGCCCTCGGCACGCCCCGGCAGCTGAAGGCGGAGACGGGCGCCGCGCGCCTGGAGGTGACCCTGAGCACCCCGCGACCCGAGGCGATCGCGGCCCTGCAATCACTCCTCGAGGGACCGGCGCATCTCAGCCACGACGGGCGCCGTCTCCGGGCCGCGGTCCGCAATCAGCCGGGCCTGGCCACCGCGGCGGTCCGGGCCCTCGACGCCGCTGGCATCCTGGTCGACGACGTGCAGGTCCACCAGCCCTCCCTGGACGACGTCTTCTTCGCCCTCACCGGGCGGGAGGCCGCCGGCGACGAGGTCGCCGGCGCGCCGGAGGCCGCGGCATGAGCGCCCGCGCCGCGGCCGTCGGCGGCCTGCAGACCGCCCGCGCCGGACGGCGGCTCCGGGAGATCCTCATCCTCGTCCGCCGCAACCTGCTGCACATCGCCCGCGAGCCGATGCAGCTCTCCGACGTCACCATCCAGCCCGTCCTCTTCACCCTCCTCTTCATCTTCGTGTTCGGGTCGGGCATCCCCATCCCCGGAGGCAGCTACACCGACTTCGCGCTGGGCGGCCTCCTCGCCATGAACCTGGTGACCTCGTCCACCGGGACCGCGGTGGGGCTCAACACCGACCTCGGCACGGGGCTGATCGACCGCCTCCGCTCGCTGCCGATGTGGCGGCCCTCGATCCTCATCGCCCGATCCGTCACCGACCTGCTGTCGGCGGCGGTCTGCGCCGCCATCGTGTGCCTGACCGGTCTGGCGGTGGGCTGGCGCCCGGACGCCGGTCCCCTCTCGGTCGCAGCCGGCCTCGGCGTCGCCCTCCTCTTCACCTACTCGATCTGCTGGGTCCTGGGCTGCGTCGGGCTGGCGGCCAGGAACGTGGAGACGGCGATGTCCATCGGCTTCCTCGTCCTCTTCCCCATGGCGTTCGTCTCCAACGCCATGGTGCCCACCAGCCGGATGCCGGGCTGGCTGCGCACCCTGGCCGACTGGAATCCCGTCAGCGCCGTCACCTCGGCGTGCCGCCAGCTCTTCGGCAACCCCAACCCGTCGGCGCTGCTCCGCGACTGGCCGATGCAGAACCCGGTGGCCGCCGCGCTGCTCTGGTCGGCGGCCCTGCTCCTGGTCAGCCTGCCGCTGGCCATCGTCCTCTTCCGGCGCCGCACCACCGACTGAACCCGCCGCCGCGCAGGGGGCCCCGCCTCAGATGTGGCAGGAGCCCCCGCCCCGCTTCTCGAAGTACTGCTGGTGGTAGTCCTCGGCCTCCCAGAAGGTGGGGGCGTCGGTGATCTCGGTGACGATCGGCCGCCGGAAGCGGCCCGAGGCGTCGAGGTCGCGGCGGACGCGCTCGGCCACCTCCCGCTGCCCGGCGTCGTGGACGTAGACGGCCGACCGGTACTGGTCGCCCACGTCGGGCCCCTGCCGGTTGAGCTGGGTCGGGTCGTGGAGCTCGAAGAAGGCGGAGACGAGCTGCTCGTAGCCGACGACGGTCGGGTCGTAGGTGACCTCGACCGTCTCGGCGTGGCCGGTCGTATGCGAGCACACCTGCTCGTAGGTGGGGTTCTGGGTGCGCCCCCCGGCGTATCCGACCCGGGTCCGGACCACCCCGGGGATGCCGCGGAAGGCGTCCTCCACCCCCCAGAAGCAGCCGCCCGCGAAGCTCGCGGTCTCGACGGCGACGGGGTGGCCGGATGGCGGAGGGGTCAGAACGGGGGCGCGGTCTGTGTCGCTCATGCGCTCATTCTCCACCCACCTCCGCGTCCGGCGACTTCCGGCGGCGCCTCCGGCAGGGCCGCCCGGGGGGCGGCCTCCCCCTTCCGCGGTGATACCCTCGGGTGGCGTTCCACGCTGCACATCAGCAGTCCATCCGAGGTTCAGACATGCCCGCGAGCTCGAAGTCCAAAGCCGAGAAGAAGTCCAGGAAGGCCGCCAAGGCAGGCACACGGACGAGGTCCGCAGTCGCCGCCCGCACGGCGAGCGGCAGGGCTCCGTCGCGGCGGCGGGCGACCAAGTGGGTCTACCTCTTCGAAGAGGGGAATGCCCAGATGCGTGACCTCCTCGGCGGCAAGGGTGCCGGCGTTGCCGAGATGACCCGCGCCGGGCTGCCCGTCCCCCCCGGGTTCACCATCACCACCCAGGCCTGCAACGCCTTCTACGAGGCGGGCCAGGAGTTCCCCGCCGGGATGTGGGAGCAGGCGCTCGCCGCCCTGAAGACCCTGGAGAAGACGACCGGGAAGGGCTTCGGCGACCCCGCCAACCCGCTCCTCGTCTCGGTGCGCAGCGGCGCCAAGTTCTCCATGCCGGGAATGATGGACACGGTCCTGAACCTCGGCCTCAACGAGACGACCCTGGCCGGGCTGGCCCGCCTCACAGGCGACCAGAGATTCGCTCTGGATGCGTACCGGCGCTTCATCCAGCTCTTCAGCAAGATCGTCCTCGGCATCTCCGGCGATCTCTTCGAGCACGCCATCCAGGCCGCCAAGTCCAAGCACGGTGCGGCCACCGATGCGGACCTCTCGCCCGCCGCGCTGCGCGAGCTGGTGGAGACCTTCAAGGGGATCGTCAAGACCGAGGGCCACGGCCAGGAGTTCCCCGACGACCCGCTGGAGCAGATGCGGGCCGCCATCGGCGCCGTCTTCAGCTCCTGGAACAACAAGCGGGCCACCGACTACCGCAACTTCAACAAGATCCCCCACGACCTGGGCACCGCCGTCAACGTCCAGGCCATGGTCTTCGGCAACATGGGCGACGACTCCGGCACCGGTGTCGCCTTCACCCGAGACCCCTCCACCGGCGAGAAGGTCCTCTACGGCGAGTACCTGACCAACGCCCAGGGCGAGGACGTCGTCGCCGGCATCCGCACCCCGCGGCCCATCGCCGCGATGGAGGCGGACCTGCCCGCCGTCTACAGGCAGTTCGCCCGCATCGCCAAGCGCCTGGAGCGCCACTACCGCGACATCCAGGACATGGAGTTCACCATCGAGCGCGGCAAGCTCTACATGCTGCAGACGCGGTCCGGCAAGCGCACCGCCCAGGCCGCGGTGAAGATCGCCGTGGACATGGCCCACGAGCACCTCATCACCCGCGAGGAGGCGGTCCTGCGCGTCGAGCCGGGCCAGGTCGACCAGCTGCTGCACACGCGCATCGACCCGAGCGCCCACGTCGAGGTGCTGGCCACCGGGCTGGCGGCCTCGCCGGGCGCGGCCACCGGCAAGGCGGTCTTCGACGCCGATCGCGCCGAGGCCATGGCCAAGGCCGGCGAGAAGGTGATCATGGTCCGGATCGAGACCAACCCGGACGACGTCCACGGGATGATCGCCGCCGAGGGCGTGCTCACCTCGCGCGGTGGCCGCACCTCGCACGCGGCCGTGGTCGCCCGGGGCATGGGGAAGCCGTGTGTCGCCGGTGCCGAGACGGTGCTCGTCGACCTCCACAACCGCCGCTTCACCGCGGGTGGCAGGACGGTGTACGAGGGTGAGGAGTTCACCATCGACGGCTCGACCGGCCGGGTCATCGCCGGCAAGGTGCCGACCATCCAGCCCGAGTTGAGCGGGGACCTCGAGCAGATCCTGGCCTGGGCCGACGGGGTCCGCCGCCTCCAGGTCTGGGCCAATGGCGACTACCCCCGTGACGCGGAGCTGGCCCGCCGCTTCGGAGCCCAGGGCATAGGCCTCTGCCGGACCGAGCACATGTTCATGGAGCAGTCGCGGCTGCCGATCGTCCAGGCGATGATCCTCGCCAGCTCGACCGAGGAGCGCAAGCGCCAGCTTGACAAGCTCCTTCCCTTCCAGCGCGGCGACTTCTACGGGATCCTCAAGGCGATGGCCGGGCTCCCGGTGGTCATCCGGCTCATCGACCCGCCCCTCCACGAGTTCCTGCCGTCGTTCGAGGATCTGCTCGTCGAGGTGACCCAGGCCGAGACCAGGGGAGACCCCGAGGGCAGCTTCGCGGACAAGCGGACCATGCTCGCCGCGGTGCGCTCACTCCGCGAGCAGAACCCGATGCTGGGCCTGCGGGGCTGCCGGCTCGGCCTCCTCTTCCCCGAGATCATCGAGATGCAGGTGCGGGCGATCATGGAAGCCGCGGTGCAGTTGACCAAGGAGGGGGTCGACGTCCACCCCGAGATCATGATCCCGCTGGTCGGGGCCATCGAGGAGTTGCGGCGGACCAAGGGCTATCTTCAGAAGACGGTCGACGCCGTCCTCCAAGAGGCCGGGATCAAGGTTCCCTACAAGTTCGGCACCATGATCGAGCTGCCCCGGGCGGCCCTCATCGCCGGTGAGATCGCGACCGAGGCCGAGTTCTTCTCCTTCGGCACCAACGACCTCACCCAGACCACCTTCGGCTTCTCCCGTGACGACGCCGAGGGCAAGATCATCATCCCGTACGTCGAGAAGAAGATCCTCCCCACCAACCCCTTCGAGACCATCGACCGTGGCGGCGTCGGGCGGCTCATGAACATCGCCGTCATCGAGGGCCGCCAGGTCCGTCCCGACCTCGAGGTGGGGATCTGCGGGGAGCACGGCGGGGACCCCGAGTCCATCGCCATCTGCGAGAAGCTCGGCCTCAACTACGTCTCGTGTTCGCCCTACCGGGTGCCGGTGGCACGTCTCGCCGCCGCCCACGCCCGGCTTGCCGTCCTCGAGCGCGATCGCTGACGATCGGCCGCTCTGAGGCCGCCCATCCGGGGCGCCGCCCTGTGGCGGTGCCCCGGCCCGGGCGGGACGGCCCAGCCCGGGCGCGTCCGGCCGACAGCTCGGGGCGCCCCACCCGTCCCCGCGCTATCCTCGTTCGGCATGGCTGAGCGAGTCCGCGTCCGCAAGGTCGGCACCCGCGATGGGCGTCCGACGATGCTCGACGACGGTCACGTCGTCGAGGGCGACGAGCTGGCCAGCCCGACGCCGGGAGAGCCGTACTCGGTCCGGCGGACGATCGTCGAGCACGAGGGCGCCCCCGCCGTCTTCGCCACATCGCCGGTGCGCGCCGTCATCAACGGCAGCGACGGCTCCATCGTCGTCGTCACCGACAATTCCCGGTACCGCATCGAGGTGATCGGCCGGTGAAGCGGAACCCCCGTCCGTCCGGCCGTTCGCGGCGGCCGTCGCGGCCGTGACGGACGACGCCGTCGCCGAGATCAAGGCCCGGCTGGACATCCTCGAGGTCGTCGGCGGCTACGTCACCCTGCACCGCTCCGGAGGGCAGCACACCGGCCTCTGCCCCCTCCACCCGGAGAAGTCCCCGAGCTTCGTCGTCAGCCAGCCCAAACAGGTCTGGCACTGCCACGGGTGCCACGAGGGTGGCGACATCTTCACCTTCATCCAGAAGATCGAGAGGGTCGACTTCGCCCGGGCCCTGGAGATCCTCGCCGAGCGGGCCGGAGTCGAGCTGGAGCGGGCCAAGAGCCCCGCCGGCGGTGGCGCCGCCCGGCGACGCCGCATCCTCGAACTCAACGACAGGGCGGCACGCTTCTACGAGCACGTCCTCTGGAACCTTCCCGCCGGGGAGCCGGGACGCCATCTCCTCGCCGAGCGCGGCGTCGATCCCGCTCTGGCCCGCCTGTACCGCGTCGGGTTCGCCCCGGCCGGGGGGCAGGAGGAGAGGGACCTGACGCGATACCTCGTCCGTCGCGACGCGCAACCCGCGGAGATCGCCGCCGCCGGGCTCACCGCCCGCGGGCGCGACCTCTTCCGCCACCGCCTGGTGTTCCCCATCTCCGACGAGCGCGGCCAGGTGCTGGCCTTCGGCGGCCGTGCCCTGGGGGAGGTCCGCCCCAAGTACCTCAACACCCCCGAGACCGGCGTGTACCACAAGTCGTCGGCCCTCTTCGGCCTGGAGCAGGCACGGGACGCGCTCCGGGCGAAGCGGGAGGTGGTCGTCGTCGAGGGCTACTTCGACGTGCTGGCGGCCCACGCCGCCGGCGTCCTCCACACCGTCGCCTCCAGCGGCACGGCGCTGGCCCGGGAGCAGGCGCGCCTGCTGGCACGGCAGGCCGACTCGGCGATCCTCTGCTTCGACGGCGACGAGGCGGGCCGCATGGCGGCGTCCCGGGCGGTGGACGTGTGCGCCGCCGAGGGCCTGCCCACGCGCATCGCCGTCATGCCCGAGGGGGTGAAGGACCCGGACGAGATGGTCCGCCAGGATCCCGCGGCCTTCGCCGCGCTGATCGCCGGGGCGGCACCCGAATGGCAGGTCCTGGTCGACTGGGCGATCGGCGACGCCGGCAGCCGCGTCGAGGAGCGCCGCTCGGCCGCCGAGCGGGTCGTGGCGGTGCTGGTCCGGATCCCCACCGCTGCCACCCGCGACCTCTACGTCCAGGAGGCGTCGCGGCGTCTGGGGCTGTCGGCCGCGTCGCTCGCCGCCGATGTCGCCCGCGCGCTCTCCCGCCCGGCCCGGGGCGCCGTCCGGGTCACGGCGCCGCCCATCGCGGAGAGCCCGCCCGACGCGTCCCAGGCGGGCGAGGCCGCCGAGGGTTTGGAGGACGACGATCCCGGGCATCCTCTCCTCCCATGGGAGGAGTACCTCGGCACGTATGTCCTCCACCGGCCGGCCCTGGCGCGCCTGCTGGTCGGCACGATGGGGTTCGCGGTCGATGAGCTGGCCAGCCCGCAGGTGCGGCGCCTCGTCGCGATCGCCGTCGGCGTCCCGGACGGTGTCGGCTTCCCCGTGCACGCACTCGGCCCTGCCGACCGCCGGCTGGCGGCCGGCCTCCTCGTCCGCGACGTCCCCGAACTGGCAGCTGACGCCGAGCCCGGGGCGGTGGAGCAGGCCATCGCCGACTGCGTCGAGCGCGTCCGTTTCACCAACCGGCAGCAGCGGGCGCAACGCGAGATCGACGGTCTCCTCGGGGCGTCGATCGGGTCTGGCGCCGGCGCCGACGACGGCGTGGCCGCCCGTCTGCGCGAGGTCATCGCCGAGCGGCGGAAGCCGCAGGAGCGCCCCTGACGGCCGCTTCCGCACGCGACGTTTCAGCGACGCAGAACGCCGCGAGGCCGCCGCAGGGCACAATCAGCGAATGGGCCCGCCGCGAGGCCGGTCCAAAGAGACGAGGCGACCATCGCGGCCTGCCTCCCAGACCAGCCACCTCCCTCCAGGGGAACAGTGAAGGCCGCTTCTGTGACACCTCCCGCGACGAACTTCCCCGAGCCCGTCCCTCCGAGCGCTGAGCCGCCCGAGGCCGCGGCGCCCCCCCGGGCCGCCCACGGCCGCGCCGCGCTCAGCGCGCTGCTCGCCCCTGACGCCCTCGTCCTCTCCGCCGAGCAGCTCATCGTCCGCGGCAAGGAGGCCGGCTACCTCACCCCTGACGACGTCCTGGCCGGCTTCCCCGAGATGGATGTCGAGCCCGACCACCTGGAGCGCGTCTTCCAGGTCTTCCGCGACATGGGCATCGAGGTCACCGACGGCGACAAGGACTTCGCCGTGGTGGAGGACGACGAGGAGCTGGTGGCCACCGCCGAGGCCATCGACTCGGTATCCCTCGACGACCCGGTGCGCATGTACCTCAAGGAGATCGGACGGGTTGCCCTGCTCCGCGCCGAGCAGGAGGTGGAGTACGCCAAGCTCATCGAGCAGGGCGACGAGGACGCCAAGAACGCGCTGACCGAGGCCAACCTTCGACTTGTGGTCAGCATTGCCAAGAAGTACATCGGCCGCGGCATGTCCTTCCTCGACCTCATCCAGGAAGGCAACATGGGGCTGATCCGCGCCGTCGAGAAGTTCGACTACCAGAAGGGCTTCAAGTTCTCGACGTACGCCACCTGGTGGATCCGCCAGGCCATCACCCGAGCCATCGCCGACCAGGCGCGCACCATCCGCATCCCGGTGCACATGGTGGAGACGATCAACAAGCTCGTCCGCGTCTCGCGCCGGCTTCTCCAGGAGCTGGGGCGCGAGCCGGCCGACGAGGAGATCGCCGAGGAGATGGGCATCACCCCGGACAAGGTCCGCGAGATCACCAAGGTTTCGCAGGACCCGGTCTCCCTGGAGACGCCCATCGGCGAGGAGGAGGATTCCCACCTCGGCGACTTCGTCGAGGACAAGGAGGCGACGGCGCCGAGCGACGCGGCCTCGCTGACCATGCTGCGCACCGAGGTGGAGGACATCCTCGACACCCTCACCCCCCGGGAGCGCCGGGTGCTGCAGCTGCGTTTCGGGCTCATCGACGGTCACCAGCGGACGCTCGAGGAGGTGGGCAAGCGCTTCGGGGTCACCCGCGAGCGCATTCGCCAGATCGAGGCCAAAGCTCTGCGCAAACTCCGCCACCCATCCCGCAGCAAGAAGCTGAAGGACTACCTGGAGTAGGCGGTCACACTCTCCACCTCGCCCTCGCCGGGCCCCGCGGGGGCCCGTTGGTGGGCAGGACCGGGCCGTGCTCGTTCGATCCGGTGGCTCACCACGACCCTATAATCCCGATTCGATCCGTTCCGGGTTAGCTCAGCGGTAGAGCAGGCGGCTGTTAACCGCAAGGTCACTGGTTCGAATCCAGTACCCGGAGCCATCGCGATCCCACGTCCTGACCGGATCGAGGAGGGAGCCATGGCCGAGGCCGAGAAGCTGGAGACCGGCGCCGCCGGCGCGACCGACGAGTCGCTGCCCGGCACCGCCGAGAGCGAGGCGAGCACGCCCGACCAGGGCGACGACCAGGCATCCCTCACCGGAATGCCGAATTGGACCTTCTCCGGGCTGACCGAGGACGAGGTCGCGGACCCGGCGGTCGAGCCCCCGCCGCCGCCGCCGCCCGCGCCGACCGCGGCCCAGGTGCCGGGCCCTCCCGCCGGGACGATTCCCTCCCCACCCGAGCCTCCACCCTTGCCGGCGGACGGACCCCCGCCGGCCACCGCCGCCATGGGGGAATCCGAGACGCCTGTTCCGCTCCTCGAATCGGAGACTGAACTCCCCCAGGCTGTCGCCACCGCCCGGGGCATCGCTGCCGGGGCCACCCCCGACACGCCGCCCGGCGCGGCCGCCTCGCCACTGCCGCCACCGCCAGAGCGGCCTGTGGCCCCGGCCAGCGCCATGCTGCCGACCCTCCCCCCGGGCCCCGGTATCGCCGCCGCGACGAGCCCGCCGCCCGGCGCCTGGAGCGCCCCCGTGCCGGTCCAACCCCCGGTCGCGCCGTGGCTGGGCCCGGTCGGGAAGCGCCGCCGCCCGGCCGCCGTGATCGCCCTCTCGGTGGTCACCCTGGGCATCTACTCCCTCGCCTGGCACTCCCGGGTCAACCGTGAGATGGCCGAGTTCGACGCACGCCTCGAGGTGAAGTCGGGCGCATCGGCCCTGGGTGTCGCCATCCCGTGGCTGATCGGCGTGCTGACCACCCTCGCCGGTGCCGCGGACCTCGCCATCCGCACCCTGAACCTCCACGTCAGCGTGACCCTGCCTTCCCGCGAGGTCGCATTCGGCCTTCTCGGCGGCATCGCCGTCATCCCCTATCTGGTGCTGCTGCTGCCCGTCTCGGTCGTCGCCGTGGTCATGACCCTGGAACGGCTCCGCGTCGTCCAGGAGAGGGTCGGCATCCGTCCCGACGGCCAGGTGCGGCCGGTGGCCCGGGCCTGCCTGCTCCTGCTGCCCGTCATCGGCGGTCTGTGGCACGTGGCGGCCGTCCAGTCCAGGCTCAATCGGGTGTGGCACAACGCCGGCCTCGCCTCCCGCCCCGACCCGGTGCGGCGGCCCCACTAGGGCGGCGTCACCCCTGTGGCCGTCTCCATCGCGTGCGTGTCCGGCAAGGGAGGTGTGGGCAAGACCACCACCTGCTCGGCGCTCGCCGGCGCCTTCAGCGAGATGGGCCGCCGCGTCCTGGCCGTGGACATGGACCCGCAGTCGAATCTGACGTCCGGGCTCGGCTTCAACCCATACAAGCTCGACAGGACCATCTCCGACCTGCTGATCAACGGCGACGTCAGCCCCGAGGGTGTGACGCTGGCCACGCAGTGGGAGGGTCTCTGGCTCATCCCCGCCAGTCCCGACCTGAGCGCGGTCGAGGCGGAGATGCCGACCACCATCGACAGGGAGCTGCAGCTCCGTGACGCCCTCGACCGCGGCGACGGCCTCGCCGGGTACGACCTGGTGCTCTTCGACACCCCGCCGAACTTCGGCTTCCACACCGTCAGCGTGCTGGCCGCCACCGACTACGTTCTGGTGCCGCTGCAGATGTCGGGGTATGCCATGAAGGGGCTGATCGAGGTGCTCCGCACCTGCCGCGTGGCGCAGCAGGGCCTCAACCCGCAGCTCAAGATCCTCGGTCTGCTGCCGACCTTCGTCAGCCTGCGCACCCGCTTCAGCCAGCAGATGCTGGAGGGCCTGCGCGAGATCCCCAACCTCCACGTCTTCGACACCGTGATCAAGGCCACGGTCAAGCTCCAGGAGAACGCCATGGCCGGTGTGCCGATCACCGCCTACGCGCGGGGTTCGGACGCCGCCCAGGCCTACCGAGGCCTGGCCCAGGAGATCCTCGACCATGTCTGAGATGGCCTCGCCCGCCGAGACGAGCCCGGGCGACACGGATGCACCGGAGCCGGCGTCCTCCGCGCCCGCGGCCGAGCGCCCCCGGGCGTCGACGATGGACAGCACCAACCTGCCGGAGCGGTCCACGCACGAGGGTGCCCACCTGCGCCGGCTGCGGCGGCGCCGGAGCGCGGTGGTGGTCCCCACGGTGGTGTCCCCGATGGACGCCCCCGACGACGCCGAGGGTCGGGTCGAGATCATCGTCGTCCGCGCCCCCGCCGACGTCGACGAGCCGCCGGACCCGGAATCGCCGCACCTGGAGCCGCTGCACCTGGAGTCGCCGGCGGCGGAGTCCCCGGCTGCGGGGTCGCCGGCGGGCGAGATCGTGAAGGACGAGGCGCCGGAGGGCGGATCCCCAGAGGACCGGGCGCCGGAGGGCGGATCCCCAGAGGACCGGGCGTCGGAGGACGGGGAGCCAGGGGACGAGGCGCCGGAGGACGGATCCCCGGACGACCGGTCGGCGGAGGACGGGGAGCCTGCCGACGATGCGCCGCGGGACGAGCCCCGGGTGGACGCGTCGCCGGCCGCCACCCCCGAGGCGACCGGCCCGGCCCCCTCCGCACCGCCGCCCGCCGCCCCGGCCGCCGCAGGGGGACCGGTCACCTCCTTCCTCGCGCAGGGTCAGGGCTGGGTGGCGGTGGCCGTGCTCGCCGCCCTCCTCATCGCCGTCTTCCTGATCCTCAGCGCCGTCGTCCGCTGACCTCCGGCCAGCTTCGGGCCCGTAGCGGACGCGCCGGGCCGCCCGGCCGTGTCTTAGCTTGTGGCAAACATACAGCCTGGTGGTATACCATCCGGGCATGGACGGCGCCCGCACCACCCAGGCCCTCCTCCGGCACCTCGACGCCGGCCTGAGCGGCCGCCCCGAGGACGAGTTGATCGCCCAGGTCCTGGGTGGGGCCGAGCCGCCCGCCGCCCTCCTGGCCACGGCCGGCCGGCTGGCCCGGATCCCGTTCTGGGAGCGGCGGGCACTGGGTGCCGCCGGTCTGGTCCGGGATCACCGGGTGGCGCCCCGCGAGGCCATCCGCCTGGCGGCGCTCTGGGAGCTGGCGGAGCGCTGGTACCCGGACGAGCGGCCCGCCGTCACCACGCCCGGAGCGGCGCTGCACCTGCTCCAGGGGCTGCGATCGGCGGCGCGAGAGGAGGTCTGGGTGCTGTTGCTGGACGCCCGGCACCGCCTCATCAGCGTCGAGCCGGTCGTCGCCGGAACCCTCAACAGTGCTCGGCTGCTGCCCCGCGACGTCCTCGCCCCGGCGCTGCGGGCTGGGGCGGCGGCGGTCATCGTCGCCCACAACCATCCCAGCGGGGAGGTGACCCCGAGCCGGGCGGACCGGCTCGTCACCGCCGCCCTCAGGGACGCATCCCGGCTCCTCGGCCTGCCCCTGCTCGACCACCTCATCGTCACCTCCCGGTCCCACTACTCCTTCCGCGAGACGGAGGCCTGGGAGGCGGAGACGGCGACGGCGGCCTGAGCCGCGAGCCGAAGGGAGGGGCGGACCGGGCCGCGGGGATGCCGGGCAGGCTATCCTCGCCGTCGTGGACGGCCTTCGCCGATGGAACTGACGACTGGGCTCCGTGCCGCCGACCTGCGGGTCGGTGCCGACTACGAGGGGGCGCGCCCGGAACGCCGCGCCCAGGCCGTCGAGCTCCGGCGGCGCCGGCGCGTCGGCCTCGGCGACCTGTTGAGCCTGGTCTTCGAGAACGCGCAGACGCTGCGTGCCGCTGCCGAGGAGTCCCTGCGAGCGGAGCGGCTGGAGGACCCGGAGAGCGTCGGCGCGGAGGCGGCTCGGTGGCAGCCGCTGCTGCCTGCCCCCGGCCAGCTGGCCGCGAGCCTGTACCTGGAGGTGGCGGACGCGGCGAGGCTGGGGGCCCTGGCCGCCGACCTGGCGGCGATCGCCGCGACCGTGTACCTCGAGGTCGACGCCCGGCGCAGTCCGGCACTGGTCGCCACCCCCGCCGCCGGGGCGGCGGACTCCCTGCCGGCGCCGGCGGCGTACCTCAGGTTCGAGCTCACCGACTCGCAGCGTGAGGCATGGCGCGAGGGTGCCAGGGTCATCCTGGGCGTGGCGCACCCTCGGTGCGCGGCCACCACCGAGCTCAGCGACGAGCAGCGTGCCGCCATCGCCCAGGACCTCGACCCCGGGCGGGCCGAGGGCGGGCCGCGTTGAGCCGCGGCCCCGTCACCGGACGCCTGGTCCGCTGGCTGGCGGTCGCGGCGACCGCCGGGCTGCTCCTCGCCTGCGGCAGCTCAGGGCCGCCGGCGCCCTGGAGGACGGGTCATCCGGACCCCTCCAGCCTCAGCCTCCTCGACCTGGCGCAGGCCGGCTCGTGCGCCGGCTCGGCGCCCGACCCCGATGACGCCCCGGCGGCCATCAGCTTCCAGGGATCGACGTACGTGCAATCGCAGAAGACGCCGCCGCTCAGTGTCCAGTCCGGGGTCGAGATCGATCACACCGGCAACTGGGACTTCTACCTCAACAACAACGGCAGCCTGACGATGTCGACGCCGCAGGCCGACTTCATCTACATCACCGGCAAGTGCTGACGGCCTGACGGCGGGCGACCGGGCGCTGCGGCGCCGGGTCCGCCGAGCCGCATGGGGCCCGCTCCGGAGGAGGTCGCAGGATCTCCCGCCGGAGTCTCGCGGCGCCGGCGCTCGCCGCCCCTGGGAGAATGGCGGCTGATGCCGGCCCAGCACGTCATGCCCTTCACCGCCCTCGTCGGCCAGGAGCCGATGAAGACCGCCCTCATCCTCAACGCCGTCAACCCGGCGATCGGTGGCGTGCTCATCCGCGGGGAGAGGGGGACGGCCAAGTCCACCGCGGTCCGCGCCCTCGCTGGGCTGCTCCCCGCCATCGACGTCGTCGCCGGCTGCCGGTTCTCGTGCAGTCCGGGGAGCGGCGACCTCCTCTGCGACGAGTGCCGCGCCCGGCAGAACGCCGGCGAGCACCTCCCCCTCACGACGCGGCCGATGCGTGTCGTCGACCTGCCCATCAACGCCTCCGAGGACCGGCTCGTCGGCAGCATCGACATCGAGCGTGCGATCAAGCAGGGTGAGCGCAGTTTCGACCCCGGCATCCTGGCCGAGGCCAACCGCAACGTCCTCTATGTCGACGAGGTCAACCTCCTCGACGACCACCTGGTCGATGTGATCCTGGACGCCGCCGCCATGGGCGTGAACATCGTGGAGCGAGAGGGGATCTCGATGGTCCATCCCTCGCGATTCATCCTGGTGGGGACGATGAATCCGGAGGAGGGAGACCTGCGCCCGCAGCTCCTCGACCGGTTCGGCCTCTGCGTCGACGTGAGCGGCCTCCGTTCCGTGGCGGCGCGGGTCGCGGTGATGCAGACGGACATCGAGCACCAGACCGACCCCAGCCGCCAGCACCGCAGCAACCGGGCCGAGGAGGCGCGGCTGAGCGACGTGATCGTGAAGGCGCAGGAGCTGCTTCCCCTGGTGGAGATCTCGGTGGAGATGCGGTGGTTCATCGCGCTCGCCTGCATCGACGCCGGGGTGCTCGGCCACCGGGCCGACCTCGTCGTCAGCCGCACCGCCCAGAGCCTGTGCGCCGTGCGCGAGGCGGAGACCGTGATCGACCACGAGATGGGCGGGCAGGCGCGGGTGCGTCCCGCGGGCGCGCTCTCCGTGACAGCCGGCGACATCACCGTCGCCGCGGACCTGGCGCTGCGGCACCGGCGGCGCGACCGGCCGGGCGACACCCCCGCCAAGCCGTCCCAGGGGGAGGAGGCGCAGCGCGAGCGCATGGAGGAGCTCGCCGAGCAGGCGCGTGCCCAGGCGGCGACCGTGGAGAACGAGTCGGAGGCATCCGAGCAGCCCGCCCCCGATGCCGACCAGGAGAGCAGCGACACCGCGGCCCAGCGGGGGGGGCCCGAACCGACCGCACAGGACGTGACGAGGCGTGGCGTCGAGCAGCTCTTCGAGGGGGATCTGTTCCCGGTGCGATCGATCAAGCTCCCCCGCGATCGCAAGTCCCGGAGCGCCAGCGGCAAGCGCTCCAGTTCCCAATCCCGCGACAAGCGGGGTCGCTACGTCCGGGCCATCCAGACGGAGCGCACCACCGACGTCGCCTTCGACGCCACCTTCCGCGCCGCCGCCCCTCACCAGCCGCGGCGGCGTGCCAAGCCCTCGCCCGGGGCGCCGGCGCTGCGCCTGGAGAAGCAGGATCTCCGCCAGAAGGTCCGGCGCCGCCGCACCGGGACGCTCATCGTCTTCGTTGTCGACGCCAGCGCCTCGATGGACGCTGAGCAGCGGATGCGGGCGACCAAGGGGGCGGTTCTCTCCCTGCTCCGCGACGCCTACGTCCGCCGCGACAAGGTGGCCCTGGTGGTCTTCTCAGGGCGGACGGCGCGGGTGGCCCTGTCCCCGACGGGAAGCGTCGACCTCGCTGAAACCCGCCTTCAGCGCCTCACCGTCGGTGGCACCACCCCGCTGACCCACGGGCTGCTCGCCGGTCTCAAGCTGATCCGGACCGAGCGGCTCCGCGATCCCCATGTGTTCCCCCTGCTCGTTCTCATCTCCGATGGACGGGGCAACATCTCGCTCTTCGGCGAGGAACCGCTGCTGGAGGCGCAGCACGCCGCCGAGCAGATCGGCCGTGAGCACATCCGCACGCTGATCATCGACTCCGCCAAGGACACCACCGGCACCCTGCTGACGGCGATCGGCGGACGCGGGCCGGGCTCCCTGCTGGGCGGCACCGGCTTCAACGCCTGCCTCGATCTGGCCGAACGCAGCAGCGGCGAGTACCTCGGCCTCTTCGACCTCTCGCAGGGTGCGATCATCGCGGGAGTGCAGAGAACCCTGAGGGCCCGATGAGCAGCGTCTTCGTCACCGGCTCGGCGGACGGCATCGGCCGGGAGACCGCCTCCACCCTGGTTCGCATGGGCCACCGCGTCGTTCTCCACGCGCGTGATCGCGCGCGTGCGGAGGAGGCCCGCGCCGCGGTGCCCGGCGCCGCGGACGTCGCCGTCGGCGACCTCGCGTCGCTGGCCCAGACCCGCGCCCTGGCCGCCGCCGCGCAGAAGGCGGGGCCGTACGACACGGTCATCCACAACGCGGGCATCGGCGGTGCGCCGAGGCGCGCCGTCACCGCCGACGGCCTGGAGCGGATCTTCCAGGTCAACGTGCTGGCCCCGTATGTGCTCACCGCCCTCATGGACCGCCCGGCCCGCCTCGTCTACCTGACCTCGGGGCTGGAGTCCCAGGGCGTGGCCGACCTCGGCGACCTGCAGCGGGAGCGCCGGCCCTGGGACGGCGAGCTGGCGTACTCCGATTCCAAGCTCTGCGACATCCTGCTCGCCTTCGCGGTGGCCCGGCGGTGGCCGCAGGTCTGCGTCAACGCCGTCGATCCCGGCTGGATCAGGACCCGCCTCGGAGGGCCCGATGCCACCGACGCCCTGCCGCTGGGCGCCGAGACCCAGGTGTGGCTGGCGACCAGCGACGAGGCGGCGGCGACGGTCTCCGCCCGCTACCTCAAGCGGCGCCAGGAGCTGCGCGCCAACGCGGCGGCGTACGACGAGGTTCTCCAGGACGGACTGCTCGAGGCCTGCGCGGAGCTGAGCGGGGTGGCGTTTCCCCTCTGAGCGGAGCGAGCTCTGCGTCCGCGGTCCGCCCCGGGCTCACGCAGCGCCTCCCGTCTGGCGGATCTCGAGCAGGCCGGCCGCGAGCCGCCGCTCGCCTTCGGCGCCATCCATCACCGTGTCGAGGACGTGCACCCGCATTCCCAGTGCCTCGACCGCCGGGACGAGGTCCGCGTCGACCCGGTCGAGGACGAAGCCGGCGGAGATGCCGGCGTATCTCCGGGCCACTCCGAGCGCCGTCGGCTCCTCGCCGAGTTGCGCCATCAGCGTCACCGTCGGCCCTTTGAGGGCATGGCCGCCGACCACCGGCGACACCGCGATCGTCCGCGCCCTGTCTACGTGAGGGCGGAGCAGGGAGAGGATGGGATCGATGCTCAGCAGCGGGTTGGAGGGGCCGATGACGACGAGCTCGGCCCTGCGCAGCGCCTCCACCGCGGCCGGGGCCGGCTCCGCCTGGTCCAGGCCGTCGAAGCGCAGGTCCCGCACCGGTGGTTCGCAGCGGTGCTCGACGAACCATTCCTGGAAGCTCATCCCCCCCTGGTCGGTGGTCAGCCGGGTGCGCACCGGGTCGTCGCTCATGGGGATGACGCTGGCGGGCAGCTGCAGCCGCCGGACGATCTCGGCCACCGCCTCGCCCAGCCCGGCTCCGTGACGCCGGAGGGACTCGCGCAGCAGGTGGAGACCGATGTCGCGATCGCCCAGGGCGAACCAGGTCGGCTCGCCCATGCGGCCCAGCATGTCCAGGGCGTGGAAGCTCTCGTCCTGGACGCCGAATCCGGCGTCGGAATTGAAGATGCCGGCCAGGCGGTACAGCACCGAGTCGGTGTCGGGGCAGACCAACAGCCCCCAGAAGCGGTCGTCGTCCGCCGTGTTGGTGATCACGCTGAGATCACCGGGGGGGAGGAGACCGGCGAAGCCGCTGGCGAGCCGGGCGGCGCCGGTGCCGCCGGCGAGAAGGGCCACCCTCATCGGAACAGGTCCAGCGAGGAGGGGCGGACCAGGTCGCGGCCGGCACCGCCGCGGCCCTCCAGCGCCAGGCCGCGCACGACCACGGCGGGGATCCGGCTGGTCTTGCCCATGATCAGCCCGCTGGCGGCGGCGATCTCGTCGGCGACGGCGACCACGGTGGCGTGGAGCGGCATGCCGAAGTCGTCCGCCTGGCCGCGGTAGTCGACGGCGGACGGCATCCCGGCGATGCCCAGGGCGACGTTGCACAGCCCCATCCGCCACGGCCTGCCGAAGGTGTCGCTGACGATGACCCCCACCGCGACGCCGGACGCCGCGGCGATCCGGTCGCGGAGCTGGGCGGCGCTTCGGTCGCAGTCGTCGGGGAGGAGGCAGACGGTCCCGTCGCCCGGAACGTTCGACCGGTCCACGCCGGCGTTGGCGCAGATGTACCCGTGGCGGGTCTCGACGATGAGGACGCGGTCGTCCCGGATCACGCGGACGCTCTCGTCGAGAACCACCTGGACCATCCGGGGATCGGCCTGCAGGCGGCCGGCCAGCTCCCTCGCCCGCTCGGTGACGGTGACCTCGGCGAGCCGGCGGAGCCGGCCCTCGGCCTTGGAGACGACCTTCTGGGCGACCACCAGGACGTCGCCGGGCCGCAGCGGCGCCGCCCGGTCGGCGATGAGACCTCCCAGGTCATCGCCGGCGCCGATCTCGGGCAGTCCCACGACGGCGAGGAGTTCGACGCTCATCCCTGCCCCGGCGGTGACGCCGTGCCGGATCGCCGCGGCGTCACGCCGTGGCCCTCAGCCGGGTGAGCGCGGCGAGGTCGGCGGGGACGTCGAGGTCGAGGGCGAGCGCCGGCTCCTCGTGGACCACGAAGGTTCGCCCGCGCCGCTCGGCCTCGGCGGCGAAACGGGGCAGGGAGGCGTCGCCGAACTGCAGGTCGAATCCCGCGATGGGCCGCAGGTAGAGGGCGTTGGTGCCCTGACGGCCGATGGCGGGCACCGCCACCGCCACCGGGCCCTCCACCGCCTCCCCGCGCTCGATGACGCGCGCCAGGCTCGACGCGTCGACGAGCGGCAGATCGGAGCTGAGGAGGAGGCAGCCCTCGGCGCCGCGACGGGCGACCTCGGCGAGGCCGCTCCTGGCGGCGGCGTTCTGCCCCCTGGGGTCGTTCTCCAGGAGGACGGGGGCGCCCAGGCGGGCGGCGAACCGGGCCGCGGCCGGGCCCCCGCAGACGGCGAGGACGGGGGCGGCCCTCTGCGCCGCCCGGAGGGCCAGGGCGGCGTTCTCCTCGACCAGACGCAGTCGGTCGGCGGCGGGCAGGACGGCGGACAGGCGTGTCTTGGCCCCCTCGAACTCCTTGAGCAGCACCACGACCCAGGTTGACCGTCGCATCAACCACTACTCTACGGAGCCGTCCTCCCGCGGGGCGGGAAGGCGCCTCCTCCCCCGGGTGCCCTGCCTCCACGGGCGCCTCTGCGAGAATGGGCGGGTGCAGCCCGGCCGGAGCGTCTTCCCCTTCACCGCCATCGTCGGCCAGGAGTCGATGCGGCAGGCCCTCGTCCTCAACGCCATCAATCCCGCCATCGGCGGCGTGCTCATCCGGGGCGAGAAGGGCACCGCCAAGTCGACGGCGGTTCGCGCCCTGGCGCGGCTGCTCCCGGAGCTGGAGGTCGTCGCCGACTGCCGCTTCGGCTGCCCTCCGGATGCGTCGGGGCCGCGGTGCTCGGACTGCACCGAGCGGGCCCAGCGCGGCGAGACGCTGCCCCGCGCGCAGCGCCAGATGCGCGTCGTCGAGCTCCCCATCAACGCGTCGGAGGACCGCGTCGTCGGCTCCATCGACATCGAGGCGGCCATCAAGAAGGGCGAGAAGGAGTTCGAGCCGGGAGTTCTTGCCGACGCCAACCGGAACATCCTGTACGTGGACGAGGTCAACCTGCTCGACGACCACATCGTCGATGTCCTCCTCGACGCGGCCGCCATGGGGACCAACACCGTCGAGCGCGAGGGCGTCTCCGTCTCCCACCCCGCGCGTTTCATCCTGGTGGGCACGATGAACCCGGAGGAGGGGGAGCTGCGGCCCCAGCTCCTCGATCGATTCGGCCTCTGCGTCGACGTCCAGGGGATCCGCGACGTCCGGCAGCGGGTCGAGATCGTCGAGCGCCGGGAGGCCTTCGAGGACGACCCGGAGGCGTTCGTCGGGAGCTGGGAGCCCATGGAGAGGGCTGAGGCTGAGCGCATCCGGCGGGCCATGTCGTCGCTGGGGGACGTCGTGGTGGACCGTCAGATCCTGGTCGCCATCGCCCACCTCGGCATCGAGCTGGAGGTCGACGGGCATCGCTCGGACCTGGTCACCCGCAAGGCCGCCCAGGCCCTCGCGGCCCACGAGAACCGCGACCGGGTGTCCCTCGACGACGTCGAGCGGGTGGCGCCGATGGTGCTGGCCCACCGTGTCAAGCCGACCGCCTCGCGCCGGGGCGCCGACATCGGGGGGATCCTCCGGGCGGCCGGCGGCGATGGCCCCGCCGCGGCGTTCTAGTCCGGCAACGTTCGCGGACCGGGCGCGCGGTTTCGCACCCGCCATGCGGGGAGATATGTCAGGCTCTGCTCCTGCCATGAGCAGCGAGGCAGAGGTGGACCGGCATCCGGGTGCCGAGCCGCCCACCGGCAGGCAGCACCGCCTCGTCTTCGGCGACCAGGAGGCGGTGGTCACCGAGGTGGGCGCAACGCTGCGGACGTACCATCTCGACGGCCGGCGCGTGCTGGACGGCTTCGCCGAGGAGGAGCAGTCCACCCACGGACGCGGGCAGATGCTGCTCCCCTGGCCCGGACGCATCGGCGACGGCCGGTACCGGCTGGACGGGAGGGAACACCAGCTGCCCGTCGACGAGCCGCAGCTCGGCAACGCCATCCACGGGCTCGCACGCTGGGCCAATTGGACCGCCGAGCAGCCGTCGGAGGCGCGGCTGTCGATGCGCCACCTGCTGCACGCCCGGGAGGGGTATCCCTTCAGCCTCGACCTCCGGCTCGCCTTCGCGCTCGACGCGGGGGGGCTGACCGTCACCGTCTCGGCGACCAACATCGGCACGGGCCGGGCCCCCTTCGGCGCCGGCACCCATCCCTATCTCACCGCCGGCACGACCCTGATCGACGGCTGCCGGCTGCACATCCCGGCGGCGACCGCGCTGGTCGAGGACGGGCGGCTGCTCCCCACCGGGCGGGCCCCCGTCGCGGGCACCGACCTCGACTTTCGCGCCGCCCGGCCGATCGGGACCACCGCCATCAACACCGCCTACACCGACCTGGAGCGCGACCCCGACGGCCTGGCGCGCGTCTCGCTGGAGGCCCCGGACGGCCGCCGGGTGGTGGTGTGGCTCGACAGCGCCCACCCCTGGGTGATGGTGTTCACCGGGGATCCTCTGCCGCCCAACCAGCGCCGCCACGGCGTCGCCATCGAACCGATGACGTGCCCGCCCGACGCCTTCCGCAGCGGGGAGGACCTGACCGTTCTCGAGCCCGGCCAGTCGTCACGGGCCACCTGGGGCATCGACGTCACCGGTCTGCGCTGACTGCGGCGGCGCGCCGCAGGGTGATGTTCGGAGGTCAGCCGCCGGCGGCCATCCCCTCGCTCAGAGCATCGTGGACGATGCTGGCGCCCACCGCGTCGAGGGCGAGGCAGATCGCGCCGATCAGCTCGGCCCGGTCGCCGAGCATGCTGGGGACGATCTCGGCGGCCTGGGCGGCGGCGGGGACGGCCCGCTGCGCCACCGTCTCGCGCAGAGGACCGAGGATCAATTCGCCCGCCGAGCGCAGCTCGCCGCCGACGACGATGCGCTGCGGGCTGAGCAGGTTGCAGAGGTCGGCGACGACGATGCCCACGGCACGGCCCGCGTCGGCGAGCGCCCGCCGGCAGCGCGCGTCACCCTGGTCGGCAAGCGCCAGCACTCGCGGCACGTCGAGTTTCTCGCCGTAGCTGTGGCGCAGCATCTCCAGGATGTTGTCCACGCCGACCACGGTCTCCAGGCAGCCCCGGTTGCCGCAGCGGCAGAGCTGCCCGTGCTCGTCGATGGTGATGTGACCGATCTCGCCGGCCGTCCCCGCCGCGCCGTGGTGGACCCGGCCGCCGATGATGAGACCGGCGCCCACGCCGGTCGCCAGGTTGAGGCAGACGAGGTCGGTGCAGCCCCGGCCGGCGCCGTGACGCAGCTCTCCCAGGGCTCCCAGGTTGCCGTCGTTGTCCACCACGACGGGAAGGCCGAAGGCGTCCTCCAGGGTCGTCCGCGCCACCTGTCCCGCCCAGCGGTGGAGGATCGCGCCCCATCCCACCCGGCCGGAGACCGGGTCGATGGGGCCGGGAAGCCCGACACCGACCTGGAGCACGTCGGCACGCGAGATGCCGGCTCGGTCGAGCAGCCGGGTCGCCATCGCCCAGGCCTCGGCGCAGCTCTCGTCGGCGCCGAGATCGGGCGGCAGCGGCTGGCGATCGTCGGCCAGCAGCCGTCCGGCGGTGTCTGCGATGCCGACGGTGATGTGCCGGTGGCCGAAGTCGATGCCGACGACGACCCCCGACGCACGTCCGCCGACCAGCTCGAGGCCGCGGCGTCCCCCGCCCCGCACCTCGCGTCGCCGGACCAACCCGCGCTTGCGCAGCTCGGCGACCAGGTTCGAGACGGTCGCAGCGGAGAGCTCGGTGCGCCGGGCGATCTCGGCCTGGCTCAGCCCGCCGTCCCGGCTGATGACCTCGACGATGCGTCGCAGGTTGGCCTCACGCAGGCTCCGAAGAGCCCCCCTGGGTCGCGGCACGCGGACAGCGATGCTCTGCCGATCGCCTGGGGTGATAGCGTCAGGCATTGAACGCTGACCTGGCACCAGGTTCCGCATGGATCTGGTGGGGGGTGGAGGCGGTAGGGCCGATGAGGCCGATATCGCCGTTGACGCGAAGGGTAACCGAGGGGATACCCCATCGGCAAGGGGATCGCGGGAGGAGGTGCGTTCGGACCATGGTGTTCATAGTATCAACCCTACATCCCCTAATCGGGTGATCTTCTGTTCAAGGCTTGACAGGATTCCTCGCCCCCGAGCAGAATCTGTGCGCCGGGTGCCACGGGCATCCGGTGGAGTGAAGGGCATGGGCTGCCGGGTCCGCGCCGGAGGCCAGAGACGGCAGCGTCGTTAACGTCCGGCTGGGAGGTAGTGCCATGGGACTGAACGGGAAACTGCGGGCGGTGCGCCCTGGGGTTAGCGCCGGCCGGCCGGGGCGGGCGACGCTCGCCGCAGCCGCGCTGCTCCTGGTCGCAGCCTGCGGCAGCTCGTCGACATCGTCCTCGGCGGCGTCGGGCAGCAACAAGGTTCCCTCGATCAGCATCAGCTCGTTCACCAGTGACATCGGCTCGACGATGTCGCAGTTCAAGTCGCTGACCGAGTACGCCACGAAGGGCGCCAGCACGCTTCAGGTCGGCGTGATCCTGCCGGACACCACGTCGTCGACGCGGTACGTGGACTTCGACCAGCCCTACCTGCAGGATGCCTTCGCCGACGCGGGGTACACCGAGCAGCAGTTCAGGATCGACAACGCCCAGGGCAGTGACGCCACCGAGCTGGACGATGCCACGGCTGACATCAACCTCGGGGCCAAGGTCCTGGTCATGGACCCGCTCGACGGTCCGACGGGCATCGCCATCGCGCAGCTCGCCGAGTCGAAGGGCGTCACCCTGATCAGCTACGACCGGGCCACCTTCCAGGGCTCGAAGACCTACTACGTGAGCTTCGACAACGAGCAGGTTGGCGAGCTCATCGGCACCAACTTCCTGACCTGCCTCACGGCAGAGAACGTCTCCAACCCCCAGGTCTTCGTGCTGAACGGCGGCGAGGACACCGACCCCAACGCCATCTCCTTCGCTGATGGCTACAACAAGGTGGTCTGGGGCCAGGAGGCCAAGACCGTCACCGCGGGCGCGAAGAGCACCACGGGCGGCGCCACGCTTGTCGGCGAGAACTTCGCCCCCGGCTGGAGCAGCGCCCAGGGCCAGACGATCTTCCAGCAGGCGTTCACCGCCAATCCGCAGATCAACGCCACCATCGAGGCCAATGACGGGCTCGCCAGCGCCGTCATCACCGACCTCCAGGCGGATGGCGTGCAGGCCGGCACCGTGCCGACCACCGGGCAGGACGCGACCGCTCAGGGGATGGCCTACATCCTCGAGGGGTGGCAGTGCGGCTCGGTCTACAAGGCGGTGTACAAGGAGGCCCAGGACGCCGTCGCCATGGCCACCATCCTTCTGGCCGGTGACAAGGTCCCGACCTCCCTACTGAACGGCACCACCACCGATCCGGCGGATGCCAGCATCACCGAGCCGGCGTCGCTGCTGACCCCGGTGTGGGTGAACGCGTCGAACATGGAGCAGACGGTCGTCAAGGACGGCTTTGACACGGCCTCGGCGATCTGTGCCCTGGCGGGCGCAACCCTCTGCACGAAGGACAGCATCTCGTAGCGAACCTGACAGCGCGTCCTCACTGACGCAACCCATCCTCCGGCGACGCCGCCGGGCTGTGCCCGCACCGCGCGGGTGCGGCCCGGTCGGCGCCGCTATGGTGGGGGGCTGAGTGAGGTGTCCTGACCGCCGCCGGGTGAGCGGCTGACGATGGTGAGTCGGTGCGCTCCAAGAGCGTGGACGTGAGGCCGAGGAGATGTCTGGGGACCCCGCGGTGTTGGCGGTCGGCAGGGAGTCATGATCCGTGTCCAGTGAGATGACGGAACCCGGCCGCACCAGCCATGTCGGCGCCATGGTGTCGGGCATGGAGCCGCTGCTGAGGCTGCGGGGGATCGACAAGCACTTCGGTGCGGTGCAGGCGC
>CAZUDL010000023.1:0-20964 GCA_964618935.1 uncultured Actinomycetes bacterium
TCATCCTCGCACCCCTCCTAATCGTCAAGCTATTTGTGGACCGCTGCACTAGGCGGGCAGGAGGGTGAACCGGTGCCCCTCCCTCAGGGGGCTCAGCACATGGAGGTGCCGCCGGTCCAAGGTGAGGAGGCGGTCGGTGCCGTAGCGCTCCGCGAGGAGGACGAGGGAGGCGTCGGCGACCCCGATGTCCTGGTCCTGGTAACGCTCGATCAGGCTGCTCAGCACCCGGATGTCGGCCGCGCTGCACGCCGGCAAATCCCAGGCCCCGCCTCCGATTTCCTGCAGAGCCACGAGGTCGGCCGGGACGCCGCGCCGGGTGGCCAGCAGGAAGTCCATCTCCGCCACGACGAAGGGGGAGACGACGAACGGACCGGGGTCGGCGGCGATGGTGGCTGCGACCTTCTCGTGGTGGGCGTCGCTGGCGTCGAAGAAGGCGATCAGGGCACTGGTGTCGCAGATGAGCATCGGGTCAGCGCTCGGCGAAGCCCGCCATCGCCGCCTCGGTGGAGGTGGAGAGGGTGGGGTCCCCGCTGCGGAAGAGGGCGCCGCGCGGGTGCGGCCGATCCACGGTGCGGGCCAGCGCGGCGATGGCCTCGCGGATCACCGACGCCTCGGACGTGCCCGAGACCGCGGCGACGTTCGCCACCGCCCGCTTGAGCTCGTCGGGCAGGTACAGAGTGGTCTTGTGCACTGGCATATGGTACCACGTATGGTGCCATATAACATGCAGCGCGCTCGGGGCGGCACCGAGCGAGGCGTGTCGGCGGTCCGACCCCCGGCGCGCCTTAGCACACGCGACCCGCCGTTGCATAGACGCATCCGCGTCCGATGTCAGGGACATCCGTGTCTATCGGGGCCGATGCGCTGCGGCCTAGCGTCTGCGCCGTGCCGGACGACGACGTGCCTTCCCTGGACAGCGGACGTGACCCGCCCCCGCCTGAGTCCCTCGATGCAGGCGTCGAGCTGGTGGGGAGGGTTCCCACCAGGCTGAGGAGGATCCGCGGCAGGCTCCGGCGCAGGGGAGCGCCGCCCGCGCCGCCAACCCTCACCGTCGCCGGGAGCGAGGGCCACTGCGGCCTCCGGGCCGTGTGCGCCACCGTCGCGCGCCTGGAGGCGGAGCTGGCCGAGGCTCGGGGCCGACTGGAGACGCTGATCGCGGGGTCGCGGGCCACCGTCGAGCACGTTCCCCTGCGGCCGGCGGCTCCATCGCCCGCCGGCTCGCTCGGCGTCGACACCGGCGTCCGGACGCCGCCCGACGGCCCGATCCACGGGGTCTTGCCTGGCCCGGTGGCGAGCCGACCTCTGACCGCTCGGGAGTGGCAGGTCGCCGTTGCCCTCGCCGGTGGCGCCTCGCCAGGGGAGGTGTCGTCCCAGCTCGGTATCGCGGTTGCCACCGTGCACAAGCACCTCGAGCACGTCTACGCCAAGCTCGGCGTGCACACTCAGGTCGCCGTCTGCGCAGCGGTCGCGGTTCTGGTTTCCGAGCCGCACCCGGAGGGGGCGGACAGCAATGCGGGCGCACCTCACGCGTTGCCCGAGGCCGGAGGCCCCACAAGGGATTTCGCGGGAACGGGCGCAGAACCTTCGTAGATCGCCGTATTGACAGGCCGGATCACCGCTGGCGAGAGTCGCCCCGTTCCGCCCTCTCATCCTCCCCCGAGGTGGCGTGCGGAACGCCGCCGTCCATCAGGGTGCATCGAGAGGAGACGACGCGATGACACATCGGAAGAACCGCTGGATGGGGACACGGCTCCGCGGAGCGCTGGCCGCCGGCCTGTGCACGGCAGGGGCGGCCACACTCACCCTTCTCGGCGCGGGGACGGCAAGCGCAGCCGCTCCGTCGGTGGTCCCGGTCACTCCGCTCACGGCGATCGCCCAGCAGATGCCGGCGGCCGGAGCGCCGATGTCCGCGTGGCAGTCGTGGTCCACCGCCCAGCGCAGCGTCATGACGGTGGCCAACCTGACGCCGAGCCTGAGCGCCTCCGCGGCAGCCGCCGGGTGCACGCTGGACAGCGTTCAGGTTCTCCCCGTCACCTCGGCCGGGACGGCGCGAGTTCCCGCCGGCATCCTCGTCGACGCCATCGCCTTCTCGGCCCACTGCCCCGGTGTGGCGGCTGCGACAACCGGGCGCGACACCGTGCCGAAGGCGGCGCTCATGGGCGCCACGTCCAGCTGCCCGATGGGCAGCGGGACGACCAGGAGCATCATCGACGGCGTCCTCTGCGTCGGCCCCTGGTACCTCAACGGCAACTACGTCGCCGCGACGTATGCCAACACGACGAGCTACTACTACCCGACCGGCCAGGTGCAGCTGGGCGGCGGCGGCTGCCCGGGCACCGAGCTCGGGTCGAATCCCCCGTACTCCTACGGGCAGATCTCCCCGGGTACCTGGTGGGGAGTGATGATCTACCGCAACTACTGCGCCGAGTGGAGCTCCACCTGGATCGAGGACTACCAGGGAAGCTGGGGTAGCGCCTGCGGCAACTACTGACGCGTGACGTGTCATCCCCGACCGCCGTCCCGGTGGCCCTCCACCGGGACGGTCGGGGTTGCTCGAGCCCTCAGCGAGACGGCTCGGGCCCGGCGCCATTGAGGACGTCCTGCAGCAGGGCGGCGAGTAGCGCCGCGCGCTCCGGCATCCTCTCCACCTCGACCCACTCGCCCTCGGCGTGGGCGTTGCCGCCGACGGCGCCCAGGCCGTCCAGGGTCGGTATGCCCATGGCGGCGGTGAACTGGCCGTCCGAGGCCCCGGGGGCGAGCACTCCCTGGAGCGGGGGCAGGCCCAAGCTCGACGCCAGGGTGCGGGCCCTCTCGAACAGCCCCCTCGAGATGCCGGCCGGCATGGGATTCCGCTCGACCCCGCCGAGCACATTGATCTCAGTCCCCTCGAGGTGCGGCCGCAGAGACCGCATCGCCGTCGCCACCCTCTCCAGCTCGGCCGTGGACGCGGCGCGCGCGTCGACCCGGAACTCCGCGGAGCCGGGCACCGTGTTGGCGGTCGTCCCCGCCGCGGACAGGGTCGGCGTCACCGTCGTTCCCGCCCGCGGGTCGGCCAGCGCGGCGACGGCGAGCATCTGGGCAGCCATCTCGAGGGCCGCGTTGGCCCCGCGGGCCGGCTCCGACGCGTGGGCGGCCCGTCCGGTGATGCAGACCGTGTACTGGGCGGCTCCCTTGCGGGCGACCTTGAGCGCCCCCTCATGGGCGGCTTCAAGCACCAGTGCCGCCTCGAGCCCGGCGGCAGACGCCTCGATCAGGCTCCTGGAGCCGGGTGAGCCAACCTCCTCGTCGGTGGTGACCACAAGTCTCACGCCCGGTGGCGCGCCGAGCGCGGAGATGGCGAAGACCGCCTGGACGATGCCCGCCTTCATGTCCACGACGCCGGGACCAGTGGCCCTCTCCCCATCGGCCCGGAAGGGCCAGCGGTCCAGGGTGCCGCGTGGCCAGACGGTGTCGACGTGACAGAGGATGAGAACACGCGGCCGCCCCGACTCCCAGACGAGGTGCCCCGTGTCGCCGGAGCGCACCCGCCGGCCGCCGTCTCCGACCAGGCGTGCCAGCAACGAGCCCACCCCGTCGAGAGCAGTCTCCAGCAGGGCCGGATCGCTGCTCGGCGACTCGAGGTTCACCAGGGTTTCCAGCCAGTCGAGCATCTCCGGCCGCCGGCCGCGCAGGTCCTCGAGCAGCGCGGCGGCCGGCGTGGCAGGGGTTCGCGTCACTCGGGCCAGTCTGCGCCGGCGGGCCCGAAGACGTACCAGCCGGGGGCGACGGCGGCGAAGGGACGCAGTCCGCGCGCGAAGAGTCCCGTCATGGCGTTGCGGACGGCGACGCGCCACGCATCGGCACATCCGGGGTCGCGGCGGCGCACCGCCAGGATGTCGTCGGGGACACGCACCAGCGCCCGGTTCGACACCGGGGTGTCGGCACCGGCGGCACCCGGCACCGGGAGGCCGTCGGCGTCGCCGCCCAGGACGACCGGGTCGCCGCCGCCGAGAAGGACGCCGGCCGGCGGGATCCGCGATCGACCCGTCAGAGCCCGCGCGACCCGGGGGCCGGTGAGCCTCCAGACGGCGAGCAGCCGATCGGTCACGTCGGCGCTGTTGATGCTGTCGCGGAGCGGCCCGTAGAAGTCCACGAGGTACTCGTCGGCGTCGGCTCCCAGCGTCGTGAGGTTGAAGCGGCCGTTGCGCGCCACCAGCGGGTCGAAGGTCCACGTGATCGTGTCGACGCCGCCGGCCAGCGCCCAGGCGCGCTGCCGGAGCTTCAGGGCGCGGCCGGCGCCGCGCAACTGCCGGCCGGGGACGATGCCGGTGATGTGCGAGTGGAGGCAGGGCCGGCCGTCGTACAGACCGCGGAAGGCGACGCAGGCACCCACCATCTCGGTGCCCGCCCAGGCGCCGAGGACACAGTTGCCACTGTGGGCCAGAGCCCGGAGCATCTCGATGGCGAGCGCGTCCCCGTCACGGTGCCAGACCGTGTCGATGACGCGGTTGATCTCGCGCAGGCGCTCGATGTCGTGGACCTCGGCGATGACCACGCCGGCAGCCTCGGCGGCGGTCTGCGCCACGCGGGCAGCGGCGTCGGCGACGGCGTCCATTCCAGCCTGCGGCGCGCTCATCCCCGCCGGACGACCGTGCTCTGGGTGGTCAGGCTGTCCACCGTCGCCCGCCTCACCTCGACGCCGAGGCCGGGTGCGGTGGGAACCCGAAGGCGGCCCTCGTCGAGGACGAAGGGCTCGGTGATGTCCTGGTGGAAGTAGCGGCCGGACGCCGAGATATCGCCGGGCAGGGTGAAGCAGGGCAGTGCCGCCAGGGCCAGGTTGGCGGCCCGGCCGATCCCCGTCTCAAGCATCCCGCCGCACCAGACGGGCACACCCCGCGCGGCGCAGACGTCGTGGACGAGCCTCGCCTCGATGTATCCCCCGACCCGGCCGGGCTTGATGTTGACGATGCTGCACGCCCCCATCTCGATGGCCTCGGCGGCGACGCCGGCCGAGATGATCGACTCGTCGAGGCAGATCGGCGTCGCCAGCCGCCTCGCCAGCCTGGCGTGGCCGAGCAGCTGCTCCTCGGGAAGGGGCTGCTCGATGAGCAGAAGGTCGAACTCGTCGAGGCGGGCGAGATGCTCCCCATCCTCCAGCGTGTACGCCGCGTTGGCGTCGACCTGGAGGACGACGTCGGGGCCGAACGCCTCGCGCACGGCTCTGACGCGCTCGACGTCGGTGCCGGGTTCGATCTTGAGCTTGATGCGACGGTACCCCGCCTCGAGATAGCCGCCCACCGTGTCGAGGAGTTGCCCGGCCGTGTCGGTCATCCCCACGGACACGCCGCAGTCCACCTCCGTCCGCACCGCCCCCAGGTACCCAGCCAGAGACCTCCCCGCCGCGCGCAGCTCGAGGTCGAGCCACGCCATCTCCAGGGCCGCCTTCGCCATGCGGTGACCCCGCACCGGGGCGAGCACGCCCGCGAGCTCGGCGGCGGTGAGCCGTCCCCGAGCGAGGAGCCGGGGCAGGAGGTGGTGCTCGATCACCTGCTGGGCCGCCTCGGTGTACTCGGAGGAATACGCCGGCTCCGCCATGGCGACGCACTCGCCCCAGCCCTCGCCGCCGTCCCCGAGGAGGTGGACGAGGAGGACGTCGCGGGCGGTCAGGACTCCGAAGGATGTGCGGAAGGGCGCGACCAGGGGGATGGCGATGCGGATCAGCTCCACGGCCTCGACTCGCGGACCCGCCCCCGTCGTGGCCGCGTCCGGTGCGGGCGGGGCAGGCGTCGTGGGAGAGCTCATCTGGCCGCCAAGTGTAGCCAGGGCCGACTCGGTGCCTGGCCACGGCCGGGCACCGCCCGCGGTGCCGCCACCGGGGTCCACAGTGGTGGCGGTGGACCGCACTCGGTCAGACCCGATGCCAGCCGGCGGGCCGCCGCCTGCCCCGTGGAGCCTGGCGACAAACCGGAGCGAGATCATTACGACGGGTGGACCGTAACGCCTACCGTGGCGAAACGACGCAATCACTACAGCCCATCCAGGGGGCCTCGGGGTGCGCGTCCTAGGGCAGCCGCGGTGAGCTGTCTCGCAGGCCGTCAAGCGTCTGCCCGGCGACCTCACTCACGTCGCGGTGCTCAACTGTGACCGAGACCCCGGCGTTGACTCCGGACAGAGTGGGCAACAGGTGGTTGAGGACCTGTTCAGCAGTCGCATGGAACTTGCGCCCCCTGGTGCTTTGCTTCACCCAGGCGGCCCCGTCGCGGTAGTAGTACTCGGCGCCGCCACCTGCCTGAAGAGTGACGAGATAGCAGTCATTCGTCAGCCGCAAATCTCTCGCCTCCCTTCCCGGCGAAGCTTCGGCTCCGCCGGGCAGTCCGTCTGGAGCGGCACACCCGACGTCAGCTGCAGCCGGAGGTGGCCCCGCAGTTGTGGCACTTGTAGCAGGAGCCCGATCGCACCATCAGGGAGCCGCACTCGCTGCAGGAGGGCGCATCGGCCTGGTTGCGGAAGGTGCTGGTCGGCGTCAGCTCGCCCATGACCAGCGGCATGACCACCTGGGCGGCGTTGGCCGGTCCCTCGACGGCGGGTGGGCTCTCGGCATCCCCCGGCTCGCGGTGAATGATGCCGATCTCCTCCTGCTTCTCCGCGCTCAGGAAACGCGACGCCAGCCAACGGAACATGTAGTCGACGATGGACTTGGCGATGGGGATCTCGGGATTGCGGGTGAACCCCTGCGGCTCGAAGCGCACGTGGGCGAACTTGTTGGCCAGGAAGTCGAGCGGCACGCCGTACTGCAGCGCGTAGCTGACGGCGATGGCGAAGGAGTCCATGAGCCCGGAGACGGTGGACCCCTCCTTGGCCATCTTCACGAAGATCTCGCCCGGGGTCCCGTCCTCATAGAGGCCGACGGTGATGTAGCCATCGTGACCGCCGATCTCGAAGTGGTGGGTCAGCGCGTGGCGCTCGGCGGGAAGCGGGCGGCGCAGCGGCCGCTCCACGATCCGCACCTTCTCACCGGTGGTCTTGTCCATGGAGGTGGCCAGCGGCTGGGAGCGCTTGCTGCCGTCGCGGTAGATGGCCAGCGCCTTGAGGCCCATCTTCCAGCCGTCGATGTACGCCCTCTCGACATCCTCGACGGTGGAGTCGCCGGGCATGTTGACGGTCTTGGAGATGGCGCCGGAGACGAAGGGCTGAACGGCCGCCATCATGCGCACGTGTCCCTGCCAGGCGATGGAGCGCTTGCCGTTGCGTGGCATGAAGGCGCAGTCGAAGACGGGCAGGTCGTCGTCGCCCAGCTTGGGGGCACCCTCGATCGTGTCGTTCGCGTCGATGAAGGCGACGATGTCGGCGATCTCGCCCTCGCCGTATCCCAGCCGCTTCAGGGCGGCGGGCACGGTGTTGTTGACCATCTTGAGCATGCCGCCGCCGACCAGCTTCTTGTACTTGACCAGGGCGATGTCCGGCTCGACACCGGTGGTGTCGCAGTCGAGCATGAAGCTGATCGTCCCCGTCGGCGCCAGCACGGAGATCTGGGCGTTGCGGTAGCCGTGCCGCGCACCCAGCTCGTGGGCCTCGTCCCACGCCGAGCGGGCCGCGGCCAGCAGGTCGCCGTCGACGGTGGCGGCGGGGATGGCGTAGGCGGCCTCGCGGTGCTTGGCCATGACCCGCAGCATCGGCTGGCGGTTCGCCGCGAAGCCGCCGAAGGGTCCCACCTCGCGCGCGATTCGCGCCGATTGCGCGTATCCCTCCGCCGTCATGATGGCGGTGAGGCAGGCGGCCAGATCGCGGCCCCTGGGCGAGTCGTAGGGGATGCCGCGCGCCATCAGCAGCGCCCCGAGGTTGGCGTAGCCGAGACCGAGGGGACGGAAGTCCTCGCTGTTCACGCCGATCTTCTCGGTGGGGTAGGAGGCTCCGCTGACGATGATCTCCTGCGCCGTGATCGTCAGGCGCACCGCATGGCGGTAGTCGTCGATGGCGAAGCTGCCGTCCTCGTTGAGGAAGCGCATGAGGTTGACCGACGCCAGGTTGCAGGCGGAGTCGTCGAGGAACATGTACTCGCTGCAGTTGGCAACCACCAGGCCGTTCACCAGGTAGGAGTGGTGCAGCGGCTCGGTGAGGTTGTAGACGGGCTCCGCCCCGTCGGGGACACAGGCGACGAGGTGGGTGGTGGCCTTGGTCGCGTAGCGGGTGACGTCGCGGAGGAGCTCCTCAAGGCGGCGCTGCTTGCGCGGCGCCGCGAAACCGATGGCCGAGGCGAACCGGGCCATGTCGGAGCCGGTGATGCGCAGATCGAAGCCGGGCCGCACGACGTAGGTGGCCAGATCCCCGCTTCTGCGAACGTGCTGGAAGGGGGCGGGGTTGATGGCCGTGGCGTCGTAGATGCGGGAGCGGATGCCGAACCCGGAGACGAGCTGCTGCACCTCGGCGAGCAGGTCGCGGCTGCGGCTGCCGAGCCCGACGTACCGGCTCGCCTTGCCGTTCGCCTCCGCGGAGACGCAACCGTCGGCACCGAAGAGGCCGCGCAGGAACGCCGCCTGCACCTCCGGAGGAGCTGTGAACAGGGCCGCCGGCACGTGCTTCTCGTGGGCGCGGGCGGTGGTGACGCCGAGGCCGGCGAGGAGCTCGCGGACGGCGCCGCTGCCAAGGCGCAGCTGGGTGGTGCCGTTGGGCATCTCGGCGCGAGAGGCGCCTCCGAAGAGCTCGGCCAGCAGGCCGGCATGGCGGTCGGCGACGCCGTCGCTGACGTCGTCGCCGCCGTAGACCCAGAGCGACTGGCTCTCGGTCATGCAGCCGTCGCCGACCAGGTGCCCGACCAGCTCCCCGAGGCCGGCGCTCCACCGCTCCGGCACCGGGTGCTGGACCTTGGTGCCCCCCCGGTGCCAGGAGGTCGCCAGGGCCTCGACCTTCACCGGAAGGGCCCAGGCGGCGTCGGTCGCGGGGGTGGCTGCGTCGTTCAGGAGGACGCCGTCGGTGCCGACCAGATCCTCGGCCGCCACCCAGCCGCGGTTCACGGTCCAGAAGCGGTGGTTCGGCGTGCAGCGGATCTCCTGCCCGCCGGAGAAGAGCAGGCGCACGATCGGCTTGACCCCCGTCTGCATCAGCGCCACGGGCCGGGTGGCCACCACGCCGGAGCCGGGTTGGGCGGCGGTGGCGCGATGGGTGTAGACACGGATGTCCTCGCCGTCACCCATGCGGCGGTAGAGGTCGGAGATCGGCAGCAACCCGGCGGTGGTGTGGACACGGGCGTCACCGGGAAAGCAGGGGTTGCTGGCGTTGATCCTGCCGCTGTTCGACGAGGTGTGCCAGTCGTTGATGGTGGTGTCGTACTGGATCCCCGGGTCGCCGCACTGCCAGGCCGACTCGGCCATGAGTCGGAGCAGCCCGCGGGCCTTGACCGTCTTGAGGATGCGGCTCGGGTCGGTGACCGCCCGGAGTTGCCAGTCGCGATCCTCTTCGACCGCCCGCATGAACTCGTCGGTCACCCGCACCGAGTTGTTGGAGTTCTGGAAGAAGACCGAACCGTAGGCCTCACCGGTGAACGCGCCGTCGTAGCCGGCGTCGATCAGCGCCCACGCCTTGCGCTCCTCGGTCACCTTGCAGGTGATGAAGCTCTCGACGTCGGGATGGTCGGCGTTGAGGATGACCATCTTGGCCGCGCGGCGGGTGGTGCCGCCGGACTTGATCACCCCGGCAAAGGCGTCGAAGCCCTTCATGAAGGAGACCGGACCGCTCGCCGTGCCACCGCCGGCCAGCTGCTCCTGGGAGGAGCGGATGGCGGAGAGGTTGGACCCGGTGCCGCTGCCCCCCTTGAAGAGCATGCCCTCGCTCTTGGCCAGGTTGAGGATGGACTCCATCGAGTCGTCGACGCTCTGGATGAAGCAGGCCGAGGCCTGCGGGGTCCTGCCGGGAACCCCGAGGTTGAACCACACCGGGCTGTTGAAGCTCATCTTCTGATGGAGGATGAGGTGGCACAGCTCGTCGGAGAAGGCCTCGGCGTCGGCCGCGGTGGCGAAGTAGCCGCCCTCGCGGCCCCAGGCCGTGATGGTGTCCACCACCCGGCCGATCATCTGCCGGACGCTCACCTCGCGGCGGGGCGTTCCGAGGGGGCCGCGGAAGTACTTGGAGACGACGACGTTGGTCGCCATCTGCGACCAGAAGGCGGGGATCTCGCAGTCGGTCTGCTCGAACACGGCCTCGCCCTTCTCGTTGGAGATGGAGGCGGTGCGGCGTTCCCAGGTGACCTCGTCGAAGGGGTGCACCCCCTCCCGGGTGAAGCGGCGCTCGACACGCAGCCCGCCGGCGGTCGTCTCCAGCTTCGCGCCGCCGTTGCGGCGCGCACCGCGACGCCCCTCACCTGTCCCCCGGGTCGTCAGCTCAGTGGAATCGGGTGGCGGCGGCGATGCTGGAGTGTCCATTGGTGAATCCTCTCTCTGCTGAGGTGTCTGGCGCGGCTTGGAGGGCTTCGGATCCGATCTGCTATCGGCGGCCCCAGGCGGGCGAACCCGGCCACACCGTGTAACTCTGTCCCCACAGCATCCCACATGTTGGGGTTCGCCCGAACTGGAGCCCCCACATCTTGGGACTCGATCCTCGACGTGTCAAGGGGTTCCCGACCCCGAGCCGACCTCCCGTGCCACCCTTGCCGCAGCCGGCGCCGCGGCCTCCCAGGCTGATCCGCCCCCGCAGATCATCTGACGGTACAGCGTGGGGACGTCCACCTGGATCATGCCCCGGCGCTCCCCGGCGATGAGCAGGAATTCGCCCCGCGGCGCCCTCTCGAGGCGGCGGTGCTGCGTCTCGGTGAGGCCGAAGGCGCGTTCCATGGCGGCGACCTCGACGGCCCGGTGGCCGCCGCAGAGGACCACCGCGCAGTTGCTGGCGACCACCGTGCCCTCCTCGCTGCGGAGCAGGTCCTGGACGTTCTGCGTCGCCACCACCAGGGAGCTGCCGTACTTGCGGCAGCGGCGGGCGAGCTGGGACAGGAGGCGGCGCAGCGCCGGGTGGGAGGTGAGCATGCCGGCCTCGTCGAGGATGATGTGCCGCCGGCGGGGCACCCGCCGGACCAGTTCCCAGAGCATGCCGCCGAGGAGAAGGGTGGTGACCGGAACCAGCTCCTCCGGGACCTCGCGGCTGCCGACGGCGACGAGCGGATGGGTCCAGGTGGGCACGGTGGGGCGGTCCAGGAAGCCCGAGAGCGGCCCGTCGAGGAACCGCCGCAGGACCGTCGCCACCCTTGGTCCGCTCTCCTCCAGCGGGCCCAGGCACTGGCGGAGCCGGGGCCGGTCCCCCCGCTCCCGGGCCTCGGCCTGCGCCCGCCGCGCCGCAGCCTCGACGGCGGCCCGCTCGACCTCGTCGATCCCGTCGCAGAGGACCGAGCACACCTCGACCACGGCGACCGCCGCGCCGCCGTCGTCGCCCAGGTCGAACGGGTTGATGGAGGCCTGCGTGACCAGATCGAGCCATTCGCCGCCGAGGCTCTCCACCAGCTCGCGGTACTCGCCCTCGGGGTCGATGACGATGGCCTCGGTGCCGTGCCGCCGGGCCTCGATGAGCAGGGTCCCGATGAGGAAGCTTTTCCCCTGGCCGGAGGCGGCGAAGATGCCGATGTTGGCGTTGGCGTGGTGTCGCTCGTCGAAGGGGGACAGGCGCACCGGCAGGCCGCTGTCGGCCATCCGCCCGATGCGGTATCCGTCGGGGTCGGCGATGGTGGTCTGGAGCCAGGGGACGCAGCTCGCCGCGGCATGCGAATCGACGAGCTTGCCGGGGCCGACCGGCGGTCCCAAGCCCCAGGCCGCCAGCACGCCTCCCAGATGCTCGAAGTGCCCCGGTCGCGGCGCGACCAGGCTGGCGCCGAACGCAGCCTGCAGCCGCCCCCAGCTCCGCTTCAGCGACTCCGGATCGTCGCCGAGAGCCGCGGCCGTCAGCCACAGGCGCATCGGCCGCCCGGCGTTCCGGGCCAGGCGATCGCTGAGGCGGCGCGCCGCCTGCAGCCCTGATTCGACGCCGGCGTCGGGGACCATCCCCCTCTCGGTCTCCAGGATCTGGTGGGCGCCCAGCTCGCGCATGCGGCGGTTGAGCAGGCCGGTGGCGCGCCGGTCGGGGGTGGGAGAGAGGCGGATGGCCACGTCGCACTCCGCCGCGCAGCGGGCGAGGGCGGCAAGCCAGCCGGCGTCGACGCCGCCACCGGGGAGGCGATCCAGGACGGCCGTCCGGACCAGCCGCCCGCCGAGGCGCGCGCCTCCCGGACGATCGTGCCAGGCCAGGGGCCTGGCTCCGAGGCCGATGTCCCCCAGGTGATCCGCCAGCCGCCGGCCACCCAGCCTGCGGGCGGGGACGCCGGCGGTCTCCAGGCATGTCGCCAGCCGGCCGAGCTCGCCCTCGACGACCTCACCGTCGGCGTGGCGGATCGCGGCCGCGACGTGGTTGTGGAAGACCTGCTCGGTCTCCAGCCGCAGGCGCCAGTGCGCCTCGAGCGCCGCGGTCAGCCTGCCCGCGTGAGAGTCGGGGACCCCCTCCTGCCGCAGCCGCCGGATGCGGATGGTGAAGATCAGCTCGGCGCAGAGCCCTCGCAGGAACTCCTCGAGCGCGCCGATGGCCGCCTCTCTCCGCCACGGCTCGACGGCGAGGAGGTCCACGTCGCCGCAGGCCAGCACCCCGAGGCTGCACCCGTCGGCAGTGAGGATCCGATCGCCGGCCAGTCGCACGCTGAGGTCGGGTCCGTCGAAGCCGAGGCCTCCGCCGGATGCGGGCCGCCCTCGCACCGGGTCAGCTCGCCCGGCGCCAACGGCGGCGGCGCGGGCGGTGGAGGTGGCCTGAGCCGCCGGGCGCGGCCATCCCCGGGTCCACCGCGGCGGCCAGGGCGCGGAGCGCCTCGGCGGTCCTGCCCGAGCCGTTCAGGCCGACCAGGCGGTGCTCCGCCTCCGCGCGCTCCAGGGCCGGGTCGTCCGGGATCGCCGCGACCAGGCTGCCGCCGAGGTCGAGCATCGCCTCGTCCAGGAGGCCCGCGCCGTGGCTGCGGTTGACGACGTAGCGCAGCCGGTTGCCAAGGCCGAGCTCGCGCAGCGCGGCGGTGCTGCGGTATGCGTCGTGAACGCCGCCCGCCGTCTCGGTGAGGACGACGAAGATCTCGTCGGCGCTCTCCAGCACCCGCCGGGAGATGGAACCCAGCCCGGCGGGGATGTCGATGACGGCGACGTCGCACCCGCGCCGCTCCAGTCCGGCCAGGAGCGGGGCGACCCGCAGGGGGCCGTCCGCGCGCCCGGCCCCGTTCCGGCTCACCGGCCGCGGAGGCCCGGGGAACACCTCGACGCCGCTGCGGTGGAGCACCCGGTGCCGGGCCAGGGCGGCATCGGCCGCATCGGTGTCCAGAAGGTTCCACCCGACGGGTAGCGGCACACCGAGCCGGATGCCGGCCCGCGCGTTGAGCAGGTCGAGATCCACCAGGGCGACGCGCGGCATGCGGTTCCCGGCCCCCCCGGTGGCACCGGTCCGGCCGGCGAGGAGCCCGGCCACCTCCACCGCCAGGGTGGTCCGTCCGGTGCCGCCGCTCAGGGAGAAGAAGGTCAGCCGGCGCATGGTCCGGCTCCGCGGCGGAGGGACGAGGCGGGGGCCCCACCAGTCGCCCCGCGGCGGGGCCTCGAGGATCCCGGCGTCGGCGAGGCGCAGCCCACCCGGTCCCGGGCGCAGCACGGCGCCCCGCCGCCCTCCGCCCTCGGCGCCGTCTGGGGTGACCGGCTCCGGGAGGAGGACGAGGGGCACCCGGCGCCCGGTCTCGACCGGGGGCGCCACGGCCTGCGCCCTGCCCTCCCGGCGGCCGCACGAGGCGCCGCCCCGCGCGCTCCCCGGTGCATCCCACGCCGCTCCCGCCTGATCCGGAGGCGGCCCGGCGTCCGGGTCCGTGGCGAGGACCAGGAAGCCCCGCCGGGGCCTGGTCCAGAAGCGGGCTGCGACGCCCAGCCAGGCGATCAGCGGCCGTCCGCCCCGGCGGGCCAGGGCCAGGCCGAGACCGGTGGCCCCCAGCAGCACGGCGAGCGGCAGCGCCGCCGGCCTGGGCAGCGGGGACGAGAGGTCGAGATAGGCGAGGACGAGACCGCACGCGGCCGCCCCCACCTGGGCCGGGGTCAGCCCCCAGGCAAGCGGCTCACTGACGTCGAAACCGTCCGCGAAATCGAACTCGGCCATGTCCGTCCCTTCTCCTGCTGCGCCCCTGCCCGTCCCGCCCTCCGAACCCCTCATGCCCGGTCGCCCCCACGTAGACGAGACGGCGCCGCGAGGGGCCACACTCGTCGGTCGAGGCGGAAGGTCAGCCTAGCCGCGGCCTCCGGACACGGCGCGGACAATGCGGCCCGGGACGGGCATCGTTGGGGGCGAAGGCGCGTAACGATCCCGTGCTGATCGAGGTGAAGCCCCGGGCGGGGCCGAACAATCGGGGCGGCGGCGCGGCGCCTCGAAGGCGACGCGATGGCGCCCCATCGGAGGAAGCTCGGCCCGTGTCCGTTCGGACGGTCGCCCCGGCAGCCCCGGCTGCCCACGCGGGGCCGTGGCCTGCCGCGGGGCCGCGGGTCTCGGTGGTCCTCCCATGCCTCAACGAGGCCGAGACCCTCGCCTCCTGCATCCACGCTGCCCGTTCGGCCCTCTCGTCCTCCGGGCTGCACGGCGAGATCATCGTGGCCGACAACGGCAGCATCGACGGTTCCGTCGGCATCGCCCGGCGGTGCCACGCCAGGGTCGTCGAGGTGGCCGAGCGAGGCTATGGCACCGCCCTGGCCGGCGGCATCGCCGCGGCGCGGGGCGAGTACGTGGTGATGGGCGACGCCGACCAGAGCTACGACTTCGCCGCCATCCCCCTCCTCATCGACCGCCTCGCCGAGGGTTTCGACCTGGTCATGGGCAATCGCTTCCTGGGTGGCATCGAGCCTCACGCCATGCCCTGGTCCCACCGCGTCATCGGCAACCCCCTGCTCAGCTGGCTCGGACGTCTCTTCTTCCACAGCGAGGTCGGGGATTTCCACTGCGGTCTGCGCGCCTTCCGCCGCGACGCCATCCTGGAGCTCGGACTCTCCGCCAGCGGCATGGAGTTCGCCAGCGAGATGGTCGTCAAGGCGAGCCTCCACGGCCTGCGTGTCACCGAGCTCCCCATCACCCTGCGGCGAGACGGGCGCTCCCGCAGCCCCCACCTGCGCACCTGGCGCGACGGCTGGCGGCACCTCCGTTTCATGCTTCTCTTCAGCCCCCGCTGGCTCTTCCTCGTGCCCGGCGGCCTGCTCTTCGCGGTCGGCGCCATCGGCTCAGTGGCGCTGATCAGAGGACCGGTGAAGATCGGGCCCTTCGGCTTCGACGTGGACACCCTCCTGGTGTGCGGTTTCGCCTGCATCGTCGGCTACCAGGTCTGCGTCTTTGCCGTCTTCACCAAGGTCTTCGTCATCCGCGAGGGGCTCCACCTGCCACAGCCGGCGCTGACCCGCCTGCAGCGATACGTGCGGCTGGAGACGGGGCTTCTCGCCGGCGGGCTGATGACGCTGACCGGGGCGGCACTGCTGCTGGTCGCGCTCTCGGGCTGGGCGACGAAGGGATTCGGCGCGCTGGACCCGCGCGCCACGCTGCGCGTCGCCATTCCCGCCTGCGTCCTCCTCGCCCTGGGAGTGCAGACCATCTTCGCCAGCTTCTTCCTCAGCATCCTGGGCGTGCCGCCGGGCGAGAACGATCGGCGGAGCAACCCGCGACCCGGCGCCGAGGATCGCCCCGCCCGGCCGCAGGCGGCGCACGTGGCGGCGCGACATTCCGCGAACCGGCCGCCCGGCCGGGGCTGACCGCACCCCGCATCGTGACGGCGACCGCCCGACCCCGATTCCGGGACCGCCCGCCCCTCCCGGCCGCGGAGGGCGCGGCGCAGCGCCCGGGACACGTTGAGGATCGGCGTTTCACCATCGTCGACGTCCTCTGATCCACGCCGCCGATGCACGTCCTCCTTCTCACCGAGTTCCAGCCGGCGACCGGCGCCGCCGAGATCACCGGTGGTGTCGAGGCCCGCACGTACTACCTGGCCGAGGCGCTGCGCCGCCGGGGTCAGCGCGTCACGGTGATCGCCGACCGCAGCACGGGTGACCGGTGGGAGTACGCGTCCTGGTCGTCGCTCCCCCGCCGGGTCCGCTTCATCCTGCGCGCGGCATGGCAGACGTGGCGTGCCGACGCCGACATCATCGACGCCACCAACTTCGTCGTGCACCCTGTCGGATGGCTGTGCGGCCGACTCCGGCACCGCCCCGTCGTCCTCTGGTACCCCGACGTGTGGGTGGGGAGCTGGCGGCGCAACGCCGGGGCCATCGGTGTCGTCGGCGAGCTCGTCGAGCGCCTCGTGCTCCGGCTGCCGGTGGCACGCTACATCGCCATCTCGACCACCGTGCGGGACAAGCTCGTCGCCCACGGGGTCGACCCCGAGCGCGTCACGGTGATCCCCTGCGGGGTCAGCGAGACGCTGGTGTCCGCGGTGCGGACGGGCGCAGCGGGCAAGGATCACGACGTCACCGTCGTCGGCCGGCTGCTTCCGTACAAGGGTGTGGACGTGGTCCTCCGCGCCTTCGCGGGTGTGGTGCGAGATCGCCCCCGAGCACGGCTCAGCGTGGTCGGCCGTGGCCCAGAGGAGGCCCGGCTGCGGCGCCTCGCCGCCCGGCTGGGCATCGAGCCCAACGTCACGTTCCACGGTTTCGTCCGCGCCCACGCGGATGTCCTCGACATCGTGGCGCGTGGCCGGCTGCTGGTCAGCGCCTCCACGGTGGAGGGCTTCGGCATCGTCCTCGTCGAGGCCATGGCCCTCGGCGTTCCATACGTGGCCACCGACATCCCCGCGTTCCGCGAGCACGCCGGTGTCGGAGGTTCGCTCTTCGCTCCCGGGGACGCCGGGGCGCTGTCCGCCACGATGCGACGGCTCCTCGATGACGACCAGCTCCGCGACCGCTTGTCCCTGGCGGGGTTGGAACTGTCCCGCCGCTACACCTGGGAGGCGCTGGCCGGGCAGACGGAGGCCGTCTATCGCGAGCTGGTTGAGACGCGGAGACGGGGAACCCGGCGATGAGCAGCTGGCCCGCCTTCCTTGGCGGGGTCGCTGTGCAGGCGGTCCTCCTCGTCCTCGCCGTCATCATCGCCGTCCGCGCCGGCTGCGCCCTGCTCCCGCGGGAGGCGGACATCCTGGAGCGCACCGCCGTCGCCGGGATGGTGGGCGTCACCGGATGGGTGGCGCTCCTCCAGGTGCTCGGTCTTCTCGGCGTGCTCTGGCTGCCGGTGGTCATCGGGTGCCTCGTCGCCCTGGCGGCGGCGAGCTTCCTCTTCGTCCCCGCCCCGGCCCGGCTCCCCCGCACCGCCCCTCACGTCCCCTGGGGTCTGCTGGCGGTGGCCATCCCCCTGGCGGCGCTGGCCCTGGCCGTGACCTTCTGGGCGCCGCAGCCGCTCGACGACAGCATCCGCTACCACATCGTCAACGCCGCCCACATCCTGAACGCCGGCTCGATCCGCAGCCTGCCCTTCGCCCAGGCCGGCGACGGCAGCGCCGCCTCACCGGGCAACGGCTCCCTCCTCCTCCTCCTCGTCCTGCTGCCCTTCCACAACGCCGGCCTCTCCGGCGCCGTCAACCTGCTGCCGGCCGGCCTCATCGTCGTGCTCACGGCGGTGCTGCTGCGGGAGCTTGGCAGGAGCGCATGGCTGGGGGCGCTGGCGGGCCTCGTCGTCGTCTCCACCTGGGGGTTCTTCGGGTGGCAGATCGGGTCCGCCTATGACGACGCGGTCGGCCTGCTCGGCCTGCTGGCGGGGATCACCTTCGGTCTGCGCGCGGCCCGGACAGGCGAGCTCCGCTGGCTGTTGCTGTCAGGGCTGGGCCTCGGGCTCGCCATCGGAACCAAGGACATCAGCATCCTTCCCGCCCTGGCGGTGGCCGTCGCCGTCCTCTGCCTGGACCGGGCCTGGCACCACCCGCGCAAGGTGGCGATTCTCCTCGTGTCGATGCTGAGCATCTCCATCGTCTGGTACCTGCGCAACTGGGTGGACGCCGGGGATCCGCTCTTCCCCGAGACCGTCCGGCTCGGATCGACGGTCGTCTTCCCCGGTCTCGGCGGCGGCGCGAACACCGGTCCCGGCGTGCAGCAATCGGTTCTCGGCTGGCTGCTCAGCGGCCGGGGCCTGTCGGCGTCGCGCTGGCTCGGCGTAGCCGTCGACGAGCTCGGGCTGACGCTGGTCGCGCTGGTCATGAGCTTTCCACTCGCCGTGCTGGCACGTGGCAGGGAACGCCTCGTGCCCCTCCTCTCCCTCGCCTGCACCATCGCCTTCCTGGTCACCCCATTCACCGGCTCGACGGAGTACGCACAGGTCGTCGGTGCGGTCCGCTATCTGCTTCCCGCCGCCGCCTTCGGCGTCGTCGCCGTCCTGGCGTTCCTGCCCCGGCGCTGGATCACGCTGGCGGCGGCGGCGGCACTTGCCATCAACTGCGTCGCGCTCATCACCGAGCTGGGCGTCCTGGCCATCGCGGTATTGGGTGTGACCGGCGCTCTCGCCCTGCCGCTGCTGATGGCGCCGCGCCCGCGGCGGACCCTGGCGTCGCTGGCAGCGTCACCGGCTGCCCGCGCCATCGCCGTCACCTGCGCCGTGCTGTTCGCCGTGGCCGGGGCTGTGAATCTGCAGCCGTCGGATGAGCTGACGCCGGTGCAGCAGGCGCTCCAAGCCGCGGGGGATCCGCGGGCGCCGGTCGTCGTCATGGACGTGACCGACGTGCAGGCGATCCTGGGCGCGAACCTGAACGTCGACCTGGTCGGCGCCGGTTACGGCCCCGTGGGAGCCGAGCAGCCGATCCGCGATGCCTCGGCGCTCACGGTGCGGATCGAGTCGCTCCATCCCGCCGCGGTCGTCGTCGGAAGCCATGGCTCCTTCGACGTGGTCCCGAAGGACTGGTCGCCGCCCACGACGTGGCGGTATCTCGGGATGCAGGGCGGCGCCGCCGTGTATCAGCCGGCGGGGGACATGGCATGATCGCCGCCGTGGAGCGCCTCCGCAGCACACTGAGAGCGCACGGAGAAGGCCGCCGGTTCGACGCCATCCGCGCGTGGGCCAGAGGCTGACGGTGGCGGGCGTCCGCCCCGGTCGCGAGGGCGAGGATGTGGACGGGACGGGTGCGCCCGAGTCCTCCGCTGTCGGGCCCGCCATCGGGCTGGGTCAGATCGTCCGCCTCATCACAGGCCTGCTCTGGTTCGTGTGGGCGCAGCAGTGGAACACCTACTCCGGCCAGTACGCGTACGCCGCGGCCCTGTCGGTCGCCTCGGGGATCGGCGGCCTGATCATCCTGGCCGCCGCCCTGCTGGTCAGGGGGCGCGACCAGGAGAGCCATCTCGATCGGCTCATCTTCACCGCCTCGCTGTCGCAGGCGGTGCTGATGATCATCGTGAGCGCCACGACCCACGGCTTCCTCACCGATGAATTGGCGTTCGACCAGGCCGCCGCCACCTCGCTGCTCCACGGGCTCAACCCGTACACCCTGAATTTCACCCACGCGCTCACCGAGTTCGGCGGCGGTGGGCTGGGGACCCCCACCCTCGGCGGCCAGCTGGTCAGCTCGGTCACCTACCCGTCGCTGTCCTTCCTGTTCTTCGTGCCCGGGGTCGCCGCCTTCGGTGCCACCGGGTACGCCGGACCGGTGACCGACGCCATCGCCTGGCTCGCCGGCGGCCTCCTGTTGTGGCGGGCGGCGAGCACCACGATGCGGCCGTACCTCTCTCTGTTCGTGCTGCTGCCGGTGCCGTTGCTGCTGATCGCCTACGGCGTGACCGATCCGCTCTACATCCCCTTCATGATCATCGCCGTCTGGCGCTGGGATCGCTTCGCCGACCCGCAGGCGGGGAGGGCCGCTCGATGGCGGGGGCCGATCGCACTGGGGCTCGCCTGTGCCATCAAGCAGACGCCCTGGCTGATGGCCCCCTACCTGCTGGTCGGCGTGGCCCTGGAGGCGCATCGTCGCGGCCGGAACTGGCTGCCCGTTGCGGCCGGGTACGCGCTGCTGAGCGGCGCCACGTTTGCGGTCGTCAACCTGCCGTTCGTCGTCTGGAATGCCGGCGCCTGGGCGAGGACCGTGCTGCTGCCAATCACCGGCGCCCTCGTGCCCCTGGGACTCGGCCCGGCTCAGCTGGTCACCATCGATCACATCGGCGGTGGAGGGCTCTCCCTCTTCGGGCTGGCCGGCGACCTGGCGCTGCTGGCGACGATGGCGCTCTTCATCTGGCGCTACGACCGGTTGAAAGGCGTGTTCCCCCTCTTCCCCCTGATCGCGCTGTTCCTCAGTCTGCGTTCGCTGGAAAGCTACTTCGTGTTCGTGTTCCCGATCCTCATCGTGGCGGCGAGCACCGTGATGATGCCGGCGCACCGGCCGGGTGGACCGCGGATGCGCCGGGGGCTGGCGATCGCCGTGGCCGCGTTGTCGGTGGCGTCGGCAGGTTCGGTGGTGCTGGCCCTGGCGGAACCCCTCCCCCTCGCCATCGGCGTGCAGACGGCCTCCTTGCAGGCGTCCCGGCTGCAGGCGGACGTGCTGGTTCGGAACGTTGGCTCCCGCTCCATGCAGGTTCACTTCCTCCTCGCCATCGACGGCGTGTCGAAGGAGGTGATGGACATCCAGAGCGGACCGGCCGTCCTGCGCGCCGGAGCCACCGCCGAGTACCGGATTGTCAGCACGGCTCCGGATCTGCTGCCATCCGCCGGCGAGCCCTTCCAGATCCAGGTCGTCAGCGCTCAGCCGGAGACGCTGGTGGCGAGCTCGCAGATCACGGTGCCCAGCCTCGGAGCCGGGTCCCCATGACCTTGCCGGGCCGGCTGCGTATGGCAGCCGCAGGGCCGGCGACGAGCGTCACCACGCCGCATCCATCCCGGCGGTCATCCACACCTCTCCACCCAGGACGGAGTCGGGCTAGCAGCCCGTCCTCGTAACGCTTGAAGGCCGGGGGACCGGCCAGCGGGTGG
>CAZUDL010000024.1:0-18286 GCA_964618935.1 uncultured Actinomycetes bacterium
TCCAGTTGGCGACGACCTCGGCGATGTCCTCGGCGTCGACCTCCTCCTTGAGCAGGGGATGGTCACCGCGCACCTCACCGAGCCGGGCCTCCTCGGCGGCAAGACCGCGCTGCAGCTCGCCAAGCTGACCGTAGCGGAGCTCGGCTGCGTGCGCGAAATCCGCGGAGCGCTCGGCACGCTCCGCCTCCTGCTTGACCTGCTCGATCCGCTGCTTGATGTCGCGGATCCCGTTCATCGCCCCCTTCTCCTGCTCCCAGCGCTGGCGCAGGCCGCGGGCGGTCTCCTGGAGGTCGGCCAGCTCCTTCTCCAGCGCGGCCAGTCGCTCCCGCGAGGGCGCGTCGGACTCCTTGCGGAGCGCCTCGCGCTCGATCTCCAGCTGGCGGATCTCGCGCTCCACCACGTCCAGCTCGGTGGGCAGGGAGTCGATCTCGATGCGCAGCCGCGAGGCCGCCTCGTCGATGAGGTCGATCGCCTTGTCGGGGAGGAAGCGGTCGGTGATGTAGCGCTGCGAGAGGGTGGCGGCGGCGACGATCGCCGAGTCGGTGATGCGCACGCCGTGGTGGACCTCGTAGCGCTCCTTGAGGCCGCGCAGGATCGAGATGGTGTCGGCCACCGAGGGCTGGTCGACCAGCACCGGCTGGAAGCGCCGCTCCAGGGCGGCGTCCTTCTCGATGTGCTTGCGGTACTCGTCGAGGGTGGTGGCTCCGATGCAGCGCAGCTCGCCGCGGGCGAGCGCCGGCTTCAGCATGTTGCCGGCGTCCATGGCGCCCTCGGCGGCGCCGGCGCCGACAAGCGTGTGGAGCTCGTCGATGAAGAGGATGACCTGGCCGTCCGACGAGGTGACCTCCTTCAGCACGGCCTTGAGCCGGTCCTCGAATTCGCCCCGGTACTTCGACCCCGCGACCATCGCGCCGAGGTCGAGGGCGACGACGCGGCGGTCGCGCAGCCCCTCGGGGACGTCCCCGCTGGCGATGCGCTGCGCCAGCCCCTCGGCGATCGCCGTCTTGCCGACACCGGGCTCGCCGATGAGCACGGGGTTGTTCTTGGTGCGGCGGGAGAGGACCTGGATGACGCGGCGGATCTCGGCGTCGCGCCCGATCACCGGGTCCAGCTTGCCGCGCCGGGCGGCGTCGGTCAGGTCGCGCCCGTACTTGCCGAGCGCGTCGTACTTGGCCTCTGGGTTGGGATCGGTCACCCGCGCGGAGCCGCGGACCGCCTCCAGCGTCGCGTAGACCTTCTCGGGGGTGACCCCGGCCTGCTGCAGCAGCCGCGAAGCCTCGCCCTGCTGCTGGCGGGTCAGGGCGAGCAGGAGGTGCTCCGTGGAGACGTACTCGTCCTTGAGCCGGGCCATCTCGTCGAAGGCGGCCATGAGCACCGCGCGCAGGGCTTCCCCCACGGGGGGCTCGGCGGCGCCGATCTGCTTGGGCCGCGCATCGAGGACGGACTGCAGGCGTGCGGCGAGGGGCTCGGGCGGCACCTCCAGGCGGCGCAGCAGCGCCGGCACCAGCCCGTCCTCCTGATGGAGCAGGGCGAGGAGGAGGTGCTCGGGTTCGACGGTCGGGTGCTGGAGGCCGGACGCCGCCGTCTGGGCGGCCTGGAGGGCCTCCTGGGAACGTTCGGTGAAACGGTCGAGACGCATGACCTCTGCATACCACGCGTTGCCGGGCGCTAAGCGTGGGCCCGCGCGCCCCCGGCGGCTACGATGCGGACACCCCATGACACACACGTGCCTCCCTGCCGCGCGCGCGAGCGGCCCCCTTCCGCGACCGGCCTGAGATGCCCGTCCGCCTCTCCATCCTGGGCAGCGGCAACGCCTTCGGCGCCGGCGGGGGCAACGCCTCGGCACTGCTCGGCGAGCACGTCCTCGTCGACGTGGGCTCACCGCCGCATCTCCTCCTCCCCCGCCTCGGGCTCAGCATCCACGACATCCACCTGGTGCTGCTCACCCACTTCCACTACGACCACACGGCGATGCTGCCGATCCTCCTCGGCGCCCTGGCCTGGGACGAACGGACCGCTCCCGGACGCCTCGTCATCGCCGGCCCGGTGGGTGCCCGGGAGATGGCGGAGGGCCTGGTCGGGGTGGGCTTCGGTGCCGGCATGCAGCGGCGCATCGACGAACGGGTCGCCCCGGAGTACGCCGTCCTCCAGGACGGTGGCGACGTCGTGCTCTGCGGCTACCGGGTGCGAAGCCACGCGGTGGTCCACAGCACCGGGCCATCGCTCGCGTACGCCGTGACCGGGGACGGCGTTCGGGTCGGCTTCACCGGTGACACCACCCTCTGCGCCGGCCTGCGCCGTCTCTGCGCCGAGGTCGACGTGCTGGTCTGCGAGTGCTCCAGCCTGGATGGCCCGGCGGGTGGTGGCCACCTCTGGCGGGGAGAGGTGGAGGAGTTGGTGGCCGCGTACCCCCAGGTGCGTTTCCTCCTCAATCACCTGCCGCGTCGCGGCTCCGTGCCCGGGGCGCTGATCGCCCACGACCTGCTCACCCTGGACCTGTCCTGAAGCGACGTCAGGCGCGGCGCGCAGCGCGATCAGACGAGGTGCGAGCGTCCGGCGCGGCGGCGCAGCAGCCGGGGTGCCCGGCGGGCGATGACCGCCCAGGCGCCCAGCCAGCGGTCGCGATCGGTGCCGTCCAGGCCCGAGCGGCTGAACTCCGCCTTGCCGGAGACCTGCGCCACGGTGGCGAGCTCCCTCCCGAGGAGCGGTGGCCCGGTGCCCTCCAGCGCATCGGCCAGGCGCCGCGCGAAGGCGGCGCGCGTCTCGCACGGCTCCCGCTCGAGGCCGGCGAGGCGCGCGGCCAGCCCGAGCCGGCGCCAGGCGCCGTTCAGGGTGCGCGGGCGGCGCCACCAGAGGAGCGAGAGGAAGAGGAGCAGCGCCACGACCAGGACGGCCGCCGGGGCGATGACGAGCACAGGGGAGAACCGCGACCCACCCGGCGACCTTGGGGCACCGTGGGTGGCCGCGATCGGCGTGGGGTGGGCCCGTGGCGGGGCGGCCGTGGCCGTCGCCGCGCTGGTGGGGAGCGGCGTGGCCACCGCTCCCCGCTGGAAGGTTGCGTAGTTGCCCTCCGCCGACGGCGGCGTGGGCTCGAAGGGGATCCAGCCGTAGGTGGGGAAGTAGGCCTCGACCCACGCGTGGGCGTTGTCGCTGGTCACCCGGAAGTACGGCTGCCCGCCAAGGGTGAACTTGCCGGTGGGGAGGCCGGGGCCGTACCCCGTCACCAGCCGCGACGGGATCCCCAGGCTGCGCAGCATCGCCCCCATCGACGACGCGAAGTACTGGCAGTACCCCTGGTGGCTGTTGGTGAGGAAGTAGACGATCGGCCACGTCCCCGACGGCGCCGCGGGCGGGGACAGCGTGTAGAAGAAGGCGCCGGTCTGCCGCAGATGGGCCTCGATGTCGGTGGCCGCGTCATAGGGGTTCGCCGCGCCCGCGGTCCACGCCAGCGCCAGGTTGTGGATGACCGCCGCCTCGGCGTTGGTTGCGGTGGAGGGGAAGCTGGTGAACTCCGTGCCCGGTCCCACCCAGGACGGGTAGTCGGTGCCGGCCGCCTCGAGCTCGCTCTGGGTGGCGGTGTTCACCATCCCCGAGGTGACGAGGTTCGTCAGCGCGCCCGTCCCGAGGTCGACCTGGTCGACGGTGAGGAACCCCTGGGCGCTGGCCTCGCCGACAGCGGTGCCGTCGTGGTCCACGGAGGTGGGCTCGCCGGCGAAGAGGGCGAGGTTGGTGCCCGCCTGGGGGGTGGCCGATGCGGTGTAGGCGATGTGGAGCGTCACGCCCGACTCGGACGGCCCCAGGCCCTGCGGGTCGCGGCTGATGGTCCCGGTCACCGGCCTCGCGCTGGTGCTCGCAGGGTCCTCGTTCACCCCCCAGTCGCCATTGGTGAAGACGATGTCGTTGACGGCTCCCAGGTAGGCGGAGACCCCCTGGTCTGTGTAGTACGTGAACACGGTCGCGTCGTCACCCTTGAGCGCGCCGCCGGGGACGACGGTGGGGCTGAAACCGACGTACACGCCGCCGCCCCCTCCGGGGCCGCCCCCCAGTCGCGGCCCGAAGAGGAAGGAGCCGGAGACGGCCGTGGTCGAGGCGGGAGGGATGAGCAGGCTGGCGAGCACCACGCCAACGGCGGCGAGGAGCGCCGAGGTCCGGAATCGCGTGCCGAGACCGGGGAGCGTCGGCACCCGGCGCCAGTTCCAGCCGAAATCGAGGTCGCCCAGTTGGGCGAGGCCGACGAGCACGACGGCGGCCAGCAGGGCCACCGCCTCGGCCGCGCCCACCCCGGAGACGGCTCCCGTCGAGCGGCGGACGGAGGGGGCGTTGAGGGCGTTGCAGGCGAGCACGACCAGGATGGGGAGCACGGCGAGCACTCCCCGCCGCTCCCGGAAAGCCACCCAGCCCACCCAGTAGCCGCACAGCCACAGTGCCGAGCAGAGCCCGACCGTGAAGCTCCAGTCGTCGCTGGCGAAGAGGCCGGTGAATGCCGCCCCCACGTACTGGCCGATGATCGGGAGCACCCCGCCGCCCGGCGACACCGCGGGGAGGCTGCCGATTGTCACCGGCACCACGACGGCGGCGCACAGGGGCACCGCGAAGAGGATCGCCCCCAGCCTGCTGAGGCCGGAGCGCGCCAGCAGGGTGGCCTCGGTGACGGCGAGCAGGGCGACCAGAAGGGTGGGTGCCGCCGCCGAAGGCCAGCCTCCGGTCAGGACCGACGCCGTCGCCGCCGCCATGAGGATCAGGGCGAGTGCGAAGCCGACCGCGCCGGTGGAGGCGCCCGACGCCTCGGGGGCGGCGGCGGCGGCGCCGTCGATACGGGCGCCGAAGGAGGCCGACGCGGCCGGCTGCGGCTCGGGGGCGAGCGGCTGGTAGTGCAGCCGCCGCGCGCGATCGGCCCCCCTGCCGCCGGGCGGCCGGTCCGGGGCAGGCCGCCGGTCGGGGGGGGGAGGGAGGTTGCGGGGCACCGGCGTCAGCTCCCCACCGTGCTCGCGCCGCGCTCGCGACGGGTCGAGGAGAAGGCGTCACCACGACGGACCATCCACCAGTCGAGGGCCAGGCGCCAGGCTGCGGCAACCCGCAGGGGCGGTCCCGGCCCGCCGAAGGAGGTGGGTTCGATGAGGACCGCGAGGTGCCGCTGCCCCCGCACCCCGGCCTCGACGAGGGCCTCGACCCAGGCGGTGTCGCGATCGCTGGTGACGACCACCAGGCCGCCGCGACCGCGCCACCCGCCCCCCTGCTTGGCGATGACGCTCGCGATCGACTGGCGGCCGGTGTCCTGGGCGGTGGCGAGGAAGTCGAGGAGGCGCAGCCGCTGAGTGTCGCCGTGGCCCACGGGGATGGTGGTGCCCTGACGGTCGTTGGCGACCAGCCCCACCCCCTGCCCCCGGGAGAGGGCGGCGTGGCACACCGAGGCCGTCAGCGAGACGGCGTACTCCAGAGTGGACTCGGGGGCCTCCCCGACGTGGATCCCCCGGCCCAGGTCGAGGAGGACGAGGAGGTCGGTGCTCTGCTGGGACTCGTACAGCCGGCTGATGAGGCGCCCGGCGCGGGCGGTGGAGGGCCAGTGAATCCGGCTGAGGCCGTCACTGGAGGCGTAATCGCGAACCGACGAGACCTCGGGGGGCACGTCGAGAACGCGTCCGCGCTGGGCGTCGCCGAGGGCACCGCCGAGCCACGCCGGTCCGAGGATGTCCCCCACCGGTCGGATCGCCGGGTACACGGTCACGGCTCCGGTCTCGGGCAGTCGCAGGGTTCGCGGGAACAGGCCGAAGGGATCGCCGAGCCGAACGTCGAGCGGGCCGAAGGTGTGCTTGCCCCGCAGGCTGAACACCCCCTGGGCCGTCCAGGTCGCCGAGCTTCTGGGGTTGAGGGCGCAGGCACGCCCCGGCGCGTAGCCGGGCAGCTTCGTGCGGTCGTAGACCTCGCAATGGGGCAGGACCAGGACGCTGTGGTTGTGAATCGTGAAGCGCTCTGTGAACGCCTCGCCGACCATGTGCGCGCCGCCCGGCGGCTCGCGGCGAACCTCCAGACGCCGCGCCAGGAGGCGGGACCAAACCCAGGCGGCGACGATGAGGAGGATGAGGGCGTAGGCCAGGGTGTAGGCGAGCCGCACGCCGGTGAGGCCCGCGAACAGGGCGAGGACGGCGACGACGGCGAGGAGGGGTACCCGCGCCGTCATGCCAGCCGGCGCGAGGCCGTCGGGACGGTCTCGGCGGCCAGGATCTCATCGATGACGGCGGCGCTGGTCATCCCGCGGAGCTCGGCGTTCGCCGTGAGGAGGACCCGGTGGGTGAGCACGCCGGGCGCGAGGCTCTTGATGTCGTCGGGCAGCACGAAGTCGCGGTCCTCGGATGCGGCCCGCGCCTGGGCGGCGTGGAGGAGTCCCAGGCTGCCTCGCGGCGAGGCGCCCAGGGTCACGTCCGGGTGCCGCCGCGTGTGCTGGACGAGACGGACGCAGTAATCCTTGAGGGTCGCGTCGCAGTAGACGGCGCTGCAGGCCGACTGGCACCTGCCCAGCTCCTCGCGATCGGTGACGGGGCCGAGGTCGTCGAGGGGGGACATGGCCTGGAAGCGGTCGAGCATGGCCACCTCCAGGTCGATGGGCAGGTAGCCGAGATCGACCTTGAGGAGGAAACGGTCCACCTGGGCCTCGGGGAGCGGGAAGGTCCCACCCAGTTCCACGGGGTTCTGGGTGGCCAGGACGATGAAGGGCTCGGGAAGGCGGTGGGTCCGGCCGTCGACCGTGACCTGGTTCTCCTCCATGGCCTCGAGGAGGGCCGATTGGGTCTTCGGCGTGGCTCGGTTGATCTCGTCGGCCAGCAGGACCTGGGCGAAGATGGGGCCCTTGCGGAACTCGAACGAGGTCGTTCGGGGGTCGAAGACGGAGACGCCGGTGACGTCGCCGGGCAGCAGGTCGGGGGTGAACTGCACCCGTTCGAACGAGCAGCCGCTGGCCCGCGCCAGGGCCTTGGCCAGCATGGTCTTGCCGACACCGGGCACATCCTCGATGAGCACGTGACCGCGGCAGAGCATGGCGAGGACGCAGAGCTCGATCTCCTCGTCCTTGCCGACGATGACGGTGGAGACGCTCTCCACCAGCCTGTTGACGAGATCCCGAACCCCTGTCGTCATCGATGTCTCCTGGCCACACCGCCCGATCGGGCCAGTATAGGCAGCCCCCAGCTTCTCCCAGAATCCCGAATCGGCGCCACCGGTGGGGAGGGTGGCGAGCTCGATGAGTCTCGTCGGCGGTGTCGTCACGCCGATTGGCAAGTACCTGTGATCGCCAGGCTGAAAGGGCTCACCGGGCGACGGGTCGTGGTAGCGTCGGCGACGCCACGACCGCGGGAGGGCTGAGACGCCCGAGGAGCCCGCGGACCGAGCACGACCGTCGACTCGCGCCAGACCGGCCTGATGCCGGCGGCGGGGGACCGGCCGGTGGGCACAGGCAACACAAACGAGACAAGCGCGCCAAAGCCCCTGTACACTGTTAAACCGTCCGACGACGCCAAGGTCGCGGCCTCAGCAATCGGGCTGAGAAGGGAATGGGAGGAAAGGTGATGGCGCAGATCGAGGATCGGATCCTCACCACCGGTGAGGCCGCCAGCCTGTGCGGCGTCTCGCGCTCGACGCTCCGTCGCGCCGTGGCCCAGGGACACCTCCAGGCCTGGCACACCCCCGGCAAGCATCTCCGCTTCGCACGGTCGGCGTGCCTCGAATTCGCACGGTCGTTGGGCCGCGTCGACCTAATGGGTCAGGCGTACAGCCCGGCAGCCCAGGAGCCCGTAGTCCGCTGATCGATCGCTGGGCGCTCGGGGAGTGCGCGCCGGCGTCCCGATCCGGGGCCGGCGGCCAGATGATGGGCACGTGCTCACGATCGGCCTGACAGGCGGCATCGCCACCGGGAAGTCGACGGTGGCGGCGATGCTGGTCGCCCGCGGCGCGGCCCTGGTGGATGCGGACGTCATCGCCCGTGAGGTCGTCGAGCCGGGCTCTGCCGGCCTCGCCGCCGTGGCGGACGCGTTCGGCCCCGAGGTGCTGACCCAGGCGGGCGCGCTGGACCGCGAACGCCTCGCCGGCGTCGTCTTCGCCGATCCGGAGAGCCGCCGCCGCCTGGAGGCCGTCACCCATCCCCTGATCCAGGCGAGGATCGCCACCCGGGTGGCGGAGGCGGCGGCGGCCGGGCCCCCCCTCATCGCCGTCGACATCCCGCTGCTCTTCGAGGGGGGGAGGACGGCCGGGTTTCCCGATGGGATCCTGCTGGTCTACGCGGACGCCAGCACCCAGGTCGAGCGGCTGCACCGCCGCGACGGCATGAGCACCGCCGACGCCCGGCGGCGCCTGGACGCCCAGCTGCCCATCGAGGGCAAGCGGATCGCGGCCACCTGGGTCATCGACAACAGCGGCAGCCTGGAGGAGACCAGAGCCCTGGTGGCCCAGTGGTGGCGCGCAACCGTCGGATGAGCGTCGGCGCGGCCGGGGCCACCGCTGATTGGGCGGGGACGCGGCGCAGAGGCCGGGCTAACTCGAGGGCGAGGGGCTGGCCGACGCTGAGGCTGAGGCCGATGCGCTCGCCGACGCCGATGCGCTCGCCGACGCCGACGCGCTGGCCGACGGGGAGGCGCTGGCCGACGGCGACAGGCTCGGCGACGGAGTGGCGCTCTCCACCGGCAGGGGCGGCGTCGGGCAATAGGCGGGCGGAGAGGCGGTCGGCGACGCCGCGGTGGCGCTGACCTGGCCGGTCGGGGTCGGCGAGTACGGGGTGTAGGACGGGCAGGGCGGCGGCGTCGGCGACGCGACCGTGTGGCCGGCGCCGATGGCGAACGAGATCATCACCGCCACCGCGCCGACGAGGACGGTGAGGACGAAGGTGGCCGCCCCCCATTCACGGCGGACGAGACGCATCATGCCTGGACCCTCCCCGGGACAGCCGCGTACGGGTTGTATCCCCGGCCTAGCTCTTCAGCCAGCCGGACGTTGGTGGCGAGCCATCCGTCCAGCGTGCCGACATCGAGAAGCTCGCCCTCGAACTCCACCCCCCAGACGTCCCCGGCCTCGAGCAGGGCCGCGAGACCGTCGGTCAGCTGGATCTCCCCTCCGGCACCCGGAGTGGTGTGGCGGAGGGCGTCGAAGATCGCCGGGGGGAGAACGTAGCGGCCCATGATCGCCAGGTCGGACCGGGCCTCCGCGGCCGGTGGCTTCTCCACCATGCCGGTGACCCGGTGCAGCCGGCCACGGCTCTCGGCCACGGTGGCGCACCCGTACCGCGAGATCTGGTCTCCGCTCACCCGGGTGAGGGCGAGGATCGGCGTGTGAAGCTCCTCCCAGGCCTGCCGGAGCTGGGCGAGGATCGGCGTGCGGGCGTGGGAGAGGTCGTCGGGGAGCATGCAGAGGAAGGGGTGCTGCCCCACCACCGGCTCGGCGCAGAGGACCGCGTGGCCCAGGCCCAGCGGCCGCTCCTGGAGGACGTAGGTGATGTGGGCCAGCTCTTGTGAGTGCCGCACGGCGGCGAGCTCGGTCGCCTTGCCCCGGCGCTCCAGAACCCGCTCCAGCTCCGGGCTGGGCTCGAAGTGGGCCTGGATCAGCTCCTTGCCGTTGGCGATGACGAGCACCATCTCGGCGGCCCCGGCGGCCATGGCCTCCTCGATCGCCCACTCGATGACGGGGCGGTCGACGACCGGCAGCATCTCCTTGGGGAGAACCTTGGTGGCCGGCAGGAAGCGCGTCCCCAGCCCGGCGGCGGGGACCACACAGTGTCGAATGGTGTTCATCGGTCGGGCATTGTCCCTATTTGTGGTCCCGATCCGCAGCGACAGGCTGCCGCCCCGCCCCGTCGACTACGATCCAAACCCCATGCTCGACGTTCGAACAGAGCTCATCCGGGCCATCCAGGCCATTCTGGCTGAATGGGGGATCGAAACGCAGGTGGAGGCCCTGGTGGAGCCCTCGGCCCGCCCCGAGTTCGGAGACTTCTCCACCCCGGTGCCGCTCCGCGCCGCCCGCGCCCTCCGCCGCCCGCCCATGGCGATCGCGGGCGAGCTGCGCGAGCGCCTGGAGGGGCTCCGCCTGCCCTTCGCCACCGCCTGGACGGCGAGCCCGCCCGGCTATGTCAACTGCCACCTCGACGAGTCGGTGTGGGCGCCGGCGGTGATCGAGCAGGCCCTGGGCCTGGACCCGTCGGTGCCGCTGCTCGCGGCGGGGACGCCACCGCCGCAGGGCCGGACCCTGGTGGAGCACACGGCCACCAATCCCAACAAGGCGGCCCATGTCGGCCACCTCCGCAACGCCTGCATCGGCGACACGGTGGTGCGCATCCTCCGCCGTCTCGGCCACGAGGTCGAGGTGCAGAACTACATCGACGACACCGGCGTCCAGGTCGCCGACGTCGCCGTGGGCCTCCGCCACCTGGGCATCGAGGCGGGCCCCGGCGAGCCCTTCGACCAGTACTGCTCCCGCGTCTACGTGGAGGTCGGCCGCCGCTACGAGGTGGAGCCGGACCTTCTCGAACGGCGCCGGCAGACGCTCCGCGAGATCGAGGCGGGTGACAACGACACCGCGCGCTTCGTCAAGGACATCGCCTCCCGGATCGTCGACTGCCACCTCGCGACGATGCGTCGCTTCGACATCGCGTACGACCTGCTCACCTGGGAGTCGGACATCATCGCCTTCGGGTTCTGGGCCCAGGCGTTCGACCTGCTCCGGGAGACGAAGTCGATCGTCTTCGTCACCGAGGGCCGCCACGCGGGCTGCTGGGTGATGCCGTCGGACGGTCCCGAGGCCGACGACGACGAGGCCAAGGTGCTGGTCAAGTCCGACGGGGTCGCCACCTACACGGCCAAGGACATCGCCTACCAGCTGTGGAAGTTCGGCCTCCTCGGCCGTGACTTCCGCTACCGGCGTTGGCGCGCCGGCGACCCGGGTTCGCCGGCGACGACGACGGCCGACGAGGGAACCCTGCCCTCGGCGTCCTTCGGACACGCGTCGCGGGTGATCAACGTCATCGACGCTCGCCAGGCCTATCCCCAGCAGGTGGTGAAGCGAGGCCTGGCCCGGACCGGGCACCCGCGCGAGGCCGAGCGGTCGATCCACCTCGCCTACGAGGTGGTCGCCCTCTCCCCCGCCGCCGCCGGAATCCTCGGCGTCCCCGTCGACGACGGCAAGGGCAGCTACGCCTTCTCGGGACGCCGCGGGATCGAGGTGCGCGCCGACTCGCTGCTGGACCGGGCCCTGGAGCGGGTGGCGGAGAAGGCGGACACCGCCGAGATCGCCGCCAGCCTGGCGGCGGGCGCCGTCCGCTACTACCTGGAGAAGTTCTCGCTCACCCAGATCATCGGCTTCGACTTCGACGAGGCGCTGCGCACCACCGGCGACACCGGCGTCTACCTGATGTACACCCACGCCCGCGCCGCCGGGATCCTTCGCAAGGTCGAGGCGTCCCCGGGACCGGCGGCCGTGCCGCCGCTGGAGGAGGTCGAGCGCGGCCTGCTCCACGCCATCGACGCCTACCGCGACGCCCTCGCCGAGGCAGGCGCCGGGCTCTCTCCCTCGACGCTGTGCACCTACGCCTTCGGCCTCGCCTCGACGCTCACCGACTTCTACGAGCACACCGATGCGATCGTGCGGGAGCGGGATCCCGTGCGCCGCGCCTTCCGCCGCCAGCTGGTGGCGGCAACCCGGGCAACCCTGGCCGACGCCCTCTGGTGCCTGGGGATGGCGGCGCCGGATCGCGTCTGACCGCCCCGCCCGCCGTGCCCGGGGGTGGAGGGGGCGGGCGGTGACGAGGCCGCAACGGTTCGGTGTCCCGGGCAGGCGGGCTGGCCCCCTCCCATAGCATCCGGATGTGGCCACGGACGCACTTCCAGCCCGTCTCGCTCGTGCGCCCGTCGACGCCGCGCGCGGCCGCCGCGTGCTGATCGGGCTGTTCGGCTTCGTCCTCGGCTTCGCCGTCTTCGCCCTCCCCCACTTCCTGCCCCCCTCCGCCTACGGGCTGGCCGACGACTGGCGCGTCTTCTACGCGGCGGCGCGGCTCTCCCACATGGGAGGAAACCCATACAACCAGACGGCGATCCAGGCGATGGAACAGGTCGTGCAGTGGTACCCGCACCTCCAGCCCCCACTCGACAACTTCGCCTACCTGCCGGTCGTGGCGTGGCTCCTGACACCGGCCACGCTGCTGCCGTTCTGGGACAGCTTCGCCGTGTTCTCGGCCCTCGGCGCGGTGGCCGCGGTGGTGGCCCTGCACGCGTGGCTGCGCGAGTCGGGATGGGAGCGGGCGGGGCTCTGGCTGATCGGCGCGATGGCTTCGTGGGTGATGCTGCTGGGCTTCGCCTCGGGCCAGTTCGACGCGCTGCTGCTGGCGGGCCTGGTCGCGTCGCTCGTGCTCATGCGCAGGGACCTGCCCTGGCTGGCCGGGGCCTGCATGGTCATCGTCCTCATCAAGCCGCATCTGCTCTGGCCGCTGCCACTGCTGCTGTTCGCGGCCTGGGCACCGGTCTGGCCACGCGCCTGGCGCTTCGCCGCGGCCACCGGGCTGGTGGCCCTCGGCGGTGGCTTGGCCAGCCTCCTCCTCGTTCCGGCCGGAGGGGATTTCCTCGCGCACGCGCTGAGCTTCGCGGGGAACGTCGCCGCCGCCCAGCCGGATCTCTCCGGCGTTCCCGGGCTTCTGCTCCCCCTTCCCGGAGGCGCTCTCATGGGCGACGGGGTCGCCGTCGCCGGCGCCGTCCTGGTGGCGGGGATGGTGTGGGCATGCTTCGCCAGCCAGCCCCTCCGCCACCTCGCCGACGCCGAGCGCGCCGTCGTTCCGCTGATCGGCCTCGCCGTGTGGCTGGCCTGCGTCCCGTACGCGCATCCCAACGACGACGTGATGCTGTTCCCGCTCCTCATCGTGCTGGTCGGCGTGCGCGGCAGGGGACTGGATGCGCGCTGGCTGATGATGGCGGTCATCGGCTGCCTCGCCGTCACGGCGGCCTTCCTCCTCTCGTTCAGCCTCGGCGAGGCACTCCTTGCCATCGGCGTCGTGGCCTGGATCTGGTGGAGGTCCCATGTGCCGCGGCAAGCCCTCGTCTCCATGGCACTGGTCGCCCTGGCGCTGCTGCCGGCGGTCTGGCCATTCCATCTGGTCGAGGTGTCACTGACGCCGATCGCCGTGGCGCTGACCGCCGTGAGCGGGGCGTGGTGGCTGCTGGAGAGGATGCGCGGGGCCACCGGTGTCGATGCACCCGGCGAGCCGGCGGCCGGCGGCGCGGCCCTCGCGCCCGTCGCCAGGGCCTGATGCCCGGCCGTCGCGCCACCCTGCGGGTGCGCGCATCACAGCTGTCGGACTGGCGCGTGCCGGTGCTGATCGGACTGCTGGCGCTGGTCCTGTGGTCCGGTATCGATGCCATCACCGAGATGTTCCCCGTCAAGCCTTACGAGGTGGCCAACGACTGGCGCGTCTTCTACGCCGCCGCCCAGCTCGTGCAGCGTGGAGGCAACCTCTACAACCCGATTGCCGTACACCTGGCGCAGCAGGCGGTGTGGAGGTTCCCGCCGTCCTCCACGCCGCTCAACTACTTCCTCGACCTCCCCGTCGTCGCCTGGTTGCTGACGCCGTTCACGCTCCTCGGGTTCTGGGCGAGCTTCGTCGTGTGGACGTCGATCGGAGTGCTCGTCGCCGCGGCCTGGCTGCGGGCATGGCTGCGCGAGAGCGGATGGCTCAGGTGCTGGCCGTGGGTGGTCGCGGGTCTGGCATTGCGGCCGGTGCTGGAGGGATTCGCGGGCGGCCAGTTCGATGCCCTCATGCTCGGCGGGCTGCTCGGGTCCCTGCTGCTGATGCGCCGCAACCGGCCATGGCTGGCCGGGCTGTGCATGGTCGTGGTGCTGCTCAAGCCGGATCTTCTCTGGCCGCTGCCGCTGCTCCTCTTCGCGGTCTGGACGCCCCAGCCGGCGCGGGCGTGGCGGTTCGCCGCCGCGGCGGCAGGCGTCGTCATCGGCGGCGCCGCGGCGGGCTTCGCGCTGGGGCCCGGGCTCGCCGACTATGTCACCCACGTGTTCGGCCTGGCCGCGAGCAGTTTCGGCAACGTCCCCGCCGACATGTCGGGCATCCCCCGCCTGCTGGCGCCGCTTCCCGGAGGCAGGCCGCTGGGTGATGCGGTGAGCGCCGTCGGCGCGCTGCTGGTGCTGGTTCTCGCCGTGGCGTGCTGGCGGAATCGTGGCCTGCGTCGCCTCCCCGACCGCGACCGCGCTGTCGTGGTGCTCACCGGGCTGGCGGTGTGGCTGGCGTGCACCAATTACGTGCACTCCGTCGACGACGTCCTCCTGCTGCCACTTCTCGCCGTCCTCATCGGCGTGCGGGGCGAGGCGCTGGACGTGCGCTGGATGGGTGCGGCGGCGGTGGTGTGCCTGGTGTTCATGGCCGCACTCGACGTGTCGTGGTGGTTCGTCGATGCGCTGCTGCTGCTCGTCGTCGTGCTGTGGATCTGGCGGAGACGCCTTGTGTCGCAAGGCGCCGCCGGCTCTGTTTCACTGGTTGCGACGGTGCTGCTGCAGGTCGCCGAGCCACTCAGTCCGGTGATGGCCGCCACCATTGCCGCGGCCGGGGTCCTCTGGGTGGTGACGCGGATGCGCGGAGCCGTTGCCACCCCGACCGATGCCGAGCCCCTGCCGCGTTTCCGCGCTGCGCATCGCCGCGTCGCCGCGCCGGAGTCGAAACACCGGCCCGGATGGGCTGGTTCCGGCGGGGGAGTAGAGTCGGACCATCGCTCGGCGAGCCCCGTTCGTCTAGAGGCCTAGGACACCGCCCTCTCAAGGCGGAGATCGGCGGTTCGAATCCGCCACGGGGTACCACGCCGGCGGGCCGGTGGCACGCCAGAGGACCTCCAGGTGGCGGCCCCACGCACCGCGGACCATGCCGCGCTCCTCGACCGCATAGCCGAGCTGTCGCAGCCTCAACCCGTCGACCTCGACCATCCGGGGGTGCCGGTACACCCGGTGCACCTCGGCGGGGAAGCTGCCCGACTCCGACCAGCCGCGCTCCTCGGCAGCGAAGAAGCGCTCGTCCCGGACCGCCCGGATGGGCCTGATGGCGATCAGCACCAGGCCGGCGAGGAGCACGGCGGCCAGGACCGCGGTCGGACCGTCCATGGGTGGCGCCATTGTGCCGCGGGCCGTGGGGACCGCGCCCGGTCCCCTTGCGGGCCTCGGAGGGGCAGCGGAACCGCCACGCCAGGGGCTCAGGGCGGGTCCGGCTCCTCGCGCCGGCCGGGCTGACTGGCTCACGCCGGTCAGCGGATACAATTGCGGCTTCCCCCCCGCGAAGGAGCATCCCCCCATGGCCAACACGATCAAGGAGTCGAAAGGCGTCTACTCCCAGAAGGACGCCCTCACCTCGATCCGCTGCCCCGTCTGCCATCAACTGATGCGCCAGAACGAGATCAGCGTCGAGATCGCCTTCCGCCACACGCGCAAGCCCGGCGAGCCCAAGCGGGAGCGGATCATGAAGCACGCCAAGAACTGCAAGGCCGCGTAGTTCACCTCCGGCGCCGGCCGGGGCGGGATCAGCGCCCAGGACGGCGGGACCTCCGCCCACGACGGGCCCGAGGCGCCGGTCGGTCTTTTGCGGAGAGCCCGTCAGACTAGCTGAGTGAGGGACCGCGCGCTCCACTCGGCCGCCCTGGTGTCGGCGGCGGCGATCGCCCTGGCGCTCGTCACCGCCGGTGCCGCCGTTCCCCGCGGGCCCGGCCCAGCGGCGCAGGCCACGCCGGGGAGCTCGGCCACCGCCATCGGGACGCCGTCCCCCACCTCGAGCGCGGCCGCGGCCAGCGCCACGCCGGCGCCACCTGCGACGGCGATGCCCCAGACGCGCAGCGGTTCGGCAGCCGGGGTCAGCGCCCTCCACGTGGACGGCAACCACCTGGTCAACAGCTCCGGCCAGACGGTGACGCTGCACGGGGTGGACATGAGCGGCACGGAGTACGTCTGCGCCCAGAACTGGACCACCGACCCGTTCGGCGGCCAGCCCGAGGACGATCCGGCGACCTTCGCCGCCATGAAGTCATGGGGGATCAACGCCGTCCGCATCCCGCTCAACGAGGACTGCTGGCTCGGCATCAACGGGGTCGAGATCGGCGGGACGGCGTACCAGAGCGCCATGCTCAAGCTCACCCGCGACCTGGAGGCGGCGGGCTTCTACGTGATCCTCGATCTCCACTGGTCGGCGCCCGGCGCCCAGACGGCCCTCTCCCAGAACCCGGCCCCCGACGAGGACCACAGCCCCGCCTTCTGGTCGAGCGTGGCCTCCACATTCGCCGGCGAACCGGAGGTGATCTTCGATCTCTTCAACGAGCCCTACTTCTACTGGATCACCGGCGGCGAGAACGCCTGGCAGTGCCTCTGGCAGGGCTGCACCCTCACCCAGTACGTCACCGGGGGCTCGCCCTACACGGTGACCGCCAACTGGCAGACGGCCGGTTTCGACCAGCTCACCTCCCTGATCCGGGCGGCGGGGGCCCCCCAGGTGATCATGGCCGGGTGCGTCGACTGGGCCAACGACTGCTCGGACTGGAGCTCGTCGTTCGCCCAATGGGGGTCGGGGGACAAGAACACCGTCGTCTCGTGGCACAGCTACCCCGGGGAGGGCTGCGACACCACCTCATGCTGGGACCAGGTGATCGCGCCCCTGGCCACCTCCCGCCCCGTCGTCGTCGGCGAGACGGGCGACAGCTCGGCCGGCCCGGTGACCTACCTGCCCATCTTCCTGCCCTGGGCCGACGCCCACGGCCTCAGCTACCTGGCCTGGACGTGGAACGCCTGGCAGGACGCCGACGACGTCGCGGTCACCTCGATGACGGCGGGGACGCCCACGCCGGGCGAGGGTGCCTACTACGAGCAGCACCTCCAGTCGCTGGGCTAGCCGGCCGCCGCCTCGGGACTTTCCGGCCTTGCAGCACTGGGACCTTATACCCTATAGTGTAGGGTCATACGACCCTACCGGGCTCCCGTGGGGAATCGGGAAGTTCCAGGTTGGTGATCAGAGGGGGGGTTATCTTGACCACAGTCCTGGCTTCACAGCTTGATCTGCAAGCATGGCCCGCGGCGCCCGAGCCGCGGGATGGAGCCCTCGCCGAGGCGCGGGCCTGGCTGGCCCGGGAGCTTCACGACGGAGCCGTCCAGCATCTGACCGTGATGGTCGTGGAGCTGGAGCACATGAAGCGGTCGGCCGCGCCCGCCGCCCTGGAGCGCCTGCAGGCGACCACCAGGACCGCGCTGGCGGAGCTCCGGCGGCTCCTCTACGAGCTGCGCGACCAGCCGGCCGTGGACACCGGCTTCGCCGACACCGTCCGCGAGAGGCTGGAGCAGCTGGCCGGCGCCACCGGCATCGGGGTGGACCTGATCATCCACTCGTGGCCGGACGAGATGCCGTCCCAGGTGGCCTCGCAGCTCTGCCGCATCGTCTCGGAGGCGCTCAGCAACGTCCGCTATCACAGCGGCGCCAGCCGGGTGACGGTCACCCTGCAGGTGGTCGACAGCTCGCTCGCAGTCACCATCACCGACAACGGCCGCGGCATCCGGACCCGGGAAGACGGGTTCGGCCTGCGCGGCATGCGCGAACGCGCGCAGCTGCTCGACGGCCGCATCACCCTCGACACCCCCCCGGAGGGAGGCACGACGGTGCGCTGCGTCGTCCCACTCGGAGGCCCCCGATGATCACCACGAAGCCGGTGCGCGTTCTCATCGCCGATGACCAGACGCTGTTCCGCTCGGGTCTGGCCCGCATCCTCAGCGATGACGCCCGGGTGAGCGTGATCGGCGTGGCCGCCGACGGCGTGGAGGCGGTGCGGATGTGCCGCGAGCTGGAGCCGGACGTCGTGCTCATGGACGTCAGGATGCCCAACCTCGACGGCATCAAGGCCACCGAGCAGATCACCGCGAACATGCCCGGGACGCCGGTGCTCATCCTTACCACCTTCGAGGCGGACAGCCACGTCCTCGCCGCGCTGCGCGCCGGGGCCAGCGGCTACGTCCTCAAGGACTCGGAGCCCGAGGCGATCGTCTCCAGCCTCCTGGCCGTGCGGTCGGGGGAGCGGGTCATGTCCGGGCCGGTCGCCCAGCGGGTGCTGGGAATGCTGACCGGGGACACCACGCCGAAGGACTTCTACGACGGCCTGACCGCCCGGGAGATCGAGATCCTCAAGCTCATCGCGGGTGGCTCGGCCAACAAGCAGATCGCCTACAAGCTCTCCATCAGCGAGAAGACGGTCCGCAACCACATCAGCAACATGTACGAGAAGCTGCAGATCTTCGATCGCTC
>CAZUDL010000025.1:0-17250 GCA_964618935.1 uncultured Actinomycetes bacterium
GCGGCACCGGTACGACCCCTCTCAGCCGGCGACCGCGGCCACCGGTACCGTGCTTGCCCGGGCACGTCCGGCGTCCACGGCGGGATCTCCATGGTGGCCGTTGGGATTTCCCGCCGAGAGGGGGGACCGACCACCCCCCGACCGGGGGCCGACCGAGGCCCGACCGGACCCCGCCCGCTCGCCATTTGCCCCCGACCGATCGCTGTCATACCCCCGGGAATCGAGCCCCCCCTCTGCCTCGGGGTCGATCAGGCCGGCGAGGAAGGGGGAGCCGTCCCGGCCCTGGCCGTCCCAGAGCAGCTCGTACGCGAATCCCCGGCCCACCCGGTGGACCAGCAGGTGCTCCATCTCCACCAGCCGGGCCAGGTGGCACTTCAGCTGGGTGTCCCCCCAGCCCAGGGCCTCCCGGATCTCCCGCCTCGTCAGCCGTACGTCGCTCCGGGCCATGGCCTCACGCTCGCCGGCGGCCGCCACCATCTCGTCGAGGAGCTGGAGCAGCCGCCTCGTCTGCGGCGGCAGCTCGTCCAGCGATCGCCCCAGCACCTCGTGGGCCAGCCGGTTGGCCACCCGGATGTCGTCCGCCGTCACCTCGATGTACGCGAGGGCCTCGCCCTGGTGGACCACCGTCCGCAGCTCCCGCTGGTGCTGGTGGAGCAGGGTGACCGCCCGGATGAGCGTCAGGTACTTCATGTGGTCCCGGCGCATCCGGGTCCGGGCGTCGCTGAAGGTGAGCCGCTCGGCGTAGGGGTTGACCACGCAGAGCGGCCGGAGCAGCCGCTGGGCGTTGCGGTGCAGCCGCATCACCCGCTCGCGATCCCTGCTCCGGAGCAGGCCGGGGAGCGTCTCCGCCTGCCGCTGCCGCTCGTGGATGGCCCGGGTCTGGGCCCGCTCCTCGTCCACCGAGAGCACCAGGCAGCGGTTGAGCAGCTCCTCGTCGACGTCCACCGCCGTCGTCGTCAAGAGGATCGCCACCGGCCCCCGCACCCGGTACTCGTGGGTCACCAGCCGCCCCGTGGCAGCGTCCTTGCCGGTCGAGGCGATGGACAGCTCGCCCTCGGACTGGAGGAGCTTGAGGGCGTACGCGGCCCGCTCCGCCCCCCGCTCCTCGACCACCGCCAGCACCTTGTGGCTGAGGTCCCCGTCGCGCAGGTAGAAGAGCGACTGGCCGGTCACCGCCGAGTACTTGACCCGCGCCTCCTCGGGGAGCAGGTCCAGCACCGCCTCCAGCAGAGAGCTCTTGCCCGCCGCCGAGCTGGACTGCACCACCACCGCGAGCGGCTGCTCCAGGAGCCTGCTGGTCGCGGCCAGGTATGCGGCCAGCTTGTTGGTCTCCTCGCCCACCACCCCGCAGCGCTCGAAGTCCTCGAGCACCCGCTCCAGGAGCCGGGGATCGCGGAGCAGCTCCAGCGCCTCCCGCTCCTCGGCCTCGTCCAGCGCGGGGATCGCCTCCCTGGTCTCCGTGGCCTGGCGGACCTGGGCGTCGGCCAGCTCCTCCACCCGCAGCAGCACCTGGGCGAGGTCCTCCTTGATCACCTCCTCGGCGATCCCGAGCTCCGCGGCCGCCTCCTTGACGAAGGCGAGCCGCTGCCGGGCCGCATACAGGTCGAGGGTGTCGACATGGAACCCTCCCTCCCCGGCGACCAGCAGGTTGACCCGGAGCAGGTCGTAGCTGGTGTTGCGCTGTAGCCCCCGCACCCGCCACCGCCGCCCCCCCTCGGCTCCCCGCTGGATCACCACCTCCCCCCCTCCCTGCTCGCTCACCCTCGCCGCCACCTCGTCCCGGGGGGCCGGCGGCTGCGGCGTGGCGATGGCCGGCTCGACGGGAAGAGGGGGGGCAGCGAAAGGTGGGGGTGGGGGGGGCTCCTCTTTCGCCGCCTCGCCCGGTGCCTCCGCAGGGAGCGGGGCGGCCAGCGTCGGCGCCGACCCGTTGGCAACAGCCGGGACCACATGGCCGGGCCGCTGGCCGCTGCCCAGCCACACCGCCTTGCGCAGCAGCACCGCGAACCGCTCCTCCGCCGTCTCCGGGTTCTCGACCAGGAACGCGTTGGCATCCTGGCCCGGCGGGAAGAGCACCCGGTACGCGTCGATCCCCGCCCCCACCAGCCGGCTCGCCAGCTGCACCGCCGCCTTGTCGCCGGCAGGATCGCGGTCATACGCGATCAGCACCCGCTCCACCCCGTGCCCCCGCAATGCCTCCAGGTGGTCCTCGGTGAACCCCTCCACCCCGTACGCGGCGGTCACGTTGCGATGCCCCGCCACCCAGAGGCTGAGGGCGTCGATGAGCGCCTCGCAGAGGATCACGTCGGGGCAGGCCGCCAAGGCGGCCTCGTTCCACACTCCCCTGTGCGGCCCGGGCAGGTACAGGTGCAGCGGCGTCCCCGCCCGCAGGTCGGCGCTGATCTTGCGCCCGTACACCTCGGTGACCCTCCCCTCGGTGTCCACCACCGGGATCACCAGCGAGCCGTTGAAATGCTCGTGACCGCTCTCGCGCAGGATCCCCAACCGCTGCAGCCGGGTCCGGATCTCCTCGCCGGCCCGCCGGGTCTTCTCCGGCAGCCGCAGCCCGAGGGTCCGGTTGGCGAAGCCGAGCTGGAAGCGCTCGATCAGCTCCGACGACCGGAGCCCCCGTGCCTCCAGGTACCGGAGCGCCTCGGGGGACTCCGGGAGGGTGGAGTGGTAATAGCGGAGAACCTGCACGAGCAGCTCCTGGTCGTCGGCGTCCCGCTCCACCGGCGCCGGCAGCCGCCGCACCGTCGACACCTTCACCGGCCGCGTCGACGAGGGAGGGGGGGCGGCGAAGGCGGGAAGGTCCTCGCGGAGCAGCTCCACCGCGTGGCGGAAGCTCACCCCCTCGGCCCGCATCACCCAGTCCACCACCGATCCCCCCGCCTGGCAGGCCCCCAGGCAGTGCCAGAGGTTCTTGCTCGCCGAGATCACCAGCGACGGCTCGTGGTCCTCGTGGAAGGGGCACAACCCGATCAGGTCGGCCCCGTGCCGGCGCAGCTCCACCCCCCTTGCCTCGGCCAGCCGCTGCACCGACACCTCGGCCTTCAGCCGCTCCAGCTCCGCCTCCGGGACCCGCGCCACCCGGCCTCCTCCGAAAACCTGTCAAGTCCTCACGTGAGCTATGGCCTGGTAGCATAGCAGCTATGTCAGAGGCAACTCTCACGGCGACACCTGGGACCATGGCGCTCACCGCCATGCCCTTCCCCGATCGCCTTGTCACCCTCCGCAAGACCCGCGGCATGACCCAACAGGCCCTCGCCGATGCCGCCGGCCTCCATGTCGTCCAGGTCCGCCGCTATGAGACCAACGCCTCCCAGCCCTCGGTCGAGGCCCTGGTCAAGCTCGCCGTCGGCCTGGCCATCTCCACCGACGCCCTGCTCTTCGACGACGGCGAGCGCGGCCCCCGCGACGACCTCCGCCTCCCCTTCGAGGCCGCCGAGCACCTCGACCCCGATGAGAAGAGGCTGGTCCGAGAGCTCCTCGACGCCCTCCTCCTCAAGCACCAGGTCCGCCAATGGGAGGCCGCGAAAGGCTAGCCTCGAGTCACTCCGCCCTCACCGACCGCGCCTCGGAAGCTGCACCTTCTCGACAAGAGCCGAGTATCGCCCCCCCGAAATCGGGATGTCGGGGTAAGCGTCCATGACCGACCGGATGAAGGGCTGGTACCCCTGCATCACGCCAATTCGAAGTCTCCTGCCGTCCCGGCACTCAAGGACCTGAACACTCCCCGAGTACGCGGTGCTCATCCGGTCGATGTCGGACAGCGCAACCGTCTGGGTGCCTCGATAGCCACGCCAGTTGAGGCATTCGTTCTCGACCACCACCTCGTAGGGGAGTCGCCAGATGAAGTTGTAACTCAGCCAGGCTACGCCCAGCAGCCAGAGAAGAAGGATCCACCAAGGCCCCCCGTAGATGAGGTTCAGAACCAAGCCCACAACTCCCACGGCGGTCATGACACCCATCGCCGCAGGCGCGAGCCAGACGATGGGAAGTCGGTAGACGAGCTTCGGTGACATGACAGTGGCCTCTAGCTCCCCAACCAGGTCTGGGTCCAGGTATACGACGGGCCAACCTCGCCCCACACCCCTTCACCGACTCCAACGCCCACGTTGCCGACGCCCACGAAACGACCGCAGCTATCAAAGCCGCCGGAAAAGCCGCCCTGGCCAGCGATCTCGTCTCCGCCACCTGCGGAAACGGACGCGAACTGCTTGCCCAACGAGTTGATGCTGCTCGCGTTGGACACCTGAAGATCGATTGTGCCGGTGATGCCAAGACCGATCCCGGCACCTCCGCTGACTGTCTCCGTCGTACCCAATCCCACAGGCACCACCCCAACGAAGCGAACCACTCCGCAGAACTGAGCGGATCCGGCCACGCCAAAGCCACCTGCTCCACCGTTCATGCATACGCCTAGGGTGTGCGACGACGTAGAGAAGTTCTGGATGTTGTGGACGACTTGCCCAGCCGTCGCATCCCAAGCCTCGCAGACAACCCCGAATAGCCCGCCACAGTCGCCGCTCGGGTCTGCTCCGTTCAGCGGATTGCCGGCCACGTACCCATACGGGCTCAGCGTCGTAGCGACGTCCGGATCCACGGTGAGGAACTGGCCGGTGGCGGGGTCGTAATAGCGGGCTACTATGATGGCGGACCCCACTGGTCTTCGTCCCTGCGTAGCCGCTCAGATAACTCTCCGCGTCTGGGAATGCGGAACCACCACCATTCCTCCCCAATTTCGAAATACGCACGCAGAGGAGATGGACGCTGTTCGATCGTGGCCCCACGGAATGCGGCATCAGCCACCTGCAATCGCTGCGCGTACTCACTCTCCGGGACATGTTCCACCGCAGCTTGCAGCTGGCCACGCTCCCAAAGGCTATGGACGTAGTCGTCTGGGTGCGGGCCGTAGCCGGTTGCAACTACGCGTCCCACGAAGCGCTCCCAGAGGCTGAGCGCCCGTCGCCACGGTTCTGACCGCATACGCGCGGAAGTGGATATGGTCTTCATATCATCATTCGCCATCGAGGTGCAACCTGAAGTGGGGCGAGCTGGCAGTTGTCGGGGTCGCGCTGAGCCGCCGCATCAACGGAGCTTCCTGAAGGTGCTTCCACTTAGATCCGTCATCGCTGTGCCGAAGTCAGGGTTGCTGGGATCGTAGATCACAGTCAATTCAGTCGTGGGGTCCCACCAGGCAACTCGCCCACGCGAGAGCGTCTTGTAGGCGAGACCATCACTCATCGTCTCCTCGATGCCGCTTGCGAGGTCTTCCTGGCATTCGTACAGAGTTCCGTCCCATTTAGCCGGATCATCAGTCCATGAGTGCCCTTCCGCGATGCGGGTGGCGACGGACGTGCCCGGATCGAGCTTCGATTCTTCCGCCACTCGCTGATCAATTGCCCTCGCGTCTGCCGCTGCCTCGGCCTCTTGCTCAGGGATCAGCGGGTCAGTCTCCGCCGCGATATCGATCTCCTCAATGAATACGTCGGCGGGGAGCTCTGGGGGTCCACCCTCACCCCCGGCTGGACCAAGACCGTCGGGATCCGTCTCGTTGAGCGGATCGCCAGCCACATATCCATACGGCGACAGCGTCAGCGCTACCAGCGGATCCTCGGTGAGGAACTGGGCGGTGGCGGGATCGTAGTAGCGGGCCCGGAGGTAGTAGAAGCCGGTCGCCGAGTCGCGGTACTGCCCGCAGAAGAGGAACGGCGTAGTGGAGTATCCGGTGGAGGCGGTGAGGTTCCCGTAGGGGTTGTAGGTGAAGGTCGCCCGGGCGGCCCCGGCGCTGTCGGTCAGCATCCGGGTGCTGCCGAGCTGGTCCTGGTGGAGGTACAGGACGCTGGGCGGCTGGGCCAGCGCGATCACCACGGAGGTGAGGTTGGCGCTGGCCCCGAAGGTCGAGGCCCGGGTCCCGGTCGCGCCGGCGGCCCCCAGGAGCTGGTCGGCGATCCCTGTGGAGGCATTGGCGGTCGAGTTGCTCTGGGCTTCCTCCGTGGTGCTGGTCGGGGCTGTCCACGTCTTCGCGGAGAAGGTCCCGGTCGCCCCCTGGATCACCAGGAGCCGGTCGTTGGCGTAGACCGGGGTGACCGAGGGACCCGTCACTGTCTTGCCCGCCGCCGACGTCGACCCGGTTGCGCTCACGTCGATCGGCAGGTTCGGATCGGCCCCCTGGTACACGGCCACGACGGCCGACTGGGCCGTGGAGCTGGTGCTGTAGGTGAGCTTGACGGAGGTCTCCCCGCTCACCACTGTCTGCCGAAACACCGTGGTCGTCGCCTTGGGGGCGGATCCCCCCGAGGTGACCGTGGCCACCTGCGTGTCGCCCGACGGCGCCGTCACCGTCGTCGTCGACGGCTGGGTGCTGGCCACCACCAGCTCGTCGCCGGCCACCGTCCCGGTCGGTAGCGTGATGGTCAGGCTGGTGGCCTTGCCGCTGGCCGTGGCCGTCCCCACCAGGGAGATGGTGTGGGGCTGGGACAGGGCGACGCTGACCGAGGTCAGGTTGGCACTCGCTCCGTAGGTGGACACGCGGGTCCCCGTTGTCCCCAGGGTGAGAGGCTGATCAGCCAATCCGGCCGAGACGTTGGCCGTGGAGTTGCCCTGAACCCTCTCGGTGGTCCCGGTCGGAGCCGTCCACGTCTTTCCCGAGAAGGTGCCCGTCGCGCCCTGGAAGACCAGGAGCTGGTCCTCAGCGTTGGTCGGGGTCACCGAGGGGGCGGTCACCGTCGTGCCCGCTGCCGTCGACCCGGTGGCGCTGACGTCGATCGGCAGGTTCGGATCCACCCCCTGGTACACGGCGAGGACCGCCGCCTGGGCCGTGGAGCTGGTGCTGTAGGTAAGCTTCACCGAGGTCTCCCCACTCACCACCGTCTGCCGGAACACGGTGGTCGTCGCCTTGGGGCTCGATCCCGCGGAGGTGACCGTGGTCACCTGCGTGAACCCGGACGGCGCCGTCACGGTGGTCGTCGACGGCTGGGTGCTGGCCACCACCACCTGCTCCCCCGCCTTGATCCCGGAGGGAAGGGTGAGGGTGAGGCTGGTCGCCTTGCCGCTCGCGCTCGCCGTCCCCACCAGCATGACGGCCGGCTGGGGGGTGACCTGCTCCAGGGGCACCGCCCCCGGGCCGTACACGTAGTCGTAGGTGCCGTCGCTGATCAGCAGCGGCTCCGAGCCGCTCACGTCCCACGTGTAGGGGATGGTGACCCCGGAGACCGTCTGGCTCATCCGCAGCCCGTTGCCGTTGTAGGCATAGGTGGCGGTGGTCGTCGACCCCTGGCCATAGCTGGTGAGCTGATTGGCCTGGTTGTAGCCGAGATTGGTCGCGCTCCCGCTCGCCGGGGTCATCGTGGTCAGGTCACCCTCGGCGTTGTAGGCGTAGCTGGTGGCGCCGGTGGGGGCGGTGGAACAGGCATTGCCGCTGGTCCCGCTCACCGTCCAGCAGAGCTGATCGCCGGCGTTGAAGCTCTGGGTCGTCCCGTTGTCGCCCGTCAGGTTGCCGGCGGCGTCGAAGCTGTACGCCTGGCTCCCCGAGGGAGGCGAGGTGCAGGCGGCGCTGTTGCTGGATCCCGCGTAGCAGAGCTGGTTGACGGCCGTGTACTGGTACGAGCCCACCCCCGACGGGACCGAGCTGTCGCTGGTCAGGTTATCGTCACCGTTGCGCCCGTACGTGGCGCTGAACAGCGTCGAGCTGCCTTTGGTATCGGTGATCGAGGTCAGCTGATCGGCGGCGTTGAACGCCGAGGTGTCCACCTCCGAGGTCCCCGCCGGAAGCGTCTTGGTGGTCAGGTTCCCGTCCGCGTCGTACCCGAAGGTGAAGGTGTGCCCCAGCCAGTCCTCGGTCGAGGTCCATTGGTCCGCCGCGTTGTAGCCCTCGGTCACGATCAGGTTGCCCGGGTAGGTGATCTGGGTCACCAGACCGTCGAGGTTGTCCTGGTACTGGACCTCGGCCCCAGCCCCGTCGGTGTAGCTGGTCATGTCGTGGAGGCTGTTCCAGGTCCACGTGGAGGTCCCCGTGCCATCGGTCATGCTGGTCCGCTGCCCGTCGCTGTCGTAGCTGACGTTGGTGACGTTGGGAGTCGTGCCACCCGAGTAGGTGACGCTGGTCAGCTCGTTGTCGGCGTCGTAGGTCATCGTGGTGCAGCCGGTGGCCGGGCAGCTGCCTCCCGGCGCCTGCTCGGTCAGCTGGTTGCCGTCCCCGTCGTAGGTGTACGTGGCGACGTTGCCGAGAGCGTCGGTCTCGGTCGTCACCTGGCCCAGGGCGTTGTACCCATAGGCCTCGATGATGTCGCCCTTTCCGTCCTTCTGGTCGGCGACCGCCCCGCCCAGGGTGTAGTCCGTGTGCTGATCGGTGCCGTTGGCCTGCTTGACGTCTGTCTCCTCGTTGGCCAGGTCATAGACGTAGCTGGTCGTGTTGCCGTCTGCGTCGGTGGTCGAGAGGAGGTTGCGGTCGGCGTCGTGGGTGTACGTCGTCGTCTGACTGAGCGGGGCGGTCACCTTCTGGACGTCGCCGAACCCGTCGGTCTGGCCACTGGCCTGGATGTAGCTGTACGTCGTCTCGTACGCAGAGGCGGGCGGCGTGCTGCCGCACGTGATGCTCCCCGCCTTGGGGGTGTACGACGCCACCTTCCAGCCATCGGCGTTATAGCAGGTGGTGGTGGTGTCTCCCACCGGGTTGGTCGACGCGACCTGATCCCCGTCGGCATCGTAGGTGTACTTGGTGGTGTTCCCGTCCGGGTTGGTGATCCCGGTCACGTCACCCGGGTAGCTGTCGCCATACGTGTAGGTGGTCGTTTGCGTCTGGCTCGTTCCCACCAACGGCGTCGAGACCGTCAGCAGGTTGCCGTGGGCGTCGTACGTGTAGGTCGTCGTGACGCCGTTGCCATCGGTCTTGGTCAGCGGCTCGTTGAGGCTGTTGTACGTCGCCGAGGTCCGCCGTCCCAGGGGATCCGTCGTCGAGAGCACGTTCCCGCTTGAGTCGACGGTGTAAGTAGTTGTACCCCCGTTGGGGTTGGTCTGCGATGTCACCGCCGCCGTGGTCGGATCGTAGGTCCACGATGTGGTCGCCGCTTGTGCGGTTCCGACTCCCTCGGTCTGCTCGGTCATCACGCCGTACTCATAGGTGTCGACGGTGACGTCGCCCACCGGGTCGGTGATGGTCGTGGTCCCGTTCGGCGCCGTTGTCGACGTCGGGTCCCCCGTGTATACGAAGGTTGTTGTCCGGCCCAGCTGGTCCTGCTGGGAAGCCACCTGTCCAGAAGTGTTGTAGCTGGTGACCACCCCGTTGCCCCCGTTGCAGGCGCTGCCCGCCGCGTCGCAGTCAGGGTCGAAGAGGTTAGTCATCTGGTGGGCGGAGTCGTATGTGTAATGGGTGTCGCCGCCATTCACGTCGATCACGTCGGTCAGATCGCCCGCGCCGTCATACTCGTACGTCACCACCCTGGCCGGGCTGACGTTGCGGTCGGTCACAGCGGTGATGTTCCCGCCCGTCCAGCCGACCTGCAAGCTCCGCCCTGCGGGGTCGGTCACCGTGGTCAGCTGCCCGCCAGCGCTGTAGCCGAAAGTCGTCGTGTAGCCGCTCGGGTCCGTCTCGCTCAGCAATTCCCCCGCGCTCGAGAAGACATACGTGTCCTGCGCCTGTCGGGTGAAGGTCCACGTCCCGTTGGCATTCTGGGTCAGGGTGGCGATGTCGCGCGGCGCCGCCGGCGTGTAGGACGAGCCATTCTGGTCGAAGACGACCTGGGCACCCCCCTCCTGAGTGACCGTGACCGGTCCCGTTCCCCCCGGCTGACTGAGGGACATGAACAGGTTCGATGTCCAGCCGTACCCGAATGGGCCGTCCGCGCCAGATTTGAGAGAGTCATACGTACGGGCGACCTCCAACGGAATGCCCCGGCCGGGGATGGAGATGTCGGTGTTCGCCTCGTCCAGATCACCGAACTCCGGGTTCACAGGGTCGCCCGTCCGGGTATTCTGGCCCTGTTCCTGCTGGGAGCACGCCAAGCACTGGTTGTACGCGGGCTCCTCGGCCGAGGTGATGGGGCCACCGGTCAAGGGTGATTGGTAATCTACATTCGGGAAGCTCACATCGGTCCAGCCGCCGCCATCCCACTCCGCGATCTGCGTTTCATAGGCCGAGCCGGCGGCGATGTTATAGGAGCCGTCGGCCATGCAAAAGCTAGCGCTGGTGCAGCTGACGCCCGCGAGGCCGTCGTAGTTGCTGCCGTCATTCGGAGAACCGACGACGCTCCAGGCACTGCCGTTCCATTCCTCGGTCAGCGTCTCGGGGTTGTTGATGATTTGGCCGCCGACCGTCATACAGAAGCTGGGGCTGCTGCAACTCACGGCGCCGAGGGCGTAGATCGCGGCGTACGGCGACGGGTTCGGCGAGCTGACAATGCTCCAGGCGCCCCCGTTCCAGACCTCAGTCAACGTGTTCGTGAAGCCGCCTCCGAAGCTGCCAGCAGCCATGCAGAAGTTGTTGCTGGTGCAGCTCACGCCATCGAGCTGGTTGTTCTCCCCGGCACCGTCAGGCGCGTTGACGATGTCCCAGCCAGAGCCGTCCCATTCTTCGATCAGGTTCTGCGGTGACCCTGACGCTGTGTAAGAGTAGCCAACAGCCATGCAGAAACTCACGCTGGTGCAGCTAACCCCCATGAGAACGTCGATCTCGCCACTGACGTTCGGCGGGATGACCGGGGCCCAGGTGCTGCCGTTCCACTCCTCAGACAGCGTCTGCGGGCCAAACCCGGGGAAGTAGTCGCCGGCGGCCATGCAGAAACTGGAACTAATGCAGCTCACTCCGTCGAGCCCACTCTCCTCACTGCCGGGCGGGTTCGCCGAGTTCATCGTGCTCCAACTGCTGCCGTTCCATTCCTGGATGATCGACACGTCGTCGCCAGCGCCGACAGCCATGCAGAAGCTGGCGCTGGTGCAGCTCACTCCGGTGTCTGTGGCAGCGATACTCGGCGAGCTCCCAGTGGTCCACATACTCCCGTTCCATTGTTCGATCAGGGTAGGGTAGCCCGTGGCATCGTCATAGCCGGCGGCCATGCACGAACTAGCGCTGGTGCAGCTCATCCCGTCGAGAATGCCCGGTTGCGGGCTAGGTGAAGCCAGAGGGTCGCCGGTTGCGGCGGACAGGACTCTTGCGTTCAATGGAAGTCGCGCCGTAACCGCCGCCGTGGCAGTCACAGGCTGACCTGATGCGCGGACGGCGCCGAGGTCCGCCCCCAGAAGGAGAAGACCGAGGATTAGGAAGGTGCCGACCCGTCGGGCCCGTCCTCTCTGTTGGACGCCCGGTCGCCGCCAGCGCGTCGCTGTGCTGCCAATGACCGCGCCATCGAGTTGGCGGGGCTTGCGGGCTTCACCACGTGCCCCTTCTCTACCGCATCGCGCCAGCTGCCCCCGCGGCCCATCGCCATCGCGGGCACCCCGCGTCGCCGTTCCTTCGGACACCGGTTGCCCTCCCCGAAGCCGGGCGATGTCACGGCGCCAGGCTCGCCGCTCGTCGCCTTGAGCCTGCCCCCAGTGCTCGCTGGCACGGCAGGGTAGCTCAGCCGCCGGGGGTACATCAAGCACCCGTCCGCCGCCCGCACCGGCGCTGGGCGACGACAGTCGCCGAGTGCCCACTTTCGTTGGCTCGTCCGCCTGCCCATCCCTACCGCACCACCACCCGGGGCGTCGCGTCGAGCGACTCCATGAGGGATTCCGTCTCCTCGCTCGGCTCCCGGTCGCACCTCTCCGACAGCTCATGGGTGAGTCGCCGGTAGAGGTCGCGGGCAGCCTCCTTGCGTCCCAGGCGGTGCTGCCAGACGATCTGCTTCTGGAAGAGGCGCTCGACGGGGTCCGGGTCGATGCTGAGGGCCTGGTCGAGGGCCTCGATGGCGGCGTCGAGGTCGCCCAAGTCGGCGTAGAGCTCAGCGACCGTGCTGAGCGTGTCGATGGCGAGGCTCCGGACGTGATCCTGGTGCTCCACCAGCCAGTTGTAGTCGGCGCCGCCGAAGGGCTCTCCGCGGACGTCCGGGGTGGCGCGTGCAAGCAGAGCCAGGCGTGGGGATCCGAGGTCCGGCTGGCGGCGTGCCGTCCGGTGACGAGACGCCGGTAGTCGGACCCCAGGACATCGGGGTCAAGGCGGAAGACCTCACCGATGCACAGGATGGGTCGACGCCGGAGTCGCCCAGCGCCTCGCGCAGCGCCGGCCTCGTCCCCCGCGTGCCGCGAACGAACCGGCTCCGCCACACCTGATCGGCGCTGCCGGCGCCGAGCGCATGCACCGCCTCCGGCTCGGTGAGCTCGCCCTGCAAAGCGAGCAGCGCGAGAACCTGACGGCCCGCGTCCGGCATCGCCTTGAGGACCTCCCGACCGTCGACCAGGACTCGGACGCGGCCGTAGCTGCGCAGGTCCAGCGGGCGCAGTTCCAGGGCGGGCGGGATGGTCAGGACCGGGGCGGGGCCCGCGGGCTGCCCTGCGGGCTCGGGTGCGGACGGGCCGCCCTGCGCCCCATCGTCCGTATCGGGGACCAGGGTGAGGGCCTCCTCCTCATCGGTGAGGTCGGGCACGATGTCGGGCCCGCGACCGCAGGCGACGACGGTGAGCAGCTCGGTGGCCTCGGACCGGCTCAGCGTGTACAGGGTGCGAGCGCCGCTCAGCACCGCGGCGCTGATGGCGTCGATGCCCCCGGCCCCATCGACGTCGACGACGTCTCCCCAGCGCGCCCCGTCCAGCTCGCCCACCACCGGCCCCGGCCCGCCCACCATCTACGTGCGGCTGGGGAACCCAAGGCCAGAATGCGACGGTCACTGGGCCGGCGGCGGCCACGGGCTGCCGGAGACGCCGGATGCCCGGCGGGAGACTCACCGATCAGCGCCTCAGGTGATCGCGCTCTTCCGCGGTCAGCACGGCCGCAGCCTCGCCGTCGACACCCCGAGCACCGTCCCTGAGCTCTACGCCGCTGCCGCCATCGAGGCCCTAGACCAGGCGCTCAGCATCGACCCGGACCCGGTCGAGCGCCTCTTCCAGAAGCAGATCGTCTGGCGGCACCGCCTGGGACGCAAGGAGGCTGCTCGCGACCTGTGCCGACGACTCACCCATGAGCTGCTGGAGAGGCGCGACCGAGAACCGAGAGAGGAGACAGAGTCGCTCATCGAGTCACTCGACTCCACCCCGCCAGTGGTCGTGCGGTAGCGCGCCGACTATACGCAAATTGACGTATTGACAGCCCAGATTGACGGGGCGCACACTGCCCCCTGATCGTCGGCGGCGCCCGAAACGAGAGTTGGCCCACCGTCGGGAGGGTATTGGCGTGGCCCAAACGGATTCGGTTCGCCCACGCGTAGCCATGCGGGCGTCTCCGAGACTGAGCCCCCGACGGCGAGACGCGCCAAATCGCCCGCCCGTCACGCGGTGTCTACCTGTTCGCCTGGACTTGGGAGGATCATGCATGCGGAGAAACGTCCGACTCAATCTGGTTGGGAGGGTTGCCGCGTGCGCGATTCCCTTCTTGCTGGCCCCGATGAGCGCCGGGGTGGCGCTGGCCGCCGGTACTCAACAGGCTGCGCAGACGACATCCATGGAACAGACGGAGGTGGCAGCCGGAGAGTTCAATGCCACGGCGGCGCAACTGTTCCCCACCGCGTTCGGAGAACTTCAGGTATCCGACGCCAGCGACGTCACCCTGTCCATCGTCACGCGCCAGGATTCAACGAGCCTACTCCAGAGCTTGCGCGCCAAGCTCGGGACCTCCGTCAACATCCACGTGGTGACTGTCCCCCGCAGCTTCCGCGCCTTGAACAGCCTTGAGGAACAGGTGGCGGGAGATTACTCGGCTCTGGCTTCGCAAGGCGTCAGCTTCGCCAAGCTGGTGCCCGACGTCGCCGCGGGTACTGTGAGCGTCACGCTCGAAGCCCCGCAGGCCGCGCCCTCTGACGCTGTGGGCCAGGCACAGGCCGCACCTGCAGGTCAGACACCGACGGCCTCTGTGAGCCAAGCACAGGCGACCCTCGACGCGCGATATGGAAGCGGCCTGCTCACCGTCGAGCAGCAGACCCAGACCATTCTGCCAACTGACTACACCCGGTACGACGACTCTGCGCCGTGGTGGGGTGGCGATCAAACGCTCTGGGAGAGTCCCGGAGGTCCGCTCGATTGCTCGAGCGGGCTCCCCGCCGAGTACAACGGACAGTACGGGGTGCTCAGCGCCAGTCACTGCGCGCCCTTGGGTGCACCGATCCACATCACCAACTGGTACCTGTCGTCTAACCCCTTCCAGCAGGTGTCCACGCTCGGAACGGTCGCCGGCTTCTGGGGATGGAACGCATCGAACACCTGCACCCTAACAGGAGGGAATACTTGGTGCATGGACTTCGAGTTCATCGCCACCCAGGGGAGTTCCCAAGGGGACGTCTACAACGGCCCGGCGGGATGCTCAAACGACAACTCATCCACCTGCCAGGGCGGGTATCGCGTCCATAGTTATGTTCTTGCCACGCCCGGTTCCTACATGGCGGCCGACGGCGCCACCAGTGGGCAGGTGACCAACCAATATGTAACGCAAGAGGACGTCTGCGCCACGCTCTACGACGTCTGGAGTGGCACCTATCATCCGGTCTGCAACCTGGGCGACATGTACAACAGCAATGCTTGCCAACCGGGCGACAGCGGCGGCCCAACGTATCTGCTGGCCAATGGTGGGGTAACCGCGACCGGCATCATCGTAGCTGGCGACCAGCCCAACCCTCTGAGCCCGCACGGCGATTGCTACTTCGACCAGGTGTCTTTCCTCCTCTCTTGGGTCCCTGGGATCACTCTCGTATATCGGTAGACGGTGGGTTGGAGACGGGCCGGCATGCCCCTCGAGGTTGGCGGCCCGCCTCCCCTCACCCGGCGCCGCTCGGTGCCACGGTCGTCTCGATCAGAGCCGTCGAGCTGGACCCACCAACCGCCCAGCACTCATCGACCGCGACGCAGGCGACCGAGGTGGGGCTGCCAGCCGGCGGGGTCGTGACCGGTCTCCAGGTGGCGCCGTCGTAGTACTCGATCAGTGAGATCGCTGGCGGCGGTGTCGGGGCGCCGCCGATGAGGTTCGAGATCGCGCCCCCAGCGTTAGAGCCGACGGCCCAGCAGGCGCCCGACGGGAGGCAGGCGATCGAGCTGAGAGGCACGCTGGCCGGCTGCGCCGACCACACTCCGTTGGTGTCGTGCGCGATCTGACCCTCCAGCCCCACCCCTCCAACTGCCCAGCAGTCACTCTTGCTCACACACGCCACGCTGAGCAACCCGCCAACACCCGTGAGGAGATTGGACGAGGCCGCCGTCGTCCAGGCCCCATCGGAATAGTGCACGACCAGAGGGGAGCCGGTGCTACCCCAGCCAACCGCGCCCACAGCCCAGCAGTTTCCAGGCACTGGGCAGGCGATGCCGTCGAGGTTGCCGACGCCCGGCGCACTCTCGGACACCCATGTCCCGCCCGAGTAGTGGTCGATGAGAGGAGGGTCCAGCTGGGCGTTGGGGGCGGTCAGAGGGGGCCCGCCGACCGCCCAGCAGTCGTCGGCGCTGGAGCAGGTCACGGCGTGCAGGACCCCCGAGGAGTTCGGCGCCGTCACCTCCACCCAGGCTCCGCCCGTGTTGTGCTCGATCAGCGGAGTCCCCGGGCTAGAGAAAAGCGCCGGCCCGTTGTCGACGCTGCCCACGGCCCAGCAGTCATCGGCGCCCGCGCACCGGATCCCGAACAAGGTGCTGTCGGCGATCTCTGGTGCGGCGGCCGCACTCCAGCCTGTCCCCGAGTATTGCTCGATGATGCCGCCCCTCACCGCCCAGCACTCGGTGGAGCTGACACAGGTCACGGCGTTGAACTGGCCCCCAGTGGCACTGGTGAGAACCGAATCGAACTCGCTGGTGACCGACCATCTGGCGGTCATCGGAATCACGGCGGCGGTCGGCGATGCTGCCGCAGGTCGGGTCGCAGCATGATCGGCGACGTGGATCGCGAGCGCCACGGTCGCCACGGCCGCCAGCCCGAAGATGAAGGCGCCTCCAGCCGCGACGCGCACGATCCGGAACCGCCGGCGCACCGCGAATGCGTGCGCGAGAGCTCGGTCCTCCAGGTCACTGGGAAGAGGCTGCGCTCTGTGGTGCGCGGCGAAGTAGGCCCTAGCCAAACGCTCGATGTCGTCGTCGGAGAGCAATGGGTCAGACATCGGCAAGCTCCTTCCTCAGCTTGGAGACCGCCCGTCCCAGATGGCTGCGCGCGGTCCCAGGTCGGCAGCCCATGAACTCGGCGCACTCCACGATGGTGAAGCCGTCGCGGAGATGCAGAACGACCATTGCCCGCTGCGGAGGCGACAGCGTCCGCAGCGCGCGCCCCATGCTGAGGAGCGAGTCTCGCAGGCCCTCCCGCTCCACAGCCACGAAGGCAACGGATCCCTCCTCGCCAAATGGAGGCGGCCAGCGGCGAAGCCTCCTGCGTTGGCGAAGGCACTGGTGGATGCAGATACGCGTCAGCCACGCTGGCTGGGCGATCGGCTTCCGGAGCGAGGGCCACGCTCGCCATGCCGACAACATCGTCTCCTGGACGGCATCCTCCGCCTCGCCGCGGTCATCGAGGATGGCGAGGGCAAGGCCGTAAAGCCGTCCTGTCTCAGGGGCGACGGACTGCTCGAAGGCCATCCGACGCTCCTCCCGGCCACTGGGCAGAGTCATCTCACGCGGGGCAACCTCCACACTTCATAAGAGACCCGCCAAGGCTCCCTTTCTTACATCGGACGCGCACCGACGGCATTGTGTACCTTCCCTTTGGGCTGGGGGTGGTGGTGCCGGGTGGGACCGTCCCGCCTGCCCGTCATCCGGCACACCCTCGTGGCGTGCGCAGCTCGCCCCGCGCTTGGTCGGCATGGAGGTTGCGCATGATGCTGCTCACGGTACGCGCGTCCCACGCAGGTCGACCCCGGGCCAGGCATCGCCACCCGCTGGCGTGCGCAACAAAGCGGCCTTCGGCAAAGAGTGCTGGAGTAACTCTGAGGCTGCCCGTCTGCACTCCCCCGCACCGGCTTCTGGCGGGCCCTGAGTTGCCCGGCACCCGGTTCGATCAAACTCAGGACCCCGGAGCCTCGACGGAAGCCGGGGCGATCGACGGCCCTCCCATCCCTGCACCATGTCCCAGAAGCGGCTCCCCACCAAGCGACGGCGAGCGCATCACAGCGTCCACCACCATCATCAAGACGCTCAGCTGATTATGGACTCCAAGCTTCCTGA
>CAZUDL010000026.1:0-15226 GCA_964618935.1 uncultured Actinomycetes bacterium
GCTTCATCTCCTTCTCGACGTCCTTGGCGAGGCGGAGCAGCTCGTCCGGCGGCAGCCCCGCCGACTCCTGGAAGGACGCCGCCCGCAGGCTCAGCTCGTCGCGGTGTGTCTCCATCTGGTGGACCGCCTTGACGATGGACTGGGGGGTGATGCCGTGCCGCTGGTTGAAGGCCACCTGGATGGCGCGGCGGCGGTCGGTCTCGTCGATGGTGCGGCGCATCGCCTCGCTGGTGCCGTCGGCGTACATGACGACGTGGCCCTCCAGGTTGCGCGACGCCCGGCCGATGGTCTGGATGAGGGAGCGGAAGCCGCGGAGGTAGCCCTCCTTGTCGGCGTCGAGGATGCCGATGAAGGCGACCTCGGGCAGGTCGAGCCCCTCGCGCAGGAGGTTGACGCCGACCAGGACGTCAAAGACGCCGAGCCGCAGGTCGCGGATGATCTCCACCCTCTCCATGGTCTCGATGTCGCTGTGCAGGTAGCGTGCCTTGACCCCCGCCTCGCGGATGTAGTCGGTGAGGTCCTCGGCCATCTTCTTGGTCAGCGTCGTCACCAGCGAGCGCTGCCCGCGCTCGACCCGGCGCCGGATCTGCGCCAGCAGGTCGTCGATCTGACCCTCGCTGGGCCTGATCTCCAGGGTCGGGTCGATCAGGCCGGTGGGACGGTTGATCTGCTCCACCATGCGCCTGGAGTGCTGCTCCTCGTACGGCCCGGGCGTGGCGCTGACGTAGACGATCTGTCCCACCATGGCGTCCCATTCGGCGAAGGTGAGCGGGCGGTTGTCCAGCGCCGAGGGGAGGCGGAAGCCGTACTCGACGAGCGGCAGCTTCCGCGCCCTGTCCCCCTTCGACATGCCGTCGATCTGGGGCACGGCGACATGGGACTCGTCGACGACGATGAGTGCGTCCTCGGGCAGGAAGTCGAGCAGGCAGAACGGCCGCTCCCCCTCCCCACGGCCGGTGAGGTGACGCGAGTAGTTCTCGATCCCGGCGCAGGTGCCGGTCTCGCGCATCATCTCCATGTCGAAGCCGGTGCGCTGGCGGAGCCGCTGCGCCTCGAGGAGCCGGCCCCGGCTCTCCAGGTCGGCGACCCGCTCCTCCAGCTCGCTCTCGATCCGCTCCACCGCCGCCTTCATCTGCTCGGCGGGGGTGACGTAGTGGGAGGCGGGGAAGATGGTGACCTGGTCGCGCTGGGCGACGATCTCCCCGGTCAGCGGGTCCAGCTCGCGGATGGATTCGATCTCGTCACCGAGGAACTCGATGCGCAGCGCCAGCTCCTCATAGGCGGGCTGGACGTCGAGGACGTCGCCGCGGACGCGGAACCGCGAGCGGCCGAAGTCCACGTCGTTGCGGACGTACTGGAGGTCGCTGAGCTTGCGCAGCAGGATGTCGCGCCGCCAGCTCGCCCCGAGGCTCAGGTCGATGGACTCGCCCAGATAGTTCTCCGGCGAGCCGATGCCGTAGATGCAGGAGATGGAGGCGACGACGATCACGTCGCGGCGCGTCAGCAGGGCGCGGGTGGCGCTGTTGCGCAGCCGGTCGATCTCCTCGTTGCGCGACGAGTCCTTCTCGATGTAGGTGTCGGTGCGCGGGATGTAGGCCTCCGGTTGGTAGTAGTCGTAGTAGGAGACGAAGTACTCGACGCTGGCGGAGGGGAAGAACTCGCGGAACTCGGCCCAGAGCTGGGCCGCCAGCGTCTTGTTCGGGGAGAGCACCAGGGTGGGCCGCTGCAGGTGGTTGATGACCTGGGCCACCGTGTACGTCTTGCCGGAGCCGGTGACCCCCATGAGGGTCTGCTCGCGGTTGCCCTGGCGGAGGCTCTCCAGCAGGGCGGCGATGGCGCCGGGCTGGTCGCCGGCCGGGGAGAACTCGGACGTCAGCTCGAACTGGGGCACCGTCCGAGTCTAGGCCGGGCGCCCCGGACGGCGCGGCCCCGGCGGTGGCGGGGGTTTGTGACTGGTCGGCACCGCATCGTTGCGGCGGCCGCGCTACGCTCGTGGTCGCCATGTGGAGGCGTCCATTCCCTTCCTCGAGGCGGGGGGGGCGCCCGGTCCTGCCCACTCCGATCCCGGGGGTTCACCGAGGAAGGGCGACCGCAACCCGGGCCGGTGCCCTGCTCGGGGCGTCGCTGCTGGCGGTGTCGCTCGCCGGCTGTTCGCCGGTCCGCGTCGTTCTTTCGTCGCCGGCGGCCACCGCTGCTCAGCCGGTCAGCCCCCAGAGCCTGGTTCTGTCTCTCGCCGACCTGGGAACCGGCTACGCCGTCGATCCCTCGAACACGCACGCCCTCACCGGGATCACCGCCGGGACCGGATACCAGTCGGCGTTCCTGGGCACTCCGGAAGAGACCGGAACCGACGCGGTGAAGTCGGTGGCCATGGTCTTCCACTCCAATGCCGCCGCTCAGGCGGCGCTGGCCAGCGGCGTCGCCGCCCTCGCGGCGGAATCCCAGGCACAGCAGATGGACTCCGAGGCGGATCTCGGCAGCGGGGCAACCATCTACAGCTTCATCGGAACTGACGAGGGGAACTGGCTTTCGATCGCATGGCGGGAGGGGGACGACTTCCTGCTCCTCGGCGTCGAGTATCGGGCGACCGTCACCGACAGTGGGCCGCTCGTCGCCATGGCACGGATCATGGATCGCTCAGCTCGGACCGAGGGTTCCGGTGGGAGTCCCGCTCCCACCAGCAACTCCCACACGTCCTCCACACCCAAGCCGACGGCGCGACCCACCCCGTCGCACACCGCCACCCCAACCGCCACGCCCAAGCCGGTGGGGTGCTTCGGCTGCGTGACCATCACGGACATCACCGTGTACGCATACGCCGCCAGCGCGGATGTCAGCACGACATGCCTGCCGCCCAACACCGACCTCGGTCCCGCCGGCCAGATGATCGGGCCCAACGTGGCGGATCCCAATCGGACGTTCGAGGTCACGCTCCAGGTCACCATCGCCAGCGACGGCGCGTACTGCGGTGGGAGCTACAGCGGGACGGTCCGTCTCCATCCCAGCTCCACCGGCGCACCGCTGGAGATCAGCAACATCGCCCCGTCAGATCCGTTCACCCTGGAGGCGGGCTCCACCACTCAGATCGTGGTCACCCTGCACGTGCCCGAGGGGAACAGCTACGACGGGCCCCTCGGTCTCGACATCTACGTCGGCGACTGAGCGACCGGCTTCACGACAGGTCAGGAGTTCGGCAGGGTCGGTGGAGCGCTGGCACCGACCTGCTGTCCGAGACGATCACGCCTCCTCAGAAGAGCAGCAGACCGATGCCGAGCGACAGGCCGTTGGCCACGAAGCTGAGGCCAAGCAACACCCGCAGGTCGCGACGAAGCCAGGCGAAGAGCATGAGCGCTTCGGCCGGCCACACCAGGACCTCGAGGAGGGCGAGCGCGGTCCAGTAGCCGGTGTGGGGTTGCAGCGCCGGAAGGACCACGAGGAACCCGATCGGATGCGTGATCAGGTTCACCACGGTCCCGGCGGCAGCGCCGGGGACCAGCCGCACACCGCAGAGACCGGCCAGCCCGGCCGCGTAGACGGGCACCTCGATCAGCAGGGTGAGCCCCAGCGACCACAGGTACGATCCCATCGACACGGGCCGGCTGGACCGGTCAGGATCGGCTGAGAGGAGGAGGGGGCGGCGGCGGCTGCAGGCGCCTCCGGCGACCCCGCCTGACGATGACGGCGACGAGTGCGGCGGCCATGACCAGCACCGCCACGAGGATGAGCACCGCCACCAGGACGACCCACGACCCCTGGCCCGACTCGTAGTTGCGACAGGCGGCCGGGTACTGCGCGCAGTTGGGCATGTCGAGGAGCGTGCCCTGCGCCCATGTCACGACCGGACCAGGCATCTCGCGCGATTCTACCAGTGGAATCCGGGCCCGAACGCCGAAGCGATTCAGGGTGCGGCGGAGCTCGGGCCGGCCTCGACATCACCGAGTCGACAGCGCAGCCGCCCTGCTCCCCGGGTGTCAGGCGTCCGGGTGCTGGCAGACGCCCTGATCCGTGACGGCGTTGGCGTGGTAGCGCGAACCCACGGAAGAACCCGTGGGGTGGCCGGATGGCCCCCTCCTGCGGCATCCCCGTAGGCTTGAGCCATGAGCTTCCTGTGGCTGATCGCCTGGCTGATCGCCGGACTGCCGCACCTGTCGACGTGGAACGGCTGGCTGATCGCGCTGATCGTCTGCCTCGCGCTCGACGCCAGCGCCGGCGGCCGCTACTCGCCGAGGCGATCGCGCCGCCCGTCGGAGGCGGCCGGACCCTCGGCCTGAGACGGCGCGGCCGGAGCCAGGCCTGAGGTCGCGCCGATCGCCGAGGACCGATCCGCTGCAGTCCCGCCTACGCCCCTCCGGCCCCGCCCTCCGGGCGGACGTCCTCGCCGGCGCGCCAGCGCTTCTCCGCCACCTCCAGCTCGTCTCGCAGCCGGAGGACCTCGTCGACGTCGGGGATGCCACTGGCCTTGGAAGGGCGCGCCGTGGGGTGGGCGATCCACGACCACCCGTGCGTGCGAGCCACCTCCGCAGCCCTCTCCGCGTAGGCGCGGCGCTGCTCGATCAGCCCGGCGGGCGGTGTGGCGATGCGCCGTGCCTCCGCGATCTGATCCTCCGAGACCCCCAGCGCCGCCAGAATCCGCCCAGCCAGGGGATCAGCGTCGAGCGCGGCAGGGAGGAGGTGCTCGATGCCGACGGCGGTGTGCTGCTCCGCGGCGAGCCGCGACGCCGCCGCGTCGATGTCCTGGTGGCCCGAGGACGCCGGGAGAGAGAGGGGCCCGCCCTCGGACCTTGCGCCGAACCGGGCGGTGACCGCGCGCCCGAAGACAGCGGACCCGCCTGCCGGTCCGCGCCGCGACGGACCTGGAGCCCTCTCCCGAGCCGCCCCCTCGTCCGGAGCACCCTCCGCACCGAGCGCCTTCCGGACGGCGTCGAGGCCGGCGCCCAGGTCCTGGAGGACGTGGGCGGCGATGCCCTCCCCCTCGATGAGCAGGGCCAGCAGCAGGTGCTCGCTCCCCACGTGGGTGACGCCCAGGCGGCGGGCCTCCTCGAAGGCCAGCTCGATGACGACCTTGACCCGCGAGGTGGGGATGATCTCCTGGATGACGATCCGATAGTTGGCGCCGAGAACCGAGTCGATGATGGTGCGCACGGCCCCGAGCTCGACCCCGAGGCCGTTCAGGACCCTGGCGGCGGTCCCGTCCTCGTCCCGCAGCAGGCCGAGCAGGATGTGCTCGGTGCCGATGTACGAATGATGCGAGCGCTCCGCCTCCTCCTGAGCCAGGGTGAGGACCCTCTTGGCGCTCTCGCTGAAGCGTTCGAACGGGTACATGCGGCTCCAACCATGACCCTCCCCGCGCCGGACCGCAACTGCGCTCAGCGCTGGCAGGCGGGACAGTAGACGGAGGAGCGGCCGCCCACCACGACGCGGCGCAGCGTGGCCCCGCAGCTGAGGCACGGCTCCCCTCCCCTGCCGTACACGCGCAGCTCCTCCTGGTTGGAGCCCCGGGCGTTCCAGAGGTCGCGGTAGTCGTCGATGGTCGTCCCCCGGTTGGCCACCGCCCGACGCAGCACGGCGCGGATGGCGCCGTGCAGGGCGAGGCGTTCCCGCCGGGTCAGGCGGTGGCAGCGGCGGGTGGGGCGGACCCCCGCCAGGTGGCATGCCTCGTCGATGTAGATGCTGCCCAGGCCGGCGATGACCGTCTGGTCGAGCAGGGCCGGCTTCAGCTGCCGGGTGGTCCGCCGCAGCGAGGCATCGAGCTCGGCGGGGGTGAAGGCGTCGGAGAGCGGCTCCGGGCCGAGACGCGGCACCTGGTGCAGGTCCAGGAGCAGCGGCCAGGGGCCGAGCAGGACGCGGCCGAAACGGCGGGCGTCGTCGAAGCGCAGCTCGCGCCCGTCGTCCAGCGCCGCGCGCAGGTGCGTGTGCGGCACAAGGACCGCGCCCGAGTCCACGACGCGCAGGTGTCCGGTCATGCCGAGGTGCACGACCAGCGAGTCGTCGCCGTCCAGCCGGCAGAGGATGTACTTGCCACGCCGCTCGACGGCGACCACGCGGCGACCCGGGAGGGCGCGGGTGAACGCGCCGTCGTCGGGGAAGCGCAGGACGCCCGGCCGCCTCACCCAGGCGGAGACGAATCGCCGGCCGGCGAGCTCGCCGCGGAGGTCGCGGACGATGGTCTCGACCTCGGGAAGCTCAGGCATGCCAGCGCCTGGTCACCGAGTGACCGCCGCCTCCTCGGGCACCGGCGTCATCTCCTGCCAGTTGCCACCCACCTTGACGTCGACCACCAGTGGCACGACGAGGCTGGCGGCGCCCGCCATCGCTCGGCGGACCAGGGGCACCAGCGTCGCCACGTCCTCCCGGGGCACCTCGACGACCAGCTCGTCGTGGACCTGGAGCAGCACCTGGCCACTGGAGCCGCTCTCGCGCAGGGCGCGGTCGCAGTCGATCATGGCCTGCTTCATGATGTCGGCGGCGCCGCCCTGGATGGGCATGTTGACGGCCATGCGCTCCGCACCCTGGCGGAGCATGCGGTTGGCGGCGCGCACGTCGGGGAGGTGGCGACGCCGTCCGGTGAAGGTGGCCACCCAGCCGTACTCGCGGGCGTGCATGCGGGTGCGCTCCAGCCACTCGGTGACCGCCGGGTAGCTGCCGAAGTAGGCGGTGATGAAGGCCGACGCCTCCTCGCGCGACATGCCCGTGTCCCGCGCCAGGCCGAAGTCGCTCAGCCCGTACACCACCCCGAAGTTGACGACCTTGGCGACCCGCCGCATGTCCGGCGTCACCATGGCGGGGTCGATGCCGTAGACCTGCGCGGCGGTGCGGCGGTGGATGTCCTCGCCGCGGGCGAAGGCGTCGATGAGCGCCTGCTCGCCGGTGACGTGGGCGAGCACGCGCAGCTCGATCTGCGAGTAGTCGGCGGAGACCAGCGCCCGGCCGGGACCGGCGACGAAGGCGCGGCGGATGCGCTGCCCCCACTGCGTCCGGATGGGCACGTTCTGCAGGTTGGGGTCCGCCGACGAGAGGCGGCCGGTGGCGGCGACGGCCTGGTTGAAACTGGTGTGGATGCGCCCCTGCGCGTCGCAGAGGAGCGGCAGGGCGTCGACGTAGGTCCCCTTGAGCTTGGTGATCTGGCGCCACTCCAGCACCGCCGCCACCACGGTGTGCTCCTCGCGCAGCGCCTCCAGGGCATCGGCGTCGGTGCTGCGCCCGGTCTTGGTCTTGCGACCGGCGTCGAGGCCCAGCTCGTCGTAGAGGACGGCGGCCAGCTGCTGGGTGCTGCCCAGGTTGAAGGCGTGCCCGGCGGCGGCGTGGACCTCCGCCTCCAGGTCGGCGATGCGGCGGTCCATCTCGGTGGAGATGTCGCCGAGCATGTCGCGGTCCACGAGGATCCCGACGCGCTCCATCTCGGCGAGGATCGGCACCAGCGGCAGCTCCAGGTCGTCGTGGAGGTGGAGCAACCCCGACTCGGCGAGCTGCCGGGCCAGCGCGGCGCGCACCGGCTCGACCAGCGCGATCCAGCTCCCGTAGTAGGCGGCGAGCTCCGCCTCCCCCACCTCCTCCAGGCGCCGCTTCTGGCGGCCGGAGCCGAGCAGCGCCTCCTCGGGGTCGAGGCGCCGCCCGCAGAGGTCCTCGGCGAGCCCGGTCAGGGACAGCACCCGCGCCCTGGGATTGTCCACGTAGGCGCCGAGCATGACGTCGAAGCCGAGGCGCGCCCGGAGGCGGTCGCCCCAGGCGAGCCTCTCGCGCTTGAGGTCGTAGCCGTCCACGCTGAGGTCCGGGTCGGTGAGCAGCGATTCCATCTCGGCGCGGTGCTCTGGCAGGGGCACCCACCAGGCCCCGGCGCCCCCCTGCGGGGCGATGGCGACCCCCAGGAGACGGCCGCCCAGCGGAGGGCCGGCGGTGACCGTGCGCAGCGCGAAACGACCGGCGGCGCGGACCGCCTCCACCAGGCCGTGGACCTGGGCCTCGGAGCGGGCCACGATCACCACGGTCGCGGATTGGGGGGCTGCGTCGAAGCTGAGCTCGGCCTGGCCCGGCTCGCCGCTGAGGGGGGCGGCCCCGTAGCCGAAGGCCACAGTCAGGCGGGGCAGCAGGGAGCGGAACTCCAGCCGGTCGAAGAGCGCGTGCACCGCGGCCTCGTCGTAGCCGCCGGCGCGGGCGCGCTCCAGGTCGAGGGGGACGGGAAGGTCGGTGTGGATGGTCGCCATCCGCTTGCTGAGGCGGGCCTGATCGGCGGAGTCGAGCAGGGAGCGCTGCACCCGGCCGGGCTTCATGCCGGCAGCGGCGGCGAGGATGGCCTCAAGGGCGCCGTGCTCCTGGATGAGGGAGGCGGCGGTCTTGCTGCCGACCCCGGGGACGCCGGGGATGTTGTCGCTGGCATCGCCCTGCAGCGCCTTGTAGTCGACGACCAGCGGGGGATCGAAGCCGAAGCGCTCGACCACCGCGTCGACGTCGTACACCGTCGTGTCGGTGATGCCGCGGCGGTTGATGAAGACGCGGACCCGGGGGTTGACCAGCTGGAGGGCGTCGATGTCGCCGGTGACGATGACCACGTCCAGCCCGGCCGCCACCGCCCGCACGCTGAGGGAGCCGATGACGTCGTCCGCCTCGAAGCCGGGGACCTCCACCACCGGGATGCCCAGGGCCATGACGATCTCCCGGGCCCAGCCGATCTGGGGCCGGAGCAGCTCGGGCATCTCCGGGCGCTGCGCCTTGTACTGGGGCATCTCCTCATGGCGGAAGGTCGGCCCCGGCAGGTCGAAGGCGGCGATCGCGTAGGCGGGCTGCAGGTCGGTGAAGGCCTTGAGCAGCATCGAGGTGAAGCCGAAGGCGGCGTTGGTCAGATCCCCACGGCTGTTGGTGAGAGCCGGCATGGCGAAGAAGGCCCGGTAGACGAGGGCATGGCCGTCGATGAGGAGCAGGGTGGGGCGCGCCGCGGGGGGATTCGTGCTGGGCACGGCACCGATAGTAGGGCGGCGGAGCGCGGGGCGCGGGGCCGGGCGGGCCGCCCGGGGAGGGGCCGGGGCCCGATTGTGGCCCGGCCGCGACCCGGAGGCGGCGGTATGATCGAACCATGGGCGAACTGGTCGAGATGACGGTGGACAGCATCCGGGTCCACATGCCCACCGGGCAGCACGTGGTCATCCTCAAGGAGAAGGAGGCCGAGCGCTACCTGCCCATCTGGATCGGCCTCAACGAGGCGAACGCGATCGCCCTGAAGATCACCGGCATCACCCCGGAGCGGCCCATCACCCACGACCTCCTCGCCAACATCCTCTCCGCCATGGATTGCAGCGTGGAGCGGGTGGTGGTCACGGCGCTCGCCAACGAGGTCTTCTACGCCCGCATCCTGGCCCGCGTGGACAGCCGCCACCTGGAGATCGACTCCCGCCCCAGCGACGCCATCGCCGTGGCCGTGCGGGTCGGCGCCGGCATCTTCGTCGCCACCGAGGTCCTGGACAAGGCCGGGGTGCTCCCCGAGACCGACACGGACCGGGAGGACGGGGAGGCCGACGAGGTCGACGACGAGCGCATGGAGAAGGTCCGCGACTGGGTGAACTCGCTCAACCTGCCCGACCTGGGCAAGGGGCCCGCTTCGTCCTAGGGGCGGCGCCCCCTCAGTCGGCCTGGATGGTCGCGAACGCCTGCACCAGGGCCTGCACCGCGGGCTGCTCGGCGGGGTTGGCGTCGGTGCACTGGGGGCTCTTCTCCGGCGTGATGCCGAACCAGTCCTGACCCACCTCCTTGTACCCCGGCGGCCCGTTGGCAAGCGACAGGGTGGTGGGATTGGTGCTGAACACCCAGATCGTCACCAGGCCGTCCTGCTCGATCGCGCTGCAGGCGGGGTCGGCGGCGAGGCTCGCCGTCCACAGCGCCACCGATGGCAGCTCCGTGTATGGGTTGCCCTTCAGGTCGGTGTGGGACGTCGCCCCGGCGCCGAGGATGTCGTAGTCGACCTCCCCCAGGCCGGTGGTCAGCGTCATCTCCACACCGAACTGGGAGATGTCCAGCTGAGGACCGGAGGGGACTCCTGTCGGTGTGAGCGACGGCGTGGGGGACGGCGTCGTGCTCGTCGCGGTCGCCGTCGTGCTCGCGGGGGTCGCCGTCGACGAGGTGGGGACGGTCGTGGAGACGACCAGGGCACCGCATGCGGCCATGGAGACCGTGGCCAGAAGCAGGGCGGCCGGGATGGTGGCCCGTTTGATGATCGGCATACGCCGGTTAACGGCCGCTACCGGCACCGGTTACGGACGCCGCCGGAGGCGCCTGTGACGCCAGGATCGGCGGAACGCGTCAGGCGGCGTGGATCGTGTCGTACGCCTGCAGCAGCCCCGCCACCGACGTCGCCTCGTCGGGGTTGCCGTCGGTGCACAGCTCGGCCTGAGGTCGATAGACGCCGAACCAGTACTGGCCGATGTGCTTGATGTCGGTCGGCCCGTCGCCGATGGCGAGGTTGGTGGGATCGGTCTCGAAGACCGCGATCGTCACCAGACCCTGCGTTGCGACGTTGCTGCAGGCGGGGTCGGTGGTGAGGTTCGTGGTCCAGAGGTTCACCGGCGGCAGGATCGTGTACGGCGTCCCGTTGGCATCGACCGGAGACGTCGGTCCGGGGCCCCACCCGCTGGTGTCGATGCTATAGATGGCGTCGGAGACGCTGGGGGGAAGGGTCAGCGCCACGCTGTAGTCGCCGATGGTCAGCGTCGTCCCGGACGGGGTGGCGGCCGGCGCGGCGGACGGGGTCGCCGTCGGCGTGGCCGGCTGTGTCGCCGCCGGAGTGGACGGGGCCGCCGTGGCGGGCGGTGGCGTGGCGGACCCGGAAACCGGCGTGGAGACGGCGGAGCCGCAGGCGCCCAGCAGCGTGCTCCCGAGCAACACCCCCAGGCAGGCGGCGGTCCGATTCGTCCCCCAGGGTGCGATCACGGCCCGGAGTCTGACATGTGGCGCGGGAAGCGGCAGCCAGGCCCCCGAGGTGAGCGTCAGACCACCGACCAGAAAGCCGGGTCCTCGAAGCCGCTGCGCCAGGCGGCGACGCCCTCGAGGCCGAGGCTGTGGGCGAGGTCGATCTTGCGCAGCAGGCTGTCGGCGTCGTCGAAGTAGAGCTGCGTGGCGACACCGCCCGGGTCGCTGTCGAGGATCGGCGTGGCGGCGCCGAAGTCGTAGTCGTAGGCGACGTCCGGCTCGCCGAGGGCCTGGGCCACGGCGTCCGCGTAGTCGGAGGCGGTGACGTCGTCACCGGACCAGCTGCGGGAGTAGAAGGGGATGCCGAGCACCACCTTGCCGGCGGGGACGCCCTCCATGGTCCCGGCGATCTCGTCGGCCTGCCAGTCCACGCCCGCCACCGGCCCGGGGTCGCCGGGCTGGGTGTGCTCGTCGTAGGTCATCGCCACCAGCAGGTCGGCGGCGGCGCCGATCGCCTTGTAGTCGTAGACGGCGGAGAGGTCGTTGACGGCGCCGGGCGCGGCGGGGATGACGTCGACCGCGAGCCCGGCGCCCACGGCGTGAAGGGCGGAGGCCAGGCTCTGCACGAAGGCGGTGAAGGCCGAGCGGTCGCTCCCCGGGATGTCCTCGAAGTCGAGGTCGATGCCGCCCAGGTGCATGCTGCCCACATCGCCGGCCAGGGTGCTGATCAGGGACGTCTCCGCCGCCGGGGTGGTGAGCAGCTGGGTGGTCCCGTCGGTGTCGTCGAAGTCGTTGGCGACCAGGGGCCAGTCGGGACGGCCGGCCGCGGCGGCCGCCGCCATGGTGACGGCGTCAGGACTCCCGGAGAGGCTCCCGTCGGACTCGGCGACCCAGCCGGTGGGGCTGAGGATCGTCGCCGCCGCGGCGTGGGCCTGCGTCGAGGCGTGCGAGGCGGCGGTGCCCACGGTCCAGAGCATGAGGTGGAGCCCAGGCGGGGCGGGAGTGGCGGCCGGGACGGTGGCTCGGCGCAGCTGGCCCGGCGCCAGCCCGGTGAGGGAGAGCTCGAGGGGCCCGTCGAGCGCCGAGCCCCTCGCCGCTGGCAGACCGGCGGGGATGGTGATGGCCGTGGGCGGCTTGCTCCACCCGAGACGCAGATGGGTGCTGTCGGTCCAGGTGAACTGCGCCGACGGTAGCGCGGCGGCCAGCGCGGCGTGGTCGGGGGGGTACTCGAAGACGACGTCCACCACCGGGTGACCTGAGGCGTCGAGCCAGGCTGCGGCGCTGACCTGGGTGCGGTCGATGACCTGGAACGCGATCACCTGCGCCGGGCGGCCGACCACGTCGATCTCCAGGGAGTGGCTGCTGGCATACGCCATCGGCGTCACCACGGCGGCCACCCCGCCCTTGCCGTTCGCCAGGAAGAGGCGCCGGCCGTCCAGCTTGGCGCCCACCGAGGCGTTGGTCACGCCGTCGCCCGACACGCTCAGCTCCAGCGTGGGCGGGACGTCGTCGGCGCCGCTCTCCAGGGAGGTCCCTCCCGCGGTGACGACGACCAGACCGGCGGGCGGCGACCCCACCGGGGTCGGCGCTCCCGCCTGCGGGCTGCAGGCGGTGAGAAGCAGCAGGGGGAGCAGGAGGAGGCCGCGACGGGGGCTGGGCATTGCCCGCCCAGTCTGCGACAACCCGGTCCCCTCAGCGCCCTGGATCGGCGCCGAAGGCTGGCTCGCACCCCACCGGGAAGTTGACCGACTGGGCGATGAAGCAGAGGTCGTGGGCTCGCGGGTGCAACGTCGCCGCCTCGCCGGCCCGGCCCGGATCGAGGAGCGCGATCCGCGGGCGCAGCGTCGCCTCGACGAAGCGGCCCGACCCGTCGCCCTCCTCCACCAGCGTCCCCTCCGGCGTGTCGGCGTAGGCGGTCACCACGATGCCCGCCGCGGCGCAGAGGTGCAGGTACCAGAGCATGTGGCATTGCGACAGGGCCGCGAGGAGCAGCTCCTCCGGGCTCCACCGCCCCGGGTCGCCCCGGAAGGCGGGGTCGGCGGAGCCGCCGATCACGGCCTTGGACCCCGCGCTCACGGTGTGGTCGCGGGAGTACGCGCGGTACCCGGCCGTGCCCTCGCCGCGATTGCCGGTCCAGGTGACCGTCAGCTCGTAGCGATGCCGGCGCGCGGCCCTCTCCGCCATCGTCGGCGGTTCAGCGGAGCCGCACGAAGTCGACGTTGGCCCTGTACTCGTCGAGGCTGCGCGCATCCATGTACGACATCGAGCTGCGCAGGCCGGCGAGGTAGCGGGCGATGACGCCGTGGACCCGCCCCTTGTAGGGGACGAGCGTCTCGGCGCCCTCGACGTACTCCGGCTCGTCGCGCCCCACCTGCTGCTGGACGGAGAAGGAGGCGGCGCCGCGCATGATCTTGAACTTCTTGCCGTCGACGACGATGACCCGGCCCGGCGCCTCACCGGTGCCCGCCAGGGCGGAGCCGACCATGACGACGTCGGCGCCGAGGGCGAGGAGCTTGCAGAGGTCGGACGGGTTGCGCACGCCGCTGTCCCCGACGATGAGGGCGCGGCGGCGGACCCGGGCCGCCTCGGCGACGGCGTATGGGGTCGGCACGAAGACGGCCGTCTCGGTGCGGGTCTCGCACACGGAACCACCGGCGATGCCCACGCGGATGGCGTCCGCCCCCCGGTCCTCCAGCCAGGTGAAGCCCTCCGCCGAGGCGACGTTGCCCGCCATGATGGTGACCTCGGCCGACTGCTCGCGGGCCCAGACGAGGGCGGCTCCGACCTGTCGGTGAGCGCCGTTGGCGGTGTCCAGGCAGACGATCCGGCAGCCGGCGCCGACCAGCGCGGCGAACCGCTCCCGGAAGTCGCCGGTGATGCCCAGGGCGGCGCCGACGGCGGGTGCGCCGCACCGGCTCGCCGCCACTCCGAACTGCTCCACCTGGTCCTCGACGGACTGGAAGCGGTGGAGGATCCCGAGGGCCCCGACCTCGGCCAGGGCGTCGCACATCTCCGGCCCGCACACGTCGGGCATGGGCGAGCCGACCACGGGCACCTCCAGGGTGACCGGGCCCAGCGTGACCCTCGGGTTCGCGTCGGAGCGATGGGCGAGGCTGGAGACGCGCCGCGGGATCAGGCTGATGTCGTCGTAGTCGAAGACGACCGGCATCTCGGGCAGGGCGGGGACGGGCGAGCGCAGCTGGGCGAGGGGTGCGGCCATCGGGGTGATTGTCGCAGGGATCGGCCCCGGCGCCATGGGGCGGGGCGTCAGTGACCCAGGATGCGTTCGGGGACGACGCGGACGATGACCCGCTGCTCGCCGGGCTGCCGGTTGGGGTAGGTGTCGAGATCCCGGTACTTCTTCGCCAGCTTGTCGATGTGCGCGTCCGCGCCCTCGTCGATGAGCTCGGCGCGGCCGCGGACGACCACTCCGCGGTAGTCGTTCTGCTTGTCGGTGACGGAGATGGCGACGCGCGGGTCGCGCACCAGGTTGCGGTACTTGACGCGGCCCTTGGCGGTGTTGAAGATCACCGCCTCGCCGTCGGTGTCCACCCACACCGGGGTGACCTGGGGCGAGCCGTCGGGCATGGTGGTGGCGACGTGCGCGATGACCTTCTCCCTGAGAAGGGCGACCTGGTCGTCGCTGAGTCGGGGTGGTGTGGGGCCAGCCATTCTGTCTCCTGCGTCTACGACGTCCGTCCCTGGTATAGCGCGTGGCGGTGCCCGGGTGCCGCCTCGGGGCGGACGGGAACGGGAGCCGCGCTTCCCTGGCTGTCGGTTCCGGCCGGTAGCGTGAGAAGCTACGGGGCGCGCCGGGATGGCGGAATGGCAGACGCAGCGGTCTCAAAAACCGCCGGGGGCAACCCCGTGTGGGTTCGACTCCCACTCCCGGCACCATTGCGGTTTAGGGGATATCCCGCGATAGCGGCCCTCACCGGGCGGCCTCTGATGCCCAGTTGAAAGCCAACTTGAAAACCAGAGGCAGCCCGCGGCCCCCTCCATGAGTGAATAGAGGGTTTCCCCAGGGTCGGCGTCCGATGCCGGGCCGGCCGAGTTCCCGGGCACTGGAGTCAGATCCAGCAGGCCCCGGATGGGACCGCGCCGAAGCTAGCAGGGTGCGGAAGAACCCGCGGAGGGGCTTGCCGGGTTAAACACAGGTATGAGAGTCTTGCGCGGACGCGTCCCAGCAGGAGATCTCGAATGCGTGGCAGCCCCGATCTGCAGATGACGATGCTCACCACGGTGAGCACGGAGGCGATGGTCCCGGCGGATCACCCCCTGCGCCGGATCCGGACCATCGTGGACGCGGTCCTGGCCGAGATGGACGGCGACT
>CAZUDL010000027.1:0-13544 GCA_964618935.1 uncultured Actinomycetes bacterium
CCACCCGCTGGCCGGTCCCCCGGCCTTCAAGCGTTACGAGGACGGGCTGCTAGGGAGATCGCCTCCGGACGGACCAGGGCGACGGCCGGGCCGTCCATGGTGTCCGGCAGGATGAGCGGCAGCCGCACCCCGCGGACCTCGACCTCGCCGTGCCGCACCACTCCGGCGAGGCGGTTGGTGAGGCCGACGAACTCGGCGACGAAGGGCGTCGCCGGCTGCGAGTAGATGGTGGTGGGTGGCCCCATCTGCTCCAGGCGGCCGGCCCGCATGACGCCGACCCGGTCGGCGATGGCCAGCGCCTCCTCCTGGTCGTGGGTCACGAACAGCGTGGTGATGCCCACCTCGCGCTGCACCCGCCGGATCTCGTCGCGCAGCTGGCTGCGCACCCGCGCATCGAGCGCGGAGAGGGGTTCGTCGAGGAGCAGGATGGAGGGCCGGATGGCGAGCGCCCGGGCCAGCGCGACCCGCTGCTGCTGGCCGCCGGAGAGCTGGTGGGCGTAGCGGCCGGCGTGGTTGCTCAGGCCCACCAGCTCGAGCATCTCCCCGGCGCGCTGCCGGCGTTCGCGGGCTCCCCGCTTGCGCATGCGGAGCCCGAAGGCGACGTTCTCCTCCGCCGTCATGTGGGGGAAGAGCGAGTAGGCCTGGAACACCATCCCCGTGTCGCGGCGGCTGGCCGGCAGGCTGGTCACGTCCCTGCCGCCGATCACCACACGCCCGCTGTCGGCGTCCTCCAGGCCGGCGACGAGGCGGAGGGCCGTCGTCTTGCCGCATCCGGAGGGTCCGAGCAGGGCGACCAGCTCCCCCGCTCCGATGGTGATGGTCAGGCCGTCCAGTGCCGTGGTGGTCCCGTACTGGCGGCGCAGGTCCTCCACCCGCACCTCCGCGGCGGCTCGGGACCCGTTCTTCGTGGAAGCCGCCGGCCGCGCCTCGAACACCTTCATCGGACAACCCTCAGGGCGCCGCGACCGCGTGAGCGCGACCGGCCCAGGAACGACAGGGCGAACAGCAGGACGAAGACGAAGAGGAGCGAGAGCACCGCCAGCGCGATGGAGACGCTGGCATTGCCGGTGCCGAGGATGGCGATCGCCACCTGGAGGTTCTCGAAGTTCAGCAGATTGGCGACGGTGAACTCCCCGAGCACCACGGCGACGCAGAGCAGGCAGGCGTTGAAGACGGCGCTCGACATGTTGGGCACGATCACCCGCCACACCACGGTGCCCCAGCCCGCCCCCAGGCTGCGCGCCGCCTCGGACAGGGTCCGGACGTCGACGGCCGCCAGGCCGGCGTCCAGTGCCCGGTACGAGTAGGGCAGGACGAGGATGAGGTAGGCGAAGGCGAGCATCAGGATCGAATCGCTGACGTTGATCTCGATCCACCGGTAGATGGGTGCGAAGCCGACCACCAGCACGATCGCCGGGATGGTGAGGGGGGTGAGGCAGACCATCTCGATGGGACGGACCATGCGGGGCAGGCGCAGCCGGGCCCAGATCATGGTGGGGAGGAGCAGCGCCAGCATCGCCACCGAGGTGATGACGGCCAGCTCGAGCGACGCCGTGATGGCGTCGGTGAGCTCCGGATCGGAGGTGATGCTGGTGAAGGCGCTCAGCGTGCGCGGGCTGTCGATGCCCACGCCACGGGTGGCGAACTCGACCATGGCCGCGATGGGCAGGAGGAAGAAGAGCCCCAGGACGACGAACACGATCGTCTTGAAGGCGGCCAGACGCCGCCGCCGGCGGCGGTTCATCGCGCGCCCTCCCAGAGCGCCGCGCTCACGGCAGCCATCGTTCCGAGCGGCGCTGCAGCCAGCTGTAGAGGACGGTGATCACCGCGACGATCACCACCATGCCGAGGGCCAGCGCGGCGGCGAGGTTGGCCTGGTTGAGTCCGACCTCGCTGCTCAGTGCCCGGCTGATCTGCAGGGGCACGATGATGCCGCCGATGTCGAGCAGCGCCGCGGCGGTGGCGTACGCCGAGAACGCGTTGGCGAAGAGCAGCAGCCAGCAGCCCAGGAAGGCGGGACGCAGCAGCGGGCCGGCCACGTGCCTCCAGTACTGCCAGGTGGCGCCGCCCAGGGTATCGGTGGCCTCACGCCACTGCGGGCGGATGCCGTCGAGGGCGGGCATGAAGACGATCACCATCAACGGGATCTGGAAGTAGGTGTAGATGAGCGTCAGCCCGGCGAGCCCGTACAGCCAGACTCCATTGGGGTAGAAGGCGATGCCGTGCTGCCGGAGCCAGACGACGATGAAGCCCTCGGTGCCGATGGTGGCGATGAAGGCGAAGGCCAGGGTGACGCCGCCGAATTGCGAGAGGACGCCGCAGAGCGCCGTGACGATGCGGCGGAGGACACCGCTGGGCGATCCGCTCGCCACCGCATAGGCGAGCATGGCCCCGACGGCGGCGCCGATCGAGGCGCTCACCGCCGAGAGCACGAGGCTGTTCACGAAGGCGGTGACGATGTACGGCTGGCCCAGCTGCGCCAGGTTCGCCAGGCTCGGGCCGTGGCTGCCGCTGAAGGCGCCCACCGCCACGATGACCGTGGGGAGCAGCAGGAAGGCCGCCGCGTAGACGAGGAACGGGGCGACGCCGAGCCAGTGGGTGGGAAAGCGGAAGCGCCCCCCCAGGGGGCGCTCCGCGTATCCCGAGTCGGTGGTGGCGACAGCCGTCAACTGCCGACGGCCTGTGCCCAGTTGGCGCCCAGGTAGGTGGCGGCGGCGGCGGCCTGGCTCTGATCCAGGAACACCGGCGTCCCGCTCACCGGCGGCAGCGCCGCGGCGTAGGTCTGATTGATGGTGCCCGCCGCCTGCATGGCGGTCATCTCCACGGGGCGCGCGCCACCCTGGAGCCAGAGGTTCTGCCCGGCGGTGGAGTAGAGGTACTCCTCCCACAGCCTCGCCGCGGCGGGATGGGGCGCCGTCTTGGTGATCGCCTGAGCGTAGTACCCGCCCAGCACGCTACCCGAGGGCACGAACACCTTCCAGCTGGGAAGGTTCACCACGCTCGCCGAGTTCAGGTAGTCCCAGTTGAAGACGACCGGGGTCGTCCCGTTGTCGATGGTGGCCGCCGTCGCCGCGACCGGCACGAAGTTGCCGGCCGCATTCAGCTTCTGGAAGAAGCTGACGCCGGGGCCGATGTTGTCGAGCGAGCCGCCGTTGGCGAGCGACGCCAGCATCACGCCGTTGAGCGCCGCATTGGCCTCGGTCGGGTCACCGTTCAGCGCCACCGCGCTCCTGAAAGAGGAGGAGAGCAGGTCGGACACCGAGGTGATGGTGTACTTGCTGGAGTCGTAGCCGATGGACATGTAGCCGCCGTAGTCCTGGTACCAAAGCCCGTTCGCATCCTTCTGGCTGGCCGGGATGTCGGACCACTCGGCGACCTTGTACGGGGCGAACAGGCTGGTGTTGGCCCAGGCCACCGCCATGCCGATGTCGAGCACGTCCGGGGCGTTGCTGGTGCCGGCCTCGGAGTTCACGGCGTTGATCTCGTCCTGGCTGCTCCCCTGCGGATTGGCCTGATTCACCTTGATGCCGTACTTGGCCTCGAAGTCCTTGATGATGGTGCCGTAGTTGGCCCAGTTCAGCGGCAGCGCGATGACGTTGAGCTGGCCCTCCGCCTTGGCCGCGGAGATCAGCGCGTTCATGCCGCCCATCGCGGCCGCGGATGTCGCGGTGGCTGCGGCGTTGGTGGAGTTGCTCGACGAGGCGCCGCAGGCGCTGACCGCGGTGAGCGTCGCCAGCAGCGTCCCGATCAGCACAAGGCTGCGTGTGTGTCTCTGCATGGTTGAACTGTGTCCCCTCATGTTTCCCTGGTTGATCACCAGGATCGTATGGGTCGCCGTTTCAGCATCGCAAGGCGGAAACCCCGTTTCCGGGCGATGCTATCGGCCTCTTCGTCACCGGTTAGCCGCTGATTAATGGGGCCATCGACGCGGGTTCACAAGCGGCTGCGGCGGCGGTCCTTGCAGGGTTCGCTGCAACGCCGGCGGTGCGGCGCGACATGCGACTCGGCGCGGCGGACGGTGCCCTGCGGGGCGAGCAGGAACGCAGACGGTCCCGACCCCGGGCGATGGGGACGGGACGGCACCGGACGCGGGAGCCGCCGGGGGAACGCAGCGAACGTTGCGAAAACGGCGGCTGTCGGACCCGGAGGAGGGCGGCGGCCGGTCCCGCCGGCACTGCCCCTCGCCGGCACGCCGGGCCGGGTGGCGGGCTGTCTGCGGCGCTGTCCATTGACAGTCCGCCAGGGCGGTCCGTAGGGTGTGGGCAGCCGCCCCGAGCAGGAGAGGGTGGCACGGGAGGAGCGTGGCGATGCCTGGGGTCGTGCCATTCACCAGCAACATCGAGGACCTGTCCACCGGTGAGGGGTACCAGTTCGAGTTCCGCTGCATGCGCTGCAACAACGGGTACCGGTCGTCGTTCCACCGCTCGCTGTTCGGCTTCGGCGGCCGGGTGGCGGCCATCGGAGGCGGCCTCCTCGGCGGGTCGATCGGGGGCGAGGTCGAGCAGGCGGGCTGGAGCAGCACCATGCTCCAGTCGGGAACCGGGAGCCCCGCCAAGGACAAGGAGCTGGCGAAGGCGGCCCAGGAGGTCCACGACCGCTTCAACCAGTGCAATCGCTGTGGGAAGTGGGTCTGCCGGGACATCTGCTGGAACACCGAGCGTGGGCTGTGCGTCGAGTGCGCTCCGAAGCTGGGCGAGGAGATGGCCTTCATGCAGGCCCAGGCACAGAGGTCCCAGCTGGAGCAGAAGATCTCGGCCCAGGACCTGACCCAGGGCGTGAACTACACCGACCAGGCGACCGGCCTCTGCCCCGCCTGCCATCAGGACAGTGGCGGCGGCAAGTTCTGCCAGCACTGCGGCGCGGCGCTGGCCGCCGCCCCGGCGGCCACCAAGCGCTTCTGCTCCAACTGCGGCACAGAGCTGGTCGGCGGCATCAAGTTCTGCGGCGAGTGCGGCACGCCGGCACCCTGAGGCCGGCCCGGTCATGCACTTCCGGCTCAGCGCCTCCAGCGGCGAGGTGATCGACGAGGGCGACGGGCAGGTCACGGTGGAGGACGGCACCGTGACCGTCTCGCCGCAGCTCGGCCAACCGCTGCGGATCACCCCGGAGCAGATCAGCGAGGTGGGTGAGCCCGTGCCCTTCACGGTCCGCCTCCGGCTCAGCGACGGCAGCACCGTCGACCTCTCCCAGCTCGGCACCGTGCGCACCCAGCTCCTCTCCCAGATCGGCGGGGTCCGCGTCGCCGGAGCCCACAGCGGCCTGGTCACCATCGGCTTCGGCGAGCGCCAGGGGTTCCATGGCGCGGTCGACGACGTCGAGGCCGACATCGGCCTCTACGACGACGGCATGGTGGCCATCCCCGTCAACGGTCTCCCCGTGCAGGCGCCGTACGCCGCCATCGACGACGTGACCACCGATCCCTCCGGGTACCGCATCAGCATCGCCATGGGCTCCCTGGGGACCGTGGTCGTGCAGCGGCTCGCCCAGACGACGTCCCAGTTCCTGACCCTGCTGCGCTCGCGCGCCACCGCCGAGCGTGGACGCACCGCCGCCTTCCTGCAGACCCTCCTCCCCGGGCTGGGGCCGCTGTCCCAGCGCCAGGTGGCGGGACAGCTCCGGGACGGCATCGCCGTGCCGCGGTCCGTGCTGGACCCCATCGATCCCGGGATCTGGCCCACGCTCCTCGGTGCCGCGACGGTCCCCGACCGGGTCGCCTGCGCCCAGCTGCTCCAGACACTCGGCGAGGCCTCGCTCGGCTTCCGGCAGGACGCCTCGGTCGAGGTTGCGGCGGAAGGGACGACCCACTTCGCCGAGGCCGGACCGGTGCAGAGCACGGGGCCGGGCATGGGGCAGGCGACCGGCCCCGACATGTCGATGATGGGCCGCGTCATGGGGATGAGCATGGCGGAGAGGGCGATCGGCGTCCCCCAGCCCGGTGGCGGCGGAGGCCCGTTGATCGGTGGCCCGGCCGGCGGGATGGCGGGGATGGGCATGGGGATGGGTGGGGGCATGGGCATGGGCATGGGCATGGGCATGGGGTACGGCGCCCCCTTCGGAGCCATGGGTGGGATGCTCGCCATGCGCATGCTACGGGGCGACGGCGCGTGGTCCGGGGGTGGCCAGGCTCAGGCCCAGTCGATGTTCCGCGTCCCCGAGGCCGAGCCGGCCGCCGGCGGGCTGACGCCGGCGCACACGGACTTCAGCCGCCTGACGACGGGCGGTGACCAGCCGACGATCATGGCCTTCCTCATCGTCCACACGGCGTCGGGAGCCATCTACGAGACCCTGAACGCCGACGACCACGCAACCTACGTCTTCCGCGAGCCCTCTCTCGACACCGCCCAGCTCAATGCCGCGCTCCTGCTCATCGGCTTCCACATCGAGGTTCTCGCCGGCGACTTCTCCGGTGTCGGGTCACGCTATGCCGAGGCGGTCAGGCAGCTGCCGCACCTCTCCCGGCTCGCCGCCGCCTTCAAGGGCAGGGTCATCCACGGCGACGGCTGGGAGCAGCAGCTGCGCTCGTTGATCTCCTGAGCCGCCAGCCGCTGCCGAGGAGGACGGGCCGGACGCTCGAGAGGCCGGCCCCCGGTGCGCCCGTGGGTGCCCGAGCCCGCGTGTCCCGACCGAGCGCTCGATGTGTTCCGGTGCCCCGATGCACTGCGGGCATTCGGGCAGGGTGAGGTCGCCGGGGCGAGCAGTCGCACGCTGTCGCGACGCCACCTCGCACTTCATGCGCTCGAACGCTTGTACAGGCTTCGGCGGTAGTCGGTGACCCACAGACGCGTGCTCCGCCATTGACCGCGATCGTCACGCTGTGCGCGCAGCCGCCCGCGTTCGGCCGCTGCGCGCAGGGACCGGACCGAGACCGTCGCATCGGCCAGCGCCGCCAGCGGGACGAGCCGTGCCGGCCCCGCGACGGCCGGTACGATGAAACGCATCAACGTGTCGGTGATGACCCGGGCGAGGAATTCACCGAGAGGGCGGGGGTCTCCTGCATCAGCGCGGCGCAGTGCGGTGAGGTAGCGGGTCCTCTCCGCCTTTCGGATGATCGCGGGTGGGTACCCGAGTCGAATCAGGAGCAGGTTCATCAGCAGCCTTCCGGTCCGACCGTTGCCGTCCAGGAAGGGATGGATCCGCTCGAACTCCGAATGCAGCGCTGCAAGAGCTTCGGGCAACGGCCCCGGTGCGTCGCGCAGGCCGGACGCGATCTCGACCCAGGTCGACATCTGCGCGTGAACCCCCGGCCAGTCGGGGGGCTGCATCCCGCCGGGGAAGGCTTGGAGGTTGTGCCGCCGAAACGCGCCTGGCCCCTCTTCCGGACCGGCCTGCGGGTGGGGCGCCACGTCCCACACCTTCGACATCGCCAGCGTGTGGACGTTGCGCACCTCGGTCATGGTCAGGAGATCGCCGGTCGTCCAGTCTCCCGGGGCGAGACCCTGCCGGTACACCCATTGAGCTGCATCCGCATAGCCGCGGACCTCCATGTACTCGGCGAGCTGTTTGTCACCGACGGCTCGCCCCTCTCGAAGCAAGATCTCGACCTCCCGTAGGACGAGCGTGTTGCCCTCGATGGCGGTGGAGTTGTGGGCCTCCTGGGACCAGATGTCACCCCAGATGTCCTCGGCCTCGATCGGGGAGGGCAGCCCCCCGAGCCGGGTGCGCAGCTCCTCGACGCCGCTGGCGAGCTGGGCGTAGATCGCCTGCCGGATCCTGCGTCCTCGCCGCCCATCCGCCATGTCCGGATGATAGCCTGATTTGGTGTCGCTGGTGTCAATACAATTGGCACGACACAACCGGGCGGATTTGGGTCGAGGTTCGCGAAGAAAATGGCGCGCCCCACATTCTCCGGCAAGTCGAGGGTTGACCTTCGGCTGCCTCGGCGTGGACGAGCGGGGCTGCAGCGGAAGCTGGGGAGGAAGGATTCGAACCTTCGAATGGCGGATCCAAAGTCCGCTGCCTTACCACTTGGCTACTCCCCAGGGGTGGCGCGTCGATCCTACCCTCTGGTGGCGGCTGCGTCTCAGGCCTCTGCCGGCGGCGGGCCGAACCGGCCGTCCGGCGGGTCAGACGACGAGGTGGACCCGCGGGATGTGCAGCCGGGTGCAGCGCGGCCGGGCCGCCGCGGAGTGGCGGCAGCCGCAGCTCCTGCGCTGGCGGGGCACGCGCCCGAGGCGGACCGGGCGCTCATCCTCGTGGCGGCGTTGGTCGCCGCGCCGGGAAAGGCTCTGGTCAGGCACTGGCCGGGATCATACCCCGACCGGTGGCGGCGCCCTGTCTCCGAACCGAGCCGGGTGAGCCCGTATACTCCGGCCCAGTGGCAGACGCAGCTCGGGCGGTGATCCTTGCCGCAGGGCAGGGCACACGCATGAAGAGCGCCCTCCCCAAGGTGCTCCACCCCCTGGCGGGACGCCCCATGCTCCTCTACAGCGTCGACGCCGCCCGCGAGGCCACCGGGACCCGGCCGCTGGTGGTCGTCAACCCCGCCCACGCCGGGGTCGCCGAGGCGCTCGAGGGCGTGGCCGACGCGGTGCCCCAGGCCGAGCCGCGCGGCACCGGCGACGCCCTGCGGAGCGTCCCGCCGGCGCTGCGGGGCCAGGGCCAGGTCGTCGTCGTGAACGCGGACCTGCCGCTGCTCCGGACGGAGACCGTCCGCGGCCTGGTGCACGCCCAGGCGTCGAGCGGCGCCGCCTGTGTCCTCCTCACCGTCGTCCCGGGCAGCCCGGCCGGGCTGGGCCGGGTCGTGCGAGGCCCCGACGGACGGGTGGCCCGGATCGTCGAGGAGCGCGACCTCGCCGGCCTGGGCACAGTTCCGGCCGAGTGCAACGCCGGTGTCTACGTGTTCTCCGGGGAACGCCTCTGGCCGGCGCTGGAGCGCCTCTCCAACGACAACGCCCAGGGGGAGTACTACCTCACCGACGTCGTGGCCATGCTCGCCCCCGATGTCGAGGCGGTCGCCGCCGCCGACCCGGAGGAGGGGCTGGGCATCAACGATCGCGTCCAGCTCGCCGCCGCCCAGAGCATCCTCCGGCGCCGACTGCTGGAGGCGCTCATGCTGGACGGGGTCACCGTGGACGATCCGGCGACCACGTTCGTCGACTGGGGGGTCACGGTGGGTCGCGACACCGTGCTGCACCCCATGACCCACCTCGCCGGGGCCACCGTCATCGGCCGCGACTGCCGGATCGGTCCCATGGCCCAGATCCGCGACAGCCGGGTCGGTGACGGGGTCTCCGTCGGCGCCTCGGTCGTCGACGGGAGTGACATCGGGGACGGTGTCTCCATCGGCCATTTCGACCGCATCCGGCCGGACAGCATGCTGGCATCGGGGGTATCGTTGGGAACGCATGCGGAGGTCAAGAACAGCAGGATCGGCGCCGGCACTCGCATCAATCACTTCTCCTGCGTTCTCGACAGCGATGTCGGACGAGACGTCAACATCGGGGCCGGCACCGTCACCTGCAACTACGACGGACGGGACAAACACCGGACCACCATCGGCGACGGCGTCTTCGTCGGAAGCAACAGCAGCCTGGTCGCTCCTCTCCGAATCGGCCGGGGCGCCTACGTCGCCGCGGCGAGCATCGTCGACCGCGACGTCCCCGAGGGGGCGCTGGCGGTCGGCCGGGCCCGGCAGCGGACCATCGAGGGCTGGCGCGACCGCGCTAGGCTTGGGGGGCCCGATGCCTGACTTCAACCCCCACGGCGACCTGATGCTCCTCTCCGGGACGGGGAACCCGGAGCTGAGCGAGCGCATCGCCAGGGAGATCGACCTGCCGCTGTGCCAGATGGACATCACCCGCTTCGCCGACGGCGAGTTCGACGTCAAGATCCACGAGTCGGTCCGCGGCCACGATGTCTACCTGATCCAGCCGACCTGTCAGCCGGTCAGTGACAACCTGGTCCAGCTCTTCATCATCCTCGACGCGCTGCGACGCGCCTCCGCGGCGCGGATCACCGCCGTCATCCCCTATTACGGGTATCAGCGCAAGGAGAAGAAGACCGCTCCGCGCGACCCCATCTCGGCCAAGCTGATCGCCAACATCATCGAGCTCGCCGGGGCCAGCCGCGTCATCGCCGTGGACCTCCATGCCGAGGCCATCCAGGGCTTCTTCGACATCCCCGTGGACGCGCTCACCGCCACCAAGATCCTCGCCCGGCGCGTCCAGGAGCGGCATGGCTCCAACGGTGTCGTGGTGGTCTCGCCGGACACCGGCGGGGCGCTGCGCGCCCGGCGCCTCGGGCGGATCCTGGAAGCCCCCATCGCCATCATCGACAAGCGCCGTCCCCACGACGACGCCGCCGAGGTCGTCCACGTCATCGGCGATGTCGCCGGGCTGCACGCCATCATCGTCGACGACCTCATCTCCACCGGTGGCACGCTGGTCAGCGCCTCCGAGGCCCTGCGCGCCGGCGGCGCCACCGGTGTGGACGTGGTGGTGACCCATGGCGTGCTCACCAACGGCGCCCTGGGACGTCTCCACGACGCCCCCATCGACGAGATCTGCATCACCGACACCATCCCCCTTCCCGACGCGCAGCATGCCCTCAGCGACCACCCCAAGCTCCGGGTGCTCTCCGTGGCCCCGCTGATCGCCGAGGCGATCGTCCGTGTCCACGAGGGGAGGAGCGTCAGCGAGCTGTTCCGATGAGCGGCTCACCGAACGCCTCCGAGTGGGACCAAGAGGGTGACGGGGCCGGGCCGCACCGCCTCCGGGCCCGTGGCGGGCCACGGGTGACCCGCCGATGACCTGGCTCCTCGTCCTGCTCATCGCCGGGCTGGTGCTGGCCGGCTTCGCCGCCGCCGCCGAGACGGCACTCACCTCGGTTTCGCGGATCCGGATGCGCAGCCTGGCCGAGGAGGGCAACGCGCGGGCGGCGCGGGTGGTGCGACTCCACAACCATCCCAACGGCTATCTCTCGACCATCCTCTCGGTCAACACCGCGGCGGTGATCATCGCCTCCACGGCGACCACCCTCATCATCAGCGGCTATGCGAGGTCCTTCCCCCAGGCGCTGGCGACCGCCGCGCTCACGCTGGTCGTCCTCGTCTTCTGCGAGATCGCCCCCAAGTCGCTGGCGCTGCGCTTCAACGAGCGTCTGGCGCTGCGGCTGGCGGCCCCCATCCAGGCGCTCACCGCCCTGCTCCGGCCCATCATCGCCGTCCTCACCCTGGTGGCGCGGCTGCTGCTCCGCATCGCCACCCGCGGCCGGGACATCCGCGGCCCGTTCGTCACCGAGGAGGAACTCAAGCTCCTCCTCGCCATGGGTGAACGGGAGGGTGTGGTCGAGGAGGAGGAGCGGCAGATGATCGACGGCATCCTCGAGATGACCGACAAGTCGGTCCGCGAGGTCATGGTGCCTCGCGTCGACGTCGTCGGCATCGAGATGTCGCGCGGGGTGGGCGAGCTCATCGCCCTCATCGTCGAGCACGGCCACTCGCGCATCCCCGTCTACGAGGGCACCATCGACCACGTCGTCGCCGTCGTCTACGCCAAGGATCTCCTCCGCCACGGCGCCCGCAGCGACGACACCCGTTCTCTCATCTCCCTGGCCCGCGAGCCGTACTTCACGCCGGAGAGCAAGCACGTCGGCCAGCTCCTCCGCGAGATGCAGGAGCGCACCGTCCACATCGCCATCGTGGTGGACGAGCATGGCGGCACCGCCGGCATCGTCACCTTCGAGGACCTCATCGAGGAGATCGTCGGCCCCATCCGCGACGAGTACGACGCCGCCGAGAAGGAGGAGGTCCAGTTCCTCAGCGATCGCGAGGTGCTGATGAGCGCTCGGTTCCCCGTCGACGACATCGACGACCTCCTCCACATCGACGTCGGCGAGTCCGAGGCCGACTCCATCGGCGGGCTCGTCTACGAGCGTCTCGGCGAGATCCCCAAGGCCGGCGACGTGCTGCCTCTCGGGACGGCAACGCTGACGGTGGACTCGGTGCACGGGCAGAGCATCGAGTCGGTGCGGATCACCAGTCCCGATCCGTTCGTCGTCGAGCACGACGGCGCCAGGCATCCCCAGGGTGGCGAGGACCACGGCGTCCCCTCCGCCCCGCGCTGACGGTCCGCCGGCGGCCGGCCATCCCGTGGCGCACAGTTTCACCGACGAGGGGATCGTGCTCCGCCGCGTCAACTACGGCGAGGCGGACCGCGTGCTCACCGTGCTGACCCGCGACCACGGCAAGGTCGGGGTGATGGCCCGGGGGGTGCGCAAGGCCGGCAGCCGTTTCGCCGCCACCACCGACCTCTTCGTGCAGAGCCGCATGCACCTGGCCGAGGGCCGTGGGGAGCTGCTCGTCCTCACCCAGGCGGAGAGGTCCCAGGGCTGGTCCGACCTCGCCTTCTCCGAGCACCGGCGTGCCGGTTGCGCCGCGGTGATCGCCGAGCTCACCGACCGGGTGCTGGAGGGCCATCACGCCGACGCCGCCGTCTTCGGCCTGGTGGCGTCGGCCATCCGCGAGGTGGCCGATCCGGAGCGCGACCCCCGCAGCGCGCTGGTGCGCTTCGCCCGCCAGATGATCGACCGACTCGGCTACGCGCCCCAGCTGCACCTCTGCGCCTCCTGCGGGAGGCGCCTCCCGGAGGCGGCGGCCGGCTTCAGCGCGGCGGGGGGCGGGCTCCTCTGCGCCGCCTGCCGTCCCACCGACCCCGACGCCCTCGACTGCCCCGTCCGCGTCATCAAGGTGCTGCGCGTGGCCGCCGAGGGGGACGCGGCGACCTGGGCCCGGCTCCGCCTGGACGCGCCGACGCTGGCGGCACTGGAATCCATCATCGAGCGGGAGCTCGACTACCACCTCGACCGCCGGCTGCGCTCGTGGGAGGTTCTTCGCGCCATGGAGCGCTGATAGACTTTGCCGGCCATGCCAGCCGAGCCGCCGGCCGACTCCGCGCCGACCCCGCCGCCGGCCGACCTCCTCGAACGCCTCGTCTCGCTCGGCAAGCAGCGCGGATTCTTCTTCCCCTCCAGCGAGATCTACGGCGGCATCAACGCCCTCTACGACTACGGCCCGCTGGGGACCCGGTTGCGGCGCAACATCCGCAATCGCTGGTGGCGCTCCACCGTCGAGCTCCGCGACGACGTCGAGGGGATCGAGTCCTCGGTGATCATGAACCCCCAGGTCTGGGTCGCCAGCGGCCACGTCGCCGGCTTCACCGATCCCCTCGTCGACTGCACCGGCGCCTGCCGCAAGCGCTGGCGCGCCGACCATCTGGGTGCCGAGCGCGCCGCCCGGGGCGCCGACCCCGAGGCCCCCGGCTGCCCGGAGTGCGGCGGTGCACTGACCGAGCCGCGCCAGTTCAACCTGATGTTCCGCACCTTCCTCGGTCCCGTCGAGGACACCTCCGCGCAGGTGTACCTGCGGCCGGAGACGGCGCAAGGCATGTTCGTCGACTTCAAGAACGTGCTGGCCAGCAGCCGCCGGCGCATCCCCTTCGGCATCGCCCAGAACGGCAAGTCGTTCCGCAACGAGATATCGCCCGGCAACTCCATCTTCCGCACCCGCGAGTTCGAGCAGATGGAGATGGAGTTCTTCTGCGAGCCGG
>CAZUDL010000028.1:0-10553 GCA_964618935.1 uncultured Actinomycetes bacterium
CTGGCCATGAAGGGGCTCCGGCCCGTGGTCTGCATCTACTCCTCGTTCCTGCAGCGCGCCTTCGACCAGGTGGCCTGCGACGCCTCGCTGCACCGTCTGCCGGTGACCTTCGTGCTCGACCGTGCCGGCATCACCGGGGACGACGGACCCTCGCACCACGGCATGCTGGATCTCGCCTACCTGCGCTGCATCCCCAACATGGTGGTGGCGGCGCCGAGCACTCCCGACGAGATGCGCCGCATGCTGGCCACGGCGCTGGCGCACGACGGCCCGTTCGCGCTGCGCTATCCGCGGGGGACCGCGCCCGCCCTCGCCACGGCACCTCTGGAGGCCATCCCCATCGGCCGCTCGGTGACGCGGCGGGAGGGCAAGGAGCTGCTCATCCTGGCCGTGGGCAAGATGGTCGGCGTGGCCCTCGAGGCGGCGCGCCGGCTGGAGGCCGGCGGCGTGTCCGCCAGCGTCGTCGACGCCCGATTCATCAAGCCGATCGACCCGCGCATCGCCGACATCGCCGCCTCCCACCGGGCGGTGCTCACCGTCGAGGACGGCACGCGGGTGGGCGGGTTCGGCAGCGCCGTCGCCGAGCTCCTCGGCGATGCCGGCGTCACCGTGCCGGTGCGGCGCCTGGGCATCAACGATCGCTTCGTCGAGCACGGTGCCCAGGCCCTGCTGCTCTCCGAGCTGGGACTGGACGCCGACGGTGTCACCAAGTCCGCCAGGGAGCTGCTGCACTCTCTCCGGCCGGAGCGGGCCCTGGCCTGAGGCCGCGGCCGCCGCACCGGGCCCGCTAGGAGTTGCTCACCACCACCGGGGCGGTGTCCGGGATGACGACCCGTTCCGTGTTCTGGTCGGCGATGACCTGCGCCCCGACCGGGTAGGTGCCCAGGGCGCCCGCGTCGGTGAGCACGTCGGCGATGAAGACAATCTCCAACCGTCCCGGCGCCGTCCCGCTGCGCGGCGGGATGGTGAAGCCGTCCCAGTAGGGGAGCTCCGTGCCCTCGACGGGGTCCGAGCCGTTGCTTCGGGCGGCCCCGCTGATGCTGATCGTCGAATCGAAGACGAACACCGGCGGCAGGGTGACCAGCAGCGCGACCGCTGCCGCCGGGCCGTTGCCGCCGTTGAAGACGTTGACGGTGTACGTGACCTCGGCGCCCGGTTGCACCGAGCTGGGGGTGGCGGCGACCGACATGGAGAGCACGGGGGCCTCGATCAGGGCGAGATCCAATCCGGGGCTCTGGATGTCCCCGGCGGTGCTGGTGCCCGAGGCCGTGGCGGTCATCGTGTAGCTGCCGCCGTCACCGGCGGCCACGGCGTCGAAGTCGACCTCCACGCTGTCACCGTGATTGACCATGTTCCAGGTCCCCCACTCCGGCTCGGCGCTGTTGCTCTCCGCGTCGACCGGCTGGGTGCGGACCGCGGTCCCCCCCAGGGAGAGCGTGTCCTTGTAGCGGAACTGGGCGGGCAGGTTGGCGCGGACGGTCACCCCGGCGGTGGTGCCGTAGCCGGTGTTGGTGACCGTGATGACGAACTCGACAACCGACCCCGGGGGGATCTGCGGCGTGCTGGCCGCCTTCGCGCTGCCCACGGAGAAACCCTGGCCGGGGGCGATGGCCAGCTTCACCCCGAGGGTGGTCTTGCCGCCGCCGCAGCCGGCCGAGCCGGCGCTGGCGGCGAGAAGCGCGGCGCCGACGAGCCAGGGCGTGAGGCGACGCGCGAGGGGGCGCAGTCTCATCGATTACGGCCCGGCCGCGAGCGGCGGGGAGACGCCTGCCCGCTGGGCGAACTCGGCGGTCACACCCTCTGAGCGGCGCGCATCGGCACCAGGGGACGCCGCTCGCGCCGCGGAGGGGCGAGGGGGATGTCGGTCGGCTTGGGCAGCGGGTCGGGATAGCCCGCCTCGGCCAGCAGGCGCAGGGTGAGGGCGACGTCCAGACCCACCACGGTGTCGACACGGCCGTTCACCGCCTCGACGAGATCCCCGCCTCCGCCCTGCACCGCGTAGGCGCCGGCCCGGTCGAGCGGCTCGCCGCTGGCGACGTAGGTGAACATCTCCTCGTCGGAGAAGTCCCGCATCTTGACCAGCGACCGCGAGACGGCGAGGGCCTCCGCACCGCCACCGGCGACCAGCACGCAGATGCCCGTCAGCACGGTGTGACGGCGGCCTCGGAGGTCGGTGAGCATGCGCCGCGCGCGCTCCGGGTTGCCGGGCTTCCCGAGCGGTCCATGGGGACCGACGACGACCGTGTCGGCAGCGATCACGAAGCTTCCCGGGGCCACCTTCGCGGCGACGGAGACGGCCTTCTGGCGGGCGATCAGCTGGCAGCCCAGGTCGGCGCACATGCCGGGTGGCAGGTCGCCGTCCTCCGGCGGCTCGACGACGGCGACGCGGATGCCGGCTCTGACGAGCAGCTCGCGGCGGCGGGGGCTGGAGGACGCGAGGACGATCCGGGGGTGGCCGGCCGTCGGCTGGGGAACGGATTCCCGCCGCGCGGAGGGTGCGGGGAAATGTCCCCGTCCGTCAGTCATGCGCTCCCGAGCACGTCACTTCAGTTGCCATCCTCTCCCCCCTTCCAGCAGGCGCGTGGCGTACCCGCTCATTGGATCGTACCACCCGCACCAGGGGTGTGCCGAGCGCCGCGGCGGTCAGTGAACGAGGGCGAGGAAGAGCGAGACGGCGGCGGGCAGGGCCGCCAGCGCCCCGAGGCGTCCGTCCGCCGCCGGGACGAGGCGCCGCCCCAGGGCGAGGGCGCCCGCGAAGAGCACGGCGAGGACGGCGCAGCCGCCGTCCACGAGGACGGGCGCCAGATTCGCCGACGGGGCGAGCGTGCCCAGCGTGGCGGCGAGCAGCCCGCCGCCGGCGAGGAGGGCGGCCCGGCTGGGACGCGAGCTGCGCTGGTCGAACGGCCGGACGATGGCCGGCAGCGCGACGACGATGGCGGCGACCGCACAGTAGCGGGCCGCGCCGACGGCCGCACCGGGGAGCACCGCAATGGTCTGCAGATCCAGGGTCATTGCCGCCGACCCGAGTCCCAGCAGCGGGACCGCGGCGGAGACGGCGGCGACCACGCGGTGCCACGGCCAGCCCTCCGGGCTGCCCCAGGCGACCGCGGCCGCGAAGGCGATGAGCAGGCCCGCCAGGCTGACGCCGAACGGCACGGTGCTGAGCGGTGAATCGGGGAGGGCGAGGAGACCGCAGGCCACGGCGATCCCGGCGGCGGCGACCGCCTCCTCGAGCCGCAGCGGCGACGTTCCGCGAGGCAGGCGCCCGATCCAGAGGACGAGCAGGGCCACGGCGCCCGCGTAGGCGGCTCCCGGGAACACGGCCAGGGCGGCGACCGATCGGAGCGCGAGGGTGACGTTCACGCCGCTGCCCCGAAGACGGCGTGCACGGCGACAAGCGGCATGAGACCGGCGGCCAGAGCGAGGCCGCACAGCCCCCACGCCAGCACGGCCCGAACCGGGACGGTCGGCGCTCCGCCCTCACCCTCACCACGGGCCACGACCAGGACGGCGGCCAGGGCCAGCAGACCGCAGGCGGCGACGCAGGGGATGAGGGTGGGACCGCCGATCCCGGCGCAGGCGCGGAGGATCAGCAGCCGCCCCCAGAATGCCGGGGAGGGGGGAAGGCCGCTGACCGCCCACCAGAGCAGCCGGCGCGGGGTCTCCAGACCGGCGGCGGGCGGCTGGAGGAGCACGGGGCCGGCCACGAGGTGCGTGACGATGAGCAGGAGGCCGCCGGTCACGGCGACCGCCTGGCCGGTGCCGATTGCCGCGGCCACGAGGGCCAGGTCTCCGGCGGCCAGCCTTCCGTAGCGCGACGGCACCCCGGGGCGCAGGCTCTGCACCCCGGCCCAGATGGCGCTGAGGAGGCCGGCCACCAGGATGGTGTCCCGGAAGGCGAGGCGCCCGCTCCCCGGCAGCGACGTCGGGATGAGGGCGGCGGTGATCAGCATCGCCGGGGCGATCAGGAACTGCCAGGTGGCGATGTCGACCGCCCGGAGCCTGGCCACGGCGCCGGCGACCCAGCCGCCGACCGGGACGAGGGCGACGAGGGTGATGACGCCGGTGACCAGGAGACCGCCCACCAGGGCCGGGCCGGCGCGCGTCGGCACCTCCTGACTCGAGACGGGGAGGAAGACGCTGGCGGCGATGAGGGAGGCCGCTCCCACCCCGGCCACCCTGGCGGCGGCGAGGGTGGCCGGCCCCGGAGCCGACGCCATCCAGCGAAGGCTGAGCGCCATCACGGCGAGGAGGGCGGCCACCCCGTAGAGGAGGGGCGAGGTCGTCGAGACGACGAGCACCACCGCCGCGCCGACGGCGCCGACGCCCACCACCTCGAGGCCGTCGACCCTCTCGGCGAGGAGCAGGCAGAGGGCCAGCGCCGCGGCTGCGGCGGCGAGCAGGCCGCCGGCCTCCCGCGAGAGGTAGGGTCCGGTGTCGATGAGGGGCGAGCGGCCCGCTCCCGCCCGGAGGGTCAGGAGGCTGGCGCCGGCGAGGAGCAGGACGGCGATCGCACCGACGGCCCGCCGGCCTCCGAGGCGGCGCGAGATCAGACCGGCGGCGGTTCCGCCAACCAGCCAGACGGTGGCCAGCCAGGCGGCGTTCACCCGGCTCCCTCCGGCACCCGGTCAGGCCGGTCGCGGCCGCCCAGCCACTCGGCCACCACGGCGGCCACGGGGGCCAGCACGGCGACCCCCGCCGCCACCGGCAGCGGCGCGCTGCCGCCGCGGAGGAACCAGCCGACTGCCACCGCCAGGGCGACGACGGCGACGCCGACGGCGAGATCCCTCACGTTGCGGGCGAGGAGGAGCCGGATGGCGCCGCAGAGGAAGGTGAAGGTGGGCGGGAAGAGGAGGCCCTGGACGCCGGCGACCGCCCCCACCGACGCGTTGAAGCTGATCCACGACGCGGCCGGCAGCGCCACCAGGGCGGCGACGGCGCGCAGGCTGCGGGGCCCGAAGAGGGAGTCGGCGGCGGCCGCGACCGGCATCCGGGGCCCGGTGCCGAGCCGCGGGGTCACCCACGACCTGAGGCGACCCGCAAGTTCGCCGGCCAGGCCGGTGGCCGCCGCCGCCACGGCAAGAAGGAGCGCGGCCCAGCCTCCGCCCAGCGCGGCGGCGGTGGGGGCGAGACAGACGGCGACGGCAACGCAGGCGAAGAGGACGGCCCGCCGCTGGTCGACGAAGACGGCGACCAGGGCGCCGACGAAGGCCAGGCTGTCGAGCAGTGGATCGTTCACAGGTAGCCGAAGATGACGATCGCGAGCGTGGCTGCGCACACGATGAACACCAATCCTGGCTGGGTGACCAGCCAGTCATCGGTGGCGGACAGGGCGGAGGCAACAGCACGAAGCGCCGGTCTCGTGGTCCGCCGGGGACCGAGCAGGCTCAGCCAGGGCGACGTCGGTCGAGGGCTCCCCCGCCTCGCCGTGGGACGGGGCAGCCACCAGCCCAGCAGGGCTGCGGCGCTGGCACCGGTGAGGAGCACGACGAGGAGGGCCAGCGTCAGGTACCCGCCCGGCCAGGACCCACCCGGGATCTGGAGGCTGGCGGCGTCGGCCGCGACAGGCGCCGCGCTCCCCGCCAGGGGGCCGAGGACGAAGACGCCCACAGCGCCGGGAAGGAGCGCGGCCACCGCACCGAAGGCGAGGGCGACGGCGGCGGCTCGGACGGGCCGGCGCGAGGAGGCATCGGGGGCGGGGCCGGCGGTGGGGCCGATCACCCAGAGTGCGTGCAGGGCGGCGGCGAGGCCTGCCGCCGCGGCCACCATGGCGGCCGTCCCGAGGGTGAGCAGGAGGGGCGAGTAGGCCGGGCCGAGGGCGGCGATCGGCCCCAGTTCGAGGACGATGGCGGTGGTGCCGAAGCCGATGGGGAGACCCCCGGCGGCGGCCAGCGCGATGGCGCAGAGAACCCGTCCGCGGCGGCTCGAGGCGGACTGGCGGCTCCACGCGGGTGCCGCGACCAGGGCCAGCTCGAGGGCCACCAGGCCGGCGGCGAAGCCCCCGAGGCCCCCGGGGAGGCCGGCCAGGACGATCACCGGGCCGGTGGCGGCAACGAGGAGTGCCCGGCCGGCCAGCCTGGGTTCGCGCTGCCAGCGCCAGGCGGCGACGCTGCCCCAGACCGCGGCACCCGCGCCCACCAGGCCGAGCACGACGGTCATGCCGGACCCGACCTGCCCGCCCCCGGCCTGGACCAGGCGGACGAGGATGGCCGCGCCGGAGGGCACGGCCGCGGTCGCCAGCCAGGCGCGGCTGGCGTGGCCACCGGTCCCGCCGGGCCAGAAGCCGACGGCGAGGAGCCGGGCGGCCCCGGCCAGCCCCCAGGGCATCGCCACCGCCAGGGTCACGGCGGAGGTTGGAAAGGCGAGCGGGTCGCTGGTCCCTGTGGCCGCGATCAGTTCGACGGCGGCGACCAGCAGCCCCAGCCCGAAGGCCAGCTGCAGACCGTAGGCGATGAGGACGCCGCGGCTCGCCCGCCCGCGCTCGGACGAGAGCAGGAAGAGGCTGCCCACATTGGCGATCTCGGCCCCGACGAAGAGGAGCACCGCGTTGCCCGCGAAGCCGGCGAGGGCGACCCCGGCGGCGGCGACGAGAAGGGCGGCAGCCGCCCCGGGCGGCGGGTCCCTCTCGATCAGGGAGAGCAACCCGGCCGCGAGGGCGGTGATGACGATGACGAGGCCGGCGGAGTCGGCGCGGAGAAGCAGGTCCACACCGGGCACGACCTCGCCGAAGGAGCGTGCCAGGGTGGCCCCGCCGGTGGTCAGGGGGACCACGGTGGCCGCGGTTCCCAGGGCGAGACCCATGACCACCGCGGCGACCAGGCGGCGGCTCCCGCTCCGCCTCTCGGGGAGGAGGGAGATCAGCAGCGCTCCGACGAGAAGCATTCCGGGGATGAGGGGAAGGCGGTCCCCGGCGGTCAGCATGGCGTCGACCTCGTCACGCCGCCCTCACCGGTGCCGCCGGAGCATCCCTGGGGGGTTCACCGGATCGGTGGCGGCGACACTGCCCTCGGAGCCGGTTGGGGCAGGCTGCGCCCGCCCACCTCGGCGCCGCAGAAGGGGCAGACCGGCCAGCCGAGCCGGAGGGTGTGCTCGCAGGCGGCGCACCGGCGCGCGAACTGCGTCCGGCAGTACGGGCACATGACGAAGTCCTCCTCGAGGTCGCGGCCGCAGGTCGGGCAGGGACGGGTCGGCCTGTCGACGACCACAGGCTCCGCAAGGATCTGCGCCTCCGCGGCCAGGGCCCGCTCCTCGTCGAGGGGACGCGGCGGGCGGATGACGACGTAGATGATCGCGCCCAGGAACGGGGGGAGGAAGGCGAGCAGGAAGGCGAAGATGGCGAAGGCCCACGAGTGCGACCGGCGCCGCGCGTCGCGCACCACGTTGAAGGCGACGGCGATGGCGAGCAGGGCAACGTAGGCGACGGCGATGCCCACCCCCAGGGCGATCAGGGTGCCTTGGCTGATGCTGGCCAGAAGACTCATGGGGAATTCTCCAAACGGCGGCGCAGGGTTTCCGCCTGCTGCTCCGCCTCGCGAAGCTGAGCCCGCGCCCTGTCGACGACGGGTGCCGGGGCGCGGTCCACGAAGCCGGCGTTGGCGAGCTGGTCGCCGAGCCGGACGATCTGGCGCTCGAGGTCGCCGAGCTGCCGCCGCAGGTGGTCGTCGCCCCCGCCGCCGAGATGCAGCTCGGCCTCGAGACTGCCCGCGACGACGACCTGGGTTGGCCCCGCCTCGCCGCCGGCGGTGAGGCGGACTGGGACCAGGGCCTCGAGGATGCGACGCCGGTCGGCATCGGTGAGGATCCGGGCACCCCCCCGCACCACCACGGGATGCCGCGTGCGGTCGGCCGCGCTCACCCCCGCCTCCTGACGGCGGGAGCGCAACTGGGTCACCAGGTCGAGCAGCTCGTCCACCGCCCGCCGTTCGCCGGCATGCGCCGGGTCGGTCCAGCCGGTCTCGACGGCCGGCCACGACCGCCGCTGCAGGCTGTCGGCGGCGCCGGGGAGGCGCCCGGCGCACTCCTCGGTGACGAACGGCATGAACGGGTGGAGAAGACGGAGGAGGACGTCGAGGGCGGTGGTCGCGGTGGCTGCCGCCGACGCCCGTTCGGGACTGTCCGAGGCGGCGAGGCGGGTCTTGGCGATCTCCATGTAGTCGGAGCAGAAGTCCTGCCACACGATGGCGTAGAGCCGGTCCATGGCGTCGTGGAAGCGGTACTGGGCGATGGCCTGGTCCACGGTGTTCACCGCGTCCGCCACCCGGCCGAGGATCCAATGGTCCTCCGCGAGGAGGGTCCCCGGGTCGACCGGCGAGGGCTGGGCGGCGATGCGGTCGCCGTCGCCGAGACGCGAGACGAGGAGGCGGGTGACGTTCCACAGCTTGTTGGCGAAGCGCTGGTAGCTGGCCAGCCGCTCGTCGTCGAAGCGCACGTCCTGGCCGCTGGTGCCAACCGCCGCCGCCCAAGCGCGCACGGCGTCGGCCCCATAGCGGTCGATCATCTCCAGAGGGTTGACCACGTTGCCCCGCGACTTGCTCATCCGGGTGCCGTCCCGGGCCTGGATCGTGGAGGTGATGACGACGTCGCTGAAGGGGCGGGAACCGGTGAACTTGAGCCCGGTCATGATCATCCGGGCCACCCACAGGAAGATGATGTCGCGCGCCGTGACCAGCACGTCGGTGGGGTAGAAGCGGCGCAGGTCCTCGGTCTGGTCCGGCCACCCGAAGATGGCGAACGGCCAGAGCGCGCTGGAGAACCAGGTGTCGAGGACGTCGGGATCGTGCTGGAGGTCGGCGCTCCCGCAGCTGGGGCAGACGTCCGGGACCTCGATCCAGGCGAAGCGGTGGCGGTTGGCGCAGGTGCTCACCGGGATGGCGTGCCCCAGCCAGATCTGGCGGCTGATGCACCAGTCCCGGATGCCGCGCATCCAGCTCAGGTAGTGCTCTCCGAACCGCTCCGGATGGAAACGGATCTCGCCACTCTCCACGGCGGCGATCCCGGGCTCGGCCAGCGTGGCCATGCGCACCCACCACTGCTCGCTGACGAGGGGTTCGAGGACGTGGTGGCAGCGCTGGCAGGTGCCGACCTCGTGGTCGTACGGCTCCTCCCCCACCACCGCCCCGAGCTCGGCCAGCGCCTCGGTGACGGCGGCCCTGGCCCGCTCCACTGTGAGCCCGTGGAAGCGGGGGAGATCGGGGACGGACATGGTCCCGTCGGCGGCGATGACGGTCAGGACGGCAAGCCCGTGGCGGGCGCCGATCTCGTAGTCGGTGGGGTCGTGCCCCGGGGTCACCTTGAGGGCGCCGGTGCCGAAGTCGATGCGCACCGCCGCGTCGCCGATCACCGGCACGTGGCGCCCGCTCAGGGGGAGGATGGCCTCGCGCCCGATGAGGTCCCGGTGGCGGGGGTCGTCGGGATTCACCGCCACGGCGGTGTCGCCGAGCATCGTCTCCGGCCGCACCGTCGCCACCACCACCTCTCCGCCCCCCGCCAGCGGGTAGCGCAGGTGGGTCAGGGTGTCGTGGCGTTCGACCCACTCCACCTCCTCGTCGCTGATGGCGCTGCCGTCGTGGGGGCACCAGTTGACGATGCGGGGGCCCCGGTAGATGAGCCCCTCGTCGAAGAGGGCCTTGAAGACGACGCGGATGGCCCGGACGTAGCCGTCGTCGAGGGTGAAGCGGGACCGCGACCAGTCGAGGCTGAAGCCGAGGCGGCGCATCTGGTCGTCGATGCGGCCGCCGTACTCCTCGTACCAGGCATCGACCCGGGCCTGGAACGCGGCGCGGCCGATCGCCTCCCTGGTCGTCCCCTCGGCGATGAGCTGGCGCTCGATGACCGCATTGGTGGCGATGGCGGCGTGGTCGGTGCCGGGGCACCATTCGACCTCGTGGCCGGTCATCCTCCGATGGCGGGAGAGGATGTCCTGGACCGAGAACCCCATGGCCTGGCCCATGTGGAGTGCCCCGGTGATGTTGGGGGGCGGCAGGGCGATGGTGAAGCCGGGACGCGACGAGGTCCGGTCGGCGCGACCGACCTCCAGCTCCTCCCAGCGCCGGCGCCAGCGCGGCTCCACGACCGCCGGATCGAACTTGGCCTCCATGAGTGCAAGCGAGTATACGGGGGCGGTTCATGCCTCACCCGCCCGGCCGCCCCGAATCCCTGCCGGGACGGGGCTCTCCCGGCCGGAGGGCGCCCTCGGATGGCGGCGCCGGAGGGTGAGCGGCCGGGAGGGGGCTAGGCGGTCTTGTCGGCGACCACCGCCGGTTCGGTGTCCCGAGGGCGGGGCTCCTCGGTGAGGAGGAGGGGCTCGACGCCGTCCTGGATCGCCTGCTCGGTGATGACGCACTTCTTGATGTCGGGGCGGCTGGGCACCTCGAACATGCTGTTGAGGAGCACGTCCTCGATGATCGACTTCAGGCCTCTGGCGCCGGTGCCCCGCGCCAGGGCCCGCTTGGCGATGGCGCGCAGGGCGCCCTCGTGGAAGGTGAGCTCGACATCGTCGAGGGCGAAGAACTTCTGGTACTGCTTGACGAAGGCGTTCTTGGGCTCGGTGAGGA
>CAZUDL010000029.1:0-7633 GCA_964618935.1 uncultured Actinomycetes bacterium
CTCGGCCTTCAGCCGCTCCAGCTCGGCCTCCGGAACCCTGGCCACTCGGACCTCCAAAACATGTCAAGTCATCTGATGCGCTCTCGCGATGCTAACATCTCCACTATGCAAGTGGGAACGTCTCAGCACCCCCTCCGTACCGTTCTGGACGACATGCCCTTCCCCGACCGCCTGGTCGCCCTCCGCAAGGAGCGAGGGCTCTCCCAGCAGAAGCTCGCTGATCTCGCCGGCGTCCATGTGGTCCAGCTCCGCCGGTATGAGGCAGGTGGCTCTCAGCCCACCCTCGACGCCCTCAAGAGAATCGCTCTAGCTCTGTCCGTCAGCACTGACATGCTCGTCTTCGACCCCGCTGAGCGCGACCCCGGCGATGACCTCCGCCTCCACTTCGAGGCCCTGGCCCGCCTCGGCCCCGACGAGCGCAAGCTCGTCAAGACCCTCATCGAGTCCATCGTCCTCACCCACGACGTCCGCCACAGCGGCGTCCCAACTCCCCAAGGCGCGATGAGCGGCTAACCCGCCGTCTCACCAGCCCTCAGCCTAGGTCCGTCAATGGGAGGCCGCGAAAGGGTAGCCGCCGCCCGACCGCCGTGCCAGCATGCCCCCCGCGCCCTCTCCGGCTGCGCTGCGGGTCAGCTCACAGTCCGGCGCTGATGGCTCTCATGACGGTACGGAGCCTGCTGGTTGGTCACGCTCCGCCCGAGCGCGGGCTAGCACCCGTCCCCACTTCTGCCGTTCATAGAGGCTCATCAGGGTGATGCCCGCACAGGCCGCCACCAGCGCACTTGCAACTCCGCCGGGAAACCCATGCAGCACGAACCCCCACACCACGAACAGCACGGTGGCTAGCGCCCCAAAGATGGCAATGCGACCCAGTAGCCTGACCACGTTCTCCAGTGGGCGGAGATTCTTCATGGGCATCCCGAGGACCCACTTGTCGATGTCGGCGGATTGGTGAAGGCCGACCAGATCAGGTAACCCCCAATGCCGTAGATGGTCGCAGGGAGAGCAAAGACTGGCCATGCGTGAAGGAGGAGACCGATCTGATCCAGGGTGCCCAGCGCAGTACCCTCCTCACCCGCACTGAGGTAGGCCCCGATGTATGAGTCCGCAAGGCCGTCCGTGAACACCGTCGCCGCGGCGATGACGACGGTCGCCGCAGCGAGCTTGGCCCCCTGACTCCCGCTCAGCACAGTCTGGCATCCACCGTTGCTGTTCGAGTTCCACCCAGCCCCGAATGGATTGCGCAAACACAAACCAGAGTTCTGGACGGCATGAACAGCCTGGCCGGCGGTTGCATCCCAAGCCGTGCAGACAAACCCGAGCGGCCCGCCGCAGTCACCGCTCGGATCGGTCCCGTTCAGCGGGTTCCCGGCCAGGTAACCGTAGGGCGACAGGGTGGTGGCCACCCTCGGATCCACAGTGAGGAACTGAGCGGTGGCGGGGTCGTAATAGCGGGCCCGGAGGTAGTAGAGGCCCGACTCCGCGTCGCGATACTGCCCCGCGAAGAGGAACGCCGTGGACGAGTAACCGGTGGACGCGGTGAGGTTGCCGTAGGGGTCGTAGGTGAAGGTCGCCCGGACGGCCCCGACGCCGTCGGTCAGCATCCTCGTGGTGCCGAGCTGATCCTGATGGAAGAAGAGGGCATTCGGAGTCTGGGCGATGGCGACATCGACCGTGGTGAGGTTCGCACCGGTGCTGAAGAGCGAGGTCTGGGTTCCGGTGGGACCGGCGGCTCCCAGGGTCAGGTCGGCGAGCCCGGTGGAGACGTCGGCGGTGGAGTTGCGCTGAGCCTCCTCCATGCTCCCGCTCGCCGCCGTCCAACTCTGCTTGGTGAAGGTACCAACCGCGCCCTGGAACACCAGCAACTGGTCATCCCCATACGACGGGGTCACCGAGGGAGCGGCAACCGAGGTGCCCGCCGACGACGACGCGGTGGCGCTCACATCGATGGGCAGGTTCGGGTCCACCCCTCGGTAGACGGCGAGGACCACCGCGTGCGCCGTCTTCTTGGTGCTGTAGCTGAGGGTGAGCGAGGTATCCCCGGCCGCCAGGGTGTGCCGGAAGACGATGGTGGAGGCGAGAGGGCTCGCGCCTCCTGAGGAGACGTCGGTGACCGTCGTGTATCCAGTCGGTGCCGTCACCGCGTCCGTCGACGGCTGGGTGCTCGCCAGCACCACCTCGTCACCAGCCTCGATCCCAGCCGGGAGGGTGACCGTGAGGGTGGTCTTCTTGCCGCTGGCCGTGGCCGTCCCCACCAGGGAGATGGTATGCGGCTGGGAGAGCGCGACGCTCACCGAAGTGAGGTTGGCGCCGGCGCCGAACGTGGAGGCTTCGCCTCCCGTCGCCCCGAAGCTCAGGGGCTGGTCCGCGACCCCGGCCGACACATTGGCCGTGGAGTTCTCCTGGGCCCTCTCCGTGGTCCCGCAGGGGGCGGTCCAGCCCTTGGCGGAGAACGAGCCGGTGGCCCCCTGGAAGACGACCAATTGGTCCTCGGCATGCGCGGGGGTCGTCGACGCGGCCACAACCTTCGTGCTCGCCGCAGCCGAGCCCACGGCGCTCACATCGATGGGCAGGGTCGGGTCCACCCCTCGGTAGACGGCGAGCACCACCGCCTGCGCCGTGGTGGCACTGCTGAACTTCAGCTTCACCGAGGTGTCGCCGCTCGCCACGGTGTGCTCGAACACGGTCGTCGTGGCCAGCGGGCTCACGCCGGTGGAGGTGACGCTTGCCACCAGCGTGTAGCCCGCGGGCGCGGTCACTGTCGTCGTCGACGGCTGCGTGGTGGCCACCACCACCTGGTCGCCCGGCTCCACGCCGGCCGGGAGGGTGACAGTCAGGCTCGCCTTCTTGCCGCTCGCGCTCGCCGTCCCCACCAAGGTGATGGCGGGCTGGGGGGTGACCTGCTCCAGGGGCGCCGCCCCTGGGCCGTACACGTAGTCGTAGGTGCCGTCGCTGATCAGCAGCGGCTCGGAGCCGCTCACGTCCCAGGTGTAGGGGATGGTGACCCCGGAGACCGTCTGGCCCATCCGCAGCCCGTTGCCGTTGTAGGCATAGGTGGCGGCAGTCGTCGACCCCTGCCCGTAGCTGGTCAGCTGGTTGGCCTGGTTGTAGCCGAGATTGGTTGCGCTTCCGCTTGCCGGGGTCATCGCCGTCAGGTCGCCCTCGGCGTTGTAGGCGTAGCTGGTGGCGCCGGTGGGGGCGGTGGAGCAGGCATTGCCGCTGCTCCCGCTCACCGTCCAGCAGAGCTGATCGCCGGCGTTGAAGCTCTGGGTCGTCCCGTTGTCGCCCGTCAGGTTGCCGGCGGCGTCGAAGCCGTATGCCTGGCTCCCCGAGGGAGGCGAGGCGCAGGCGGCCCCGTTGCTCGAGCCCGCGTAGCACAGCTGGTTGGCGACGGTGTACCGGTACGAGCCCACCCCCGATGGGACCGAGCTGTCGCTGGTCAGATCGCCCTCACCGTCGCGGCTGTACGTCGCGCTGAACAGCGTCGAGCTGGCCTTGTTGTCGGTGATCGAGGTCAGCTGGTCGGCGGCGTTGAAGGCCGACGTGTCCACCTCCGACGTCCCCGCCGGAAGCGTCTTGGTGGTCAGGTTCCCGTCCGCGTCGTAGGCGAAGGTGAAGGTGTGTCCCAGCCAGTCCTCCACCGATGTCCACTGGTCCGCGGTGTTGTAGCCCTCGGTCACGTTGAGGTTGCCCGGGTACGTGATCTGGGTGACCAGGCCGTCGAGGTTGTCCTGGTACTGGACACGGGCCCCCGCCCCGTCGGTGTAGCTGGTCATGTCGTGGAGACTGTTCCAGGTCCACGTGGAGGTCCCCGTGCCGTCGGTCATGCTGGTCCGCTGCCCGTCGCTGTCGTAGCCGACGTTGGTGACGTCCGGGGTCGTCCCGCCGGAGTAGGTCACGCTGGTCAGCTCGTTGTCCGCGTCGTACGTCATCGTGGTGCAGCCGGTGGCGGGGCTCGCCGTGCAGTTGCCCCCCGGTGCCTGCTCGGTGAGCTGGTTGCCGTCCCCGTCGTAGGTGTAGATGGTCACGTTGCCCAGCGCGTCGGTCTCAGTCGTCACCTGCCCCAGGGCGTTGTACGAGTAGGTGAGGACGGCGTTGCCGTTGCCGTCCTTCTCGTCGGCGACGGAGCCGTCCACGGTGTAGTCGGTGTGCTGATCGGTGCCATTGGCCTGCTTGACGTCCGTCTGCTCGTTGGCCAGATCGTAGACGTAGTCGGTGGCGTTCCCGTCCGCGTCGGTCGTCGAGATCAGGTTGCGGTCGGCGTCATAGGTGGAGGACGTGACCTCACCCAGAGGTGCGGTCACGGTCTGGACGTCGCCGAACCCGTCGACCTGCCCGTTGGCCTGCACGTAGCTGTACGTCGTCTCGTACGCCGACGCGGGCGGCGGGCTGCTGCACGTGACGCTCCCCGCCCTGGGAATGTAGGACGCAACCTTCCAGCCGTCGGCGTTGTAGCAGGTGGTCGTGGTGTCGCCGAGCGGGTTGGTCGACGTGACCTGGTCCCCGTAAGCATCGTACGTGTAGGTGGTGGTGTTCCCATCCCGGTCCGTGATCCCGGTCACGTCACCCGGGTGGCCGTCGCCATACGCGTCGGTGGTCGCCGCCGTCTGGCTCGTCCCCGCCAGCGGCGTCGAGACCGTCAGCAGGTTGCCATGGGCGTCGTACGTGTACGTCGTGGTGACGTCGTTGCCATCGGTCTTGGTCAGCGGCTCGTTGAGGCTGTTGTACGTCGCTGAGGTCGTCCGCCCCAGGGGATCCGTCGTCGAGAGCACGTTTCCGCTCGAATCGACGGTGTAGCGGGTCGTCCCGCCATTCGGATCGGTCTCCGAGATCATCGCCGCCGTGGTCGGATCGTACGTCCACGACGTCGTCGCCGCCTCCGGGGTGCCGTCGCCGGCGATCTGCTCCACCATCACGCCGTACTCGTAGACATCCACGGTGACGTCACCGGCCGGATCCGTGATGGTGGTGGTCCCGTCCAGGGCCGCCGTCGAGGTCGGATCGCCAGCGTAGGCGAAGGTGGTGGTCCGGCCCAGCTGATCCTCCTGAGAGACCACCTGGCCAGCATCGTTGTAGCTGGTGACCACACCGTTGCCCCCGTTGCAGGCGCTGCCCGCCGCGTCGCAGTCAGGGTCGAAGAGGTTGGTCATCTGGTGGGCAGAGTCGTAGGTGTAATGGGTGTCGCCGCCATTCACGTCGATCACATCGGTCAGGTCGCCCGAACTGTCGTACTCGTAGGTCACCACCCGCGCCGGGCTGACGTTCGGGTCGGTGACACTGGTGATGGTGCCGCCCGTCCAGCCGATCTCCAGCGTCCTCCCGGCCGGATCGGTGACCGTCGACAGCTGTCCGCTCGCGTTGTCGCTGAATGTCGTGGTGTAGCCGTTGAGGTCCGTCTCGCCGACCAGCTGGCCCGTGCTCGAGAAGGTGTAGGTGTCCTGGGCCTGCCGCGCGAACGTCCAGGTCCCGTTGCTGTTCTGGGTCAGGGTGGCGATGTCCCGGGGCGCCGCCGGCGTGTAGGTCGAGCCGCTCTGGTCGAAGACGACCTGCGCTCCCCCCTCCTGCGTGATCGTGACCGGTCCCGTCCCACCGGGCTGGCTGAGAGACATGAAGAGGTTCGACGTCCAGCCGTACCCGAATGGGCCGCCCGTGGCGGCGTTGAGGGAGTCGTACGTGCGGGTGACCTGCAGTGGGATGCCGCGCCCCGGAAGGGAGATGTCGGTGGTCGACTCGTCCAGGTCACCGAACTCCGGGTTCACGGGGTCGCCCGATTGCGAATTCTGGCCCTGCTCCTGCTGCGAGCACGCCAGGCACTGGTTGTATGCGGGTTCCTCCGGGGACCTGATCGGCCCGCCGCTGAGGGGCTTCTGGGCCGCCCTCTCCTCCGCGGAGATCACCGCAAACCAGAAGGCTGGGAGATTGGCCCAGGTGCAGTCGCCGGCGCTGTCTGCGCTGATCGTGCCGGGGCTGCCACAGAGAGCAGGCAGGACCGAGGTCCCCGTGCTGGGGTCGCTGATGGCGACGCATTTCGCCGATGGAAGGCCCGGGCATCCGGAGGAACCGTACATGGCGTACGTGGGCGGTTCGTTCACTGCCTCGGCGGCGCTGCTCATCCAGTAGCCGTATCCCCAGAGGGTCTGGATGTTCTGGGTGAAGTTCTCGTCGTAGGAGACGAGGTTCTGCCCGGAGCTGTCGCAGCTCGTGTAGTCGTCGAGCATGATGCAGTACTGAGTTCCGCCGAACACCGAGTTCGTGTAGCCGCAGAGCTCGGTCCAGGTGTTGAGGGGGACGCTTCCGGCCGGTGCATCAACGGTGAGGCCGTTGAACGTGAACGCTGCGGAGGCGTCACTGCCGATGGTGAGAATCGCGGGGTTCTGGCCCTGGTCCCCTTCCATGACGTTGGTGGCAGCGGTGGGTATGGCCCAGATGCAGATCGCCCCAGGGCCGCCCTCGTTGCCATACCCAGCTGAGGGCATGCCCATGTAGCCCCCGCCCTCGGCAATGCCACCCTGGTCGGGGCAGTCGATGGCGACGGCGGTGCCGTCGATCTCGGCGTCCTCCGGGGCGCCCTGCACCTGGCTGCAGTTGCCGGTCCCCAGGTTGGTGCCGATCTGGTCGGGGCCGATTTCGCAGTAGCCGCTGAAGTTGGCGGGGAGTTGGGCTCCGAGACTGCACCAGTCGTATGGGTTCGATGCGGCGAACAAGGACTCGGCGTCGGTAAAGGCCGACCCGCTGGTGGCCGCGAGGGATTCGTCGGTGGATGCCGTGTGCCCACCGGCCTGCACCGTGGCGATGGTGGCTCCGTTCTCTGCCCGTGCCCCCACGAGCCCCAGGCCGATGACGGCGGTCATGACGAGTGCAAGCTTCCAGCCGGCGGGTCGAGCCACGGGCGTCTCCCTCTCAGGTGACGGTGACCGCCGTCCGTTCGGCCCGAGGGCATCCCCGCCCCTCGCAACGGCGCAATAGGAATCAATCGCACCACCCCCGTTCAAGTGCCATCCGTCGTCGCTCCTGAGGGCCTTTCGGCCTGGTCCGAGCTGTCCGGGAACGCAAGGTGAACAGAACCGTGGAGGCTTCGGGATCTGAACCTCGACCCCTCTCATGGCACCTCCTCATGGCAACTGCAGCTTGCTGCTCACTGAGGCTTGGTGCACGGACCCCTGAATCCAAGGGTGAGACATCACATGGCGGAGCGAGAGGGATTCGAACCCTCGATACGAGTTGACCCCGTATACCGCATTTCCAGGCCGCCGGACGGCGTGGCAAGGAGAGGCAAGAAGAGGCATCCTTGAATTCGCTGGCGCCCTTCGCAGGCAGACTGAGGCAAGGCGGGGCAGCCCGGTTGGGAGGCCATGTCCTGTCAAGTGGTGTAAGAGAGACCGACGCCATCCGGGCGTCGTCCGGCTCGTTCACGCGGCTTCAGTGATCGCGGGCACGCCCTCCGTGTCGATGGTGGTGTAGGCCTTGGTGAGCGACTCCGCGCCCATGTAGCGGCGGGCCACCGCCCACTCGTCGTTTTGCTCGGCGAGCACGGCACCGACCAGGCGGATGACGGCCTCGCGGTTGGGGAAGATGCCGACGACGTCGGTCCGCCGGCGCAGCTCCTTGTTGAGGCGCTCCTGGGGGTTGTTGG
>CAZUDL010000030.1:0-7595 GCA_964618935.1 uncultured Actinomycetes bacterium
ACGTGATCGTGGACTAGCCGTGCTGATGAGCCGAACACCTACCAGTGCTCCTCGATGTGGCTCAGGAAGGCGTCGAGCCTTTCGTCCTGAGAAAAGGGGTCGAGAGGAGTGGCCCAGACGGCTTCAGCGAGATCTCGATGCAGTCGAGTGAGCACGATGAAGTGCGTCTGGCCGCGGCGCCATTCCGGGTGGCGCTTCTGCGCCCGCGCCACAGCCGTCTGATAGTCGGCGAACGTCGTCGCCGGAGATCCCTCGGCCATCACCTCACCTCGGCCGGCGCCGACGTCGCGCCGCTGAACCGGGTCGCACGCCTGTGATCTCCTTGTCCGTCAGCCGCTCGAAGACGTCCATGAGCTGCTTCGCCTCCTCTGCATTGATGCCGTCCTTCTCCTTCGTGAGCCGGGCGACACCCGCCTCCGCCCGAGGATCCGGGGCAGAGCGAGGGGGTGCTCCATCCCGCCCACGCTGGTCCGGCGTCGGCACGTGGAAGCCAAGCTCGTTGCCCGATCGGAGGGGCGCCGCGCCGGCGGTCCTGGCGTACAGCTCCGCCAGGGTGGCCGACCCGCTCACCGACTCGCCGCTCCCAGCGCGGCGGAGCCACTCATCGGCTTCGTCAGTGGGGAACCGCTGGAAGCTGACCAGCGAACCGCACCGTCCCGGCCGGACGATGGCGGGATGGAAGCTGGTCATCGGCTCGTTGGTGGTGACGACCACGAGCACCCGGATGGCTTGTCCGAAAAGCCCGTCGGCCAAGTTGAGGAGGCGGGACAATCCCTGACCGGATCGCAGCTTGGCGTCGGCCGAGATCAGCTCGTCGGCGTCCTCCACGATCAGGAGATGCCATCTCTTGTCCTCCGGATCCTCCTCCTCTTCCAGAAGCTCGGTCAGGTAGTGCGCGCTCTTGGTGAAGAAGAGCTCTGGCTCGACGATGCAGTCGATGGTACAGATGCTCCGATGCTCGCGGGCCAGGGCACGGACCGCGAAGGTCTTGCCGGTGCCCGGCGGGCCATGCCAGAGCAGCATCCGGCCGCGCCCGGCCAAAGCCTCGAGGTCGGACATGGCGGCCGCAAGCTCATGGCGCGTGCTCGCCGGGTAGTTGGCGCTGACCTCCTCCCAGCGCGGCGCAATCAGACGTCGCTCGATCCGTACCGCTCGCTCGTGAGGACCGCCCATCCAGAACCGAACGTCGATGAATGCGTCATCGGCATCGGAAGGCGCCGTGGGCAGCAGCTCCTGGACCTCTTCGAGGGTCCTGCGGACGGCCGCGATCCCGGGTCCGGCGGCGGCGACCCTGAGCCAGCTCTTCGCCGAAGGGCTGCGCTCGAGCGTGAGGTGGAGGCAGCAGTCGTGCCAGTCGAGGACGACGACTTCCCGGTGCTCTCGGTACACCTCGAAGAGCAGCGCTGTCGCCGTCGCCTTGACCTTCTCCGTGGTCCCCTCGCTGACGCTCCGACTCTGTGTCTCCGCAGCTTGATAGCCGCGTACCGCCGAGGTGGCGTGGAAGACCTCCATCGACAACGTTTCCTCCCCAGGGTCGCCAATCTCGTAGATCGCCACGTGGGTCGGCCACGTGCCGGCGAGCCGGGGCACGGTCGGCGGGAGGGAGGCGCTCGGGTCGGTCATGCAGGTAGATGCTGAGGAGGACGAGCGACCACCGCCTGTCGCGCGGAGCTGTCGAGGCCCGGCATCTGTACCGCCATCACGACGGCTCTGTGGCCCCACCGAGTTAACTCGCCGAGCACTGAGCGTCCTGGCTGCTGCTCTCCCCGGCCGGGCAGGGGATCAGCCCATACAGCGAGATCATGCGCTGGTAGTTGGCGATCCAGGTGTTGTCCCAGGAAGTGTTCTGCGGGTTGTTCGTCTCGTCGATCTGGTGGCTCGTGATGGCCGTCTGGAAGTCGGCCTGCGCGCCGGTAGTCTCCGCCCATGTGGGGAGGATGGGGGTCGCCGAGCAGATGGTCTGCACCTGGCTCACGACCGCTGTCCAGGCAGTCACCCACGCCCGGTACTGCGCCGCGTAGCTGGCGGGGTAATGCTGGGGGTCGGTCCCGTTCGCCACCTCGGTCGCCGAGGCCTGATCGAGGCTCAGATCCTCCTCCATGGTACCGAGGGCCCAGGTGCAGTCGGTGTTCGACCAGACGGCCGCCGCCAGCACCGCAGCGGGGGTGGGAGGGGCCGTGGCGGTGAGCTTGGGCACAGTGACGGCCGTGGGGGTGGGGGTGGCGGTCGGGGACGGCAGCGACGCGCTGGGCGTCGAGGTAGGGGCCGTGGCGGTGAGCTTGGGCACAGTGACGGCCGAGCCCGAGGCGGGCGCCGAGGTGGGCGCCGAGGTGGCGATGGAGGCGGGGGGCAGGTCGACCTGTCCCTGGGTTGACAAGCTGCAGCCGGAGAGGCAGAGCGCTGCTCCCAGGAGGCCACCGGTGGCAAGCAGACGGATGGTCATAGCGGTCCTCTCTCTGATGGGTGGCCTCGGCGCGCTGACCGGATGTCGCTCCGTTCGTCGCCCGCATCGGGAAGCGGTGAGCAACCGCTTCCGGCGAAGCTGCCTGTTACCGGTGCCCTGACCACGTGCGGTGCGTTTCGTTCGACCATGAACCAAACGGTGAGGCGACGCGCCGACACCAGCCTGTCGCTGCCACAACAGGCGCAACGCAACGGCACCCCATCGCCACCTCGAGAGCGGTAGGCTGCGAGCGCAATGCCTGCCAGATCCGGCTACTCGATCGGCGACAAGTTCATCCGGGTGATCGACCTCCTCGACCGCCTGGGCAACACCCGAGTGGGCCTCACCACCGCCGAGCTCGCCGAAGCCTTCGAGGTCAACGTCCGCTCCGCCCAGCGCTACATCCGCCAACTGCGCGACGACGTCGGTCTCGACATCGTCGCCGTCGACGGCCGCTACAAGCTCGGCGAGGGCACGCGGCTCCCCGCCCTCCAGCTCGACCGCGACCAGGCCACCGCCCTGCTCATCGCCGTCCGGCTGCTCCAGCAGCTCTACCCCGACCGCGATCCCGCCCTGGTCGGGGCCATGGCCCGCCTGGCCGCCGCCCTGAAGGTCCCCACCGTCACCGATCTGCTCGGCCGCTTCATTGAGACGGTCGAACAGCGGCCGGAGGATCCCGTCGCGCTCCAGCTCCGCAGGACGGTGGTCGAGGCCTTCACGGGCCAATTGAAGCTGGAGATCGAGTACACCGACGCACAGGGGCACGGCTCCCACCGGGTCGTCCACCCGTACTTCCTCGAGCCGCGGCCGGAGAGCCGAACCGTGTACGTCTTCGCCCACGACGAGGCGTCGAGCGCGGTGCGCCTCTTCCGGCTCGACCGCATCTCCCGGGCCCGGGTAGTCCGCGAGCGCTTCGAGCCGCCCGCTGACTTCGACGTCGACGCCCTGGTCTCTGGCTCCTGGGGCATCTGGCAGGCGGAGGGCCATGACGAGGTCGTGCTCCGCTTCGCCGCCGAGGCCGCCGCCCGGGTGCGCCAGTCCTTCTGGCACCGCAGCGCCCAGCTCACCGACCGAGAGGATGGTGGGGTCGAGCTGCGGCTCACCGTGGCCAGCGAGGTGGAGATGCGTCCCTGGGTGCTGGGCTGGGGAGCCCAGGTCGAGGTGATGGCCCCGCCCTCACTCCGCCAGCACGTCGCCGCCTCGATGCGGGCGGGGGCCAGGACGTACTCGAGCGACTGACACCTGTCGCCCCCTGGGGACAGGCTGGAGGGCGAGCGCCTCATCGGAGCCCGCACGAGGACCGATCCACGTTGCCGCAATCCATCCGACTCCTCGTCTCTCGCGCCCTTGCCACCGCCATCGCGGGCCCGCCACGACTGGACGCTTTTGGACTGACCGTCGTCCGGCTCACCGTCGGGACCGTCGGCCCGCTGCCCCTGGCATCTCCGGGGCTCGTCTACCGGGAGCTGGTGCCCCCGGACCCCACCCTTGTCGCAGTCACCAACCACGCCCGTTTCACCGCCGCCGCGCAGTTCGGCCAGCTGCTCGTCGGGGGCATGGCCGAACGCGTCGTCACCGTGACCACGCCTCTCCCAACCAGCGAGACCGTCGTCGTCCCCGTCGGGGCAATGTCTCCCCGCTGGTGGGACCAGGGTCGGCCGCGTCTCGCGGGCCAGCTGCAACCGGCGCTGCAGGCGTTGCTCCGCCTGGCGACCAGTGACCGCCCTGGGCTCCGGTCGATGGCCCGGACCACCCTCTGGGAGGCGCATCGGCACCCCACCGGCCGCCGCCCGGAGCAAACCGCAGACGGCTGGGTGCTCTTTCACGGCTCGACCCTTCTGGCCATCCACCTGACGGGTTCTCTCGCCGAAGCAACGCCGAGAGACACGCCCCCCTCGGATGCGACGTCGCTGCGGATGATCCGGCAGGCTCTGGCGGAAGCGCCCGGCGCCGATCATGTCGCGCACGTGGTTCAGCTGGACGGCGACCTCCTCGAGGTCTCCGTCGTCCGCGCCTCGCTCGAGCTGCCGGAGACGGTCCTCCGCGCCGGGAGGGCGACCGCCTGAATGACGACCGGCTCACCGCGACAGTCATGTGTCGCGGTCGCGCCGCAGGCTCTCCTCGTCCTCCCCGACGAAGAACCAGAGGAGCCCGCCGATGATCAGCCCGATACCGCTCCACGGGGAATCCCGATGAGCAACGCGGCACCCAGCAGCCCATCCGCTCAGTCGCAGGCGGACATCGCCGAGAAGGAAGCGCTCGCTCGGTACCTTGCCCTGCGCGCGCTCTGGTCACCGTGCTGGGGGGTTCCTCGTAGGGACGTGCCTGGCCGCCGTCGGCCCTGATCGCCGTCACGCGTCGTCGCGGGCAGGCCCGCGGCCATCGCGTTCAGCCCACAGGGCAACTCCCAGCCGGCTCAAGTCCGTCAGCGGCAGGGATCACGCGCCATGGCCCTCGGCCTGCCCTGCGATCCCCCCAAGCTCGCCTGCCACTTCGTGCGCACTCTCAACGTAGGAGCAGACGGTGTTGACGAGCCGCAACTGCTCCGGGGTCCGGCAGCGCGCGCGGAGCAAGTGGGGCGAGAGGACGACGATCGAGAGCGCCTGGGCGCGAGAGACCGCCACGTTGAGCCGGTTGCGGCTGAAGAGGAACTCCAGGTTCCGCGGCAGATCCTCTGCGCTCGAGGTGGTCATCGAGTAGATGGTCACGGCAGCCTGCTGGCCCTGGAACTTGTCGACCGTGCCGATGCGGGCCCCAACCGGGAGGGCGGCACGCAGGCGCTGAACCTGGGCGTTGTAAGGGGCGACCACCAGGATGTCGGAGAGGGTGATCGAGCGCTCAGCTGCCGCGCCGTCGACCCAGGCCGCCCTTTGGAGACCGTCGACAAGGCGCCGCACCTCCGCCACCTCTTCGGCCGACCAGGTGCGATTCCCCGTGTGTTCGACCGCCATACGGCGCAGGCCCACGCCCTCGCGGTCGCCCCACCCGACGAGCCGGCGGCCTGAGCAGGAGGGATCCGAGGTCAGCCGGCCATCGTAGAAGGCGGCCGAGACGAATCCGCAGACGGCCGGATGCATCCGCCAGGTCGTGGGAAGGAAGACGCCGCGGTCGGGGGTGATGGTGTCTCGGCCTCCAAGTACATGCCCGAGCGCCGACACCTCCGCCCCCTCCGGGTGGACGCCCTGGGCTGGCTGGGCGAGCTGCTGGGGGTCGCCGAGGAGGACCAGGTTGAGTGCCGCTGTGCCGGCTGCGCAGGCATCGGCAAGCGACATCTGACCCGCTTCGTCGATGACGAGCACATCAAAGCAGCCGTCGAAGCGTGCATCGGCGAAGAGCCACGAGGTTCCGGCGACGACATCGACCTGACCTGTTGCCAGGGCGGCAGCGACCGCGGCATTGTCGGCCGCGCGGTGAGCTCCGAGTGCCCTGGACTCCTGGCCCTCTCCGCATCTCTGCAGGATGCGCACCGGCCGCCCTGTTTCCTCGGCGATTTCGCAGACCTTCTCCAGGAGGTTGCCGATGGCTCGATGGGTCATCGCCGACACCCCGACCCGCCGCCCCTGGGCGACCAGGTCAACGACCGCATGGGCACCGGTGTGGGTCTTGCCGCACCCAGGAGGACCCTGCACGGCGAGATAGGAGCCGTCGAGGTCACCGACCAGCCGACAGGTGGCCGCGACCGGATCCTCGCCGTGGGACACCAGCGTCCCATCCGTCCCGCCCTCCCGCAGCCGCGGCGCGTCACCCACGATGAGGTCGCGGATCGCCGAGTACCTCCCCGGGCCGCCCATCCCGTTGTCGGCGACACAGGCTGCGACCCGCTGCAGCGCCTGGCGTTTCGCCGTCGTGCCGATCGGCGACTGGGGGATCAGGGACGTCGGCTGATCCGCGCCGGCATGCGACGGCCCTCGCTTGAGCTCAAGGACGCCCCGGTCGCGGTCAATGGCAAGGATCTCACCGGCGGCCCGGCCCGTCCGGGGGTCGTGCGGCGTGTCGCCAATGTCCAACTTGTGATCCTGGGCGGGATCGAAGGCGTACCGATGCACCGTGCTCCGCTTCTCCGAACGCACCTCACCGAGATGGTTGATGGCCCCGATCGCCTCCGAATCCTCGACGAGCTCCTCGTCGGTCATGGCGCAGCGGGCGTAGTAGGCCCACCACCCTGACTTGTCCTCACGCCGATGCCACTCCAGGAGCTGAGCCAGCAGCCAGCGAGCCTGCTCCTCGTCCGTCCGCACCGATCGTTCCTCGGACAGCCCCGCCGTCAGAGCCGCCACCAACCCTTGGGTGTCGGCCGTCGCCTGGGCCAAAGCCGCCGACGGCAGCCCCTCCCGCACGGGCGGCCGTGGAACGGGAGAGCCGGTCTGGACCGCCAGCTCCTCCCGCCTCGCCTCCAGCCAGTCGCGCAGCAGCCGCGTCGACTCACAGTCGCGCTCGTTGTAGGCGGCGATGGCGTCGAGGAGCGACTGATCACGAGCCTCCAACCACTGCTCGTAGGCGACGATGCTGCCGGCGGCGTCGGCGATCTCCTCGCCCCGCTTGGCCATGTAGAAGGCCTCGAGGCTCTTCAGCGAGTAACTCTCGCGGGAGACCCGCACCCCCTGCCGGACGACCTGGTAGAGATCGACGAGCACCCCGCCCCGGAGCAGCCGATCGACCTCGTCCTCGCGGGTGGCGTGGCGTCCCATGAGCCGCTTCAGGGCCGCCGGCTCGTAGCTCGCGTAGTGGTAGACGTGGAGGTCCGGATCGCGGTCGAGTCGCTCGATGGCGAAGTCGACCAGCGCTTCGAATGCGGCCTTCTCCTCGGCTCGGTCGTGGGCCCAGAAGGCGTGGTACTGGGGTGCCCCGCCCGCCACCTCGGTAACCCCGAAGAGGTACTCGAGGCCCCCCTCGACGACGAAGGGGTCGCCCTCCATGTCGAAGAAGAGGTCGCCCCGGGAGGGCGGAGGCAGCGCCGCCAGACCGAGGCCCGGCCCAAGGAGGGGGAGCAGCTCGTAAGCGGGAGTACCTGTGGTCCGCTCCGCCACCTGGAGCCGGGCCTGCTGGCGCAGTCGGTGCCAGGGGCCCTCTCCGATGTCGGGGGCCGGCGTCTCCGGTGCGCGTGCCAGCGCCGCCATCGTCGGGATGCCCGCGGCGACCAGGTGACGGGTCT
>CAZUDL010000031.1:0-7519 GCA_964618935.1 uncultured Actinomycetes bacterium
GCGTCGTAGGCCTCCCTGGCCGGCCGCACCACCGCGCGGTAGGCCTCCCAGGCCGGCCGCACCACCGCGTCGTAGGCCTTCCTGGCCGCGTCGATCTTGCTCTGGTCCATGGCTCTCGCCTCCGTCGTCAGATCCTGCGCCGCAACCCTCGCACAACCCATTGCCACCTGTCAATAGGGAGAGACGGCGCCCAGCTTGCCCCGGTCGACCCCGACACGGAACGGGCGTCGGCCGTTGAGTGAGCGCCGCCCTGCAGGACTGACCCCCCGGGCGGGGACCGAGCTCAGGATATCAGGCGGCCGGCGGTTCGGCAGCGGGCGACGGCGGTGCCGCTGTGCCCGTCAGGGTGATCTCCAGGGGCCCGGCGCCTCCACCAGGCGTCAGAACACCCACGGCGGTCTGCAGCTCCGTCACGGACGCCTGGAGCGCCTCCAGCGCGGCGGTGACATCCCGGGTCCACCCCAGATACTGGACGCCGGCACCGTTCGGGTCGATGGCGGCGCCGCCCAGCGCGGCCCAGATGTCGGCGATCATCTGCTCAGTGGTGGGCATGCCGTCCTCCTCGGTTGGGTTGGGCCCGGTGTCCGGGCCGGGATCGAGCCCCGGGATATCGTAGGCCAGGGCGGAGACGTCGTAGGCCCCCTCATACAGGCACTGGGTCGCCACCGTGCCCGGCAGCAGCGCCAGGGACGGCCCGGGAGCGGCGATCCACCAGAACGGCTCCGGGACGCCGGCGGCCACGAACTGCTGACGGGCGTTCGGCCAGGGGCTCTGGGAGCAGTACACCCAGGGGTGGGGGCGGCCGGCGGCGCGCATCCGCTGCACCCAGGCCACCAGCTGGGCGATGGTGAGGTCGCCGCTCTCACAGTCGGCCACCAGGGCGCCCTCGGCAACGGTGCGGGCGATGCTCACCAGGGTGCTGAGCGGCCAGCGCGTCGCTGCGTCCGCCTCGCTGATCTGATCGACATAGAAGGCGACACATTCCGCGCCGGCGGGGATGTTGTCCGGGCTAAAGGCGTCGTACAGGACGCGGGTCACTTCTCGGTCACCTCCAGCTGGTCGCGCTGCTGCTGCGCCTTCCGAGCCTTCACCGCCTCCTCCGCCGCGTTCTGGGCCGTGGTCGCCAGACGCTGCAGATGGGCCTGGTGGCGCAGCAGGTGCTCAGTGATCTTTACCCCGTGATTCGTCACTTCGGGGCCCCCGCGCTCCAGCCCGTGAAGTGGTCCAGCAGCAGGCCGAATAGGAAGAACGCGGCCCCCACCCAGACGTAGGCCCACACCGGGTGGTCCAGCACCGTCCCGGCGACGATGTCTGAGATGGTCGGCTTGAGGCCGGTCGCCACCGCGATGGTCTCGTACGCCATGGCGACCGCGAACCCGAGACAGATCAGGGCTGCCGCCCCGAAGATCAGCGAGCCGAACACCCTGCCCATCATCATCCCCCAGTCTACTGCGCCGCACCCTGGACGTTCTCACCCTCGAGCGGCTTGTTGGGCTGCGCCGCCTCGCCCTTGATGCTGATCTTGACCCAGGCGTCGAAGGGTGAGTACCCCAACGCCTCGAGGTACACCTGGGCGTCGGGCTGATCGATGATCCCCCACTTCCAGGCGTCCAGGATCTCCGCCGCGGTCAGGGTCTTGACATCGGCAGCCTGCTCCTGGACCCAGATGGCGATGGTGTTCTGCGCCTGCTGCGCCGGCACACCGAACCCGGTCAACAGCGTCTGCGCCGACGTCGCGCTCACCTTCCGCGCCAGGAACAGCGACCGGGTGCGCGACACCGCGCTGTCGAGAGCCTTCATCTCCGCCTGCATGTCCTGCTGACTGAGCAGCATGGCTGCCTCATCGGCGGAGTAGCCGATCGTCTGCAGCATCGACGACGTCTGGGCCTCGGTGATGATGCCGTCGGCGTAGAGCTTGACGGTCATCGCCTCGGTGAGGTTCTTCGCCTTCACCACGCCGGCGCTGTCGCCGGCGGCGACCATGTAGGGGATGTACTCGGCGGGCAGGCCGGTGATGGCGTAGAGCTTGGCCGCCTCGGCGTCGGGGATGCCGCCGTCCTTGGCCATCTGGAGGATCTCGAACAGCCCCGGGTAGACGTTGATCAGCGCCTCGAAGGCGGGCTCCCACTTGTCCTTGAGATCCCCCTCGAGGATGCCCTGCTGCAGGCTGAGAGCGGTGGGCCCGGCGCCGTGCAGCGGGATGAAGCCGATCCTCACCAGGTGGGCCAGCTCCGTGGGCGACGGCGGCCGGCCCACGGTGTTATAGAGGATGGTGGCCATGTCCGGCTTGTAGGCGTTGTCGTTCATCAGGGTCTGGTACGTCGCTTCGTCGATCTGATTGCGCACGTAGGCGTTGACCGCATCGGCGGCCGTGATCGGCATGTACTGCACTGTAGGAATGGTCTCGTACCATTCGGGCCGGATCCGCGAGGTCTGCAGCGCCTGGAGCACGCCCGCTGTGCCGGGCCCGCCGCCATCCCAGGGGAGCAGGCCACGGCGCCACCACTGCAGAACCATCTCGAGAGCGGGAGGCTCACCGGTGTCCAGCACCAGCTGGTGGAACACGTCGGCCGTCATCCCGTACTTCTTGGCGATGGTTGCGGCCTCCGGCTCGGTGATGATCGTGCGCACCACGCAGTCGGCCAGGATCGCCGGCGTCAGCTCCACCAGGGGGTTGGCGCTGTTGACGTCGTACTGCGCCTCGGTGAGGTAGGGCTGCAGCAGCGCGCCCAGCACCTGGCCGAGCACCTGGTACATGAACAGCTGGGTGATGACGCTGGACGCTCCCAGCAGCCCTCCCAGCCCGCCGACCCCAGCCGCGCCCATGGCTCAGGCCGCCCAGCCGATCAGGGCATCCAGCGCACCGCCGGCGAGCTCCATGATCGGGTCCAGCGCGCCCACGGATGCGTCCGCGGTCTGTTTCGGGTCCTTCACCGCCGCGGCCAGGAAGCCGAACAGCAGGCCGTCCTCGATCAGCGTCAGCAGGGCACCGCCCAGGATGGCGTCGCCGGCGAGGCCGACCAGGCCGGCCACCTCCGCCTCAACCGCGGCGATCTCCGCCTCTAGCGCGGCCGCCTCGGCGGCCAGGGCCGCGGCCGCCGCCGCGGTGGCCGCGGCCACCTCGAGATCGGCGTGGCTCTCGGCGTCCTGCTCCGCCTGCTGCGCCTGCTGGTCGGCGTACTGCTGCTGCTCCTGGTCGCCCTGCTCGCGGGCCTGCGCCTCCTGCTGCAGGCCGCTCTGCAGGGCCTGGATCTCCTGCTGAGCCTGGTTGAACTGGTCGGTGGCGTTCTGTTCCGCCTGCGTGATGTTGGACTCGGCCTGGTTGAACTGGGCGGTCGCCCGCTGCTGCACCGTCTGGATGTCCTGCTCGCGCTCGGCCCGCTCGTCGCCCACCAACGTGGTGGCGACCTGGTCGGCGTACGCCTGCGCGTTCTGCTGGGCGAAGTTGGCCTCCAGCTGCGCCTCGAGCCCCTGGGTGGCGAGCTGATCGCCCAGGCCATCAACCGCCTGGCACAACCAGTCGGCAATCCAGCCGAGATTACCGATGGCACCCAGGCTACAGATGGTCAGTGCCTGCAACAGCCAGTTGACTTGCGACTGATTCCCCATGCTCCAGAACCCGATGCTGATGGACGTAGCTAGGATGGCGGCCTTATCGAGAATCGGCGCCAGCGAACCAAGATCCTCGTACCGCGCCGGCCAGCTCGTGATCCTCTTCTCAAAGGACTTACTTTCGCCCAGGACCCCCACCACCGACTGCCATGCCGCCAGAACCGCGGCGCGCAGGTCCTGCAGATCGCTCGTGCTGCTATCCCACGTGGCCTCGAAGCTCGACTGCAGCTCGCCCACGGTCAGTCACCCAGCACGGAACTGCCCATGACGGCCTCCATCTCGCTCGCCAGCGCCTTGACGGCCGCCTGGACGCCGGCCATCGTATATCGAGAGTTGGGCACGAACACGGACCCCTTTTGCCCCGTCGCTGTTTCGAACGACACCGTCCAGCCCTGAGTTGCCGGACCGGACCCGTCGACTCCGACACCCTGAACCTGGCCGGTGATCGTGGCCAGCGGCGTCCCTGTTGCCATGTCTCGACCTCCTATCGTGGATCCTGCATGACCTGCAGGAAGATGATGACCAGTTGCCCGACGACCAGGAGCAGCCCGCCGATGGCGACGACCCAATCCCTCGCCTCGAGGCGAGAGCGCCGGGCGGCACGGCCGCTCAGGTGGGCTCGATCGGTATCGGTGGTCAGCGGGATGCACGGCTGACCGCGGGCCCGCTCGTCGTCCAGCATGACCAGGGCGACGTGACCCGTCTGCCCCATGTGGTCGTGGGTTTCCACGTAGCTATCGTCCACAGCCGCTCCTCACGACGCCGTGACCGTCGCGCCGACCAGGGCGGCGATCGGGGCCGTCCCGGTGGTCGGCTCCTGGGGCAGATCACACTGGAAGGTCACGTAGACAGTATGCGGGTAGCTGCCGGTGTTGTACCCGAAAAACTCCCAGGCGCCGCTGTCGATGGCGTCCTCCAGCGGCCAGCTGAGGTTCTGCGCGTCGGTCACAATCCACTGGCCGGAGGCCTCGGGGAACACCGGCACCCCGGCCGCCCCGATGGCGAACCCCATGAACCCGGCCGGGCCGTGCGGCACCACGATGTCGATCTCCACCACCTCCACCGCCGGCATGCTCATGGCGACAGTGACCGGCTTCGCCACAGGGGTGCCGGCCGGAACAGTGCAGGCGAAGGAGTAGATACGGGCGGCCACGGGTGCTCCGGCGCCTCAGAAGACCAGCTGGCCGGTCGCCCCGGCCGCCCATGCGTCCGGCTGCGCGGCGGGACACGACGCAACCAGCGTATTGCCGCTCAGGCCTCCCCAGACGTAGACATCTGGGACGGCGATCGACGCCGACGCGGCGCTCTTGAGGATCAGGTCGGCGTCCCGCGCCCCGGCATTGGTGTCGGTGATCGCCACCGAGCACAGGTTCGTCGTCGGCTGTTCCGCCGCAATCCACACCGTGCCCTTCCACACCCGACCAGGCGGAATCGAGATGATGGTCCCGGGTGCCGTGACGTGGCCCTTGAGGATGTTTGACCCGGGACCCGCGTCAGCGGTGTTCTGCTGCTCGATTCCGGCCGCCGCCGCCTCGGGGTTGACCAGCAGCGCCTGCGCCGACGGCGTCGCCACCCACTGAATCCCCGTCCCCAGCATGGCGCCAACGTGCCCGACCACCGTGGCCGCGGTCACGTGCGGGAGGGCACCCGGACCCGGGTACGGCTGCAGCTGGGCCGAGATCACCGCGGAATCCACCGCCCCATCAATGTTACCGGCGATGGGCAGCATGATCTGAGGCGGCACCGGCACCACCGGCACGGCGAGCACGGCAAGGGCCGCGATCAAATTGCCGGCGTTGTCATACAGGTCGATCCCGATGTTCAGCGCGGCCGTGGCGCTCACCGGATAGTTGACGATCGGGCCGGCGGTGTAGAGCACCAACCCGGTCCAGTGGTTCTGGACGGAAATGGTCAGCGAGTTGCTGCCGCTCTTGCCGCTGGGAATGGTCAGGGTGCCCAGCGGAGTCGGCGCCGAGACAACCTGCGTGGTCCAATCGGGAACATCGGTCACCGGTCCAGGAGCCCTCCGCTCAGTCCTTGATGTAGAAGGCGCCCCGCACCGAGCCGGTGATCACGTTGACAAAGATTCCCTGCCGGCAGTAGACGCCGTCGTCCCCGAAGTTCTGGTGGTCCGACGTCCCCTGCGCCAGGCAGATGGCCCCGATCAGCGTGCCGGTGTTGTCGTGCCCGTCGAAGATCTCCACCCTTGCCGCCGCGCTGCCGGTGTTCTCCCGCACCGAGTAGCCGCGCCAGTGGGTGATGCCCGTGAACAGCACGGTGTCGGCGGTCAGCGCCCCCGACTGCGGGGAGAGCGGGATCGCCTTGGTGTGACGACGAGGAGGGGGCTCCTCGACCACGAGGAGCCCCTCACCGACGGTCACCTCCGCTCAGCTCGAGAGGTTCTGGCTGAGCAGGGCCAGGACGAACTGCACCACCGGGGTTGCCGACGCCGACGCGCAGAGCGTCGAGCAATAGAAGGCGTACCGGTTGGCACTGTTGAACACCGGGATCCGCGGCTTGCCCATCGACTGGGACTGCCGCACAAAGAACTGCGAGGTCAGGTCCGACCGGAGGATCCCCGGGCCGCAGACCCGGAGGTTGCCGGTCTCGGCGCCCTTGACCCCGACCGCGCACAGCGCCACGTCGGTGATGAAGCCGAGCACCGCGTAATCGCGGTTCGCCTCCATCAGATCCTCCGTGGTGGTGATCACGGTGTCAGTCCAGACGCCCGCGGTGCCGCTGGTGGTCAGCGAGACCGCCACCGGCTTGATGTGCGCGATGAGGCCCGAGATGTCCCCCCAGCTGTGCAGCCGCGCAGCCGCACCGGGGAGATCGTCGTAACCGATCTGGATGGCCGCCGCGTCGGTCTCCGCGGTGCCCCCCGACATGAGCACCGAGAGGGTGTCCATGGGCTTGACCGGCTCAGACAAGTACTCGGGGATGATGAGCCCCGCTGGCGTCTCGGACGGCTGGAACCGCATCCCACGCACGTTGTCGTGCAACAGCGGGGACCGGATCTGGATGAAGCCCTCGGTCGCCGCCTGGTGGTAGACGTTCTCCAGGCCGGCGTAGCTCGACGGGGTGAAGGCGCGGATGGTCAGCGAATCGCCGCTGTTCACCGTGGGAGCGGCACCGCCGCTCCCCGGGTTGGCGGCGTACAGGCCGATCGTGTCGACCGCGAGACCCATGGGATGTCCCTCCTGTGAGCGTTCAGCAACTCAGCGTGGTGGCCGCAGCCGCACGGCCATCCGGCGCTCAGCTCTTGAACTGCCCCTTCTTCGCGGCCAGCTGGGTGGCGAAGGTGGTCGCCCGCTGGAGGTTCTGCTGCAGGGTGCCGCGCGGCGGCAGCCCCGCGGTGATGCTCTGGATGGCCGGGATCAGCGTCTGCATGACGTTGGCCATCTTCGGCTGGGCCGCCGTGGCCCCGGTGCCCACCCGCGGCAGGCCCTTGTTGATCATGGCCTGCTGCCACTCGGAGGTGGAGACGGCCGAGACGTTCTTCGCCCAGATGTCGGCGTTCTGGTTGACGCCCTGGACATACGCTTGCTTCTGGGCCGCGGCCGCCTGGCCCGGAGGCGTGGTGACCGCCTGGACCCCGGTCTGGATCGTCTGCGTCGCCCCGCTCAGGTTCTGCGACCACTTGGCCGCGATCTGCTGAGGCGTCATCCCCTTGGCCATGATCTCCTCCCTACGGCCGCTGGCCGGCCGCCTGGCGCTCGCTCGATTGCCGTTCGGCCCCGAGCCGGGGCCCCATCAGCCCACATCCTACGCGTTTTGCCACCAGATAACCACACCGCTGTCATTTCGCCCGCTACCCACCCCCCCCCTTCTCAGCCGGGAGGTGCCGATCGACCGTGAAACACGGTCACCCGGCCCGGCCCGCCGGCGTACTCCGCGCTCTGCGGCA
>CAZUDL010000032.1:0-5052 GCA_964618935.1 uncultured Actinomycetes bacterium
CCTTCTCGCGGGTGACCACAGCCGTGACCTTCACACCCGCCACTGTACCCCGCCCGCTCACATGACCTCCGCCTCCACTTCGAGGCCCTGGCCCCCCTCGGCCCCGACGAACGCAAGCTCGTCAAGACCCTCATCGAGTCCATCATCCTCACCCACGACGTCCGCCACAGCGGCGTCGCCACTCCCCAAGGCGCGATGAGCGGCTAACCCGCCGTCTCACCAGCCCTCAGCGCAGGTCCGCCACCTCTCCAGCATCCCCTCCGCGACGGACGATTCGCCACAACCACGCGGCGAGCCAATACAGGCCGAGAACGAGCCACCCGCCAAGGAACAAGACGATAGCTGCCGCTGCAGCTAACCCTGCTGACGTACCTTCCCCTCTTCCCGTCTGTCGAAGGCGTTGGTACGCGCGCATTGTCCCCATGACGGTGAGCGCCACCCCCACCATCGTGATTCCGACGAACAGAATCCAGGCTAGCGCGGCGCCAAGAAAGGCAATCACCAGGCAACGTCAACTGAGCCGTTGCAGTGAACGCCGGGAAGGTATATCTGCGGGCCCCGCAGCCCACTCGGCAAGTAGGAATGCAGGGGATTAATGTATCCGTTCGTGCCTTCATCACCAATCGACTCGCCCTTGAGCGCATCGATTGCGATATCGCCACCCAGGCCCGCAAAGGCGCACCGGCGCCGTTGAATGGCGCAAGCGGCTGCGGCAAGGTAGCAGACGCCTAGAGCCATCGAAACGGCCATCGCAAGCCACAATCCAGCCCGCCACGCGCCAATCACCCGCGTTACGGCTATGCCTAGGGTGCAGAGGCTGCCCCATGTCACAAACGCCCCCCATTGGTGCCGCCAGAACCAACGCGCCGCCCAGCGGAATCCTTCCCGCACCCGTTCCGATTGGTTTGCGCCCCGTGAAGTCATGCTCATCGCCTAGGGGTGCGGCCCATAGATGATCGGCGACGGCGAAGGCGAAGGGGCGGGACATGGAGATGGAGTCGGGCGACCCGCCGGGCTCACAGGCAGATCCTGCACCGGCGGGCCATCCGGTTGTTCGTCGGCTGCCTCATTCGGGTGAGTGTAGCTCTCGTAGAGGATATAGAGCGACACCCAGATTGCTCCGAGGATCATTATTCGCGACGCGGCGGCGCCGGCCATCGAGGACGCGGCGGCACCGCCTTCCTCTGGCGCCGCGAGGCCATCCGTCACAACGACGGCGGCGACCGCCCCGTCACCGCGAGCGCCTTCTCTCCCTGACTGGTGCTCAGCAAGGTGTGGCATCCCCCGTTGTTGTTGTCACCCCCAAACGGATTCCTGAGGCAGAGGCCGAATGGGAGGTTGATACCAAGGCCGCCAGCATCGGTCTCGTTCAGCGGATCACCTGCAACGTACCCATACGGGGACAGCGTCGTGGACACCTTGGGATCGACCGTAAGGAACTGGGCGCTGGCGGGATCGTAATAGCGGGCCAAGGCTTATCGCCACCACGGCGTGACGAAGTAGTTGATGGCGCAAGCAGCGTAGCCAAACACCCCGAGCAAGATTAACTCCAACCCAACTCCCTGGCGGAAGAGAAGTAGCGTCAGGCCGGCCACGATGCCCGCATGGCCAACGTAGGCACACTGAAGCGCGTAGTTTCGCACTAGCGGGACTGGCTCGCCGGAGCTGTTTGTGCGGAGAGAGCGGTGTATGCGCCGCCACGCCACGACGGGGCTCATTGTGTGGAAGACTCCCTGGCGAGATTCAACAAGCATTTCGCTGCTGCCCGGTACTCCGGGCAACCGCTGCACATTCTCATGTCGGACCCCTCCGTAAGGCTGCATTGAGCGTGTCGATCCATTCGTCAATGCGGAGCGAATGGGATCGGTAAGGTCAGATGTTGAGCCCGATGGAGCCCTCACCGTGACCATGGGATCAACCGTGAGGAACTGACCGACGGAGGGATCGTAATAGCGGGCAACAACGGTCCCCACCGCCTTCCCGTCGTACCTAGGCCGGTTTTCCCAGCGCCGGTCTGGGGATTCCAGGCTCGGGACCCCGACGCGCGGCCAGGAGAGGACGTCGAACGCCTTAACGCGGTTTTCGGGGCATCCGGCCTCGGCGCCGGAGGCGGTCGGGGCGGTCGAGGTGGCCGGCATCGAGGAGATTGTCGGGCAGGTGAGCGGCGAAAGGGGCGATGTCGGCGACGTCGTCACCGCCCGTATCGAGACGCCCCGCAGGTAGCCTCTCGATACCCGGGAATTCGAAGGGCCATGAATTCAGGCCCGAGTTCAGGGATGTATCGTGAGGGTGCTGTGTTACATGGCCCGCACCCTCCCCGGTCAGCGCCTCCGTAGCCGGGTCAGGTGGGCGCCAACGGCGCCATCGAGGCAGGCACCACCCCCGCCGCCCCCGCGGTCTTCAGGCCCGTGGGGACGGCGGGACGGCGTCCGTCCCGAGCCCCGTCATCCCCCGGCTCGTCGGTCTCGCCGACGCTGCAGAGCAGCGGATGGAAGCCGAAGCCGCGCTTGTACGTCCCGGCGGCGCCCTGCTTCTCCGAATGGGCCGTGACCAGGGTGGCGTCGAAGTCGAGGGTGACGTGCTCGGGGCGGACGCCATGCTTGCAGGCGTGTGCCCGTGCCTGGGCTCGGGCCTGGCGAACCGGGGTGAGGTCGAAGTCGGTGGCGAGCGCATCGATCACCCGCCAGGCGGTCGGGATCGAGGCCACCTCCCCGAAGAGGTCCGGCTGGTTGTGCAGGACCGTCAGGTCGGAGAGGCAGTCCCCACCGTCGGCGATGCTGACAGCGAGATCACGCAGCACCTCACCGGGGTCATGAGCGCGCCGACGCTGCTTCAGGCAGGCGAGCCCCCGGGACAGCGCCGCGGTCAGCCCGACCCGGTCGGCCAGCTCGACCAGCAGGTAGCTGCCGGCGTGAGAAACCACCCCGTCGCCGTCCGTCGTCACCACCGGCCGTGGCTGCTTGGTAGTCTTCGCCTTGAAAGTGCCCCCCTCTTCGGGATTCTTGAGCGTCGACAACCCAAGTATCCCTTGTCAGGTGGGGCACTTTCTCGTTCCCGACCAGCGCGACCGGCTACCTCCATGAAAGATCGAGGTTAGCTTGAGAGAAATGGAGCATGGTCCACCGCGGCAGCGGTTCGTGTTGCATTCGTAGTCCTCAGTAGCGGGCGTTTGCGCGGCTACGTCGGTTGGCGGCGCCCACGGATGTTGAGCACCCCAGGTGGAGCCCAGCGCACCAAGGCCTCCCTCGCCGCCTTCACTCCAAACACGAATGCACTCGTCGTCATGACCTGGTCGGAGATCCTCACGTGCACCCACGGACCGCTCACAACCACCTTCGTTACGTCCGACCAGGGAACGTCACGAGCGGGCGTCCGGAAAAGCCGACCACTCCAGCCGTAGCTGATGCCAGTTTCCGTGACTGTCACGTAGCCAAGACCATAGATCCCGAGCAGCCCACGCGGCATGAGAACAGCACGGAATCGCCGGAACGCTTCGTCCTGTGTCATGGAGCTTCCCAGTAGTACTGATCCGAGAATCCAGCTTGAGGAGTTCCCCAACCCTGCTCCGTAGCGAGCGCAGGCGAGGAGTCTTGGTTCTGAATACTCACCGTGACCCCCGCCGCTCGCGGACCCAGGCTGATCTCGCCTGTTGCGCCGAACCCTGCCACGAAACTGTCTGTGCCTGAGTTGCAATCTGACCCCAACTGTATGCGTCCACTGCGCTGTCCCAAGGAGACCGGGACCATTGAGGCTGACGGACCGGCCCCGAAGAAGAGGGAATTGTCCTTCGTCACCGTGATGCTAAACGAGAAGAACGGCAAGCCGAAGTTGGTCGTCTTGTAGTCGTAGCCTGCAGACGGAGATTCCCAGCCGTACACCGCGCTCCCCGCTCCAGCAAAGCCCGGTACGCTATCGATCAGAGAATTTCCACAGTTCGACTGCCAGATGAAGCACAAGCCATCGCCAGTCGGGTCCATCGCGTTCAGTGGATCGCCGGCCACGTACCCATAGGGAATGAGCGTGGTGGCGACATCAGGATCAACGGTGAGGAACTGACCAGTGGCGGGATCGTAATAGCGGGCTACTTGCTCTCCTCTGGTGATCTAGCCTCCTCCAACGTCAAGCGAAGCCGGGCATCAGCCAATAAGCGGTGCAGTTCCTCCACCCGGGGCGGAAGATCGTCCAGTCGCCCCACCTTTGCAGCGAGTGCCTTCTTGTAGAGCTCCTCGCCCTCGCGCAACCTTCCCAACGCGATCAAGCACCACGCTCGCTGGGCCATCGCATCAATGACGCCGGGATTGGTTGGACCGAGACGCTCCGCATACTGGCGCTCAGCTCGAGCGAACGCTGCGATTCCGACCTCGTAGTTGCCCTTTCGGGCGTATCTGCGACCACCGGCGTACGCACCGTCCGGCCCCGCACTCCTCTGAAGCCACTCCGCCAATCGAAGTCGAACTCCCCTCATGAGGTGGCGCACCCCTGATATGCGGCGGTAAACCCATTCGGCGGGTGGAGGTTATTCTTGAAGAGTTGCCCGAAGAACCACACCCAAAAGCGCCAGCCTGTCAGATCCGAACCCTGGGGGGCTCAGGAAGCGTGGGGGCTGCACGGTTCCGGTATGCGTTGGCCCCATGTGCTGTGGTAGCTCCGGGATAGTCTCATTGTCTCCGCTGAGGGCGCTCACAACCTCGCCTATGAGGAGAATGCCTCCTGCCACCACCAGCCCAGGCCCACATGACGCGACGTCTTCGACAGGAATGGCGCAACCTCCCAGAGCGACGGCGCCGGCGGCCGCCCCGACTCCGCCGCCGCCATTTCGGCCGCTTGCTGGAGGCTCTCCGTACGTACCGTTCCACGTCGGGGCAGGACCTGGTTCCGGGCAGGGCACGGCCGCGATGCACTCTCCACTGGGGTCGGATGCATTGAGAGGATCCCCGGCGACGTACCCGTAGGGCGCGAGAGTGCTCGCCACCATGGGATCAACCGTGAGGAACTGCCCGACGGTGGGATCGTAATAGCGGGCAAGAACGGTGCCCACCGCCTTCCCGTCGT
>CAZUDL010000033.1:0-4863 GCA_964618935.1 uncultured Actinomycetes bacterium
AGGGCTACAACGGGCAGGCGGCGGTGGACGCCGCATCGCAGGTGATCGTGGCGGCACGGCTGACCAACAGTGCCGCCGACTGCCCGCAACTGCTGGAGGTGGTGACCGGACCCCGTTTCCTGGTCCACCAGTTCCGGGGGGTCAGGTCAGTGGTGGCCGAGATCGAGGCCAACCTGGGGGAGCTGCCGAGGGAGGTCTCGGCGGACGCCGGCTACTGCTCGGAGGCCAATCTCGAGGCGCTGGATAAGCTCGGCGTCCTCGCCTACGTGGCCACCGGGCGGATGCCGCGGAGCTATCGGTGCCCGCCGGCGCCGCGGGGTCGGATTCCGACGGGACTGACGCGCCGGGAGCGGATGAAGCGCAGGCTGCTGACCAAGCGGGGGCGAGCCCGCTACCGGTTGCGCCAGCAGGTGGTGGAGCCGGTGTTCGGGCAGATCAAGAACAAGGGGCTGATCCGGATCTGGCTGCGCGGCGAGGAGAAGGCTGCGCACGAGTGGCTGCTCCACTGCACGGGGCACAACCTCAGCAAGCTGCACGGGGCGTGGGTGTGATGGGAGGCCCCCGCCTGGCGCTGCCCAGTGCTCGGCGACGCCGACAACCATGTGGCAACGGCACATCAGCCGGGCCCCACCGCTGCAGCTCCAGCTGATCGGCTCCATTCCACTGGTCGGTCCGCGACCCTCACGCCTTACGAGGACGGGCTGCTAGCCCAGCGCCACCCCCTTCCAGTGATGCGTTACGGCGACTCAACGCCGCCATCGGGACGAACGCGCCAAGCACCTGCCCGTGGGAAGGCCTCAGAGACGCGGATGTGGGACGCCAGGTGGTCTGGATGCGTCCTCACGTGGACGGGCGCGCCGGCGCGCCGTCGCCGGTCGACGACCGCGCAGCCGCCGAAAGCCTCTTCCCTACACCTCGCGCCGTTGGGGTGGGAAGACTACGCCATGGTTCGGAGAGCATCACTCGGCGGCAACGTCGAGGCCCGCAGGGCCGGATAGAGCGAGGCTATCAGAGAAACCACCAGAGCAACGCCCACGCCCAACACGGGCACCTGGATAGGCATGATCGCGGGAAGACCCTCTCGCCATGCTGCAATCAGGGTGGCCCACGCACCCAACACTACCCCTCCGATCCCCCCCGTGACGGCGAGAAGGACGCCTTCGGTGACGAATAGCATTGCGATGCTCGTGCGGGATGCTCCGAGCGCGCGACGTATCCCGATCTCGACGCGTCGTTCAACAACGGCGATCCCCAGAATGTTGGCCACGCCAAACCCCCCAACGAGCAGGCCGACCCCCGCCAGAGCGAGTGTGAGACCCTCGAACGCTGTCGCCGCATCCGCTTCCGCGACTAGGACAGAACTGTCCTGGGTGACCTCCAGACTGAGAGCTGACGAGGGATCGACGGTGGGAAGGAGTAGCGAAGCCACGGTGTCCGAGGTGCTAAGCGGGGCCCTCACGTAGACAGTGTCATACGTGCCGCTAAACTGGAGGGCGCTACTTGCGAAGGCCGCTGTCACGAGTACCGAACTCTCGACAGGCGACTGCGTCGGCGTTGGACCCAGGATTCCGACCGCAAGCACGGACTCTGATCCTATCCATATCGGCATGGGTAACAGTGCGGGCGTGACGCCAAGCGTTTGCGCCGCGAACCAGCCCACCATTGCTTCTGGCAGTGTGGATCCGCTCGGCAGAGCCGCCACTTGGGCCATCATGCCAGCGTCGGTCGCCGAGGCGATGTTCCCACTGAAGGCGTCGACGGTGATCCCTCCAGTTTCCGCGGCGGGGATCAAGTCCGTCCGCCGTGCGGACAAGCCGAGGGTCCTTGTCGCTCCGACCGCTTGGACCGTCGGTATCCGCGCCACGGAGTTCATCACCGAGGCGGGCATTAAGGCGGCTCCGGCGCTGGTGTCTTGGGTAGTGACAACAGTCAGCACGTCGCCAAGTTTCGTCAGCCGCGTTAGCAACCCGGCCTGAACGGTCGACGCGACGCCTAAGACACCGATGAATGCGCCTATACCGAGGGCCACGCCGAAGCTTGAGAGTGCACTGCGGCCAGGCCGGGCAAGGATGGCGGAGGACGCCCGTGTCAGGACGTCAGAGGGCCTGACGCCCATCACTCACCACCGCTCCTGAGTTCAATGCGACGAGTCGATTCAGTCTCTGAGCAACCGCGGGATTGTGGGTGACCATCACCACGCTGGCATTCGCTGCGGTGGTGAGCATGGCGTCGACGACCGCAGCCCCAGTCTCCGGATCAAGGTCTCCAGTCGGTTCGTCAGCAAGCAGAAGGGTCGGGCTCTTGACCAAGGCTCGCGCTATGGCAACGCGCTGCCGCTCGCCGCCCGAGAGTTGGTTCGGGTAGTGGTCACCTCGAGAGGAGAGACCAACTTGCGCCAACATCTCGCGCGCTCGTTGTTGACGGTCATGACGGCTCGTACCCGCATAGAGGAGGGCTTCCGCAACGTTATCGAGGGCAGTCAGTCGCTCCAGTAGGTAGAAGGCCTGGAAGACGAATCCGATGTGCCGTCCTCGGATTCGCGAGAGTGCTCGGTCTGAAAGCGTAGCCACATCGCGGCCGTTGAAGGAGATGGACCCGGCTGACGGTCGTTCAAGCAGACCCATGATCGCGAGGAGCGTGGACTTGCCCGATCCCGACGGGCCCACAACGGCGACCCTCTCCCCGGGGGCAATGGCCAGACTGACGTCGTGGAGAGCCAACGCTTCGCTAGGAGCATGGAACCGCTTCGAGACGCGCGACAACTCGAGCAGCAGCGTCACGCTGCTGGCACCTCGACTAAGAGGCCCGCGCGTAGCTGAGCTCCGCTCACCTGGGCAAGGTCGTCGACGTTATCGATGGCGCCGACCGTGACCGGGATGAGGTGCGTGTGACCGTGACCGTCGTCAACCTGGAGGGCGTAGCCTCCCTCGACAAGTGCGACAAGTGCGGCTACGGGCACGATTAGGACCGCGCGTGCCACGGCGAGTTGTAGCTGAACGTTGACCACCGTGCCGTCGAGCTCGAGTCCTGGTGGGGGGTCCGTCAAGGACAGCGTCAGGTAGAGAACCTGCCCGCTGCCAGCAGAGTTGTTTGAGGTGCTCCCCCCAGTGCCGGCAGGAGGGACGGAACTGACGCCCGACACAGTGCCTTCCAGGGCGGGCTGGCCCTGGTCCGTGGTGATGGAGGCGGGGTCGCCGACCTCAACAGTCGGGCCCGCGGCGGGCTCGACCTGCATCACCACCTGCGGGGTCGTCCCCTCGCCGTCGATCACGGCCGTACCCGGCGAGACGAGTGTGCCCAAGGAGCTCGCATCTGCGACTACGAGGACTGGGCCAGGTGTGAAGATGACGGAGCCTAAAGCGAGGCTGTTTCCACTCATGGGGAGCTGCTCGCTGGCTGCGAAGGCCCCGATTGCCTCCTCATCGGCGGTTCCGTAGTGACCATCGGCCACGAGGCCGTATGGCTGGCCGAACCCTAGAGCCAGAAGGTTCGTTTCCAACTCGGCGAGGTCGGGCCCATCCGCCATTCCGGGGCTGAACGCTCGCCACGCCGGGGTGGCACCGTACAGGAGGACGGTTGGCACATTGTCGATCCGAAAGAGCTGCTGGCCACTGGTGATGGTGGTGCCGGACGGTGGGAGCCATGTCACTGTACCGCTCGTTTGCGCGTCCAGCGGAGTGTTTAGTGCAGATCCGTTGAGCGTTCCGGTGGCATCGAGCTTCTGCACGAGGTTCCCACGTACTACTGGCCGGGCGGTGAGTGGGGTCGTCGAAGTCGTGGCCGACGCGGGCCCACTTCGCCCAGCGACGAGAAAGATGCCGATCGTCCCCGCGCCAACAGCAAGGACTGCGGCCAGCAGCCCAACCTGCATCACGCGACGCACGCGCCTGCTCTCCTAGTCGTCATCCCGCGGAGGGTGTAGGGGATGGCGTTGGTCCCAGCCCAACCTGCTGGTTGCAGGTTGTCTGTGTGGAGGTGAAGCCCGGCTCGTTTGGGCCTACGCCCATTGGATAGGTGATCGACACGTTGCCGTCGGGCAGGAACGAGGGGTCTGGCGCGTCGAAACCATGGGCGCGCATGCACTCAGTAAACGAAAGCCATTTCTGACGCACGCTTGCAGGGAGTGGAGGTGCGGGAGGAAGATGAATCGCGCACGCGTTCCAAGCGCTCGTGCTTGCACTGAGTTTGGGCATGCCGGCGGGAGGATTATACGGATCGTAGCCGGCCGGGACGGACACGTTGTGATCCCTGAGACATTGGTCCCACGCGGCAAAGGAGACGACGGCGCCAGACCCACCCGCGCCCAATGATGGAAACTGCGGTTGGGAAGTGCCACAGGCGCACTGGAGTAAGACGACAAGGGTGCCTGCGGCGATGACGATCAGGCGTGCCCCGATGCCAGGCCAGTTGCCCGGACCGGTGGTCGAGGGGGACAACCTGACGGGAGGGCTAGCCACGTCGGTGTTTCCTCAGTGTGCCCCGCGGGGTTGTGCGCGAGGGCATGACTAACGGCGCTTGGTAGGACACATTATGGGGTGGCCGCGACGGCAGGAGGGAGCGGCCCTTGTGGGTCGCTCCCTCCCTCATCATGTCCGACCGGGCTCAGCCGTACGAGTTTTCACCTGACGTGCACGCATATCCCCCATCCACTTGACAATCCTCCCAAACGCCTCGAGGTTAAAGGCGGTAGTTGCCCGGGTGGCAATCTACCGAGTGGAGGGATTGTGTCAGGGTAGTGGGCCGCTGCGCAACCTGGTTCTGGAGGGGATCCGGGCGACTTAGCGGCGGGATGGGACGCGGGGAAGAGACGCTAGCAGCCCGTCCCGGTAACCGCTGGCGGGTGGCGGGGCGGATGTGAGTCAA
>CAZUDL010000034.1:0-4814 GCA_964618935.1 uncultured Actinomycetes bacterium
ATGTGAGGTATGCCTCACGAAACTACCCGGTAGCGCGCCGCCCCCTCCCTGCCCAACGCGGTCCCGTCGAGGATCCTCCTGGGACCACCTCTCATTCAGCACGCCGACAATCGCCCTCCAGTCCAGGCGCAGAGCGAGTCTCAACATCTGCCCACAGACGACGCCAGTCATGTCGGGAAGGCTCCCGCGGCCTGCCACCCGGTGCCCGCTCCAGCCGCACTACATGTGGACCGCCGCCCAGCCCGACCCACAACATCTTGACACCAGGCCTGCCATCTGCCAGGATACGGCCGACTTCCGACTTCCAGCTTACGTTTCACAACACGGGAGGCACGCCATGGGGGCGAGCGCACCGGCGAGTATGGGCCTGCTCCGCGCAACGCAGATCGCGCAGGAGATCGGGACACTCCCCTCGACCGTCAAGCACTACCGGAATCTCGGCTTGCTCTCCCCCGTGGGAGCCACCCCCGGCGGGTACCACCTCTTCGACGTCAGCGCACTGGACCGAGCCCGAGAGATCCGGCGCCTCCAACGAGAGGAGCGACTCACCCTCGAGGAGATCGCTAGCCGTCTCTCGGCGGACGAGCGGTGACGGAGGCGCTGCAGCCGGTCAGCCCTGATCTCCTGGAGAGGAGCCGACGGCTCATCGGCCTTGGGCCCCGCACCCTGGGCCAGGACCTGGCCCTGGCGCGGTCCCCGATCTGGCACCTGGTGTCCCGGACGCTGCAGCCCGGCGACCTGGTGAATCCCTCCGGGCCGCTCGTCCACGTGGCGGGCCCCTCGCTCACCATCGGCGACCAGCGGGCCTTCGCGGAGCTGTTCACCTCCTGGGCGCGACGTGGCTTCCCGGTCGATCACCGCGTCTCGTACACGATCGCGGAGCTGGCCGCCGCTCTGGGGCTGCAGGGGCGGGGGGGCCAGCAGTACGCGCTGGTCCGTGCCTCGCTGCGCCGGCTCACCAGCGCGGTGTTCGCCGACGTCCAGGCCGACGGCCTCTACGAGAAGGAGGCCGGAGCGGCGCTCCTCGCCGACTACGAAGCGCGCAGCCGCCCGGGCGCCCGGTGCACGGCGCGGATCAACGAGCGCACGGCCCGCACGCTGCTGCGGTACCCGATGACCTACCTGGACGGCCCGACGTGGGACGACATCATGGCCCGCGATCTCCTCGCCGCCCGTCTCTGGGTCTGGCTCGAGGGCGAGCGGATCCGCGACGAATGGCGCTGGAGCCTCTTCCCGGACGGTCGGGAGCCCGTCGTGATGGGGTTGCAGCCCCAGGGCCGGCGGACCACCCCCATCGCCCATCTGCTCACCATCGACAGCTGGTCACGCCGCCGAAAGATCGTCGAGCGCGTCCGGGCAGCCTGCACCGTGGTCAGCGCGGTCGACCACCGCTACGACCTCACCGTCGAGGCGGCGATCTCTGATCGGGGCAACTACGTCCTGCACTGCCGGCGCTCCTCGCCAGCGGCCGCGGCAGCGTCTGATAGCCAGATCGCACCCGAGGTCGGCGCGGCGTGGCACGCGACGTCTCCCCGTCGACGCCCGTCGGCCAAGCAGCTGGAGATCCTCCGCGGGCTCGTCGCCGAATGGGGGATCACGCCGGTCGTGGATGCCCTCTCCGCTGCCTCAGGCGCCGCCGATCCCTTTGCCGAGCTGCTGGACGCGGCGGCCCTGTGGCGCGACCGCCGGGAAAGCGCCTGGGAGGAGAGCAAGGCCGACGAGAACAGCACCGCGCCCGACGTGCTCCAGAAGATCCGGGAAGGCGTCGCGCGTCGTGCCGCCGCCGTCTCGGCGAGCCCCACCGGCGAGGCACGTGGCGGCCCGGCCAGCATCGGCGAGTTGCTCGGGGAGCTGCGATGAGCCCGGCAGGCGACCCGTGTACCTGGAGGGGCGCACTGTCTCGCAGCCGTGACGAAATGGTGACGGAAGGATGATGAAACCCCCTCTTAGCAGTGACGAAAGGCGCGTCTGGGCGACTTTGGTCACCCTTTCATCAGCTTCTATCAAGGCGGGAGCGGATGTGTACCAGGAGGGGCGCGCGCGAGTACCAGCAGGGGCGCTGATGTGTACCCTCCGGGATGCAACTGGGGACGGCTGGGGGCGCCTGCGCGTACCCGTGGGGGCGCATCTGAGATCAGCAGAGCCTCCACCGTCGACTCCTACCGTCAGTAGTGACAGTCGTAAGGACCGTCGGTCTTCACCGGTCACGCTCGCTGCGCGAGACCCGTCCTACCGGACGAAGACCTCCTCGATGCAGGGTCAAGGGAGCGTCCTGTGATCTCGACCGTGCGTCCAACCCCAACGCCGGGGACGTCGACCATCGAAGCGACGACCACGGGCGAGCAGGAAGGCCTGCCCCTTGTGGGGCGCTCAGAGCTGCTCGACCGTGCGGTCAACCTCGTCCTGGTGGGAGGCAACGTCCTTCTCTTCGGGGCTGACGGGTGTGGGCGGACGGCCATCCTCCACGAGGTCGTCCACCGCCTGGCGACGGAAGAGCGTGGCACCGTGCTCATCGATGGCTCCGGCGTTGACGAGCCACGGCGCCTGGTCGCCCTGATCGTGCGGGCCTGCGGGCTCACGGTTCCCGCGGATCTGGACGTCCCCAGCATGCTGGGCTGCCTCCCGGCGCCCGCAACGGCGCAGCGCGTCATCGCCATCGACGATCTCGAGGTATCTGCCGGGCAGGAGCTCTTCGGCAGGTGGCACCGCCACCTCTGGCGCCTTGGGGCCCAGTGGGTAGCGGTCGGTGGCGGCGACGATCCGACGCCCTACCTGGACGCCGGAGCCGACGAGTGGTGGGAGGACGGGATCCTCCCCGTTCCCGCACTCGGTGCGTCGGAGGCGCGAGAGCTCGTGATCCGCCGCCTCCAGGCGGCCGGGGTTGACTGCCCATGTCCGGATCAGCTGATCGCGGCCGCGCGCGGCAACCCGCGGGATCTCGTCCGCCGAGTTCGCTCCCTGCTCATCACGGAGATGGCCTCACGCACTCAGGGTCCAGTTCCCAGCGGGATGGGCGGGGGGTGGGGCGGAGGAACCGGTGGCCCTCTGGCTGATGAGCTGTCAGCCGACGAGACCAGGATGGTCGCCGTTCTCAGGGCCTGCGGCTCGTTCAGCCTGGCCGACCGGACGGTGATTGACGAGCTGGGTTGGGCCTACGGCAAGACGCACCGGATCGCCAATGAGCTGGTCCGTCGAGGCGTGCTGCATCGCGCCGGCGCCCCTCAGGATGTCGGCAGGCCCCGGGTTATCTACTCACTAACAGCGGCTCCGGGATCGGGCCGCAGCGCCGGCGGCTGACGCATCGCACTGGGCAGGGGGCCTTAGGCTGGAGCCGGCCGCTGGCGGGCGGGCCGTTCCGCGTTAGGCCGAGCGCGGCGACATCGGTGTCCGCGCACGTATCGATGGTGCGGCTGGCCGACCTGGCTAGGCGCCCTTCCCGCCTCCGCCCTGCACGTCCCTCCGCCGCGCCACATCCACCAATTCGCGGACGATCAGCGCGACGGACACGCGCCGCGCTTCGGCGGCTTCCTCGAGCCATGCTCGCTGCTCCAGCGTCACGGAGATCACCAGACGCTCCAGTCCCCAGTCTCTAGGCGACATGGCTCGAAGCATGGGGGCCGAGGATGCGCCGGGACTAGTGTCAGTCTTGGCCTAGCTTCGGCCTACACTCCAGAGTCATACTTGGCTAAAGAGGGAGAGGGCCGCGCTGGGTGAACTGCCGGCCCCGTGGCCAGAACCTCCGTGGAGGGACCTGACGATGGGACTCGTGACACGGCGAGCGCCGTGTGCCCGGCTGCTTCGGGATCCGAGCAGGCTAGGTCACCGACCCGCCCTGGCCGGCGGTTGCGACCACCGCGGCGGGTATGGCAACATCGCGTGCCGAAGGGATCGCGAGCCTAGAGGGGAGGGCCGCGGCTTCACGCGCTTGCTGCAAAGGGAGGAGTCTGCCCTGCACGGCGGTGGAGGCCCGGAGGCCGCTACGAACACCCATGGGCGTTATCCGAGGGGGGTAGCCGTGATGCTGGCGCCCCCGCCACGTCGGTGACGAATGGCGCTTTTGCGTCTCAGTGGCACATACACGGCCCATGCAGGGTGCATATGTGGGTCATCCGCGCCAATCGCTTGCGGCTGTGGGAAGGCGTATGGCAGACTGCCCCGCATCGGAGCCTTCTGGTTCCGGTTGCCATGCAGCCTTCGGAGAGGGAGGGGTCTCCCGTGGATGGGGAAGGGACACGGCAGCCGTGGCGATCCTGCCGCCGGCTGCGTACGGCCTGGCCGCTCATCGCCATGGCAGGCGTGATCGCCGCCTGCGGCACCTCGGCGCGCACCCTGCCAACGTCGCGGCCTACGAGCAGCCCCACCCCGTCAGTGACCGCCTCTCCCACGCCCGATGTGAGCGACGCTGCCGTCATCGCGGCCTACGACGCTTACTTCGCTGCGCTGAATCAGGCCATCGCGGCTACCTCAAGCCCTGGCGCCTGGAATCTGCCCGCGCTCTCGGCGACGATGGTCAACCCCCTGCTCCAGCAATGGCAGAGCGAATTCATCCAACAAGAGGCCCAGGGCATCATCGGGAAGGGCACGTTCACCCCGGAGCACCCAAAGGTCATCTCCAACACCGGCACGACGGCGGTGGTCTCCGACTGTGTATGGGACGTGGCCTTCGAGTACTACACAGCGTCTAACGGGGGCACCCCCGAACTCGTTCCTAGTCAACCCGACTTGCCCAGTGGCGGAGGCGATGGCGAGCGGATCACCTTCACGCTCGTCTCGGGCAAGTGGATAGCAGCCTCCGTCGCCAGCTTGGAGTACGG
>CAZUDL010000035.1:0-4461 GCA_964618935.1 uncultured Actinomycetes bacterium
AGTAGGTGCCGGCGAAGCCGCCCGACTCCTTCCACGCCGCCAGGACGGAGCTGCCTCCCGACGGCGTCACCAGGATGCCGAGGTCCTGGTTGTACCCGCTCTTGCCGGTCCAGAGGTCGCTGTTGGCGCTGAGCAGGACGTTCTCACTGCTGCTCGGCGTCATGGTGAAGGCGAGGTTGCTCTCGTCCATCACCTGCCAGGTCACCCCGTCACTGTTCGGCAGGAAGTACTGATGGGTGCTCACCGCCGTGGTCCCGGGCGGGGCCGTGTTTGCCACCGGCGTCACGGAGTTGGACTCTGCCGGCGTGCCCGTTCCCACCGAGTTCACCGCCGCCACGCTGAAGAAGTACGGCGTGCCGTTGGTCAGCCCCGTGATGGTGGCGGTCGTCGTCGACGCGCTCGAGACGGGCTGCGGCGTCCCAACCTTGTCGCCGCTCGAGTCGTATGTGATGATGCTGTAGCCCGTGACGCCGGCCGTGACGACGTCGTCCGGTGCCGTCCACGAGACGGTTGCCTGGCCCGATGCGGTGCTGTCCGCCGTGACGTTGGTGGGCGCGTCGGGCGGCGACACCGTCACCGTCAGAGTGATGTCGGTGAGGTAGAACGCCGAGTCGTCGCTGGGCCCGGTGTTCGCTTCGGCCTCGACGGTGAGAATGTCTCCGGCATTGGCCTGCAGGTACGAGAGCAGGCCGGTACCCGAGGTGCCCGCCTGGAGTGGCGGACTGGTGTACGCATACGCCGCCTGACGGTTGGAGTAGTCCTGGACGAAGGCGCCGTGCACGTTGGTCAGCTCGAACTGGAGTTGGTTGGAGCTGCCGCACCCCAGCGGGCCGCAGGAGGCGGCACCTTCGAATGACAGCGACGCGGCGGTCACGCCGTACGGCACGGTGATCTGCTGCGAAACCTCGTCGAAGTCGCAGCTCACATAGCCACAGAGATGCGCCGTGTAGTCGCCGCTGCCCGAGCTCCAGCCGCTGATGGCGTAGTAGTCAGTATCGATGGTGGGCACATCGGCGGTGGAGTATTGGGTCCAGTACGGATTCGACCCGCCGCTGGTGTCGGCGAAGTACGGGTCCTGGACGAGCTGGGTCTGCGACGCCCCGGCGGAGACGGCTCCCGCCACGCCGACCGATCCGAAACCACCTCCCGACTGGGTCACCTCCGCCTGGGGCGGAGAAGCACCCGGGGCGGCCGCCGCCCTCGCGGGGAAGCCGCCGGCAACGGCCAGTGCCACCAGTGTCGTCGCGGCCAGTAGCGCCCGGACAGCGCCCCCCTGGGTTGCGTTCATCGCCCCACCCCACCTGTCAAGAGCCCCGGTTACCCCCGATCGCATGCTACCACCAGCCCGGCTTCCGGTCGCGGCCGCGAGCGCGAGGGTCGGCGCCGGGGGTCGGGCGGGGGACTCGGCCCCCGCCCGCTCCGGCTCAGATCAGGTCTGCGGGACCACCGTCAGGCGGGTCGGCGAGAAGGCCGGCCCCGATCCCGCCGCCGCCTCGATCGTCGCCCCCGATGCAGCGACGTTCGTCTTCCACGCCAGGTAGAACATGTAGCTGTGGCCCGACAGCATCGTGTACACCGTCTGGACGAAGGCCGCGTTCGGCGAGTAGGTCCCGGCGAAGCCTCCCGACTCCTTCCACGCCAGCAGCGTCCCCGGCCCGCTGTCCTCGCTCACGAAGATCCCGATGTCCTGGTTGTACCCGGCGTTCTTGGTCCAGAGGTCCGAGTTGCCGCTCACCAGCACCGTCTCCGCCGCCCCCGTCACCGTCAGAACGAGATTCGTCGAGTCCATCGGCGACCAGGTGCTCCCGTCGCTGTTCGGCAGCAGGTACTGCTGCGTGCTCACCGCCGTCACCACGCTCGCCGCCGCCACCTCATATGCCGTCAGCCGCGTCGGCGAGAAGGACGGAAAGCTGCCCGCCCCCGCCTCGATGGTCGCCCCCGAGGCCGGGATGTTCGTCTTCCACTCCAGGCTGAACACGTAGGTGTCCCCCGCCGTCATCGGGTACACCGTCTGCACGTAGGCGGCGTTCGGCGAGAAGGTCCCCGCGAACCCTCCCGACTCCTTCCACGCCACCAGCGCCGCCGTCCCCCCGTTCACACTCACGAAGATCCCGATGTCCTGGTTGTACCCGGCGTTCTGGGTCCACAGGTCACTGTTGCCGCTCACCACCGCGTCCTCGCTGATCGACGGTGACAGCGTCACCTTCAGGGTGGTGGCGTCCATGGGCGTCCAGGTGCTCCCGTTGCTGTTCGGCAGCGTGTACTGCTCCATGCTCACCGCCGTCTGGGACCCGGTCGGCAGCACGTCGGCCGTCAGCCGCGTCGGCGAGAAGGCTGGACCCGCTCCCGCCGCCGCCGCGATGGTCGCTCCGATGGCTGCCTTGTTGGTCTTCCACACCACCTGCACCGTGTAGGTGGTCCCTCCCGTCATGGCGTACACCGTCTGGACGAAGGCCGCGTTCGGCGAGTAGGTGCCCGCAAAGCCTCCCGATTCCTTCCAGGCGGCGAGGACGGGGGTGCCAGTGCCAGGGGTGACCAGGATGCCGATGTCCTGGTTGTAGCCGGTGCTGGAGGTCCACAGGTCGGCGTTGGCGCTGAGCAGGACGTTCTCGGTGACGCTCGGCGACATGGTGAAGGCCAGGTTGGTCTCATCCATCACCTGCCAGGTCGAGCCGTCACTGTTGGGCAGCTGGTACTGCAGGGTGCTCACCGCCGTCTCCCCCGCCGAGGGGGCGGCCCCCGACAGCGGTGTCACCGAGTTGGACGGGACGAAACTGCTCGTCATCGACCCGTTGCCGGAGGCGACCGCGAAGAACCATGGCGTCCCGTTCGTCAGGCCCGTGACAAGAGTCGAAGTCGTGGAGGAGCCCGACACGAATGCGCGACCAATCGGCTGGCTCAGGTAATTGTAGATGAAGACCCAGTACCCCGTCACGCCCTCCCCGGCGGCGCCGGCCGGCGGCGTCCACGACAGGGTCGCCTCCCCCGATGCGGTGTCGACGGCGGAGACGTTGGTCGGCGGAGCCGGCGGCGAGCCGTTGATCGTCAGGCTGGTGCCGGTGACGAAGAACTCGGACCCGTCCCCGCTCGGGGTGTCCGCCTCCATGAGGACGTCGACGACGTCCCCCGCGTTGTCCTGGAGCCAGGTGAGCAGGTTGGCTGAGGTGTCGTGCTCCGCGGTGGGCTCGGCGTTCACCTCGCCGGACGGGACATAGTCGGTCCAAAGATCGAACGCGTACCCGTCCGTGCCCGGGTTGAAGAAACCCACTTCCATGGCACTTCCACCATTGCACGCGCCGGTGGCGCAGGCCTCCGCCAGGTCGTACGACAGGGTGGCGCTGGTGATGCCCTGGGGCACGATGATCTGCTGGTACACCTCGTCGTAGTCGCAGAACTCGTAGCCGCAGAGGTCGGAAGTGTAGTCGCCGTATCCCGACGACCAGCCGGTCTCGACCTCGTAGGCGGTGGTGATCGTGTAGTAGTCAGCGGTCGAGTACTGGGACCAGTAGGGATCCACGCCAACCTCGATGCCCGCTGATACTGCGTCCGCGAAGTACGGGTCGTCGACGACCTGGTTCGAGTTCGGGGTGTTGGACACGCCGCCGGAGAAAGCGGACACCCCGCCCACGGAGCCGGACGCGGACGATGCGGCGAGACCTGCGGATCTCACCCCTGCGGTCCCTGGAGGCGGGATCAGGGAGGCCCCGCTCCAGACCCCCTCCTTCTCACCTCCGAAGACGATCCCGGTGCCGGCCGGCACAGCATGCTCCGCCTCCGGTGACCGCCCCGACGTCGACGACGCCCGCGCCGGGATGCCCCCGCCGAGCGCCAGCGCCGCCACCCCCGCCAGCGCCCGAACGGCGCTTCCCTGAGATCGCTTCATGACCCGTCCTCCACACCTCGCCTGCGCCCATTGGGACGACCGGGCGGATGCTAGCACCCCGCCATCGCCCCTTTGGGGGCGGCCACGGGCGGGCGCCCGCCGTGTGATCCCCCGCGCCCTGGCGGGTCAGACCTTGGGGACCACGGTCAGCCGGGTCGGCGAGAACACGGTCGGCCCCCCTCCCGCCCCCGCCTCGATGGTCGCCCCCGACGTCGGGATGTTCGCCTTCCACTCCAGGCTGAACACATAGGTGTGCCCCGAGCTCATCGTGTACACCGTCTGGACGAAGGCCGCGTTCGGCGAGTAGGTCCCGCCGAAGCCTCCCGACTCCTTCCACGCCAGCAGCGTCGCCGTTCCCCCGTCCTCGCTCACGAAGATCCCCAGGTCCTGGTTGTAGGTGGCCCTCTGCGTCCACAGGTCCGAGTTCCCGCTCACCAGCACCGTCTCCGCCGACCCCGCCACCGACGTGGACAGGTTTGTCGAGTCCATCGGCGACCAGGTGCTCCCGTCACTGTTCGGCAGCAGGTACTGCTGCGTGCTCACCGCCGTCGCCACACTCGCCGCCGCCTCCTCGTATG
>CAZUDL010000036.1:0-3973 GCA_964618935.1 uncultured Actinomycetes bacterium
CGAAGCAGGCGGCCAGGATGAGCTTGCCGATGTCCTGGCGGTTGAGGCCGGTCTCGACCATGACGGCGTACACCACCGCCACGGACGTGGTGCTCAGGGCGACGCCGCCGATCTCCGCCGCATGGAGGTCCCAGTGCAGCAGGCTCAGGCAGACCAGGAGGGCCGCGCCCAGGGGCAGGGCGAAGGAGACGGCGCCGATGCCGAGGCTGGCCCGCCAGTGGCGCCGCAGCGACACGGGGTCGATCTCGGCCCCGGCCAGGAAGGTGAGGACGACCGACCCGAGGCTGGCCAGGAAGGTCGTGGAGTCGGTCTGCGTGATGCCCTGGCCGACGTGGGGCAGGTTGCCGAGCAGGGCGGCGACCACGATCTCGATCAGGGCCACGGACACGCCGATCCGGATGCTGATGAGGGAGGCGGCCAGGGCCATGCCGATCCAGACGGCGGCCACGGCATACACGTTCACGAGGCGCTCCTCCGGTGCCCCAGCGGGGGCCGCCGGGAGTTGACGAGACCGTAGAAGCCATCAGCCGGCGCGGCCGGCGATTCGAGGAGCGGGCCTCATCGCACCGGAGGCGAGTGTACCGGAAGCGGTCGAGAAGGCCGACTGGGGCATCGCCAACGCACCCCGATCCGGCGCCGGACCAGGAATGAATCGGGCACTCCTGGTCTTCGGGTCCAGGGCCAGTTGAAGCGACCTATCGAGAACGCTCAAGCGGAAGCCGTATTGGAGGTGCGGCTGACGCGCCGCGGACCTGGGAGTGTAACCCGGTGATCCGGGACCGCACGGAACACTACACACAGACGTTCGCATCCTTGTATCATCCGAGCTATGCGGTACTCGACCATCACGTCCGCCCGTCCTGTTCGAGCTGTCGCCTCGGCCGCGCGGTGGTTGGACACAGAAACCCAAACGCGACCGATGGCGATCGACTTGACCGACCGTGCCAGCAACGCCTCGTCGCGACGCGACGCCCGTCAGATCCTCACGGCAACGTGCATCGGCGCGGTCTACTTCCTCGTGGTCGCCGCTGTCCTTCCCGGAGGTGGCTGGGACTGGGCGGGGCAGCACCTCGCAGACGCACTAGGAATTGGTGGGTTCCTGGGCGTCATCTCCATCATCTTCGGCGAACTGTGGGACGATCAGGGCTACTGGAGACTCACCACGGTCGGCTCTGGGATGGCGCTACTCGTCGCCGCCGTCGAGATTGGGGCGGACAGCCGGTCAGAACTGGTGATAGCAGTGGGTATTACAGCGCTTCTGCCCACCATTGGTTCGGCCCTGGCGTTGTGGAACCGAGCCTCGATTGTCGGATTCCTATACTCCTTCGTCTTTCTGGCATGTGCTTACGCTGTTCCTGTCATTGCACTGCCCGAAGCCTTCCACCAGAAGTGGGTGCGACTCGGCATCACGCTCACGATAATCGTACTCATCGGTTGCGTCACTTACGCGGGCAGACCACGCCGGCTCAGGGGGGCGTGGCAGACGTTACGTTCCGCAGGTCTCATCCCGGCCGCTTCCCGCAACGAAGTTGCCGCCACGTCCCCCCACTAACAGAGCAGTAGCCCGGCGCCCCCCGCCGTCGCCGTCAATCGGTCGGAACAGCGATGGTTGGTCGGATTCCGGTCATTGAATTGCGAGGGCCTGCCCGTCCCCCGATCTCTCACGCAATGAAGCGCTCGTTCCGGTGCCACCTCAGCGCGGCCGGGTCAGGGCAATCAGCCGGGCGCTCGGGAGGCGAGACGCGCGCTCCGTCGAGTGCGTAGTACTCATGGCCGTTCTGCCACTCCTCCCTCAAGCGACGGCTGACCTCAACTCGTAGATCGGGGGTCACAGTCAGATAGCCGCGGTCGAATAGAGTGTGAAGATCGCTCCGCAGCAGGAGGCCATTGCTGATCTCATTAGGGCCACCCTCGCCGTACGGCACGATGTGTGCCGCCTCGAGAACCGGAAGGACACGCTCGCCCGTGATGGCGCACCGGCGTCGGTAGGCATCGGTCACCATGATCCGGAAGCTGCCCTGGCCGAGCCGCGGCCGAACGAGCACCGACTCACCGTACCGGGGGACCGGAGTCGCAACGCTCGCTGGGCGGGCGGGTTCTGAGAGGCGTTCCTGGACCTGATCAAGGAGGTCCTGCCCTTCGGCGGTCGCCAGGGAGTATCCTTTCCCCCGAACGATATTGGGCTGCCAGCCTGGAGCGGGAAACCAGTCGCTCTCGGAGAAGAAGAAGGGCTGCTCGATGAGCAGGCAGCCGATCGGGAACTTCTGACGGGCCACCATATCGAGAGATCTCAATGCCGGCTGATAGCGTGCAAGACGCCTCACCATTCCCTCGAGGCTGTCCACCCCGTTGCGCTCATGGAACGCATCCCAGGTCAGGTCCAAGGGGAAGACGGAGTGGTGCGCGAAGACGCCGCAGCCGACGATGGCGTTGTCGGGGTAGTGCAGTTTGAAGAGGAAGAGGCCCCCTGGGTTGAGAGCATGGAATGGATCGGCACTTGGACGCCAGAAGTTGACCTCGTCTGCGGCTCCGAGAGCTCGCACGTGCTCGTACCAGCCCCGGTCGGTCACCCCAACGTAGATGTCGGACATCTTCGTCCTATCCCGCTTTGCGGAAGAGCCCGTACCGCTCTTCCAGAAACACCACAGACGGCCGAAGGGGTATGGAGCGAGGCACGAGGATGCGCTGGTTATGGACGTTCTGCAGGCCATGTGAGGATGGACATCGCCTCCCAGGCGACCAGCAGGGTGAGCGGAGTGCCGGCAGCCAGGACCAAGATCACGGCGCCCACACTCAGGTTGAGGAGGGCGAGACTGGCGGCCTGGCGCAGTGGCCCCCCCAGGTTCCGGGTGTAACCGGCGCTGTACACGAAGATGCCGATGCCGACCAGCCCGGTGAGGAGAAGGAAGACGCCGGCCTCATCGGCCTGGTGGCCTGCCTCCCCCGCCCCGTCGGCGCAGACGGCGACCTCGGCTTCCTGCTCCTCACCCCGCGCGACCCAGCCGGCGAGAGGGCTGACCGCCATCGGGTATTCGTCTCGCCCGGTCAGATCCCCGATCTCGCCGACTTCACACCCGGGGCCACCGTCTACTTCGAGGGCCACCTCGCCCGCCACGGGGAGCGCGGCCGGACGAGCGTCATCGCCGAGCGCGCCTTCGCCACCCTGCCCGCCCCTCCCCCGCCGGATGGGTCCCTCATCACCGGGAGTCACGCCTCGCCCCGGGAGCACCTGCGAGCGGGGCATGGGAGAAGGGTCGCGATAGGGACGGCGAGGGAGCGCCTCATATGGGTGCGGCCGACCACCGTCCGCCCGCACGCGCCATCAGCGCCCGACCGCCAGGAACGTCACCGGACCGCTACTCCGCACGCGACGCAGGGCCGCCGTCCGCCAGTCAGCAAAGCGGGCCAGATGTGACGATCAACTCGGACAGACTGCGCTACGAGATGGCCATCAGGGGCATAACGGCGGGCGAGCTCGCGCGGCTCGCCGACGTGAACAAGAACACGATCACCCGAGCACTAGCTGGGGGACCGGTCAGCCGGCGCACGCTCCGGGAGCTGTCGCGGGCGCTCCTCATGTATCCCACCCTCCGAATGGCAGACGTGCTCCCCGAGGAAGCCGCAGGTTGCGTAGCACGATCGCCTTCTTTGCCCGCCTCCACCCTGCGTCATGACGACGCGCCCTCAAGGCCGCGTCTGTCAAGGTGGTGTAAGAGAGACCGACGCCATCCGGGCGTCGTCCGGCTCGTTCACGCTGCTTCGGTGATCGCGGGCACGCCCTCCGTGTCGATAGTGGTGTAGATCTTGGTGAGCGACTACGCGCCCATGTAGCGGCGGGCCACCGCCCACTCGTCGTTCTGCTCGGCGAGCACGGCCCCGACCAGGCGGATGACGGCGCCGCGGTTGGGGAAGATGCCCACGACGTCGGTCCGCCGGCGCAGCTCCTTGTTGAGGCGCTCCTGGGGGTTGTTGG
>CAZUDL010000037.1:0-3437 GCA_964618935.1 uncultured Actinomycetes bacterium
TAGCTCATCTCACCGACTTGCTGGAAGGCTTTTCCACAAGTCTTGACAAGAGCTCGTCTCATGTTCGTTCGAGAGGATCTGTGCGAGGGTCGTTTTCTCCCGGAAAGTGAGGTGGTCGTGCGAGCGACCGCCTACTTCCTATCGGGCTACCTCCACCCCCCATCGAAGGGCAAGCGGCGCTTTGTCGACCCGACTGCCGTCAAGCCAAGCTGACCGCCACCCCGGTGACCCAGCCGAATGGCTCTGGTAAGCCGGCGAATCACCTCGACGTCGGCGACGACGGTGCCGCGGTTGTTTGCCGAGGCATTCCTGGCGGCCTGATGGCGGACGCAGTACGCGGGTGATGGGCACCGCAGACGGCCGCGTCGATCAGGGTCCCTTGGCCTGTCCACGGCACTCAATCTAGGCGTTCAACCTTATCAAGATGCCGTCGCGACCTCGATAGTTGCACTCGGCGCGTGTTGTTAACCTCCGTTCACACCGACAATCGCGTGTCTCACAGGGCGTCTGCATTGCCCGGCTTGTTGTCCACCCAGGTCCCGTTCTGGACCACCAGTTGGTGCACTATCCCATCCGAGCCGACGTAGAAGACGTTCCGCCCGGTCAACGGATCCTCAATCGCCATTGGGCTCGTACCCGCCTGGACGCCGGCACCCTCCGGCGGTTCCCAGTTCTCCCAGACGCCGGAGTAGACATAGACCTGGCTGATCTTCCCGTCCACTCCGACGTAGAACACGTTCCGCCCGGTCACCCAGTCTACGACGGCTGTGGGACTCGTTCCCACCTCCACTACCGCACTATTCACCACGGGCAGTTCATAGTGCTGCCAGCTGCCGCCCTGGACAACGAACTGATTGAGTTTCCCATCCGATCCGACGTAGAAGACGTTCCTCCCAGTCGCCAGATCGTCAGTCGCCATCGGGCTGGTCCCGCTCGCCACGCTGCCCCCCCCGGGCAGTGGGTAATCGCCCCAGCCGACGCCGGCATACACGGCCAGCTGGTGGATGAACCCATCACCGCCGACGTAGAAGACATTCCGCCCGGTCGCCAGGTCCTCAATCGCCATCGGGCTGGTTCCCGGCTCGACCAGGACGCCCGCAGGCGGTTCCCAGTTCTTCCATACGCCTGAGTAGATGGCAAGCTGGCTGATCTTCCCGTCCACTCCGACGTAGAAGACGTTCAGCCCCGTCGCCGAGTCTTCCACGGCTGTGGGGCTGGTTCCCGGCTCCACTGCCACACTATTCCCAACGGGCAGTTCGTTGTCTTGCCAGCTGCCGGCATAGACAACGAGCTGGTTGAGTTTCCCATCCGATCCGACGTAGAAGACGTTTCGTCCGGTCACCGGGTCCTCAATCGCGATCGGGCTGGTTCCCGGTTCCACTGCGATGGTCCCCGGGGGTTCCCAAGGCTCCCACGTCCCCCCATACTTCGCTAGCTGGCTGATATGTCCGTCCGTGCCCACGTAGAAGACGTTCAGTCCCGTCGCCGGATCCTCCACGGCGGTCGGGCTGCTTTCGTGGCCGAACGGGCTGCCAATAACTCCACCAGTCGTGACCCAGCTGAACTCCGTGAACTCCCAGTCATCCAATTGGTAAGCGCTGGATCCCGGGTAGGCGCTGGATGGCCCGATCGTGACGGTCCCCGTGGCCTGATCTGCGCCCCAGTTCTGCTGCTCCACGGTGATCGACCCGACCCCCCCGGCCGACTCGGCTGCTCCTCCGGTGCCAAGAACGGCCGCGGCGGCCGGCGGTGGGTGGTCCGGTGCCGTCCCAGGCCCGGCACGCCATGCGCTCCGAGCCCTCGAGCCGCTCGCACACGTGGCGGACCGGGCTGATCAGTCTCCCCGGGCTGCCTCCCGAGGGATGGCGTTGTACAAGGTGAGGTCGGCGACCACCCGCTTGAGCCGCAGGTTCTCGTCCCTCAGCCGGCGCAGCTCGTTGGCGTCATTACATCTGGCTGATCTCATCAGGGCGCCCCTGCGCACCCATCACCGCCGATGGCGTTGGGGTCCGAGTTGTACATCCCATACTGGGGTTCCTGTGCATTGCACTCGACGTCGTCGGCCAGCGGCTGTCCGCCCTCCAGCACGACCGAGACGTACATGAGTTGCTCGGAGATGCCACACACCTGGCCGGTTAGCATCACGATCGCGACCGCAGGATTGGCGCCGGTGGTGATGCTCCGATTGGCGAATGTGGGGCACTGTCCCAGAAACAGTCCCGCCCCCCCAACGCAACCCTGCGGGCAGAGCTGCTGCCAGTTGGCCGCATAGATCGCCACCTGATTCCGCAGGCGGGCATCGAATGGGCATGCCGACCAGCCCTCCGTGCTGTCGAGGCTGGTGTCGCACTCGGTGTACCCCCCCATGGTCGTGCTCCACGGAAAGAGCGCTTCGGCCACCGCGACGCTCTGGGCTGCGGTCACCGTGAGCGCGGCGATGGCCGTGGGTGTCGCAGTCGTCATGGCTGTCGCGGTGGATGTGTTCGCAGCCGTCGCGGTCGACACGGCCGGCAAGGTCGTCGATCCGGCGCACGCCGCTGTCAACAGCGCGGCACACGCCGCCGCCGCTACACCGGCGCCCAGCCGTAACCACGTGCCCGCTTGCCTCGTCGCCCCCACGTCTCGACCACGCGCGTCAGCCGTGCAGGCCTCCCCCGTTTCAGCAGCCAATTGCGGCGCGATCACGAGGAAGGGACGATGCGTCTCCCTGCCAGCGCCGACCCACAGTTGCCAACTGCGACCGGCGCCAGGCGAGCTGGAGATCTCGAGCGGGTGAAGTCGAGCCATCCGCCTGTTGTGTTGGCCGTCGAGATCCTCTTTCACGTCGCAGCGGGGGCACTGCAGTAGCTGCAGAAGCGAGCCCCGGGCACGAGGCCCCTGCCGCACTGATGGCAGAAGAGACCACCCGTCAGCGCCTGAGGCGGAGGGGGAGGTGGGGGTGGTAGTTGTGGACCCGTGTCAGCGCGCGCTTCGAATATCCTGCCGCAGGCAAGGCACATCCAGGAGCGTCTCCAAGAGGCGAGAAGCGTCGGAAACACACCCCGGTTGTATTTGCGAGCCTTTCTCTTTGAAGCGATAAACCACAACACTCCTGCGACGATTGCCACAAAGAACACAAGCGTTGCAAGTCCAGCTCCGAGCTTGCTGTCGTTGAGGGCAAGCCCGACTGCGAGGCCGCCGCCGACACTGACCACGAGCGTCAGGAAGAAGATCTTTCCACCGCTCGACCTCGCCTGCCGTGGGGGAGCAGCGCGCTGGGCCAGGCTGGTCGTGCTGGTTCCTTTCGTCCTTGTCCAACCCTGACCAGTGCCGCTCGACACACTCTGCGCGCCGCCGGTCACGCTGCTGCTGACACCAGAGAAAGTTGACCTGCTGGTAGCATCGGAGCTCTTGTCAAGACTTGTGGAAAAGCCTTCCAGCAAGTCGGTGAGATGAGC
>CAZUDL010000038.1:0-3430 GCA_964618935.1 uncultured Actinomycetes bacterium
AGTCGGCGGGGTCAGCGGGCCCGGAGCGCTCCAGCTCCGCGGCGAGGCTCACCACCCCCGGGATGACCCCCAGCCCGAAGCGAGCGGCGACGTCGCCGCCACCGGGGTCGCACTCCACCACCAACGGGGCGCCGCGCCCCTCGGGCCAGACCGCGGCCAGGGTCAGCGCCGCGGTGGTGACGCCCGCAGATCCCTTGGCCGCGACGAGGGGGACGATCGCCACGGCGGTCAGCTTCCCGGGGGGACCAGCGCGAGGCTGACGTTGCCGGCGGCCGCCGCCGTGGTGACCGTCTGCACGTCGGAGGCGGGGAGGCTGAGCGAGACGATGACCCCCTGGGTGATGGCGCTGTCCGATGGGGTGTCGACGGCGGTGACCGTGGCCGACACCGGCGCCGGCGACGTGGCTGCGGGAGTCGCCGAGGGCGAGAGCCCCGTCGACTGCGTCTCCGGTGTGGTGATCACCACCCAGACCGCGGCCCCGGGCGCCAGTGAGGGCGGTGCGTCGCCCGGTTTGATGAGCACGGCGACGATGGCCTGGCCCGCCGGCGGAGGCACGCTCCCCAAGTCGGCGGCGATCACGGGGGCACCCGCGGGCATGGCCACCGCGGCGGGGCGCCCGATCACCGTCGACTCGTTGCCGGCGGTGATGAAGGCGATCCCGCTGGTTCCCGTGGAGACAGTGGCCAGCCCCAGATCGGAGGCGGTGATGACGTCCCCGACGTCGACGGGGTGGGAGAGCACCAGGACCTGGTACTGCTGACCGACCTGGGTGAGGATGGTGCCAAACCCCAGCGCGCAGGCCACCACCAGGAGCAATCCGAGGATGGCGAGCGGCAGCCGGATGCGGCGCGGACGGGGCCGCAGCCGCGCGGGGGTCTCGGCGAGCGTGGCGAGGTGCAGGTTGCTCATCGCTACGGATTCGGGACGATCACCGTCCCGATCTCATCGACGGTGACCGCCGTGGTCGTCGAGGCGCCGGGGACGATGCCCAGGTCACCCCCTCCCGCCACGCCGACTGAGGTCCAGGTGACGTCGTACGCGATGGTCGTGGTGATGGTGAACTGCTGGTCGGGACCGTTGGCCGAGGTCTCCTGGTACGTGTACCCGCAGCTTGTGGTCTGGTCCTGGTCGGGGACGTTGGTGTTGTATGCGACGCCGGGGCCATCGCAGGTCACCTGGTTCCCGTCACCCATGGCCCAAACCACGTACTGGGGGGTTGCCATGGCGGTGGCCGTGATCCCGCCCACGGTGGCGGTCGCGGTGATCGGCTGCCAGTCCGCCGGGTCGATCCACAGCCAGCTCTCCAGGTTGACGATGGCCTTGCCTCCGGACGGGGCCATGGAGACGGTGGGAGCGGGGAGGTTCAGGTCAGACTCCGCCGTCTGGGCGACCTGGCCTGGCGTGGGTCCGGTGGGGGCGGCAGGCCAGACGAGTGCCAGGAATGATCCGAAACCGTCCAGGGCCGGCGAGCAGGTGACGAGGTAGTACTGGCCGATCTCGCTTGACGTCGTCTGCTCGCCATACACCTCGAACGGGAGGAACCAATCGCCCGTGGTGATCGTGCTGAGCGGCCCCTGCCAGCTGCAGGTGACTGTGGTGGTACCACCGCCAGAACCAGGGCCACCCGAGGAACCAGGGCTGCCCGCGGAAACCGTGCATTGCGCGGCAAGCGGGGCGCAGTCGATGCCGCTCGACCCGCCTTGACCACTACCCGGATCCGCGGCCAGGACAGTGGGGCTGACAACCACGATCGCGAGCGCGGCGGCGATCAGGGAGACGGTGACGCGGGTGTGCAAGGTGTGGCCTCCGTTACCCCCTGACTGAGCCGCCAGGTTCCGGCTTGCAGGATCATCGTCACGGTCACGTTGTTCCAGCCGACCGCGGCCGTGCCATCAAACGGCGTCGTGCCGGCAGCCGGCTGAGGGCTCGCCGGCGTGGTGCTCCCCTCGTCCGCAACGTAAGTGGTGTTAGAGCCGCAGTCCTGGACGGTCGCCGTGCCCCCGTCCACGCTGATGACGACGGGATGCGGCGTGTACGTGCCGACTACGACCCAATCGACTTGCTGAAGCGCGCCGAGCCGGCCCTCAGCCAGGGTCAAGGCGACACCCGCGTACCACTGCGAGATGCCCGGGTACTGGGGACTCGGAATGGCGGCGGCGGCGAGCCAGGCGGCCATGGCCTGGTCGTACCCGTAGATGATCGCCGCGTCTGTGGGGTCGACTGTCGGCGTCGGCGTGGACGCGACAGGGGTCGGCGTCGGTGTGGAGGTAGGTGTTGCGGGGCGGGTCGATCCGCATCCCGCGAGGCCCAAGGCCGCGGCAACGCAGAGGAACGAAAGAAGTTGGGCAAGTTGACGGCGCCGGATGGGGCGATGGCGCTGCGGAGAGGCCCCGCCGCAAGCGCGGTTCACGATGCTCCTCCCTTGCCCTCCCGGGCGTCTGCAGCCCGGCTCCTAGTGATGGTGCCATGCCGGTTTGATCTGCGGCAAGCGATTGGGCCATGTGCCGCGTGAGACCCACATGATTCGTACGCGAATCCGGCATGAGCCCCACACGCAGGCGCAAACGCGGCAAAGGGCGCGCGCCATCGTCTGCCTAGTTGCACTTCGTCCTCCTCCCGTGTCCCCGCGGATTTAATCAGATGGCCCGCAGGTCTCGATAGATGCAGCCGTCACCGGCCGGTTAGCCGTTTGCATCCCCCGGCTGACGTTTGCATCCCAGCAGAAGCAAGGAAACCGGCGACAAGCGCCCGTCCGGGGCGCGCCATGGGCGTGAGAGCGGGGAAGGGGCGGCGGGGGGTGCCGTCGCCGGCTGGAGCTGGAGCTCCTCGCCGGCGACGCCGACGAGGACCACCTCGAAGAGGTCGAAGAATCCGACCCCGAGGGTCTGCATGAGCCGCCCGCGCATGGTGGGCCCGGGGTCACGCGAGCCACCCTCCAGGGCCGGGATGTAGTTCTGGCTGACGGCCAGGCGGTGGGCGAGCTGGCGCTGGGTCAGACCGTGCGCACGCCGCCACTCCGCCAAGTGGGTGGCCCGGATGCGAATCTGGATGGGATCAGCTGGTGCCACTGGGCCAGCATACGACAGGGAAGTAGGTCGGTGATGGCCAATCTACATCTCAGTCGGACATCCTTTCGGGCTCCGCGCAGCTCCTGCGTCTGGCCTCCGACCGGGTCGCCGGCGCCCGCCGAGTCAGCGGGCCCTGACCGCTCCGACTCTGCGGCGAGGACCACGCCGCCGGGAGGACCTCACCGCGAAGTGAGCATCGATGTCCCCGCGGTCGGAGGATGCGGGCTGCCTTTACTGCGCGACGGTCAGCGAGTAGACCACGCGGGGCCGACCGATCTCCCCGGGCGCCTCGGTCCGGGTCAGCACGCCGCGCCGGACCAGCTCGTTGGCGACTCGGTGGACCTTTCCGTAAGCCCAGCCGA
>CAZUDL010000039.1:0-3410 GCA_964618935.1 uncultured Actinomycetes bacterium
TTCGTACTCGGATGTTCGCGGAGACGCCGAACAGCAATGTGGATGACCTTCTCAGTGATGACGGACGGCAACGTCTGGTCGAGCGGCTGGGACGGGCAACGGGTGACTTCGCCTACACGGCAGTCATCTTGTCCGACCTGAACAAGGCGCTGAGCGAGTAAACCGGTTTGTAGGTCAGCTACCGCCCGCCTCTATGCGGACCCTGGTCCGGTCTTCAGAGGGATTAGGCCCGATCGCGGGTGGACGGTGGTCGGCCGCACCCAGATGAGACGCTCGCGCGGCGTGCCGATGGCGACCCTGCGCGGATGCCCGGAGCGCTGGTGCTCGCGGGGCGAGGCGTGGCTGCTGGTCGGCTCGCCTGCGACTACGGGCGGTGGCGCCGGCAGGATGGACCAGGCGCAACCAGCGATGACGCTGACCCGCCGACTCTCGCCCTGGCGGGCGAGGTGGCCCTCGATATAGACGGTGGCGCCCGGTGCAAAGTCGCTGATGTCGGGAAGGTGGCTGCCGCCGAGGATGACCCGGTGACGGTCGACCCGCTGGCCGAGCGGATCTCGCTCGGTGAGCAGGACGAAACCGAGGTCGCCGGCGGGGCCGACGGGGCGAGGCCAGCAGCCGACCAGGCCGATCAAGCAAACCCTATTCACGTTTCAGCTCGCCGGCCTCGATGGCCTCCCGGAGCCCCGTGGTCGTCGCCTCAGCGAAGGCGGCTGCATCCGCGGCCTGGCCATCGTCGACGTGGTGGCCTTTGGAGCGGCACTCGCTGTAGCCGAGGGCCTCGGCGAGGGGGCCGGTCATCCAGCGCCACCTCGCCTCGTGCCAGTCCTGGTAGGAGCGGGCAGCGACTTCAGGGTCCTCCGGCTCCTCGGGTGCGCTCACCGGGTCGGGCTGGACGAGGGCAACCAAGGGATTGATGACCTCCTGGTGATAGTGCCACAGGGCGCTCAGCTCGTCGGTGAGCCCCGGATGGCGGTACCAGCAGACAGGAACCTTGCCGACGAGGTGGTGACGAGCGACGAACCAGCTGACCCAGGATGCGAGTTCGCGCAGGTGCTGGTGGAGGTTCTCCTCCTCGAGGCCCTCCCAGTTCCACGGCAGGCGGAGGCGGACCCAGTCAGTCATCCGAGCCCACTCCCCACAGCTCCGCCGGGTCGGGCACCAGCTGGTCCGGGCTGACGCCCAGCGAGCGGGCGAGGGTGGTGATGGTGTGCATGTGGGGGCGGCCGGACCGTCCTCCCTCGAGGCGGCGGATGGTGGTCCGGGCCAGCCCCGCGGCCGCGCCCAGCTCCTCCTGGGTGAGGAAGCGCCGCAGGCGCAGGGCGCGAAGCCGCACGCCGAGCGATAGTGCCGGGCCGTGGCCGGGCTGCGGAGAAATCGAGAGCACCCGGCTCATGGCGTGGGTACCCCCTCTCCGCGGCTCTGGTGGGCACTCGCCCAGGAGAGCCAGGCGGCCTCCGAGGCATCGGCGAGAGCCCGCACCTCCGAGGCCCGGTCCTGGACGTGGGGCAGCGACACGGTCATCGGGCGAGGGCCATAGAAGACGACCCCGGTGTGGTGGGTGATGCCCCGGATCTCATCGGTGGTGAGCGCGCGCTCGAAGTGGACCACCGGGTCCATGCGCTCACCGCGGTGGTCATGGGAATCCCGCGCCTCCTCGACCTTGACCGTGGGCGAAAGGTTGGAGAGGGCGCGCAAGGTCCGCTCGCCGCTCACCATGCCCATCACCACCTGGCAGTTGGTGGCCGACCACATGCCCTGGAAGCGGTTGCTGCCCCAGGCCTCCTCGCCGTCCTCCAGAGACTGGAGTGCGTACACCAGGATGATTCCCTGGGAGGCGCAGTCGGTCACCAGCTCGGGCATCTGGGGAAGCGGGCAGACCTTGGCGACCTCGTCGAGGAGAAGCATCAGCGGCGGATCCAGCCGTCCCCCGGAGGTGACGGCGCGACGGGCCTCCTGGCGGGCCGCCTCGACGATGGCCGAGACAAGAGCGGTGATGAGGACGCTGGAGTGACCGCCGGGTCGGCCGAGCACCAGCAGGCGATCGCCGGCCCGGACCAAGGCCGCGGGGTCGATCATCGCGGCGGCGCCGGCTGCCATCCGGCGCAGCAGCCCCGGATCCTCCCAGCAGACCAGCGCCTCGTGAAGGTTGATCTTGATGCTGTAGAGGGTCTCGGGGGCGCTGCTCCCCATCTCCTCGAGGAGGGCAGCCCACTGTGCCGCCTGCGGACTCTGGCGCAGCCACTTGGTGACGCCGGCAGCCTCAAAGTTCTTGGCTGACGCCCACTCCACCACCCGTGGCATGCCCCACGTGTCGGCACCGCGACTTCGGTGCTCGAGGGCCGCGGCATGGAGCAGGTACTTGAGCAGCTTCTCGGCGAGGAGCGCCCAGTCGAGGCCCCGCTCGGTGCCACGGGCACGCTGGCGGGCGAGGATTGCCTGGGCGCGCAGGCGGGCGGTCTCCGGGTCCTCGCAGCCGATCACCGGGTCGAAGGCGACCGTCCCCAGTCCGCCCAGATCGTCGGGGTTGAAGAGGAAGGTGCGGGAGTGACTTCCAGGAGGCGGCTGGTAGAAGAGGCGGAGGTCGTCCGGTTTGGTGGTCGTGTAGACGAGAGGGCCGCGATGGTGGAGCCCTATCCGAGCCAGCAGGCCCGTGGTCTTGCCCTGGCGCATCCCGGCCAGCACCGCCACGGCATGCTCCTGGGATGCGAAGACCGGGAAGTGCTCGCAGCGACCGAGGCTGATGGCCAGCTCGCCGGTGGGCCGGGCCCGCTGCTCGGCCGGCGAGAGGGACAGATGGAGACGGGCCGCCTCACGCCGGGTCGCCCGCTCACCGAAAAGCGCGGCGGCCTGGTGGGGCGAGAGGAAGCCGTGCTGCTTGCGCCGGACACCGCCCTGGACCCTCTCCTCCCGTCTCATCCGCCAGCGCTCCGAGAGGTACAGTGAAGCCAGGCCCGCGCCGCCCAGCAGCAGCAAGAGGATGAGGTCGAGCAGCCACTCGGGCGGCGCGGTGCGCGGGCTGGCCCAGGCGTCCCGCGGGTCGCCACCATGCGCGAGGAGTGACACGGCGCCCCCCAACCAGCCGCCCCTCAGGCTGGGAATGCCGTGACCGCAGATGAGGCTGCTCAGGATGGCGGCCACGTCGAGCAGCACCACGGCCGCGCCGGTGATCGCAAGGGCTGGGAGGGCCAGCCTCGCCCAGAGCGGCTCGGAAGTAGGCCCGCCGGGATACGACCGCGTGGGGTAGGTGTTCACTGGTTTTCTCCTGTAGTCGTCGCTGCACAGCGGTTGGCCGGTTCGGCGGAGCGCGCGGCGGCCTGGTGGGGCGAGACGGCCCGGCGCAGGTTCACTGCGCCGTCCACGCGCTGGCCTGCGGCGCCAGCACGCTCCCCTGGAGGTAGGGGTCGGGGAAG
>CAZUDL010000040.1:0-3188 GCA_964618935.1 uncultured Actinomycetes bacterium
GGCGGGTGCCCTGGTGATCTCTCTGGCCGTGGTCGCCGCGGTGACGGCCGGCTACTTCGGCCTCCGCCACGACGCCGCGTCCGGCGACGGGGGCGGTCCCGCGGCCCGGACCGCGGCGGCGATGGCCTACGACCCCTCGACCGGTGACGTGGTCATGTTCGGCGGCGCCGGGGCCGATGGGCAGGCACTCGCTGACACCTGGCTCTACGACGGCTCCGCCTGGTCGGAGGCGGCGCCGTCGGACAGCCCGCCGGCCCGGTACGGCGCCCAGATGGCGTGGGACCCCGAGAGCCAGCGGGTCATCCTGCTCGGTGGCACGGGTGGGAACGGCTGCTCGATGGGGTACGGCTCGACCGGCACCGTGAGCAGCATCGGAGGCTGCAGCCAGCTCCAGGACGCCTGGGCCTGGGATGGGAGCGACTGGACCCAGCTGGCACTCGGCCAGGGCACCGGCCAGCTCGGTGACTACACCCTGGCAGGGGCCTCCATGGCCACCGACCAGACCAGCGGGAAGCTCGTCCTGGTCACCGCCGACTCGTCCGCCTCCGGCCCCGTCCCGCTCCCCGCCATCTACAGCTCCGGGGGCGCCTCCGCCGCGACCCCGCCCGTGGCCAGCGCGGGCGTTGCGCGTGGCAGCGCCTCTGGCGCGACCGGGAGCGGCGCGGGCGTCTGCATCGGCGTCGGGGGTGGGCCGTGTGGATCCCCCGTTGCGCTGCCGTCGGCGACTGCCGGAATCTCTCCTCCACAGACCGCGTGCCCGCTTGACGGGGGCTGCGTCACTCGCGCCTGCCCCGTCCCACCGGTGGCGCAGTCCACGATCGCCTGCCCGATCTCCTGCGCCACCGCCATGATCGCCTGCCCCGTCTGCCCGGTCGAGGCCAGCCCCGGTCCGGTCGTCGCCAACCCGGCCATCGCCTGCGCGATCTGCCCGATGACGGCCAGCCCCGAGCCCGGGGTTGTGGCCCCGGCGATCGCCTCCTGGTGCGGGATCTGCCCGGAGAGCCCCGCGGCCTCCGGTTCCACGACCGGTTCGGAGGTCATCTGCTCCAACTGCCCCCTGGAGACCCCGTGCCCCGTCACGGCCGCGACGCTCACCTGGGTGTTCGACGGCAGCACCTTCCATCTCGCCGACTCCTCCGCGGGCGACTCGCCCGCAGCGGGCGGCGAGCTCGCCTGGTTCCCGGCCCCGGGGCTCCTGGTCGACCTGGGTGCCGACCTGGATGCCGTGGCCGGGGGGCCGGCGATCCCCTGCCCCTCCGGCGCCCCGTGCCCGCTGATCCCGGCTGCCGAGGACTGGCAGTGGACCGGCAGCGGCTGGACGCCCGTGCAGGACCTGCAGGCGAGCGCCGCGGCACCCTACTTCGAGACGCCGCCGGTCGGTGACACCGCCGCGGGAGATCTCGTCGGCCTCGACACCGCCGGCGCGACCTGGACCTCGACCGACCCGGCGAGCGGCTGGGTGAAGGCGTCACCGGCCACCTCCCCGTCGCCGCGCTCCGGTTTCGCCCTGGCGTACGACGGCTCCACCGGGCAGGTCGTGCTCTTCGGTGGGGAGCTCCTGGGAGCGACGTCGGCAGCCGGCGAGGTGGTGGGTGACACCTGGACCTGGGACGGCGCCACCTGGACCCTGCGGGGCGCCAGCGCCCCCACACCGACGGCATCGGCCACGCCCGCACCCCCCGGTTCGGTCGAGCCGGTGTCCAGCGGGGCCGTCCCCCCGATGCCGCCGGTGGCCTCGCCCGCGGTTTCTGCGAGCTCGACGATCACTTCAAGCCCGACGGCGGCGAGCTGACGGCTGTCGTCGCCGGGGAAACGGCGTGACCTTGTGGCGGCTCGCGCGTTGTACAGGGGATGGATGACGAGCCTCTCCGCGGGAAGCGCGCGCTCCGCGTCTGCCTCATCCTTGCGGCCGCGGCCGCGGTCGCCGTCGGCACATTCGTGGTGCTGCGCACCGCCGAGGCCGGCCGCAGCGGCGCGACGCTGACCTCCACGCCCACTCCCACCGCCAGCACCGCAGCCTGCCGTGTCCCCGCCGTGGAGTACGGCCAAGGCACGCCACCGGCGGATTCCGCGAACAACTGGGTGCCGTCCGTGACCGCGGGCTTCGTCGACTGTCAGACCGGCGACTTCACCGTCGATCCCACCGCTCCCAGCCTCGGCCCCGGCGACCACGACCTCGTCGACATCCCGTCGGAGGGGTGGACCCAGACGGCGACCGGACTCGCCGGCTGCAGCCAGGTGGTCCCGATGGTGGACTGCGGCTGGTCACCGAGCGGCCAGGAGCTCGCCTACGGCGACGACTCCTGCGCGCCGTGCGCGGGCGTGCCCACGGCCGGCAGCGTCCATGTCACCGACGCCTCCGGCGATCGGACGATCACCCCGTCCGGGGAGATGGACCGGGTCCTCGGCTGGACCGATCAGGGCATCGTCGTGGCCAGGATAAGGTCGACGAGCGGCACGACCGCCGCCGGTGGCGACTCCGGCGCCTTCCTGGCGACGGCGGTTGCCGCAAGCTTCCGCGACTTCCTTGTCGATCCCGGTACCGGGACCGAGACCTACATCGCGACCACCGACGCGTTCGCCGCCAACGGCGACTCCCTGTGGGAGGAGGCGGATGACCGCGCCGGGCTGGTGCGCTACGACCTCGGCAGCGGCACCCTGAGCTCCTGGCCTCTTCCAGCGGCGGACACCTCGACCACGAGCTCGCGCGTGATCACCCTGGCGGGGTTCGATGCCGCCGGCGATCCCCTGATCGTCACCCCGACCGGCGATCTCGTGCTGCTGACCGGACCGGGTGTCGGGCAGGTGCTGCTCAAGAGCGTGGGCACGACCTACGCGGTCGGGAGCGTGGCCCCCCTCCCGGGGGGTGGACTGCTGCTGATGTCGGCGCGGACCTATGCCCCCGGCGGGGAGCAGCCCTTCGACGTGGACATCTGGAGCCCCTCCTCCGGCTGGGCGAATCTGGGAGCGCGGTTCACGGTGGCCGTGCCCATGGGTCCCGGCCCCTACCAGGCCTGGCCCGTCTTCGCCGGACCCGCGCTCGCCTCCTGAACTCTCGGCGGGTGACACGGTTCCCGCCCCCGCACACCCCCCGCGTCCGGTGTGATTGGATCGCGGGGTGGCACCGTCCCCCCTCCGGATCGAGACCCTCCAGCGCCCCGACGACCCCGAGGTCCTCGCCCTGCTCG
>CAZUDL010000041.1:0-2963 GCA_964618935.1 uncultured Actinomycetes bacterium
GAGGGCCCCGCCTCCTGGCGCGGGGCCCACGCGGTCCCTCACGTGTGGGTGAAGAACCACACGAGGAGCGCCACCATGACCCCGAGAGAGAAGACGCACCCCACCACCCGGGCGGCGGCGACGACACCCCTGGCCACGACCTCGAGCACGAAGCGGCCGAGCACGATGATGGGGACGGTGATGACCCTGCCTACGGCGAGCATCACCCTCAGCCACGGGCGCACGTTGCGCAGGCGCCAGGCGGGCCGACCTGGGTCGCGTGCCGCGCCGGTCGCCTGAGGGCCGCGATCGTTGGCTGGGCCGGGGGGTCGCACCGCTTGGCGTCGCGCCGAAACGGGCCACGGGCTCTCCACGGTCCGCCGCCATCGCGATCCATCCCACCACCAGCGCCCGTCAACCGAAAGCGGCAGCCAGTCCTCCCCGGTTGGTGCCGGGTGGGTGGGGAGCGAGCTGGAACTCAGCATGGCAAACAAGTGTACGTGCACCATGCGTGCGATGACAAGCCCACAAGCGTGTTAAGGCCAGAAGGGTAGCGCGGCAAGAACCGTCAGCTCTGCCCCCTGGCTCGACCAGTGCTGGGGCTGACCGCCGCGCACCCCGTCGAGAAGGCCTCACCTCACCGCAAGGCCGCCGCCGCGGGGGGTGGTCGGCCCGCTCGCGGGTGGGTCGCGTCCGCGCCATCGTCGGCGTCACCCCCTGGGCTGCTCGACGCGAAAGAGCCTGGCGGATCCGGCTCCTGGGCGCTCCAAGGCTCAGGCCGGGCTCGCTGCGCTCGGCCTTTCCGCGCGGAGCCGTCCCCGCCCCTCGGCTGCCGTCTCAGCAGCCCTCATGAGGGGACGACAGATGGCAACGGACACACCCTCCCAGCGAGCGTCGGTCCTGGCGCTCGTCACCGCAGCGATCGCCTTTCTCGACAGCGACGGCGCCTTTGGCCCGGCGGATCCCCGCACGGTGGGGGCGAAGGCCCGGCTGCGCGCCGCCGTCGACGACCTGGTCGTCTCCGCTCCGGATGGAGACCCGCTACCGCTGCGCGTAATCCAGGGAGCACTTGCCGGCGATCGTTGAGCGCACTACTCCCTGCCGGCCCGGGCGAGGAGAGCTGAGCACGACCAGCTCGCCCCCCGCGCGGCTCACCCGGCCGCTGGCAGTAGGGCATCGGCGGCGAGCAGCTCCAGCTCGGCCCAGCTGTCGGAGTCGACCAGCACCGCGGCGGGGCGGCCGCGACGGGTGAGCAGGAGGGGCTGACCGCCGCTCACCGCGTCGAGCAGGAGGCGACTGACCACGCCGTCGGCCTCCGCCGCCGGGAGCGCATCCCGACCGGCGTCCGCGTCCATGGAGCGCGTCTGTACCCGCGTACGCACCATCCGTCGTCCCGCCATCAGCTGCATCCTCCCGTCCTCATTCCGCTCGGCGCCCCCCATGACGTCCGCTGCTCTCCTGCGTCATCTCTCCCCCGCACACCGAACGTCTGCTCCGATTGCGCGCCGTCTGTGGATACCGTACCCTATGCACCTATGGTAATTCTGTTCGGTCATTCTGACAAGTAGTTAGGCGTACGCCGGTGCTCCGGGCCAAGAAGGTGATGCTGGCGGCGCAGGCCGACTACGACGCGTACCACGAAGAGCACGCGCGCCAGTGGGAGGCGTACTACGCCGGCGAGTCCGACCACCTGGGGCCGGACATGGAGGTGGCCGAGGGCCCCACGGTGGCGGTCGCCCCCGCCCCTCTGCTGCGCGAGCTCCGGCTCTCCGAGCGGCCGACCACAGAGCAGATCGCCTATCTGGGGGCCGGGCTGCACCCGGCGACGGGGGACCAGCTCATCGTCCGGGGCGCCGGGGACGTGCGGGTCGCGTACTGGGACGTCGTGTACTCGGCGCCGAAGTCGGTGTCGGTGGAGTTCGCCGCCGCGGCCGCGGCGGGGGACCGGCAGCGGTGCAGCGACGTACTCGGTGACCTCGAGGGCGCGGCATCCACCGGCCTTGCCACCTTCTCCGAACTGATCCCGCTGGCCCGGCGGGGGGCCCGGGGGGCGGAGCCGATGGCGGCCACGCCGGTGGCGCTCTTCAACCTCCACTCGGCGGCCCGTCCGGTGCGCGGCCAGGCCGCCCCCGACCCGCACCTCCACGTCCACATGCGGATCCTCAACTGCGCCAAGGGGGCAGACGGGCGGTGGTCGGCGGTGGACAGCCGGGTGCTGTACCACGACATCCGGAGCCTCAACGGGCTCATCGAGGCGGAGCTCGGCAGCCGGCTGCGGGCCCGCGGCTACGAGACCGTCGGGGCCGAACACGGGGAGCACCGCCCCTGGCAGTCCTTCGAGCTGGAGCGGGTCCCGGAGCCCCTGCGCGACGCCATGTCCCAGCGCCAGGCCCTGGTCGAGCAGCTGGCGCAGCGGCAGTGGGACAGGGACGCCGACCGGCTCAGCCAGCACCTGGGGCGGCCGCTCACCTGGAACGAGCGCCAGGCGCTCCGGCCCACCCAGGACCAGGTCCAGGCGCTCTCGCGGGCGAGCCGCGAGGCCAAGATCCCGCAGTCGCGCGCGGAGCTGGCGGCGGCCTGGGGACGGGTGATCGACGACCACGGGTACGGTCATCAGCCGCCCCCCTCGTCTCCCTCTCCCCGCGACGGCGCTCCTCCCGCTGCGCTGACACTGCGACCCACCGGCGACGTCGTCCGCGACCTCGCCGCCTGGGCCCTCGGAGAGCTCGGCCCCACCCGGGCCCGCCAGCTCGCCATCCCCGTTGAGACGGCACAGGGAATGACCGGCGGCCAGTCCGTGTGGACCCGCGAGGAGCTGCTCGACACGCTCACCCCCCTGGGGGTGGCGCGCCAGCTCGACGCCTCAGGGATCAGTGGGGTCGTCCGGGAGGTTGAGCGTCGAGCGGTGCGGCTCGCCGACCGCGTCTCACCGGGGATCGTCCGCGGCGGGCTTCCGGGGCCGGTGTGGACCACGCCGGCGATGC
>CAZUDL010000042.1:0-2917 GCA_964618935.1 uncultured Actinomycetes bacterium
GCGTTATCGTTGCTGTGGCTGCGGAGCCGTTTTGGTTTGCAACAGATGGAATAATGTACGTTAGGTAGCTGCTGTTGAATGTTAAAAATGAAGCTGGAAACCCCGAAGAAGGTACAGGCAGTAGTGTGTTATTGCCTAGCATTAACGATGCGACGTCGCCAAGATTATCTGCTAATGTTACGTACATGCCCGATGTGTTTGGGTCGCAGCCGTCAGGCATGGTCTGCAAGGCAGCTGAAGCATTAGCCAGCTTGGCTACAACGCCGTTAATTGAAGAAGTCGCATTAATCAGAGCGAGAAAAGCGCCTGCGGGAGTAACAATTTCCAAAGTGCTTTTCGTCAAGTTCTTTGTAATTCGGTAAATCGCATAATTGCCGCTTAAACCAAGATCTGAACCGTTAGATATCGTGACCAAGTCGCCGCTGTTCAAAGCTGCCGTCTGCGAGATGTCGGCTTCAAGCGGGCAACCACTATTCGTCTGGGCTAAACTCTGCAGATAGGCAGCTGCCAACGCATTCAAAGACGCCTGGCTTGTAACAGAATTATTTGTTAATGTGATTGTGTTGTTACCTGCTCCAACGCTTCCTGCAGTGCCAATTATTACTTGACCTGTTGGACTGACTCCGCGAATAATTACTCCTGCATAGGCTGTTTTGCTTCGATCAAAATTGACTTGACTTTGCGTGTCAACTGTTATTGCCGTTGGCGTCTGATTGCCTTTTACACCGATAATCACGGTTGACCCCGAACTGTAGATATTCTGGTTGAGAAGGGCGGCTAAGTTTTGGGCAGCGGTTAAGCAGTCTGTTGAATTGAATTGTATGCTCACGGCTGTTGTTGGGCAAGAGCCAGCGGTCATGCCGGATGCAGCGCAGATCGCAGCTAAGACCGTGTTTGCAGCTACGTTATTGTATGCGCCGGTGATTTGGCGTTTCTGCATGACTTCAAAAGTGTTATTGTAGACTGTGCATGTTATCTGAGTAAACGTTGCCGTGTAGGCCATGAGCAAGCCGCTGAAAATAACACCGGTACCCCACAGCAGCTGTATTTGCTGGTTACTCTGCACAAAAGTCAAGTTCGCAGACGTATTAGGAATAATAAAATCAAGCTCAAGCTGCCCATTCAATTCATCAACAATTTGGCTGAACAAGGCATTCGGTACCGTAACCCAACTAGTACCGTTAAAGTATTGGATTGTAAAAACCATTAGAGATTCACGTAGGACGCTGCATGCTTAAAGATCAAAGTAAATTTTAGTACAGGATTGTTTGCGTAATCTTTGGTTTGTATGAACGTTGCCTTATCCAGCTTCCAGGTGCTGTTGAGGCTGGATCGGGGCGTTGATAATGTGCAAACTAAACCTCGAAAACCAAGCAGAGGCGTAACATAATTGGTATCCAAATAAGCCATGTTCTGGCCTGAAACGTTAAGAACGCCCTCCAAAGTTAACTGCCGAATGTCGCTGCCGATAGAAACTAAAACGGGCTCTTGCTCGGGAACGGTAATCGTTGTGTCGTCGACGGTGGGCGCTTCATCGGTTACTGTTTGTGGCGCCAAGGGCAAAGTAACCGTTGTGGATCCTTGAGTTATCTGCCAGCTCATCTAAAGCACCTTATTCATTAGTCCTTTCTTGTACATAGCGTCGCAGATGCCTTTGTTGACTGCATCTCGTGTTTGCTTGAGCGAAGCTGACCCTGTAATGCCGCCGTTAATTGTGATGTTTGGCGAAGAGATATTCACGTTGCTTGTTCCAGAACCGCCCTTGACATTAACGTTGCCAGCTAGACCCTGAAGGCTGTTGCCAAGCGTGTTGGTTTTATGAGCGAGTTGATCGCTAAGCGCGATGCTCTGAGTAACCTGCTTGTTGAATTCTTCTGCAGCTGGAGCCGCATGCGCAAAACATAGGTGGCTAAGGGCTGAACCCAAGTCGCCAATCAAGCCGCTAAGAGGCTTTACAGCGTTTGCAACAGCATTAATCGCCGTTTCAAAAGCCTTCACTGGAATCAACGCAACTTGCAAATCTGCAACAAGAATTTCCTTGAAAAAGTTAGCCACTGGCAAAAGAATCGTTGTGTAAGCCCAGTTAAGCCCAGTCCACAGGGCGTCTCCTGCACTCTTCAAATCATTGAAAGCACTAAGAAGGGCTCCGCCGATCACGTGCCCCAAGTCATTCATAACGTCGCGGAAGGGTTTGCAGTGCTCATAAGCCTCATAAAATATGGCAGCTAACGCCGTAACTGCCAACACGACCAGCATAATCGGGTTAGCGTCGCAGACCGCATCAAATAAGCCCATGGCACCTGTCGCTGCTTCTGTGGCGCCAACCTGAATCCACTGTGCAGCGGACTGTGCATCAGTAGCCACTGTACTAGCGATTGTGCCAAGTGTCCCAGCTTCCCTCAGACTATTCAACGTCGTCATGATACCGACGACACTGGGAATAACCGTTAACGCAGACATTATCAAAGTACTGTTATAGTTTCTCTGCGCCTCTGAAACCCGTTCCTGATCAACTGACTGAGTTTGCTCTGCTAAAGCCAGTTTATTCTGTGCATCCTGTGCCTGCAAGCTTGTGGGACCATATTCTGCGACGGCTTTATTGTATGCTTGCTGAGCTAAAGTCACGGAGTTTGCAGCTTTCTCCTCAGTTAAGTTTGCCCTGGCAAGTGAAGTCTGGGCGTTCTCAATGTTGTTTACGCTCATATAGAGCATGGCGCCGCTCATGGCCATCGTGTTCATCTGCAGTGCATTTTTGCTAAAGCTGCTGCTTGAAGCCTCAGTCGCTTCTCCCGCCTGTTGGGTGCTGACTATAACTTGATTCATGCTTATCTGAGCTGAATCTGCCGCTTGATTGAAAGAATCCTGCAGCTGAACAGTATCAGCCTGAACAGTAGTCGTCATGCTGGTGACGCTGCCT
>CAZUDL010000043.1:0-1444 GCA_964618935.1 uncultured Actinomycetes bacterium
CGTCTACGAACACTGTGGCTACAACGGTAACCGTTGGAATCGGTCCTCAGAGTGTGGCTATAACCCCAGACGGCGCATATGCCTATGTTACAAATTGGGGCAACGATTCAGTCTCAGTAATAAACACTGCTACCAACACGGTAACAACGACGATAACTGGTTTAAGCGCACCTTACGGTGTCGCTTTAACCCCCAACGGGGAATATGCCTACGTTACAGAAGCAGATAGTGAAAATATGGTTGGTTTGGTTTCCGTGGTTAGCACTGTTACGAACTCAGTTGCTGCGACATTTCCCCTTGAGACCCACCCCTATGACATTGCTATAACCCCCAACGGAGCATACGCCTACATTGCAAACGGATCTAACAGTACCGTTTCGGTGATTAGCATAGGTACCGACACGGGACCAACCTCTTCTACATCTCCAGCAACTCCAGAATTTCCTGCCCAATCGTTAACTATCACGCTGCTTGTTTCTGCAATAATAGTCCTCTCCATAGTTATCATTGCAATGAAAAAAGCTGAAAAATCCAAACTTGGCAAAAATAATCAAAGAAAACCACGCATCAGCAAAACTAGTTGGGTTAACCATTTTTTTATTTTTTAAGAGGGAGGTAAGTAATTGGGAATACTCTCAAGAGCAACCAGAAATATCTTAAGAAGAAAAACCCGATCACTCCTTGTTATTGTGGTATTAAGCTTTGCTTTAGCAATGTTAATTTCGATTCCACCAAGCATAACGGCAAGCAGAGCAACCACCCAAAAAACCATTAACGACATAACAGCAACAACAAAAACAGTTGATTCAACAATAAACTTGGTGGCTACCGAAATAGATTGCCACCTTCCCGGTAACGCGCTTATGAATGAGACAGATTACACCAATCTCACTTCAATCTCAGACGTCACTGCCGTCATACCCATACTTGATCAAGCAGAAAATAACAGCGGCTTCGCGTACAACATTTATGGCATACCGTTGGATAACGCTTCTCTTCTGAGTACGTACTCTTTGCTTCTGCCTTCCAACATTACGGCGGGGCGTAACTTGCAGGCTGGTGACGGCGGCGTTGTCGTTCTGCAAGAGAGAGTCGCAAATTACTTTGGAGTTGGCGTAGGTGGAACGGTTAGCATTCTTGGCCAAAACTTTAACGTTGTTGGCATTGAGGGTTATGATCCAGTCAACGAGACTGCTGCATACATGAGTCTAACAGACGCCCAGACACTAACAAGCAACATTGGAAATGTAACTAGTTACAAAGTATTTGTTGACAACGTCAACAACGTACAGAGCGTTGCCACAGAGAAAATCGGCGTAATATATCCTAAACTATCTGTTTCAATAGCTGCTTCCCTAGTTGATTCAGTGATTCAAATGCAAACCCAGACCAGTGAGGAGCTTCAGATGGCGCAAGCTTCCATGAGCCAAATCCAAAGCACTGG
>CAZUDL010000043.1:1544-2848 GCA_964618935.1 uncultured Actinomycetes bacterium
CTTCCGCATCCGACTCAAGCTGGAAACAGCACTGTATCAACAGCAGGCGTGTCTATAGGCTCTGCTTCGTCAGCTTCTATTTCCGTAACCATAACCCCAGAACTTGTACTGCTCGGATTGGGGGTTGCTGTACTGTTAGGTGCTCTTGGAAGCCTGTACCCTGCATGGAGAGCAGCCAGAACCCGACCAGCAGAGGCAATGAGATACGAATGAAGTAGAAAGAAATACTTTGGCTCGAGAAAATATCAGAACTTAAGTCTTGTCCAGAAAACTGGATTAAGCGTTAATCTGCTTTTCAATCCGATCTGTAATAGAGGGAGGGATTAAACCAGCGTTTGTTCCTTCTTCTTCTATTGTTGCCAAATTGTAAAGCCAATTATAAATGCCATCGTGCTTGATATGCCTTACAAATTTGGTTTAGCATTGCCTCGTAGTCTTTATCCACATCGATTCCTAATTGATTTATGCGAGCGACAATGGGAGAATTAACGTTATCGATGAAAACTGGAACTAAGAGAACAAAATCGTAGCCTGTTATGTGAGTGTGCCCAGGTTGGCGTTGCGGAAGGCTGCGGAATTTTGCCAAGGTCTTTAATGGATCGTTAGGTGCATTATTCGAGATCGCCCAAGAGAACTCTTTCCACAATTTTTGGTCGCCAGATGAAAAGCGGGGCAAAATACAATTTTGAAACTCTTGGAAGCGACCTCTATAAAATGGTTTGATTTTATCAGGGACATTCAAAACTCTTTCAGCTGTCCCAATCATTACTGTAGCAACCGTAACGGCTTCAGGTTTAACTTCGTGTAAAACTTGGAGAGCCTCATTCAAGTCATCAAATCGTGCATCGCGGTTTCGATGAGCGGTAACAACGGATTTATTCTCAATACATATACGAAGTTTATCTAGATCAGGCGCATCAATTCCTTGTTTACTTTCCCCTATAAGTAAGTCAATTTTTCGGTGACGCGCGCCGGGCGTGTGAACATTGAGCCAATACTTTATCTTACCGGCTTCAAAATCCTTGTTTATTGTCTCGCAGCGTTTCAGCAAATCTCTAAGAATACCTTCACCCACAATGTCCGAGTGGTCTTCCAACCTGTGGTTATGGAACCCGCGTTTTTTGATGTCGGCAATGACATCATCAAAAGGCGTAATCATCTTAAAACTCCCTTTCTTCTTGGACCTGAACTGGCTGATCTTCACATGTGACTGAAAGCAAGGGGCGTTCCATCAACTGTTCAGTTATAGGCACTTGTTTAAGAATGTGACTTTGCATTCGCAGGAATGCGTTTGCGGCTCGCTG
>CAZUDL010000044.1:0-2819 GCA_964618935.1 uncultured Actinomycetes bacterium
ACGTTGGTGGCGTTGAGGTGCAGATTGCGATTGTAATAGGTGACGTTGCCGTGCCACCGTTGGCGCACCTGGTTGGCGATTTGCGCGATGGTCAGCAGGTCGGGGTGCTCCCAGAGCAGCAGGCCGTCGTCGAAGTCGAGACGCTCGCGGGCGGCCACTTTTTCGGCGATCACGGCCAGCGCGGGATCTTGCGTCATGGTGCCATTTCCAACAGTGCTTCCGTTTCGGGCAACCGCAGCGCATCGGCCGTCTGCCGATCGGCGGCCAGCGGGCCGGAATAGCTGGCGCCGAAATCCAAAGCGGTCAGCGCGACCTTCACCCCCAGGGTGGTCACGGGCGCGCCGATCGCCACGTCGTCGGGCAGTAGCAGCCGGGCCAGGGCGATCGCCCGCAACACTTCCAGCCCCGAGGGTTCCCCGTCGGGCAGCGACGATTGATCCAAGGCCGCGGTCAATGCGGGATACCAGGCGGCGAAACGGCCGGTCGCGTGAATCGCGTCGCGGACGGCCAGCAGCGTTGCGACCCAGGGTTCGCCCGCCGCGACCGGCTGAGCGACCGTCACGGCCAACCGGGGCGATTCCCGTTGCAGCAATTCCTCGAGAGATCGGAAGAGCACACGTCTGAACTCCAGTCACTGACCAATCTCGTATGCCGTCTTCTGCTTGAAAAAAAAAAACAATTATGCTGCATTGTTCACCTCAAAGTACCTTCGCCGGTGCGCGCTAATCTGTATTCTAGGAGTATTGTGATTTGTAAGAATTTTTTTTTTTAATGATACGGCGACCACCGAGATCTACACTCTTTCCCTACACGACGCTCTTCCGATCTCTCGAGGGCCTCCTCGCCACTCGCTGCCGAACCGACCAGCTCGAAGTCGGGGCATTTGGCCATGATGCGCTCGAGGCCCTCACGCACGACGGCGTGGTCGTCGACGATCACGATGCGCGTCCGCGCGCTCACGTCGCCGCCACCTCGCCCGGCACGAGCGGCACGAGCGGCACGACGACCTCGACCCGGGTGCCGCGTCCGGGCCGCGAGTCGATCGTGAGCGCCCCGCCGATGAGCGTGGCCTGCTCCTCCATCATCACCGTTCCGTAGTGACCGCCCTCGGGGCGGTCGTCGACGGCAAAGCCGATGCCGTCGTCTTCGATCAGCAGGCGCGCGCTCCTGTGCTCGCCTCGGGCCGCAGGCACGAGGCTGATGCCGATGCGCCGGGCGTCGGCGTGGTGCAGGGCGTTCATGAGCGCCTCGCGGGCGATCTTGTAGAGCCCCGTCGTGACGGCGTCGCTCAGGTCGGCGTCGCCTTCGATCGAGACGTCGACGGTCGCCTGGTCATCGGCGGCGCGGTCGGCCAGCGACCGCAGCGCCGCGGGCAGGCCCAGGCCGTCGATGGCCGGCGGCCGCAGCTCCCAGATGACGCGGCGGGCATCGTCGACCGTCCGTCGCAGGCCGGCGACGGCCTGGTCGAAGGCGCCCGCTTGGTCGCCAGCCACGGCGTCGCGCACGTCGTCGAAGCGGTAGATGGCGCCGACGATCGACTGCACGATGTCGTCGTGGACGACGCGCGCGAGCGCCTGGCGCTCCTGGTCGCGGATGCGGGTGAGGCGGCCGAGCAGCCTCTCGATGCTCGCCTGGCTCTCGGCGAGGTTGCGGTAGAGCTGGGCGTTGTGGATGGCGATGGCCGCCTGCTCGCCGACGCTGCCGAGCTCGGCGACCTCGAGCGCCGAGAAGCGCCGCCGCCGCCCGGCGCCGTAGACGAGCAGCGAGCCGACGAGCTCCTGCTGGGCGAAGAGCGGGACCAGCAGCGACGATTCGGCGTTGAACAGGCCGGCGAGACGGGCGTCGCGCGCGCCGCCGAGGCCGAACTTGCTCACCGGCCGCGCGTCGGCCGGTTCGGCCACGACGCGGCGCACCACGAACTCGCCGGCGCCGCCGGCGCCGGGATCGTCGGCGCCGTCGAGCCTCACGCGCGTGCCGAGGAGGTCTTCGCTCTCAGGGTCGGAACAGGCCGCCGCGAGGTAATCGCCGCTGCCGCGCTCGAGCTCGAACAGCAGGCAGTGCGAGCCCCGTGCCACGCGGGCGGCGTTGGCGGCGATCTCACGGTAGGTGAGCTCGAGATCGAGGCTCTGGGTGATGGCCCGCGACACGGCGTAGGCGGTCTGCAGCACGGCCGCCGTGTGCTGCGACTCCGTGGCCAGCACGCGGCTGCGGATGGCGAGCCCCATGGTCTCAGAGACGATCTCGAGGAACTGGGCTTCGCGCGCCGAGAGCGGCTCGGGCGAGCGGCGGCCGAGCACCAGCAGGGCGTCGAGCTCGGGGCCCGTCGCCTGGGGCGCCACGATCAGGCGCGCCGTCCCGGGACACAACACGGCGAGCAGCGCCGGCTGCAGGCGGCCGCAGTCGAGGAGCTCGACGACTCGCGGTCGCTTGGCCATGCGCCGCAGCAGGGGGTCGCCGAGGTCGAGGGTTGGGTAGGGAAACCGCTGGCGCGTCTCGCCGCAGACGGCAAGGACCTCGCCGGCGTCGCCGGGCTTGACCACGAAGACGGCGGCCGAGGCGGCGCACAGGGCGTCAGCCACGAGCGGGAGCGCCTCTTGCACGACGGCCTTCACGTCGCGGTCCTGGTTCAGGCAGGCCGTCACACGCTGGAGGCGGTGAAGCTGCTCCTCTTCCTCGTCGAAGAAGCGGGCGAACTTGCCGTCGGCCGGATCGTCGGCGACGAGCGACCCGACGCGGTCGGCGAGCGTCTTGTCGCGTGAGTTCAGCAACACGGCGTAGGCGACGGCGACTACGATCACCGCCACGGCGATGAGCGGGAA
>CAZUDL010000045.1:0-2767 GCA_964618935.1 uncultured Actinomycetes bacterium
AATCGTGGGCATCCTATGCATAGGTGCTTTGATCACTAACAAAAGGAAGGCCTCAAAACTTGCCGGAGATAGAAAACTATTCAATCCAAAGGTATGGGGCTTATTGTTGTGCAGCATTATGTTAGTAGGAGCAGCAATGTCGACAGTCAGGGCCGATTCAGTATTTCCTAACAGCACAACTAGAATTTACGGGTCGCTGAATGGTGGAAACGGGTCACCTGCTCAGCCACAGCAGGAACAAACTGCAGCATACTGGGTACAGGGACAACTAGATAATGACTTTGCAGCATCCGGTTACGCCACGAATAATGACGTTGGAAGTTTAACCACAGTTTCAAATGTAGAAAGTTACGCCCAATATGATGAAAACAATTATGACCGATCGACAGTATTTCAATTCGGACATATGGCTGCCTTTGGTCAGGGATATGCTGATAACACTGGCAATAGTATATGGTACTATAACATTTCGCCCTATACACAAAATGGCAACGTCCAATTTGTTTTTCTATGGGTTTGTGCTCAGGCTGAAACAAGTAGCAGTACAGTAGGCATTACTCCAATTGTCAATGCTTGGCTTAATCATCCACAAGTTAGTTCAACTGACGGTTATAACTCTCCTGATAATAGCCTAAAAGCCTTCATCGGTTTCTATGGAGAATCACCACAAATTGGTAATACTACTGAAACATTTGAAAACCACTGGACTTTATCAGCGGACAACTTTATTCAAGATTTTTATTACAACGCTCTCGTAAATGGCTATGATGTACGCGACTCATTAAATCAGGCTTCAATTTCTTTCTTTGGGACCACTTTCACATCGAGCATTTTCTATACTGGATACAATTGTTGGTTGCCTGCTGGAGGTATGTATAATCATTCAGGATGGTATCCACAAGACTTTGGCGGCGGAACTCTAAATAGCATGCACGTATTCGGGGATGGCGCAGCGTTTCTATTTCAACCAACCATAACATTTTCAGCTAATAACGGGCTTTCTCCTACTTTCTATCTTGATAATAGACCATGCAGCAGCCAAGTTAACGTCTGGGATCCAGAGGTATACACTATCAGTGCTAGTAGTATACCTGGGTATACATTTGACCATTTCACTTATAACGGTCAGAATCTCGGAAATCCGTCAAATGTAGAATTGCTTGCTAGTGGCACAATCACAGCTTATTATGACCCCGTAGAAAATTATGTCTCTACTAGTGCTACAGCTGATGTCGCAATAACTCCATCATGCCAAAGCGTTCCAGGTCAAACGATTTCGTGGGTATGTTCTGATGACTATGGGAACTACTACTGTTACGTTAATTCGGTTGTCATCGATGGCGTTTCATACCCCGCAACAGACTTTGGCGGATCAAACGAATACGGATCGTGGACATGCCCAGACTACGGTTCGCATACAATTCAAGTCAACTCAGCACCCTACTACTACCCAGTTACGGTCTACGAATGGGCTGATGGATACTACGGCAATCAAGTTGTAAACTCTTGGACACAATATGACGTCGCTTGGGAAGAGACGGGTGGACCAGCAGGATACTGCCATGGCTCTGACATCTATGGTGGTGGGCCACTCTACATCTACTGTGATGACGGTGTAACTGATCCATGGGATTCAAGCTATTGCCCATTCAACTATGCTTACACTGACAATTGGAATGGTCAATCGTTTGGAACCTATCAATACAGCAACCCGATAAGCATCATGGTCTACACGTGGGGCAACACTGAGAACGTCTACTATCAATGGCAAGGATATGGCTATGGAATGGCGTCAGGTACTAGCTCAGCGGCAGGAATAAGTTCAACATTGACACCGCCAATAATTTCAACTCCAACATCGGGGAGTCTGACATCATACGGAGTCCCAGTGGGAACGCCATATACTTACGACTCGACAACAAACACATACATACCAGTGCCATACAACACAACAGTAGGATAACTTCTACTCCTCTCTTTTTTCCAATTAAGCACTTTTTTAATGCTCGGCGCGAGTTCCTAGTAAGATTTTTTCTGAAAACAGTAAAATCGGGCGATTGGACAACAAGTATCTGTAGAAGGGTATAGAATTTATGCTTCTTGGCAGGTTTCAGCGCAATAGATTTAGCGCCTAACCTTGAAGTTAGCTCGCAGTTGCTCTTGTTTGCGATATTATCGTGTAGGCTCTCAGCCATTAATGCTTAGTTTCATGATTGTTTCTTGGCGGTTTAGCGACGGGAAAAATGCTCAGGTAACAAAAATAAAGAGAATAAAGACTCGATATAATGGACAACCAGACAAAGCGGTAGTTTTTTAAGTTAGATGCTATATCTTCTGCGCAAAAACTCTTGGCGGGGGAGCACTTGCTCCGGGCTATTCTGAGTTCGCCCCCTTCATCCAAAAGTTGTGGTGAGCGGCTTTCTAGTATGACACATAAACGAGGACTTAGACGTTCGTCCAAATCATACGAACTACGCCAGCAATGGCACGATGCACAAGATTTTGTCAGCGGAGAGGCTTTTCGTGACAGGCTAATCAGCGAAACCGTTTGTTTAACAACAATTGATAAAGTCGTTCAGCATTTGGCAGCAACCTTTGAGCAAGCCGCTCCCGAAGCTGTGCCCGAAGTGGAACCCGGTTTAGTTCTTCGCGATCCACTTGGTCAAGGCGCCTTCCAAACCCTACAAGCATTCGGAGGAATTTCAACTGGAACTAAATGAAGAAGAAACTGAACAGCCAGAGATTTGTCCGGATGCGAACAAAAACC
>CAZUDL010000046.1:0-2624 GCA_964618935.1 uncultured Actinomycetes bacterium
CAAGGTGCGGCCGCCGAGTTGTTCAAGCTCTGGGCAGTGACGGTGCGAGCCCGCGGCGAGCGTGTAGCCGCACGGATCGTGCTGTGCCTCCACGACGAGTTGCTCGTCCATGTCCCAATCGAGCACATCGACGCCGTTGCCCGGCTCCTCGACGATTGCCTCCAGGAGGCTGGGCACCGGTGGGCCCCCGACGACTCGGTGCGCTTTGTCGCCGACATCGGCGTCTTCGAGCGCTGGTCGGATGCCAAGCAGGAGGTGCACCCGAACAGGGACCAAGACATCTCATGAGCGAGGCACCGCGGCGGGGTAGTGGGGGACTGTGCTCAAATCGCTTGGGCGAGTTCTCGATGACCGGCACCGCCGACGCATTGAATCGGCTCGGGTTGTGGGAGCTGATGAAGGCCAGGTCCTCGTCAAGGCGACGTCTCATGAGGAACTGTGGTGGCCGTTGGCCCCGTTGCCGAGACCCCCGTGCCTGTCGTCGGATGGACGGTCGCGGCTTCTCCGATGGCGGTGACTACCTCGCTCTCCCACAGAGCCGATTCGGCCTGTGAGAGCGCCCGGCCCAGGGTGGCACTGACCGTCTTCCAAGACACGCCGAGCGCACCCGCTAGCGACACGAGCACGGCGGCAACCCGGGTGCTCCCGGCCGGCGCATAGGTCACCGCCGCCCACACGGCGGCACCAGTTGAACCGAGAAGTACTGCGGCCGGGAACCACCACCGGCGCAGAAAGCGTGCGGCGATCTGACGGCTGCGACCCAGCAGCCGCTCGCCGGCAGCCACATAATCGTCGGAACCGAGCAGGCTGTTTGGCACCACCTCGCCAGCGACCAGGCGGCGCCACATCTCTCCCTGCGCCCGCAGGCGCCGGATATGGCTGGCGGTGAGCGCACTCGGCTGGAGGCTGTCGCCCTGCCGCTTCAACCCGGCGACCCAGGTCTCCCACGTTCGCAGGGACGCCGCGATCGCAGCCGACGTCTTGGGTGGGAACGAGGTCGAGAGGTCGTCGAGCCAGCGATACGCATTTGCCAGCCGGTACGGAGCGAAGCGTTCGAGCAAGATCGTCGGGTCGGCAGCATGGGGCAGCAGGGTCGTGTCAGCGAGCATGCGCCCGAGCCCGCAACTGCTCGCCGCCAGCGGTGAGAGCCCAGCGACGCGATCGCGGATCGCGACGTAGGCCGACAGAATCTCGCGACGAACGTCGTCCCGCGGATGCCCGTCTTGGCCCAACACCCGCCCCACGGCTTCGAGCGCCGGCAGCTTGGCGCCGAGCGGCGCGGTGAGCTGACGCAGCGCTGCCTGTGCCTGGTCGAGGTTGACCCGCGCCTTCTCGTACTCGCTCATCTCGCTGGCGCCCGGCAGATGGCGGGGCAACGGAGCGTCCGGATCGGCTGTCGTCGGCGGCGGGAGCGCCTCCCGGTCGTACAACTCCGCCAGTCTCCAACCGACGACGAACGCCGCCGCCACGGCGTCGCTCGCGGTGGTGGTGGCGCCTCCGGCGAGCGGTGAGTCCCCGTCGGTGCCGCCGAGTGGGTCGCTCACGTCACGCCACCGCACTGAAGGTCGGCTCGTAGCTGAGGTGACCGAGGTCCTCGTACACGACCGTCGGTGCGACCCGGTTCCAGCGATGGCCGATCAGGAGAGCCAGCCCCATCGGAGTCGCGAGGAAGAGGTGGACCCGGGGATGTCCCGCGACCGCCTGGCGCACCGTGTCCCGGATGCCCTCCGCCCAGGCGCAGGCGGCTGCCGGGCCATCCACGGCACTGTTGCTCGGGCCGTCAGCGGGGCGCAGGACGAGCAGGCGCGCCACTGGGGGGCTCTGGGATCGGATCCAGGCGAGGACGTCATCCACCATCGGGGTCGCGATCTCGACGGCGACGGCGAGGTCGTCGCCCAGGCCAACCGCATGCTCGATCACGCTGGGAACGATCGGCGGTGGCGATGGTGCGTCGGACGGCCAGAGGACGCCTCGCTGCACGGTAGCGACGTCGAAACCCGTGACCATCCGAAGTGCCGCCCCGACGGCGAAGGCGGGGGCGAGCCGGATGCTCCCCGTGACTGTCACCTTCGTGGCGCCGCGGAGATGAGACGGGATGGCCTCGATGTCGCGCTGCAATTCAGCCCACGTGGCGGGAGGCTTCGGGTGCCGTTTCACATATGGACTGTCGCCGTCGAATCGGTCGACCCAGTCGATGGCGTGCGCGGCATGGTCAGCGAGCGGGTCGGGCAACAGCGTGGCGATTGACACGATCGTCCTCGTGTCCTCGATACGCAGTGCCGCGGTCGTGATCTCCTCCTGAATGTCGGCGAGATCAAGTCTGCGTCGACCCGCCACCACCTGGCGCGCAACCCAATCGATGCCGGCGTTGAGGCCGGACTCATCACCCCGCAGCCCCACTGCCGCCATGGCGTACCTCGCCTCGTCGGACAGGTGTCCGACGTCGCGACCTAGGTCGAGATCGAGCACGGCGAGCAGGCGCAGCAGCTCCTCTTCGCTGAGGCCGGCTGCCGTCGCCCACGCCGCCCGGGCATGCTTCACGCGGCCGCTCGTCCCGGCAGCCCGAGGAAGCAGCCGGCGGGTACGGGAGTCCCGTGCCGCCAACAGCGCGTCGCTCGGATCGG
>CAZUDL010000047.1:0-2584 GCA_964618935.1 uncultured Actinomycetes bacterium
GTCAAAAACCAGATTATTCCCCATGTCCAGGTTCACATTATTCCCCACCTTAAAAACAAATATACCGATTTTATTTTTTCATAGTAAATACCTCCTAAGCGTTTTGATTTTTAATGGTTTTTTTCTTTCTATAGGACTCTCCCTTGATAGTAATTTGATGAGCATTATGTGCTATTCTATCCATGATGGCGTTTGCCATTACCGGATCCGGGAAAATACCTACCCAATCTTCTATTACCCTGTTTGAAGTAAAGATAATTGACCCTCCGGCGTATCTTTCGTCAACAACGGTATATAAATATTCAGCTATTTGAGGAGATATTTTCTTATGGGCAAAATCGTCTATAACTAAAAGGTCTGATTTGTATAACCGTCCGAGCAATGAGATTATTTTGTTAGATAGTTCCGCCTTTGTCAGTTCAGCTATCAGATTAGCAAAGCTAAAGAAGCATACCTTAAGATTTTTCCTGCAAGCTAAGTGAGCAAGGGCTTTTGCCAGATGTGTTTTCCCGACACCGGTCGGCCCAAGCAGGAAGATATTCTCTGCCTTCTCTATAAACCTTAAGGTTGCCAGTTCTCTAATATGTACTGCATTTATTGAAGCGTTTGCTCTGAAGTCAAAACTCTCAAGGGTTTGATTTCCTTTTAGACCCGCAATTGATATTAAACGGTCTATTTTTCTATTTCTTCTTAACTCAAGCTCATCATCCAGAAGCAATGATAATAATTCCGTGTAAGCAAGCTGACTTTCCTCTGCTTGTTTAATTCTTAGTTCCAGATAATCTATTATTCCGGTAAGTTTTAGATTCTTTAGCTGTTCTTTTATTTGTGCGTAATTGGACATATATAGTTTTCCTTATCTTTTATTCATTATTGTTAATAAAGTAATTCATGGGGCGGACAAACTGCTGAGTCATTTCTGAGATATACACCTCTGAGACAATTTGTTCTTGTTCTTCGGACAGCAATTTTATTATTATGCGCTTAAACTCCTTTGGATGATAACTGGTCAATTCTCTTAAGGCAATAACGGCTGCCTCCTGAACAATATTACTACTGTAATTTTTGGCCACTGAGATTATCCCCTGAGCCCGTCTTAAGTTTATAAATGCATGAGGAGTGAGGAGTTTTTCTAATAATTCTTTCAAAGGTTTACTACCCAACCTTTCTGCCTCTCTTATAAGATAAGACTGAAGATTACCGCTGAGCGCTTTCTCAACATTCTCCGGGAAGTCAGCATAATCGGTTTGCCTGTTATTCTTTGGTATTAAATGTTCTTTGATCATCTGTTCATTGTAATAAATCTCAACTAACTTGGACTTCACCTTTACAGTCAGGGTTTTACCTACATATTGGTAAGGTACACTGTAGGATTTCTTATTTACCTGGATAAAGCAATCCGGATGTACTTTTGCCTGCTTCCATTGAGCGATTTCAAATTCATCAAACGGCAGCGGGATTAAACAAGGGCTCTCTACTTCCTTAAAAAAATCATATGGCTTTAGCTGTGTAGTGCCGTGTTTCCTTTTACCATATTCATTTATCAGCCAATCTTTGATTTTATAATTTGCTTCAGTAACAGTAATTGACGGATTTAGTACAAACATCTTTGTAAACTCTTCTCTTATTGTTTGTACATCACGCTCTACTTTCCCTTTGTCTTTCGGTGAAGCAACACGGCATGGATTTATAAAACAACCGTAATGCTCAGCCATTTCTGCATAGCTGCGGTTTATCTTAGGCTCGTAAAGATCCGGTTTGATTACGCCTGCCTTAAGATTATCAAGCGTAATTGTTTTGGTTAATCCTCCGAAGAACCGGAACATCTTTACATGCGATTCAACAAAACTTCGCTGATCCTGCTTAAAGACAAATTCAGCATATTTATGGCGAGATGAACAGAGTGTCCCGATAAAAGCATATACTGTTGTTTTTCTACCTGTCAGTGGATTTATCAGTCTTCCTACAGTTGCATAATCTACCTGGATTTCATGGCCTGGTGCCTGCTCTATCCGGCAAGTTGTAAAATTCCCTTTCCTTAGATTATTTGCTTTTATAAAACGCTTGAAACTGCTAAGGCTTGTCTCTTCTTTTATATCATGACGCTTTTTGGTTACTTCATATACCGATTTTATCTTCAGCTTAATTTTTTCATCGAAAAGCAGCTGTTTTATTTCCTCAAGATACGGCTCAAATATTTTCTGCTTATCTGAGGGCTTTCTTGTCTTTTCAACTATTGATTGCAATATCGTTACCGGAATTACAACCTCTTGCTTACCGGCAATTTGTTTACCGGCAATTGATTCCTGTTCTACAAGGCATATATATTTTCGGATTGTTTTTCTATCCCTGCCGGTTTCCCTTGATATCTCACTGATACTTTGACCGTCTTGCTTTCTTCTAAGTATTTCTGATAATTCCATTATTACCACCTTTTTGTATGACACTTTTGCTCCATATTTTTATTCTATATAGCAAAAATGGAAATTGTTTCTTGATTTATTACTTACAAGGTGGGGAATAATGTGAACCCGAAACTGGGGATTCATCTGAACCTGGAACTGGGGAATAAGATGACCCTAGA
>CAZUDL010000048.1:0-2545 GCA_964618935.1 uncultured Actinomycetes bacterium
TTTTTCGGTCAAGCACACCCTTCTCATAGAGCCTATCCATGGTATTCATGACTGTAGTGTAGGCTATGGCTTTTTTCTTTTTGAGTTCGTCTAGTACCTCTCTTACAGTGATGGGTCTTTTCTTAGAGCACCATACCGCTTGGAGTATGCTTGCTTCCAGTGGTCCTAAGAAGGCTTCTAATTGTTTTCCTTCGACGTTATACTGCGACACAGCTGTTTTTTTGTCTGACGACGTTTTGCTTCCTCAAGTACCATAAGGGATGGTAGGCTTTTAACTTTTCCACAATTACATTGTAGTTGATGGATGGTCTTTTTTGAATTCACCACACCTACTATCAGTGATGGTAAGACTTATAAGACCTACTACCAATAGTGGTAGGTGTAATCAGGAGGAAAAAAAATGGGAACACTGACCAGAGCAACTAAAAACATCTCGAGAAGAAAAACCAGAGCCCTAATAGTAATCATCGCATTAAGCCTTGCTCTAACACTCGTAATTATCCTGCCCCCAAGCATTAACGCAGGCAAAGCAACCACCCAAACAATAATCAACGACCTAAACAACAATGCCAACTTCATTAAATCAACGGTAAGCGCAGCAGCAACCGAAATAGACTGCAGCCTTCCGATCCAATTAAACTTGCCGCCTCCCAATGCTACCGGTACCTTTCACGGTACTGCAATACAACCGCTTATGAACGAATCATATTACGCCAATCTGACCTCAATCCCAGACGTCAACAATGTTGTGCCGATACTAGAACAAACTGAATACAAAGATAATTATCCAGTTTAACTTTATGGAGTACCGTTAGATAACGCTTCTTTGCTGAGCAGTTATCCGTCGCTTCTACCAGCCAACATCACTAAGGGGCGAAATCTACAAGCAGGCGACAGCGATGATATCATTCTAGAGGAGCATCTCGCACAGCAGTTTGATGTCAGCGTAGGTAGAAACTTTAACATTTTAGGGAAAAACTTTACGGTAGTGGGTATTGAAGGCCAAGAAGCACTCAATGCAACGGCACACGCCACATTGAGCCTGGCTGACCTCCAAGCTCTCACTAACACGGCTGGTCAAGAAACAACATTCAAAGTATTCGTTGATAACGTTGATAATGTAGAAACAGTCTCAGCCCGAATCACAAGTATATACCCGACTATGCAAGTTTCAGCAGGTCTATCTCAGGAAAACTCAGCACAAGAAATACAAACTAGCATTGACGAACAGGTACAAACAGCCCAAAACAACCTCAACCAAATACAAGGCAACGGTGAAGTAGAAATAAGCATTGCCGTCGTCGCGGACATAGCGATAATACTATTCATAATGCTCTATAGTGTACGGGAAAGAACCAGGGAAATTGGAACACTTAAGGCAATGGGGGCTAGCAATGCAACAATTCTTGGGCAGCTCTTGCTTGAAGGCGTTATACTCAGCGTAATAGCTGCCGTAGTTGCTATAGCAATTAGTGTGTTCGTTGCACCACCACTGGCCAACCTTCTGCTACCACACCCAATAGAAAGCGGAACGGCTGGTTCGTGGGGATTTTCCATTGGGCGAAATCCCGGAGGAAATAATCTCATCTCTGTAACTATAACTCCCGAAACTATGCTGCTGGGATTTGGCGTTGCCGTGTTATTTGGTGCTCTTGGAAGCTTGTATCCTGCCTGGAAGGCAGCCAGAACCAATCCAGCGGAGGCCATGAGATATGAGTGATTTAGTACTAGAAATTGAAAACTTAACCAAAACCTACAAACTCGGCAAACGAGAAATCCAGCCACTAACCAACCTCAATCTTGAAGTGCAAAGACGTGAGTTCACTGCCATCATGGGTCCGTCTGGCAGCGGTAAAACAACTCTGCTCAACGTCATCGGCTGCATCGACAAGGCGTCAAGCGGCAAAGTACTGATCGACAACGTAGACATTGCAAAACTCCCCGAATCAAAACTTTACAAAATACGCCGTGACAAAATAGGTTTCATCTTCCAGAACTTCAACCTTTTGCCCTACCTTAACGCCCGGGAAAATGTCGAGTTGGCTATGGAACTTGCAGGCAAATTCCAAGGCCAAAGAGGTGAAAGAGCCAAACAACTCCTCGCCACTGTAGGCCTATCTGGACGAGAGCAACATCGACCTCAACGGTTAAGCCAAGGAGAGCAGCAGAGGGTTGCCATTGCGCGTGCTTTAGCCAACGACCCTGCAATAGTTTTAGCTGATGAACCCACAGGAAACTTGGATGTGGTCAACAAGCAGGAAATTGTGAAGCTGCTGGCAGACCTCAACCAAAAACAAGGCACAACAATCATAATGGTAACACACGACGAGCAGGTTGCGGCGCAGACAAATCGCATGTTGTATCTAAGCGAGGGAAAAATAAGCGAAGACAAACTAGCCCAACAAGTAACTCCTCAACAGTCAAAGGAGAGCACTCAGGAATGAAACGAGGAAGAATTAAGGCTTTGAGCATTAGTTGCATCCTTCTCTCCTTCTTTCTCTGTGGTTTAGCAGTGTTGCCTCCGACGGTTCAAGCCAGCACGGTA
>CAZUDL010000049.1:0-2370 GCA_964618935.1 uncultured Actinomycetes bacterium
GCAAGATCAGCTCCGATCTGCGTGCCGGGACGCCGCTGCACCTGTACCTGCCCGGGCCGCACCAGGGGGTCTGGAACGAGGCGGCGCTCGGTGCCTGCCCGGACGTGATCCTCTGCGAGGCGCTCATCGACGCCCTCAGCCTCTGGGTGGCGGGGCATCGCAACGTGACCGCCGCGTACGGGGTGGAGGGGTTCACCGAGGACCACCTGGAGGCATTGCGGGGGCACGGGGTGGAGCGGGTGCTGATCGCGTATGACCGCGATCCTGCCGGCGACAAGGCGGCGGTGCAGCTGGCGAGCCGGCTGGTGGGGGCGGGGATCGACGCGTACCGGGTGCTCTTCCCGCCGGGCCAGGATGCCAACGCGTTCCTGGTCGAGAACCCGGAGACGGCGGAGGAGCGGTTCGCGGTGCTGCTGCGCAAGGCGGTGTGGCTGGGCAGCGGCCAGCGGCCCGGCCATGTGGTCCCGGCTGTTGCCAACGGGTCGGCGCCGACGCTGGCCGCCCCGCTCCCTGCGGAGGCACCGGGCGAGGCGGCGAAAGAGGAGCCCCCCCCACCCCCACCTTTCGCTGCCCCCCCTCTTCCCGTCGAGCCGGCCATCGCCACGCCGCAGCCGCCGGCCCCCCGGGACGAGGTGGCGGCGAGGGTGAGCGAGCAGGGAGGGGGGGAGGTGGTGATCCAGCGGGGAGCCGAGGGGGGGCGGCGGTGGCGGGTGCGGGGGCTACAGCGCAACACCAGCTACGACCTGCTCCGGGTCAACCTGCTGGTCGCCGGGGAGGGAGGGTTCCATGTCGACACCCTCGACCTGTATGCGGCCCGGCAGCGGCTCGCCTTCGTCAAGGAGGCGGCCGCGGAGCTCGGGATCGCCGAGGAGGTGATCAAGGAGGACCTCGCCCAGGTGCTGCTGCGGGTGGAGGAGCTGGCCGACGCCCAGGTCCGCCAGGCCACGGAGACCAGGGAGGCGATCCCCGCGCTGGACGAGGCCGAGGAGCGGGAGGCGCTGGAGCTGCTCCGCGATCCCCGGCTCCTGGAGCGGGTGCTCGAGGACTTCGAGCGCTGCGGGGTGGTGGGCGAGGAGACCAACAAGCTGGCCGCATACCTGGCCGCGACCAGCAGGCTCCTGGAGCAGCCGCTCGCGGTGGTGGTGCAGTCCAGCTCGGCGGCGGGCAAGAGCTCTCTGCTGGAGGCGGTGCTGGACCTGCTCCCCGAGGAGGCGCGGGTCAAGTACTCGGCGGTGACCGGCCAGTCGCTCTTCTACCTGCGCGACGGGGACCTCAGCCACAAGGTGCTGGCGGTGGTCGAGGAGCGGGGGGCGGAGCGGGCCGCGTACGCCCTCAAGCTCCTCCAGTCCGAGGGCGAGCTGTCCATCGCCTCGACCGGCAAGGACGCTGCCACGGGGCGGCTGGTGACCCACGAGTACCGGGTGCGGGGGCCGGTGGCGATCCTCTTGACGACGACGGCGGTGGACGTCGACGAGGAGCTGCTCAACCGCTGCCTGGTGCTCTCGGTGGACGAGGAGCGGGCCCAGACCCGGGCCATCCACGAGCGGCAGCGGCAGGCGGAGACGCTCCCCGGCCTGCTCCGGAGCAGGGATCGCGAGCGGGTGATGCGGCTGCACCGCAACGCCCAGCGGCTGCTCCGGCCGCTCTGCGTGGTCAACCCCTACGCCGAGCGGCTCACCTTCAGCGACGCCCGGACCCGGATGCGCCGGGACCACATGAAGTACCTGACGCTCATCCGGGCGGTCACCCTGCTCCACCAGCACCAGCGGGAGCTGCGGACGGTGGTCCACCAGGGCGAGGCCCTCGCGTACATCGAGGTGACGGCGGACGACATCCGGGTGGCCAACCGGCTGGCCCACGAGGTGCTGGGGCGATCGCTGGACGAGCTGCCGCCGCAGACGAGGCGGCTGCTCCAGCTCCTCGACGAGATGGTGGCGGCCGCCGGCGAGCGTGAGGCCATGGCCCGGAGCGACGTACGGCTGACGAGGCGGGAGATCCGGGAGGCCCTGGGCTGGGGGGACACCCAGCTGAAGTGCCACCTGGCCCGGCTGGTGGAGATGGAGCACCTGCTGGTCCACCGGGTGGGCCGGGGCTTCGCGTACGAGCTGCTCTGGGACGGCCAGGGCCGGGATGGCTCCCCCTTCCTGGCCGGCCTGATCGACCCCGAGGCAGAGGCGGGCCTCGACTCCCGCGGGTATGACAGCGATCGGTCGGGGGTGGCGGGCGAGCGGTCGGGGTCCGGTCGGGGCTCGGTCGGCCCCCGGTCGGGGGGTGGTCGGCCCCCCCTCTCGGCGGGATATCCCAACGGCCACCAGGGAGATCCCGCCGTGGACGCCGGACGTGCCCGGGCAAGCACGGTACCGGTGGCCG
>CAZUDL010000050.1:0-2219 GCA_964618935.1 uncultured Actinomycetes bacterium
GCGAATATGCCTATGTCACAAACAATTCAGCAGTTGTAGTTATAAACACGATTACCAATACAATTACAAAAACGATAACTGGGTTTTACTCTCCCATCTGCGTCGCTATTGCGCCTGACGGCAAATACGCTTACGTTACAAATTACTTCAACAATTCAGTCTCGGTGATAAACACTATCATGAATACAGTGGATGGGACACTGACAGTTGGAACCAGCCCTTATGGCATAGCTATAAGCGCGAACGGTGAATATGCCTATGTCACAAATCTTGCCTATACTGCAACTGATAGTCCTGTAGTTAATTGGGTGGGTAAGGTTTCAGTCATAAGCACAGTAATAAGCACAGCTACAAACAAAGCAACTTCATTATCAGTATTCCCCACACTGTCGTTAATAATTGTCATTTTGGTTGTTATCATAATAGTCCTGTCCGCTGCTATTATTGCAAAAAGAAAAATGCTTGAAAATATAGGAAAAAAGCAGGCATTAGTATCGTCAGAAGCTGGGCAATCAAGCGAAATAACAGCCTTTTTTCCATTTTTTTAATTCAGAGGTAAAGTAATGGGTACACTTATCAGAGCAGTCAGAAATTTTTCCAGAAGAAAAACCAGATCACTCCTCGTAATTGTGGCATTGAGTTTTGCTTTAGCAATGTTGATCTCGATTCCGCCAAGCATCACTGCAAGCAAAGTCGCCACCCAACAAACCATTGATGACTTAACGATGGTGACTCAATCCGTTAATGCTACAGTGAATATGGTGGCAACCCAGATAGATTGCCATCTGCCAGCAATTTCGGTGCCGAATGCAGGGCCTGATAATCAAACAGTCGTTGAGCAGCCGCTTATGAACGCTACAGACTACACCAATCTTATCTCGATTGCAGGCGTCACAAACGTCATACCTATCCTTGACCGAACAGAATACGACGGCAACTTTGCTTTTAACATATATGGAATACCGTTGGATGATGCTTCTTTGCTGAGTACATACTCGCTGCTTTTGCCCTCGAACATAACGACTGGACGTAACTTGCAGGCGGGTGACCGCGGCGTGGTTGTACTACAGGAGCAAGTTGCAAATCACTTCAATGCCCAAGTGGGTGGAACCGTTGACATTTTAAACCAAACCTTCCAGGTGGTCGGCATAGAGGGATATACGCCGCTTAACGAAACTGCCGCTTACATGAATCTCAATGAGGCTCAGGCAACAACCAACAACGTGGGAAACGTAACTAACTTTAAAGTTTTTTCTGACAACGTCAACAACGTACAGATCATAGCTAATAAAATCGCCGCTACTTACCCTCAGTTGTCGGTTTCGATAGATGCTTCTCTAGTGGATTCGGTAATACAAATGCAAACTCAGACAAAAGAGGAGCTGCAGATGGCGCAAGCTTCCATGAGCCAAATCCAAAATACCGGTATAATGGAGATTGCTGTTGTCACTGTGGTTGTTGCCGCAATCGTGCTGTTCATAATGTTGTACACGGTTCGGGAACGAACGCGAGAAATTGGGACTTTGAAAGCTTTGGGTGCCAATAGCCTTTCGATTTTGGGTCAGTTTATGCTTGAAGGTGTGCTGCTGAGCTTAATCGCAGGCGTAGTCGGCTTATTGATTGGTACAGTGGGTGCGACTTCGCTCGCTAACCTGCTGCTTCCCCATCCAACTCAAGCTGGAAACAGCACTGTGTCAACAGCAGGCGTATCTATAGGTTCGGCTTCGTCAGCGACCATCTCCGTAACCATAACCCCAGAGCTTGTATTACTCGGATTAGGTGCCGCTATACTGTTAGGTGCGCTGGGCAGTCTGTACCCCGCATGGATGGCAGCAAGAACCAGACCAGTAGAGGCGATGCGTTATGAATAAGTTTTGCTGAAAATAGGAAATGTTAATCAATTGCACATATAAGTGTAGAGTATCGTAATTTTTTGTTTACTAAAAAAATAAGCACACGTAATTGATTTTTTTAAACAACGACTATATGGATAAATTAATATAATTTCAAAATTTGAGGCAAAATAAATCTCATAACGCAAGCGTTCATTGAAGTGCTATGAAAAAGACATTTTTTCATACAAAAAAAGGGGTTATTTAGTAAGTAGTTTATTTTTTTGACTACATTGTTAGGACACTGTCAATGAATACGTCTTCTCCGCCGCTACTGGAAGTGCCCTGTATGTAAATGTATTGGAAAGTTGTGTATGGGTAACTGGA
>CAZUDL010000051.1:0-2133 GCA_964618935.1 uncultured Actinomycetes bacterium
CATGATCAAGCGACGATTAATTCCTCAGACAATTTTTTTGTTGTTCCTAAATCTTTCGAATATTTTCAGCACCTGAAGTAACACCTCTGTTTTATCATTTTCTCTGTTCAGTTTGATTATTCGCTTATGTCCCAAGTGTTCTTCGGTAACAATACCTTCTTTTTCTAAAATTTGCAAGTTAGGATTGACTTGGCTATACGTGCTGTTGACCTTGCGCACAAGCATCATGACGTTTACCCGTCCCAATTTGTACAAAACCCTCAGAATCCTGCGCCGGCATGAAGAAGCTAAAATCATCTCTAACTCTATTAGCATTCACCTTTAAATTACATATTTTTTTCCAATCGTTCATAAGTGTTTGATTTGAAAGTTGTGGGGGTTTGAATCGGAGAATAGCTCGATTTCGGTCGTCTTGTTGAAATCTTTGGTTAGGTTCCAATAGTTTTCTTTGCTTGTTTCCATCTTGTATTCCAAGCTAAGTTTCTGCAGTTTTAGATTTAAAGCATGTAGAACGGTTACGGTAAGTGGGTACCCCAGTTACCGTAACAGGGAGATAACTGAAAGTGAACTTTTTCATGGGAAAACAAGTGAAAGTAAACCGCTTCACTTTCACTCACCCCTCCACTGTTTCAAACCGTCGGTTCGACATTTGGCTTTATAAATTAAAAGGTAAACAAAAGAAAGCCCCGAAGGTGGAGAGGTTGAATTTAGAGGAAATTTTGTCTTCAGCTTGCAGGCGAAAAATAATCAAGTACTTAGCCGAGAATGGCTCAGTAAACATAATGCGGCTAATTGTTGGAGTCAATGGTAAATACCCGCAAGTCAATGCTGAATTGCAGATTCTACAGAAAGAAGGTATAATAAGTGACCAACATATTGGTCGGACACGTCTTATCGGACTTGTCAAAGAAAACTCGGGGACTATATTGATTCTGCAAGCACTAAAAATCTTAACTGACAGAAAAAGAGGATAAATCGGAGTAAGGCGAAAAAGGTCGAAATCGACAAAAATCAAGTTAGCGCGCTTTTTGCTTAACTTTCACTCAGTTAATATCTCTTCCGCTAAAACAATAAATTAAATGCTAAAAAATAGAAAAAATGATTAAGAAAGGAAAAGAAACGGAAAACTAAGTTCCTGCAGCAGTTTTTGCTTCTTGTGCTGCTTGTGGCGCATTCTGCTTGACAGCGTTAATGCCGTTAATGATGTTTGTTACTGTATCAGTTAGGTTGCTGACTATCATTTCTTCGCTGCTTTAACGATAGAGATAACCCAATAACTGTTAATCCGATGCCTGAGTAACCTATGCTTGTTAGAAGATGAAGATGGAAAACTATGAAAGCAAAATTAGCTTCCGCTAACCTATAATTTAAACTGTTGAAAAACAGATACAAAAATAACTATTTTTAATCAAAAAAAGAAGGGAAGAAAAGAAATTTATGTTGGAGTTGTTGCTGTTTGGCTTTGTGTTTGCGAAGATACTTGCATTTGGAATACGTTGACGAATTTATGCCATACCGCAATCATGGAGCCGCCTATAGTGATCAAGCCGCCGCACACCGATGCCCCTAAAGCCTGATATTGAACTGGCATTGAACTCACCGCGGTCATACCTGCAGTGCCTGCAGCAACCAAACCTGCGCTAACCTCAACAAGTGCAGTCTCAGCTTTTTGACTCAGATTTATAGAACTCACCATTTTACATTTTCACCTCCTTACCCAAAAACGGGTTACCATGAAAAAAAACGAACTACTGAACCATCCGAGGCTTCAGCAAAGGGACTTGGTCAAAAATTGGATTTTAGCTGCTACCCTGGGCAGGAACTGCTACATCTGCATTGGCTTTCTTCATAGCATCTGCAGCCGCCTCATCCTTTAGATCCTCAGCAGACTTCTTGCCCTCAACAAAGCGCTCGTACAAGCCGAGCATGCTAATATGCAGTTTTTTCTGTTCACTCGCAGTTTTGAGCGCTTCAACAATTATGTCATGGGCTTTCTCGCCGACTACAACATCTTTCAGCACCGAGAGTTTCTCTTTGTTTAGATCTTCGTATTTGCTGCCGTTAGGCAATTTGTACTCAACAATGAATTCGTGGTGTTCCTCTTCCGTAAAACCAAGCGCCGTCTGCAAATCA
>CAZUDL010000052.1:0-2123 GCA_964618935.1 uncultured Actinomycetes bacterium
GGCTCGTGGTCTGTTGGGAGGGTCTCGGGAAAACATGGGGGTGAAAGCCGCTCCATCGTGCGGTGGATCTCACGCACGCGGGAGCAGTTCGCGATAGACGGCCAGGGTCGCCTCGACCATGCAATCGGCCGTAAAGGTGCGCTCGGCCCGGTCGCGCGCACGTTGGGCCCGCAACGCGCATTGCCGGGGGTTGTCGAGGGCCTCGATGATGGCGGCGCTCAGGGCCGGGCTGTCGCGCGCCGGAACCATCCAGGCCACCGGTTCAGACTGCGAATTCTGGCTCCCGACCAGGTCGGGGATTCCCCCGACCGCGCTGGTGACGATCGGCACGCCGGCCAGCATCGCGTCGAGCAGGCAGACGGGCAGGCCCTCGGCCAGCGACGGCAGCACCACCAGGTCGGCCGCCTGCACGAGATCGGGCACGTCGGGGCGATAGCCCACAAAGCGGACGCGTCCCTCCACGCCCAGCCGCCGGGCTTGCAGTTGCAGCGGCTCTTTCGACGGTCCCTCGCCCGTGAGAACCAGGCAGGTCTGGGGATGGCGATCCAGGACGGCGGGCAGGGCATCGAGCAAGAAGGCGTGTCCCTTGTTTTCGGTCAGACTGGCCACCACCAGGAGCATCCGCTGGGCCGGGTCGACACCTGCGGCCAAACGGCCGCGGCGGCGGTCGCCGGCGCCGGCCTGCCGGGGATCGGCCCCGGCAAAGACCACGCGCAGCGAGTCGGCCGGCAGCCCATCCGCCCGGCACACCTCGGCCACGGCAGGGGAGACGCACAGGACTCGATCGGCGAAGGCCCGAAACCGCCATGGGGCGCGGATGTGCCAAGCGACGTTCCGCACGGCAATCCGGGCCGCAATGCCCAGGCCGCAGGAGGCCAGCCCGGCCGCCGTCAGGGCGTGGGCATCGCCGTACTGCAGCACGTCGGGGGCAATCCGACGGAGATGGCGGCGGATTTGCCACAGCGCGACGGGATTCCGGCCGGCGCCTGCGAATTCGCTCACCGCAAAGCCTTCGTCTCTCATGCGCTGGGCGGGCTTGCCGTGGCGCCGCGCCAAAATGCGCACTTGATGGCCGCGGCGCCGCAGCCCGTCGGCCAACAGCAAGAGCTGCCCCTCGCCGCCGTACCAGTGGCGCTGGGTCGAGACCAGAGCGACGGTCAAGCAGGAGTTGGGCATGGCAGGGGACAGAATCGGCCGTAGGGTGCGTGAAACGCACCGTGGGTTGTGGTGCGTTTCACGCACCCTACAAACTAATGCCTAATCCCACTCTGACCCCCGTTTCGGCCCTACTGCGGCATCTCGACCGACTCGGAGACCTGCTTGCCGTCGGCATCTTCGAGATGGGAGTGGAAGGGGCCCTGCTCGCTGCGCCAGCCCAGCAGCATGGTTTCGAGCTTGCCTTGCCGGTCGAGCTTGACCTTCTGCCGCTCTGGATCGCCGTGCGCCCGCTCGATGACCCAGACGTAACCGGCCGGATTCGGCTCGCCGTTGGCGACCTGGTAATCGCCGTGGAAGCCCACGGCGTTGCCCTCGGGCGTGGTCTGCTCCAGCGATTGCCCGCCGGTAAGCTGAATCGGCCGCTCGGCGGCCGGGCCGGACGGCGGCGAGGGGGACACGGGCTGGGGCACGGGCACCGGCCGGGGCGATTCGGGTGTCGCCGCCGGCCCGCGGCTTGCCGCCGGCGAAGACTCGTTCGACGCCGCCGGTCGGGCGGCTGACGGCGGTGGTGGCGGTCGCTTGGGCGATTCGACCCTCGCGGCCGTCGCAGCCTTCCCGGAGTCGGCGGCATTGTCCGCGCAACCCGCCGGCCAGAAGGCCAGCATCATCAGAGGCGCCAGCGCGGTCAGGGGCCAGTGGTCAGTAGTCCGAAACACCGGAGATTGGCGTGGCATGGACGGCATTGGGCAGTGAGAAGTCATGGTAGTTTTGCAGGGTGCGTGAAAGGCACCACAATCCGCGGGTCACGGTGCGTTTCACGCACCCTACGGACTTGCGGGCCCAGTTATTGTATCCGGCACACGCCGTGTGGCGAATCTCCGCACACGGCGTGTGCGGGTTGCGTTGCGGACATTCAGCATTCAGCATTCAACATTCCCCCCTCATCCCCTCATCCCCTCATCCCC
>CAZUDL010000053.1:0-2119 GCA_964618935.1 uncultured Actinomycetes bacterium
TAGTGGCAGGCCGGGTGGGTCGCCACCTTGAGCCCGGAGAGGCGCCGGCGGACCAGCCCACGGATGGAGGGGTGACGGCTCCAGAGAATCTCGAGCACGTGGTGGTGCCGGACCTCCGAGGCAACCGCGTCGTCGTACTCCCGGCCCACCTTCTTGAGGACGTCATTGGTCCGGCGGCGCTGCTCCGGCTCGTCGAGGACGTCTCGGGCCTTCTTGTTGATGGCGTAGCAGGTCGAGCAGAGGTAGGCCTGGATGGGGTGGCCCGCCTCCACCGCCACGCAGGCGTTCCGTGCCGCCACCGCCACGGTGGTGGGGAAGGAGACCACGTCGGTGTAGTAGCCGAGGCCGGTGCAGCAGGTCTGGTCCGGGTTGACGATGTACTCGACCCCCAGCTGCTCGAAGAGCCACTTGGTGGCGGCTTCGACGCCCGGGTACTGGGTCGAGACGAGGCAGCTCCGGAAGAGCTCCACACGGCCGGTGATGGGGGCGATGTCAGGTGTGGTGGTCGGCACGCTCCGATCACTTTATGGGAACGGACGCCCGCGCGGCAACTCAATGGGCCGAAGGTCCCAGCGGTGCTCGGGCATGGCGACCCGATCGCTCCTTTGCCCATCTCGGCCCCGTCGAACCGTCACTATTTCGGCTCGGGCCCCGTATGAGTACGTGATGGCCTTGGCAGCGGCGTTTGGGAGGACCGCGGACCAGTCCGTGGACGAGACCGCCGACTTCGAGGCGCGGCTCCAGCCCCTCTACCCGGAGGCGGTCCGATTGGCCTACGGCATGCTGCGCAACAGTGCCCTGGCCGAGGACGCCGCCCAGGAGGCGGCGCTGCGCGCCTGGAGGAGCCGTCGCAACCTCCGCGAGGGCAGCGACCTCCGGCCCTGGTTCCTCACCATCGTCGCCAACTGCTGCCGGGACGTCTGGCGCAGCTCTCAAGAATGCCGCAGCCTCCGCTCTTACCAAACCCTCGTCCACGCCATCCGACACGTCCATCACACCCATTCTCTCCGTCCCATCCGCCATCACCAGCAGCACCTCCGCGCTCAGAACGATCGTCCCAGCAGCTCACGAACGCCGCTGATGCCTAAGATACCGTACCCTTTGCTCACCGAGGGTATGAGAATACAACAGCTCCGCTCAGGTCAGACCGCTCCACCGCTCCTCAGCGGTCAGGCGCTCCGCTGCCCGCTGGGCGTCGGCGGCGGCCGGGAGGGGGCGTGGTGATCCGCGGCGTGAGGGTGATGCTGTCCGACCAACCGCGCTACGACGTGTACCACCAGGCCCACGACGTCCAGTACCTCGCGTACGTCACCGGCGACGCCAAGGGTGCGGCGCTGCGGCCGGACATGGAGGTGGCCGACGGGCTGACGACGGCGGTCGGGCCGGCTGGCCTCCTCAAGGCGCTGGGGCTCGAACCGAGCCCGTCGCCGGAGGCGATCACCGCCCTGGGGGCGGGTCGGCACCCGGTAACCGGAGAGCAGCTCGTGGCCCCACGAGCTGGCTTCGACCGGGTCGCCTACAACGACCTGATCTACAGCGCCCCGCCGAGCGTCAGCGTGGAGTACGCCGCCACTGGGGCGGCCGGCGACGCGCTGCGCGGTGCGCAGCTGGTCGACGACGTCGAGGTCTCCGTGTGGGTCGGCTTGGAGACATTCACCCAGCTGCTCCCGGTGGTGCGACGCGGGATCCATTCCTCGATGCCCATGCACGCCCAGCTCGTCGCCCTCACCAATGTCCACTGGGCGGAGCAGCCCATCAAGGGACAGACCGTCCCCGACCCGCACCTCCACGTCCATACCCGGATCCTGAACGTGGCGCTCGGCGCTGACGGGAAGTGGTCGGCGGTCGACTTCCGAGCGCTGTACGACAACCTGCGGGTCCTTGACGGCCTGATCCTTCTGGAACTTCAGCACCGACTCAACGCCCGTGGGTATCAGGCCGTGCCGGTCTCGGAGTCGCCGGCGTGATTCGCGGCAAGAAGGTGATGGTCTCCGCTCAGGCGGACTACGACGCCTACCACCAGCAGCACGCGGCGCAGTACGAGGCGTACGTCGCCGGCGACGTCAAGGGCGCCGAGCTGGGCCCGGACATGGAGGTCGCCGAGGGGGTCACCAAGGCC
>CAZUDL010000054.1:0-2112 GCA_964618935.1 uncultured Actinomycetes bacterium
GAATTAACGCTTTATTTTTAACTATCAAGTTACCATAACTCTACAGTTCCATGTTATAGTAACTACACCGTTTGCTGTTACAGTAACCGTTCGTCTTCGATAATTCTTGCTTCGGATGAAATAGGCTCTAAGAACCTATGAAGGAGGCGAGAAAAAATGAAAGAAAAATTCAAACTAATAGCGTTGGCAATCGCAGCAATAATGGTCATTACTCCAATGCTAACTTTATCAAGCGTAAAAGCGGCAAGCTGGCAAACGATAAACAATGACCCTTACCTCCAGAACAACAGCGCATGGAGCCTTAGTGTATGGAATCAGCAGTACGGTGGTGCGAGCTGGGACGAACCAGGATGGGGCATCACCTACACATGGAGAGACCTAACAGGGTACTCTAACAGCATCTGGGGCAATACGGAGTTTGTGCAAGGATACAAGCCTATATGGGGAACCAATCCTTACGGTGAGCCGTTTAATATGGTGCTGTTGACTGCGACAATGCAAGTGAGTGCTACGGCTGAGCTAGTAAGTACACCAGTTGCTAACAACGGTGCAAACGTTTACATCGATCTTTGGTGTGAGTTCAACGCAGGAGTAGGGAGCCTTGGTTATAAAAACATGGAAATAATCATATACTTAGGATGTTATGGCCCAAGTACAATGTGCGGACCAGGAGGTCACTTCACAACGACTAACAATGACGGAAACGGAAACTATTGGTATTACGCTGGCTATAGAGTATCGACAAATATCGGGTATTCCTATGCAAACAATGTTGTCAACATTAACAACATAATTTCATGGGAAGCTTCGAAGTACGGTATTACTTCAACTCAGCTTGGCACAGGAGCGGTAGTCGGCCTGACATTTGGTGTCGAAGCATCCAATTCCAAACTTGATGCAGAATGGGACTACGTTGCTTTCCAGGAATACATGTAAATTAAAAACAATAACAAACCACAATCATTTTTTTTCTTTGAATTAAGCATTTTTTTGAAATGATAAAAAGTCAAAGGAAGGAAATAAATAAAAGATTCTGCGAGATAATTACTTGCAACTTTAGGAAGTGACTCTTGCATGAAGCGGTCGTCATTAGTTTTGCTGATAGCAATTACCGCTATCATCATCAGCTTTGCTTCATTAGCTGTTTTTGCCCCAAAAAACGTCGGTTTAAACGAAAACTCTAGCAATTCTATTGAAGTGGCAGGGAAAATAAGTTCAGAAACTACTTGGGGTAGTGCAAATAATTTGTATAATGTTACGGCTAATGTTACCATACCTGAGGGAGTTCAGCTTACTATTAAGCCGGGAGTTACCATTAATTGTAATGGATATACAGTGGAAGTATACGGAACTTTGAGCGCGAGAGGCAGTAGTACTGCTAGTATTACATTCAATGATGCGCAAATAATCTTTTACGAATCAAGCACCAGTTGGAATGAACAAGCCAACTCCGGATGCACAATAGAAAATTCCGTCTTCAATGGGAGCCAAATAATCATCAATTACTGCTCCCCTAAAATTAATGACGATCTACTGGTTGGAGTGCAAAGTGGACCAAGTTCAATTGCAATTAATGGCGGCTCGCCGCTAATCTCTAACAATGTCATTACTGGCAATATTCATTCAGATCTGTATGGCTCCTACGGTTACTCGGACATAGAGATTAGCAATGCCAATAGCGCTAGTATTACAAACAACACAATCCAAGATGGCATGATTGGAATTAGTATAGACGCAGGAATTAACTCATCTTCAGGAACGACAACGATAACCAACAATCTCATAGCAAATAACACGGATGCAGGTTTATACTTCGGCTCACCACTAAACACAATTATCGAAAACAATACGATAATTCAGAACTATAGGGGTTTCCGGATCGATGCTTATTCAAATGAATCTGTGCTAACATATAACAACGTCCTTAGTAACAATAATAGTGTCACTATAGAATCTTCTTCTGGACAAACCATTGCTGTCAACGCCATAAATAATTGGTGGGGAACAACCGATACTTCAGCAATAAGCGAGTCAATCTACAACTCGAAAAACGGCATAATTTTAGGTTCTGTCACTTTTAATCCCGTTTTAGAGCACATCAATCCAGAAGCG
>CAZUDL010000055.1:0-2095 GCA_964618935.1 uncultured Actinomycetes bacterium
AAAGTCTTCTGTTCCACCCGCCACGCCCAAAACAAAAACCCAATAGTGGATACGTTGTGGCACTGCAGCGACTGGAACAAGGTTAGCCAAGAATGTTACTGCGTACGAGAAGCATTAAAAAAGAAAAACGGCAGCTAAACGCGGCAACGTTAAAGTTATAACAGTGAAACATGCTTTTGTGTGTTTGAAGCCCGGTGGTGTAGTGGTCAAGCATAGGGGCCTCTGGAGCCCTTGACGAGAGTTCGAATCTCTCCCGGGCTACCACCCTCTAGAGTGTAATTTATACTTCTTAAAATGGCGAATAGGGGGCTCGCCAATTCCCCATTTTCTTTTTCTTCACTCTAGAAAGATGGTGAGAGGTTTCTTAGAATGGATAACCATGAGTTAATGATGATTAGGTTTTGGCTTTCGCATTGGGAGGTTTTTGCCTAATGGACGGAGCCCGATGTATGGATTGCGCAGACTGGTTCGGTTCTTGCCACCGACTACTAAATGGGCGAAGACAGCTCAATCAAATAGCTTCTAGCGATGCATGCAGCCGCTTCATACCCAAAAACACAAGAGTTGTTCAGGAGGTCCAGCATTGAGCAATTTACAAATTGATAAGGTAGACGCCATCGATTGGTTGACTGATGAGCGATGGATCGCTTTCAGCTTCTATGGCGGCTTCGCACAGTTTTTAGAGCACTATTACTTTATGCCTGGAACACCAAAAAACTCAGAGTTCGAAGTAATGGTTGCCAGAGTCTCAATCAACGGACTAAACGGTATAGCACCCTTTTACAGAATCCGAGATAGCGTTGAGAATCGTGAATCGCTAAATGCAGCACTAGCTGAGTATAATGGGACACCATTGCTGACTCCGGCAAAGCTGGATCAAGAAATTGAAGGTCTAAGGCAGAAAGTTATAGAAGTTGTCCTTCCAGTTCTGAGGTAAATTTTTTTATGAATCAGGCGGTCGATAGAAGTCAAAATATTTCGCGTTTAAAGTCAAAAGTCAAATTTGACTTCTGTACCGTTCGCACTCGCGTCATCCCTATCCTCAAAGGCATTGAAGTTAAGATGTATCCTGCGAAGATTGGGCGTGCCCGTGGATGGAAAAAACAACATGTAGCCTACTACGTGAAAAAGCTTGAGAAAGCAGGGTTAATTCGCAGGTTAAAGCGAAGCAACTTCGTTGACTACGAGCTCACGGAGCAAGGTCAAAACTTTCTCATATCATGTGAGGGAGTGCTGTTTAGCAGCGGTGTTTTTCGTTTGCACCGTTGTTTTTTCAAGTTTCCCGTGGTGCGCGAAGGTGTTTATCCTGCGGGCGATTTTCGGCGAATCGAGATGCAGAATTGGACGGCTCTTTTGGGCTTAGAGCAGGGTGTGAAGGTGCGTCATACCACGACATCTTGGATTGTTCATGTCGAGACGCTTTATGGTCGAAGTCCTGGGGAGCTTGTGACTTTGGCTAAAAACTTGGCTGACCGAGTCGCTAAGGGCTTGATGAGTAAGTACGGCTGCGTGTTGGGTGATGGGCAGATTAACAAGCGACATGAACTGGGCGTTGATGATCCAGTTGCCAATCTTCTGAATCGCTATTTTTCGGTGAGTACTCCAAAACGGGTTATCGATGACAGCCCTGGAGAAGATGAGGGCGAGCTTGATCATGTTGGTCGAGATGCGGCAGTTGAGTATTTGCTTATGCCTGAACGTGTTAAGAAGCTGGAGGGACAAGTGGATAATGTCCTAACTGATTTAGCAAAGATTTCAAGCAGCCTCGAGAAGCTAGAGAAAATGGGTTACAGTTTAGCCAAAGTTGCCGAAGCATTGGGCAAGCTTACAGATTTTCAAACTAACCAAGAGATACCAAACGGTCCAGGAGGAAAAGAATACATTGCATAACCAATCATTTGGGCTTTTAATGTCTGTAAAATGCTGTTCAAAACCAATTTTTGCGCCTACCTCAGGGCATGGGAAAAGTCCATGCTTTTCACAAGTCACTTTTCTGCAATTAGTTAGTCCTGATTACCCACTATCAATTTTGCAATGTATTGATGCAGCTGAATTCTTGGAGTGTGCATTCTGATATGGAAACCGCTGAAAAACC
>CAZUDL010000056.1:0-2092 GCA_964618935.1 uncultured Actinomycetes bacterium
TTCTGGGCTTGTGGTTGCCGATGTTGGCGAAGAACAGCTGCTGCCCGTACCGGTTGGCCCCGGACAGGTCGAGGGCGCGCCCGGGCTGTTGGAGCAGGCGTGCCTGCTCGAGACAGAGCCGGCAGGCTCCCAGATAACCGACCCACGTGTTCCGGCCGCAGTACCGGCAGTCCCCGAGCGGGTAGTGGGTCTGCCACCAGCGGCACTGCCAGCAGAGCCAGCAGTAGGCTCGATACACACCCCACGCCAGGCAGCCTCGGCACGACCCCGGATGCAACGGGCCCCCAGGGTGGCACTTCTCGCAGAGCCCGTCGCTGAAGTAGCCCTCCACGGACCCGCATTTGCGGCAGGGAGGTGGCGTGAACGGGCCGCCCGGCAGGCACGCGTAGCAGTAGTCGACCCGCGGCCTGACCCAGGCGACCCGGTTGACTTGACAGCCAATGCAGCGCGCCGGAGGACGCCTCAGAGCGGGGGTTCCGACCGGCCCTTGCCGAGCCGGGGCGTCACCACCGGCGGAGCAGGATCCCCGTTCGCCGCCTGCTCCCTCGGGGGCTGGCGAATCGCCACCTTGTCCGGCTCAGGGATCAGCAAGGCGGCTGCATCGCACTTCAGCACGAAGCAGATGACGTCGAGATCATCGAGCCGGATCGTGGCCGGCTTTCCCGTCCACAGCGCCGACATCTTGCCCGCGCTGATCTCCAGCCCGGCGTCGGCAAGAAGCCGGCGCAACTCGCCGGACTTCCAGATGCCCCGCTCCGCGGCCCTCAACCTCAGTTGCCATTGCATGCCTTCACACCTCCGTGTCGAAGCGGGTCTCGACGAGCCGGTTCGCCTTGATCCAGGCCTGCTCGATGTGGTCGCTGCGGACATGGATATAGCGGGTCGTCGTCGACAGCCACTCGTGCCCCAGCAGCTCCTGGAGAGCCTTCAGATCCATCCCACTGCCGTACAGCGAGGAGGCGCAGTAGTGGCGCAGGAGGTGAGGCGTCAGCCGCCCCGTCCACGCTGGCAGCCATGTCCGCGTCTGCTCAGCGAGCGCCTGACGCAGGCTGTCGTCATTGACACGGCCACGTCGGTCCAGGTCGGGGTCGTTGCGTTCACTGGGCAGCAGCGGAGCGTCGGGGTCGGCCCAGTCGTTGCCGAACTGGTGCCGAACCTCGGCGAGCCACCAGTCGATCAGCTTGTCTGCACCGTTGATCGCTGGCACAAGCCGAGCTTTCGGCCCTCGGCCGCGGCTTCCCTTGCCGTGCCGGACGTGCAGCTTGCCGAAGTCGCCCAGGTCGGGACGCCAGTCTCGGATGTCCAGCATGACGGTCTCATTGATCCTCAGTCCAAGCCGGCGCCACAGCGACGCCGCGAAGTAGTCGCGCGCGGCGGGCAGGTACTTCCTGGCCTCTTTGACCGACCGACGCCACTGGGTGAACAGCTCATCAACCTCGGCGTCCGAGGGCGGCACCCGCACCTCCCCCAGCGACTTCCCCGACTGGCGGTTGAATTCGTCGATCGGCTGCTGCACCTCGACACCCGCCAAGGCAAGGACGTCGTCCAGATACCGCGCGATCACGAACTCGTAGAAGCGAGCCAGCGTGCCGGCCTTCCCGGCGCGAGTGCTCACGGTCTGCCCCGCCCGGCGCAGCTCGGCCATGAACCGGTCGGCGTCGTCACACCCAGCCGACCAGAGCGGCCTGGACAGGGAGCGGGCGAACTCGATGACCGTGGCCCGGGTGTGGCTCACGTGGCCATCGCTGAAGCCGGCAGCAGCCATCGCCAGCGCGTACTGGTCGACGATCTCCTGCTCGAAATCCTCGACGTCGGCGGGGGTCCGAAGTGCCCGGGGCGCGCCGAGGTTGCGGACCACCGCCAAACTCACCGGTACCCTCCTTCAACTCTGGGCAGAATCCGTCGAGTATACCGATCAACCTTCGGAATTCGCGAAAGAAAGTCATTTCTTCTGGCCGGCCCTGAGAACTCCGATCCCCTACTCGCGAGCGCCCGGAAGAGACCAGAAGCCCCAAACGAACATGCGGGTATGGAGACAAACCCCCGGGAGTTCGGGGAGTCTGAAGGGTCGGCGCGATGAAGCTCCAGTGTT
>CAZUDL010000057.1:0-2079 GCA_964618935.1 uncultured Actinomycetes bacterium
GCGCTGCGTAGGTGGCCATGAACTTCCAGAGGGCGGGCACCGACCACTGATCGAGCGTGATGGGCAGGATGACGACGTCGGCGGCAGCCGCCGCTCCGTCAGCGAGGGGACCGTGGCCTCCCGGAGTGTCAACGACGACATGGCAGTCCCACGCAGCAGCCCACTGACGTAGCCCGTCACGGATTGCGTCGGAGAGGCGCCGTGGGCCGGCCGGCGTGGGCACCATCAGGGCCGGCTGGCCTTCGGGCGTCCATGCCCACGCGGCCGCCTCGGTCGGTGCGCTGTCGAAGATGGTGAGGAGCTGTTCGTGAGATGGGACCAGGGGAGGACGCCCTGCTCCCCCACTGCGAGGGCGTGGTGTACGCCCCGTCCGCAGCGCGTGGAGAACCGGCGCTGGTCCCGGCGCCTGCCACACCGAGGAGGCGTGAGGCCCTGCCCACCAGGTCGTCGCACCACCCCACGGTTCCAAGTCAACGAGAACCGCGTCAAGCGCAGCCGCCAGGTGGACCGCGAGGGTGGACTTTCCCACCCCTCCCTTCCACTGGACCATCGTGAAAACTGCCACGGTGCGTACAGTACCGCATCTGGACCCCGCGCGGCACGCCCAGGCTGTACGAGATGCGCTGACGGTGCCGCCCGCACCGCGACTACCGTCTGTGGCGGGGCTACCGTACGTACCGGGAGTACCGTAAGCTGCCGATCGATCCAGTTCCCCTCACGGCCCCTGGCTCGGGCCCGGACTCCCGAGTCGGGTAACGGTGGTAGCGGCAACGTCCCCGATACGACCCGACATCCAAGCGTTGGGCTGAAACATGGCAAATGTTCCGCCAGCGTGCTCGACTGGCCACGGCACATACACGGCTCGGTCGCGTCAGCTGCTGGCGGGCCGCGACCCCCTAGGGTCGCCGTCATGGAGATTCTCCCTACAGGCACAGATCTCGCCAAAGAGGCTCTCACTCGATCCTCCGAGGGATGTCGGGCCCTCGCCGACCTACTCCTGGACGGCCCCGTCCAGCAGCTCTCGGGTCTAGCCCTCTCGGTGAGCGCCGCGGCTGCTGCCTTCTCCTCCGAGGACGCTGGACAGCACCTGCTCCGGGCCAGGACCGAGCTGCTCGAGCGCTACGCCCGGCTCCTCGCCACCGCGGCCGACCAGCTGGAGCGCATCGACGAGGCACCCGTTCGCCGACTGCACCCGCGCTGGAGAGTCAGTCAGGACTGAGTGGCAGGGGCAGACCACCCCGCCCTCTAGCTGGGTGGCTCGGCGCCAGGCGGCCCTAGCTCTCCGGACGCGGAGGTGGCGGGGTGGTCGAGGGCCCGCTCATCGCCATCGACCATGCCGAGCAGCTGAGCCCGCAGCTCGTCCAGGGAGGTGGCGCCGCTCACCTCCAGGAGCTTGGCGGTGGCCTGGTAGAGGTGAGCGCGGCTGTCCTTGAGGTCGCGGCCCGTTCGGCGCAGCAGACCCCACTCCACCAGCTGCGCGACGGTCTCGCTGGAGTCGACACCGCGGACCTCGTCGATGCGCCGCCGGGTCGCCTGGCGGTTGAAGACCACGATGGAGAGGATCTCGATGTGGCGGTGGGTGAGCCGGGGCACCGTCTCTGCCTCGACGGCGCGATCGGCGAGGAGCGCCAGGGTCCGGTGGGGCAGCAGCGCCAGGGTCTGGGAGTCCTCGACGACCCGCATCCCCAGGGGGGCCAGGCGATCGGAGAGCTCGGGGACGGCGGCCTGGATCCCCGCGATCGACGCCTCGAGGAGGAGGCTCGCTTCGCCGAGAGGGAGGGCGCGGCGGACGGCGAGGAGCGCCCCCAGTCGGGAGACAAGCCCGTCCTCGGGGGCCGGGCGAGGAAGCGGGACGTGGAAAGCCTGCCCGCCGGCGTCGAGGCCGAGCGCTTCGTGGAGCTTAGTGAGGGTCAAGTAGCTGGGAGTCGAGCGGCCGGTCTCGATCCGGGAGAGCTGGGCCGCCGAGACCTTGACGAGTTCCGCGAGCTGGGTGAGAGTGAGCCCCACCGCCTTCCGTCGGCCCCTCAGGGTGCGGCCGAGGACCCCGGGATCGGGGCGGGACGGACGGTGGGGGTGATC
>CAZUDL010000058.1:0-2055 GCA_964618935.1 uncultured Actinomycetes bacterium
ATTAACTTGACGGATAGCTTCATGCAGCAGCCAACTACATTGGGAAGCTATTCACTAGACATCAGTTTTGGCAAAATTATATTCCTTTCTCCGCCTTCAAAGTATGATATTTCATATTCAAGGGGGTTTCCCATAGTGATGATAGTTACTCCATCAGCAAATCTTGTACCTTCTTTAACCACAATTGAATATCCAAGCTATCCACCACCTAATCTTCTTAACATAAGCGGTAATGTAACTAACACTGGAGAAACGACAGCATATAACGCAGGATTGCATGTTGTTGCTTATACTGCCACTGGGACATTAGAAATTAACGTGACTGTTCCTTTAGCATATGATGAGACATTCAATCAGGACTTTGGAACCGGAGCTGTTGGCGGTGGATTAATTGGTGGAAGTTACTCTGTAACAGAATTGGATAGTGGGCAGACCGTTGATATATTTTCAGATATTTATCATGAAGGCACCGTTACTAATTGGACTGTAACGCCTGTGTGGACAAATACTCCCTAATCATCATTTCTTTTATTCTGCAAATACAATAAACGGTAAGGGCTGTTAACGAGATACTCAGCAACTCGCGTGCGCTTTTAACACTTATGAGAGCCAGCCTCACAAATCTTAAACTGCATAACGTAGAAATAGACTAATTCGACAACAAGAAAGCAAAACGGGGGCTAACCTATGTTCCTTGAGGATTAACGATTACTTCTATCGAAACAGGAAAACCAGAAGCCCCATTATATTTTGAAGACTCTGAAGGAAACTCAGCTTGTCCCAAATTGACTGATATAATATATCTTCCAGTTGGGGCATTTCCTGCCCATTGAATGGTGAAGATAGTAGAATTAGACGTTTCTGGCTGCAAAGTCAGTTGGCTTTGGCTGATGGTATAGTTAAAAACTGTGTCTTGCGGAATGGATGGATTCCAATCAGTCACATTATTCCAATTGTTATAGAAGCTATCATAGGAAATTAACGTAAGATTTTCAACTGGTACGGTGAATTGTGAAGAGCACATCGATGTAAGAGTGTAGTTTATTTGTTGAGTTGAACCCTGAGTGATATTTAGAGCTCCTGAAGATGAGTTTTGACCAACAGGGTCATAATAAGCGATATATAGAGATTCAGGATTAGCAATAACAGTCCTGTTTGAGAAGTAAACTAATGATATTGAGCTTATAATAACTACGGCAGCTAGAACAGCTAAAACGGGCAAGTATTTGCGGTTCATTTCTTGATTCAACCTTTTACCTATTGATTACCAACTTTAACACAATCATCCGCTGAGCAACATATAATCGTATCTATTAATACACTACAGTCAAATGCTGTTCAACAGTTCGATAATTACCCAATTGCCCGTTATTAACAGGATATATGTTAAAATTCAGCTTATTTCAATCAAATGGAAGGCTAATCTCTATGATCTAATTAATATCAATACTGACATGTGCTTACTTCACAGTCTCTGATTGCGCAATAAACGTTTCAGAAGGGTCCAACATTGGTTTAACCATAAAAAGTAAATCACGATATTTCTTAATGAAGTCATGACCAGCAAGTGAAGTCTTATAGAATGTAGATTTGCCGATTTCCTGCTTAGTCAATAAACCCGATTTAATCAGTCCCTCAATTATCTCGTAAAAAGGCAAGCTACTGACGTTTGCCTTGAGTGCGATATGAGAGATAATTAAGGGCTTAGCACTGCAGCAGTCAAGAATATCGTAAATTATCCGAAGTTTATGTCGATTGCGGTTTCTTCCCTTAGCCATCTTATGCCTCGCTCGTTTTATGCTTCGAAATGTACTGTAAAGATACGCTTAGCCGACGCTTGGAATTCGACTTCACGAGCTCCCGATTTATCCTGCTATCATTTCTGCCACTAGAGCCATGACCAACACGCTTAACACGCCAACCATCCAAGTTACTTCGGATCAGCTGAGGATTACTCGTAACCAAATAGAAAGGAATCTCCGGCAGTTGAGATGTATAAAGCTCAGCAACAAAATTCAGTAAACGTTTCCCTATACCGATGCCTTGGTAATCTGG
>CAZUDL010000059.1:0-2051 GCA_964618935.1 uncultured Actinomycetes bacterium
TCAGCAGATCGTCGAAGTCGAGCGCCCCGGCGGCGGCCAGCTCGGCCTCGTAGGCGCGGTAGATGCGGGCGGCCTCGACCTCCAGGTAGCCGCTCGCCCGGGCGGCGAACGCCGCTGCGTTGAGCAGCTCGTTCTTGGCGGCGCTCACCACGTGCACGACCTTGGAGGGCGCCAGGCGCTTGTCGTCCACGCCAGCCGTCTGCATCGCCCGGCGCATCGCCGCCAGCCGGTCGGCCTCGTCGTAGATCACGAAGTTGGCAGGGATGCCGATGGCGTCGCCGTCACGGCGGAGGATGCGGGCCCCCACGGAGTGGAAGGTCCCCAGCCACATCCCGCTGATGTCGGAGCCGAGCAGCTTCTCCACCCGGCCGCGCATCTCCTTGGCCGCCTTGTTGGTGAAGGTGACCGCCAGGATCTCCTGAGGACGCACGCCGCGGGCGGCGATGACGTAGGCGATGCGATGGGTGAGCACCCGCGTCTTGCCGCTGCCGGCACCCGCGAAGATCAGCAGCGGCCCGTCGGGGGCCTCGACCGCCTCGCGCTGGGCCGGGTTGAGGGCGGCGAGCAGCGCATCGGTGCCGGAGACCACGTTGGGGATTCTACGGGTCAGCGCCCCCCGCCTTGATTGGTGCGTCTCGAGCGATCAGTGGCGCCGGATCAGCGGGACGCCGGCGCGTGTCGCTCGATGAGCGTCTCGGGCCGACAGATGGACGCCATTGCGCCCTGCAGGTGCGACACGAGATAGGGATCTGCACGAAGCACCCTGCGCAACGCCCTCCAACCGAGTGCGACCGCGACCGCCCCAATGAGCACCGAGGCGCCGAGCCAGATCCAGCCGTAGGTGCTGAGGAGCGCGAGCACGGCCGCGAGCACGGCTGCCGCTCCGGCGAGATAGGCGAGGAGAAAGGCGACGAACGCCCGGCGCGCCTGCGGTCGCCACCTCAAGGTCGCCCCACCCCCGTGCGAATCGACGCGTCCGCTGAGGTATGTCGTGTGGCGTGAGAACCATCCAAACGTCGTCAGCGGGTTCCGCCGCAGCTCGAACTTGTTGTCGTCGAATGAGCTGACAATCTCCGCGCTCGGGTTGGAGCCGAAGTACTCGCGAAGCTGGTGCATCGCAAGCTCCGGGCTCGCTGTGAGCTCCCACGTCCGAGCCACGGTCCCGCGCGCCACCGCAGGGGGCACCCGGCGTCAGGTGGGGCGGCGGACCGGGACGAGCGCGGGCATGACCCGCTCCGGGCCGTCGGCGCCGTGAGCACCGTGCTCGGCCCCCTCCTCTCCGTGCCCCGCGGCCAGCACGTCGTGAAGCCGCTTGGGGGTGCCCAGCGCCCACCCCTGGCCCAGGGCGGCGCCCAGTCCGAGCATGCGGGCGCAATCCTCTCGGGTCTCCAGCCCCTCGGCGATGATCTCGCCGCCCAGGCTGCGAGCGACCTCCACCAGCCCGCGTATGACCGCCGCCGAACCCGCGTCGTCGGCGGTGACGACCAGGCTCTTGGCGGCCTTGATGAACTCGGGACGGACGACCGCGATGGCCTCGATGGTCGACAGCCCCTCGCCGACGTCGTCCATCGCAAAGCGGAAGCCGGCACGCCGGTAGCGGGCGCACGCCTCCGCGAAGCGGCCAAAGCGGGTGATCTGCTCGTTGACCTCGAGGACGATCTGGGTGGGCCTCAGGGAGGCGTCCCGGAGGTGCCCCAGGATCACGTCGAGGTCACGGTCGGGGTCGGTGAACGCCCCGACGCTGATGTTGATGAAGAGCGAGCCGCCTCGGGCGAGCAGGCGGTGGGCGCCTCTCATCGCCGAGACCTGGCTGAGGGTCTCCAGCTCGCGGGACACACCCAGGCGGCGTGCCGCAAGAAACATCCCCTCGACCTCGGTCTCGTTGGGGGCTCCGGTGGGGCGGGCGAGCGCCTCGTACCCGATCAGGCGGCCGGTGCTGAGGTCGCGGATGGGTTGGTAGACGGATTCGATCTCCTTGCGGGCCACGATGGCCGGGACCGATTCCAGCCAGCTGCCGGCTCGAGATCCGGCGCCCTCGTCGACGACCACGC
>CAZUDL010000060.1:0-1944 GCA_964618935.1 uncultured Actinomycetes bacterium
CCACGCCATGTCAGAGCAGCCTGGCCAGCACCGGGTGCTGCCGCGCCCGTAGGAAACCGCTCAGGGGCTCTCCGTGCTCGTTCGAGGGTGGGAGGAGGACCGAGCCGGTTTCGGGCGCCCAGGAGGCTGCCACGGGCAGCGTGGCCCCGCCCTCGAGCACCCACCGCGCCACCGGGACGCGGCTGAGGTCCACTGTCCTGGTCTCGCGGGTGTAGCCGCCGGCGGTCCTCAGCTCGAGCTGGCGCGCCAGCCCCGGCCAGGTGGCCCAGGACCAGCTGCTGGGCCCGGCGTCGCCGGCCGTCCCGGGGACGCCGGAGAGGCGCGGGCGGCCATCGAGCACCAGGTGCTGAGGGCTCAGCACCTCCACCGTCCGGTAGGTGCCCTTCACCCGCGGCACCAACGGCCAGGTGATCTCGCCAATCCTGGCAAGATCCATCCAGGGGCCGGCCCGGACGATGCAACCGTCGGTGTTGCAGCTGACCAGGGAGTCGACGGGGACCTGGTCGATGAGCAGCCCCAGGCGGTCGCGCACGTAGCTCTGGATCCAGGCCAGCACGGCGGGGAACGCATCGTCCGCCTCCTGGTCCTGGAGCACAAGGTGCTGCGTGCCGCCCAGGTGGAGCAGCTGGCAGCGGGCGCCGCTGGGATGGTGGATCCCCGGTTCGAGCCACCAGCCGTCCAGGTGTGACGGGATGGCGTCCACCTCTCGGCTGGTGCGCGTCCCCCACTTTCCCGGCACCGTCCGGCTCCACCCCTTGGCCGCCATCTTCGCCGCGGGCGGCACGTCGTCGGGGCTGCCATCCAGCAGCGTCTCGATCCACCAGGCCCACTGGGACATCTGGTGCCCCAGGCGGTACACGTGCCCTGGTCCCACCTCGAGCAGCTCGCCGCGGGCCATGGCGCGCCAGATCTCCGGGCCGCAGAGGCGGGTGCGAAACGTCCCCACTGGGTGCCATACCCTCCTGCCCAGCTGCAGCGGGTAGCGGGGGGCGGAGGCCCTGACGACGCAGTCGGCGATCACCGACCACCGCTCGCTGCGCAGATGGAAGTCGCCGAGCTCGAGGTGGTCGAAGGCCACGCTGCGCTGCCGGGGCAGCGGGAGGCGCCGGCACACCGAGAGATAGGCGCGCTCGAAGTCCAGCTCCACATAGTGACCGGGCGGCAGCTGCCCCACACGGAAGGCCTCCCGCCGGCCGCTGAGGATCGCGGCGCGCTCGAAGCGGCGGATCTCCGGGTCCGGGTCGATGGTCACCCGCTCCGGCCCGGGGATGTGGCGCAGCGCGTTCCAGCCCGTGGCCGGTCCGGTGAGCGACCAGCAGCCGAACCTCCCCGCGTCCCACCAGTCCATCAGCTGCTCCATGGCGGTGGCCAGGATGTCGACGTCGCCGGCACAGCGGATCCGCCAGGCGTCGTCCGAGTCGTCATTGTCGGGCAGCGCCGGCTTGGTCACCGCGATGGCCGCGCCAATCCTCTGCAGCGGCTGGGGCAGCCAGGAATGACTGTCCACCATGGTGATCCGCTTCGACCGTTTGCGCAGCCGCAGCCAGGGGTGGTCGATGGTGAGAGCCGACTGCGTGATCGCCCAACCACGCTCCATCAGCAGCAGCGGCAGCCGAGTGACGGCCAGGTCGAATCCCAGGTTGTGAGCGAAGATCCAGGTCGTTTCAGAGCTCCTGCAGCTGGCCTCGAGCCAGTCGGCGAGGCCGCCCGCGGTCAGCCCGTCGCCGTCACGGTGACGCTGCTGTCTGGGGTGGCGATCGCTGCGGAGCACATCGCGAGCACACCACAGCCGGAGAGTGTGCACCTCGCCGGCGGGGCTCGACGTCCAGCGGGTCTCGGTGTCGAAGGCGACAAAGTGATGCGGGCTGCGTTCGGCGGCGTTGCCCGAAAGGTAGTGGACGTGGGGAGGACGCATCAGCGTTGGGGTCCGAGGCTGCGCTCGTA
>CAZUDL010000061.1:0-1889 GCA_964618935.1 uncultured Actinomycetes bacterium
GCTTCGCCGGTACATGCGCGAAGGCTCGCTCTTCCGTGAGAACGCCCTCGGCGCGAGAAATAGTCAATACCTGTGGATGGGATCGCGGCGACCTTCCTTCGATTCCTGCTCTCTGATCACCTCCCTCGTGTCGTCTTTTGACCCGCAAACTGTTCCGGCTTGAGGAGCTCGTTGATCGAGATCGGCTCGTCACAGCAAGGACAGTTGCCGCCGGGGCCGAGCCTGCGGGCGAAGCTGTGGCACTCCTCGCAGTACTGCTCGCCGATGAGCCTGACCTCACACATCGGGCACTGGTAGACGGTGTCGGGCTTGGCGACGATCGGCTCTCTCGGCGCCTGGCTACGGCGGCGCCAGGCGGCCTGACGGCAGGCATCCGAGCAATGGAGTCGGCGCCCGGAGCGCCTGAAGGCTGTCCCGCAAACTGCGCAAGCCATCGTCTCGGTATCGTTACGCACGCTGTTCACGCCGCCACCTCCTCGGAGCGCTCGACGAGCACACCGTTGTGGAACAGTGCGCCAGCACGGACGAGAGCGACGAGGTGAGGGGCGTTGACGGCCCGCCAGCGGCTCTCGGCCGTGGTGATGAGCTTGTAGGCCATGGCCAATCCGGCAGAGCGTGACCCGGCGCCCTTGGTGACCTTGGTGCGGAGGCGAACCGTGGCAAAGGTCGACTCGATCGGATTGGTCGTCTTCAGGTGGACCCAGTGCTCGGCCGGCATGTCGTAAAAGGCGAGCAGTGCGTCAGGCTTGTCGGTGATCTTGGCGACGGCCTTCGGCCACTTGGCCTCGAACTCGTCGGCAAAGGCCTTGATGGCAGCCTCGGCGTGGGCCTTGTCCTCGGCGTCGCGTATCTCCGCCAGTGCCCGGCGGGCGGCCGGCTGGACCGACTTCGGGAGGGCATTCAGCACGTTGGCCGAGACGTGGAACCAACAGCGCTGCTCGGTCGTCTCAGGGAAGACGTCGCGCACCGCCGCCCAGAACCCGAGGGCGCCGTCGCCGACAGCCAGCACGGGTGCCCGCATCCCTCGGTGCTTGCAGTCTCTCAGCAGGCTCGCCCAGGACTCTGTCGACTCGCGGTATCCGTCGGTGATCGCCACGAGCTCCTTTCGCCCGTCGGAGCGCACACCGACGATCACCAGACAGCAGAGGCGGTCCTCACCGAGGCGCACGTTGAAGTGGATGCCGTCGACCCAGATGTAGACGTAGTCGACCTCGGCCAGCGAGCGTGAGGCGAACGCTTCCTGCTCGGCCTGCCAGCTCCTCGTCAGGCGGGCGACGACTGGGCCGGAGAGCCCGGCTGACTCACCGAAGAACTCCGACAGGGCCGGTACGAAGTCGCCCGTTGAGAGCCCGTGCAGGTAGAGCAGCGGCAGCACGGCCGAGATCTGCGGGCTGCGCCGGCACCAAGGCAGCAGGATCGAGCTATGGAACCTCTGGCGTTCGCCAGTCTCACCGTCGACCCGCTTGTCGTCGACCCTCGGTGCCGTGACCTCGACGGCGCCGGCGACCGTCTTCACACGGCGTGGTTCGGCACGGCCGTTGCGCACGACGAGCCGGTGGCCACGCCCGTCACGGTCCTCCAGATGCTCGGCGAGGTACGCATCGACCTCGGCCTCGAGGGCCACGGCCAGCATGCGGCGCGCCCCTTCGCGGCAGATCTCGTCGATCCCGAACCCGGGCTCCTCGCTCGCGGCCTTCTCAGCGACTACCTTCAACATTGGCGTTCCTTCCTTCCGCCGGCGTTCGACCGCCGGCACTCGTCGAAATTCGTTCAACGAGGAAGGTACGCCGCGCCCCCGCTCAGATGGGCGATCCACAGGTTTTGGTTATAACTCGCTCACGGTCACCCCCAAGGTCTCGGCGGCCGACGCGCCACTCACCATCCGGATC
>CAZUDL010000062.1:0-1878 GCA_964618935.1 uncultured Actinomycetes bacterium
AGGTGTTCTAATTAATTAATTAGGTGTTCTAATCAATTAATTAGGTGTTCTAATTGTAAAGTTTCACCACGTTGTTAATGGAATTACTCCCCCTTCCTTTGCGAAGGGAGCGTAGCGACCAAAGCAAAGGAAGGGGGAGTTTCCCGATTAAATGATAACTTGCTTAATTTTGTAATGACTAAAAAACAAAAATATGAAGCAAGAGTACCATTCAAATGCGACGACGAATATACATATTCGTTTGGACATAAACAGAAGCGATTTTACAAATTTGATGCTCGCAAACAAATTTGGAATCTCTGAACCAACGGTTAGTAAATGGAAAAATAGAGAAAATTTTGAAGACAAAAGCTCAAGACCGCATACTATCCATTATGCATTGAATGATTTTGAGAAAACACTCATTTCATCAATAAGAAGGTCTACATGGCTGCCTTTAGATGAAGTACTGGAGATGGTTCTGCTAACTAATCCCAGTATTACAAGAAGTGTTGTTTACAGGACTTTTGTTAACGAAAAAATAAATAAAGTACCTGAAAAAGAGAAAGACAAAGCCAAAAAATTCAAGGAATATGAACCAGGATATTTGCATATAGATGTAACCTATTTACCGAAGTTTGATGGTGTAAAATACTATCTTTTTGTCGCAATAGACAGGGCTACAAGAACCTTGTATTATGAAGTATATGATGCTAAAACATCTGAAAATGCTGAAGATTTTATGAATAAATGCTTAGATTTTTTTCCCTTTAGTATTTCTCATATTCTTACTGATAATGGTTTTGAATTTACCAACAAATTGATAAAATCTAAAACGGGACATTACTGTAAAAAGCCATCTAAATTAGATGTCGTATGTGAGGTGAATAATATTGAACACAGGCTTACCAAGCCTTCAACTCCGAAAACGAATGGAATGGTTGAAAGAGCAAACGGAACTATAAAAAATAACACGATTAAGATAAACGAATACAACAATAAGGATGAAATGCAGAATGAATTATTAAAGTTTTTGATGTATTATATAATGTATAGAAGACACGGTGGATTAAGAAAAGAACTTAACGTGAAAACTCCTTTTGAAGCAATTGAAAAATGGTTTGAAATTAATCCGGAAATATTTTTACAAAAACCTGATGAATTTAAAAATAAAGTTTTATCTTTGAAAATAATTAACACAAGTTGTCATAAACAACGTTGTGAAACATGACACTTAATCAATTATTCTTTGCTGTAAAATAAAAAAAGCCACTGTTGATACAGTGGCTTTTTTTCAAACGTCAACATCCCTTTTCAATTAATTCGTAACAATGACTTTCTTAGTGTAAGTTGATTTTTCGGTTTGTATTTTCACACAATACATTCCCTGCTGCAGGTTCCCGGTATTAATAAAAATCGGAGTATTCGTATTTGCAACATTCTTTTCAAATACTGTTTGTCCAAGCGAATTGGCAATACTTACAGTAACCTGTTGATCGTTCATATTATTTAATTTAATATAAAATGAACCGGTATTCGGGTTTGGAGCAAGGCTGAAACTGCCTATGGAAAGTTTGTTTATTCCGTTTGTAATGCTCGCAATAACAGGTATCCTTGCGCTTGAACATATAGTAGAATAGCTAATTATCCAATCATAGAAATAATAATAACTTGCCGTTGAGGAATTATTTCCTGTAATTGAAATTACATTTGGAACTGCATATGGATATGAAGTTCCCGAAGATTCTCTCCAAAAGTAGTTGGCCCCAGTTGCTCCCAGTATATAACCTGTTCCGGCAGGAATTTTGAAATTCAGTGCAATTTTTTGCTTACCAGTAACAGTGGTAATAATTACCGAATCAATATCTGCACCAGAGCTGTTTTCCAAATAAATTGTTC
>CAZUDL010000063.1:0-1867 GCA_964618935.1 uncultured Actinomycetes bacterium
TCCACGGCTGGTACTTCACTCCCGAGGAGATGGCGAGCGCCGAGGACCGCGAGCGTGGCTTCAGCGACGTCCTTCCGCGAAGCGCCTGGGCGGTCGCGAATGCAGTCACCCGGGTGGCGAGGAGCTGGCCCGCGGCCAGACAGCAGGAGACGGGCGTCGCCCTCTCCGGCTACCTCGCCCGGTACTTCCGGATGCACGCTCCGGAGAGTCCCACCGCCAACTGAGGGCGCGGGACCCTGGGGGAGGGGCGATCGCCCCTCCCCCGTTTCGGCCCAAGTTCGTGACCGGTCGGTCAGGCGATCGCGGCTGCGCAGGGCTATGGTCGCGCCGATGCCAGTCAGCCCGCGCCTCATCGCCCTCTCCCGGGATGGGATCTGTGACGGCTGCGGACGGCCCGTCCCCCACGGTCAGCGGGCGTGGTGGGTGCCGGGCAAGCCCACCGTGACCTGCGTCGCCTGCCGGGCGACACCCGCTGACTCAGCGGCCGCGGGGGCGAGCACGAGCCCACCCGGAGGTGGTGCGGGAGGCGGGGGTCACGAGCGTGATGGAGGACGGCGCGATGTTGCCGCCGGTGCGATGGGCCAGGAGCAGGAGATCGATCGCGGCGTCGCCGGCCGGTCCACCTTGGGGGAGTACAACCGACGGCACGCCAACCGCGAGCAGCGAATTCGCCAGCGCTGGGGCCGCTTGGCGGGGCTTGTCCTCGCGCTCTCGGAGGACCCGCAGTCCACGCGTGCCTGGCAGCGTGGCTCGGCCGGCGAGAGCAAGCTGGCGCAGTCCCTGGCGAAGCTGGACCGTGACGATGTCATCGTTCTCCACGACCGCCGCGTTCCCAGGAGCCGGGGGAACATTGATCACGTCGTGGTGTGCCCGTCCGGGGTGTTCGTCGTCGACGCCAAGCTGTACACGGGGCAAGTGCACGTCAAGGATGTGGGCGGCCTGTTTGGTCGGGATCAGAAGCTCTTCGTCGGGCGTCGAGATTGCACTCGCCTGGCCGTGGGGATGGCGTGGCAGGTCGAGGCCACCGAGGCGGCGCTGGGTGGTGCTGAGATTCCGGTGTCTCCGGTCCTCTGCTTCATCGACGCGGAGTGGCCGCCGCTGGGTGGACCGAGAGAGTTCGGGGGCGTCCTGATTGAGAGCGAGCGCTCGCTCAAACGGCGCCTGGCGCGACCGGGCGAGCTCGACCTCGAGGAGGTTCGCGAAACGGCGATGGTCCTCGCCCAGGCCCTAACGGCGCACCCCGGCTGAGCTCAGCGCCAGAGCGCCCGCCAGATGCCGGCTCGGGCCGCCGCCCGTCCGATGATCTTGTTCTTGGCCCGTCGGGCGATGCGGTGGGGATTGCCCGACGCCAGCGTCGTGACGTCGTTGGCCATCCGCGCGGCGCGGTAGAGGTTGGAGACCAACCCGCGGCGCCTCACCCCAGCGCCTCCGCCACGAAGTCGTGCGCGTCCGCGCTCAGCTCCACCAGCTCGGCCTCCTCGGTCTCGATGAGGCGGAGCAAGCGGCTCGCCACCTCTGGCTGGTCGGTGCCGATGGCGAGTCCCATCGACAGCCAGTAGTCGGCGGTCTCCATGAGCACGGCGTGGACCTCCTCCGGCGTCTCCGCTCGCACCTCGGCCATGGCGTGCAGGAGCGCCTGGCCATAGCGTCGCCAGGCTGCGTCGAGATTCTCGTTCGTCGCCTGGGTGCGATCTGTCGTCATGGTGTGCCCTCATACCCTGCGCGGCGCCGCCAGTCTAGCGGTGGACCCCGGGGATCGCGCCCCAGGCCGGCGTGAGATGTCCTCTCGAGGGTGGGCCACCGGCTCCGAGTCCGTCGGCAGGCTGCCACGCCACTCGGCCTTCTTCGGTCCAGGCGGCCTGACGGC
>CAZUDL010000064.1:0-1859 GCA_964618935.1 uncultured Actinomycetes bacterium
TCCGGCTCGCCGAAGGCCGGGACCAGGACGGTGTAGCAGGGGAGGTCGTCATCGGATACAGCTCTCGCCTCGGCGTCACTGATCTCGAACCCGGCGGAGGGCGCGAGGAGCCGGCGGAACATGACGATGTTGCGCACCAGCATCGCCACGTAGACGGCGGTGATCGTCCCCGAGAGCGCCAGCCCGACGGCGAGTGGGGCGAAGACCAGGCCAAGAGCGATGGCCCCGACCAGGACAGCCAGCGCCGTCCACTGAATCCCGGTCAGGACGCGGCTGGCGGAGTAGTCCGGGTGGCGCAGCCGGAGCCCATCCACGCTCTCCTTCAGCGCGTACTCCTCACGCTCACCGGGCGTCATCTTTCCCCCCTCCTGAGGGTCATGCTGAGCTCGCGGTCGCCGACTCTTGGCCAGTCGCGCTGACCACGCTCCGGGCAAAGGCGACCAGGGCGGCCTCCGACTCTGTGGGGTTCACCTGGGCGAGCTCGTTGAGGACGATGCGCTGGTAGGTCTCACCCGACGCCGTGGTCACCGGCCACTCCCAGTAGACGGCCGCCCACCACAGGCCCCCCTGCACCTCGTAGACGACCGTGCTGGCGACGACGCCGCCTCCCAGGTCGACGGCGGACTGGTCGGTCTCCGGGTAACCGTGGAAGTGGTAGCAGTCCGCCACCGTGTAGGTCGAGAAGCTGCCGAGGTCCGTGGTCGAGATGACGTCGAGCGTGATCGGCACCGTCTGCGGCACTGCTGAGGCACCCCCAGGCAGGTAGAGGTAGCGGTCCCAGCTGGAGTTGGCGCCGAACTCGATCTTGTCGAAGCCGTAGCTGGCGACGAACCTCAGCGCCCACCCCGGCACCGCCGCGTCGACCAGGGTGACCGGCTGCACCCGCGGAGGCCCGAGATCCTGGGCGAGGAGCTGGTACTGGCCCAGCCCCAGGTCGGCGACGGCCACCCCGGCGGCCGCGACGGCGAGGACGAGGAGCGGGATGCGGGCGCGCCGGACCGCCGGCTGCGGCCGGACGTGGGGGCGGCGCGGCCTCGCGGCAGGTGGCGGCTCACCGGTGGATAGCGTCCCCGTCGCCGGGCCCAGGAGCTGGAGGCGGAAGCGCGGCATGAGCAGGATCATCCCCAGCACTCCGAGGCTGAAGAAGAGGAGCCCGACGAAGGGGTGGAGAACGTCGATGGAGAAGTTCTCCCCCCAGAGGTCGGCGGCGGCGAAGATCAGGATGATCCGCACCACGTCCAGGCTCCAGATCAGAGCCATGCCGGCGATCAGCCAGAGCAGCTTGAGCGGGCGGGGCCCCCGCACGAGGGCCGCCGCTGCTGCCCCCACCAGCAGGAAGCCGAGCACGCTGTTGACCCCCGAGCAGGCGGAGGCGACGCTCAGGACAAAGGTGCTGCTCCCGTGGGTGAGCTGGAAGAGCGAGCCGTCCCCGTAGCCCAGCGGCACGGCGAGCGGCAGCAGCCCCACCAGCGCGTGGAGAGCCGAGAGCGTGAGGTTGGTGACGTCGTTGAGCAGCCCGTTGAGCCAGAGGGTGTACGGCGGCGGCCAGGCGAGGAGGAGGAAGGCCACCGGCAGGCGCAGCCGCCACAGCATCCTGACTCCGAAGGCGATCGAGATCGCCCCGGCGACGAAGAGCGGAAGGGAGAGGAGGTCCAGGCGCCACAGCCAGAAGAAGGTCGACATCCTGGCCGGCCCGAGGGTGACGACCAGCAGCGCGATCGCCAGGAGCGGGAGGCCGACGATGTAGTCGAGGTAGCGGTCGTGGATCTCGCGCTGCGGCCGCCCCGGAAGGTAGATGAGCCCCGCGATCAGCAGCAGCGAGATCAGCGGGACCAGGCCCAGGTAGGAGAGCGGGGTCT
>CAZUDL010000065.1:0-1811 GCA_964618935.1 uncultured Actinomycetes bacterium
TCTTTCGTGCGCCCAGCTCCAGCAGCCTCTACCGGATTCCCAACATCAAGAGCCGGTCCTACCGGCTCGTCGATCCCCCGGGGTGAGCGGGCGTTTTCTTCCGCGCGACATCAAAGGGTCCGGCCGCCCAGCGCCGGGCCCTTTTCTTCTTGGACGTCCCGAGAGGGAGAGGATTGCCGGGACGGGTTTGAGCCGTTGGGGTCGAGAGAGAGCGCCCCTCGGCTCGACCCGTTCCGGCTCTCCCGAGGTTCCCTTCATGACGACGAATCCCGCTTCCACGGCCGCTTTTGCGGCCGCGCCGCTCCCGGTCGCGCCGCCCGCTCCGGCGACCGCCGACGCGCTGGCTCATGCCGCGCGGATCATCCTTCCCCATCTCGAACGCGGCCAGCGTGTCGATGCACCGACGCTCCGGGGATCAATGGTCTCCGCCTTCGGCGGTTCCGACGCCGATGGCGCCTGGGACTGGAAGACCGCCTACGATGCCTGCGAAGCGGCGACGATCCTGTTCCTGCGCAAGTTCGGCCCCGCCATGCTTGCGCGGGCAGCTTCTCCCGTCGCCATGCTGCCGATGCTGGCCAAGATCGCGGGCCTTCTTCCCACCCACACCCGCCGCTCCGAGGAGAGCCAGGCGCTTCAGCAGTTCTCGACGCCGATCGCTCTCGGCCTGGCGGCCAGCGCCGCCGCCGCGATCACACCCGCCGATCTCGTGCTGGAACCTTCGGCTGGCACGGGGCTGCTCGCCATTCTCGCCGAACTCGCGGGCGGGTCGCTCGTTCTCAATGAGCTGGCCGAGACGCGCGCCGGGCTGCTGGGCCATCTGTTCCCCGGCGTCGCTGTCACCCGCTTTGACGCCGCGCAGATCCACGACCATCTCGACGCCGACTTCGTTCCGAGCGTCGTGCTCATGAACCCGCCGTTCTCCGCGCTCGCGAACGTCGATCGCCGCATGGCCGACGCCGCCCTGCGCCATGTCGGCTCGGCGCTCGCGCGTCTTGCCGAGGGTGGCCGACTCGTCGCGATCACCGGCGCGAACTGCGCGCCCGACAATCCGATGTGGACCGATGCCTTCATCCGGCTGCAGGAGCGCGGGCGCATCGTGTTCTCGGCCGCCATCGATGGATCGGTCTATGCCAAGCATGGCACGACCATCGACACGCGCCTGACCGTGATCGACCGTCTGCCCGCGCCCGATCCCACGGCGTTTCCGGCTTTGCGCGGTTGCGCCCCCGACGTCGCAACCTTGCTTGGCTGGATCGCGAATTCCGTTCCGCCAAGGCTCCTGCTCGCCACCCCGATCATCACCCTGGCCACGGTTCGTCCCGCCGCCGCACGGCCACAGCGCGTGGCGCCGCGCCCTTCCTCCGTCCCGGCCACGACGCCCGAGCCGGAGGCGGTTGAGCTGACCTATGAGACCATCGACTGGGCGCCGGTCGAGGGCGGCCACATCACCGAGGCGCTTTATGAAGGATACGGATTGCAGTCGATCCGTATTCCCGGCTCTCAGGCTCACCCCACCAAGCTGGTGCAATCGGCGGCGATGGCGTCGGTGGCGCCGCCCAAGCCAAGCTATCGGCCGCACCTGCCCGCCAATGTCGTCACGGACGGCATGCTGTCCGACGCCCAGCTCGAAAGCGTGATCACCGCCGGCGAGGCCCATTGCGGTCATCTCGCCGGATCGTGGACGGTGGACGAGACCTTCGACATCGTGTCGGCCGCGCCCGACGACGCTGAAAACGCCGTCCGCTTCCGCCGCGGCTGGTTTCTCGGCGACGGCACCGGCGCCGGCAAGGGCCGCCAGGTCGCCGGCATCC
>CAZUDL010000066.1:0-1802 GCA_964618935.1 uncultured Actinomycetes bacterium
ATGCTCGGAATAGCCGGGAGCGGCGGCGCGGTCCTCGTGCGCCTTCGCGGCCTCTTTGTGCTTCTCCTGCGCCTCGCGGTGCGCCTCGCCAGCGGCCTTGTCGTCACCGGAGGCGGATGCCTTCATCGCCTTGCCGGTAGCCTCGTGCGCGGCCTTCGACTTCTCGGTCGGGCCCCCGCCCTTCGTTCCGAACTCCCCGCCGCCTTTCTGACCCGCCGGCACGCGCGGGTGCTTCGATTCATCCCAGCCCGCGGCCAGCGCCACGTTCGCCTGCTCGAGCTTCTCGATCCGGTCGAGCAGCTGGCCGACGTTCGCGGCCAGGGACAGGCCTCGGTCATCCTGCGCCCCGGGGCGAGGTTCGTTCGGACTGACGTTCGGGTTCTGCTGTGCGTCCGGGAAGAGGATGGGCGGGTCCTGCTCCTCGCCCAGGCGGTACTCGTCGGAGAGTTGCGAGATCACCTCGCGCACGTCCAGGTTTTCTTCATTGAGGATTTCCCGCCGGGTGGTCAGTTTGTAATCGAGCGCGATCTTGTCGGCGGCGCGGTCCTGCGCCGGGTTGATGCTGCCCTTCGCCGGCCCCCGCCACTCGGCCTCCAGGTACGCGGCGCGCCATTCCGGGTTGTCGAAATTGGGCGCGGGCAACCGGCCTTCGAGGATGGCCATCGTGATGACCTTGTCGCGGATCGGGCGGCAGAAGTCGTCGACCATCCGTTGCTGGGCGGGATCGGTCTCGGCCCAAGTCTCAAGGCGCCCCTGAAGCTGGCCGGAGTAGGACATGCCGGAGAAGTCGCGCGCCACGGTCGGGTAATCCAGTCCCGCGCCGGCGGCGAATTTCGTGCCCTGCGTCCGGCTGAACGGCGCATACTGCGATCCCGGCGTAGTCGGCGCGACGAAATTCATGTGCTCGCCCGGGGCCAGGCGGTTGATCATGTTCGGTTGAAGGACGATTTCCCGGCCTCGGCCGCCGCTTCCCTGGCCCGCGCCGCCGAAAGCCCCCGCCTGCGCGCCGGGACCGCTTGCGTTCAGGTCCGACTCGATGCTCACGCCGGTGACGCATTCCGCGCGGGCGCGCAGGACGGAATACAGCTCGTAGAGCTTGTTGTGGTGAAGCGGCTGAAGGACCGCCGACAGGCGGCCCATGCCCTGGGACTGCCGGACGCGCTCCGGGCGCATCGTCATCAGGACGCGGTCGAACGGAATCCGCGTGTACGCCATCCGCCCCTGGATGTATTCGAGCGGATGCCCCTTCGTGAAGACCCACAGCGCCACGGGCGCGCCGAAATCGTCGATCTCCACGCCGTTGCGAATCCAGAATCCCGTGTCCGGGTTTTTGACGAGCCAGGCGACGAGCTGCTCGAACTCGATGATCTGGATGTGGACGCCGACGTGGTCCGCGCGCGGGGTGTAGTTGAACAGCGCGATGCTGATCCCGGCGGTGACCTCCTCGCGGACGGTCAGGGCTTCCAGGCCGGTGAAGTTCCAGTGGCGCTCCGTGTGGCAGAGGTTCTTGTCGCGCGCCCACCTGTTCCAGATGCGATCCGCCGCCTTGTTGAACTCGTCCAGGGACTTGCCGGTGCCCGGATGCCGCGCGTTCGCGCGAGGGGTGATGCCGATCCCCACGATGTGCCGGACGTGCCCGTCCACGATGGACACCGCCGCCCAGTCGTTCCGGACGGCGTCGCGGGCGCGCGCAATCGCCGTCGGCTGATCGCCGACGACCGCCTGATCGGACGACAGCAGGCGCGTGTTCCAGTCGGCGGTGTTGCGCGAATACTCGGCGGCGTCGTGCGCCGCGAGCGCCA
>CAZUDL010000067.1:0-1789 GCA_964618935.1 uncultured Actinomycetes bacterium
AGGCCGCCGACACACTGATTGCCGAGGAGCGGGCCGGCTGGTGGATCGACCGGCGTGGCCACAGCACGCACAGCCTGCTCCGCGAGCGGGTCGAGGCCGCCTGCCGGGCGGCATCCGTAGAGACACGGTGATGGGTGCCATCCGGGTGACCGCCCGCCGCTACAGCTTCGAGGTGCTGCGCGAGGAGGCCGAGCTGCCATACCCGCGGGGCAGGGTAGTGTCCGGTCCGCGTGATGTCGTCGAGGTCGCGCGCCGCCTGATCGGCGCTGACATCAGCGAGGTGATCCTGGCCTTCTTCTTCGACGCGCGGCAGCGGGTCACGGGGCACTGCGAGGTGGCACGGGGGACGCTCAACGCCGCCCGGCTCACCCCCAGAGACATCCTGGTTCGAGCGCTGGCCGTCAACGCGGCTTCTGTCGTGGTGGCGCATAACCATCCGAGCGGGGACGAGACGCCGAGCCGGGCCGATGGCCAGGTGACCGCGGTGCTCCGCGACGCGTGCAGCCTGGTGGGGATCCCCCTGCTCGACCACGTCATCGTCACGAACACCGCCCATCACTCGTTCCGCGAGACGGAGGGCTGGGGGTGCTGACCGGCGATGGCTCGGTCTGGTGGCGGGCGGCGCGGCGCCCGGAGGCGCGGGTGCGCGGGGTGCAGAGAGCGGTGCTAAGGGGGAGGTCCCCCTGCCCCCCCTGAAAGAGCGTACCCCGGGGCGCGGAGGAACCCGTCAAGGGACGCTGCGACAGCTTGTTCACGGCACGGCCGTGCGGCCGCCTGCGGCGGCCTGACCAACCTGTCACAGCTCACGGCCCTTGACGGAACCCCCCGGCCCAGGGTGCGGCTGCGCCGCCTTCTCAGTCACTCAGCCGATGGACGGCTGCTGAGAGCACAAGGAGCCGGACATGGACGCCACCCTGACCCTGGATGAGATCGACCGGCACGTCAGCGCCATCTTCGACATCAACGTTGCGGCGACCCACTGCATCCGCCTGGTCTGCCAAGACTGCGCAGGACTCTCGATCCTGCCGGTGCCCGGGCCCGGTGTGGACGAGGACAGGCCGTGGCTTTGCCCGGTCTGCGGTCCCGACTTCGAGGCAGACTTGCGCGACTGGAAGACGGCGCGCCGGCATCAGGTGGAGGAGTAGCGGATGTCCCCCGAAGAGCGGGAGCTTCGTCGGCGATGGCGCTTCTATCGGACCGCGGCCGGGCATGAGCCGGTCGCCGACTTTCTGAACCGGCTGGATCGCGACGACCGCGCCGCCGTCGCTGCGAAGCTGCGCCAGGTGGTGCGGGAAGGCGTGACCGCAGCTCGCCACCTCCGAGGGGAGATCCACGAGGTGCGGGCGGAGGGTGATCGCCAGAGCTTCCGGGTGCTCTTCGCGCCGGAGGGACGGGGGCGGGTCCTGCTCGCCCTGGAGGCCCTGTCGAAGAAGACGCAGCGGACCCCGCCGGAGGCGATCCGGCTGGCCGAGCGGCGCCTGGCCGAGTGGCGGGCGCGTGACCAGAAGGGGTGAACAGACCAGATGAGGTATGCTCAATCAGGTAAGGGAGCGATGATGGACAGCGACGACCAGCGCGACGACCTCGAGGCTCTGATCGCCGAGTGGTCGGCGGCGGACCCGGAGTTTCCGGTTGCCCTGGCCGCGGCGGAGGAGCGGCTGGCGATCATGACCCGGCTCAAGGCTGCGCGGAAGGCGGCGGGGCTGAGCCGCGCAGCCGTCGCCGCTCGGATGGGAACCTCGGAGTCCGCGGTGGCCCGGATGGAGGGCGGAGCGCTGGACGCCCGCAT
>CAZUDL010000068.1:0-1785 GCA_964618935.1 uncultured Actinomycetes bacterium
GTCGGGGACGCCCCCCAGCCGACCCTGGCCGCGGCCGGCAGCGTCATCTCCCACAGCGTCGCGACGCTGCACCAGCCGGTGATCGTGATGATCTACGGCGCAACCCACTACGTGCTTATCACCGGCGTGGAGCTCGGCTCCGGCGGCGCCGATGCCCCACCCCTCGCAGTCACCTTCGCCAACCCGTTGGCCTTCGGCGTCAGCGCCACGCCTCCCGCGGAGTCCAACGGCGCCGAGACCATGTCCTGGTCCGACTTCGCGACCTCGTACACGACGGACACCAACCACGGCGGCGTCTGGGCCGATCAGTGGGTGCTGATCGCTGCCGGGATCCCCCTCGTCCGCTGATCAGGCGTCGCCGATGTGGTTCGCGGGGATGGTCCCCAGCTTGCCCGCGCGGTAGTCCTCGAAGGCCTGGGCCAGCTCGTCCTGACGGTTCATGACGAAGGGACCGTAGGCGGCGACCGGCTCCCCGATGGGTTGACCACCTAGGATCAGGGCGTCCAGGGCCGGGGCGCGGCTCTCCTGGCGCAGAGCAGCGGCGAGCGTGACGAAGTCGCCGCCCCCCAGCACGGCCAGCTGCCCGGCCCGGACCTCGGCCTGCCCCTCCCCCACCGAGCCGCGACCCGAGAGCACGTAGACCAGCGCGTTGAAGCCAGCCGGCCAGGGCATCTCCAGGACCGCCCCCGGAGTGAGCGTCGCATGCACCATCGCCATGGCGGTGTGGGTGACGCCGGGCCCCTTCTCACCGGCCACGTCCCCGGCGATGACACGGACCAGGCTGGTGCCGTCGGCCGAGGTGAGCAGGGTCACGCGCTGGGCACCGATGTCCTGGTACCGCGGCGGGACCCACTTCTTGGCGGCGGGGAGATTGACCCAGAGCTGGATGCCGTGAAACAGGCCACCAGCCGCGATCATCTCCTCGGGCGGGCGCTCGATGTGGAGGATGCCCGCGCCCGCGGTCATCCACTGGGTGGCGCCGTTGGTGATCAGACCTCCCCCGCCCGTCGAGTCCTGATGCTGGAATGTCCCGTCGATCATGTAGGTGACCGTCTCGAATCCCCGGTGGGGATGCCAGGGAGTGCCCTTGGGCTCTCCCGGGGCGTATTCGACCTCTCCCATCTGATCCATGTGGACAAAGGGATCGAGGGCGGCGAGGTCGACCCCGGCGAAGGCGCGCCGCACCGGGAACCCCTCGCCCTCCAGGCCGTGGGGGGCGGAGGTGACGGAGACGACCGGGCGCGACGCCTCCCGGCTGCGGTCCGGCCGCGGGATGCGGGGCAGGACGAGGAGGTCGGGTACGGTGACGGCGGGCATGGGGCTCTCCCGGTGTGGGCTCGGGCGGTACGGCTACCGTATACCTGAATGGTTGATGCGTCAACCATTGCCGGACCAAGGGGGCCGACAGCTCGGCTCGGTCAGGGGGTCCAGGGGCGCGGCTCGCAAGGAGGTGGCGGGCAGGATGTGTCGTCTTCAATTTCCTTCGTGACGAACTATTCGTGACGAAATGATTGTTCTTCTGGACACATGGGGTGCCAGGGCGGCCGCGCGAGGCCTGGGAGGGGAACAGTCGCGGCGGTCGTGAACGGCGAAGGCCCTCCACACCGGATGTGATACTCAGCGCGTGATCGCGGACCAGCCCCCGGAGACCCCTGCGCGTGGCGGCGTGCGGGAGGGAGTTGTGCAGGGCGACAACCTGGAGGTCCTCCGGGCACTGCCGGACGGGTGCGTCGACCTCATCTACATCGACCCTCCCTTTGGCACCGGCCAGACGCGCCGCCTCGA
>CAZUDL010000069.1:0-1757 GCA_964618935.1 uncultured Actinomycetes bacterium
GTGCTGGACGGCCGATGATTGGCTGGATCACCACCTATGCTCCCGGCGGCACCGTCTCCGGCGGCACCAGGAAGATCTGGGACCTCAACGCCATCCTTGAAGACCACGGGTTCCAGTCGGTGCTCATCGACGCCGACCAGCTGCGCGGCGGGATTCCCGGAATCCCCCGGGACGAGCACAACCTGATCGTGGTTCCCGAGGTGTTCGACGCCGAGATGGAGCGCATCGTCCCCTTTCCGCTTCGCAAGGTCGCCTTTGTGCAGAACGGGTACCTGCTGAACCAGTCGCTGCCGGTGCATCCCTATGAGTACGCCGTCGACCTGGTCGCGGTGCTGACCGAGTCGGAGCACACCACCGAGTTGCTGCGCCGGCGATGCCCCCGTCTTGCGGCCCCGATCATCAGGACCCACTCGAGTGGGAACGGGCGCGAGGGGAGGGACGCGGGCTTCTCGTACGGACCCTGGCCGCGCCGGCGCCGGGTGTTGTACTTCGAGTACAAGAACGGCCCCAACAGCTGGACCGGCCCGGATCTGCTCGAGTCCCTGTTCGGCAACCTCGATCTACCACCGGGTTGGGAGTTGATGTGCCTCACCGGCCGGACGGACGCCGAGATTGCCGAACTCATGCGCACCAGCGCCATCTTCGCCGCCCCCAATCGGAAAGAGGGGATGTGCGCGTCAACCTCGGAGGCGATGATCTCAGGCTGCGTCATCGTCGGCTGGACCGGCGGCGGCGCGGCGGAGTACCTGAGGGGCCGTGCGGTGCTGGCTCAGCAGGATGACGTCGAGCAGCTCCGCCGAGCCGTCGCGGCAACCGCGATGTGCGTCGATCACTCCCCGGAGGAGTTCGCGGATATGACCCACCGCTTCTCCGACTGGTTCCAGTGTGCCTACAGCCGGGAGGCGGAGATCGCCGAGATCTGCGCCATCGCGCGGCGGCTGGGAGCCTGAGGGATGACGGCGCACCTGCTCTCGAGCGGCCAGGTGGCGGCGCTGCTGGGCGTGAGCCGGCAGCGGGTGAACGTCCTGCGCCGGCTGCCGGGGTTCCCCGCGCAGGCCGGGCGTACCGCCGGCGGCCGGGTCTGGTGGGACGAGGACATCCAGGAGTGGCAGCGGCGGTACAGGTCCGCCGGCGTGCGTCTTCCCAACAGCGTCAACCCCTCTCGAAAGGGAGCAGAATGACGTCCGCACACGCGGGCGCCCAACCGACTGCAGGAGCGACAACCATGGGCGACAAGACCATCACCACGATCACCCCGGGGAGCCACCGGCTGCTGAGGATCAGCGAGGAGGTGGCGCTGCAGCTGGAGCCGCTGCTGGACCAGGTGCCGGAGGCGGCCGGCGACGACGACCGGATCCTCCGCGCCATCCTCGCCGCCGAGGACCCCGACGCCGTCGATTCCGCCTGGAGGGGGCAGGGGCTTCGCGACCTGGTGGAGCAGCGGATCGTCGTCCACGGCATCCGCTGGGCGCCGTCGGATTTCGCCGAGGGGATCGGGGTCTTCCTGATCTGCGACGTCACCCTCGCCGACGGCGAGCGCACCGTCACCACGACCGGTAGTGCCAGCTGCGTCATGCAGCTCGTCAAGTGGCACACCATGGGGGCGTTCCCCCTCGAGGTGATCCCGAAGGAGGCCCAGTCGAAGAAGGATCCGGGGCGGAAGCCGATGCACCTCGAGCTGTCTCGATGAGCGAGCGTGACGCGGCCTGGGAGGCCTACCGCGCGGTGGTGCGGCCGGCCAGGGAGGCCTACGACGC
>CAZUDL010000070.1:0-1733 GCA_964618935.1 uncultured Actinomycetes bacterium
CGCGCTCGTTCCGCGCATCGCGTCCGCTGACTGGCAGTATCCCCTTCATCCCCTTCATCCCCGGCTGAAAAAACACCCAGGGAGCATGACGGCCCAAGCCTGGGACGCGGATCGCTCCCAGTCCAGCCCCCCCGGCCTTCCACCATCCGAACTGAAATGGCTCCGCTGAATGGATGCACCTAGCTCCGCCCCGTGGAGCCGTAGCCGCCTTCGCCGCGCTCCGTTTCGCCCAGATCGGCCGGTCCGGCCACTTCCCGCCAGCCCCAGGCCGGCACCGCCGTGTTCGCGCTTGGTGGTGAAAAACGGCTCGAAGATGTGCGACAGCGTCTCGGGCGGGATGCCGGTGCCGGTGTCCTGCACCTCGATCATCACGTAGCGGCCGGGCGGTACCGTCTCCGGCCCGCGCACCAGCGGACGGAACAGCGTGACGTGGCCGCTGCGCAACGTCAGCATCCCCCCCTCGGGCATCGCGTCGCGTGCGTTCACGGCAAGGTTGACCAGCACCTGATCGAGCGCGGTCGGATCGGCACGCACCCAGTTGCCCGGCTGCTCCAACGCCAGATCGAGCCGGATGTTGTCGCCGAGCAGCCGGCGCAGCACGCCGGAGATGTCGGTGATGACCTCGTTCACCGCCAGCATGCGCGGCTGCAACGTCTGGCGTCGTCCGAATGCCAGCAGCTTGCGCACCAGCGCCGCCCCGCGATCGGCGCCGGCGCGGATCTGGGTCAGGTCGTCCTGCGTCTCCTCGTCGAGCCCGCCACGGCCGACGACGGCATCGGCCGCGCCGATGATGGCAGTCAGCAAGTTGTTGAAGTCGTGCGCAATCCCGCCGGCCAACTGGCCGGCCGCCTGCAGGCGCTGGCTGTGGGCGAGCTGCGCCTCCAGCCGCGTCTGCTGCGTGATGTCCTGCACAGTCAGCACGGCACCGCTGGCGGTGCCGTCGGTCTCGCGGACGGGCTCGACGTTGATGCTGACGGCAAGCGACTCGGCGAGCGGCCCGATCAGCCGCGCCACCAAGCCGCGCGCCGGCACCGTGACGGCCTGGCCGCGCAGGATCGGAGCCAGTTCCCGCCATGCCGCCTCGCGCTCGGCGGGCACGAACAGGGTGGGCAGCGTCGTGCCGACCGAAAGTTCCACCGCCGGGCCGAGCAGACGGCGCAGTGCGTCGTTGGCGCGCAAAATCTGGCCGTGCCGGTTCACCACCAACCGCCCGGCAGACGGATCCTCGAACAGCAGCGCCGCGACCGGATCCAGCGTGCCCGCCAGCCGTTCGAGCACCGGCCGCTGGCGCGGGCGAACACGACGTCGCAACAGCGGGATCACAGCGTTGCCCGCCCGCGCAGCCGCCAGACATACGCGATCAGCTCCGCCACCGCCTGAAACATCTCGCGCGGCACCTCGGCGTCCAACTCCAACGCGTGCAGCGCGCGCGCCAGCGGCGGATTGGCGACCAGCGGCACGCGATGCTCGCGCGCCAGCTCGCGAATGCGGGTCGCCACCTCATCCATGCCCTTGGCTATCACGCGCGGCGCCGCCGCGGATCCCTTCTTGTAGTACAGTGCAACGGCGTAGTGGGTCGGGTTGGTGACCACCACGGTCGCCTTCGGCACCGCCGCCATCATGCGCCGGCGCGCACGCTGGATCCGCAGACGCCGGATGCGCGCCTTGATCTGCGGATTGCCCTCGCTGTCCTTGTGCTCGTCGCGCACCTCCTGGCGCGTCATGCGCAGCCC
>CAZUDL010000071.1:0-1732 GCA_964618935.1 uncultured Actinomycetes bacterium
GTGATCGAGTCCACCGGCCGCTACCGCACGCGCGCCGCCGCCGCCGAGCACCTCGAGGCGGGCGCCGCCAAGGTGATCGTGTCCGCCCCCGGCAAGGGACCCGAGCCGCTCGATGCGACCGTCGTGATCGGCGTCAACTTCGAGGACGTCTACGACCCGGAGCGCCACCACATCATCTCCAACGCGTCATGCACGACCAACTGCCTCGCGCCCGTCGCGAAGGTGCTGCACGAGACGGTCGGCATCCATCACGGCCTGATGACCACGGTGCATGCCTACACCGCCGACCAGAACCTGCTCGACGGCCCGCACAGCGATCTGCGCCGCGCGCGCTCCGCCGCGCTGAACCTGGTGCCGACATCGACCGGGGCCGCGAAGGCACTCGGCCTGGTGATCCCGGCGCTCGAGGGCAAGCTCAACGGCTTCGCGATCCGCGTGCCGACGCCGACCGGCTCGCTCGTCGACCTGACGGTCGAGACCGAGCGCGCCACGAGTGTCGAGGAGATCAACGCGGCCTTCCACGACGCCGCCGACCACGGGCGGATGGAGGGCATCCTCCACTACACCGCGGATCCGATCGTCTCCACCGACATCGTCGGCTCGCCGTTCTCGTCGATCTTCGACTCCGGTCTGACGAGCGTGATCGACGGCACGCTGGTGAAGGTCGTGGCCTGGTACGACAACGAGTGGGGCTACTCCAGCCGGCTCGTCGACCTCGCCGCGCGCGTGATGGAGCACGTACCGGCCGTCGCCTGAGCGATGAAGGGCAGCTCTGACACAGTCGGCTCGCCGCGCGTGAGCCCCCCGGAGCACGAGGGGCTCACGCCATGCGCGTGATCTCGACACAGCAGCTCGAGCAGGCGCTCGACGCGCTCGCGGTCGAGCAGCCGCGCGTGGTGGCGAGCGGAAACCACGCCGCCCCGCAGGCCCTGCTCGAGGCGCTCGAGCGTTCGCGCGAGCGCTACCGGCTGTTCATGCTCGCCGCGCCGGCGCCGCTGCCGGCGCGCGAGGGCGTGATCTTCGAGACGCCGTTCGTCGGTCCGGGGATGCGCGGGGCGGGCGAGCGGCTGGATTACCTGCCGATGCGCCTGTCCCTCGTGCCGCGGCTGTTCGCGACGATCCGCGCCCCCGACGTGGTGCTGCTGCACACCTCGACGCCGCGCGCCGGGAAGGTGTCGCTGGGGATCGAGGTCAACGTGCTCGTCGCCGCCGTCGAGCGGGTGCGTGCCCGCGGCGGCCTGGTGGTCGCGCAGCTCAACCCGCAGATGCCCTACACCTTCGGTGACAGCGAGCTCGACGAGGAGCTGATCGACCTCGCGATCGAGGCCGACGAGCCGCTCCCCTCGCCGGCGCCCGGTGGTGAGCACGAGCAGGCGGACCAGATCGCCGAGCTGGTGGCCGAGCTGGTCGAGGACGAATCCACGCTGCAGCTGGGGATCGGGCAGATCCCCGACGCCACGCTGCGCGCGCTGGCTGACCGCCACGGCCTCGCGATCTGGTCGGAGATGATCAGCGACGGCGTGATGGCGCTCGAACGCCACGGGGCGCTCGAGCGCTCGGCGCCGATCGTCTGCTCCTTCCTGTTCGGCTCGCCCGAGTTCTACGAGTGGGTTGCCGAGAACCCGCGGCTGCGGATGGCGCGCACCGAGACCACCAACGACCCGGCGCGGATCGCGTCGCACCGGCGGATGGTCTCGGTCAACAGCGCGCTCGCCGTCGACCTGCGCGACCA
>CAZUDL010000072.1:0-1673 GCA_964618935.1 uncultured Actinomycetes bacterium
CCCGTATCCGTTATATCAAATTTATAAAAGAGGATGAAAAAGCGCTAAAAGTATTATATAATAAGGCAAATAAAGGATTTTAAGTAGTAAAAAGGAGAACACCTAATGGGTGAAGGCAAAAAACACTGTTTTAAACTCGATTTTACCGACAAAGTAAAAGCATATTTTAAGGGTTCTGAAATTACGACGGACGGTGGATTAATTGCTATTCGAGAACTTGATGAGAAAATAGGCCTGACAATTTTGGCTGAAAAATATCTGACTGATAAAAGAAACGGAAGAAATATTCAACATGACTTAACCGAACTTTTGCGGCAATCCATCTATAGTCGTTTGGCCGGCTATGAGGATGTTAATGACGCTAAACAACTACGCAACGATCCTTCATTAAGGGCAGTACTTGGCGATCGGGCATTAGAGAGAAAAGGTAGCAGTGAGGCCACTGTAGGAAAATTCGAAACAGAAATACTCACCGAAGGAAATAACCTGGAAAAACTCGACGAGATGTCAATGGATTGGATAGCCAAAGTTGATACGCTCAGAGGCGTTAAAAAGATAGTGCTTGATTTGGATTCATCTGAAAGCCCGGTATATGGCGAGCAGGAAGGAAGCGCTTACAACGGTTATTTCGGGACAAAATGTTATCATCCCCTTTTCTGTTTCAATCAATTTGGAGATTGCCTTAAGGCAAAATTAAGGCCGGGCAATGTCCATAGTGCCGACGAGTGGATGGAGTTTATCGAGCCAGTTTTAAGACATTATATCAGCAAAGGGTTTAAAGTAACTTTCCGTGCAGACGCGGCCTTCGGGTTACCGGAATTATATGAACTCTGTGAAGAACTTGGCGTAGAATACGTCATTAGGCTAAGAGATAATAATTGCCTTACGGAAGAGATATCCGGATTGCTTAAAAAACCCTTCAAAAAAACCGACAAAAAGTTCATTACGCGGTATAAAGATTTTAAGTATCAAGCCAAGTCGTGGGATAAGAAAAGAAGAGTCATCGCAAAAATAGAATATCATCCTGGCGAATTGTTTCCACGGATTGGATTTATTATAACGAGTTTAAACTGGCTCGATAAAAAGGTAGTCAGATTTTATAACAAACGCGGCACTTGCGAACAGTGGATCAAGGAAGGAAAACACACACTGAATTGGACCAAGCTGTCCTGCAAGAGATTTAAGGAGAATGAGGCGAGATTGAAATTGTTTATTTTGGCATATAATGCGGGTAATTTTTTAAGGACCCTGGTTTTACCAAAGAAGATAAAGCATTGGTCGTTAAAAACGATACAGTTAAAGTTGATAAAGATAGGCGGAAGATTAATTAAACACGCCCGTTATTACTGGCTTTTATTAGCCGAAGTTTCTATCACTGCAAAGATATTTTCCGGCTTAATGAATAATATCCGGAAATTACGCGCAACAAGCGGTTAGCATAATTGACCCGGTAACATATTTTTTATAGAGGAGCAAACAAAAATGATTGGGCAGGTATGTCTAAAAACAGGAAATTTAGAAATATCAGACCGAAAATCTGGCTTTCGACATGATTTGGAAGAAAATATTTTGTTAAAACCACGGGACAAAAACATTTTTCTTGATTTAAACATCATTTGGAGTAAAATTAGTGATGAAAATAGACAGGACGGTTTTGATATGACGGATGCCAG
>CAZUDL010000073.1:0-1668 GCA_964618935.1 uncultured Actinomycetes bacterium
GAGGCCGAGCGATGCGGTCGACTGGCCGGGCAGGTACTGCAATGGCAGGATGCCCATGCCGACCAGGTTGGAGCGGTGGATGCGCTCGTAGCTCTCGGCGATGACGAAGCGGATGCCGAGCAGGTTGGGGCCTTTGGCGGCCCAGTCGCGGGAGCTGCCTGAGCCGTACTCCTTGCCGGCGAGGATGCAGAGCGGGATGCCGCGCTCGGCGTAGATAACCGATGCGTCGTAGATGGGCATTTCGACTCCCTCAGGAAGCAGGCGGGTGACGCCGCCTTCGGTGCCGGGGGCGAGTTTGTTGCGCAGGCGGACGTTGGCGAACGTGCCGCGGACCATGACTTCGTGGTTGCCGCGGCGGCTGCCGTAGCTGTTGAAGTCGGCGGGGGCGACGCCGTGGTCGGTGAGGTACTTGCCGGCGGGGGAGTTCTTCTTGATGGATCCGGCGGGAGAGATGTGGTCGGTGGTGACGGAGTCGCCGAGGACGGCAAGGCAGCGGGCAGCGCGGATGTCCGCGATGGGCGCGGGGGTGGCCGTCATGCCGTCGAAGTAGGGGGCGCGGCGGATGTAGGTCGAGTCGGACTCCCAGCGGTAGGTGTCTCCGGAGGGGAAGGTGAGGCGCTGCCAGTTTTGGTCGCCCTGGGATACCGTTGAGTATTGTTTACGGAACATCTGGGAGTCGATGCAGGTAGCTACCGTGGCGGAGACCTCGGCCTGGGTGGGCCAGATGTCCTTGAGGTAGACGGGGGCTCCGGATTGATCCTTGCCGAGGGGCTCTGCAACAAAGTCATGGGAGATGTGGCCGGCGAGGGCGTAGGCGACGACCAGCGGGGGGGACATGAGGTAGTTGGCGCGGACCTCGGGCGAGATCCGACCCTCGAAGTTGCGGTTACCGGAGAGGACAGAGACGGCGACGAGGGAGTGGGCTTCGATGGAGGCGGAGACATCGGTGGGCAGCGGGCCGGAGTTGCCAATGCAGGTGGTGCAGCCATACCCAACGGTATTGAAACGAAGGGCGTCGAGGTAGGGAGTGAGGCCGGACTTGTTGTAGTAGTCGGTGACGACGCGGGAGCCGGGGGCGAGGGAGGTCTTGACCCAAGGCGGCGTACGTAGGCCGCGCTCGACGGCTTTCTTGGCTAGAAGACCGGCGGCGATCATGACGTATGGGTTGGAGGTGTTGGTGCAGGAGGTGATGGCAGCAATGACGATGGAGCCGTGGGTGAGGTAGGGGTCGGGATCGACGCCGAAGCGGGCTTTGACGGAGGCGGGTGCTGCGGCGTATGGGTCGGATGCGCCAAGACTGCCTTCGGGGTTGCCGTTGGCGGAGGCGTGGCCACCTTCGGTCTCCCAGCGGAGGACCTGGCGGACGGTGGACTGGTTGCCGTTGGGGCCGAGGAGCGTGGGGAGCTGCTGGGCGAAGCTGGCGGCGGCCTGCGAGAGGAGGACGCGATCCTGCGGGCGCCTGGGGCCGGCGACGCTGGGTTCGACGGTGGCTAGATCCAGGGACAAGGTTGACGAGTATTCGGCCTCGGGGGAGGCGGTGGTGTGGAAGAGGCCCTGCTCGCGGAAGTAGGCCTCGACGAGGGCGATCTGGGCCTCTGTGCGACCGGTTAAACGGAGGTAACGCAGGGTCTCGGCGCCAACGGGGAAGATGCCGCAGGTTGCGCCGTA
>CAZUDL010000074.1:0-1667 GCA_964618935.1 uncultured Actinomycetes bacterium
AAAGGAGAAATCAAGAAATGAGTTTTGCACCAGATCAAGTAACAATGGATGATAGTCCAGCCATTCAATACCCAGAATTGCACCAAAAAATCCTTCAGATGGCAACCAACGCCATGATATTTGCCAAGCTCTTTGTTCCAGACCCAATCATCAAAGGACGCACCCGAACCTACGTCAAAGAAGCAGGCAACGTAGCAATCGGCATTCAAAGAAAAGGCATCTCAGCACCCGCAGTACTAGACTTCACCCCATTAACAAGCGTCAGCATCACCCCTGACACTTACGGCGAAGAAGTCGAAATCCCAATAGAAATGATCACTGACTTCGAACTCGGCGTAGTTGATACTCAAATGATGCGTCTGGCGTTCCGCACGATGTATCAAATAGAGCTAGACAGCTGGACCGCAATAGATGGCGCGGGGGCAGCGAACGGCAACTCTTTTGCAGGCACGGGAAACACAATCAGCGTCACAGGCTCAACAATAACTGTCAGCGGCGGCGTAGGTCTTGAAGACCTAAACAAAATGAACCGACTCATAAAACAACACAACTTCATAATGAAGTACATCGCAATCAACCCAATCCAAGAAGAATCCCTGCGCAACTTGCCTTACCCCAACTTGTTCCGCGAAGTCACCAACCCGCTGACCAATGAAGTTGAACAAAAACTCGGCATATGGACACTGCTCGTCAGCAATCTTGTTCCCGCAGGCACAGTTTACGGCATCAGCGACGGCCAAAACCCAAACAACAACTACGCACCCATGGGTTTCATGGTAACCAAACAAGAAATCACAACCGACATCGACATCCAGAAACGGCTTCGCAAAATTATCCCGTTCACAAGCTACCGCAAAACACCCTACGTGGCAAATGGCTTCTGCGTATGCAAATCCACGGGCTACTCAACCAGTTAAACGATTATTTGTTTGCTCCAGTCTTTTGAGTCTGGAACCGTAAAGCCGGCTTCAAATTAACCAATTCACGGAGACTTTTCATGTCAACTTATCCAGCTTTCACTTCGCTAGAGGAAGTTATTGGCTTTCTAAATGCGACGGGACCTGATGGAAACAGCAATTATCTTGTTTACGGTCTTTCTGTTTCAAGCAACAGCGTCCAAGCATACGTTAACTATGCGAACACTTTCATAGGCAGCTTTGCGCCCAGCGTAGCATCGACGGATCCGCGTTACCTGTTTGCGAAGTTAGCCGCACTTGACCTTGCATGCATGGCCGTTTTAGTTGCCGCGAGCGGCGGGATGCTGTTGGGCGCGGCAGATTACAAGCTGGGCGATTTATTTGTAACTAAGGGCACGGTTGGAAAATTCTCGTTTGAAAGTGCAGTGCAAAGCTTCCAAGACAGTTTTACCCGAAATATGGCGAATCTTTCAACTGGAGCAGTAAGCGCTCAAGCTCGCCTAGGAAATGAAGTTCCACATTACAGGGGACGGTGGCGTTAGGAATGGCAAAGCGAAAACTGAGGCTTCTGCTTATCCCCCTTGCTATAGCGCTTTTCGTGATAGGTTGGCTTCTTTATTATTTCGGTAATAGAAAACGGAGGAAAACTTAGACGTCGACTAATCAAGCCTTAACGGTTTCTGAGTCGCTGCAGGAAAATTGGAGCCTATCAAATCCGTTGGCTGCTGCGAATATTTTGTGGCCTACGAC
>CAZUDL010000075.1:0-1620 GCA_964618935.1 uncultured Actinomycetes bacterium
CGCCATATATCTGCGCCCAGTTACCGTCAGGCCCAGTACCGATAATACCGTTTGGGTTTCCTACGTAACCACCGCCGATGGGGTTGTTACCGTTTTGGCTAATGCAGTAGCTGGCGTTTAGAGGGATTACTTGGGCTTTTGCTTGGGGAGTTGCAAGGCTTGCGAACATTGCAATACATAGCAAGGCTACTATTGGGGTAATGACCATAAATTTTTTCATGTTCATGTTTATCACCTCGCATTTTTCTATATTTATTTGACATTTCTGTCATTGCGCCCCTTTACTCGGCGCTCCTGATTATTCGTGTCTTTTCCACTGTTAAGAGCGTTTTCACGATTCAGACCCGATTCGGGTACGACTTGTACATCTTCTAATATTGCGCCTGGACCCTGTGGCGAGTATACATAAGTGGCTAAACGGCAGAAAGAATTTATAGCGCGCGCTATTTTTATGTCGCCAGATTTTGGGAAAAACGTTAAAAGCCTACCATCCCTTATGGTACTTGAGGAAGAACAACGACCGAAGAGAAAAAAACAGCAGTCTCTCAGTATAACGTTGAAGGAAAACAGCTTGAAGCCTTCTTAGGACCTCTGGAAGCAAGCATCCTTCAAACCATATGGTGTTCAAAGAAAAGACCCATTACCGTAAGAGAAGTACTCGAAGAAATCAAAAAGAAAAAAACCATCGCCTACACAACCGTAATGAACACGATGGACCGGCTCTACGAGAAAGGTATGCTTTCCCGAAAAATAGAGAAAAGCAAAGGAGGCGCCTACCTCTACTATGCCTACTGGCCAAAGCTTGAAGAGCAAAACTTCAAAGAAGCTGCAGTCCGCCAAGTATTAAATAGTCTCTTAGACAACTTCGACGAGCTAGTCACCACTTGCCTTGTCGAAAAAACCGCAGCTAACGACCAAAAATTGGAAGCCCTGAAACAAAAAATCGATAAAACCATAAAGGACAAAAAGAAATGACCCAGATATGGTAAGCTTGAACGATTTCCTGTTTCAAATCTTTCAACCCTACTTCTTTTATTCAGCGGTATTTCTGTCCATAGCGTTTGTTTCCATAAAAATCTTTTTGAAATTTAACCCTTTCATATCAAGACGATGTCAAAGCATCATATGGCTCATACCGCTTTTTATACCAGTCACCGTACTGTTGTATTTTCATCCCCAAACAGTAATAAGCACCTCATCTTTTGTGCCTCAGAGCCCAGTTCCTGGCTTTGGCGTTGCTGCCTCGGCTGACCCCAGTTTCTCGTCGTTCACAGGCTTACTGTGTATTGGTGGAGTAGCCGCAGCTGCAGGTTATCTTGTGTTTATGCTGTCTTTCGGGAGTAAAATAGCACATAAGCGGTTTCACATAGTCATGATGGCTCAAGATGAATATATTGCCATCCAAGAAAAAGTGAAGGAAACCGCCCTCAAACTTAGTATTCTAGAACCTAAAGTTGGCTTAGTCGATGATTTGTTACCTAATGCCTTTACAGTTGGCTACGGGCGGAACACGGTGATAGTTTTCTCGTTGGGGCTTCTAAACATCCTGGATATAGACGAGTTAGCAGCGGTTATTTCTCATGAATTAGCACATATCAAAGCAAGAGACTACATCTTCAA
>CAZUDL010000076.1:0-1619 GCA_964618935.1 uncultured Actinomycetes bacterium
TGCGAAAGACCTTTTCCCCTATGGGGTAAATTTTTGGAAGACCTTGGTAGCAGCTAGCACGCTAATGCTCTTTCTGCGCTGCCTCGTGCTCGTTGAATGCAGCTTTAAGTTTCTCGAAACCTTCACTATCAAATTTTTCTTCACTCATCAAATCACCTCATTAATAATTTCTAATTTTTGGATAAGAAAATTGAAAAAACAAAGAGAAGGAAAAGGTACTAGAAAGTGCTTGTGGCTACGCTTTGTGCTTCACCGCTGATGTCGTTTGCGATTGTGCCTTTCTGTCCGTTTTTCACACTGTAAGCTGTTAAGACAACGTTGCTCAAAGTGATTTTTGGTGTTCCGGATCCCGTAGAGGTTCCTTGTGGACCCCAAATAACCGTCACCAAAGTGCCGTTGAGAACATCTGTTAGTAGTGCTGCATAGTTTGCAGGGACATAAAGTGCTGAAGCTTTGAACGTGTAGGATTGGTTGCCGCTTGCCGTGAAAGCTGGCGATGGAGAGCCACCAGATGCGCAAACGTATTCCTTAATCATTTCTGCTTTGACATCCATAGTGAAGTCCGTGAGAAAACCGATTGCCGCTCCGCCCACCTGGACAACTGCATTCCGACTTAGAACTGGCGTAGTTGCTAAACTCATATTTTTCACCTCGATTACAATGGTTACTTAAAACCGTTAACCTTGAAGTAAATCTTTGATTTGCTGCTCAATCTCAGGTGCTAATTCGCTAAGATGTTGATTGACTGAGTTTGTTAGGAATAGCCGTGCAGACATTTTCTTTGTTCCAAACTCAACATAATATGCATAGGGCGCTGTAGCCTTTAGTTTAATTTGAAAATTGCTGGGTTGCTCGATTGCTATTGTACTTTTCAAATATCCAGTTCTAACGGGAACTAACGTGTTTGCCGTAGCCAAAATATCCTGAGCGACATTCATCATTGCCTGCCTGACAGCTTCCGGGTACTGCTCACAGAGGCATTCAAAGCAGCTGCTCAGCGCGTCGAAATTTGATAAATTGACCTGAATAGAAATGCTCGTACTTTTTCACCTTAGTGTCGGTCTAAGCTATTTTCGTTACCCTGTGCTCTACCAAAACCTGAGAGCCGTTTTTGTAAGTCACAACCCAAGTGCTAAATTTTGTCTTAAACTTTTGGTTTGCCGCCCTTTTTTGTTCTGCCATTTACTTCACCTGCCCACTAACTTGAAATGCTGAAGTAAACGGCGTCAACGTTGATCATAACGCGGGTCACTTCAGTTGCGTTACTGTGAATCGGCTCTCCGGTTACCACGTAGTTTGGGTCTTGCAAGTGAATAATACGAGTGACTTCAGCCTGCAATGCCTCCAAAGTGGATTCTGCAGTCGCTAAATCAGCTGTGCTTTGGCTTGCGTTAACAACAATTATGTCGACGACAAGTTTTTCAGTAACTAGATAGCATTCGCGGCTAAGGGCGTCAACTTGCTTGCTTGGGCTTGCGTTGTAGACGGCTACTTGCAAGGGTCCTTTTCCCTGAGTAATCCCAATCGCATCCATCCGAGTTGTAGGCCACAAAATATTCGCGGCAGCCACGGGATTTGATAGCCCCCAATTCTCTTGCAGCAACTCCGAAACCGCTAAA
>CAZUDL010000077.1:0-1540 GCA_964618935.1 uncultured Actinomycetes bacterium
ACCGGCGACTCCTACACGTCGGGCTCGCTGCGCGAGACCCCCTCTCTCCGAGAGAGAAGGGGGAGATCTCATCGAGCGAGGTGCTCTCGTGACCGCTCCGCCTCAGGCCATTCCACGAACGGTGGGCTCCATGTCCTTGCCGGGTGTCTCCGAAGCTGGGCGCCCCGCCCTCATCGGGCGCGACACCATCGTCGATCGGGCAGTCCGCACCGTCAGCCTGGAAGGCAACGTGCTCCTCTTCGGCGCGGACGGCTCGGGCCGGACGGCCCTGCTCCACGAGATCGCCCGGCGCCTGGCCCTCGGCGGGCAACCGGTTGACCTCGTCGACGGCTCGAGGGTCCATGACGCCGCGCGCCTGCTGAACCTGGTCCTCCGGGTGCGAGGAGCCACCGTGGCCGGGACGGACGACATCCCTGCGATGCTCGTGGACCTGGGCTCCGTAGCCCTGGCGCCGGCCCACGTCGTCTGCCTTGATGACGTGGAGGTTGAAACGGCGCAGGAGCTCTTCGGGAGGTGGCGGCGCCACCTCTGGCGCCTGGGGATCCCCTGGGTCGTCGTGGGGGGTGCGGAGGATCCCACCCCGTACCTCGATGCGGGGGCGGACGCCTGGTGGGAGGACGGCGTGCTGCCGGTTCCGCCTCTCGATCGAGAGGAGGCGAGGGAGCTCGCAGCCCAGCGTCTGCAGGAGGCCGGATTCGAGGGTGAGTGCCCGGGGGAACTCATCGACGGAGCCCGGGGGAACCCGAGGGACCTCGTCCGGCGCGTGCGATCCTTCCTCCTGACGCAGACGGAAGCCGGCACGGGGCTGCGCGGATCCGCTCAGCCGCTCGCACGCTGGACGGAGCGCGCGAGCCTCACCCTCCCCGACGAGCTGTCGGCCGACGAGGCGCGGCTCGCCGCACTCGCGCGGTCCACTGGCCCGTTCAGCCTCGCCGATCGCACACTCCCCGCGGAGCTCGGCTGGGCTTACGGAAAGGTCCACCGAGTCGCCAACGAGCTGGTCCGGCGCGGGGTGCTGACCCGGACCGAGGCGCCGGGGGAGATCGGTCGGCCGCGCGTCGTCTACTCGCTGACAGTCGCGTAAGAAGGGCAGCCCTCACCCTGCGAGCGCGGGGACATCGCTGCTCGCTTCGCTCTGGAGGTCATCCGGGGCGTCGTGGTCATCCCATCAGAGTCGGAGCGGTTAGGGCCCGCTGACCCGGCGGGCGCCGGCGACCCGGTCGGAGGCCGGACGCAGGAGCTGCGCGGGGCTGCGCGCGGAGCCCGAAAGGATGGGCTACTAGGGCGTAGATTTGCTATCACCGACCTACTGTCCTGTCGTATGCTGGCCCGATGGCACTAGCTGATCCCGTCCAGATCCGCATCCGGGCCACCTACCTGGCGGAGTGGCGGCGAGCGCACGGTCTGACCCAGCGCCAGCTCGCCCACCGCCTGGCGGTCAGCCAGAACTACATCCCGGCCCTGGAGGGTGGCTCGCGCGATCCCGGGCCGACCATGCGCGGGCGGCTCATGCAGACCCTCGGGGTCGGATTCTTCGACC
>CAZUDL010000078.1:0-1518 GCA_964618935.1 uncultured Actinomycetes bacterium
GGATATTTTGGCGACTGCAAACACGTTGGTTCCTGTCAGAACGGGATATTTTAAAAGCACTTTAGCGGTTGAGCAACCTAGCGATTTTCAACTAAAAATTAAGGCTACTGCGCCTTATGCTTATTACGTAGAGTTTGGCACCCGAAAGATGTCGGCAAGATTATTCTTGACGAATTCGGTTAATCAGCATTTGCCTGATTTTGCGCCGGCTATTGAGGAGCAAATTCAAAATATCCTGCAAGGCTAACATATACCCAATAGCCGCTAATCGGTATATACCCAAAGGCTTCTAATCGTACCATAATTTGATCTGAATAATTGTTAATCGAGGTGAAAAATATGAGTTTAGCTACTACGCCAGTTCTAAGTAGGAATGCAGTTGTTCAAGTTGGAGGAGCAGCAATCGGCTTTCTAACTGACTTCACTATGGATGTTAAAGCAGAAATGATTAAGGAATACGTTTGCGCTTCAGGCGGCTCTCCATCGCCAGCTTTCACGGCCAGCGGCAACCAATCCTACACGTTTAAGGCTTCAGCACTTTATGTTCCCGCAAACTATGCAGCATTACTTACAGATGTTCTTAATGGCTCACTGGTTACTGTTATTTGGGGTCCACAAGGCACCACCACAGGTTCGGGGACTCCGAAAATCACACTGAGCAACGTTGTCTTAACAGCTTACAGCGTAAAGAACGGCCAGAAAGGCACAATTGCAAATGACATTAGCGGCGAAGCACAAAGTGTGGCCACAAGCACATTTTAGTGGCTATTCATTCTTTTTTTCAGTTTCTTGGTGGATAATAATGTCGTTGCTGTCACTGCCAAAATGACTGTCACGCTGATTATTGTTGAAAACTCTGGGATTAAAGGAGTCGATGAAATGGACGGGGTTGACGCTGGAGACGCCGAAGTGCGATACGCAGGCGTAGGGCTTGAGCTTGGCGGGGACGAAGCAGTTGGATAGATCAAAGTGGTTGGCAAGGTTGGAACCTCTGCAGCCATGTTTGCTGTGCTGACAAGGTGTATGAGTGGATAATTGTCTTGGCCTTCGATGACCGTCACGGTTTGTCCAGTAGTGTAGTTTTCGTAGGAAGTTTGAATAATGTATGGTGAAGTGCCTATTTCCCCACCGATTGTGGCTGTGCCGTTGTAATCGCTCCAGTAGTTTCCAATGGTGCCGTTATCCCACCTGCTAGGCGGAGGGGGTGTAATAAACCCGATCTCAACGTTTTGGGCATTATCGATGAAGTTGTTGTAGTAAAAAGTGTTACCATATGAAAGAGATTCGTCTCCAGTAAATGCAATTCCTTGATTGCTGTTTTGGAAATTATTGTCGAAAATAAGATTGTTCGAACCATAATAGTAAAGCGCGATCCCATTGATACCACTTATCGAGTTCTTTGTCATATTGGAATCGTTGAATCCACCCCAGATACCGTATTGCTGAGGCTGAGCGTTGACAGAGGGAGTATTGTTGTTTCCAACTATCAAATTGCCTTCAATGTTAGCTTGAACAGAA
>CAZUDL010000079.1:0-1505 GCA_964618935.1 uncultured Actinomycetes bacterium
CCCCAGCTTCGCCGGGTCCTCAGCGGCTATTTCCACAAGTCCTGAAGTTAGCTCTAGCATCGACGTGGGTGGTCCCAGACGAGATCACCATAGCCAGGGTCTGGACCTGGCTCGAGCCACAGTTTGGGCAATCCATCAGTCTTTGGCTTCCCCCCGTCGTTGTGGTGCCGCGGTAGGACGGATCGCAGAGCACGCGACCGCCTGAAGACGCCCGATTCGTGATGGCCGACCTCGACACCCGCCGACCTCGCCAGGTCTCGCAGGCGTCTCAAGGTAGTGCGCCACCGCCCCCCTCCGAACTGCTGATGCCCCCTTAGCGAACACTAACAGAGGACTGCACGGAACTCAACATTTGGCTGGAACCATCGCCCAGCCGACCGAGATTGGATGCAGTTAGACGTGTGTGAACGTGTTGACCGATTGTCGTTGGCCCTCCCCTCGGCGACGGCGTGGAACCCGAAGCGGGAGGCCGTCCTGCTCACGGGAGCGCTCATCCCCTACCCGAAGACGGCCTGTACCGCGGCCGTGGCCTGGGCCTCCATCCCCCGAGTCACGTGGGCGTAGACGGAGAGGGTGATCGCCTCCGAGGCGTGGCCGAGGATACGGCTGACCACGTAGGCCGGGACCCCGCCCTGGAGCATCAGAGTGGCCGCCGTGTCGCGGAGCGCGTGGAAGGTCATCGGCGGCAGCCCGGCGCGCTCCAGGTGGGTGTGGAAGGCGCGGCCGAGGGTCTGGGAGTGCATGAGGGTCCCGTCGCGCCCGGGAAAGACCAACTCGCCCGCCGGGGCCGAACGCGCCCGGTGAGCCGCCAGGGCCTGGACGGTGACCGGGGGGATCGGGACGTCGCGGAGGCTCCGGGTGGTCTTGGGGGTGTCGATGGTCCGGCCTCCGCCGATCCGGGTGGTGACCGTCCCGCCAACGAGGACCCGGGCCCGCTCGAGGTCGATGTCCCGCCAGCGCAGGGCCCGGATCTCCCCCGAGCGCATCCCCGTGGTCACAGCCAGGGTGTAGAGGGCCGCGAACCCCTCCCCCCTCGCCGCCCCGATCAGCAGCCTGGCCTCCTCGGCGTCGAGGATCACCTTCTCCCGGCTGCGAACGATCCGCGGCAGCCGGACGTGCCGGGAGGGGTTGCGCTGGATCATCGACCGCCGCTCGGCGTCGCTGAGCATCGCCTTGAGCACCACCGCGGCGAAGTTGCAGGAGGTCCCTCCCAGCCCCTGGGCGGCCAGCTGGGCGTAGAGGTCGCCCAGGTGACGCTCGGTGACCCTGGCGACCGGCACGTCGCCCATCACGGGCAGGACGTGAAGGCGGAGGGCCCGCTCGTAGGCGGCCCAGCCCTGCGGCTTCATCGAGGCCCGGCGCTCGGTCAGCCACTCCTCGGCGAAGGCGGCAACCGAGGCCTCGGCCGCCGGCCGCCACTCCCCTCTCTTGGCCTCCGCCTTGCGCTTGGCGAGCTAACTTCAGGACTTGTGGAAATAGCCGCTGAGGACCCGGCGAAGCTGGGG